>CAWEQG010000020.1:0-771018 GCA_963811135.1 uncultured Solirubrobacterales bacterium | reverse complement strand
GATCCACGTCGTCGAGGCTCGTGACCACGATGTCGGCGTGCGCCGCGGCCAGCAGCTTCGCGTCATCTACACGCGCGATGCCGATGGCCGCCATGTGCCCGGCCTTGGCGGCCTGCACCCCGGCGGCGGCGTCCTCCATCACCAACGAGTTCTCGGGCGCGGTCCCCAGCTCCTGCGCCGCTGCCAGGAACATGTCGGGGTGGGGCTTTCCGTGCGCGAAGTCCCTCCCCGAGACATCGGCGTCGAAGTAGTCGAGCAGCGTCAGACCCGGCCGCAGCGACGCCGAGGTGATCCCGTTCTCCTCGGCGAAGGTGTCGAGCCTGATCTTGCTCAGGAACAGATCCGCGTTCTTGGACGACGAGGCGGCCGCGGTGCGGATCCCCGCGTCCTTGACGTGGATGATGAAGCGCAGGGCGTCCGGGTAGGCGGTGAAGTCCCCGGCCTCGATCAGGCGCACAACCATCTCCTGCTTGCGATCGGCGTATTGGGCCAGGCGATGGTCGTCGTCATCGGGCACGTGGAAGTACTCGAGCGCCGCGCGGGCGCCGTCCATTCGCGGCTTGCCGGACATCTGCTGTTCGTAGACCCGCGGCGTGAACGCCTCCGGCGACCAGGTCGTGTGATCGCGGATATCGCTCCAGTCGTTCTCCATCAGCTCTCGCAGCGACTCGCGCCAGGCCTTCTGGTGGGGCGAGTCGACGAGCACGCCGTCGACGTCAAAGATCGCTCCCTGGAATCGTTTCGGCACGAGTGCTCCTCTCTAGTTGTGGAGTTGCTGCTCGACGCTTCCGCCCGGCTGCAACTCGAAGGTGTAACGGTCCCCGGGGCAGAAGTCGCGAACCTGATCTCCGACCCCAACCTTGATCGGCCGGTTGACGCCCTCAGGATGCGCGGCGAGCGTCAGCCGGCCGTCAGCGAGCGTCACCAGGAGCGGGGTCCGCCGGAACTGCATCGAGAACGACAGCCCGTCGATCGGCGCCGGCAGCCTGGGGTCGAACCGAAGGACCCCCTCGCGGACCTGAGTGCCCATGTAGCTGCGCTGAACGAGGTCGAGCGTGCCGGCCATCACGCCCATGTGAATCCCCTCCTTGGTCGTCCCGCCCTGAACGTCGCCCACGTCGCTCTTCAGCGCTACGAGGAAGCGATCCCAGGAGCTCTCGGCGTCCAGCGCCGCGAGGACCCCGGCGTAGGCGATGTAGCTGAGCGTCGAGCCATGCGATGTGCGACGGTCGTAGTAAGCGACGTTGTCGCGCGCGGTGTCGGGCCCGTACTCGTAGCCGAGGCGATCGAACAGTCGCTGGAGCTCCTCGGAGGAGAAGAGGTAGAACAACATCACGGTGTCCGCCTGCTTGGCGACCTTGTAGCGATCGGGGTCATCGCCCTCGGCGCGCAGGATCCGGTCGAGCCGCTGGACGTTGCCGTACTTGGCGCGATACCCGTCCCAGTCGAGCTCCTCCAGCCGGTCGTAGCCTTCGAACTGGCTGATGATGCCCCCGTCCTGGAACGGCACGAACATCCGGCGGCTCATGTCCTCCCACGTGTGCAGCTCGTCGTCGCCGAGCGAGAGCCTGTCCCTGAGCGCTTCCGCGCGGCTTCCGGGCAGCAGCGAGAGGACCTCCTGCGCGAGCTCGCACAGCCACGCCACCATCACGTTGGTGTAGGCGTTGTTTCGAAGGCCGGCTTCGGTCGCGCCCGGATACTTCTCGTGGAACTCGTCCGGGCCCATCACGCCGTGGATCTCGTAACGCTCGCGATCCGGGTTGAAGTGCGCGATCGACGCCCAGAAGCGGGCGATCTCGAGCATCATCTCCGCGCCATAGTCGCGCAGGAACGCCAGATCCTGGGTGGCCTGGAAGTAATGCCAGATGTTGTAGAAGATCGCCGCATTGACGTGGCGCTGGTTGCGGCTGAGATCGGGCTCCCAGCGGCCCGAGAGCGGGTTGAGATGGACTCGTTGCGTCTCCTCCTTGCCCTCACTCCCGCTCTGCCACGGGAACATGGCGCCACGGAAGCCCGCCTCGAAGGCCGCCGCACGCGCCTCGTCCAGGCGCCGGTACCGGTACATCAACAGGCCCCGGGTGACCTCGGGCATCCGATAGTTAAGGAACGGATACACATACAGCTCGTCCCAGAAGACATGCCCGCGGTAGGCCTCGCCGTTGAGCCCGCGGGCCGGAACCCCGGCATCGATGTCGGCCGTGTGACGCGAGCACACCTGCAACAGATGGCAGGTGTGCAGGCGCAGCAGCCGCTGCACGTCGCGATCGGCTTCCACCCGTAGGTCACACACCCGCCAGAGCTCCTCCCAGGCCAACCGATGCCGCCCGAGCTCGGCCTCGAAGTCCCCGCTGCGCGCCGCCGACGTGCCGGCCCGGGTCAGCGAATCGCTGGTCGCCGGGTCCCGAGACGTGGAGAACACGACCAGCTTCTCCACGCGAACTGTCGCCCCCTGCCGGACGTCGAACGCCAGAACCTGCTGGATGTAGTCCTCCGTCTGGAACAGGCTGCGCTCCACCGTCACCGGGTTGGTGCCTTGGAAGACGCGGCTCCGCGCCGCCTGGCTGATGTACAGGTTCGACTGCCGGGTCTGGACCTTCAGCGCGATCACCTCAGGCCCGAACGTCCGCGGCGAGACCGGATCCAGGTGCCGGCCCTCGAGCTCCTGATAGCGAGCCACGCCGCTGTTGGTCACGCGCCCGTCGAGCGCGCAGACGACCTCGACCCGCCCAGACCAGTTCTCCGCGGTCAGCGTCCACTCGATCCCCGCGTGATGGACGTCCGCCATGCTGACGAACCGGCGGCTCTCCAGCCTCGTCTCACGTGAGCTGCGATCGCGGAAGCGGAGCTCCCGCACAACCACTGCGTGGCGGATGTCGAGCGAGTGGCGGTAGTCGAGCAACTCGACGTCGGCAAGCCTGATTGCGTCCTCACCCTCGATCCGCACCTTGACCACCAGCCAGTTGGGAAGGTTGACGAGATCCTCATTGAGCACCGGCAGCCCGCCCAGGATGGTGGTCTCCCGGTTGTAGACCCCATGCGCGTACGTGCCGGGGTAATGCACCCCATCGGCGTCCTCCCACTCGGCGGTGCCGCGAGCGCACAGATAACCGTTGCCAGTCGAGGTCAACGCTTCGCGAAGCCCCTCCTGATCCGGATCGAAACCTTCATAGGTGAGCGCGAAAGCATCCATCGCATCTCCCTCCAGATCCTGCCCAGTCGCCGATCGACGATCGCTCGCAAGCGTCGCAGCGGGCCACGGCCATGTCAATCGACTCAACTGCATCCGGTTTCTGCGAGTACGCCCGGCTGGAAGCGGGGCGATGGCCGGCGGCGGCCATCGACCGGCGTTTCCGCGGTCCCAGAACCACTCCGTCGCGTCACGGCGCAGGAAGTAGCCGGCGGCGAACTGAGCACAGACGGTCTACACGCCGACAGGGAGCCGTCGGACTAACGCGTCCACCGGCCTGGACCCAGGGGTGTTTCAGATCCCGACGGGACCGAAATCACCCTGATCCGGTGATGACGCCTCACCCGACCCTTGATGAATGTTCGTCGGGTGATTGGACCCCAAGGACACGTGGCCGGAGCGGAGAGCCGGGCGAAGCTCTACCCGGAGGCGGCATATGCCCGAGTCTGTTGACCCTCGTCACCTCCTGCTGATCGGGGCCGGACCTGGCGTCGGCGCCAGCGTCGTTCGGCGCTTCGGCCGCGAAGGCTTCCGCAGCACGCTCATCGCCCGCGGCGAAGCGGTCGAGCAACTCGCCTCTGAGCTGCGTAGCGACGGGCTCGAGATCGATGCGGTGCGCGGAGACATCGAAGATCTGGACGGCTACCGTGCGACACTCGAGCGGATTTTCCGCGCCCCAGGGGCCCCCGGCGTCGCCGTGTACAACGCTGCCCTGCCGGATCCTGGCGAGATCCTCGACACGACGGTCGGACGGCTCCGGACCGCGTATGACGTCGATGTCCTCGGCGCCGTCGTCGCGGCACAGGTCGCCGCACCCGTCCTGCGGACGGCCGGCGCCGGCACGCTGCTCTTCACCAGCGGCGGCTTCGCCGACCATCCGGTGCCCGCGCTGGCGAGCCTGTCCATGGGCAAGGCGGCGCTGCGCTCGGCAGCGACCCTGATCGCCGCCGGTGTCCAGGAGGACGGCATCCATGCCGCCACCGTCACGATCGCCGGCTCGGTCGTGCGTGGGACGGCGTTCGATCCGGAAAACATCGCGGAACTCTTTTGGACCGCCCACACCGACCCGACCGACGCGTGGCAGACCGACTATCGATTCACAGGCGCCTAACGGGTCCACGACACCGAGGCACGACGGGCCATGATCACGGTGGGTTCGCCTTCCGCGGCCCGCGCTGCGACCGTTACTCGGCGGGCTGCAGGTGGGCTCGCAGGAACGCACCTGTGCGCGCGAGCGCAGCGTTGGCCTCAGCGAGCTCCGGCGCGGACGCCTGGAAGACGTGGGGCGCTCCCGGCGTGACCGTCCAGTTGGACGGCGACGTCGGCGCTGGCCGCCGCGGCGGCGAGGCGCGTCGCGTCATCCAGCAACACCTCGTTCGAACCGCATTGGATGAGCAGCGGTGCGATCCCGCGCAGATCGGCGAACAGCGGACTGAGCGCGGCGGCCGCCGGATCCCCGTCTCGAGCAGACCGCGGTATGACCCGAGCGCGTCGTCGGTGGCTGCCGGGTACGGATGCTCCGGGGCGAGCCGGTAGTCAACGGAGAGCACCTTCGCGCGGGACTGCCGCGCGAGCAGGCAGGCGAGGCCAGCACTTGCGCGAGCCGACCCGAGCGCGAAGACGCCGCCGTGGAATTACAGCAGTGCGGCGTCCGCGATGGCCTCGGGCACCGAAATCTCCAGAACCGGAACGCCGCCTAGCGTCATCTCTGTGAGCGACACGTCGGCCGGGAGCGGCGTTTGGAGCATGAACTCCTCAAACACCGCTCGAAGCACGGCCGCGATCGTTCGAAGATCTCGGGATCGACTCCGTGACTGACTGAACGTGTTCTGCGGGGTCGCCAAGCGATTACGGGCCGCACCCAGCAGGGGCTCCAGATGGTCAGATCTCTCCGCGCCACCCGGCTTCGAAATCGCGCTTCAGGTAGGTGAGGATCGGCACTCCGAGCGTCGGGAGATTCGTCGTCGACTCCCCCACCTCGTCGGGTCCAAGCCACGGCGCGAGGTATCTGCCGGCTGGGAGGGCGGCGAACTCTCCTCGCCCGGCCGGGCGGAACGCGCGGGGCTCGATGTCGGCGCCCGCAGCAGCGGCGATGGCCTCCGCGGCGACATCGGCCTCCTCCGTGGCCATACCTCCGGACTTAACGGGAAAGGCGGTGATGTCTCCGACTGCCCAGACGTGCTCCACTCCTTTGACGCGGCAGCGCTCGTCGATTTCGACGAAACCGTGCTCCTCGACCGGAACGCCAGGGATCGGCCGCCCGCGCAGTGTCGGCAGCGCGACGACTCGATCGACGTCGACCCGCTTTCCCGAGGGATGTGCCACCAGCACCTGGTGCTGTCCGAGCTCTATCTCGACCTGGTTGGCGAAGACGACCGCTACCCCTGCTTCGCGCAGCGCCTCCGAGACGGCCGTGACCGCCTCGTCGCCGAGCATCTCCAGAGGTGACCGTTCTGGCGTGACGAGCGATGCTTCGATCTCCAGTCCCATCCCACGCGCGTCTTGCGTGAGCATCAGTGCCAGTTCGTAGCCACGCAGCGGCCACACTGGCCCAGACGGGATCACCACCGCCAGCCTCCTGCTGTACCCCATCTCGAAGTCTCGGACTAGCCCGCCGAGCGTCTCGGCCCCGGTGCGGTCGTCCCAGGTCGTCGCGTGCCGGACCACCGGAACCGGCTCCGCTCCCAGGGCCAACACGAGCTCGTCATACTCGAACTCCCGCCCCGCCGTCGTCCGCACCACCCTGGCTGCCGGGTCAACCGCGCTGACACTGAGGGGAAACCGTTGCCCGCCCGCGTCAGCCAGTAGTCGCTCGAGCGGAATCCGACGCATCCGGCCCACGGCGTAGGGCGCTTTGGCCGCAATCGGGTGATAGACCAACTCGGCGTCGGGAGCGATGAGCGCGATCGCGACGCGATCGCCCGCCAAGGAACGCAACGCCATCACCGTCTCGAGAGCCGCCATCCCGCCCCCGGCAATCAGCACCCGCATCGGCGCTTGAGCCATGGCTCCGGCTCAGCTGTCCTGGTCGCGGGTCACCCGCCTGATCCTCTCCGATCACGACCCACGACGCAAGCGGACCAACCGCAAGGAGACGGAGGCACAGGTAGCCAGTGTCGGTGAGGCATGGTGCACCCTCAGGATCGGCGAAGGGATTGTTCTGATCGAGCGATGCGGTCTTGCCTGCCGATCAAAGACTCCGCCGACCGTTGAGAGAGTTTCCGGGCCGCTGTCCCCTCTTGTCCCGCCCGTTCGTCTCAAGGATGATCAACTATCTCCCAAAGGAGGCGGGTATGAAGTTCGCACTGCTGATCTATCCCAAGCCTGGCAGCCACGAGGCACTCGGAGAGGACGAACACGAGTCGGTGAACTCCGAGTACTGGGCGCTGCGCGAGGACTCCCGCTGCCTCGGTGGCGCGCACCTACAACCGGCCGACTCGGCGACGACGGTTCGCTACGGCGCTGCTGAGCACCTGATCATCGACGGCCCTTATGCCGACACCAAGGAGGTGCTCGGCGGCTACTACGTGGTCGACGCGTCCAACTTGGACGACGCGCTGGAGTTCGCGCAGCGGATTCCGGCGGTCCGCCTCGGCGGCGCCGTCGAGGTGCGCCCGCTCGTCGAGGTCCCCGTGGAGTACGCGCACTGATTGAGCAGGTCTTCCAGCGCGAGTGGGGGCGCGTCCTAGCGTCCCTTGTCGGCTTCCTCGGTGACATGGACCTCGCCGAGGAGGCTGCCCAGGAGGCGTTTGCGCTCGCGGCCGAGCGGGCTTCGCATCTGCGTCGCGAAATGCGCCAGACCGCCGCCGGCGAGCAGGGCGGGACGGGTCGCAGCGACGGTTCCGTCCCTAGCGGAGTTGGCTCTTGGCCCCGTCCCCGGATTGCTGCTCTGACCGCCCGGCGGCGTCCCCCGCCAGCACTCCCTCGATGTAGTTCAGCTCGGTTTCGTACACGTGAGCCGACTTGATGATCATCAACAACCGGCCGACGGGCACGCCGAGCGCATCGGCGACGTGGCGCTGCAACCAGGCCAGCTCGACGAGATTCCCGTAGCCCTTGGCGCCGAAGTCAACACTGTGCGCGTACACGACTAGCTCGAGGGCACCGTCCGGAAGCCAGAAGTCGAGCATGCTGATACACGGGATGTACGTCGTGTCGGTGTGCGGTTGAAACGTCGTGATCGTCGCCGAACGCGACGAAGGGTCGGCCCGGAGTCGGTCGATCACCCACTTGACCTGGTCATGGCCGGAGTGCTCGTAGTCGAACAGCCGCGTCGCGTAGCTATCCGCGTCATCGAGGCTCGCCACGGCTACGCGATCAGTGAAGTTGGCGTGCATCCACGCCAGCCGCTCAGGGTCCGCGTGGATCGCGATGATCTCGTCGTCGGGATCCGGCCGAGCGACCACCAACGTAACCAGCGAGACCTCCCGGATCGGCAAACCGTCGTACAGGCTCGGCAAGCCGCCGGCCACGATCAGGCCGGCCACCGCCAACCACGACTCGCCGATGGTGCGCGAGCGCAGTACGGACGGTTCGTCCAAGGCCAGTCGCATGGCCACGACCGCATCGTAGCCTGAGGGGCCATGGATGAATGGCTAGCGCATGGCGCCGACGACGCACCCGCCGATGCCCGCGATCAGGATGCCGGTTAGGGCGGTTTTCGCCGCGCGTGTGCCTGGCTGTGGGACCTTGAAGATCCAGATGCCGACGCTGGCGTTGACGAGAAGGCTCAGCTGCGCGATGGTGAAGCCGACGCCCGTGCCCACCCGCCCGACCAGACCGAGGAGGGCGAGGTCGCCGATGCCGAAGACAACACCGGCTGCGATCTGGAGGGTCGTCACCGGCAAGCTCAGCCGGGTGAGCCCGCGCCTGAAAAGCGCGAGCGCGGAGCCGGCCGCGAAGATGCCGATGGCGAGTGGAAGGTTGCTTGTGCGCGCGGGGACGTCGGCCCACTGCGCCGGCACGAAATAGGTTCCCCACAGGACTCCTGCCGCGCTTGCCCAGAGCCAGCCGGTGCGGGAGGTCATGTCGGGTGTGTTGGCAGCGATGGTGCGTTGCGAGCCGACGATGAGCAGCATTCCGATCAGGATGAGGATCAGCGCTGCGGCCAGGAAGGCGAAGTGAGCGGCGGTGAAGTTGTCCAGTTCGCCGAACACCAGGGCTCCCCATACGAACGCAACGATGACATTGAGCGGGGTCCACGTTCCGGCCGCTCGGGCGAGCCCGATCGTTTCGGTCGCCCGGAAGGCGGAGAAGTTGCCCGCCGTCCATAGGACGCCACCGGCCAGGGGGAGCCAGAACGTTCTCCAGCCGAAATCGAGATGGCCGCCGGCGACGAGGAGTGCGCCGATCGCGAAGGCAAGGTTGCCGACCGTCACGTAGAAGGCCCGGGTGTGCTGGGAGATGCCTGGAACGATCTGCGCCAGCGGGATCCAGACACCGAACGTCGTCACCGTGAGAAGCGCAAGGAGTGCGGTCATCCTTGGCTCTCCCCGGTGGCCTCGTGCGCGGCCCGGGCTGCTGGGCGCGGTTGTGCTCTCGATCGCGGGATGCGGTCGAATATACTCGGCGACCGAGGAAAATGGGTGAGGTCTTCGATATCCGCGACATCTCGGCTCACGAGGCTCGGTTCTCGTTTGCCGGCGAGGTGGTGCGAACCGTGCATGCGGAGCCGGGGATCACACGGGCGGAGCTTGCTCGCAGGCTCGGGATGTCCTCCGGTGTGGCCGCCGACACGGTCAGACGCCTGGTCGCCTCGGAGCTGCTGATCGAAGGACTCCCCATCGCGACGGGAGAAAAGGGAAGACCGACTCGCTCGCTCGGGCCGCATCCGCACGGCCCGCTCGTGGGGGTCGTTGCGGTTGCCCACGAGTCATGGGAGGTCGCCGCCGTCGAAGTGGGCGGCGGGGTGCTCGAGCGTCGTGAGCGCGCGCACGGTCGTGACCATGCAACGGTCCTGGGCGAGGTGTCGCGCGCCCTGCGCGCCGTCTGCAAGCGCTACCGCGGTCGGGTCCGGGCGATCGCGATATCGGTACCCGGGACCGTGAGCGGCACGCGGCTCGTTCAGGCATCAAACTTGGGATGGCTTGATGTCGACCTTCTCGCCGTGCGACCGCGCGGGGCTGCAACGCTGCCTCTGTTGGCCGGTAACGATGCGACGTTCGCAGCCGTTGCCGAGGCCCGACGCGGCGCGGCCGTCGGAACGGCCAGCTCCGTGCACATCTACATGGACTCCGGCGTCGGCGGCGCGATCATCGACGCCGGCCGAGCCGTGCTCGGCGCCAACGGCCGCGCCGGCGAATTCGGTCACATGCCGTTCGGGCGACGCGACGCGCTGTGTCGATGCGGCGCGCGGGGATGCTGGAACACGATCCTCGACGGGGCGGCCTGGGCCCGCGCGCTCGGTCGCCCCACCCCAATGGACGAGGTGAGCTTCAGTCGCAACGTGCTGGGCGCCGCGCGCGCCGGGTGCCCCGCGGAATCCCGCATCGTCGAGCACGCGGCGGCTGGCCTCGGCCGCGGCATTGCCGGGCTCGTTAACGCGCTCGATCCCGAGATCGTGACCGTCGGCGGCGTTGCCCGCGAGCTCGTCGACATCGCCGGCGATCGCGTCGACCGCGCCTACCGGAACGGACTGATGGCCGCGATCGCAGCACATCCACCGACGATCTCCGTCGGCGCTCTCGGAGAGCGAGCACCGATGCTCGGCGCCGCCGAGCACGCCTTCGACGCCATCCTTCAGAACCCCGCGCTGCCAACCTGGAACGCCGCGTGATCATCGGCCGCCCCCAGCCGCCCGCGCGTTCTTTCGTCACGCGCCCCCGTGCTACCGCTCACGGGATGAGGACGGTGCGCTCGCCTGGTTGGTCGGTGCTGGCCCAGATCGTCTCCACATCCGCCAGCGGCTTCGGGGTTGCTTTGAGCGCGATCGTGCCGGCGTTGATCTGGTCGACGAGGGAGGGGAGCTGGGCGAGGTACGCCTCGGTCGATACGGCTCCCTGGCCGTTGCCTTGGAGTCGGAGGTTCGCCGAGAGCAGCGCCACGGAGGGCAGCTCGATTGTCGGCCCGGCGATCGAGCCGATCTGGATCCAGTCCAGCCGACGGCTGCGGTCGGACCGTGTGGTGAGCAATGCCATCATCGCGTGCCGGGCGGGTGTCCCCCACAGGTAGTCGATGACGATGTCGACTTCGGCCGCCGCGGCGGCGAGAGCTGCGGCGGTGGCCTCGGCGTCGTCGGTCAGCTGGACGACGGCATCGGCGCCGACGGTCGTGAGGGCGTTCAGGCGCTCGGGGTCGCGTCCGGCGCCGACCACACGGCCCGCACCGAGCAGCTTGGCCACCCGGACTGCCATCGTGCCGGCATTACCTGTCGCTCCGAGCACGAGGACGCTCTGCCCCGACTCGATCGGAACCCGAAGGCGTAGAGCTACCCAGGCCGACATCGCCGGGTTCAACGTCGCGGCGACCGCTGTGGCGTCGGCGTTGTCGGACAGCTCGATCGAGCGCCGCTCGTCGGCGATGGCCTTCTCCGCCATCGTTCCCGAGACGGCATCGTCGGCGACGAAGTAGATCAGCGTGCCGTCCGGCCGGCGTCCATGGCGGCCGCCAGATCGCTCGCTACACGGGCGAACTCAGCCGGCGCACATGAGCTCCGCGTCCGCCCAGTCGCCGTTGTCGTGTCCGATGCCGTCGCCCGCGTCGCCGACGTCGAGCGTGAGCTGCGAGACCCCGGTGACGTTGGCGGTCAGGTGCTGCGCAGCCTGGCCGCCTCGCATGACACCGGTGGACGCGACCTGGATGCCGTCGGCCAGCACGCTGAATGTGACGCTACCTTTCCCGCCGGCCGAGTCGTCGACGCCGACGTCGCTCGAGAACGTCGTGCAGCCGGCGGGCACGTCGATGACGACGCTGCTCACCGCGTTCGTGCCGAGGCCCTTGGCGTACGTGACTCCGTGGATCGTGATCGGGCTACCGTCGTCCGCGTTCGCGCCTCCGACGTTCATGTCGCGCTCGACCGGGCCGAAGCCGTTGGTCGCCGAGACGAACGGCAGGTCGCTGATGTAGACGAGGCCCTTCGGGATGACCGATAGCTGATATGCGCCCCCGGTCGTGCCGCTTGTCGCTCCCTGCTGGTAGTTGACCCTGGTCGCAACCGCATACCTGCCCTGAGTCGCGTCGTCGGGAATCGTCACCTGCCAGCTGACCCGCTGCGATGCGCCCGGCGCGAGCGTCCCGACAGTCGTGGTGCTCGTCGGAGTCGCGGTCCATCCCGCCGGGAGGTCGAGCGTCGCGCTGACGTCGTGCGCCGTTGGACCGCTGAGGTTCGCGACCGTGCCGCTGACGGTGAATGTGTCGCCGCCCCGGGCGGGGGTGGCGGCGTTGCCCGCGAAACCCTCCATCGCCACTTCGCTCGGAGTTGTCGGACGACCCCAGACGGCGGCGTTCCAACTCGGAGCCCGGTCCATGCGCACCGGGACCCCGCCGCGGACGGTCCCGAGGTTCGTGAGCGAGACCTTCTCGAGCCCGTTGCCAGCCCCGCCGTCGCTCGTCACCGCGACGGCAAGCGTGTTGTGCCCGTCCGGATCCAGGACGCCGTTCGGGATGACGAACGTGTGCTGCGGTCCGACGTTGGCGATGTACTGGCCCATGTTCCATCCGTTGACGAAGATGAGCGCCCGATAGTCCGCCGTTGACTGCGGCGTCGACGGATCCCCGATCGTGATGCCGAGCGACGCGTCGTCCACCCTCGGGATGTGCAGGACGAACGTCGTCCGGTACCACGCGGTGCCCGACATCGCCGACTGCGCCGGCACGGTCACGCTCGCCCAGCCGCCGTCCGGGTAGCCCGGCAGGTACCAGCCGTGGCGCTCGCCGAACAGTCCGCCGGTGTTCTCGACCCCGCGGGCCGGATCGGCGATGTCCTCGCCGCCGAGGTCGCCCTGGATCCGCCACGTGATCTGCGGGCTGACCGCCGTCTGGCTGGCGTCGGTGAACTTGACCGAGATCAGACCCCGTCCTTCCTTCTGGGCGTCGTTGACGCCTCCGTCCTCGTTGTGGCCATCGTTGCGGACCATGACCGCGAGGATGTGCGGTCCGTCCGTCCGCAGACCGGTCGGGATCGTGAAGGTGGCCGTGCCCGTCGTCGGCGGTGAGGACGCGTTGCTGGCGAGGACGTTCTGCCCGAGGTACACGCCGTCGAGCCACGCCTGGAGCATGCCGGCTCCACCGCCGCCGTAGTTCATGGTCAGCGTCGTCGCCGCAGCCCCGCTCGAGTACGACCCGCGATACCAGACGTCGCCCTGATGGAAGCCGTAGTCATCCTCGGTGAGCACCGGCTGCCCGGCAGGGGGCTTGGTCGTGCTGTTCGTCGTCGTCTTGTCGGCGAGGAGCCAGCTCGAGTCGTCGAACGACGGCTGCGACTCGATGGACTCCGGCGCGTACTTCCACCGGGCCGTCGTCAGGTCAGGCAGTGTGATCGGCGCCGGTCCCGGGAGTTGGGCGGTCACGGGTGCACCACCCGATCTGGCCCTATCACCCGGTCGGTGATCGTCGGGGCGGCCGTGAGCCCGTGTCGCCCTCGGGCCGCGAAGCCATGCGCGTGCGACCGGCGCTCCGTTGAACGAGATCTCACGGACCTGCGGAGGCGCCCAGACCTTCATTGCCGTCGCGGCGCTCGTGTCGCCGGTGAGGATGAGGTATGGCCCGGCCACCCTCGCCGTCCGCACGAGCTCCGGCCCCTGCTCGAGCACCGGGCCGGCAGCCGTGTCCTGGCGCCAGAACGAGTCGGCGGTCGAGCCGTCGGCGAGCAACAGCGTGAGCGGCGCACGTCCTCCGCCGCTGATGTCGACCTCGGCCAGCCCGTTGTGGACGTAGTCGAGGCGGAGATCTCCTGTCGCGGAGTCAAACGTGCTCGTCACGCTGCCGGCGAGCACCTTGACTGTCGGCCGGCCGGAGTAACGCAGGACGGTCTCGCCATCCTCACCGTTACGTCCGTACAGCAGGGCGACGTCGCGCGCGCCCTGCACGAAGTGGGTCATGAGCTCGGAGGTCGAGTAGACGAGGTGCTGGCCGTCCATGTCGTAATCGGCAACGAGTGTCTTCGCGTCCTGCCCGTTGATCGCGAGTGTCCCCTGCTGCGGCACTGTGTAGGTGCCATCCGATGTGGTGATCGGGAAGGTGAAGCTGTCGTCCGTCGTCGCCGACGACGGGTTGTGCACGGCGAAGTAGAAATGCGTTCCCGTCTCGTTGTTGACATCGTCATATACCTTGATCGCCGGTGACGATGGCGTGACTGGGGCACCTTGGTCCACCTTCGTGATGACGGGAGCGACGCTCTGCAGGAACAGCCCGAGCTCCTTCATCGTCGACGCCTTCGGGCGCAGCTGGCGGGCCTCGTTGATCGCCGCGCCGTAGTCGTAGGACGTATAGACGACGGGGGCCGGCAACCACCCCCACGAGGTTCCGCCGAACGTCATGTAGAAGTTCTCGATCGTCAATCGATTGGCGACGTTCGTACCGTAGAAGACGCGCTCGTAACCGGGTCCCTCACGCTGCGCCATGCAGTCGTAGGTCCCCTGGCTGCCCCAGTAGTCGAACCACCCGCCGCCGAACTCGGCGACGAACCCCGGGGTGTTCGGCGATGCGCTCGACCCTCCCGTCGCGCCGCCGGAACCCCAGATACCCCAATCGGGCGCAGCCGACGGTGAGCCGGGCGTCGCATCGGTGTGACACGTGCCTCCGGGGTAGCCATCGAACGCGTAGAGGTCGTTCGGGCCGGTGACCGTGCCCGGGACGTTCGCACCCGCCGGCACCCAGATACCGTTGCGGCCCTTGTCATTGTGGAAGATCGGAACGGTGATGCCGTCGCTGCGCACCTTGTCGTAGAGGTGCTGCATGTAGTCAAACTCACCGCTGCCGGTGCTCGCCAGCTCGTTCTCGATCTGATAGAGGATCACGGTCCCCGTCCCGTTGGTGAGCTGGTGGTTCTTCAGGATCGCGTCGATGTGCGACAGCCAGTCGTCCGCTGCGGCCTCATAGTCGGCCGCATTCGTCCTTGCCCTACCGGCCCCAGTCGTCAGCCATCCGGGCAGTCCGCCGGCACTCGTCTCCGCATTGATGTACGGCCCCGGCCGCGCGATCACATAGAGGCCGACCTGGGCCGCCATGTCGAGCAGCTTGTCGACATCGCGCACGCCCGAGAAGTCGTACACCCCGGACTTCGGCGAGTGGTAGGCCCAGTTGAAATAGATCGTGACCGTGTTGTAGCCCTCGGCCTTCATCTTCTGCAGGATGTCGAGCCACAGGCTCGGACTTGGCAGCCGCCAGTATTCGAACTCACCGGACCAGATGAACGTCCGCTTGCCGTCGATCATCAGCGAGTACTTGTCGTAGGTGATCGTGTGCGACACCGTCGCGCCGTGACCGCGCGCCGGCCTCGCCCGAGCGCTCTGCGGCAGGACCGCGACAAGGACGACCACGAGCGCAAGCGACGCCCCCGCGAGCGCTGCCACCCTCGGGGATCGACGGATGAGCGACCGTGCGCCGTCTCCTGCCGGGGCAGCGTCACGCCTCGCTCCAGCCTGCAGGAGCCCGTCCGCCACCGCGGGGCGACTCCGCGATCTCATCTTCCCGCGGGCGGCGGCACCGCCGACAGGAACACGCCAGGTCAAGCCGGAAACACTGCGCACATCGCTCTCCCTCCGGGCGGAGCACCGCCCGACCGCTGCCATTCAACCGCGCACTTCGTTAGCGAGAAACCCGGACCCGCGCGGCTGGATGTTAGCGCTAACGCAAACGCAGTCAAACCCGCGCACGTCCCTTGAGGGAGGCGCTCCGCCCTGTCATTTGGGGTGCCATCCCGATGCCCATGCCCGTGGATGCGCGTCGCCCTGCCTCCTCACCCCGGTATCCAAGTCTCCGGGTGAAACGGCGCCCAACTCCGAACGATGTCGCCCGCGAGACCGCAACCACGCTGGCCGCGAAACTCGGGGCAACGCTCGGCGAGTCAAGCGCCGAGCCGGTGGACCTAATCGTCGTCGGGTCGCAGCCGGACGCGCCGGCCGGCCACGTCGTGATCGGTGGGGACGTGCGCAACGAGCTGAACAGCGCGCGCAGTTCAGTGCTGGTCCTCGCTGGCGGCGTGCCACTTCTGCCCTAGCGCCCCGCCCTTCCGGAACCCCGTCCGGCGAAGTCGGGATGCTGACGAAGCGGACGTTCGCCACCGAGACCGCGGGGTCGGCCGCCCGCGTCAAGTCACGGAGAGCCGCGGGCGTCTGTGGGCGTACCGCCAGGAGTTCCGATCCGCGCGGGTTTGGAGGACATCGTCGGCTCTTAGCGCCGTTGTCGTCCTGCCGTTGAAGGCGAAGGTGCGGATGATCGAGGTGGACTTGACCCAGCGAGCGGCCCGTCTGACCGCGCGAGTCGTCGGCCTGGCTCGGCCGCGCGGTCAGAGAACGCACCGGCCTGTCGCGGCCGAGCCGAGCGGCCCCGCAACTCGCGTAACACCGTGGGCCTCCTCGCTCGACCCGGCCCGAGTCTTGACTTGACCGGACCTCGATCATCGGTGTGCCCCCGCCGCGCCCACAACCGTCCCCGTCGCCTGCCTGGAAGCGCATGCAGCGATCCTGAGCGCCTCCGGTGACCTATCGCGAGGGCTCGTACACCGCGCCGTCGATCAGCTCCCGACTGCCGACCGGTTGCGAAAGCGCGACCCGGACTGGCGTCTCCGGGTTCGGTGAGCGCATTAGGAAGCCCTCGAGCGGCTTGACGAACACGGTCATGATCAGCTCGTGCTCATCTTCGTAGAGGTCCGGGTCAAGCACCCGTCCGTCGGCGCGTTTACCGCCCGCGTACGTCTGCTCGGTCACCAGGATTCGCAGGACCGTGTCATCTGCCCGCAGCTCGCAGGACGGGTCCAGTCGCCAAGAGGAGGCGCGGATCCCATCGCGGGTCACGCGCAGCGGCCGCCCCGCCGTCTTATCAACGCGCGACCAGGCACCGCGGCGGTCCCTGCGCACCGCGACCATCACCAGCTCCGGCGGCATCCCGAGTCCGAACAGAGCCTCCTCCCCGGTCCGCGCGATCAGCCGCCACCCTTCCAAAGCCGATGACGACGCGCGCGGCTCGAACGATGGCTGGGTCTTGCGCAACGGGCTCGATCCAGCGCGGCCCTCCAGCCACGCCGCCAGCATTTTCACGGCAGGGTCTCCCGGGTCGAGCGGTTTGAACGGCCCCTCCAGAGCGCCTGGATCGAACGCCAGCCCACCCGCGTCGCTGATCAGCTCAGGAACTCGTGGGACGTAACGCGGCTCGAGCAGGACGGATCGCTCCCAGTGGCGCTCCGTCGGCACCCCGCGCGCACGAGCCACAAGGCGAGCACGCAGTCCATCGCCCGATCTGCTCATCTCCCGCAAGCCTAGCGGCAGCTGCCCAGCAAGCGCCGACGCCGCGGGCCAGTGCAAACGAGAAGACCGCCACGGCTGCGAGAACGGCCGCTATCGGACTCGAACCCAGCGCGAGCATCACGTACCCAGCAACCGCGGGCGCAAGGACAGGGACGAATCGGGCGGCACCCCGCGTGAAAGGCGGTTAGTCAGGGTCGTCCGATCATTGAAAGACATTTCTTGAGAGTTTGTACTCCAGCTCGTGTCGACGATCTCGCGCGTGTCGATTCCTTCGAGATAAATCGAGGTGATCCCAAGATTGCGTGTTGGATATGCGGGTGATATGGCAGCTCCGCCTGACACCCCGTGGTGCACCGGGTTGGCGTCGGGATAGCGGCTGACCTGGCTGCACGGTTCCACTCGGCAAGCTCCGCACCGACCGCTACATCCCCCTGCACCCGCAGCTCAAGGAGATGCTCGACGAATGGGTCGCCGACCGTCCCGCCGGTCTGCGTGAGCCATACCTGTTCATCGAGCGCGGCCGCCGGATCAGCAAACAACGCGTCGGAGACGCGGTCGCGAACGCCGCCCAGGCGGCCGGGATCGGCCGCGTGACCCCGCACCAACTCCGACACACACTCGCGACCCAGGCGATCAACCGCGGCATGTCGCTCGAAGCGATCGCCGCGCTGCTGGGGCACAAGTCGATGCGGATGACGATGGTCTACGCCAAGATCGCCAACCGCACCGTCGCCGACGAATACTTCAGCGTCTCCGAGAAGGTCGAAGCCCTCTACGACGCCCCCAAAGAACTGCCCGCGACCGCGGAGGGCGCCGAAATGCGCAAGCTCCGCTCAGAGATGCACCGACGGATGCTCGGCAACGGCTACTGCGCCCGCCCCGTCGGCCTGGACTGCCACTTCGAATCGATCTGCGAATCGTGCACCTACTTCCAGACCACGCACGAATTCCGCCCGCCCTCGAACGTCAACGCGATGATGCCGCCAGCGAGGGCCAGGTCGGCCGGCTCAAGATCTTCGACGGTCTGCTCACCCGCCTGGACCAGCAGGCATCATGAACTCGCCGATGTCGATCTGTCTGGGAGCATTCCCCCGTATCCACTCATGACGACTGATCCCAGCTACCGAGAGAGCACGCCCTCCGTGACCGTTCGAGGCGAGGCGGTGCTTCGTGCTGAGCCCGACGAGGCGATGCTGTGGGTCACTCTGAGCGCGCTCGAGGACGATCCTGGCAACGCCCTCGCAGACGTCTCGCGTCGCAGCGACGCGCTTGTCGCGATGCTCGACGACCTCGGCGTCGCGAAGAAAGATCGCTCGACGACAGGCGTCACCGTCTACGAGGAAATCGATCACACACGCAGTGGACGGCGGTCGCTCGGCCACCGAGCCGTCGCGAGCGTCTCAGCGCGCCTGACCGATCCAGAACCAATCGGTCAGCTCATAGCGAAGTCCACGACGGAACTGCAGGCCAGGATCGACGGCCCCCGATGGCAGATCGCCGCCGACAACCCTGTCCGCCTCGACGCAGCCCATGAGGCCGCCGCCGACGCCCAGCGCAAAGCCCAAGCCTTCGCCGCCGGGGTCGGAGCCAAGCTCGGCGGCCTGATCAGGCTGATCGAACCCAGCACCGAGGCGCGGATGCACAGGAGCGGACTTCGTCCCATGGCTGCCATCGCGGCCGCAGGCGGCGGCGATCAGATGCCGATCGAGCCCGGCGAGCACGAAGTGACTGCGGCGATCGACGCCACGTTCGCGCTTGAGCTCACCTGAGCGCCGGGCGCACACTCCAGACGCACCCCACCACCGGACGCGCCCACGACCGTCAACGCCACCGCGCTTGACACGATCACCCGCATAATGCCCGAGCTGGCGCTTGATGATCGGCAGCGAGATCCCGTCATGAGCTATCTCGATGGCGTGCGCGTGCCGTAGCTGGTGTCGCGCGAACCACGTCTGACCCCGGCCCTTGCCGCCAGCCGGCGAAGCTCACCCCGGGGCAGCTGTCGCCGACCAGCCGCGGCCGCGGGTCGGACCGGCAAGGATGCGGAACAGCGGACCGACCGGCAGCTTGACTCGGTGCTCGGTCCAGCGAGCGACGTGCCCCCATCCCCACTCATCCATCGGCCGGGTAGCGGAGCCCCTTATTCGGCGGCACGCAGCCCGCCCAGTGACCCGGTGTCGCGGCCGGCGACCGCAGACGACCCGTGATGTCGACCAATCCTGGCTCAGACATGATGTCCTCCAAATCGATTGGTTCAGTCCACGGCGGCGCCCGTGAACCGGGCGCGTACAGGAAGACGCGAGGTTCCCACGTCTTCGCCGCCACCGCCCTCTGGCGCACTGGTGCGCGGGGCGGACGGACATGTGCCCCGGCGAGTTCGCCGCACCCCGTGGCCTGCTGCGCTCACGGCGGATGCATGCCCCGGCGTCGCCCTGAGCTAGCACCCGGAGCTGACGATCGGCCGCCGGCCGCGCGCCAGGGCCGCTGTCGGATGTAGCCCACAGCGGAAAGTCTCGGTGGGACGGGCCGGGCTCGGTGGATGCCGCGGTCGCGTGACAGTGGCGAACCATCCTGGTCGCAGCGACGTAGCCCTTGGACCGATCGTTCTCACCAAAGGAGCAAGCAAAATGACAAAGCGCCTGATCGTCGTCGGCGCAGCGGCGGCCGCGCTGTTGATCGTCGCGGGCGGTGCCGGGGCAGCCGGCCGTTTCGTGATCACTAGCACAAGTCAGATCAAGCCGAGCGTGCTCCGAGCGCTGCACGCCAACCAGACCGCTGGCGGGCTGCCCGGTGCGACAGGCGCGCAAGGTGCCACAGGCGCGCAGGGGCCTCCTGGTGCGCCCGGTCCGCCAGGACCGTCCGGCAACCCCGGGGTGGCAGGGGCGGCCGGCAGCGCTCGCGCCGTGGCACTCGTGAACGCTGACGGCACGCTGGCGCAAGGAATCGGCTTTCCCAAGAACGTGACCGGCGTCAGCCACACCACAAAGCGCGGGATCTACTGCATCGGCCTGGCCAGCGGGATCGACCCCGCCGCGGCGATGGTATCGCTCGCAACCCCAGGCGCGGCTACAGGTGTGTTCACGAAGCCGAACAGCACGAACTGCGCCTCCGGAGAGGTGGAGGTCGACACGTTCATCCTCGTCCAAGGCGATTCAGCGACGCCCGGCACCCCCCTCGTCACGGTGTTGCAGGACGGGGGCTTCAC
This sequence comes from uncultured Solirubrobacterales bacterium, assembly GCA_963811135.1. Taxonomy (GTDB): domain Bacteria; phylum Actinomycetota; class Thermoleophilia; order Solirubrobacterales; family Solirubrobacteraceae; genus Palsa-465. The sequence goes on along the minus strand of CAWEQG010000020.1, from coordinate 751,223 downwards.
GCTCATCGTCCCCTAATCGTCCTTCGGACACTCGATCTCAACCGCGGCCTCGGCAAGGTGGAAGGCCGGATCGATCTGGTCGCACGCGCGCACACGAGTTCACGCGGATCGGTGGGATCGGCTGCCGCCCAGCGTGGCCGCCCAAGACCCAAGCACCCGCTGCGATCACAGCCAATCCCGCCGATCGCCATATCGGCACCGAAAACGGCCCCGGTGAACACTCTCCGGGTCACTCGATTAGAGCAAACCCATGGCGTAGGAACGGCCGCGCGATACCATCGCGCGGCCGTTTCGTTTCCTCCCGAGGCTCTCTGCCGCATAGCGACCGAGTCTCACCGTACGCAACGACCACGCGGCGCAGCGTGCCGATACAGCGAGCGGAGAGACCGACAACAGCCGTCGGTCCGATGCCGCACCTGGCGCGCAGACGATTGTCGTTGTGCGCAGCGAAGCACTAGGCCGCGACCGCAACCTGCTCCAGGAAAGCCGCGGCCTTATCGGGTGACACGAGCCAGTCGAAGTAGGAGGCTGGATTGTCGAACCCGTTGACGAACCGTCCTCTGACCGCCGGGAACTCATTTCCTGCCAGGAGCACCCGGATGACATGGTCGGGCATATCGAGCAGCAGGTTGTTCCACTCGGTCACGAACCGCAGGGTCGAGTTCCAGAAGTCATAGAACGTCTGCTCCATGAACGCACGGTCGTACGGGGCGTCGCCGTGGGCGCGGATCGCGGACAGATAAGCGTCGGCGGCCTTCGCCGCGCTGTTGGCGCCCGGAGCCGTCAGCGGATCGTTGACGACGAGGGCGTCGCCGATTCCGAGCACGAGCCGGCCGGATGGCAGTTGGCCTACCGGTTCGCGGACAACGGGGACCACTCCTCCAAATAGGAACGCGGTTGCGTCCATCGGTTCGGCGTGACGGCAGCGCTCGTATGTCCGTGGCAGGAAATCCTTAAGCAGCCGCTTGGAGAGGGCGAGGTGCTTCTCCACCGAGTCGGCCTCCTGCCAACAGTCCCAGGGCCCTCCGGGAAACAATTGGAACACGATGAGGTGACCCGGCCCGCTGGGGGTGAGGGTCGGCACCACGATGTTCTCGCCGGCACCTGGGACGACACTGAAGCAAGCCCCGTCCCAGCCAGGACGAGGGGCCACACCGGTGACTGCGACAATTGCAATCAACTTCCGTGGCTTCTCGAACGGGGACAGCTCTGGAACCCGGCGGAACAGGTTCGACGTCTCCCCCCTGCCAGCAGCGATGATCACGAGGTCGTGCGCGTCGCAGTAGCGCTCGAGATCGCCGATCCCCGCCTGTGCAATCTCGAGGTGCCCGCCACGCCGTTCCAGCAGTTCCATCCAGGTCGGAAACTTGACTCGCTGGTCAACCGACTTCCCCGGTCGGTCCAGACGCGCCGCCCAGTCGACGAGCGGGCTCGGGCCAGCGGGATTCGAAACGCTGATCGCAAATCCCTCCACCGCGGGACATTCCTGCTCCCACAGATCGATGCCCAGCGCGCGCTCCGTCGCGAGCGCCGTGCCGAACATGGCCTGTCCAGACGTCAGACGTCCGTTCCGCAAGTCTTCCGGCGTACGGTTAGAGACCACGGTCACATCATGGCCGTCATCAAGCAAGCCAATCCCGAGTTGCAGCCCCGACTGGCCTGCGCCAACGATCAGAAACCTAGCCAACGCCCCGCCCCCTTTTCACTTGTGATAATCGTTCGTCCGAAACAGGACGACGTGCCAGTTAGCGCGGCCATTTCCGGGTCCCCCACCAATGGCATCTATGTCTTGCCCCGACGCATAACCTAGGTCGGCCGGCACTCGCTCGCCAGGGTCCCTTGGTGGACCACCTCACACCTCGCCTTCTCCGACCCCCGGCACTTCGCCGAAGCGGCCGGCGCACCGCACAAAGATAGGCGCCCACTCGCGCCTCGCCGACGCCGGCTGCGAGCGACTTCCCTCCGTACGAGACAGGACCAGGCTCTTGATAGGAGTTACGAGGGGCGCTCGCTAGGCCGCGCACCCGAGTTGGACACCGCGCTGCCGACCCAGGCGCAGCGGGCGCAAACGGACGGCGGTCGTCGCGGCGGACGATCGCTTCCGCAGCGACGCCTGCCTCGGGCCAGTTATCGGTCCGGCGACAAAGGACTACTCAGCCTTCGCTGGCGCCGACGATCCCTATGCCACGGGAGCGGTCGCGGGTCGACTCGGTCGGTCGGGTGACTGGAGTTGTCCAAACTCAGCAGTCCGGGCGGTGCCGCCGCGGCTGCTGCTCTTGTGCTTGCTACTTCAGGAGTTCGTGGCTAAGGGTGGACGCGACCGTGGTCGGCGCAGCCAGAGTGCTGCATCGCCGGGGCGGACGCGCAGCCGTGGCCGCGTCGGTCGGCGTGGCTGGTGGCGTTCCAAAGGAGCAGCGTCGTGGGCTTCTGGACGAGTTGAGGCCTGTGCGAAGTAGCGCGGAGCAGCGGTAATCGTGGAACCGTGCGCTGTAGCGTTCACCTACTTGGGGTGATGGCGACGTTACGCTGAGCTGGTTGGATCGGCCAGGCCGATCGTGGTCCGGAGCCACGAACCCGTCAGCCCGCCGGAGCCCGCCTTGTGAGCAGCAATCTGATCGATGTCTTCCTGCTCTCGCTGGTCGCGATGCTCAACCCGACCCTGCTCGCAGCGGTGACCGTCATGCTGCTGCTGCCAAATCCCAAGCGGCTGATGCTCGGCTACCTGCTCGGCGCGTACACGACGAGCATCACGCTCGGCCTGCTGATCGTGTTCTCGCTGAACGGCTCGAGCACAGAGAGCACCTCCAAGCACAAGGTCAGCCCGCTGGAGGACATTGTCGTGGGACTGTTGTTGGTGGTGATCGCGTGGGTTCTCCGAACCGGGCGAGATCAGCCGTTTCAGGAGCGGCGACGGCGAAAGAAGGAGGCGAAGTTGGCGGCCAAGCGCGAGGCGGGCAAGGCGACCGAGTCGCTGCCGCTTCGGCTGTTGGGCAAAGGTGACCCAAAGGTGACGTTCGTCGTCGGAGCCTGTCTGAGCTACCCAGGCGTGTCGTACCTCGACGCGTTGGACCACATCCACAAGCTCAACCCGGGAACCGTCCCGACCATTCTGCTGGTGCTGTTCTTCTGTTTCATGCAGCAGATCTTCATCGAGGTCCCGCTGCTCGGTTACGTGTTCGCGCCCGAGAGCACCCGGGACAGGGTCGCCCGGTTCAGAGCCTGGATGGGTCGCAGCGGTCGCCCCGCCGCCGTGATTGGTGCCGCCGTGATCGGCCTCATCCTGATCGCCAGGGGCGTGATTACGCTGCTGTGAGCCGATCCCGCCGCCGGCGTGGCCGGTGCTGCTCAAGAGCAGCGCGTCGTCGAGACTGCCGGAACTCGATCATTGGGGAAGGCAGGTGATCGACGCACGGACTTCAGCTTTCATGGGGCGAGGGCTTGCTCGGTGATCGCCCTGCCAGCTAGCGTCGCTGGGCCCGTGGAGACCCGCTCGAGGAGCTAGCTTAAACCGCGATCATCGGGTCGGCTCCGGAGAGCCCCGTCGGCGCCGTTCATCCCGATCGGGTGATGACCGCCGGCGGACCTCGGCTCTACGGTGCGCGGGGATGGCCGACTCTGGCGCACCAGAGGAGATGTCGGCCGAGCAGGCCGACGCCACGATTACCAGCCGGGCGTACATCGTGATGCTGATAATCGTCGCGGTGGTCGGCGTGATCGTCGCGGTCGCGGCCTGGTTGTATGTGGAGGGCATCTACCAGATCCAGCAGGAGCTGTTCACCCACCTTCCGAACGCCCTCGGCTATACGCACGGGCCGCCGAAGTGGTGGTACCTGCTGGTCCTCGGCGTAGCGGGAGTGCTGGTCGCGCTCGCGATCACGCGGCTACCGGGGGATGGTGGTCACATACCGGCAAAGGGTCTGTCCTCGAGCGGGCCGTCGGGTCCGAACGTCCTTCCGGGGGTCATACTGGCCGGCCTGGCGACCACCGGCTTCGGGTTGGTACTGGGGCCTGAGGGACCGCTGATCGCATTGGGTGCGGGCGTCGCGACGCTGCTGATCACGATCGCGCGCCGGGACACGCCACCGCAGGCGTTGATGGTGATCGCCGCCGCAGGCAGCTTCGCGGCGCTGGCGTTCATCTTCACCTCGCCGCTGATCGCGGCGGTGATCCTGATCGAGGCGACCGGGCTCGGCGGCCCGAAGCTCCGGGTCGTGCTGATCCCGGGCCTGCTCGCCGCCGGGATCGGGACGCTGGTCTCGATCGGGATTGGCTCCTTCACGGGGCTGAGCACGAGCGCGTACGCCCTGGGCCCGCTTCCGCTGTCCTCGCTGGCCCGCCCGACCGTGGCGGAGTTCGGGTGGACGATCGCCCTGGCGATCGTGATCGCCGTCGTGACGGCCGGGATCATGCGCGGCGGCATGTTCACCTACGGGTTCGTATCGCGCCGGCAGCTGCTGTTCTGGCTGCCACTGATCGGGCTGATCGTCGCTGGGCTCGCGATCGGTTTCTCGGCGGCCTCGGGCAAGAGCGTCAACAACGTGCTGTTCGACGGTCAAACCCAGCTGCCCGGACTCGTCCAGAACGCGGGCGCATGGTCGCTCGGAACGTTGGCCCTGCTGCTCCTGTGCAAGGGCATCGCCTACGGCCTGTCGCTGGGCAGCTTCCGCGGCGGCCCCACCTTCCCGGCGATCTTCCTGGGCGCGCTGGCTGGGATCATGGCCTCGCAGCTACCCGGGTTTCCGGAGACCGCGGGTGTCGCGGTCGGGACCGGCGCCGCCGTCGCCGCCGTCCTGAGGCTCCCGCTCTCGGCGGTGATAATCGCGACGCTGCTAACCAGTCACACCGGTGAGGGAGTCGGACCGCTCATCATCGTCGGGACCGTCGTTTCCTACGTCGTGACGCTGCTGCTCTCGCGCAGGCCTAAGAGCTACAGCATGGCCGACCCCGCGCCCGCTCCCCCGCCTTCACCGAGCCCAGCGCCCGAGCCCGAACCCGAGCCCGTCGGAGTCTCCTAGCGCGACCGGCCAGAGCAGCCCCGAGTAGACCGGAAGGGGCCGTTGCGGACCAAGGGGCGGTACGCCGCCGAGACCTGCCCGTGGTGCGCCGCGGGCATCCAGCGGCGGCTAACCGCGCACCTCCCTTTCGCGGCAAGCGTGCACCCCCGCGACCCACGGACTTGAGCTCCACGGCGTTCGTCGCACCGGCCACCGCTAGCCGTGAAACTGGCGTCGACAAAGCGCCCCGAGTCCGAAAGGGACAGTGTCCGACTCCGAGAGGAGTGGACCGCTCCTCCGGGCTGCTTGCAGCAGTCTCGATTGGCCCGATCCGGCTATCCGACGCTGCTCCGCTGGAACGCCAACAGCCACGCTGATCGACACGGCCAAGGCTGCCCGCCCGCCCCGGCGATGCAGCAGTCCCGGCGGCGCCGATCTGACGGTCGCCCCCCAACATTAGCCACGAACTCCTGAGTAGCAAGCGCAAGCGCAGCAGCCTCGGCGGCACCACCCGGACTGCTGCATCAGGCGTCGACCAGTCGCGCCGCGTGGTCACCCGGGGCGTGGCGACCGTCGGCGAGCCCGTCGCCGAGATCGTCGTGACCGATCGTGTCCGATCTGGGTAGCGCCCCCGACCTGACGGCGGCTGCTGCTCTCATGCTCGCACTCGCCGCTCGCCCGGCTCGCACCCAGCGCGCCGGCGTGGACATGGGACGACGGCTGGCGCCGTGCGCGCCATCCGCGCGAGGCAGGGCTACCCGCAGAGGTTACGGTGCTCGTCGCGTCGTGAGATGAAGCGCTGGCGGCTAGGTCAGCCGAGCATCACCCGCAACGGGTGATGCTCGGGGCGGCGACCCCGACGAGCATCGAAGGTCGTCTCTGGCGCGTGCGTCAACCAAACGGCCGAGGAGCAGAGAATGGCGAACCCGTTTAAGGGCCTGATCAACGTCGATATCCGTGATTCGGTGCCCGATTGGGCGCCGTTCGAGCCTCCGAAGGCGCCGGAGGGGGCGCCGAGCGTGGTCTACATCGTGCTCGACGACGTCGGTTTTTCAGCGATCGGCTGCTATGGCGGGCCGGTCGAGACGCCGAACATCGACCGGATCGCGGCGAGCGGGGTGCGTTATACGCAGTGGCACACGACGGCGCTGTGCTCCCCGACGCGGTCGTGCCTACTGACCGGGCGCAATCACACCCGCAACAGCATGGCGTGTATCACCGAGGCCGCGATCGGCTTCCCGAACGCGAGCGGCACGATCCCGCCGGAGAACGGGATGCTGCCCGAGATCCTCGGCGAGCTTGGCTGGAACACCTACATGACCGGCAAGTGGCACCTGTGCCCGACCGATGAGATGCACCTGGCGTCGACGCGGCGCAACTGGCCCACCGGGCGTGGGTTCGAGCGCTTCTACGGGTTCCTCGGCGCCGAGACCAACCAGTGGCACCCGGATCTGGTCTACGACAACCACCCGGTCGATCAGCCCTCGCAGCCCGAGGATGGCTACCACCTGACGGTTGACCTGACCGACAGGGCGTTGGAGTTCATCCAGGACGCCAAGGCGGTCGCGCCGGACAAGCCGTTCTGCCTCTATTACGCGCCGGGGGCGTGCCATGCGCCGCACCAGGTGCCGAAGGACTGGATCGAGAAGTACCAGGGCCGCTTCGACATGGGCTACGAGGCGATGCGTGAGCAGACACTCGAGCGCCAGAAAAAGCTCGGCATCGCCCCGGAGGACACGCAGCTGCCGCCGATCAACCCGATCGGGACGCCGCAGGACCGCAAAGGCCCGGAGGGGAAGCCGTTCCCCGCAGTTGACTTCACGCGACCCTGGGATTCGCTAACCGATGATGAGCGGCGGCTGTTCTGTCGCATGGCCGAGGTCTACGCGGGGTTCCTCGCCCACGCCGACGATCAGATCGGTCGCCTGCTCGCTTATCTCGAGGAGACCGAGCAGCTCGAGAACACGATGATCGTCTTGGTCTCCGATAACGGCGCCAGCGGCGAGGGAGGCCCGAACGGCTCGGTCAACGAGAACAAGCTGTTCAACGGCGTTCCGGACGACATCAAGCAGAACTTGGAGATGATCGACGAGCTTGGGGGCCCAAACGCCTACAACCACTACCCCAACGGGTGGGCGATGGCGTTCAACACGCCGTTCAAGATGTGGAAGCGCTACGAGTTCAACGGCGGCAGCTGCGACCCCTGCATCATTTCCTGGCCGAAGGGGATCAAGGCGAGAGGCGAGATCCGCCACCAATACCACCACGCGATCGACATCACGCCGACGATCCTCGACTGCCTCGGCGTCGAGCCGCCGGAGACGATCAAGGGGCACGTGCAGAGCAGCTTCGACGGGATCAGCATGCGCTACAGCTTCGACCAGGCGTCGATCCCGACCGCGCGATCCACGCAGTTCTACTCGATGCTCGGCTCGCGGGCGATCTGGCACGAGGGCTGGAAGGCCGTCAGCACGCACCCGACGATCGCCGGCTGGAGCCATTTCAACGACGACACGTGGGAGCTCTACGACGTCGAGAACGACCGGTCGGAGCTGCACGACCTCGCGGGCGAGCATCCAGAGAAACTGCGTGAGCTGGTCAACCTATGGTTCTCTGAGGCCGGCGCCAACGGAGCCTTCCCGCTCGATGACCGCTCCGCGGTCGAGATCATCAACACACCGCGCCCGCAACTCACCAGCCCGCGCAACCGCTATCGCTACTTCCCCAACGTGTCAGGCGTCCCAGAGGCACAGGCGGTGAACATCCGCAACCGCGACTACATCGTCGGAGTGGTGGTCGACATCCCCGGCCCCGGCGCGAGCGGGGTGCTTTTCGCGCAGGGCTCACACTTCGGCGGCCACGCGCTGTACGTCAAGGACAACCGGCTGCACTACGTCTACAACTTCGTGGGCATTTTTGAGCAGCACGTCGCGTCGAGTGTGGACCTACCGGTCGGCGAGAAGCTGATCGTGTCGGCGGCTTACGTCAAGGACGGCGAGGACCCGCCAGGCGTCTCCACCGGGATCTTGTCGCTGTATCACGGGGAGGAGAAGGTCGGCGAGGGACGGATCAAGACTCAACCCGGGCAGTTCGGCCTCTCCGGCACCGACCTGACCATCGGCCGCAGCAGGTCGCGCGTCACCGACAACTACCCGGGCGAGCGGCCCTGGCACTTCACGGGCGGCACGATCCACATGGCGGCGGTCGACGTTAGCGGCGAACCCTACGTCGACCTCGAGCGCGACGCCGCCGCGATGATCGCCCGCGAGTAGCGAGCAGCGCGGCGGCGTCCCCACCCATGAGCACCAGCAGATGCGGCTCTTCGCGACGATCGCCCGGCCGCGACCGTCCGGGTCGAGGCGCATCACACCTCCGCTCGCACGGGTTGAACGCATGAACAAACGGTTGCGCTTCTAGGACTCTTGCCGTATGGATCGCGAGGACATGGTCGAGATCCCGGCGGGCTGCTTCAGGATGGGCTCGAACGCCTTCTACGCCGAAGAGGCGCCTGTGCGCGACCTAGAGGTCGGCTCGTTTGCGATCGACCGCGCACCGGTCACGGTCGAGCAGTTCGCCCGCTTCGCTGACGAGACTGGTTACCTCACGGTCGCGGAGCGGCCGCTCGATCCTGCTGATTACCCCGACGCGGACCCCTCACTTCTGGTGGAAGGCTCGGTTGTGTTTCACCCTACCCCCGGGCCGGTCCCGCTCGACGACCCGGGCCGTTGGTGGGTCTACGTCCCCGGGGCCAACTGGCGCCACCCCTGGGGGCCGGGCAGCGACAACTCCGAGCGACATGACCACCCAGTCACGCATACCGCCTACGAAGACGCCGAGGCGTTTGCGGCGTGGGCAGGCAAGGTGCTGCCGACCGAGGCGGAATGGGAGTACGCGGCTCGCGGCGGCCTAGAAGGCTCGATCTTCGCATGGGGCGACGAGCACCATCCCGGCGGTGAGCTGATGGCGAACTCCTGGCAAGGAGACTTTCCCTGGCGCAACACCGGCGCAAGAGGATGGCGCGGAACCTCTCCAGTCGGGCTCTTCCCCGCCAACGGCTACGGGCTTTGCGACGTGACCGGAAACGTCTGGGAATGGACTAGCGACTACTACTCGCCCCGCGGCGCGGGCTCGAAGAAGACCGAAAGCCCTTGCTGCACACTGCCGCGAAACCCACGCATCGACACTCCGGAGGCAAGCTACGACCTCGGCCAGCCCGGCGCGCACATTCCTCGCCGCGTGATCAAGGGCGGCTCGCACCTCTGCGCGCCGAGCTACTGCCTGCGCTACCGGCCCGCGGCACGCCAACCCCAAGCGATCGATACCTCAACCAGCCACCTCGGCTTCCGCTGCATCCTCCGATAAACCAGCGCAGCCCGCCACACTACCTCGCAGCCGGCTAGACACACGAACGGCGCTGTCGCCGGCGTCAGATGCTTCGAGCTCGATGACGGGAAAGCGAACTCTGATTCACATCGAATGGGGCCCGCAGCCATCAAGCCCTGGCCGAACGAGTGAATGCGAGGACTGGCGGATCGGTCCGACCGTGGCTCGGGGCGCTAACTCAACGTCAGAAAGCTGCAAGCACCAAAGCGGTCACGCCGGCGTCGACCCGAGGACTGCTGCTCCAGGTGTCGATGGGCAGCGGTTGGGTTGACGATCGGGTCGACTGCCGGGATGGGAGCCGCGCCCACATGATGCAACGCTAGATCCTTCTTGCAAGCGCCCGGTCATGGGCGTTGCCGCGGGCCGGGCCGACTGAGCGGAGGGCATCATGTCCGAGTCAAGATTGGTCGACGTCACCGGTCGACTGCGGTCGCCAGCGGCGACGCCGGGGCACCGGGCGGGTGCGCGCCGCCCAACAAAGGAGCGCGTTACCCGGCCGATCCGCCCACGGTCGAGGAGATCATCCTCGTGATGCGCCAAGCGGGACCAGGCCGATATGCGGACCGGACTCGTGGTCTGATCGCGATCCTGTGGCGCGCAGGGTTGCGGATCAGCGAGGCGCTCGCGCTGACCGAGTCCGATCTGGACCCGAAGACCGGATCGGTGCTGGTCCGCGCCGGCAAGGGCGGGAAGCGAAGGATGGTCGGGATGGACGACTGGGGGTGGGAGCACCTTTTTCGCTGGACCGAGCATCGCGTGCGGCTGCCGATCGGCCCGCTGTTCTGCATCCTCGCCGGACCTACCCGCGGCCGCGGATGGTCGGCGACCGCCGCGCGAGGTGAGCTTCGAAGGCTCGCGGGCGAGGCCGGAGTGCGGCGCCGGTTCGCGCCGCACCAGCTAAGGCACGCGCACGCGATCGAGATGGCGCACGGAGGGATTTCGCTGCCGATAATCCAGAGACAGCTCGGGCATGCCCATCTTGGGATCACGTCGATCTATCTCCAAGGGATCGATAACCGCGAGATTGTCGACACGGTCCACCATCGCAGGCCGCCGGTGACCCCGGCCAGCGCCGGCCTGCGGCCATAACCACACCACGAGCGGGGGCGCGCGACCGGTCCATCGCGCGCCCACTTCGTCCCGAGCCCGGAATCCAGCGCCACGGCACCGCGAAGCGCTACCCGTGATGTCCGATACCGGCAGCGAGAGCGCCCGCGGGGTCGCTGCTGCTCTCGTGCTTGGTACCCAGGAGTTCCTGGCTAGTGGTCGATGCCGGCCGCCAGGTCTGCGTCGCCTGAGTGCTGCATCGCCGGGGCGAACGGGCAGCCGTGGCCGTCCCGGCAGGCGTGGCTCGTGACGTTCCAGAGGAGCAGTGTCGGGCAACCGGATCGAGTCGATCGAGACCGCCGCAAGTAGCCCAACCCAGCAGCGGGCCGGCCTTACGTCAGCGGGTCGTGACTGCCGCTTTGCATCATCGAGGTGTGGCGCTTCGTGACCTCTGGCCGTAGCCGGTTCGATCCGTCGTTACCGTCAGGCGAGGCGTTCTTCTCCGACTCTGCGCGCGCCCTCGGCACGGCGATTCTCGGCGCGCATCCTCGTACAGAAGTGACATTGCGGAAGGTCCGCGCTCGCCGGGGTCGAAAGGAGCGGAGTCTGTGACCGCCTCAGCTAGGAGGGGGCAGCAATGAGCTATCCGCTTGATCGCAAGCTCGTCGTCGAGTTCATCGGGATGTTCATCTTCGTCTTCACCGTCGGGATGGCAACCAACAAGGCGGGCGCCGGGGCGCTGGCGCCGCTCGCAATTGGATCGGCGCTGATGGTGATGGTCTTCGCCGGTGGCCATATCTCCGGCGGGCATTTCAACCCTGCCGTGAGCACGGCAGTGCTCCTAAGGGGACGGATGAGTCGCAACGAGTACGGCGCCTACATGATCACCCAATTCGTCGCGGCCGTCTTGGCTGGCCTCACGGTCCGGATAGTCGGTGGTCACGAGGCGGCAGCGACTGTCGCTGGCGCGGGCAGGATGCTGATCGCCGAGTTCCTGTTCACGTTCGCGCTCGCGTGGGTCGTGCTGAACGTGGCGACCGCGAAGGGGACCCAAGGGAACTCGTTCTACGGGCTCGCGATCGGGTTCACAGTCGTGGTCGGCGCGTTCGCAGTTGGCGGCATCTCCGGCGGCGCGTTTAACCCAGCCATCGCCGTAGGCGCGATGGTCACCGGGCTGTTCAAATGGAGCAATATCTGGATCTACCTGCTTGCGGACTTCCTCGGAGGAGCCGCTGCAGCGTACGCGTTCCTCCATGTCCTGCCGGCGGAGAAGGTGAGCGGAGACGTCGAACCCGCTAGCACCGAGTAAGTACCCGCCGGAGCGCCGCACGAGACTGCCGCTCCGCCATGAGAATGAGCAAGCAACGCGCCGCTGCCGGTTTTGAGCACCAGCGACCCGAACGGGCGATCGGTCGGGGCTGCCGCTCTCCACGACAGCGGCAGCATCCCCGCCCAACGGGCGCCGTCGGGTTGGGTTTTAGAGCTCGAGTCCGGCGCTGACGTGCATCATCGGCGCGCGCCCGCTGCGGATCGTCCGATGATCTCCTCGACATCGATCCCCTGCGGGTAGACGCTCGTGGTCGAGACGTATGAATGCCCAAGCTGACGCTGGGTCACCGGCAGCGGCACCCCTTCACAGGCGAGCTCGACAGCATGGGCATGTCTCAGCTGATGGGGCGCAAACCTGCGCCGAGCACCTGCAGCGAGCGCGTATCGCCGCAGCTCCCCGTGTGCGGCGGTCGCCGACCACGGCCGCCCGCGGGTGGGCCCGTCGATTACGCAGAACAGCGCCCCGACCGGCAGCTCGGCCCGACACGCGAGCCATGGCGCAAGGTGATCGCTCCACGCCAGGAGTCCATCCCGACCTCCCGGCGCTTGTTGCCCTTCCCAGCGCGAACCAGAATCGCCCCACGTCGCGGATCGAGATCAGACTCGATCAACCACAGCCCTTCCTGGATCCGTAGCCCGCCACGCCACAGCACGACGATCAGCGCCCGCAGACTGAGCCCGTGCCGATCGGATGGGATCTTGCCCATCACGGCGATGATCTCGTCGACCGTCGGCGGATCCGCCGGATAGACCATCCCCTTGTTGCGAGGCGCGCGCCCGGCGTTGTGGCCCGGCATCGCGGCCGGCGACCGTCGCCGGCCGTTGACGTCGAGCAGCTGTACAGAAGACATAGCTCCCTCCCTTCGAGAGCAGATCGGTTTGACCCGACACGCTCTACCGCCCGACGGCCGCGCCCGCCACCACCTCCCCGCGGCCAGGCGCCGTCGCAGCGCTGCCCCTCCCCACGAATGCGACAGGGCCCGGGTTCGCCGGGGCCGTGGATGCTGCTGCTCACAGGAGCGGAAGCGAGTCGCTGGCTGCCCCCTACGATGGAACGCAGCACTCTCCGGATCCGTCTCCAGGCGGGCGCTATTTGCGTTTCAAGCGAGCGGAGATCGTCGGAGACTCCGCGGCCACGCGCTTCCGGCCTGCCACTGCTAGCCGGCGGCCACGAGCGCAGACAATCGCGGGTATGCCGTGTGTCCGTCTCGCAAGGGTCACAGCGACGGGCGACTTGCCGTTAGGGTACTCCGGAGGCGTATGGCCGTGCCGACGTACGTTTAACCCTGTGGACGAGTTCAAGGAGGCGAGGCGAGGATGGCTGACGATGATGTCCGCGAGCCGGATCAGCCCGAGGCCAGGCGCAAGACCGACCAGGAGATCTTCGACGAGCAGATCGCGCGCGCGTCCGGGAAGTTCATCATCCAACTCGGCGGTTTGGGCATCCTGGCAGCTCTCGTGATCTCCACGATCGCGCTGGTGGTCAGCACGCACAGAAGCAACACGACGGTCACGCTCACCGCCCCGGCGGCCGTGCAGACGACCCAGCTCAAGGGCGATGCACTGGGTGAGCAGATCTTCGTCTCGGGCACGCCCGGCGGCGCTCAGGCCTGCGGGTCATGCCACACAATGATTGCCGCGGGCACGAGCGGGACGACCGGGCCTAACCTTGACAAGGAACTGACGTCCGACCCGCCCTCGGCCACGCGCGAGTCGATCGTCGATCCCAACAAGGAGATCGTCCCCGGCTACCACGCCAACGTGATGCCGCCGAACTACGCGACAGCGCTGACCCAGCAACAGCTCGACGCGGTCGTCAACTACGTCTACCACAGCACCAACACCAAGTACAAACACTCTACGACGACCCCGTAGCACCCGCGATGCGGCATTCCTGCATTCCGGCGGGGTCGCAATACGCCGAAAGTGGCACGGCACCGTCGCCGGTCACGACGCGGCTCCGCTGCCGCCTCGGAGGTACTTGCGGCAGTCACGGCGAGCCGTTTGACGCGGCCGAGACTGCCGGTTCGGAACGCCAACGGCCATGCCGCCCAACACGGGCACGATTGCCGGTCCGGCCCGCCGATCGAGCACTCAGGCAGTACCGACCTAGCGGCCGGCCTGGACCGTTAGCCGCGATCTCCGGAATAGCAAGCACGAGAGCAGCAGCCTCCCCGGTGCCACCCGGACTGCTGCAACAGGCGTCATCCAGCAGCGGAGAGTTCGGCGAGTCTCCTGGCCGCATTCATCCACGACCGCGCGTCGACGCTGACGATCCCTTTCATCGCCTGACCGCCGCGGACGCGACGAGTGCTTTGTGATGCCGGGCCGGCACGGGAGGCGTGGCGACTGCTCTGGTGCTGCAACATCCGGGCACCTGCCTAGCACGTGAAGCTTCGAGCTCGGCGCTGGAGCCATCGTGGCGACCGTGCGCGCTATCCGCGCCAAGCGGCGTCGGCCGAGCAGGTTTGCCGGATGCGCGCCTGAAGCCAAAGGGGAGTCTGCCTGAAAGTCGCGCGAACCGGAGACGCGCTTCACGGCGTCAGACGTATGTGGTTATCCCTTCTCGCCTTCGGTCGGGGGGGTCACTTCGTTTCGTCTTTGGATCCGAACCGCTTCAGAGCAGCCATTCGCGCCTCGAGATAGCGCCGCTCCGGAATGCTCGTGGTGAGGCGAGCGGCGCGCTCGTACGCCGTCCGGGCGCCGACCTCGTCGCCGGCCGTCTCGAGGAGATGGGCGCGCACGGCCGCCAGACGGTGGTGGTCGCGCAGCGGGTCGTCGAGCGTCTCCAGCAACTCCAGTCCCGCGCGCGGACCGTGGACCATCGCGACCGCGACGGCTCGGTTGAGCGTGACCACCGGCCCCGGCGAGACGCGCTCGAGGACCTCGTAGACGGCAAGGATCTGCCGCCAGTCGGTCTCCCGCGCGCTTGGCGCCTCGTCGTGGATCGCGGCGATCGCGGCCTGAAGCTGGTAGGGGCCTCCGGGCTTGCTCGCCAGCGACTCCTCGACGAGCGCGACGCCCTCGGCGATCTTGGCGCGGTCCCACAGCGAGCGGTCCTGCTCGGCCACCGGGACGAGGCTTCCGTCCGCGCGGGCGCGCGCTGGACGGCGGGCGTCGGTCAGGAGCATCAGCGCAAGCAGCCCCGCCACCTCGCCGTCGTCGGGCAGCCGGCGGTGGACCTCGCGCGTCAGGCGGATCGCCTCGGCGCTCAGCTCGACGCGGGCGACGTGCGCGCCGGAGCTCGCCATGTAGCCCTCGTTGAAGATGAGGTAGAGCACGTGGAGGACGACGGGCAGCGCCTCGGGCGTGGGAGGCGCGAACCGAGCGCCCGCGGCGCGGATCGTCGCCTTCGCCCGGCTGATGCGCTGCGCCATTGTGCTCTCCGGAACGAGGAACGCGCTCGCGATCTCTACGGTGGTCAGGCCGCCGACGGCGCGCAGCGTCAGCGCGACCTGCGAGGCGGGCGTCAGCGATTCGTGGCAGCACATGAAGAGGAGCTCCAGCGCGTCGTCCTCGTCGGCCGCTTCGCCCTGCGGCGGCTCGCGCGCCAGGCCCTCCTCGCGGCGGCGCCGGGCACTCTCGCTGCGCAGCTCGTCGATCAGCCGCCGGTGCGCGGCGGTGAAGAGCCAGCTGCGCGGATTGGCCGGCACGCCGTCGCGCGGCCATTGCAGCGCCGCGTCGAGGAGCGCCTCCTGCACGGCGTCCTCGCACGCGTCGAACCTTCCGTAGCGGCGTACGAGCGTCCCGAGGACGCGCGGCGCCAGCCCGCGCAGCTGCTCCTCGATGCTCACATTTCCTCTCCGCCGGGGGTCATCACCGGCCGCACCTCGATTCCCATCCAGCGCGCGTCGGGCCACGTCGCCGCGACCTCGAGCGCGCGGTCCAGCGAGTCGCAGTCGATCATGCAGTAGCCGGCCAGGTGCTCCTTGGCCTCGAGGTAGGGCCCGTCGGTCACGGCCGGGATGCCGTCACGCACGCGCACGACCTTCGCCTGCGAGACGTCGGCGAGGCCTTCGCCTCCGACCCATTCGCCCGAGGCCGTCAGCTCGTCGATCAGGCGCCCGACCTCGGCCCCGATCTGGTCCATCGGCTCCGGTGGGTTGTCCATGAAGTTGGGGTTGTGGTGGATCAGCAGCATGTACTTCACGATGTCGCTCCTTTCGGGGGTTCGCCGTGAGATCGGAGCCGATTTCGCTTTCTCGACATGTCGAGCGACGAGTTCTGGCTCCGACTCCGGTCTGAAAGTTCAAATGCCGAAGGAAAGGACCGACATGACCGCCGACCGTTCCCGCTGGATCGCTCTCTACGTTCTCTGCGTGGGGATGCTGATGATCGTCCTCGACGTCACCGTCGTGAATGTCGCTCTTCCGTCGATCCAAGACGACCTCGGCTTCTCGACCTCCAGCCTCGCGTGGGTCGTGAACGGGTACCTAATCTCGTTCGGCGGGCTGCTGCTCCTCGCCGGGCGCCTTGGTGACCTGCTTGGTCGCCGGACCATCTTCCTGGCCGGGCTCGCGCTGTTCACCGGCGCCTCGGCGCTGTGCGGCCTGGCGCAGAGCGAGGTGTGGCTGGTCGCGGCGCGGTTCGTGCAGGGCATCGGCGGCGCGATGACCTCGGCCGTCATTCTCGGCATGATCGTGACGATATTCCCGGAGCCGCGGGAGCAGGCGAAGGCGATCGGCGTCTACGCGTTCGTCGCCTCGGCGGGCGGCTCGGTCGGCCTGCTCGCCGGCGGCCTGCTTACCCAGGCCATCGACTGGCACTGGATCTTCTTCATCAACATCCCGATCGGCATCGCGACGGGGATATTCGGCCGCCGGCTGCTGACCGCCGACGAGGGCATCGGCCTGAGCAAGGGCGCCGACCTGCCGGGCGCCGCGCTCATCACGGGCGCGCTGATGGTCGGCGTCTACACGATCGTCAAGCCCGCGGCCGAGGACGGCTGGGGCGCGCCGACGACGCTCATCCTCGGCGCCGTCTCGATCGCCCTGCTGGCCGCGTTCGTTGCCCGCGAGGCGCGGGCCGCCACACCGCTAATGCCGCTGCGGATCTTCCGCTCGCGCAACGTGACCGGCGCGAACCTCATCCAAGTGCTGACCGTGGCCGGGATGTTCGGGATGTTCTTCCTCGGCTCGCTCTACCTACAGCGAGTGCTCGGCTACGACGCGCTGGAGATCGGCCTGGCGTTCCTGCCGGTCACGATCGTGATGGGCACGCTGTCGCTGCGCTACTCGGAGAAGCTGATCCAGCGGTTCGGCGCCCGCACGATGCAGTTCCCGGGGCTGGGCCTGATGGTCGCCGGCATGGTGCTGTTTGCCCAGACGCCGGTCGACGGCTCCTACGTGCGCGACGTTCTGCCGGCGCTGCTGCTGACCGGCACCGGCGTGGGCCTCTGCTTCCCCGCCCTGATGGGGCTGGCGATGTCGGGCGCGACGCCGAGCGACGCCGGCCTGGCCTCGGGGCTGGTCAACACCGCCGCGCAGGTCGGCGGGGCGCTGGGCCTCGCGGTCCTGGCGACGGTGTCCACCTCGCGCAGCAACCACCTGGCGCACGCCGGCACGGCGCAAGCGCAGGCGCTGACCAGCGGGTACCACCTGGCGTTCCTCATCGCCGCCGGCCTGGTCGCCGCCGCGATCGTGGTCGCCGCGGTGGTCGTGCAACCCGAGAAGCGTGCGGCCGCGGCGACCGCGCGGGCCGGCGAGCTGGCCTACGAGCGCCGCTGAACCAGGCGCTCGACCGCGGCGAGGTCGAGCAGGCTTGCGCGCCGCTCGCCCGCCGCGAAGAGCGTCGGCGTCGTCGCCACCCCTGCCTTCACCCCACCCCGGAAGTCGTCTCGGACGCGGTCACGCACCGCGTCCGAGCGTCTGCCGGCCTCGAAGCGCTCGACGTCCAGGGCCAGGCGATCGGCGCGTATCCACAGGTGCGGGTACTCAGGCCGGCCCTGGTTGGCGAACAGCGCCTCGTGCATCTCCAAGACCGCGCCCTGACACGCCACCTCGGCCCGGAGACCGCCCGGCCGAGCGACAGCCAGGCGCCGCAGTGGCCGCGACATCGACCAGGTCGGCTGTCGCCTGAGGTACCGCGATCTCAGGGAAGCAGGTGCGAGCGAGGTACTCCGTCAGCTCCCGCAATTCGCCCCAGGCGCGGTCCGCCTCGCAAACGGATCGGTCCGATTGCTGCTCGCGGCGCTAACTGAACGTCGGGAAGCTGCAAGCACAAAAGCGGTCACGACGAAGTCGCCACAGGGGCTGCTCCTCGAGGCGCAAGGCAGCAGAGCGACTCGACCGCCTCGGCAACCGGGTTCGCTACCAGGCGCCCGGAGCCGGGCGATCGCCTCGTGTCCGTGCCTTCCAAGCCATCCGTGCTTTGCGGTCGTGCCGATGAGTGATGATGCGCCGCTGGCTTGTCACACCCGCGTGGGCCGCCGCCGGCGACCCCGCAACTCACTCACCACCACACCGCACAGCCGACCACGAACCCCGGCGTACCGCCACCACGGCGAACGCCCGCCCCAGCCTAAGCCCCGACACCTCGACGTTCCCGCGGTCCCCGTCTCCGTTCCGGTATTTAGCGGTCACATTCTCGAACCCCGACGGTGGCCGCCGGCCCTTGGAGCCGTCGCCGAAGCTGACACTGGCCTGGCCGGCGTCGGCACCGATGCTGACCACGAAGGCGCGGAAGTCGTCGATGACGACGCACACGATCGGCCGTGCGTTCGCGCGCATGACGACGTGCAGCACGTCGCGCTCGTGGTCATACGTGGTCGTGAGGATGCTTTCGGCCGCGACCTGGTCCTGTTCGGATGACAGGACGTCACCGATATAGACGAGCGTCTCAATCAACCCGATGACTCCGTCCGCGGACGTCTGATCGCGGAACACGAGTCCCCCGATCGAGAACTGCTCGCTCGCCGAGGCATGTGCGCTCCGCGCCCACGCAACCCCGAAGCAGTTCCGGTCCACGGACTGAGTCTAGGCTCAAGAGGGTCTCGCCGAAGCTGCCGGCACCTGGGCGTCGGCGCCCGTGCTACCGGTCTTGCGGTCAGCACGCACCCGAACCGCGCGATGCGGACGACTCGTCTGGCCATACCGGCTGTGCCCCGGTCAGCGCCTGGCGAAGCTCGACGTCTCCCCCCTTCGCGCGGGCACTGCGCGAGCGGTCCGACCGCGGATTGATTGCTGCAAATGGTCCCAACGGCAGAGGCGGATGCCCGCGGAGTGCCGCTCTCTCACCGGTGCCCTGGCCCCTATCGCCCAGGCCGACGGTGCCCGCGGCGCGATCCGGCTCGAGCGTCAGAAGCCGAGGAGGACTGCGACGAGCATGGGCAGCCCACCGGGCAGGAGAGCACCGCTCATCATGACGAGCAGTCCCAGGACACCCACCGTGGCGCCCGCAGGACCGAGGCGTGCAAAGCGGGCCAACCGTCGGCGCTGCTGGCGACGCGTTGTGGTTCACCCGACTCCGCGTCGGCCTGAGCGGCAGGACCCCGATCACCCGCCGGTCTTCCCGCCGCCGCAGGACGCGTTCCGACCGCCGACATCACCCAGGTCCGCGCTGCGATCGACGTACGCAGCGTGCGCAGGCTTGCGACCGTTCTGCGTACGTTGCGCGCCCGCCGAATCCGCTATTGCGGGCGAATATTGGTGCTCTTCGGAGCCGCCCAAGCCAATTTGCCCCGCATGCGACGGGTTTCGGGGCAAATTGGATGAGTGGAGACGGCGGGAATTGAACCCGCGTCCGCAGCCGCGTAAAAGATGGCGTCTACGAGCGTAGCCGGCACTCTGTTCTCGCCCTCGACTCGCCTTGCCGGCGGGGTCGTCGAGGGCCAGCTCCGAAAGATGTCCCCGATGGGGCTGGAGCGGGCCTCACCGGGTGAGCCTGCTTGATGACCCGGACCGCCGCCGCAGGCTGGCGGTGGCCGGTCTGGCGCTAGCTGCTAGTTAGACAGCGAGGCCAAAGGCGTGGGAATCTGAGCGATTCGCACTTATTGTTTCCCGGGTGTTTTACGAGGCCTCCCGGGACCTCGGCTCGCAACCATCCCCACGAATCGACCACGTCGAAGCCTGTCGTCCCCGGGGATGCAGGACTGATTATAGCTGGACAGGTCCAAGCCACTGCCAGGCGTGGCGCCGCCAACCGGCCTAGTAGTCGGCGGAAACCGCGGCCACTCAAGCACGGAGCTCCGCTGACCGAAGCTGAAGCCGAACCACGCGGACCGAAGGACTTCGTAAGACCGTCGCGGAGCGCTCAAAGCGCGTTCCTACAATCCGTATCAATGGACACGAACCCGCAGTGGTGGCCGGCGCCGGTGAGCGCTCCCGAGGCGCCACCTCCCGAGCCCGAACCGGCATTCGAGCCGGCCCGGCGGCAGCCGGGCGGCATCCGCGGCCGGCTCTCGGCGATCGGCGCGACGATCCTCGCCCTGCTCGCGAAGTTCAAGTCGGTCCTGTTCCTGCTGCCCAAGCTCAAGCTGTTCGCCTCGACC
This sequence comes from uncultured Solirubrobacterales bacterium, assembly GCA_963811135.1. Taxonomy (GTDB): domain Bacteria; phylum Actinomycetota; class Thermoleophilia; order Solirubrobacterales; family Solirubrobacteraceae; genus Palsa-465. Next base: position 730,982 of record CAWEQG010000020.1, on the reverse strand, counting down.
GGGACCATCCTGGTCTCGCTCGCGGCCTACGCGCTGATCTGGGGCTGGCCGTTCGCGGCTGGATTCATCGCGCTGCTGTTCGTGCACGAGATGGGTCACGCGGTTGCGCTGCGGCGCGAGGGCATCAAGGCCAGCTGGCCGATGTTCATTCCGTTCATGGGCGCGGTGATCGCGTCGCGCTCGCTGGGCGACAGCGCGCTCGCCGAGGCGCGCGTCGGCCTGGCCGGTCCGATCCTGGGCAGCATCGGCTCCGCCGCCTGCATCCTGATCTGGCACGCCACCGGCAGTGACCTGTGGCGGGCACTCGCCTTCACCGGCTTCTTCCTGAACCTGTTCAACCTGCTGCCGGTCGTGCCGCTGGACGGCGGCCGCGCGATGGCGGCGATGGCGCCCTGGATGTGGTTCGTCGGGTTCGCGGCGCTCATCCCGCTCGCGTTCATCTTCCCGAACCCGGTCATCTTGCTGATCCTGGTGTTCGCCGGATTCGAGACCTACAAGCGGTGGAAGCTCCGTCGCTCGGGCGCCGCCGGCCAGCAGTCTTATTACCGAGTGCGGCCGCTCGACCGAGCGCTCGTCGCCGGGGTCTACCTCAGTCTGGTGGCGCTGCTCGTCGTCGGGATGCACGCCACGCTGCTGACGCGAACGATCAGCTGACACGTCCCGATGCGGCCGGTGGCAGCACGCGCCGCGCAAACGGGTACCTGACGGGTCGATATCCTCCACGCCGGGGATGCGGAGGGCTATCGCACTATTCGTCGTGCTCCTCTTGGCCGGCATGGTAACCGCGTGCGGTGGCAGCAAGACGACAACGAGCACCGCGAGCTCGGCCACGACCACCGCCGACTCGCCCACGACGAGCACGAGCTCATCCACCGTCCAGCTCTCGCCCGCTGACTCTCCACACCCCCGTCGCACCCGCCGAAGTCCGGCTAAGGCGCGACTTACCTTACGACGACAGGCGAGGCGACGCAAGGGGTTCGGGAGCCTTTATGTAGGGCGAGCGCCATTGGCCACGCGTCATATGTAGGTTGGCCTGGCTGGGTGCGTCAGGGACTCAACGCCTGCACGGCCTGGCCGTAGACGGTTGCCGACTCGACGCCGGTGATCACGCGCTGACCGCGGGCGCTCGAGAACGCCGCGGTCGGGGTCGATGTAAACCGGCTTGCGTCCCCTCGTTCGACGGCGGTCCGGGCCGCGGCCACAACGCCGGAACTCGTCCACGCCGTCTGCCAGCGCCGGTAGTCGAGGCCGGGCGTCGCCAATGCTGTCGCCTCGATGAAGTGCTGGTTGAACTTCCCCGAGTCCTCCGGCGGCTGGAACGCGTAGTTCGTGAACAGGAACTCGACGGCCTTGTTCTGCTGACCGGCCGCGAGCACGGCCGCCCACTCCTGCTCGAGCATCGGGTCGGTCGGAGTGACCGTCCGGCGCGGCAGGAACTCGATCTTCAGCACGCCCGAGTGGATCAGTACGCCCAGCTGGCCGAGCGGGCCGAGCTGCCTCGACGCGCCGACGAACTCCTGATCGCACGCCGAGCACTGCGGGTCGATGTACTCCCGGTCGGTGACCGGCGCGGTCCGCTCCCCCCAGAGCGTGCCGGCCTCGGTGGTGTCCCCCACCCATTCGCCGACCATCCCCTGAACCTGGGTGACGACCGCCGGCGTGACGGCTCGCGGCGCCGGGGTCGACCCGCTTGAGCTGACCACGATCAGCACGGCCACCACAACGGCGGCAAGCGCGGCGATCCCCCCGAACACATACAGCGCTCGACGCGAGAACCGCGTCGTTGGGCGAGCGGCATCGCGATGCTGAGCGCGAGACCAGTCGCTGCGTTGTGCCTTGCTGGCCACGGGCTCGACACTCTAAAAGCGAAGTCAAGCTCCGCGTTCAGCGCGATCCAACGACGCTTGGGAAGAAACTGGGACTATTTCCCAGTTCCGTCCCAACCGCGCTCCGGCTTATCGCAGCCGAAGCCCATCATCGCCGGGTGTCCGCCGGCGGCGGTGTGTCAGGCCGCCGGGGGCGGACGCCGGACGACCCGCTCGTCGTACGCACCGCGTGCGTACGCGTCGCGCCGGGCCCACCAGAAGGTGTAGATCAGCGACAGCACGAGCCCTACGAGCCCGACCACGAACAGGACGGTTCCAGCGGTCTGGATGTTGAAACCGTTCACGTGCGCGGTCACGGCCCACTTCAGGATCGCGCCAAGCGCGATCAGCACAATGCTCGTTCCAATAGTCATGCGCTGGGTCTACCCCGCTGGCCGCATCGCTACCCGAAGTGGACGAAACGCCCAACAGTTGCGTGCTCAACCTTTGCAGCCGGCGGGCTTACCGCCGCGCCTCGCGCAACTCGCGTTGCACGTCGCGCGCCACATCACGTTTGCGGATCGACTCGCGCTTGTCGTAGAAGTCCTTCCCGCGCGCCAGCGCGATCTCCACCTTGGCCCGCGATCGGGGCCCCGAGAAGTAGATCCGGGTCGGCACCAGCGTCAGGCCGCGCTCGCGGATGCGGCCGATCAGGCGCTCGATCTCGTAGCGGTGCAGCAGGAGCTTGCGCGGCCGCTCGGGATCGTGGTTCTCGCGCGAGGCCGGTCCGTACGGGGCGATGTACAGCCCGATGAGCCACACCTCGCCCTCGCGGATCACGGCGTAGGCGTCCTTCAGCTGGGCGCTGCCCTCGCGCAGGGATTTGACCTCGGTCCCGGTGAGCGCGATGCCGGCCTCGAACCGCTCGATCAGGTGGTAGCGATAGCCGGCCTGACGGTTGCTGGCGACGTCGCCGGACGCCGCCTTGCGCTTACGTGACTTGGCCATCGGAGCTCAATCCTCCCAGGCCGGGAGGAGATCGACGCGGCCGCGCGGCGCGTCGATCGACCCTACCCGCACGCTGATCGGATCGCCCAGCCGAATCGTCGCGCCGCTCCGCGTCCCGACCAGGATCGTGCCCTGTTCGTTCAGCTCCCACCAGTCGCCGCGCAGGCGGCGGACGGGCACCATGCCTTCGAACTCGCCCCGGGATCCGAAGGCCACGAACGCGCCCGCGCCGGCCAGCCCGACCACCTCCCCCTCGAACACCTCCTCGTCGGAACTCAGGCGCCGCTCGAGCAGGAAGCACCGCGCGATGTCGTCTGCGTCGCGCTCGATCGCCATCGCCTCACGTTCCCGGGCTGAGCACCATGGCCCCGCCGCCGCCACCCAGGACGCCTCGGGTGCCGCCTGCACCCCCGCCACTGCGGAAAGCAGCGCCCGGTGACAGATCAGGTCCGGATAGCGGCGGATCGGCGATGTGAAGTGGCAGTAGCTGGACAGCTGCAGGCCGGCGTGACCGCGGTTGCGCTGGTCGTAGTAGGCCTGCTTGAGCGAGCGCAGGATCAGGCTGTTCAGAGCGCGACGACCGCCCCCGCCGTTGCGCGCCGTCCAGCCCTCCACCAGGCGCGAGGCCTCGCCGACCACGTCCGCCGCCTGCTGCGGGGTGATGTTTCCCTTCGGCAGCGGCGGCGTCGGCACCCCGAGCGAGGCTAGCTGGTCGATCAGCCGCTCGGCGGCGCTACCGTCCGGGCGCTCGTGCACGCGATAGAGCGTCGGCACCCGGCGCGCGGTCAGGAACTGCGCCACCTGCTCGTTTGCGGCGATCATCAGGTGCTCGATCATCCGGTGCGACTCGGTCTGCTCGACCGGCTCGATCGAGACCACGTCGCCCCGGTCGTCGAACTCGAACTCGGGCTCGGAGGACTCTATTTCGAGCGCTCCCGTTGCGGCCCGGCGGGCAGCCAGCGCGGCGGCCGCCGCCCGCGCGCAGGCCAGGCCGGGAGCCCACACGCCGCCGGCCGTCTCCTGGCCGGCGAACAGCCGGTCGACCCGGTCGTAGTCGAGCCGCTCGTCGGAGCGGATCACCGAGCGGTAGAAGGCGGGCTGGCGCACCCGGTTGTCGTCGATCACCATCTCGACCGTTACGGCCAGGCGGTCCTGTCCGGGAACCAGCGAGCAGGCGCGGTTGGAGAGCGCCTGCGGCAGCATCGGCTCGACGGCGCCCGGAACGTACACGCTCGTCCCGCGCCGGTAGGCCTCCCGGTCGAGCAGAGAGCCGAAGCGCACGTGAGCCGACACGTCGGCGATGTGTACCCACACTCTCCGCGTGCCGTCCGGCTCATCGACGGCCGAGATCGCGTCGTCGAAATCCCGCGCGCTCGCCGGGTCGACGGTGAACGTCGGCAGCGCACGCAGATCGCGGCGCTCGGTGCCCCGGGCGTCCGCGGCGCGGTCGGCGCGCCCGTCCTCGACCCCGGCAAACGCTGACGCCTCCCGGGCCTCGTGATCCACCGCCGGATCGAACCCGCGTCGCAGCCCGCGGTCGACCATCAGCCCCTCGATGACGTTGCCGGCCACGTCCGCGCGGCCCAGGCGGCGAACGATCCTCGCCCTCCCGCCGGGACGGCCGTTGCGCCCAGGGTCCGCGCGCACGACGATCAGGTCCCCCACCGACGCCTGCCGATCGCGGCTCACCACGTGGCGCGGACCGGGACCGAAGAAGGGCTCTGCGACGAAGAACTTGCCGCGGCGTTCGAGCACCGCGACGCGCGATCCCCCGCCGCCGGCCTTGGCCGCCGCGCTGCGACCCCGAGCCCCGCCGCCGGCGCTCGCCCTACCGCCGGCGCTCACTGAACTTCGGCGGCCACGGTCCGCTCCGCGACCTGGAGCGCGGTGTCGGCGCGGGCGGTGGGCTTGGTGACGGCGGAGATGTCAGGCGTGATCCCGGCGCCCTCGCGCACCCCGCCGCCCCCGAGGTTGTGCCCGTCCGGGGTGAAGTACTCCCCGACCGTGAAGTCGAGTGCGCCGCCGTTGGGGAGCGGCTCGATCTCCTGAAAGACGCCCTTGCCGTAGGTGTGGGTGCCGATCACCTTGGCCCGTCCGCGATCGTGGAGCGCGCCGGTGACGATCTCCGCCGCGGACGCGGTGCCGCGGTCGACCAGCACCACCATCGGGATGCTGGTCGGAATCGCACCGCCCTTGGCGACGTACACCTGGCGGGGCTGGGCCCGCCCCGCGGTCGAGACGATCGTGCCGTCGGGGATGAAGATCGACGCGACGTTGACCGCTTCGTTGAGCAGCCCGCCCGGGTTGCCGCGCAGGTCGAGGATCAGGCCGCGCGCGCCCTGATGGAGCACCTTCTCCACCTGCGCGCGGAGCTCGGCGCCCGAGCCGTTCGTGAAGCTCGCCAGCTCGAGGGAGCCGAGCTTGGTCCCGTGGTAGGTGACGATCGTCCCCGTGGCGACCGGTACCACCAGGTCCTGTCGCACCAGCCTGACCACGTGCTTGCGGCCACCGCGCAGGATGGTCAGCGTGACCGATGTGCCGGCCTTGCCCTTGATCAGCCGCGGTCCGAAAGTGGCCGGTCGGCTGGCCAGCGAGGTGCCGCCGACGGCGACGATCACGTCGCCCCGCACGAGCCCGGCGTGGGCGGCCGGGCCGCCCGGGAACACGCCCTCGACCAGCAGCCCCTTCGACTCGCTCTGGACGGTGACGCCGATCCCGCTCAGGTGTGGGTTCGACTCGTTGAGGAAGCCCTGGTAATTGGACGGGTCGTAGTAATGCGAGTACGGGTCGCCGAGGCTGGCCACCATTCCCGCCAGTCCCTTGTTGACGAGCTGGCTGCGATCGAGCGGGCGGTAGTAGTCGCGCTCGAGCAGGTCGAGCACCTGGTTGACCAGTGGGTTGTCGCCGCGGTCGACGAACGCGCTCCGCAACGGCGAGGGCAGCCAGCTCGGATGGCCACCCAGCCAGATCCCGGCCAGCAGCACGACCAGCCCGATCAGGAGGTAGGTGAGGAGCTTGGGCCGCCCGGTCCGACGTGATGCCATGCTCTGAGATTAGCCGGGCGCAGCCTCACTCACAGGCGACGCTAACTCCCCGCGAACTCTGGGGATTCTCCCCGCGCGGCCGGGCCAGCCGCGTTGGCCCGGCCTTGCGGGAGAGGTCTTCGAGAAGTCGTGCCGGAACCCCGGCCCGGCGATGGTGAGCTTGTAGGTCGTGATCGAGTCAGATGCCTGCCGGGCGCGGCTACTTATAGCAGAAATGTGAGCGCTCACAACCGATTTAGGTGAGCGCTAACATGGCCGGTGCCGGCGCAGGCAGGCCGTCGCGTGACCGAGCGCCGGCCCTAGAACCGAGCCCGCTCGCCCAGCTCCGGCCCCGCCACCGTGAAGCGGTACGTCGTCCGGCTGCGCAGGATCTCACCGGGCCGCAGCACGACCGACGGCCAGTCCGGATCGCCGATGTGATGCGGCGAGTCGGGGAAGTGCTGGCTCTCGAGGGCAAACCCATCGCCCCGGTGGTAGGCCCGCCCGCCGGTCCCGACCAGCTCGCCGGCGAGGAAATTCGACGTATAGAGCTGGAGGCCCGGCTGGTCGGTGTAGGTCCATAGCGCGATCCCGCTCCCAGGATCGAAGGCCACCGCCACCAGCCGGTAGCCGCGGCCGGTCAGCACCCAGTTGTGGTCGTAGCCACGGGTGATCGCGAACTGCTCGCCGCCGCGCTCCCCCACGCCCGCGATGTCGCGCCCGATCGGCTTCATCACCCGGAAGTCGAACGGGGTGCCGGCCACGGACGAGAAGCCCACCGGGATCTGCCGCTGATCCACCGGCTGCACGACCTCCGCGTTGATCGCCAGCCGCTGGTCATGGCAGGAGCCTGACCCTTCGCCCGCCAGGTTGAAGTACGTGTGGTTGGTCAGGTTGAGCACGGTCGGCGCATCCGTCGTCGCCCGGTAGTCGATCCTCAGCGCGCTGTCGGGCGTGACCTCGTAGAGCACCTCGGTCACGACCGTTCCCGGGAACCCGTTCTGCCCAGCCGGATCCACCAGCGTCAGCCGCAGCGCCGCGCCGGAGACCGAGCCGTCCGCGCCGGGGGCCGAGCCGTCGGACACGGGCGCGGCCTGCCACACCTGGGCGCTGTAGCCGCCCGGACCGCCGTGCGCGCTGACCGAATCGTCCGGCCCGTCGTTGCCGGCCAGCTCGAACCGTTCGCCGTCCAGCACGAACGATCGCTCGGCGATCCGGTTGACATAGCGGCCGACGATCGCCCCGAAGTAGGCGGTCCCGGATGGGCCCGGCGCAGCCAGATTCGCGACGTAACCGTCGAGGGCGGGGAAACCGAGCGCCACGTTGCGCGGCGCGCCGAAGCGATCGGGCACCAGCACAGACTGGACCGTGCCGCCGAAGGTGGCGACCCGCACGGTCATCCCCCGCCCGCTCGAGAGCGTGTAGAGCTCGACGGCCCGCCCGTCCGCCTCGCCCCACGGCTCGCTGCTGATCACACTCTGAGGAAGCGGCGCAGCGACAGGCCGGAGCCGATCGCCGACACAAGCACTCCGGACCCGAGCAGCACGATCACCAGCACGGTGAAGGCCATCGTGCGCGGCGCGGCGATCAGCGTCCAGTTGCTGGCCAGCGGGTCGAGCAGCGCGATCTTGGTGGCGGCGAGTATCGCGATCGCCATCAGCGCACCTACCGCGCCGACGATTATCCCCTCGATCACGAACGGCCAGCGGATGAACCAGTCGGTCGCGCCGACCAGCTTCATCACCTCGACCTCGCGCCGGCGCGAGTAGAGCGACAGCCGGATGGTGTTGGCGATCAGGAGGATCGACGCCAGCACGAGCAGGACGGTGAGCACCGCGGCGGTGATCGTCACCAGGTTCGTGACCTCGAGGATCTTCTGGGTGTCGGCCTGCTTGTTGGACACGCTCGCGATCATCGAGTCGATCGATCCGCCGCCGGGCGGCGTGAGCGCGCGATTGATCGCGAGCACGTTGCCCGGCTTGTCCGGCGTCACGTGGAACGTGTCCGGCAGCGGGTTCGATCCGAGCAGCGCGTACGCCTGCGGATCCTGGGCCGACTGCTGCGCATACGCGGTGGCCTTGGAGACGAACTGCACGCTCCGCACGTGAGGCACCTGGAGGATCTCCGTCCGCACGCGGGCGTCGTCGGCCGCGGTCGCGCCCGACTTCATGTACACGTCGACCATCACGCGGCCACGCACGCTGTTGGCGGCGCCGTTCGTCGCCTGCACGATCGGGATGAACACGCCGAGCACGAGCATGGTCACCAGCACCGTGGCGAGCGCGGCGAAGCTGGGCGCCGCGGCGCGCCGCATCGAGCGGATCGACTCGCGCAGGAAGAACCCGAGCCGCATCGCCTAATCGAGTCCCGGCGGTCGCACGGCGGGCGCGCGCATCCGGCGGGCGAACTCTCGCGTCGTCTCGTCGCGCGTGTAGAGACCGGTCGCCTCGTCGCGAATGATCCGTCCGTGGGACAGCTCGAGCACGCGCCGGCGCATCTTGTCCACCATCGCCGCATCGTGGGAGGCGATCAGCACCGTCGTGCCGGTCCGGTTGATCCGGTAGAGCAGCCGCATGATGTCGACGCTGGTCTCCGGATCGAGGTTCCCGGTCGGCTCGTCGGCCAGCAGCAGCGGGGGATGGTTGACGAACGCACGCGCGATCGAGACGCGCTGCTGCTCGCCGCCCGAGAGCTGGTCGGGATAGTTGTGCAGCTTGGTCGACAGACCGGTCAGCCGCAGGATGTCGGGCACCTTGTCGCGGATCTCCCGCCGGGAGCCGCCGGTGACCTGAAGTGCGTACGCGACGTTGTCGTACACGGTCCGCGTCGGCAGCAGCTTGAAGTCCTGGAACACGACCCCGATGTTGCGGCGGTAGTAGGCGATCCGCTTGCGCTTGATCTGCCCCAGGTCGTGGCCGGCCACCCGGATCACACCGGCGGTCGGCTCGAGCTCCTTGATCAGGAGGCGCATCACGGTTGACTTGCCCGACCCGGTGGCGCCCACGAGGAATACGAAGTCGCCCCGCTCGATCGAGAAGGTGACCTGCTCGAGGCCCACGTCACCGCTCGGATAGCGCTTTGAGACGCCCCGGAAATCGATCACCGACCGGCCAGGCGACGGGGCCGCGACCGGGCGGGTCTCGACGGCAAGGGGCAGGGCCGCCACGGCCCTTGGGCGGCGGCGGAGGATTCGCGATTGAGATTCGGTGCTGGCCATAAGCTGAAGGCAGCCTACCGAGACCCGTCCCCGAACGACCCTTTCCCCCTCCCCTTGCAAGGGGATTTGCAGGTCTCGCTACCTTTAGGTCACATGCCGCAGATCCAGCAAGCCGTGCTGCCCAACCGGCTACCGCTCTACCGGATCTCGGTCGAGGGCGCGCGGTCGACGACGATCCTCGTCGCCTTCGACGCCGGCGCCCGGACGGAGCGAGAAGACGAGAACGGGATGGCTCATTTCCTCGAGCACCTGGTGTTCAAGGGCGGCGAGAAGTACCCGACCTATCGCGACGTCAACGAGGCGGCGGAGCGGATCGGCGCGGTGCTCAACGCCTACACCAGCCACGACCTGGTCGCGTTCCACATCACCGCCCGCTCGAACAAGGCCCTGGAGGCCGCCGACCTCCTCACCGACTTCGTCGGGCGCTCGAGAATCGATGGCGACGAGCTCAACCGCGAGCGCGGCGTGGTCGTCCAGGAGATCGCCCGGGCCAACGATCAGCCGGCGGTGATGGCCGAGCATCTGATCGACGAGGCCGCTTTCGGCGATCATCCCCTGGGCCGCCCCGTCCTCGGGCCGGCCGAGCACATCCGCGACACGTTCACGCGCGAAGGCATCCTCGCCTTCCGCCAGCGTCGATGGGCTCCCGAGCGCGGCGGCGCCTTCCTCGTCGGCAACCTCGAGGGGCTGCCCGAGAACGGCGCCGTCGAGGAGCTGTTCACCCGTTTTCCGGTGCACACGGCCCCTGACCCGTACGAGCCCGCGCCGCCGGCGCATCCGCGGATCCTGGTCAACGAGCGCGACTCCAACCAGTCGCACCTGCGGATGTCCTACCGTCCCACGATCACGGTCCCGGATCCGCGTCAGCGGGCGGCGCTGACCATCTACTCCACGCTGCTGGGCGGCTCGATGGGCTCGCGGCTGTTCGACGAGATCCGCGAGCAGCGCGGTCTCGCCTACTCCGTGCACTCGATCGCCCATTCCTACGCCGATGTCCCCGTGCTGCAGCTGTCGGCCGGGCTCGATTCGAGCAAGTGCGTCGAGGCCTACCGGCGGATGCGTGACATCGTCTCCGAGCTGCGCGACGACGGCCCGGCCGAGGCCGAGGTGGAACGGGCCCGCGCGTACGCCGCCGGCGCCCGCGCCATCGGGTTCGAGAACACCGGCGCGGTGGCCCGCTTCGCGGCCCAGCAGGCGATCGTCTACGGCGAGGACGTCGACCCGGACCGGACCATCGAGCTGCTCGACCAGGTCGGCTTCGACGAGGTCCGGGAGGTTGCCGCCGGCGTGGCTGACCAGCTGTCGGTGGCATGCGTCGGTCCTCACACGGTGGAGGAGCTCGAGTCCGCCTGAGACGTTGGATCGCAGGGGGTATCGCAGCGCTGGCGATCTCCGGGTGCGGGGGCGGGGGCCACAGCACCAAGCCGAGCTCTGATGCCTCGGTCGGGACGCCCGTGAGCGCGAACACCACCAAGAGCGTGGCGCACACGACCGCGACCGAACCGCGCGCGCCGGCCGTCCCGGCGGCCATCTCCCGGCTGCAGCAGCAGCTTTCCGCGGCGTTCGGCAAGGCCGGCCCCCACAGCGGCGCGTTCGTCTACGACCTGACCGACCGGCAGACGCTGTTCGCGCTCAGGCCCAACGTGGGCCGCCCACCGGCCAGCGTCGAGAAGCTCTACACCACCGTGGCGCTGCTCTCGCAGCTCGGCCCCGACACCCGCCTGACCACCAAGGTGGTGGGCGACGGCCATCTCGGCTCCGGCGGCGTGTGGCACGGAAATCTCTACCTGGTCGGCGGCGGCGATCCGACGTTCGGCGACGGCGGCTTCAACCGCGCCTGGGAGCAGGGCTACGGCCCCACGGCCAATCAGCTCGTGGGGCAGCTCGCGCACGCCGGGATAAAGCGGGTCACCGGGTGGGTGATCGGCGACGCGTCGCTGTTCGACGGCCTCCGCGGCGGTCCCGCCACCGGCTACGCGCCGGACGTCCCCGACTTCGGGGGCCAGCTGTCCGCCCTCACCTATGACCACGGGTCGACCTTCAAGAAGCTGAGCCCGGGGGCGTTCGCGGCCAAGGAGCTCGTGCTGACCATGCACGGCGCCGGCATCGGCGCCCGGCCGCTGAACCGGACCCTGCCTGCCCCCGCGGGCACCGTGGAGCTCGCTTCGGTGCAGTCCCCGCCGCTGTCGGTGATGCTCAAGCTGATGGACGTTCCCTCGGATGACCTGTTCGCCGAGATGCTGACCAAGCAGCTCGGCGTGCGGTTCGGCTCCGGCGGCAGCATCGCGGCCGGCGCATCGGTGATCTCGCAGACGATCGCCTCGTTCGGCGTGCATCCCGCGATCGTCGACGGCTCCGGCCTGTCGCGGTCGGACCGCTCGTCTCCGGGCCAGGTGGTCGACCTGCTGCGTCTGATGTGGAACACGCCGATCGGCCGGGTCCTGTCGGCGTCACTGCCCGTCGTCGGGGTCGACGGCACCGTGCAGCGCATCGCCGACCACAGCGTCGCGCAAGGGCGCTGCATCGCCAAGACCGGCACGCTCAACTACGTCACGAACCTCGCCGGCTACTGCACGACGCGCGAGCACCACGTGCTCGCGTTCGCGTTGATGATCGACGGCCCGGGCAACTGGACGGCAGTCCAGCTGTTCGATCGGATGGTGCCGGCGATCGCCCGGTATTGAACCTGGGCGCCGCCCCGGGGACAATCGTGCTTGCCGTGGAGGTGACCACCGCCGTCAACAGGCGCGAGCTCCAGCGATACCTGGCCCGCGTGGGAGACCGCTGGCCGATCGACGCCGCCCTGCTCGGCGGCGCACGGGTGGCCGACGAGCAGGGCGCACCGCCGCAGCGCGAGCGCGGGCCCGAGTTCGTCGTGATCCTCGTCTCCCAGGCGTTCGAGGGCATGCCGTGGCTCGAGCGCGTCTACCACGCCGGCTCGCTGTGGGACGGCCTCGAGATGGGCGCGCCGGCCGACGTCCACTGCTACACGCCGCCTGAATTCGCCCGCAAGCGCGTGACGCTGCCGCGGGTCATCGAGACCGTGCACAGCGGGATCGACCTGATGGCCGAGCCGACCTCTTAGCCGCTTACCGGCCGACCCTCAGCGCTGGATCGAGCTCGGCGTACTTGGCGTCCGGCTCCGCGCCGAGCGCATCGAGCACCTTGCTGAAGAAGCACCGCACGGCTGCCGCGAGCACGACGTCGAGGATCTCCTGGTCCGACAGACCGCAGGACCGGAGGCGGTCGATATCGGCCTGCTCGACCGAGGTCGCGTCGGTGGCGACCTTGGCGGCGAGGTCCATGACCGCCACCTCCGCCTCGCCGAGCCCGGCGGAGCGATGGTCGGACACCGCGGCACGCACCGCATCCGGCTCGAGGAAGCCGCGATCCATCAGGACTGACCCGTGGGCCAGCGTGCAGTAGCTCGAGCGCAGCCGGGTGGCGGCGGCGAGCGTGGCCAGCTCATAGCGCCGAAGGTCCATCCCGCCCTTGACCGCCCCGTTCAGCTGTTTCCAGGCGAAGTAGACCTCCGGCCGGAGTGAGAACGCCCGCACGAAGTTCGGCAGGAACCCGAATGCCGCCCTCTCGGCGGCGTACAGCTCGGCGGTGGCGCCCGTGGTCCCGTCCTCGGCCACGGTCTCGATGAACGTCATGCCCGGACCTCCCTCTGGTGTTTCACGGTCCCGCGGACGAACGCGCGGCCCCGCGCGACACTAGCTGATCGCCACCATGCGCTCGATCGGCCGGCGTGCCCGGTCGGCCACCTCGGGCGGGACCTTGACCTCGTGCACGCCGTCGCGCAGGGCGTCGCGCAGCTTGGGAAGCGTGATCATCTTCATGAACCGGCAGTGGGCGGCCTCGTTGGCGGCGATGAAATCGGTGTCGGGCGCGGCCTGGCGGAGCGGATGCAGCATCCCCGTCTCGGTGGCCACGATCGCGGTGCCGCCATGCTGCTCGCGCGCGTAGGCGAGCATCCCGCCCGTCGAGAGCATGTGGACCCCGTCGCCGGGGACGTCGCCGGCCGCCACGTACTCCATCACGCTGGTCGAGCAGCCGCACTCGGGGTGGATCAGGAAGTCGGCGCCCGGGTGGGCGGCCCGGACCGCGGCGATGTCGTCCGGACGGATCCCGGCGTGGACGTGGCACTCGCCGTCCCACACGTGCATCGCGCGGCCCGTCATCTTCTCGACGTAGGCGCCCAGGAACATGTCAGGCCCGAACAGGATCTCGGCGTCCTCGCCGTGCTCGGCGTAGATGTGCTCGACGACCTTGACGGCGTTGGCCGACGTGCAGCAGTAGTCGGTCAGCGCCTTGACCTCGGCCGTGGTGTTCACGTACATCACGACGATCGCGTCCGGATGGCGGCTCTTCCAGTCGCGTAACTGCGCGGCCGTGATCGAGTCGGCCAGCGAGCAGCCCGCCTCGAGATCGGGGATCAGCACCCGCTTCTCCGGGCACAGGATCGACGCCGTCTCGGCCATGAAGTGCACGCCGCAGAACACGATCGTGTCCGCCTCGGCCTTGGCGGCCTGTTGGGAGAGCCCGAGCGAGTCGCCGACGTAGTCGGCCACGTCCTGGATCTCGGGGAGCTGGTAGTTGTGGGCGAGGATCACCGCGCCGCACTCGGACGCCAGCGTGCGGACCTCGTCCCGAAGGGCCGGGATGTTCTCGAGTAGCAGCGGCGCGTCGGTCGCGCCGAGCATCGGCAGGTTCATGGGATCCGTTCGAGGAGGAGGGACAGGTCGAGCGCCGGGGCGCTGTGCGTCAGCGCTCCCACGGAGACGAAGTTTACCCCGGTGCTTGCGATGTCCCGGAGCGTGTCGAGGGTGACCCCGCCGCTCGCCTCGAGCTCAGCCCGCCCGGCCACGTGGCGCACGGCCTGGCTCAGCTCGGACACCGACATGTTGTCGAGGAGGATCCGGAAACCGACCGCCCCCGCGCCGGCGGCGAGCGCCTCGTCGACCTCGGCCAGCGTGCGGCACTCGACCTCGAGCGGGAGCTCGGGGGCATGGACGCGAGCCTGGCGAACCGCCTCCCCCACCCCGCCGGCCAGCGCGGCGTGGTTCTCCTTGATCAGGATCGCGTCGAACAGCCCGAATCGGTGATTGGTCGCGCCGCCCGCCGCGACCGCGGCCTTCTCGAGTGCGCGCAGCCCGGGGGTGGTCTTGCGGGTGTCGAGGATCACGGCGCCCGTGCCCTCGACCGCCTGCACGCACCGGGCGGTCAGCGTCGCCACGCCCGACAGGCGCTGGAGGAAGTTCAGCGCGGTCCGCTCGGCGGTGAGAATCGCCCGGGCCGACCCCTCCAGGCGCAGGACCGGACCACCGCCCTCGCGCCACTCTCCCTCGGCCACCTGCCGCTCGACCGCGATCTCGGGGTCAAGCGCACGGAACGTCTCCACCGCGACATCGAGCCCGTAAACAACTCCGGAGGCCTTCTTGGTGATCAGCGCGCGCGCCCTGGCCTCCTCGGGCACGGTGGCGACAGTGGTCACGTCACCGTCGCCGACGTCCTCGGCGAGAGCGCGCGCCACCACCTCGGTGATCGTCGCCCCTGTCACGCCGCCGAGCATAGTTGCTCCGCGCTACGGGCAGTCTGTGGCCCGATGCATCTCTTAATTGGCGTGATCAGCCTGGTCCTGCTGGCTTTCCTGCTGGCCGAGTTCTTCATCGTGTTCCTCCTGCCGCGGCGGGTCCGGCGCGATCCCGCGATCGCGCGGGGGATCCTGCGCGTGCTGTGGATCCCGTGGCGGGCGGGCGCCCGGCTCATGCCTCGCGGGGCGGCGGACACGATGCTCGGCATCTTCGGGCCGCTCGGCCTGGTGGCCATCCTGCTGCTGCTCAGCTCGGGCGCGATCGTGTGCTTCGCAGGCCTGCACTGGGCGGTCTCGACGCAGCTCGGCAGCCACCGGGCGGCTGACTTCGGAGACGATCTCTACTTCAGCGCCGCCGCGTTCTTCAGCGCGACCAGTCCCGCCACGCCGGTCGGCGGCGCCGGCAAGACGCTCCAGATTTTCGAGGCGGCGACCGGGCTGGGCTTCCTGGCCATCGCCATCGGCTACCTCCCGGCGCTGTTCCAGGCGTTCTCGCGCCGGGAGACGGCCGTCTCGCGTCTCGATCCACGCGCCGGCTCGCCGCCAACCGCGGGCCGGCTGCTCGAGCGCACGGGACAGCGCGGCGGGTGGCCGGAGCTCGACGAGTACCTGCTCGAGTGGGAGACGTGGACGGCCGATCTGATCGAGACGCATCTGTCGTATCCGATCCTCGGCTACTTCCGCTCCCAGCACATCAAGCAGAACTGGCTGGCGGCTATCACCACGATCGTCGATGCGTGCGCGTACGCGCTCGCCTACGGGCCCGAGGGCGACACCGAGGGGGCCGAGCTGACCTTCCGGATCGGGCGCCACGCGCTTGCCGACCTCGCCCACACGTTCAGTACCCGCCGGCTCGAGCGCGATCCCGAGCCGCGCTCACGCCAGCGCCTGAGTCACGATGAGCTGGCCGAGCTGCGCGAGCGCCTCGAGGGCAGCGGACTTCACTCCGAGGTGGACGAGGAGGCATGTTCCGGGCGACTCGAGGAGCTGCGCTCGAGCTACGAGCCGTACGCGATCGCGATCTCCCGCCATCTGGCCCTCGAGTTGCCCGACTGGCTGACCGAGGGCGACGTCCGCGAGGAGTGGCGCGCCGCCGTCGGACGCCGGCGCTGATCCGCTACTCGATCAGCACCCGAACGGTGCGGAACGCCGGATCGGAGGCGCCGTGCAGACGCGCCCCCTCGGAGGTGAGCTCGCGCAGGTAGGCGACGACCTCGTCGGTGATCCGCTCACCGGGCAGCAGCGAGGGAACGCCGGGCGGATAGCCGGCGATCGACTCGCACGAGATTCGGCCGACCGCGTCGTGCACCGCGACGACCTCGCCCCGACCGAGGAACGCGTCGCGCGGCGAGACGACCATCTCGTGCTGGAGGGCCGAGGGCGGGCGGCTGATCGCGTGGTGGGTGCCTTCGGTGTGGATCTGCCTGACCGTCTCGGCGAAGTCGCGCGCCAGCCGCTCGAGCGCCTCGACCGGCTGGCCGATCCCGAGTACCAGCACGAGCGAGGCATGGGTGGCGAGCTCGACGTAGATGTCATAGGAATTGCGCAGCGCCGCGGCCACCTCGTAGCCGGTGCGCCCGGTCCTGCGCACGTCGATCACGATCCGCAACGGGTCCCAGCCGGCGATCCCGGGGCGGCCGACGAACGCGTCGTCGAGGACGGCGCAGCCCGGCACGGCATCGATCGCCTCGCGGGCGCGCTCGGCGGCCCGGATCGTGCGGTCGAGCAGCGCCTCGCCGTGCACGGCCAGCTGGCGGCGAGCCGCGTCGAGCGAGGCCATGAGCAGCGCGCTCGGGCTGGTCGAGCGGATCAGGCGCACGCCCCGCGCCACCGCCTCGGGATCGACCCGCCCGGTGCCGGCCACCAGCAGCATGGCCGACTGCGTCAGGCTGCCCACGATCTTGTGGGTGGAGGCGAGCATGGCGTCGGCGCCGAGCGCGATCGGCGAGGGCGGCAGGCTCGCGTGGAAGCCGAAATGCGACCCCCAGGCGGCGTCGACGATCAGCGCCGCGCCGGCCGCGTGGGCCACCTCCGCGCAGCCCTCGACGTCGGCCGCCATCCCGTAGTAGGTCGGCGAGACGATGAACGCGGCCGGCGCCCCGGGGGCGCGCTCGAACGCCTCGGCCAGCGCCTCGGGGGTGACGCCGTGGGCCATGCCCAGTTCGATGTCGTACTCGGGCGCCACGAAGCGCGCCGTGCCGCCGCTCAGCACCAGCCCGTCGATCAGGCTGGCGTGCGAGTTGCGTTGGAGGATCACGCGGGTGCCGGGAGGCGCGAGGCCCAGGCACAGCGCGTGGTTGCCCTGGGTCGCGCCGTTGGTGAGAAACCAGGCGTGCGCCGCCCCGTACGCGTCGGCCGCCAGCTCCTCGGCGCGCTCGTACGGCGTCGGCGACGGGCCCACGTCGATCCCCTCGATGTCCTGCGGCACGTCGAGCAGCAGCGCCCGGTCGCCCAGCGCGGTGCGCAGCCCCGGGTCCGCCCCCTCGCCGCCCTTGTGCCCGGGGACGTGGAAGCGCAGCGATCCCCGGAATCCGTAGGCGGTGATCGCCTCCAGGTAGGGCGCGGTTGGCTGCGCTGCCGGCTCCCGCGTTACGACTTGGTCCAACACACCGAGTTCCGCGCCAGCGGAACTCGCAAGCGAATCCGCGCCAGCGGATTCGCCCGCGCCCCGGCTGGGGACGTCGCTCATTTGGCCGATTTCAGCAGGTAGGACCGGGCGAAGCCGTCCAGGTCGCCGTCGAGCACGCGCGCGGTGTCGCCCATCTCGTGGTCGGTGCGGTGGTCCTTGACCATCGAGTACGGGTGCAGGACATAGGAGCGGATCTGCGAGCCGAAGTTGACGTCCTGGGCCTCGCCCCGCTCGCGGGCGATCTCCTCGCGACGCCTGCGCTCCTCGAGCTCGAGCAGCTTGGAGCGCAGCATGGTCATCGCCTCGGCCTTGTTGGATGACTGCGAGCGCTCGTTCTGGCATTGAACGACGATCCCGGTCGGCTTGTGGGTGATCCGCACCGCCGAGTCGGTCTTGTTGACGTGCTGCCCGCCGGCGCCGCTGGCCCGGTAGGTGTCGATCTGCAGGTCGTCGTCGTCGATCTCGACCTCCGCGATGTCCGCCACCACCGGCGAGACCTCGACGCCGGCGAAGCTGGTCTGGCGGCGGTGAGCGGCGTCGAACGGCGACAGGCGCACCAGCCGGTGGACGCCCTTCTCGCTGGCGTACAGGCCGTAGGCGTTCTCGCCCTTGACCATGAACGTGGCCGACTTGATGCCCGCCTCCTCCCCCGGCGAGGCCTCGAGCAGCTCGACGGCGAACCCGCGCTTCTCGGCCCAGCGCATCTCCATGCGCAGCACCATCTCGGCCCAGTCCTGCGCGTCGGTGCCGCCGGCGCCGGCGTTGACGGTGACCAGCGCGTCGCCCGTGTCGTACGGGCCCGAGAACAACCGTTGCTCCTCGAGCTGCTCCAGGCGCTCCTGAACGCTCTGGATCTGCTCCTCGAGCTCGGCGGCGATCTCCGGGTCCTCCTCGGCCAGCTCGGCCAGCGGCCCGAGGTCCTCGACGTCGCGCTCGAGCTCACGGTAGGTCGACAGCCGCCGGCTGGCCCGAGCGTGCTCCGCGCTGACCTGAGGCGCCCGCTCCTGGTCCTCCCAGAACCCGGGAGCACCCATCTCCTGTTCGAGAGCGCCGATGCGCTCGCTCAGCTCAGCTGGGTCAAAGGTAGTCCGCAAGCAGCTTGAGCTGCTCGCGAATCGCCACGAGGCGCTGGGAGAGGGGCTCTGAGGGTGCGGTCGTCATCTGGCTCCCACGGTAGCAGCGGAGTAGATTGCCAGCCATGGCAACCCTCAACGATTCCGAAGTGCGCAAGCTCCTGTCGGAGCCCAACTACGCCGTCGTCTCGACGCTCAACTCGGACGGATCGGTCCTCAGCACGATCGTCTGGATCAGCGCCGAGGACGGCACCGTCGCGGTCAACAGCGCCCGCGGCCGCCGGTGGCCGACCAACCTCGAGCGCGATCCGCGCGTCACCGCCCTTGTCTACGAGGCGGGCAATCCCTACAACTACGTCGAGATCCGGGGCCGCGCCACCGCGACCACCGAAGGCGCCGACGAGCACATCAACGCGCTGACCAAGAAGTACATCAACCAGGACGAGTACCCGTTCCGCCAGCCGGGCGAGGAGCGGATCAAGTTCGTGATCGAGCCGGACAGCGTCCGGCACCAGAAGCAGGGCTAGCCACCAGTTCGCGTACTTAGAGATGCCGGCCGTGCCGCCGGGCACGTCGGGCGCCTTCGCGCGTGGCCTCCCGCGCACGCCGTCTGGCCTGACCGTAGGCGTCGTCGCGAATGTCCTCACGGACCTGGTTGCCCCGCCGGCGTGATTCGAGCTCGCGCTCGACCCGGTCGAGCTCGGGCGCCGGCCCGTACAGCCGCCAGCCGTTGCGCAGGAGCGGGATCAGCACGGCGAGCGCGACGAAGATGGGCCAGAAGAAGCCGCTCGCGCCCGATGCGGCCCAGATGGCCGTACAGACCACGAACCCGCCCAGTCCGCCACCGGCCTCCTGAAGCATCCGCCGCTGCAGGTCACGGCGCCGCTGGACCAGTTCGGCCTTCTGCTGGGCCGGGCTGGCCGGCAGCTTGGGCAGGTCGGCCAGGAGCGCCTTGAGCTCGCCCTCGGTGCGGGCCGCGTAGACCGCCTGCACCCGGTGGTCGAGCTCCTCGTCGGTCAGGCGGCCGGCGGCGAAGTGCTCGCGGATCTCCTGCGCCGCTCGCTCGCGCTGCTCGTCGGACGCCCGGAGGTCATCGGCCATGGCGCGGAATCTACCGAGCCGCCTCGCCCTCGGATGACCGAGCCGCCTCCCCCTCGGATGATGCACCTCTTTCCGGTGGCGAGTAACGTCGCGCTCGCGCCGGAACGAAGCGCGAATGCGCCGCAAGTCGGCTATAGACCCGAGTTTCGCAACACTCGACCCACGGGGTCTGACGAGTGCGCCCCCACTCGGGGTCGCGCGGCGGACGCCGCGCCGCTCAGCGCATGATGCCGGTGTGGCCCAGCGAGTAGCGACCGGGCTGCGGCCAGACGCACACGCCGTGAGGCCCGGCGCCGACCGGAACCCGCGCGAGCAGCCTTCCCGTCCGAGTGTCGATCGCGTAGACCTGGTTGTCATAGCGCCCCGACAGCCAGAGCACGCGACCATCGGCCGAGACGTTGCCCATGTCCGGGCTCCCGCCCGGGATCGGCCACGTCTTGACCACTCTGCGGGTCGCGAAGCTGAGCACCGAGACCGCGCCCTCACTGCGGTCGGACACGTACAGGAAGCGCGCATCGCGGCTCGGGTACAGCCCGTGCGCGCCGGCGCCGGTCTTGACGAAGCCGATCACGTTGAAGCCGTGAGCGGACACCACCCACACGCCGCCGTAGACCAGGTCGGCGACGTAGAACACGCGCCCGTCGGGCGATAGCTTCACGTCCTGCGGCGAAGCCTGGGGATGGAGCGGGAAGGCCTTGATCACCCGCTCGCGCTGGACGTCGACCACGATCATCGACCCGCCGAACTCGCAGGTGAGCAGCATGAAGCGCCCGTCGGCGGTGAAGTCGGCGTGGTTGACGCCGGCACACTGGGGCACCTGAAGCAGGTGGTGGAGCTTCATCGTGTGCGCGTTGCGGAAGGCGAGCGCCCGCATGCGCTCCTCGACCACGACGGCGTAGCGACCATCCGGGGTGAAGTACATGTTGTACGGGTCCTCGACCGGGATCGGGCGGCCCGGGACGCCCGTGGCCGGGTTGATCGGGGTCAGGCTGTTGCCGTCGTCGTTGGCCACGTACAGCGTGCGCATGTCGTACGAGGGGATCACGTGCTGCGGTAGCGTGCCGACCGGGAACTCGCGGACGATCTTGTAGGTGTGCGGGTCGATCTCGTCCACGCTGTTGCCCTCGCTGTTCGGCACGTAGATCAGCGGACGGTCGTGGCGGACGATCGGCGCCAGATCTCCCGGTGTGTCGGCGGCGTAGACGTTGTGCGGGTCGACGGGCGCATAACTCGGCTGCTGCGGGAGGACCGCGACGGTCCGCGCCTTCGAAGTGGTCGATGCGGTCGAGCTACCCGAGTGCGTCCCGTGGCCTCCGCAGGCGGCGACCCCCAGCGCCGCCGCCAGGGCCGCCACCAGCAGGCCGGCCGTCCGCCCAGCGCGGACCCTCACGCCGTCCCCGCGACGCGGACTCTCATCCCGTGCCCGCCCGGGGCCGCAGCACGTACACCCGCTGACTCAACGTCCCGCTGCCCTCGCGGCCGCCGGCGATCATCAGCCCGCCGCCGAACGGCGCGAGCCCGAGGTCGGAGAGGCCGACCGGCAGCCTGCCGGCCGGGCGCACACGGCCGGTCGCCGGGTCGACGGCCAGGATCGAGTTGGTCTGACTGCCCTGGACGGCACCGCGGCCGCCGATCACGTAGGCCCGCTGGCCGAGCGCCGCCGCGGCGGCGTGGGTCAGCGGGTGCGGCAGCAGCCCGATCTGGCGTACCTGCCCGTCGGCCGGGTCGAACGAGTAGACCTCGCGCGTGGCCTGATCCCCGCTCGTGCCGCCGGCGATGATCAGCCGCCCGCCGATCGCGCAAACGGCCGCGTATCGGATCGGATGGGGAAGGTGACCCACGACCCGGCCCGTACCCGATCCCGACCAGGCGACGATCGTGTCGAGCGGCACGGTGCCGGTGTAGCCGCCCACCACGTACACGGTCGAGCCGATCACGCCCGCGGCCACGTCCGAGGCGGCAGCCGGCAGGTGCCCCGCCACGGTCGCCCGCCCCCGCTGGTCCACGGCCAGGATGTCGCTGTAGGACGGCTCCCCGCCGCCGAGCAAATAGGCCGTGCCGTGCAAGCTCGCCCCCGCGGCGTCGTGCACCGCGTAGGGCAGCGTCCCGATCCGCTCGCTCGCGCCGGGCGTCGCGCTGATGATGTCCGCCACCGACGCGGTCGCCTGATCGAGACCCCCCATCAGCAGGACGCGGCCGCCGACCGCTGCGGTCGCCGGCCATTGCACGCCCGCCGGCAACTCGCCGGCCGGCCGCGCCGCCAGCGCGATGACCTGACGCGGGCGCGCCGTGTGGTGCCTCGAAGACGGAGCGGCCGCGGAGCGCGTGCTCGTCGAGGAGGAGGCGCTCCCGCCGCAACCGACGAGGAGCATCGCGAACGCGATCGAAGCCAGGTGCGGCTTTGCTGAGATACGCAACGGCGGCGGATCGTAGAGAGGCGGCGCCAGGTGAGCGTTTCCTCACGACCGCGCCGCGCACGGCCTCGCGGAGTCAGGCGCTCAGGCGCCGTGGCACTTCTTGTACTTCTTGCCCGACCCGCACCAGCACGGGTCGTTGCGCCCGATCTGCTCGCTCGGGTCGACGTGGCGCTGTTCGACGTGCACCGGTGCCGGCTCGTCGGCAAACCCGTCGGCACCTTCGACCGGGACCGCGCCACCGGCCGCCGCTGCGATGGCCATCGCCCCCTGGGGCGAGCCGCCGCCAGAGTAGGTGACCCGTCCTCCGCCGGTCGGCGACGAAGCCGCGCTCGAGGGGCGCCGCGAAACCGGCGGGGCCTGCGGCGGACCGCCGTTCGGGCCCTCGACCGGCGTGACCTGCACGTGGAAGATCAGCCGGGCGAAGTCGTCCCAGATCGAGTTCATCAGGTCTCGGAACAGGTCGAAGGCCTCGTTCTTGTAGGCGACCAGGGGCTCGATCTGGGCAAACCCGCGAAGGTGGATGCCCTCGCGCAGGTAGTCCATGTCGTACAGGTGCTCGCGCCAGCGCTGATCGATGATCTGCAGCAGCAGGAAGCGCTCGATGTCGCGCATCAGCTCGGGGCCGAACTCCTGCTCGCGCCCGTCGTACTGCTCGCCGGCAAGCTCCGCGAACACGGCCTTGAGCTCCTCGCGATCGGCTCGTGCCGAGTCCACCTCGGGCACCCCGGCCGTGGGCGGGAAGATCTCGGCCATCCGCCGCAGCAGCCCGTCGACGTCCCAGTCGTCCACGAAGTCGCCGGCCGTGTACTCGTCGACCAGCCGCTCGATCAGGCCGCCGATCTCGCTCCGGGCGGCGTCGCTCATGTCGCGACCCTCGAGGATCTCGTCGCGGTAGGTGTAGATCACCTCGCGCTGCTGGTTGAGCACGTCGTCGTATTCGAGCGTGTGCTTGCGCTGGAGGAAGTGCTGCTCCTCGACCTTGCGCTGGGCCTTCTCGATCTGCTTGGAGAGCATGCCGTGCTCGATCGGCTCCTCGTTGCCCTCCTCGTCGACGCTGCCCAGGCGGTCGAGGATCTTGTAGATGCGCTCGCCGGCGAACAGCCGGACGAGGTCGTCCTGGGCCGACAGGAAGAAGCGCGACTCGCCCGGGTCGCCCTGGCGGCCGGAGCGGCCGCGCAGCTGGTTGTCGATCCGGCGCGACTCGTGGCGCTCGGTGCCGAGGATGAACAGCCCGCCCGCGTCGAGCACCTGATCGCGCAATCCGGTCACGCGCTCCTCGATCGACGGGAGCACCTTGGCGTGGTGCTCGTCGTAGTCGGGCATCCCGGGCTGCAGCCCGAGCTTGGCCATCTCGAGCTGGGCCAGGTGCTCGGCGTTGCCCCCCAGCTTGATGTCCACGCCGCGGCCGGCCATGTTGGTCGCGATGGTGACCGCGCCGGGGGCGCCGGCCTCGGCGATGATCTCGCCCTCGCGCTCGGCGTGCTCGGGCTTGGCGTTCAGCACCGTGTGCTTGATTCCCCGCCGCGTCAACCCGTCGGACAGCAGCTCGGAGACCTCTACCGAGATCGTGCCCACCAGCACCGGCTGACCCGCCTCGTGGCGCTGCGAGATCTCCCGGACCACCGCGCTCCACTTGCCGTCCTTGGTCTTGTACACCTGGTCGTTGCGGTCGCCCCGGACCATCGGCCGGTTGGTGGGGATCTCGACCACCGCCAGGTTGTAGATCTTCATGAACTCGGTGGCCTCGGTGAGGGCCGTACCGGTCATGCCCGCCAGCTTGTCGTACATCCGGAAGTAGTTCTGGAGGGTGATCGTGGCCAGCGTCTGGTTCTCCTCCTGGACGCGGACGCCCTCCTTGGCCTCGACCGCCTGGTGCAGGCCCTCCGACCAGCGCCGCCCCTCGAGGATGCGGCCGGTGAACTCGTCGATGATCTTGACCTCGCCGTCGATCACCGCGTAGTCGACGTCGCGCTTGTAGAGCGACTCCGCCTTCAAGGACTGGATCAGGTGGTTGACCAGGTGGCCGTTCTCGGCCCGGTACAGGTGGTCGACGCCCAGGAAGCGCTCGGCCTTGGCCACGCCGCGCTCGGTGACCGAGATCGTCTTGTGCTTCTCCTCGAACTCGTAGTCGAAGTCGGCCACGAACTCCTTCTTCGTTCGCGGGTCCATCCCCTCGGGCGTCTTGCCCGACTTCATCTGCGGGGCCAGCCGCGCGAACCTCTTGTACAGGTCGGCCGCCTGCTCCGGTGCACCCGAGATGATCAGCGGCGTCCGCGCCTCGTCGATCAGGATGTTGTCGACCTCGTCGACGATCGCGTAGGCGTGGTAGTGCGACTGGCCTTCCGCGGGCTTGGGCCGGCCACCGTGCTGGACCTTCTCCTCGAGCGACGTGGCCATGTTGTCGCGCAGGTAGTCGAAGCCGAACTCGGAGTTCGTGCCGTAGGTGACGTCGGCGGCGTACGCGGCGCGCTTGTCCTCGTAGGGCTGCATGTTCTGCAGGATCCCGACGCTCACCCCGAGCGCGTCGTAGATCGGCTTCATCCACAGAGCGTCGCGGCGGGCCAGGTAGTCGTTGACGGTGACCACGTGCACACCGCGCCCCCCCAGCGAGTTCAGCACCACCGCCAGGGTGGCGGTCAGCGTCTTGCCCTCGCCGGTCCTCATCTCGGCGATCGACCCGTCGTGCAGCACCATCCCGCCGATCAGCTGGACGTCGAAGTGGCGCATGCCCATCGTGCGCCGCCCCGCCTCGCGCACGAGCGCGAACGTCTCGAACAGCAGGTCGTCCAGGCTCTCGCCGCCCCGTGCGCGCTCGCGCAGCTCGTCGGCCGCCTGTCTCAGCTCGCCGTCGGTGTAGTGCTCGAGCTCGGCCTCGAAGCCGTTGATCCGTCCGACCCGCTGTTCGTAGGTCTTGAACTTCTTGGCCTCGCCCAGGCGAAGCGCGCGGTCCAGGATGGACATACGGCTAGCGTAGCAATCGGATTGGGGCCTCCTAAGCGGCCGAAGTCACCTCGCTGCCGCCGGCCTCGGTGGCGCTCTCCTCCTCCGAGGACACGCCTCCCGGGGCGGCGTTCTGCGCCGCCGCAGCGCGGGATTCGCGGCGCTTGCGACGCTTGTCGCGATGGCGCTTGACCTGGACGTGCAGCTCGTCGGCACACAGGTTGATCGAGTGCACGATGTCGGGCGAGGCATCGCGAGCCCGCAGCGTCACCCCCTTCAGGTGGAGGGTCGCCTCCGCCACCTGATTGTCGGCGATCGCCGGATTGCGCTCCTCGAACACCTCCACCTCGAGCTCCGCCAGCTCCGAGACCTGCCGCTCGACCTTGCGAAAGCGCTTGGCTACGTGCTCACGCAGGTCCTCGGAGACGGGCAGGTTGCGGCCCTTGACCTCGATCCGCATCTCGACCTACCTCCTTGCTGAGAAGGATGGATGTGCGTTATACGAACTAGCCTAGTCCTCCGCCGGACGTTTGTCATCCGTGATCCGGGCGGATCGAAGGAGGTCCATAATGCCTCCCGGTGTCCCCTGAGACCTCGTGGTCGTTCGACCCGACCGTCCTGATCGGTGTGGCGGTGCTGGTCGGGCTGTACGCCGCTGGCTGGCGGCGGGCGCGCCGGCCGGGCGAGCGCCATCGTCCGCCGGTGTGGCGCGCGCTCCTGTTCGCCGGCGGGATCCTGACCATCCTGGTCGCGCTCGTCTCCCCGCTCGACTCGCTCGGCGACCAGCTCATGGTGATGCACATGGTGCAGCACATGCTGCTGCTCGACATCGCCCCGATCCTGCTCATCCTGGGGCTGACCAAGGTGCTCCTGCGTCCGGTCACCCGACGTGTGCAGCGGATCGAGCGGCGCGCAGGCTTCTTCGCCCACCCCGCCTTCGCGGTGATCTTCTACGCCGCGATCCTGTGGCTGTGGCACATCCCGGCGCTCTACGACCAGGCCCAGGGCAGCGACCTGGTCCACGCCTTCGAGCACCTGTGCTTCTTCGCGGCCGGCTCGCTCTACTGGTGGCACGTACTGTCGCCCATCCGAACCCGGATGCGCCTGGCCGGGCTGGGGCCGGTCGCCTACATGACCGGCGGCAAACTCCTGGTGGGACTCCTCGGGATCG
Source organism: uncultured Solirubrobacterales bacterium (assembly GCA_963811135.1). GTDB lineage: Bacteria > Actinomycetota > Thermoleophilia > Solirubrobacterales > Solirubrobacteraceae > Palsa-465. Next base: position 705,002 of record CAWEQG010000020.1, on the reverse strand, counting down.
CGCTGGCCTTCGTGCCGACCGTGATCTATCCGTTCTACGCCCACCAGCCCCACTACTGGGGACTCAGCCCGCTCGAGGACCAGATGATGGCCGGCCTCGTGATGGCGCTCGAGCAGTCGGTCGTGATGGGGATCGTGCTCGTGATCCTGTTCGTGAACATGCTGAACGAGTCCGAGCGCACCGCGCAGCGCGCCGAGCGCTTCGAGGTCGCGTAGGCGTCGTTACCGGCGCCCCCGCGAACCCCACGGAGGCGCCGGCAAACAACAGCTAGCCGATCAGCTGCACTTCGAGGTGCCGGTGACCGTGCCGGACTGCGACTGGCCGCCGGGGCCGCTCTCGGCCGTGAACGTCACGCTATACGGACGCTTGCCCTTGTTGCAGGCGACCGACGCGATCGCGGCGACCGTCTTGCCCTTGACCTTCGTGGTCGACTTCAGGAAGTGCAGGGTCTCACTGGTCAGCGAGCCCTCGACTCCGCTGAGCGGGAACGATACGTAGGCGGGGATCGGCGTGTCCATGACGAGCGTCTTGCCGACCGTCTTGACCGTACCGGTGTACGGCGGGACGGCGCCCGTCGTGAGGCCCGCGCACGTGGTGGGGCTCGGGTCGACGAAGAAGAACACGACCTTGCCCGGGCCGCCGTTCCAGGCGTCCAGCACCGGATCGCACGGAGCCTGGCCGGGCGCCGTGGCGCTCTGATCGGCCGTCGGTCCGAGGATCGCGGTGATGCCACCGGCGGCGATCTTCGCGCCCTTCGGGCACACCGTATCGCTGTGCGCCGCGGCGATCTTCGCCTGGCTACAGGTCGGGAAGCTCTTCTGGTTGACCACGAGGCCGTAGATCTTCGTGGTGAGGTCGGTCAGCGGTGCGGTCCGGTTGCCGCCCGTGCCGCTGGCCGTGTAGTGCTCGGTGAACCCGAGGGCCGCCGGCGCGTTGCCGCTGCCCGCCTTGTTGGGCGAGAAGCCGATCTTGGCACCGTAGGTGTTGAAGCCGCTTCCAGCGGCGTAGGCGCTCACCGCGCCGACGAGCACGGCAAGCGCCGTGGCTATTACGACGATTCGTCGCAACAGACTCCTCCTTTGTTGTGTCTCAGCAGAGCCGGCCATGCTCATGGGACTGGTTGTAGTTGGGGAAACACTTGAAGTTGCCCAGTAGTTGCTTCGCCGAGCGGTGGTTGTGCCCGGCACGGCGGCCCACTCGGGTCCGACGTGTAGTAGACGGAGCTCAAAACCGCAGCCAGCGAGGCTGGAATAGTAGGGCCGATCCCCGGCGGAGGGTTGCTCGTGCACAGATAGCTGCCGAACACGGGCAGGCCAGAGACCAGGCTCGAGGCGCCGCCCGGAACCAGATACGGGTTGCCGCGATTGGACGAGATCCGGTTCGAGTAGTCGGTCAGCACCTCCGGATTGACCGGGCTGGACACCCGCACGTAGTGCAGCAGCTTCTTGCTCACGATCGCCGGCGCGACGGCCCCGGACGAGGCGGTGCCGTTGGCGAAGAAGCCGGCGATCTCCCGCCGGTAGGTGTTGATGTAGTCGAGCACCGGGACGACCCCGCCGAGGTAGGGCGTCGCGCGGGTGAGCAGGGGCACGCTGGTATCGAGGAACCGCTCGAGGGCGGGAATGCCGGCCTTCGACGCGTTGGTCAGCGGGCCGATCCCGACCAGGAGACGCTTCAGCTGCGGCGCGAGGACGGCGGTCGCCTTTAGCGCCGGGCTCAGCTGCACGGCGGCGGGGCGTAGCTCGTCGACGAGCGGCTTGGTCGTGACCGCGAACTGCTTGACCCGGTTGATCGTGACTCGCTGGGAGACCAGGAAAGCGGGGAACGCCCTGATCGTGGCCGCCAGCGCGCCGGCCTGGGCGGCGGTGGCCGAGAACGCGGCGTTGGAGTTCTCGACGAGTTGCTGGAGGGCGGCCGGCGAGTGGGCGATCGACGAGAACACCTGGCCCCCGTCGCGCAGCAGCGTGCGGGTCGCCGCGCTGTCGCGGTTCAGCACGCTGAGCACGGAGTCGACGTTGGTGGCGAACGGGTAGAGCTCGGCCAGCGCGGCGTTCAGGTCCTGGCCGCGCCCGGTCAGCGCGGTCCCCTGCTGCTGCATCCAGGTCTGGAAAGCGCGGCGCGTCGTCGGGTCGAAGGTCGAGAGGATCTGGTCGAGCTGGACGGTGGGCGCGACCTGGCCGTGGGGCAGCGTCGCACCGTCGGCCAGCTTAGGTCCGTTGTGTGAGCCGGGCGAGAGCTCGATGTAGGTCTCGCCCAGCAGCGTCTTCTGGCGCAGGATCGCGCGGGTGTCGATCGGGCGGGGCGCGAACTGCGGGTCGATCTCCATGACCGCCTTGGTCAGGCCGGTGTGGCGATCCAGGCTGACGCTCAGCACCTTGCCCACCCCCACGCCCGAGATCCGGACGTCGGCCTGGCTCCCCAGGTTCTCGGCCTGGTTGAACTCGGCGCTGATCTCGTAGCCCTTCGGGCCGAGCGACGTGGCGCCGCCGAACGAGATCCATAGGAACAGGAGCAGCCCGATGCACGACGCGGCGAAGGCGACCATCGTGAGGATCCGCGCGGTGCTCGGGGCCTGCGTGTTCATCCGCTCACCCCCGGGCTCGTGGGTGCCCGCCGGCTGAGCGTGCCGAGCTGAGCCGGGCAGAAGGGCGACTTGATCTGGGTCCAGTCGGGCGCGTTCAGCAGATCGAGCAGCGGCCCGACCGACGGGCTGCCGGCCTGGATCGTCGTCTCGAGCAGGTTGAGCTGCGGGCACGTGGCCATGAAGATCCCGCGCACGGTGGCCCCGTGGGCGTCCTGGACGTTGGCCAGCGTCGACGCGTTGTGGGCCAGCCAAGAGCCCCAGAACAGGTAGCCCTGCTCGCTGCCCTTGGGCTGGTAGGCGAGCGTGTTGAACAGCGTGTTCAGCACGCTGACCGAGCGCGTCAGTGGCGGGGTGGCGCGCGCGAGCTGGGTGGCGGCCGGGCGCAGCGCCTTGGCCACCGGCTGCACGGCGACCGAGAACGGCCGCAGCTGGTTCTGGATGACGGGGGTCGTGTCGTGGAACAGGGGGCGCGCGGCCTGGAGGGCGGGACCAAGCGCATGGGCGAAGGGCACCAGCCCGTGCAGGGCGGGGCCGAGCTGGGCGGCGAACGTCTGGACCTTGCCCAGCGTGGTGTTGGTCTGGGTGAGCGTGCCCGGCAGCAGCGCCAGACCCGCCTCGAGGTTGGCGTCCTGGGAGGAGATCGCCGAGAAGTTCGCGTTGGAGGCGGTGATCAGCGAGGCCAGCTGGCCGTCGACGCCGCCGAGCGCGGTGGCCACCCGCTGGAGGTTGTGGATCGCGGTGCGCAGGTTTGCGTTGCGCGCCGCGAGCAGCGTGGCGAACCGGCGGGTGTCGCGGTCGAGCGGCGCGAAGCGCTTGAAGGTGCCGCTCAGGTCGCTCACCGCCGCCGGGCTCGGCGTCGCCTCCGGGCCCGGTGCGACAGCGTTGGACCTGGTCGGATCCCGGAAGGCCTGGGCGCCGCCGGACAGGAGCAGCAGCAGGTAGCTACGCGTGTCGGCGTCGAGCGAGGCCAGGATCTGGTCGAGATCCACGGTCGGGCTGGTCGCGGCGACGCTCAGCATCCCGCCGTCGGGTACCGCGCCCGCCCGCTTGGTGCCCGGGTCCAGCGCCAGGTACATGTCCTTGAGCGGCGTGCGCGGCCGCAGCAGCACGGTGGCGTCCCGGTAGATCGGCGCGTAGCGGCGGAAGATGTTCATCGTCACCACCGCGCGGCCGTCGCGGAGCTCCACGCCGCCGACCTGCCCGACCTGGACCCCGGCGATCGTCACCGCCTGGCCCTGGCCCGGCGTGACCGCGGTGGCGTTCGAGAAGGGCGCCTCGACGCTGTAGTAGCTCTGATTGAACGTGAACGCCGGCTGGTGCACCAGGATGTAGCCGGCGATCGCCGCGGCCAGGACGACGAGTCCGAGGATGGCCGCGAAGTCGCGGCGATGGGCACTGAGGGCGCGTCTCATGGCCCCGCCCCCGCGTTCCTCGTTGCGGCTCCCATCCTCACGGCCCCGCCCCCGTGCTCGCCTGGTTCAGATCCGGCGCGGCGTTCTGGAAACAGGCCCGGCTGCCGTTCACCGGCGGGGCCTGACCCGGCCAGGCCGGTCGGGTCCCGAGCGGCTGGAGCACCGCATCGCCGAACAGCGGGCCCTGGTTTCCGAGGTTGCTCGTCTGGACGGGAATCGAGCCACCGGCCGGGCTCGAGCGCAGGTAGCGCCCGTTGCCGTCGAAGTTCTGTCCGGCTCCGGCCAGGCCCACCGCGGTCTGCAGCAGCTCCTGGTACACGGGCACGCCGCTGTTCAGCGGCGGATCCGCGATCACCTCGTCGCCGGTGGGGACGAGGTTGTGGGTCACGCAGCGGGCGAGCGTGTCGCTCTGGGAGAGCAGCTTCGTGGTCGCCTGGAGCGCGCTCGCGGTCTGCTGGACGGCCGGCGTAAGGTCGGCCACCAGCCCACCAAGCTCGCTCGGCGAGACCAGCGCGGTGGCCTGGGCCAGCCACGGCAGCGCCGCGCCGATCGTCGGGTCGAGCTCGGTGAGGCTTGGCAGTAGGGCCTTTGCGAACGTCTGCGTCGGGCCGAACGAGGCGTTCAACGAACTCAGCGCGCGATTGGCCGTGCGCAGCAGCGGGGGCAGCGCCGCGATCGTCGCGCTCAGGTCCTGCTGGCGGGCGGCGAGCGCGCCCATCGTCGAGTCGAACGTGGTGACGAGGCTGGCCAGCTGGTTCTGGCGCGAGGCCAGCGCGCGGAACACCTCCTCGTTGCCCTGGACCGCGCCGCTCAGATCGTGCGGCTGGGTCCCGAGCAGCGCCTGGTTGACGATCGCCGAGGCCTTGAACGCGCCGGCCGAGTACCTGAGCGACTGGTTGAGCGCCTGCGCGGCGGTGAGGCCGCGGACGCTCGGATCCTGGCCCCGGTCCTGAGCGGCCGTGGGCGGCTCGTTCAGGGCGTTCCCGAAGCCCTGGACGAGCGTCTGGAGGTTGGCTCGGGTGTTCGAGGTGAGCGCCGCCAGCACCCGGTCGAGCTGCACCGGACCCGATGTGTTGGCCGCCGGCAGTGTGGCGCCGGAGTCGAGCGTCGGCGCGTTCGGCGTGCCCGGCTCCAGCGCGACGTAGAAGTTGCCCTCGAGGAAGATCCGGGACTGGATCGCCGCGGTGGCGTTGGCGTGAACCGGCAGTCCCTGCTGGTCGATGTCCATCGTGATCACCGCGCCCTGGGAGCCATTGCCGATGCGCTGCACCGAGGTCACCTGGCCCACGTCCACGCCCGCGATCCGCACCGGCGATGGGATGTGCAGCTGGGTCTGGCTGGTGAACACCGCCTTGAGGACGAACGGTGAGCCGGCGAGCGGTGTCGGGCCGCCGAACGCGAGGTAGACGGCCAGCGCGATCACCACCGCGGCGATGACCCCCGCCACGAAGTTCGAGATCCGGGGCTGGTGGCGCCTCACCTCTTGCTCCCGGACTTCGGCTTGCTCGTCGTGGGTGCGCCAGTCGTCGTGGTGTTCGTCGTCGACTCGGTCTTCAGCCCCTGGTTGCCGGGCGCGTTGCCGATGTCCGCCGCCGCGCCCGAATACGGCTCGTTGCCGGCCTCGCATTCGGCCGTCTGCCCGGGCGAGTCGGTGTTCGGATATGGGTTGACGTGGAGCGGGCCGTGTTCGGCGGTCGGGTCGGTCACCGGCGTCGTGTACGGGCGGCTCGACGGCACGGACTCGCCGCCCAGCACGTCATCGATGGCCACCAGCGAGAAGCGCAGCGCGGTACCCGAGGAGGTGCTCTCGGTCAGCAGGCTCGCGGCGTTGCGCAGGAACAGCGTCACGTAGTTGCAGGAGGACTGGACGGGCGTGAGGAACTCGAGCGGTGCCCTCAGGCTGGACGCCGTCAGCGTGAGCCGGGCGAGCCCCTGCTGAACGGCAGGGTTCTCGCCATAGCTCGCGAGGTGCTGCGACAGGCTCACCAGGCGCTGGTCGAGGGCCGCCGTGGCCGGCAGGTTGCGCGCGCCGGCGGCGAACGCATCGGCCAGCACGGGCGCGCTGCCCGGCAGCGTCGCGAACCCGGGGCGCAGCTCACTGAACAGCGCCGCGCTGTCGGTCAGGAACGGCCGGATCGTCGGAGTCGCCGCGATCACCGCCTCGAACGACGGTGGCGTTTGGGAGATCGTCTCCTGGAGGAACGGCACCGACACGCTGGCCAGCGCGCGGAACGTGCCGTCGAGCGCGACGAACAGGTTCGCCTGTGTCCTGGCCACCGGCGCGAGCGCGCCGCTGAACGCCTCGAGGCCATGCAGGAAGCCGCCCAGGTCGGTCCGCGGCGAGGCCAGGTTGGCCGCCACCGGCCGCAGATCGGCGAGCAGGGGCAGGAAGGCGCCGATCGCGTCGTTGACGCTCACGCCGCGCCCGGCCAGGCCGTTGCTGAAGCCAACGGTGGAGGCGACGACGCCCGCCCGGGTGGGCGGATCGAACATCGAGAGCACCTGGTCGAGGTCGACCGTCGCGCCCGTCTGGCGTATCGGGACCGTCGCGCCGTTCGCGTACGTGCGTCGCGTCGTGCCCAGCCCGATGTCCAGGTATTTCTGTCCGATCGAGCCCTTGAGCCGGATCGTGAAGGTCGAGTTGACCGGCAGCCGGCCGGTGCTCCGGTTGAGCTTGAGATCGAGCACCGCGATCGGCTCGCCGCTCTGGGTCCGCGTGGGCTGCACGTTGTCCACGAACCCGACCAGCGCGCCGCCCATGTGGACCTCGGCGCCGTGGGTCAGCTCGCTGGCGTCGGCCACCTGAACGTGCAGCGTGTAGCTGGGAACAAACGGCAGCCCGTTGTTGGCGTTGTAGGCCAGGAACACGGCGACGACTACTGCGAGCACGGTCAGCGCGCCGATCAGGATCGGGCTACCGAGCGGGCTGCGATCGCGGCGAGGGCTCACCGCGCCGGTCCGATGAGGTAGTCGAGGAGGCCGGTGAGCGGAGTCTGCGTCTGGCGCGCGACCGCGGCGCCGGCCAGGGCGGCCTTGAGCAGCGACCGGCTGCCCGTCGGAAGGGAGCGGTCGTTCGCCGAAGCCGCGTTCGCGAGGACGTCGCTCGCGGCCGAGGCGCTCCCGTGCGCGAAGTTGGCCGAGCAGCCCGGGACGGTAGTCGTGGCGTAGCCGGTGCAGTCGCTCACCAGCAGCTGGTCGCGCACGTAGTGGCCGAGGCTGTCGAAGCCGTTGGTCGCGTTCGTGCCGTAGAACAGGAGTGCCATCAGCTGGCCGATCGCACCTGATTTGTCCAGGCTCGCGGTCAGGCGGTCGAGCAGGGTCGCCGCCGGCGCCGCCTGGTTGCCGAGCTGCTGGAGCTGCTGGTCGAGCGGCAGCGTGGCCACCAGCGGCGCCTGGGACTGGGCTGCCGATGCGCCGAGGTCGATCAGCGACGTGCGGGCGGCCTTCGCGAACGGGGTCAGCTCGGTGAACTCGCGCCCGAGGGCGCTGGCGCTGGCATTGAGGTCACCGGCGAGTGGAGTGCCCTGGTCGGCCAGCGTGCCGAGGTCGGCCATCAGCGGCCTCAGCTGGCGCAGGAAGCCGGGCAGCAGCCGGATCGAGCTTTCGATGTCGTTGGCCCTGGTCGCGCTCGCCACCGCCGTCGTGTTGGCCTGCACGATGAAGTCGGCGAGGGACTTGCGTTGCTGCGCCAGCGGGGTGAGCACCGCAGCCGAGTCGGTGGCCAGCTTGGCCAGGTCCCGGTTCTGGCTGGCCAGGATCTTGAGGACCTGGTCGGTGTTGCCGAGCGCGGGGTCGGCGCGGTGGATCACGGCGTTCAGGTCCGAGCCGCGAGCGGCCAGGCCGGTGCCGAGCTCGTTCAGGATGATGGCCAGCCGCTGCGGGAGGGGCTCCCGGTAGATGTCCTGCGCGATGTCGAAGTCGACGGGGGAGTGGGTGCGGATGACCGGCAGGTAGTAGCTGCCGGCGCCGGGTCCGTGCGCGATGTGGGCGAGTGCCGGCGCGGCGGTCGTCCCCGGGTCGCAGTCGACGTACATCTCGCCGATCAGCGACTGGGGCCGGATCGCGCAGGTGGCGTTGGTGTGGAACGGGGTGAAGCGTGTGTCGTTGATCAGGAGCGTGACCGCGGCCCGGTTGTTCTTGGTGACCTCGAGCGAGGCGATCGAGCCGACCGGCGCGCCGGCCACCCGGACCTGCTCGCCGGCCACCGCAAACGACGCGTCGTCGAATATGGCCCTGACGCGGTAGGACCCGCCGCTGCCACCCGAGCCGGACGCGCTCGCCACCGCGGCCACGGCGATGGCGACGACGAGCACGAGCGCGATGGCAGCGAGGCGTCTCACGGGCCGGGTGGGGTGGCGCCGGGCTTGCAGCCGGGGATCGCGTTCGGAGCCGACCCGTCGGGAGCGGGCTGGACGGCGCTGCCCGGGCACCGCGCGCTGGCTGATTGCAGCCCCTGATAGCGCTCGGACGGCGGGCGGGCGGTGAGCTGGTTCTGGCTGTCGGTCCCGAACGCGAAGAACGTCGGCTGGACGCGCAGGTAGTGCCCGTTGGCGTCGTAGTAGCCACTGGCCTGGCCCAGGTCGGCGAGCGCGGCGACCACGTCCGGCGTGTACTCGCGCAGGTTGTCGAGCTGGGTCTGGGACGCGTTCATCGCCGCGATCAGGTCCGGGAACGCGGTGGCGGCGACCGCGGCCAGCTTCGGCGTCTCTTGCAGCAGCGTCGTCAGGTCACCGGTGCCGGCGGGGTTGTCGATCAGGCTGCTGAGCGCGGTGACGGTCGGGATCGCGGCGTTGGCGAACCGGCGGAGACTGACCGCGAACGGCTCGAGGCGTCGCGAGGCGACCTTGGACTCCGCCACGACTGGATCGAGCGAGTCGAGCGTGGTGCGCAGTCCGGCGAACGTGCCGGTGGCGCGGGTCAGCGTGCCGGGCAGGAGCTGGAGCGCTTGTTGGAGATTCTGGGATTGCCGGGCGATCGCGCCGGTGGTGGTCGCGGTGTGGCCGATCAGGTCGGACAGCTGCTGGCCGCGCGAGGCCAGCGCCTGCATGGCCTGCGCCCCCTGGACGAGCAGCCCGTCGAACGCGTTCTCGTTCCGGGCCAACTCGGCCGTCACGTTGCTCGTGCTGGCCAGCCCGGGCGCCAGGTACTTGAGGGTTCGGTTGGCCTGGGCGGATTTGCCCTGGATGCTGGCCGCCTCGCCGCGGATGACGCCCTGCAGGCCGGCGCGGGTGAGCGGGTCGATCGCGTCGAACACCTGGTCCAGGCTCACAAACGAGAAGGTGTGGTCGGTGCCGAGCGTCCCACCGTCCTGAATCGCCGGCGCCTCGGTCGCGCCGGGCTCGAGCACCACATACCGGTTGGCGATCCCCGACAGCGAGTTCTCGTAGATCCGCGCCACCGTGCCCTCGTGCAGTGGCGCAGCGCCCGACTCGATCGACATCGTCACCTGCGCCTGGCCGTTCCCGGTCAGCGAGATCGACTGCACCGAGCCGACCGTGGCCGGGCCGATCAGCACCTGGTTGCCCGGCACCAGGCCGCCGGCGTCCTGAAAGTCCGCGTGCAGGGTGTAGGACGAGCTCCCCCCGAGGAGCACCAGCGCCACCACCACGATCGCGATCACCAGTGACGCGACCGCCGCGACCCGCGCGATCATGAACCTCTCGTGGGCATTCGTGCCGTATGGCCGGGAAGCATTGGCTGCAACGTCTCTCCCCCTCCTGTGCCGCAGATTCGTCCAGCGGCCCGCCCATCCTGCCAGAGTCGCCTTTTGGGCGCCATAGGCGCGATGTTTAGCGGGTGTTAATCGGCGACGGTCGCGCGCTTGCGCACCGCGCGACGCCGGATCCCCGTCGAGTAAGTGCCGCGCGACCCCCGGTCCCCGCCGAGTACGCGGCAAATACGGCTGCCGAGGCCCTTACGTCGCCGAGGAGGTCCCTAGGTCGCCGAGGGGGTCCCGCTCTCCTGCGGGACCGGTGACGTCTCACCGACGGGGGCAGGCGTGCCCTCGAGCCGGCGGCTGACCAGGAGCGCGGCGCCCAACGCGCCACCGAGGTCGCCCAGGGCCGCGACGAGCACGTCGGGCGGGTGGGCGTCGTTGAACACATGGGGGCTCATCGCCTCGCGGATCCGCCGGACGAACGGCTCGCCGAGCCTGACCCCGAGCCCGCCGCCGATCACGACGGCCTCCACGTCGAGCAGGTTCTGGGCCGAGGCGATGCCGGCGCCGAGCGCCTCGACCGCCTCGTCGAGCAGCTCGATGGCCAGCTTGTCCCCCCGCTCCAGCGCGCGGGCCCAGACGGCGCTGGTCAGCTTGGTCCGGTTGCGCTCGCGCATCAGCTTGAACAGATCGGTCGAGACGCCCTTCTCCTCGTGCTGCCGGCGCGCACGGGCCTCCATGGCCGCCCGGCCGGCGTAGGCCTCCATGCAGCCCTTCCGGCCGCACGGGCAGCGCCGCCCGTCGATCCTCACGACCACGTGGCCGATCTCGCCGGCCCCGCTGCGGCCCAGCCAAGGCTTGCCGTCGAGGACCAGCCCGCCGCCGACGCCGGTCCCCCACATCACGCCGAGTATCGAGCGGTACGGCCGGCCGGCCCCCAGCTCAAACTCGGCGTCGGTCGCCACCTGTACGTCGTTGCCGACCACCACGGAGGTGCCGAGCTCGTGACTGAGCGTGGCGCCGAGCTCGAACGTGCCCTCCCAGTCAGGCAGGTTGCGCGCGGTGGAGACGGATCCGGTCTTGTCGTCGACCACGCCCGGCGAGCCGACGCCCACCCCCTGAAGCTCGGACGGCTGGACGCCGGCGGCCTGGCAGGCGCCGGTGATCGCCTGCACCAGTTCGCCCGCCACCGTGGAAGGCCCGCCGGTGGACGGCGTCGGATGTCGCGACTGACCGAGCACCGTGTTGTCGGAGTCGACGACGATCGCCTCGATCTTGGTTCCTCCGAGATCGATCCCGCCACGGAGCAGACCTGGATGGCTCGCGGCTTCCATGTGAAGCAGATGTTCCCAGAACCCGCGGTCAGGTTCAGGACTCGCCGTCGTGCTGGGTCAGTCGAGGACTCGCGGTGGTGCTGGGTCAGTCCAGGACTCGCGGAGGTGCCAGGTCAGGTCCAGGACTCGCGGTAATGCTGCTGCTCCAGGGTCGGCTCGTCGATCGCCACTCCGAGCGCCGCGAGCTTCAGGTTCGCCACCTCCTGATCGATCGACCCCGGTACGGCCTGAACGCCGGGGGCGAGCTCGCCGCGCCAGCGGACCAGGTGCTCGACACACAGCGCCTGGAGGGCGAACGACACGTCCATCACCGCGGCCGGATGACCTTCGCCGGCGGCCAGGTTCACGACCCTGCCCCGCGCCAGCAGGTTGAGCCGGCGCCCGTCCTCGAGCTGGTACTGCTCGATCAGCGGCCGTACCTCCCGCACATCGACGGCCAGCGCGCGCAACTCGTCGAGGTCGAGCTCGACGTCGAAGTGCCCGGCGTTGGCCAGGATCGCGCCGTCCTTCATGTGCGCGAAGTGCTCGCCCCGCAGGACCCGCCGGGAGCCGGTCACCGTGACGAAGATGTCACCCCGCGGCGCGGCCTCGAGCGCCGGCATCACCTCGTATCCGGCCATGCGTGCCTCGAGCGCTCGCAGGGGGTCGATCTCGCACACGATCACCGCGGCGCCCGCACCGCGCGCCCGCTCGGCGATTCCCAGGCCGGCCCAGCCGTAGCCGACCACGACCAGCGTGTGGCCGGCCAGCAGGACGTTGCCCGCCCGAACGATCCCGTCGAGGGCGGACTGACCGGTCCCGTGGCGATCGTTCAGAGCGCGCTCGGTGCGGGCCTCGTTCACGGCCAGCACGGCGCAGGAGAGCTTGCCCTCGCCCTCGAGCCGGCGCAGTCGGACCAGGCCCGTGGTGGTCTCCTCGGTGCCACCGATCAGTTCCTCGAGCGCCGCGCCACCCCGCGCGTGGGCGGTCATGAGGAGATCGGCCCCGTCATCGACGGTCACCTGCGGCTTACCGTCGAGCAGGGCGCGGACGTGGCGCACGTAGGTGTCGACGTCCTCGCCGCGGATCGCGTGGACCTCGATCCCGTGCTCGTAGACGAGCGCGGCTGCCACGTCGTCCTGGGTGGAGAGCGGGTTCGCCGAGCACAGCGCGACACGGGCCCCTGCGTCGGCCAGCGCCAAGGCCAGGTTCGCCGTCTCCGCGGTCACGTGCAGGCAGGCGCCCACCCGGATCCCCTCGAGTGGCCGCCCTGAGGCGAAGCGCTCGCGGATGCGCGCCAGGACCGGCATCTGGCCCCCGGCCCAGGCGATCCGGGCCGCGCCAGCCGGCGCGAGCCCCAGGTCGGCAACCTCGTGGGGCGGCAGGCGCGTCTTAGCCATCGCGGCTACCGCGCCTTCCGCCCCCGGGACACGTGCGACCGCGCCGTCCGCCTAGTGGGCTGGTCCGTACGGGTCCACTAATACCGGTAGTGGTCCGACTTATACGGACCGTCGGCCGGGATGCCCAGGTAGGCCGCCTGGTCGGCGGTGAGCTCGGTGAGCCTGACGCCGAGCGCCGGCAGGTGCAGGCGCGCCACCTTCTCGTCCAGGTGCTTGGGCAGCGTGTAAACCCGCCGCTCGTAGATGTCGGTGTGACCGAACAACTCGATCTGCGCGATCACCTGGTTGGTGAACGAGTTCGACATCACGAAGCTCGGATGCCCGGTGGCGTTGCCCAGGTTCAGCAGCCGGCCCTCGGACAGGACGAGCACCGAGTGCCCGTCAGCGAACTGCCACTCATCGACCTGCGGCTTGATGCCGATCTTCTTGATGCCCGGAACCCTCGACAGACCGGCCATGTCGATCTCGTTGTCGAAGTGGCCGATGTTTCCGACGATTGCCTGATGCTTCATCCGCGCCATGTGCTCGGCCTTGATCACGTCGCGATTCCCGGTCGCGGTGATGAAGATGTCCGCCGTCTCGACGACGTCCTCGAGCGTCAGCACCTGGTAGCCGTCCATCGCGGCCTGGAGCGCGCAGATCGGGTCGATCTCGGTGATCACCACGCGTGCGCGCTGGCCCCGCAGCGACTCGGCACAGCCCTTGCCGACATCGCCGTAGCCGCAGATGACGGCGAGCTTGCCGCCGATCATGACGTCGGTGGCCCGGTTGATGCCGTCGATCAGCGAGTGGCGGCAGCCGTACTTGTTGTCGAACTTGCTCTTGGTCACCGCGTCGTTGACGTTGATGGCCGGGAACAGCAGCTCACCCCGCTCGGCGAACTGGTACAGGCGGTGCACGCCGGTGGTCGTCTCCTCGGTTACGCCCTTGATCTCGGCAGCCATCTTGGTGAAGCGCTGCGAGTCCTCCTCGAGCGAGCGCTGGAGCAGCCCGAGCACGATCTCGAACTCCTCCGAGTCGGCGCTGGCCGGATCAGGCACTGCGCCGGCGCGCTCGAACTCCGCGCCCTTGTGGACGAGCAGCGTGGCATCGCCGCCGTCGTCGAGGATCATGTTCGGGCCGTTGCCCTCGGGCCAGGACAGCGCTTGGAGGGTGCACCACCAGTACTCCTCGAGCGTCTCGCCCTTCCACGCGAACACCGGGACGCCCTGGGGGTCCTCCGGCGTGCCGTCGGGCCCGACGACGATCGCCGCGGCCGCGTGGTCCTGGGTGGAGAAGATGTTGCACGACGCCCAGCGGACCTCCGCTCCGAGCGAGACCAGCGTCTCGATCAGCACCGCGGTCTGGATGGTCATGTGCAGGGATCCGGTGATCCGAGCGCCGGCCAGCGGCTGGCGGTCGGCGAATTCCCTGCGGGTCGCCATCAAGCCGGGCATCTCGTGCTCGGCGAGCCGGATCTCCTTGCGGCCGAACTCGGCCAACCCAAGATCGGCCACCTTGAAATCTGCCTTGGCAACGGTCGTGCTCATCCTGCCTCCACGGTCGGGGTCCTCAGGCGGTCGCGCTCAGGCGACGGCCAGCAGCTTTTCGTGTTTTTCCTGCTCGAACCGCAGCCAATCCTCGGCGCCGACGTCCTCGGGCCGGCGCGCCTCGGCTTCGAGCCAGCTCTGCACCGAATCGCGGAGGTCCTGGCTGGTGGCCATGCGCGCGGCGAAGGCAACGTCGGAGAGCCCGACGTCGAAGCGCGCGAGGAGCTCCTTGAGCGTGCGCAGACGCTGGAGCTGTGCGGGTCCATAGAGGCGGTAGCCCGAGGCCGAGCGGGCCGGGGAAACCAGGCCCGTCTGCTCGACATATCGCAGCATCCGCGGCGACCAGCCGGTCGTGCGCGCCGCCTCGTTGATGGTCAATCCTTCCATCGCGCGCCCAACCTTACCACGATGTTGTCAAGGTTCTGGCACCCGGCTCAGAATTTTTTTCGGTTCAGGCCCTCAAGTCCTCTCGGACATTTGTCGAAATACGGGTTGTGAGCTGGAGTCGCGCCTAGCATGCGCATCAACCTCGAACTAGGAAGCCGGAGGCCGGGCATGGAGCGGTCCCGAAACAGGACGCCAATCACTCAGCGCAGCAAGGGAGCTTGCTCGATCGGACTCGTCGTCGCGCTTGGATGCACAGTTTTCGGCGTGGGCGGAGCGGCGGCAGGCGACGGCTCGTACTCCCGCCACGTGCGCGAGGCGCGCCTGGAGGCCCGGCTTGCCGGAGCCACCCTGGCCCATCGCACGCCCGAGCAGCTTGTGCTGGCGATCACGCCCAAGCATCGCCACCGGCCCGCCGCCGTGGTGAGCGCCCCCGCCGCCCCGGCCGCCGCCGCCCCGGCGCCGGCTCCCGCTCCCGCTCCGGCGGCCACCGCCACCCAGACTGCCACCACGACGCAGGCCTCGACCCCTGCCCCGGCGCCGGCCACCACCCAAGCCGACACCGTGCAGCCGGCCACCCCGGCCGTGACGCCTACCGTCAACGCGGACGCCAACGGCGCGACGGCCAATGCGGCCGCCGGTGTAACCGGGGCTGACGGCGGCACGACCGGCACGTCGCCGACCGACACGACGCCGACCACGACCGACACGACGACCACCGGCACCACGACAACCGGCACGACGACCACCGGCACCACAACCACCGGCACCACCACGACCGGCACGACAACCACCGGCACCACCACCACCGGCACCACAACCACCGGCACCACCACGACCGGCACGACAACCACCGGCACCACAACCACCGGCACCACAACCACCGGCACCACAACCACCGGCACCACACCACCGGCACCAACACCCAACCACCGGCACCACACCACCGGCGGATACGGGCGCCCCGGCGACTCGTCGAGCTCGGGCGCGAGCTCGACCCCCACGGCTTGCCATGGTCGCTGCAACCCGTCGCAGGGCACCGGCGCGCTGCCGTCCTCGCTGCCTTCGGGCAGCTCGCAGGGCACGAGCGGAGGCTTCTCGCTGACGGTCTCGCCGAGCACGACCACGACCACGCCGGCCGCAGTTCCGACGACGCCGGTCACCGCGGTCTCGAGCGAGACGCTGACGCCGACCATCCCCGCGGCGCCGACGCCCAGCCTGCCCACGACGCCGTCGATCGGCGCCACGCAGCTGAACATCCCGCTGGCCCACATCCCGACCTTCGTCTCGAGCTCCGCGCTCCGGCGTGTGAGCAAGGGCACGACGAAGAACTCGACTGGCGCATCGCTCGGCACCGCCGGCACGGGCGCCGCGGCGGCTCGCACCGTCACTGCGGCGCCAGCGACCGGCGGCACCGCCGTGGCCGCCGTCACCCCCGCGCGCACCGCGTCAGCCAAGACCGCCACGCATCACAAGGCTCCGGCGCGCGGGTCGTCGGGCGGATCGGGCCTGCCCGCGGAGTTCACCGCGCCCGTCATCCGTTTCGTCGGGTTCATCCCGACCGCGGTGTGGATCGCGCTCGGCGCGGCGTTCGGACTGGCGCTGGCCTTCGCCGGGATCGCGCTGCGCTCCAGCCGCCGGGCCCGCAAGCGGGAGCGCGAGTTCGTCGCGATCTCGGCCGCCGCCGCAACCGACGCCCTCACTGGCATCCTCAACCGTCGCGGCTTCATGGACGCCGCCGAGCGGGAGCTCGCGCGCGCCAGCCGCTATGACCGTCCGTTCGTGCTCGCCTACGTCGACGTCCGCGGGCTGAAGGCGGTCAACGACACCGAGGGCCACCTGGTCGGCGACGAGCTGATCCAGGCCGTGGCCGGATTGATGAAGGAATCCGCTCGCGCCGACGACGTCGTCGGGCGCATCGGCGGAGACGAGTTCGCCCTGCTGCTCGACGAGCAGACCGCCGAGGGCGCGCAGCCGGTGCTTCGCCGCATCCGCGCTCGCGTCGACGAGCGCCGGGCGGCGATGGAGATTCGAGTGCCCTGGGAGCTGACGATTGGCATCGCGTCCTTCCCGAACGACGGCAGCACGCTCGAGGAGCTCCTCGGGACCGCGGACCGTCGGCTGTACGAACAGCGCGGCATTGCACTTAGGTAATGGGCTGGGGAAGCAGCAGGGGTTTGGGGGTTGGGAGCCGTCGGGGCCCTCGCCACAGAGGCGAGGGCACCCGAACGGCGATTTCGTTCTCGCGGGTGTAGATGGTCCCGGGCGAGCACGCCCCCGCCCCGCGCCAGCGCGATCTAGCCCCGGGCCAGCGCGCTCTTGAGCCGGTCCAGGTTGGGCACCGGCGTCGGGTCGACCTCGCGCAGCACGGCGAGGTAGAGCGAGACCAGGTCCCCAAGGAGGACGAGCGAGATCAGGCGCTCGGTCCGGTTCTGCCCGATGCTCTCCACCCGGTAGGTCCCTGCCGCGTCGGCCTCGATCAGCCCCCGGGTCAGTTCGAGCCGCTGGCGGATCCGCGGGTGCAGATCGGAGTCGTCGAGGAACACGGCGCTGAACCGGCCGAGCTGGCTGGCCCCCGGCCACCCGCCGATCTCGTTGTGGTCGAGCTCGGGAAGCTCGTTCCAGAAGCAGGGCATCTTCGCGTTCTCGTTGATCTGGGTCTTCCAGCGATACGCGATCGGCGCGGTCAGGCCGGAGCCGGCGATCTGCGGGATCGTGCCGTACAGGTCCCGCGCGAGCGCCTTGGCCAGGGAGTCTCCGGGCGCGTCCGGACCCCACATCTCGACGATCTGCTCGACGTGGGCCGCGGCGACGTCTATCTCGGCGTGCAGCCGCTCGCCGGCGCCGCACAGCCAGGCCACCTCGAGGGCGGCCACGATCGAATAGGCCACGGCCGCCCGCGGCTGGAATCCGCCCGGCAGTGGGATCACCGGGACGTTCTCCGAGCGCGCCGCGTCGGCCAGCTTGCCGCCCGTGGTGGCGACGATGCGCGGCGCGCCCAGCGCGCCGGCGGCCTCGTAGGCGGCCAGCGTCTCCTCGGTGTTGCCCGAGTAGCTCGAACACAGGACCATGGTGTCCGGCATGGTCCAGGGCGGAAGGGCGTAGCCGCGGGCCAGCATGATCGGCCGCGACGCGCGGTCCCCGAGCGCCTCCCGGGCCAGCGCGCCACCGATGCCCGAGCCGCCCATCCCGGCCACGACCAGGCCACCGGGCGCGTCGTAGGGCTCCAGGCCGGCGGTCTCGACCCGCCACAGCGCGTCACGCAGCTGGTCGGGGAGGCCCAGGATGTCCTCGATGTGCCGAGCCGAGTCGATCGACTCGATCACGCCTCGGGTGAGATCGACCGTCGTACTCAAAACCTGATCGCTCCGTCCGGTAGCTCCACGCCCGGGAAGATACGCGCGCCGGCCGCGAGCGTGTTCCCCGACCCGATCTTGACCCCGGCCCCCAGAACGACCAGGTTCTCGATGTGGCAGTGCTCGCCGATCCACACGCCGGGGCCGATGATCGACGAGCTGATCGTCGTGCCGGCGCCCACGCTGACGCCGTCGAGCAGGACCGACGCTTCGACCCGCGCGCGCTCCGCGACGCTCACCCCTTCGCCCAGCACGCTTCGATCTCCGACCATCGCGCGGGGCGCCACCGAGCAGCCCGCCGCGATCAGCACCGGGGCGACGACCCGGCCCTCCACGGCCGCCCCGTCGACCAGGGCCAGGCCGCGCCCGCCGAGCTCGCGCCCGACCTCGGTGCTCACCTTGCCCTCGAGGATGTCGTACGTGGCCTGCAGGTAGCGATCAGGGGTGCCGATGTCCATCCAGTACCCGCTGGCCTCGTAGCCGTACAGGCCTTGACCCACCAGCGTCGGGAAGACCTCTCGCTCGATCGAGAAGTTGGTTCCGGCCGGCGGCATCCGGTCGAGCACCTCGCGCTCGAGGATGTAGGCGCCGGCGCTGATCAGGTTCGTGTCAAGCTCATCGAGCCCGGGCTTCTCGATGAACTCCACCACCGCGCCGTCCGGATCGCAGCGGACCAGCCCGTAGGCCGAGGGATCGTCGACCCGATAGAGCGACAGCGTGGCCCGTGCGCCCGTGCGCTCGTGCTGCTCGAGCTGCGCGGTCAGATCCATGTCGGTGAGCACGTCCCCGTTGAGCATGAAGAAGCGCTCCTCGAGCAGGCTCTCGGCGAACTTGAGCGCGCCGCCGGTGCCGAGTGGCCTCGGCTCCTCCAGATAGCGCAGGCGGATGCCCAGACTCGACCCGTCGCCGAGCACGTCTCGCACCGCGTCGGCCATGAACCCGCAGCCGAGGATCACGTCGTCCACGCCGTGCTCGCGCAGCCACTGGAGCATGTACGAGATGAACGGCCGGCCGACCAGCGGCACCACCGGCTTGGGGATCGTCGAGGTCAGCGGTCGCAGGCGGGTGCCTTCCCCGCCCGCCAGGACTAGAGCCTGCATCTCAGCCCTGCCGTCCGGGGTTCACTAGCGCCCAACGCCCTCGTAGATGAAGCCGGCGGCCCGGACCGCCTCGGGATCGAGGAAGTTGCGCCCGTCGATGACGAGCCGACCCGGCATCCGCTCGGCCACCTCGTGCCAGTCGAGCTCGGCGAACTCGGGCCATTCGGTCACGATCACAAGCGCGTCGGCGCCGTCCACGGCATCCAGAGCATCGTCCGCGAAGACGACCCCGCCCATCAGCTTGCGCGCCTCGGTCTCGGCGATCGGGTCATAGGCGCGCACCTTGGCCCCATCGGCCTGCAGCCGCGCGGACAGCACGAGCGAGGACGCCTCGCGCATGTCGTCGGTGTTGGCCTTGAAGGCCAGCCCGAGCAGCGCCACCGTCTTGCCGACCAGCGAGCCCAGGTGCTTCTGCAGCTTGCCCATCACCCGCCGCTTCTGCAACTCGTTGACCTCGATGACGGCGGTCAGGAGCTGGAAGTGGTAGCCGGAGTTGCCGGCGAGCTGTTTCAAGGCCGAAACGTCTTTCGGAAAACATGAGCCCCCGAAGCCGATACCCGGCTTGAGGAAATGCGTGCCGATCCGCCGGTCGAGCCCCATCCCTCGCGCCACCTCGAGCACATCGGCCCCCGTCTCCTCGCACACGTTCGCGATCTCGTTGATGAACGAGATCTTGGTGGCCAGGAAGGCGTTGGCGGCCAGCTTGATCATCTCGGCGCTGGCGATGTCGGTCCGCACGAGCGGCGCGTCGAGCGGCGCGTAGAGCTCGATCACCGCATCGCCGGCCCAGTCGCCCTCGTCTCCGACGACGACCCGGTCGGGATGCAGGAAGTCTTCGAGCGCGGAGCCTTCCTTCAGGAACTCGGGACAGGAGACGTAGGTGAAGCCGCCCTTGCCGCGCTCGACCAGGCTGCGCTTGATCGCCGCGCCTGTGCCCACCGGCACCGTCGACTTCATGACCAGAGCGTGGTTGCCGGAGGCCGGCATCGCGTCGACCACGGCGTGGACGGCGCTCAGGTCGGCATCGCCCGAATAGGTGGGCGGCGTGCCGACGGCCACGAACAGCAGGCGGGCATGTTCGAGCGCCGGCGCGAGCTCGGTGGAGAAGTGCAGACGCTCCCGGTTGGCCACCACGCAGTCGGCAAGGCCCGGCTCATAGATCGGGATCTCGCCGTGCTCGAGCCGCGCGATCTTGTCCGCGTCGATGTCCACGCACCAGACCTGGCTGCCCAGCTCGGCGAAGCCGGCGGCGGTGACCAAGCCAACGTACCCGGTGCCGATCACCGCGATCGGCTCTCTAGCAGTGCCCATCGCTCCGGAGGGTAGCTAGTGGGCCTTCATCAACGACGCGGCGATCGCGACCAGCTGCTTGTTGGGGATGCTGTCGGTCAGCGTGTTCGAGACCCAGTACACCCCCTGCGGCGTCCGCCAGGCCACGAGGCTCAGCTTGCTCCCGTTGGCGTACAGGAGGAGCTCCTTGCCGCCCACGAACTTCGTGCCGCTCGGGCTGTTCAGGATGGGCGGGTTCTGCCAGGTGCTGCCCTGAACGCCGTAGTACTCGCCGAGCACCGGGTTGATCTCGAGCGTCATCCGGTAGGCGTAGTGGGCGACGCCGTGCCGGTCGTGCAGCAGATAGGCGCGCGGGTAGGCCGCGCCGGTCCCGCCCTGCTCGACCGGGCACAGGCTGGTGTGGTCGGAGCAGTAGTTCGAGCCCGTCGCGATCAGCTTCGGGAAGTAGACGGGAATCCCGAGCGCGCCGAGCGCCTTGGCCTGGGCCACGCCGTCGCTGACGTCGGAGGTCAGACCCGGGACGCCACCCCCGCCACCACCGCCGTGTCCCTTGCCGCCGGCTCGCGCCTTCCCGCCCGCTCCCGCGTTCCCGCCGGCACTCGCCGCGCCTGCGCTCGGACCCGGACTCGTGCTTGCCGGCGGAGCCGTGGTCGGCGTCATGAACGCATGGAAGGCGCTTTGCTCGGCGCCGGAGTCGGCGGTCACGTAACACGCCGGCACGGCGGCGGCCGTGCGAGAGTTCGCCTGGACCGGGCCCGAATAGCACGGCAGCGGGACGGCCGGGAACGGGATCTGCTTGATCGAGTGGACGGCCGAGAACGCGACCAGGTCGAACAGGTTGATGATGCCGTCGGTGGTGTGCAGGTTGTGGTCGGTCGAGGCGTTGTTGCCGAAGATCTTCAGCAGCCGGCTCTCCTGCGTGATGATCTGATCCTGGCTGAACTGGGCCTTCGCCCAGCGGATGAAGTCCTGCTGGCGGGCGTTGCGGACGATGTCCGAGTCGGTATGGCGGAAGCGCACGAACGAGAGGGCGTCGGCTCCGCACAGCTTCTGGTAGCCGGGGTGGAGATCGATGCTCGAGTAGTCGGTGACCGCGGTGTTGTTGTAGTAGCGGTGATCGACGTCGGTGTAGACACAGCCGATCGCGTTGATCATCTGCTCAAAGCCGCCGAACCCGACATCGACCACGTGGTTGACCTTCAGCCCCTGGAACACCTGCTCCTGGAGGATCTTGATCAGCAGGCCGGGTCCCCCATAGAAGTACGCCGCGTTCAGCTTCCCGGTCACGACCGCTCCGCCCTCGGGAATCTCGACCTTGAGGTCGCGCGGGATCGACACCAGGTTGATCGTCTGGGAGCGCGGGTCGAGCCGCACCAGCATCATCGTGTCGGTGTTGACGTCCTTGAGCGGCGTGTGGGCACGGTGGTCCGAGCCGACCAGCAGGATCGTCTGCGCGCTGCCGGGATTGGGCACGCTCACCGACGGCAGGGACTTGATCGCGGGGGTGGCGTCGATGTACTGGGTGATCTGCCTGACCTGGAGCAGGCCGGCCACCGCGGTCGTGCTGGCCGCGAAGCCGATCACGAGCACGGCGGCCACCGCGAAGCGCCACAGCATGCCGCCGCGCGAGTGCGGGATCAGCCTCACGCGCGGCCTCCCTCGATCGCGGTCAGCCCGCTGCGCTGCTCCTCCGCGGCGATCCGGTCATGCTCGGCGGCCGCGTCGTCGGCAGCCGCCGGCGGCCGCTCGAGCCAGATCGGCAGCATGCGCACGAAGCTGACCAGCGCGCGGCGGTAGCGGGCCAGCGAGGACACCGACACCCACTCCTCGGGCCCGTGGTGGCCGGCGCCGTCGGGACCGAATTCCACCGCCGGGATCCCGGCCGCCATGAACGCGACGGCGTCGGATGCGCCGTCGCGCCCGACGCTCATCACCTCTTTGTCGGGGACCGCGCGGGCCACTGCGTCGCGCAGCGCCCGCACGTACGGGTTCGTCCGGGAGACGCTAACCGGGGGGAAAACAAAGGACTTGGTCACCTCGATGGCCGGGATCCGCCCGATCTGGGCCATGATCTCCTGCGGTTCCTGGCCCGGCAGGAAGCGGATGTCGACGGCCATCTGGCAGCGATCCGGGACCTTGTTGATCGCGTCGCCGCCCTCGATCCGGCCCAGGTTGATCGACGGCCGGTCGAACACCTCCGAAGACTCCCGTGAGAACGGCAGGGACTCGATCGCGCGGAACACGTCGATCGCCTTGAGCACCGCGTTGTCGCCCAGCCACGGCGTCGAGGAGTGGGCAGCCCGGCCGTGGACCTCGATCACCATCGCGAGCACTCCCTTGGCCTCCACCCCGATGTGCAGATTGGTCGGCTCGCCGGTGATCGCGAAGTCGCCGCCGAGCCCGCGGGCCACCACGGCGTCCGTCGACCGGTCCTCGATCTCCTCCGACTCCTCGTCGGGCACGCACACCAGCCTGACGCGCACGCCGGACTGACGCTCGAGGTCCTTGAGCGCGCACATCATCGCGGCCAGTCCGGCCTTCATGTCGTAGGCGCCTCGGCCGATCAGGCGATCCCCCTCGACCCGCGGCTGGAACTGGCCGGGCTCGGCCGGTACGACGTCGAGATGTCCGTGAAACACCACGCAGGGGCGATCGCCGGCGTCGGCGGGCGATCCCACCTCGGCCACCAGGACGGGCAGCCCGTTGTGATCGTGGTGGCGCACCTCGATGTCGCGAGATTCGAGCCACCCCTTGACGAATCCTGCCGCGGCGACGATCTCCTCGGGCCGCGAGGTGTCGTAGGAGATCAGGCGTTCGGCCAGGTTGAGCTCGTCGATCAAGACCGTTCAGGATAAGCGGCGACGGGCGGGAGAGGGACGGCTAGGAGCCGCCCTCCGCAATGCTAAGAAACGTCTCAAGGCGCGTTTTGTCGCGCTCGGCCAGCCGACGTTTCTCCGTGTCATCGCCGGCGGACTCGACCTCGTGCTCGGCCTGCTGCAGACGCTCGCGCAGGCTCGAGGTGTCCAGATCACCCGGTGCGTGCGCCTCCTCGACCAGGATCAGCGCCCGGTTGTCGGCCACCTGAAGGTACCCCTCGGCCTGGGCGAAGCGCACACACTCGGACTCGGTCGTGTACAGCCGCAGCTCGGTCGGATCGAGCATCGCGAGCAGCGGCTGGTGGTGGGCCAGCACGCCGATCGAGCCCACCGCCGTCTTCGTGGAGACCATCTCCACCTCATCGTTGAAGACCTCGCCCTCGGGGGTGAGGACCTCGACCCGGAACTTCTCGTGCGCCATGCGCCGCTACTCCTGGCTCTCGCCGCTCTCCTCGGAGCCGCCGCTCTCGCCCGAGTCGGAGTCGGAGTCGGAGTCGGAGTCAGAGTCCGAGTCGGAGCCGGAGCCGGAGCCGGAGTCGGACTTCTCCTCCTCGCCGCTGTCGCCGCGCGCCTCGCGGACGACCTCGTCGATGGTCCCCTTCATGAAGAAGGCCCGCTCCGGAATGTCGTCGTGCTTGCCCTCGAGGATCTCCTTGAAGCCCCGGATCGACTCGGCGATCGGGACGTACACGCCGGGCGTGCCGGTGAACTGCTCGGCCACGTGGAAGGGCTGGGACAGGAATCGCTCGATCTTCCGCGCGCGGTTCACCGTCAGCCGGTCCTCGTCGGAGAGCTCGTCGATGCCGAGGATCGCGATGATGTCCTGCAGCTCGCGGTAGCGCTGGAGCACCTGCTTGACCTCGTTGGCCACGCGGAAGTGCTCCTCGCCCAGAATCTCCTCCTTGAGGATCGTGGAGGTCGAGTCGAGCGGGTCGACCGCCGGATAGATGCCCTTCTCGGCGATCGACCGCGACAGCGTGGTGGTCGCGTTCAGGTGGGCGAACACCGAGGCCGGAGCGGGGTCGGTCAGGTCGTCGGCCGGGACGTAGATGGCCTGGATCGAGGTCACCGAGCCCTCCTTGGTCGAGGTGATCCGCTCCTGCAGCTCGCCCATCTCGGACTCGAGCGTGGGCTGATACCCCACCTGGGAGGGCATGCGGCCGAGCAGCGCGGACACCTCGGAGCCGGCCTGGACGAACCGGAAGATGTTGTCGATGAACAGCAGCACGTCCTGGTGCTCCTCGTCGCGGAAGTACTCCGCCATGGTCAGCCCGGACAGCGCGACGCGCATACGCGCGCCGGGCGGCTCGTTCATCTGACCGAAGACCAGCATGGTCTTCTCGAGCACGCCCGACTCCTTCATCTCGAGCCACAGGTCGTTGCCCTCGCGCGAGCGCTCGCCCACTCCACAGAAGGCGGACAGGCCCTGATGCTCCTCGGCCAGGTTGCGGATCAGCTCCTGGATGATCACGGTCTTGCCCACGCCGGCGCCGCCGAACAGGCCGACCTTGCCGCCCTTGGCGTAGGGCGCCAGCAGGTCGATGACCTTGATCCCGGTCTCGAACATCTCGGTGGTCGGCGTGAGGTCCTCGACGGTCGGAGCGTCGCGGTGGATCGGCCAGCGCGGCACGTCGTCGGGCAGGCCTTCGCCCAGGTCGATCGGCTCGCCGAGCAGATTGAAGATCCGCCCCAGCGTCACGTCGCCCACCGGCACGGTGATCGGCGCGCCGGTGTCGACCACCTCCACCCCGCGCGCGAGGCCGTCGGTGGTGTCCATCGCCACCGCCCGTACCCGGTCGTCGCCCAGGTGTTGCTGGACCTCGCAGACGAGCCAGCTGTCCTCCTGGGCCGCGATGTCGAGCTCTTCTTCTTTCTTGGCGATCTCCGGGCGCCGCACCCGGATCGCGTGGTAGATCTCGGGCAGCTTGTCCGGGAACACCGCCTCGATGACGACCCCCTGGATCTCCTCGATCCGGCCGGTGTTCCGCTTGTCGGGCTCGTCCGCTGCGGCCTTGCTGCGCTGTTCTTCTGCGACTGACATAGCTTCTCCAGTGTAGGTCTACCCGGACAGCCCTTCTGCTCCCGCCACCACTTCCAAGATCTCCTGGGTGATCTCCGCCTGGCGCGCCCGGTTCATCTCAAGCGTGAGGGTCTCGATCAGCTCGCCCGCATTGTCCGAGGCGTTGCGCATCGCGGTCATCCGCGCGCCGTGCTCGGACGCCGTCGACTCGAGCAGCGCCCGGTAGATCGAGATCTCCACGTAGTCGGGCACCAGCCGCCTGAGGATCTCCTCGGGATCGGGTTCGTATTCGACCTCCGCCCGGTGCTCTGACTTACGCTCCGAGCGATCCTCCCCATCGTCGTCGCTCTCCTCGAGCACCGTGGCCTGCTGGAGCGGAAGAAGCGTCTCGCGCCGGACCTCCTGGGCGACCGGCGAGATGTACCCGTTGTAGAAGATCTCGACCCGGTCCACCTCGCCGTCGATGTAGGCCGCCATCAGGCGGTCTGCGATCCGCCGCGCGTCGGCGTAGGCCGGGCGGTCGGTGAACCCGGTGAAGCTCTCGGCCGGCTCGAGGCCGCGGAAGGTCAGCGACGTGGCCGGCCGGCGGCCGGAGGCGAAGTACACCGACGTGCGTCCTTCCCCGTCATGCTCACGGCCTGCTGCCACGCCGGAGCGAACGATGTTGGAGTTGAACGCGCCAGCCAGCCCGCGGTCGCCGGCGATCAGCAGCAGCCCGACCTTGGACACCTGGTCGTGCTCCTCCAGGATCGGCAGTCGCGGGACGCTGCCCGCGGCTTCGGCGGCCTGACGGGTCATCCGGCGGATCGCATCCGCGTACGGGCGCAGCGCCTCGATGCGCTGCTCGGCGCGCCGCAGGCGAGCCGCGGCGACCATCTCCATCGCCCGGGTGATCTTCTGGATGTTCTTGACCGCGCCGATGCGGTTTCGAACGTCGCGTTGCGTTTGCGGCATCGATGAATCAGGCGCTCACGGTCTCGGCCGCTTGGTCGCGCTCTCCTTCTTCCTCGCTCTCCACGTCCTCCTGCGCGCCCCGATCGCCGCGGCGTCCGTCGCGAGAGCTGTCCTCACCGCCCTCGTCGAGCGGATGGCCCTCCTCGTCGAGGTCGAAGCCGAAGTCCTCGGCAAAGTTCGAGACAGCCGACTCGACCGCCTTCTGCGTCTCCTCGCTCCAGTCACCCCCGGCGATCTTCCCCAGCAGGTCGGCCTCGGTGCCGCGCATGGCCTCGGTGAGGTCGGCGAGAAACCGGTCGACCCTGTCGACCACGATCCGGTCCAGGTAACCGTTGGTCGCGGCGTATACCTGGACCACCTGGTCCTCGACCGGCATCGGGTGGCGCTCGGCCTGGTTCAGGGTCTTGACCAGACGCTCGCCTCGCGCCAGCGTGCGCTGGGTCTCAGGATCGAGTTCGGAGCCGAACTGCGAGAACGCCTCGAGCTCGCGGTACTGCGAGAGCTCGAGCTTCAGGCGGCCGGCCACCTTGCGCATCGGCGCGATCTGCGCGTTGCCGCCCACGCGCGAGACCGAGATGCCGACGTTGATGGCCGGGCGCACGCCGGAGTTGAACAGCCCCGGCTCGAGGTAGATCTGGCCGTCGGTGATCGAGATCACGTTGGTGGGCACGTAGGCGGACACGTCGCCGGCCTGGGTCTCGATGACCGGCAGGGCGGTGAGCGAGCCGGCGCCCAGGTCGTCGTTCAGCTTGACCGCGCGCTCGAGCAGGCGCGAGTGCAGGTAGAAGACGTCGCCGGGATACGCCTCGCGTCCGGGCGGGCGGCGCAGCAGCAGCGACATCTGGCGATAGGCCACCGCGTGCTTGGAGAGGTCGTCGTAGACGACCAGCGCGGCCTTGCCGTCGTAGAGGAAGTGCTCACCCATCGCGCAGCCCGCGTAGGGGGCCAGAAACTTGATCGGGGCGGCCTCGTCGGCTGCCGCCATCACGATGATCGTGTTCTCCAGCGCGCCGGCGTCCTCGAGCGTCTTGGCCAGGCCGACCACGGTCGACTTCCGCTGCCCGATCGCCACGTACACGCAGTGCAGGTCGCGGTCCTTGTTGTTGATGATCGCGTCGACCGCGATCGCCGTCTTGCCGGTCTGGCGGTCGCCGATGATCAGCTCGCGCTGGCCGCGGCCGATCGGGATCATCGAGTCGATCGCCTTCAGGCCGGTCAGCATCGGCTCCTTGACCGGCTGGCGCTGGACCACGCCGGGCGCCTTGAACTCCGACGGGCGGGTCTGGCTGGTCTCGATGTCGCCCTTGCCGTCCAGCGGGTTGCCGAGCGGGTCGACGATCCGTCCCAGCAGCTCCTCGCCGACCGGGATCTCGAGCAGTCGCTTGGTCCGCTTGACCGTGTCGCCCTCGACGATCTTCTCCCATTCCCCGAACAGCACCGCGCCGACGTTGTCGGACTCGAGGTTCAGCGCCAGCCCGGTCACATCGTGGGGCAGCTCGAGCATCTCGAACGACATGCAGTTGTCCAGACCGTGGATCCGGCAGATCCCGTCGGCCACCGACAGGACCGTGCCGACCTCGGTCAGGTCGGCGCTGGAGGTGTCGAGGCCTTCGATCCGGTGCTTGAGGATTGAGGTGATCTCGTCGGGCTTGATCTGCATTCGTGACTCCTTGGCAGGCGAGGGTAGCTACGCCCGCGCGACTTGCTTGCGAAGTTGTTCCAGCCGGCTTCGGATCGATGCGTCGAGGACGACGTTGCCCACGCGCAACACGATCCCGCCGAGGATGTCGGGGTCCACCTTGCTCGAGAGCTCGACCGTGCGCCGGGTCTGCTCCCCGATCCGGTCGCCGATGCTGCCGATGATGGACTTGTCGAGCTCGACCGCGCTCGTCACCTCCACCGGCAGCAGGTCGCGCTCATCCTCCCACAGGACCTCGTAGCGAGCCCTGATCCGGAAGATGGCGGGCATCCGGTGGCGCTCGATCAGGCCCTCGAGGAAGTTCATCAACACCGGCTCGGCGTCTGTGACCGCCCGCTTCAGGCCGTCCTTCTTCTCCTGGGTCGAGAAGTAGGGCGAGAAGAAGAACACCATCAGGTCACGGTTCTCCTCGAGCGCCGCGGCGAACGCTCCCAGCTGCTCGCGCACCCCGTCGAGGAGGTCGTGCCCCTTGGCGACCTCGAACAGGGCGCGAGCCCAGACCTGAGCGATCTCCTCCACTAGCTTCGGTCTCCGTCGGGTGCGAGCGCGCTGAAGTCGAGATCACGCAGGGCCTCCTCGACCAGCCGGCGCTGGTCGTCCTCGTCGAGCACCTTGCGGGTCACCTTCTCGGTGGCCATCACGGTCAGGTCGGCCACCTCGCGGCGGATCTCCTGGATGGCGCGGCGCGTCTCGGTCTCGATGTCGCGGCGCGTCTGCTCCATCATCTGCTCGCGCCGCTGCTGCGCCTCCTCGAGCGTGTCGCGCTCGCGTGCATCCGCCGCCTTGCGCGCCCGGTCGAGGATCTCCTGGGCCTGATCGCGCGCCTCGCGCAGCCGCTCGCGGTACTCGGTCAGCAGCTCGTCGGCTTCGTGGCGCACGCGCTCGGCATGGTCGATCGACTCCTCGATCGCGTGCTGCCGTCGGTCGAGCGCCTCGGAGATCCGGGGAAACGCCAGCTTCCAGAGGATCCACATCGAGATGCCGAACAGCAGCAGCGTCCAGATCATCAACCCGACGTTGGGCGTGATCAGGAACGAGCCACTCGAGGCGGCGACCGGAAGGTGAGAGATCGCGGCCATCTACTTGAGCACGTAGGAGAGGAGGCCGGCGACGAGGCCATAGAAGAACACGGCTTCGGTCAAGGCGAATCCCAGCCACTGGATGCTGGTGATCTCGTCGCGCATCTCGGGCTGGCGGGTCACCGCCTCGATCACCTTGCCGAAGATGATGCCGATGCCCACGCCGGCGCCGACCGCGCCGAGACCGCCGCCTACCGCGATCCCGAACCCGGCCGTGATCCCGGAGGCCGCGGCGATGGGGAGGTGCAAAAGAAACAACATCGGGGGCTCCTTGTCGTGTTAGTGGTGAGTGGCCGCGCCGGCGATGTAGATTGCGGCCAGGGTGGCGAAGATGAACGCCTGCAGCGTGGCCACCAGGCCCAGCTCGAAGATGTAGATGAGGATCCCGGCCGGGAGCGCGAACCACCCGAGCGCCTGAAGCCCGAGGATCACCGCCAGCCCACCGGCCAGGAACAGCAGGATGATGTGCCCGGCGAAGATGTTGGCCCAGAGTCGGATGGTCAGCGACAGGAGCCGCATCAGGGTGGAGATCACCTCGATCGGAAAGATCAGGATCAGCATCGGCCCGTGAACGCCGGCCGGGATCAGGCTCTTCAGGTATCCGACCGGCCCCTGCTCCCTGATTCCCACCGTGATGAACGCGATGAACACCACGAGGGCCAGAACGAGCGGCACCGAGATGTTCGCGGTCGCGGCGTACAGCGCGAACGCCGGGATGTGGGCGCCGAACACGTTGAACTTCTCCTGGCTGTTCGTCGGCAGCGGCAGGTAGCCCACCAGGTTGCAGAACCAGATGAACAAGAACAGCGTGCCCAGGAACGGGAACCACTTGGCCGCCATCGAGTCCGACATGTTCCCCCGGGTGATGTTGTCGCGCATCAGCGAGAAGATCACCTCGACGGCGGTCTGAACCTTGTTCGGGCGGGCCTTCATCCGCCCTGCGATCCACACCATCGTGACGACGGTCAGCACCGACGCGATGAACACGTAGAGCACCGCGCGGTTGATGCTGAACACCCCCAGGCTCACCCAGTTGATCAGCTTGAACTCGTTCTGGATCTGGAACTCGTTGTTCTTGTGCTGCGTGAAGCCGTAGACCAGGACCAGCAGGACGAAAATGCCGATGTAGGCGCCGAAGCCGATCAGCAGGGCTTTGCGGGTCTTGCTCATCGCGATGACCCCTGCGGGCGGTTCAGGAAGGACAGGATCAGCTGCACGGTGAAGGCGAAGACGATCACGAGCAGCGCGGTCAGGCCGTCGTTGCGTCCGGCGCCGTTGCGCACGAGGATCACCGCGATCGCCAGCGCGAACAGGCGGCCGAGCAGGTAGGCAAGGCGGAGCGACGCCTCGCGCCGGGGATCGTCGGTGTCGTGGAGCGCCCGCTCAACCGCGACCCCCATCGCACGCAGCGCGATCCACGCGCCGGCGCCGACGAGGTAGCCGACGGCGGGGACGCCGATCAGCAGCATGATCGGCGCCGCCACCACGAGCACGACCACGTCGAGGTAGGAGAGCGCGGTCACCGCGCCCTCATTGTGGGCCGGAGTGGTCAGCGACATCGCGCGCCAATTGCGGAAGCGTGGATCGAACTGTTCAAGCTGAGTTCCTAAAGGCCGAGGAGGCGCTTGGTCCGGCGCCGCGTAAACAGGTCCGTAGGGAAGGTACCCGCGGACGGTTGCCACGCACCCCGAAGTCGGGGGCCGTGGGGCCACAAGGGTAGCGTGGTAGGCGCCGACTTAGCGCGCCGACCGGCGGTTCAGTGCGCCGATGGGGCGCTTTCGCGGTGGCGCAGCGCGGGCTTGGGCAGCTGCCCTTCGGCCCAGAGCGCCGCGATTCCCGCGCGCGGCAGGCCGAAGGCGCCCTCGTAGACCAGGAAGCGAGGCTCCCAGCGGGGGAAGAACTTCGCGTTGAACCGGTACAGGCTTTCGATCTGGAAGAACGGGTTGCCGAGCGCGATCAGCTTGCCCAGCACCCGCTCGTGGCGCTTGTCGGGGCTGTGGATCCACTTGGCGAAGGCGGCGAAGTTGAGCGACAGCTCCTCTACCCCCCGCTCCCGCAGCAACTCGATCGCCCGGACCACGAGAAACTCGGTCAGGCCGTTGGGCGTGGCCGGATCGCGGCGCATGAACGACAGCGACACCGCGGGGCGGCCGTAGCAGGGCACGAAGTGCAGAACGCCGCGGACGGGGCGGGTGGGCACCGTTTCATCGCGGGCGATCACGACCAGCGTTTCGTGGCCGTGCCCACCCCGGAGCGAGTCCATCGCCATCGAGAACCCGCGCTCGGGCGCGCCCTGGCGCCCGCGCTCGACGACATCCTCCACCTCCGCCAGCACGCCTGGATCGAGCGAGCCGAGCTCACACAGCTCCGCCGCAAAGCCCGCCTTGCTGAGCCGCGTGACCGATTGGCGCACCTTGCGGATCGGCCGGCCCTCGAGCGAGAAGCGACCGAGGTCAACGATCGCCTCGTCGCCCAGATAGATCGTCCGCAGCCCGAGCTGCTCGTAGACCGGGCAGAGCGTCCGGCTGGCCCCCAGGACGCCGAGCCTGAGGCCGCGCGTCTCGGCGAACGCCCGCACCTGGCCGAGCAGGCCCGGGAAGGCCTCGGGAGGCCCGACCGGATCGCCCGAGAGCAGCAGCACGCCGTTCTCGATCGTGTATCCGACGAACGCCCGGCGGTCCTCGCTGAACAGGTACTGCTCGTCGGCCCGCAGCTTGAAGAAGGCCAGCGTGTCGGCACCGTGGGCACGGACCAGGTTCGAGGCCACCTCACGCGCGGCCGGACCCGGAAGCGACCTGGGCGCGGTCAGCGGCCGGAAGATCACGTAGGCGATCGCGAGCAGGGTGCCGAGCTCGAGCATGTGCACGCCGAGCGGGATCCAGGCGAAATGGTGGTGGTAGCGGATGGGTCCCTGCTGCCAGCGCAGCAGATCGGCCGTCTCGAGGGCCACCGTGCGCAGCGATGGGTGGCCCTGGGCGGCCCACGTGGCCACGGCTGTGGCGGCGAGGCCGGTGAGACCGAGAAACGGCACGCGCCAGATCGCCGAACGCAGCGTGATCGGGTCGTGGCGCACGCGGAATTCGTTGCCCGCGGAGAGCAGGATCGCCGCGGCGCTCCAGGTGATGATCGTCTCCTCGAAGTCGAACCCCTTGAGCAGGTCGAACAGGCCGAGCAGGAGCATCAGGGCGATCGCGGCCTGCCAGGCGCGGCGCCGGCGCTTGGCCAGGTAGGGCGCCACCAGCAAGAGCGCGGCACCGGCCGGGAAGGCCAGCGCGTGGAACAGCTTGATCGCCTCGACCGGCTCGAACTGGAGCAGCAGGTGCCCGCGCCAGCGGACGTTCGGGGTCAGGGCGGACGCGATGTTGACCACGCCCACGATCGCGGCCGCCAGCGCGGCAAACGCGGGCAGGCGGCGCGTCAGTCCTTGTATCGAAAGGCTCATGGCACTCATGAACGGCTGGAATCGCCCTACCTGTACGGCGCGCTCATCGATCGCGTACTTTGCGGCGCTGCGTACGCGCCTCCCGTTGAGAAGTACCTCTCAGGTGGCGGTTGGTTACGTCGTCGCCGGCCGTGATCCTGCCGGCGCAGCGGCCTGAGCGGGCGCGGCGATGCCCTCCCGCGGCGTCTGCCGCGGCAGGGCAAGGCTGAGAACCAGGGCGCCGAGCGGCAGCACGGCGACCGTCTCGAACACCGCGCGCAGCCCGGCCGAGTCGGCCAGGATGCCGAGCAGCGGCGCCCCCACGCCGCCCAATCCGATCGAGAGACCGATGGTCACCCCGGCCGCGACCCCGAGCCGCCCTGGCAGGTACTCCTGACCCATCACGATCGTCACGGCGAACGTGGCGATCGTGACCGCGCCGGCCAGCGCAGCGAACACCAGCCCGAGCACCGGGCCCGACAGCAGGAAGGCCACGACCAGCGGCGGGATCAGGATCATCGATCCGACGAGCACGGTGCGGCGGCCGAAGCGGTCGGCCAGCGGGCCGCCCATGAGCGTGCCGGCGGCACCGCCGAGCAGCATCGCGGTGAGGGCGGCGTTGCCGAGCGCCTTGCTCGTGTGCAGGACCTGCACGTAGTAGAGCGGGATGAACGTGACCATGCCGAAGTACACGAACGAGCGCAGCGCGATGACCGCGGCGAGAATCACGAAAGGCCTCCACGCCTCGTTCTGCTCGCCGCTCTGGACCCGTCCCCCGACGACGTCGCGGCGGAACGTCGTCAGTCGCGGCAGTTCGTGGACGAGGACGGCCGCCATCAGCCATGTGGGTATCAGCACGAATGCGGTCCCGTGGAGCCCGAAGGCGATCAGCAGCGGCGTCACGAGCACCGGGCCGAGCGCGAACCCGATGTTGCCGCCCACGCTGAATCGGCTCATGCCACTTGCACGCCGCGCGCCCGAGACGTAGTTGGCGAAGCGCGATCCCTCGGGATGGAACGCAGCCACGCCGAGCCCGCTGACCAGCACGGCGGCGAACGTGAGCGGGTAGCTGGGAGCGAACCCGACGAGCGCGACGCCCAAGCCGCCGAGCGCGGGGCCGATCGGCATCAGCCAGGGCAACGAGACTCGGTCCGACATGTACCCGAACAGCGGCTGGACCACAGACGAGGAGATCGTGGCGGCGAGCACGAGCGCGGAGGCGGCGGCGATGCTGATGTGGCGTTCGGCGATCAGGAACGGAAGCAGCGCCGGAATCGAGCCCTGCGCGATGTCGGTGAACATGTGGCCGGTCGACAGGACCGCCATCGCGCGGCGGTCGACGCCGCGGGCCGGTGCCGCGATCGCGCTCAATCGTCCATGCCCGCCAGGCGGCGCTGGACCAGGCGCCGCTTGGCCAGCAGCTCGGACTCGAGTTGCTCGAGCTCACGCCGGCGGCGCCGCACCAGCTCGAGCTGGGTCGTGATGTGCCCGAGGGCCTCCGCGCGAATACGCCTGATCTCGCCCGGGTCATCGGTCTGCTGGATCTCGCGCCGGAGCGCCGCCCGCGCCGTCTCCGCCTCGAGCAGCGCCGAGACCTCCTCCAGCGACAGGCCGAGCAGGTCGCGCAGGCGCATGATCTCGCGCAGGCGCTCGACGTCGGCCTCCGTGTAGCAGCGATGCTTGCCCTGGGCGCGGTCGGCGCCCGGGAGCAGACCGATCTCTTCGTAGTAGCGGATCGTGCGCGGGGTGGTGCCGAGCAGCTCGGCCACCTCGCCGATGCGAAGCGGCTTGACCTTCGTGGTGCTCACGCCGCTACGCGCTCCTCGCGCACCTCCGCCGGTCCGACGGATGCCTCGGGTACCTTGACGTGGGCCGGACGGGCCGCCGAGATCGCCGCTCCGACGAGCGAGATCGCGGCCAGGCACCACAGCGCGGTGTGCATGTTGGCCATGAACGGAACCAGCTGGGCGTTGGTGATGCTGCTGGCCACACCGCTGAACACGGCGAGCAGCACGTGCGTGGGCACCGACGAGGTGACGACCGCGAGAACGAAGGCGATCGAGATGACCGCGCCGGTGTTCTGCACCAGCACCCGGGCGCCGGCAGCGATGCCGCGCCGGTGCGGCGCCACCACGCCCATCATCGCGGCCGTGTTGGGCGAGTTGAACATGCCCGAGCCGATGCCCACGGTGAACATGTAGGCGCAGCTCGCCCAGTACGTGGTGTCCCGCTCGAGCGTGGTCATCAGGGCCAATCCGACCGCCTGGACGAGCATGCCCGCCACCGCCATCCCGCGCGAGCCGCGGCGGTCGGCCCAGATCCCGGCCAGCGGCGAGGCGATCAGCATCCCGAGCGCGAGCGGCGCCAGCTTGATGCCGGCCAGAATCGGCGAGTTGCCCTGGACGCCCTGGAAGTAGAAGACGAACAGGAACATCAGGGCGAACCGGGCCAGGCCGTTGGTGAACGCGGCCGCGGACGCCGCTGAGAACAGGCGGTTCTTGAAGATCGACAGATCGAGCATGGGGGCTTTGACCCGGCTCTCGATCAGGACGAACCCGGGGAGCAGGACCGCCGCGGCGATCAGGCTGACGATCACCGCCGTGTTGTCCCAGCCCGAGAGCCCGCCCTTGGAGATGCCGTAGACCAGGCCGGTCAGCCCGATGAGGAACGTGATCGTCCCCAGCGCATCGAAGCTCCTGTCCTCCGAGCGGCCGGTGACCTCGTGCAGGATGAGCGCCGCCCACAGGCTTCCGCCGAGGGCGAACGGCACGTTGAACCAGAACACCCAGTGCCACGAGATCGCGACGAGGGCGCCGCCCAGGACGGGGCCTATGACCAGGCCGACCGCGGCCACCATCGTGTTGGTGCCCATGGCCAGGCCGAGCTGCTCACGCGGGAACGCGTCGGTGACGATCGCGGCCGCGTTGGCGAACAGGAACGAGCCGCCGACGCCCTGGGCGATCCGCCACAGGATCAGCTGGGTCCCGTTGGCCGCGAATCCGGCGCCGAGCGACGCGAGGGCGAACAGCACGAATCCGCCGATGTAGGCCTGCTTGCGCCCGAACTGGTCGGACAGCCGTCCCGCGCTCAGCACGAGCACGGTCGACGCGATCATATACACGAGGATTACCCACACCAGCTCGAGCAGGCCGGTGTGCAGGCTCCGCTCGAGGTCGGGGAGCGCGATGATCAGCGTGCCCGAGTTGATCGTCGCCAAGAGCATGCCCAGCGACGTGCACGACAGCGCCCACCACTTGTACGAGTCGTGTCCAGCGTGGACGCCGATCCGCCGAGCCCCTTCCGCGTGCGTTACCGACATCATCCTCCAAATAGAAGTTTACGTAAACGTAAGATAGCACGTTGGCCGTAGGGCGACAGGCACGCCAAGTACGCTTCCGCGCACGGCATGCCGTACTGGGACGCCCTCTTCGCATTCCTGGTGGCGATGGCCGTCGCCGCCGTCCTCACACCGCTGACCGCCCGTCTGGCCTGGCGCCTCGGGGCCATCGTGATGCCCAGCGAGCGGGGGCTGGCCGAACGGGCGACGCCGGCGCTCGGCGGCCTGGCGATCCTGGCCGGGGCGCTGGTCGCTGCCCTGTTCTGGCTGCCCGGGATCATCAGGCTGCACCACACGCCGGGCACCGCTCCGGGCTCAGGCGGCATCGTGCACACGTGGGCGATCATCGCCGGCGCCTGCCTGATCGCGCTGGTCGGCGCGATCGACGACATCCGGCCGCTCAAGCCGGTTTACAAGCTCCTCGGCCAGGTCGTGGCCGCGGTGATCGCGGTCAAGGGCGGGGCGGTCGTGACGGATGTGACGATCCCGTTCGTCGGCACGCTCTCGTTGCCGAACACGGGCGGACTGCTGACCGTGATCTGGCTGGTCGGGATGATGAACGTGGTGAACTTCTCCGACGGCGTCGACGGCCTGGCCGCCGGCCTGTGCACGATCGACGGCGTCGCGTTCGCGGTCATCGCCTTCGACCTCGGGGTCAACGGCGCCGGCATCCTCGCCGCGCTGACCGCGGGCGCCGCGCTCGGCTTCCTGTTTCACAACTTCTATCCCGCCTCGGTGTTCATGGGCGACTCGGGCGCGAACCTGCTCGGCTACCTGCTCGGGGTGGTGGCGGTGATCGGCTCGATCAAGACCGGCGCGGTGGTAACGCTGATCGTGCCCCTGATCGTGCTCGCCGTGCCGTTCCTGGACACCGGCTTCGTGGTGGCCAAGCGCCTCAAGTACAGGCGCAAGCCCTGGTCGCACGATCTCAACCACTTCCATCACCGCATGGCCCGTATGGGCTACAGCCCGCGCCGAACCGTCGCCTACCTGTACGGGTGGACGCTGATGCTCGCCGGCGTCGCGGTCGCGCTGCGCTTCGTCCCCTACTCGAACCACCACGGGACCTACCACCTGGGCTGGCTGCTCGTGATGGCCGGGATCGGACTGATCGCGTTCGCCGCCAGCGTGTATCTCATCTACCTGCTCGAGATCCTCAAGTTCCGCAGCCGCCGCACCCGCGAGCTGCGGACCGCCGACCCCTCGACCAGCGAGCACGAGATCGACGAGCGCGTGCAGCGCGAGGTCGAGACCGGCGAGTTCGAGCGGGTGGGCTAGGTTGGCGGAGGCCCCTGCCCAGGACCGCACTCCGCGATCAGGTCAGCCGAGCGGGCTCACCCGGACCGAGATCGCGATCCTGGCCGCGCTCGCGGCCGTCACGGTGGTGGCCGGCATCACCCGGTATGCCGAGGGCGTCTCGCGGATCGTCGCGTTCGTGTTCGCGACCCTGGCCCTCGCCGGCATGGCCTGGGTGGTGGCGCTCGCCACCGAGCAGGTCGGAGAGCGGCTGGGTCCCGCCGTCACCGGACTCATGCAGTCGACGGTCGGCAACCTGCCCGAGTTCTTCGTGGTCATCTTCGCCCTCCAGGCCGGAGAGCTGGTGGTGGCCGAGACGGCCATTCTGGGTTCGATTCTGGTCAACGCGCTGCTCGTGCTGGGGCTCGTGATCATGGCCGGCGCCCGCCGCGAGGGCGACGGGGTGATGCGCTTCAACCCCCGGCTGCCCAACGACACCGCGACGCTGCTGCTGGTGTCCTCGTTCATCATCGTGCTGATCGGGCTGTCGCACTCGGCCAGCGACACGGCCAGCCATCACATCAAGACGATCTCGATCATCGGCGCGGTGGCGATCCTGATCGTCTACGGCACCTGGTTGCGGCAGTACCTGACCTCGCCGCAAAGCACCGGCCCGCGATCTGAAGCGCCGCCGCGACTCGGGATGGTGACGAGCATCGCCCTGCTCACGATCGCCGGCACCGCCTCCGCGTTCGTATCCGACTGGTTCGTGAACGCGCTCCACCCGACGATCGAGACGTTGCACATCTCCCAGGCCTTCGCCGGCCTGGTCATCGTGGCCATCGCCGGCAACGCGGTGGAGAACGTGGCCGGGATCGTGCTGGCCCACAAGGGTCAGTCCGATCTGGCCATCTCGGTGGTGAAGAACTCGGTGGCCCAGATCGCCGCCTTCCTCTACCCGCTGCTCGTGCTGGTGTCGCTCCTGACCGCCACCACGCTGACCTTCGCCCTGGCGCCGGTCTACATCGGCGCGCTGCTCGGCACCGCGATCATCGTCTGGCAGATCACCGGCGACGGGGAGGCGACGGTGTTCGAGGGGGTGGCG
This sequence comes from uncultured Solirubrobacterales bacterium, assembly GCA_963811135.1. Lineage (GTDB taxonomy): Bacteria > Actinomycetota > Thermoleophilia > Solirubrobacterales > Solirubrobacteraceae > Palsa-465. Next base: position 667,251 of record CAWEQG010000020.1, on the reverse strand, counting down.
CTCGTCGCCTCGTTCGTGATTCTCGCCACGGTGGCGGCGTTCGAATAGCGATTCAGCTTCGGAGCGCCTGGGCGATCCGCGCCACCAGCGCCACCGGCTCGTGCTTGAGGTGGCGATCCGTCGCGCGCATCGGCCTGAGCCCGTTGGCGAGCATCACCTGGTCGAACTTGCGGTCACGCTCGAACGCGTGGCGGTGCCCGTGCGCCTGCCAGCCGTCAAACTCGAGCACCAGACCCTCGGCCGGCCAGTGGGCGTCGACGGTGTGACCGTGGAGGCGGACGTTGGTCAACGGCCGCGGTAGCTGTGCCGCGTCGATCAGCCCGAGCAGCGCCCTCTCCCTCTCCGACCGCGTCATGCGGGGATCGTCCAGCAGGGCCCTGATCACCGGCGCCCCTTTGCGTCGCGGCTCGCGAGCGAGGATCTGGGCCAGGGCGTCCAGCGCCACGATCTCCCGGTAGAGCGCCTCCTGAAATGCAGCCTCGACCGCGTTCCGTCGCTCGGTGGCGGCCAGGTCGCAGATCGTCCGCGCCACCGAGGTCATGGGGATGCCACGCATCTTCGTGACCTCGTGGCGGGCGAACGACGAGATGCGGTGGCGTCGGACGCCCGCGCGCGGTGCGACGTTGCGCCCCGTCACCGTCACGTGCACATCGGTCTGGCTCGCAGGCAAGAGACCGAACATCTCTGCGGCTGAGCGGTGGCTGACCACCGCTCCCGCGCCACAGGCCATCGCCGCCGCCCGAGCGCGCGCCATCAGCGATGGTGGCGCCGGACCGACCAGGTACACGTTCTTGTGGAGCCGCTGCCATGCCCCGGTGGCAACTCGATGCGCGATGGCTCCCCGGCCGAGACCCGCACTCAGCAGCTGTTCCCGAGCGATCACGTTGTCCTGCCGCCCCGCAACCCGCGCTATGGCCCTCTCGACCTCATGCATAACCCGCCACGGGGCGAACCGCGACCGTTTTGGAACAGAGTTTTGACGATCGCTAGACGATCGCCGCGGCGCCGAGCCGCGCGTACAGCGGGTAGCGCTCGGCGATGGCCGCCGCCCGGTCGGCGAGCTCCGCTCGCCGCGCGTCGAAGCCGTCCTGGGAGAGGGCCTCGGCGATGATCATGCCCACCTCGACGAAGTCCTCGAGCTGGAGGCCGCGCGTGGCCAGCGCCGGCGTGCCGATCCGCAGCCCGCTGGACACCGCCGGCGGGCGGGGATCGAACGGCACCGAGTTGCGGTTGACGGTGATCCCGACCGAGTGCAGCCGGTCCTCCGCCTGCTGACCGTCGAGCGAAGACTCGCGCAGGTCGCACAGCACGAGGTGCACATCGGTGCCGCCGGTCAGCACGCTCACGCCACCGCCGGCGCGCAGCAACTCGGCCGCCACCGCCCGGGCGCCGACCACGGTCCGCTCCTGGCGCTCGCGGAACGACTCGGTCGCGGCGAGCCGCAGCGCCACCGCCTTGCCGGCGATGATGTGCTCGAGGGGACCGCCCTGCTGGCCGGGGAACACAGCTGAGTCGATCTGCTTGGCGTACTCCTCGCGGCAGAGGATCATCCCGCCGCGCCCGCCGCCGATCGTCTTGTGGATCGTGGTGGTGACCACATCGGCATACGGGATCGGCGAAGGATGCAGACCGGCCGCCACCAGGCCGGCGAAGTGGGCCATGTCAACGACCAGGTACGCACCGACCTCGTCGGCGATGGCGCGGAAGCGCTCGAAGTCCAGGAACCGCGGATACGCCGACCACCCGGCCAAGATCATCTTGGGCTGGCGCTCCTGCGCGATCCGCTGCACCTCGTCCATGTCGATCCGGCCCGTCTCCCGATCCACGTGGTACGGGGCGATGTCGTACAGCCGCCCCGACACGTTGATCCGCATGCCATGGGTCAGATGCCCGCCATGCGAGAGCTCCAGACCCATGACGGTGTCGCCCGGCTGGAGCAGCGCGTGGTAGACGGCGATGTTCGCCTGCGCGCCCGAGTGCGGCTGGACGTTCGCGTGCTCGGCCCCGAACAGGTCCAGAGCCCGCTTGATGGCCAGCCGCTCGGCCACGTCGACGTGTTCGCAGCCGCCGTAGTAGCGCTTGCCCGGATAGCCCTCGGCGTACTTGTTGGTGAGCACCGAGCCCTGGCATTCGAGCACCGCCACCGGGACGAAGTTCTCCGACGCGATCATCTCGAGCGTGCGCTGCTGGCGCTCGAGCTCCAGCGCCAGCACCTCGGCGATCTCCGGATCGACCTCGGAGAGGGGCCGGTTGAAGAAGTCTGGCGGCAGGTCGGCGGCGCTCACTCGGGTTACGACCTTAGCAACGGAATCGGTCACCGAAGTTATCGTCGGGCGGCGATTCGAACGTTAGCTCCGGCGGGCGCAGACCACCGCCAGATCCCCCTCCTCCCACACCACGCGCGGCTCGAACCCGGCCTCGGACAGCCACCGCAGCTGGTCGGCCAGCGGGCTGGGCCGGTCGTAACCGGGGGTCAAAGGCGTGCTCGCCGCGGCCGGATCGACGGGCACCACCACGTCGCCCAGCGCGAACAGCCCGCCGGGCGCGAGCGCCGCGTGGACCCGGGCGAACAGATCGGCCTTGCCGGCGCCGTCCAGATGGTGCACGCACAGCGCGGTGATCACCAGGTCGAACGGGCCCTCGGGCAAAGGCTCCTCGATCCGGCCGGCCCGGAGCTCGACGCGCTCGGCCGGCAGCTGGGACCTGGCCACCGCCAGCATCCCCTCGTTCTCGTCGATCCCGACCAGTGACGCGTCGGGATGGCGGGCCAGCACCCGCCGCGCGGTCTCCCCCGTGCCCGTCCCGAGGTCGAGGATCCGCGCGGCGCCGGACCCGGTGGCACCCGCGACCGCGTCTTGAAACTGCTCGTACGACGGCACGTCCTTGCGGATCGCCTCCGTGTACGTGCCCGCATCGAAGTGGTACTGCCAGTGCAGCGCCTCGGTCAGCTCGCGCTCACCGACCGCGCCCTCGCGCACGATCGACCACTCGCCCTCCTCCTCGTAGCGGCGCAGGTCGACCACGGTCGAGGGGGTTCCGGGCAGCTCGCCGCCGTCGATGACCAGGTCCGCCGCGGCACGCAACAGGGCTGGCACGTCCTCCAGCCGGCACGGGTCGGCACCGCCGGCGCGGTTGGCGCTCGACTGCAGGACCGGGCGGCGCATCGCGGCAAACCGCGGCAGCCGCGGGACCCGGATCCCGAGCATCGAGCGATCGGCACCACACGCGAGCGAGAAGCGCCTCGCCGGGTTGGGCACCAGTACCGACACCGCCCGCGGCAGCACCCGCCGCATCGCGAGCACGGTGCGCTCTCCCAGTTCCGGAACCGCCGCCACCGCGTCTTCGACGTTGAAGAACATCACGGCCGACGGTTTGTCGAGGCTGCGGCGCTTGAGGAGATACAGGCGCTGCACGGCGAACCGGTCCTCCGGATCGCAGGCCAGCCCATACACCGTGTCGGCCGGGAACAGCACGAGCCCCCCGACCCCGATGCAGCGCGCGAACGCCTCGCCGTCGCTCAACGCCGCCCGACGACCACCCGTTCGTGCCCGGCTATATCCCGCAGCCGCTCCACCGAGCGGAACCCCGCGCCTTGGAGCAGCGACGCCGCCGCTTCCGCGAGTCCCACCTCGAGCGCGACCAGCGGGACTTCGGCCACCATCGGCAGCAGCCGCCGGACCAGATCAAGCCCGTCGGGGCCACCGAACAGGGCCACGTCAGGCTCGTAGCCGGCGATGTCGGGGGGCAACTGGGAGCCCTCGGCGACGTAGGGCAGGTTTCCGAGTACCGCGTCGAAGCGCCGGTCGACCCCGGCGAGCAGGTCCGCTTGGATGAACTCGACCTCCAGCCCCAGCTGTATGCCGTTCTCCCGAGCAACCGCCAACGCCTCGGGAGACACATCCGTCGCCCACACGTCGAGATCCGGGCGCTCGTCTTTCAACGCCAACGCGACCGACCCACTCCCGGTTCCGACGTCGACCACCGACGCGCCAGACGGCAGCGTCAGTCCGATCTCGACCAGCAACTCGGTCTCCGGCCGCGGGATCAGCACCCGCCGATCCACCGACAAGGTGATCCGCCGGAAGTCCTTGCGCCCCAGGATGTAGGCCACGGGCTCGCATGCGGCGCGTCGGGCGAGGAGGGGGTCGAAACGGGCGAGCAAGGCGGGCTGAAGCTCCGCGTGACTGTCCACGACCAGACGGGCACGGTCGACGCCGAGAGCCGACGCGAGCAGCAACTCGGCGTCGAGCCGCGGAGTGTCGGACGTGCTGGCGAGCGTCGAGGTTGCGCGGGCTAGAACGCTGGCGATCGACGGTGACGCGGCCGTCTCAGGCAACCGAGGCCTTCTCCTCCAGCCGGCGGCGCTTCTCGTCGTCCTGCAAGGCCGACGTGAGCTCGTCGAGCTCGCCGATCAGGATCCCGTCGAGGTTGTGCAGCCGCAATCCAACCCGGTGGTCGGTCACCCGGCGCTCCGGGAAGTTGTAGGTGCGGATCTTCTCGGCCCGCTCGCCGGTGCCGACCTGCGCCGCCCGTGACGCGGCCACCGCGGCCTGCTGCTCGGCCAGGGCGCGCTCGTATAGACGCGCTCGCAGCACGCGCATGGCGCGCTCGCGGTTCTGGAGCTGGGACTTCTCGTCCTGCATCGAGACCACGATCCCGGATGGCTTGTGGGTGATGCGAACCGCCGAGTCGGTCGTGTTGACCGACTGGCCGCCAGGTCCCGAGCTCCGGTAGACGTCGATCTGCAGATCCCCGGGATCGATCTCGACCTCGACGTCCTCCGCCTCCGGCAGCACCGCGACCGTCGCCGTCGAGGTGTGGATCCGTCCCTGTGACTCGGTCTCGGGCACGCGCTGGACCCGGTGGGTGCCGCCCTCGAACTTGAACACCGAGTACGCGCCGTCGCCCTTGACCGCGAACGTATAGGTCCCGTCCCCGATCGACAACGGCTCGACGGTGAATCCACGCCGCTCCGCGTAGCGGGTAAACATCCGGTAGAGGTCGCCGGCCCACAGCCCGGCCTCCTCGCCGCCGGCGCCCGGCCGGATCTCGACGATCACGTTCTTGTCGTCGTTGGGGTCGCGCTCGACCATGGCCAGCCGGATCTCTTCCTCGAGCTCGGCGATGCGCTCCCGCGAGGAATCGAGCATCGCGCGCACCTCGGGGTCCTCGCCATCCTCGGCGAGCAGCTCACGGGCCCCCTCCAGGTCATCGGCAGCGCGCCGGTACTCGGCGGCCAGACGAGCGGCGGGCTCGAGCTCGCGGTAGGCGCGAGAAGCCGCGGCGAACCGCTGCCGGTCGCCGATCACCACCGGGTCGGACAGCTCATCCTGTAGCTCGCCGAAGCGCGCCTCGACCTGGGACACGAGTTCATCGATCATGCCCAGCCGAGTGTAGGGCCCTGCGGCGCCGGAGAATCAGGCCACGACTTCGAGGCCGACCAGGTCGGCGGCCGACACGCCCGTACCCTCCTGGCGGGCCAGCACGGCCTTGAGCGCGGCGATCGACACCGCGAGCTGGTCGAGGTCGGGCTCGCGCGTGGTCAGCCGCTGCAGCTGCAACCCGGGGTACATCACGGCCCGGACCCACGGCCGCGCGCGGTTGCGCCCGGCCCACTTGATCACCTCGAAGGACAGGCCGGCGATCACCGGCACGCCGACGATCCGCGTGATCACGAGGATCCACCACGAGGGCAGCCCGATCGGCGCGAACACGAAGATCGCCATGATCATCACGATCAGCAGGAAGCTCGTGCCGCAGCGCGGATGCAGGCGCGAATAGAGCGCGGCCCGCTCGGGGCTCAGCTCGTCCGAGGCCTCATAACAGGAGATCGCCTTGTGCTCGGCACCGTGATACTCGAACACCCGCCGCAGGTCGCGCAGGCGCGAGAGCAACACCAGATAGCCCAGGAAGATCGAGGTCCGCAGGACGCCCTCGACCGCCCAGAACGCCACCGAGGACCCGAGCTGCTGCTTGACCAGGCTGGTCAGACCGACCGGCACGACGAAGAACAGGCCGATCGCGAACAGCGAGGCCACGGCGACCGTGCCCGCCCAGGCGCCGCTCGAGATCTCCATGTCCTCTTCGGGCAGCTGGGCGTTCGCCGACAGACCCAGCGCGCGCATACCGATGGCCAGCGACTCGACGAGCGCCACCACGCCGCGGATCACCGGCAGGCGGTACAGGCGCCGGCGCTTGGCCCACGACTCGAGCGGGAACGCCTGCACGTCGATCTCGCCCAGGTCGCGATCCTCGGCGGGCGGCTTTCGCACGGCCAGCGCCCAGCTGTTGACCCCGCGCATCATCACGCCCTCGAGCACCGCCTGGCCCCCGAGGGGTGCGTCACGCGACGCGGTCAGGCGCCCCTCCTCGACCGCGGCGCTCATCGCTCTCGCTCCGGGCTAAGAGGGGCTCGCGGTCGTCCGCGCGGCGCGCCGGCCCTTGGCCACGCGGCGCTGGAACCGCTCGACGCGGCCACCGGTGTCGACCAGCTTCTGCCGACCGGTATAGAAGGGGTGGCAGGCGGAGCAGATCTCAACGTGGATTTCGGGTTTGGTCGAGCGGGTCATGAACTCATTGCCGCAGGTGCAGCGGACGTGAGCGTCGACATACTCGGGATGTACACCGGTCTTCATGGTGTTATCGAGTGTAGCGGCCGAACGCTTGAGCCCTGGCATGATCCCGGTCCGGTAACGCACCCGGCCGAGCGCGCCAACTAGAGGGCATGAGCACCCCGCCCGCCACCGCCGCCGCTCCGCCGGATCGGGGCCTGGCCGAGTTCGAGGCGGTCTACCGCGCCAACGTGGCCGGGATCACCGCCTACTTCGCCCGCCGGTGCCCCGACCCGCAGACGGTCGCCGACCTGACCTCCGAGACGTTCGCCCAGGCGATCGCGTCGCTGGCCGGTTTCGATCCGCGCCGCGGCAGCGCCCGGGCGTGGCTGTTCGGGGTCGCCCACCACGTGTACGCGCGGCATTGTGCGCAGGCCGCCAACGGCAGTCACCTCCTCGCCGCCCTGTCCGGGCACCGCGACCTCGAACACGACGAGATCGAGGAGCTGGCTGCCCGGATCGACGACCAGCGGACCGGCCGGGAGCTGCTGGCTCGGATGGCCGGCCTGCCCGAGGTCGAGCGCTGGCTCGCGACGGGATCGCCGCCAAGGCCATCCCGCTGACCGCCGACTGCCCGACCCGCGGGTTCCCGAACGCGATGCCGGCCGGGACCGATCCGAGCACGTACACGATCACGATCGTCCCGAGCGAGATCCCGGCCGGCTACACCGCCGTGGTGGCCGTCGGCCAGAGCCCGTCCGGTCAGGTCGAGCTCGCGCAGGGAGCCTTCCCATCGCCGGCGCCGGTGTGCTTCAACAGCACGCCGATGGTGCTCCATCCGATCAACATGTCGCACATGTCGCCGGCGCTCAGGACCGAGATCGCCAGGGCCCGCGCCAGGTCGCGCGCGGCACGCGCACGGGCGGGGGCGAGGCGCTAACCCGAGGGGCTCGACGCCGGGCAGGGCAGCGTCAGCGTGTTGTTGGCGAAGTCGTACTCGTCGATCGTGTGCGACGGGTCGACGGTGACGGTCAAGGTGGCGCCGGCGGTGCAGGCCGGCGCCACGAACCGCTCGCGGGCCGACGATTTCGAGCCCACCGAGGGCAGCGTCTGCGCGAGCACGGCGCCGCCCACCCCGGCGAGATCGACCTCGACCGGCCGCGCGGCGGTCATACCGCGGTTGCTGATCTCGGCCACGTACGCGGCCTTGCCCGAGGCCAGCGAGGTCACGTTCAGGGAGCGCACGAGCAGGTCCGCCCTGAGCTCGGGCTGGTAGCAGTTCGCGCTCGACTGAACCGCGGTGACGAGCTGCTGCCCATGTGAGTCGGTCCAGCGAAAGGTGACCCGGAAGCGATAGGTGGCGGGCGCCGGCAGGTCGACGACCGGGTGGTTGACGATCCAGACATCGCCCGTGCGCTGCCCGAGCGTCGGGTTCTGGGGCGAGATCCAGCTGCCCAGGAGCCGGCCGCGCACCAGCTGAAAGCGACCGCCGGCCTGGCTCTGGCGCATCAGATCGAAGCGCATCTGCATCTTGGCCGTTCCGGTCACCGGCCGCATCACGGCCTGGACCGATATCGCCCGCGCGGGCGGGTCGAGCGCCTTCTGGCAGACGAACGAGCCCAGCGCGTCGCGCGGCGGCGGCGCGGAGGCGCCGGACGCCGTGGCCGAGCCGATCGCGGCCGCGGCCACGCCGGCCGCGACCCCCAAAGCCAGTCCCACGCGGGTCATGCGCAAATACCAACAGCCGCAGCCGCGAAAAGTTCCGGAACGTCTCGCCCCCGAGGGGTGTAACGCTCGTGGGCGGAATGGACAGTTAACGAGCATGGCCCGCGACAGCACCGGCAGATCGGCCATCGAGGCGCGGTTCGCCGATGTCTTCCGCCATCTCGGCCTGCTCACCGCGTACGCCCGGCGGCGAGGCGCGCACGATCCCGACGAAATCGCGGCCGAGGCGATGGCGATCGCCTGGCGGCGCCTGGCCGACGTGCCGACCGACGACCCGCGCCCCTGGCTGATCGCCACCACGCGCAACCTCATGCTGACCGAATGGCGGCGCCACGGCGTGGCGGCCCAGGATCTCGACGGCATCGAGCCGCCGGGCGCGACCGATCTGCCCCCGCCGACGCTCGAGCTGGATGCCGAGCTCGAGCACGCGCTGGCGACGCTTTCGCCGAGCGACCGCGAGGCGTTGCTGCTCGTGGCCTGGGAGGACCTGACCCCGGCGGCGGCGGCCGCCAGCCTGGGCATCTCGGCCGGCGCCTTCCGCGTCCGCCTGCACCGTGCCCGGCGCCGGCTCCGCTACGAGCTCGAATCGCACCGAGCCAACCCGGCCACCCGCCAACCTCGTCTGGAGCAGCTATGAGCACCGACCGCCTGCTGGATCGCCTCCGGGCCGCCGATCCGGCGCCGGCCGCCGTGATCGCCGCCGACGGGCTGTTCGCCCAGACCGACGACGGGCTGTTCGCCCAGATCATCGCCGGCCCCGGTGACCCTCGGCTGGCGGGCGCCGGCGCGCCGCGCCGCCCGCGCCGGCGGCGGATGACCACCCGCCCGCTGGCTGTCTTGATCCTGGGGCTCGCGCTCTGCGGCGCCGGCGCCGGCGCCGCCGTGGGCGTGTTCTCCCACGCCAGCCCGAAGGTCCTGTTCAAGGCCAACCCCGCGGGTCAGTTCTCGCGGTTCCCCGGCCGCACTCCGGTCCGGCAGGCGGTGATCCCGGGGTCGGTGCGCCGCGCCGCGACCTTCACCGTTCCTGGGGTCGGCCCGTTCGAGTATTGGATCGCCCTCAGCAAGCCCGCCGGTTGGCTCTGCGACGCGATCCGGCAGCCGGACGGAACCTGGGCCGACCTTGGCAACGGTGACCGGTATCAGTTCGGTGGCCCGGTACCTGGCTGCGGCACCTTGCCGTGGCACGACGCTGAGGGCTTTGCCTACAACCAGAGCAGCGTCCCCTCCCCGGGCCACCGGACGTGGCAGATCGCCTACGGCTACGCGCCGGCCACCGGGCACCCCGCGGAGATCCGCGACACGGTCAGCGGCGCAACCGCCCCGATCGGCGACGGCCGCTACTTCGCGATCGTCATGCCGCTTTGCAGCGGGTCGGCATGCAACCGGGTCAGCCCTCCTGGCTACCGACTGCAGACGCTCGACGCAGCCGGTCGGGCGCTGATCACCGACGCCTACGACCCTGGCGAGTAGGGCTCAGGTGACCGTGTAGAGCGGCCCGTCGCCGCCCTCGGGCGGCGTCAGCCGGCCGCCCTTGGCGGTGATCGCCCCGCACTGCACGCAGTTGGTGTAGTTGACGATCACGTCCACCGAACCCGACGCGGGCGCCTCGTCAGGGATCTCGTACACGCCGGCCGGACACATCCACCGCCACGTCTCGGCGATCTCGCGCGGGACGTTCTTGCGCACGCGGATGTGGTTGGGCGCGTCGTCGCGCGTCGCGTTGCCCGACACGTACACCGATGAGAGCTTGTCGAAGATGTACTTGCCGTCGGGCTTGGGATACCGCTCCTTGGTGTCACCGAGGAACATCGGCTCGGCGTCGTCGCGGTGCCACGACTGGCGGCCGGGCGGCACCTTCCCCTTCGACATGATCGCCGGGCCGGCCAGCAGGCTGCCGGCTACGAAGCCCTTCTGGAACGCCTGGCGGGCGTTCCGCACCTGGTAGAGCTCCTTGCCGATCGAGGACTGGTCCACCGCCTCCTCGTAGGACGCGAGCGGCTGTCCGCTCTTCAGGTTGCGGTAGATCGCCTCGGCGGCCAGCATCCCTGACTTGATGCAGTGGTGGACGCCCTTGAGCGCCGCAGTGTCGACCATCCCGGCCGAGTCGCCGACGAGCAGGGCTCCGGGCATCGACAGCTTCGGCATCGACCAGTAGCCGCCGCCCGGGAGCGCCTTGGCCCCCCAGGCGACCCGCTCGCCGCCGTCGAGGATGTCCTTGACCAGCGGATGTGTCTTGAACGCCTGCAGGAGGTCGTGCGCCGAGGTGGTCGCGTCCCGGTAGTTGAGGTCAACCACGAACCCGATCGAGACCAGGTCGTCGCCGGTCTTCTCGTCCTTCATTGGGTAGATCCAGGTGCCGCCGAGCTGCCCATACTTGGCCGCCACCTTCAGCGGCCACGGCTGCACGAACGTGTGGATCACCCGGTCGAGCGGCTTCTTGACCTTCCACACCTCCTTGACCCCGAGCTCCCACACCTGGGGCTCGCGGTCCTCGCCCAGGCCGAACTCCTTGATCGCCGCTCCGGTGAGGTGGCCCCAGCAGCCCTCGGCCAGCACGGTCACGCGCGCGGTCACGTCCGAGCCCGGCTCGAAGTTGCCCAGCGGCTCACCGTCCTTGCCACGGCCCTTGTCGCCCGAACGGATCCCGACGACGCGGCCATCATCGATCAGCAGCTGGGCTGCGCTCGTCTCGGTGAGGATGTAGGCGCCACCCTCCTCGGCCTGCCGCTGCTGGTAGCGGGCCAGCGCGGAAACGGACACGACCTCGTTGCCGTGATTCTTGAAGTTCGGCACGGCCGGAATCGGCACCCGCAGCTTCGTCTTGGGGCCGATGAGCATGTACACGGACTCCTTTGTCACCTCACCAAATGCGAAGCGCTCCTTGCGCCAGTCCTCTCGGGTCAGCTCCGGGAACAGCTCCTGGAGCGGCCCCGGGCGCATCACCGCACCCGACAGGTTGTGCCCGCCGCACGTCTTGGCCTTCTCGATCACCGCCACCGGGACCTCGCCCAGCTTCTCCATCGTCTCGGGGTCGTCAGCGAGCAGCTGGAGCAGCCGGTTGGCGCATGCCAGGCCGGCGGTCCCGCCGCCCACGATCGCCACCCCGACCTCGATCCGCTCGTCCTCGGAATCGAGCTCGCGCTTGATGAACTCGTGGACGGGATCGACCGGAGGGGGGAACTCGCTCGGCGCCGGCGCGCGCCCGTTCCTGGACGACATCGCCGATCAGCTCCCCTTCTTCGCCTTGATGGCCTCGGTCAGCTTGGGCAGGATCTTGTTCAGGTCGCCCACGATCCCGAGGTCGGAGAACTCGAAGATCGGCGCGTTCGCGTCCTTGTTGATCGCGACGATGTTCTCCGAGGACTGCATCCCGACCTTGTGCTGGATCGCGCCCGAGATGCCGGCCGCCAGGTACAGCTTGGGCGCGACCGTCTTCCCGGTCTGCCCGATCTGAGCCGCGTACGGGTACCAGCCGGCGTCGACCACGGCCCGCGTGGCCGCCACCGCGCTGTTGCCGCCGAACGCCTTCGCCAGCTCTTCGGCCAGCTCGAAGCCCTCGGGCTTGCCCAGCCCGCGCCCGCCGGCGACCAGGATGTCGGCGCCCTCGATGTCGACGTCCGCGCCGCGCTGCTCGCCGCGCTGGACCATCTCGGCCTGGGTCGACCACGGCGAGTACTCGATGTCCACGTCGACCACCTCGGCCGACGCGCCGTCCTTGGTCACCATCTCGAACGCGTTGATCCGCCCGATGATGATCCCGAGGTCGCCCTTGTAGCGGGACACCGAGATCTGCGAGTCCTGGAGGATCGGGCGCTCGGCGACCAGCTTGCCGTCCTCGGACCGGACGCTGATCACCTCCATGGTGACCCCGGCGTGCTTGCGCGCGGCCAGACCGGCGCCGATCTCGAACCCGAGCAGGCCGCCGCCGAACAGGGCGTAGGACTGCCCGTGGTCGTCGATCACCTTGGCCATCACGTCGATCACCGGCTGCGCGAGCCCCTCCTCGCCGCGGGCGCGGAACACCTTGGTCGCGCCGTAGGCGCCGAGCGACTGGCACAGCTCGTCGGTCAGATCGTCGCCGCCGACCACGACCGCGTGGCACTCGCCACCGATCTCGGACGCCCGCGCCGCACCTTCGGACACGGCTCCCAGCGAGTTCTTGTTGAACGCGCCCTCGTAATGGAGGACGTACGTGAGGACATCAGCCATGTCAGATCAGCTTCCTTTCCGCGAGCCAGGCGACGATCTGCTCGACGGTCTCGTTGGTGTCCTCGTCCTCGATGATCTTGCCCGGCGGCTTGGCCTCCGGGGCGTGGAAGTCGCCGCACTGCACGCGCGAGCCATCTTCGCCCACGAGTGCGGGGTCGATCCCGACGTCACCGGCGCCGACGTTCTGGAGCGGCTTCTTGCGCGCGCCCATGATCGCCTTGAGCGACGGGTAGCGCGGCTCGTTGATCGCGTCGCCGACCGAGATGACCGCCGGCAGCTTGACCTGGACGGTGTCGTAGCCGTACTCGGCCTGGCGCTCGCAGCGCAGACCTGCGTCGGAGACGTCCATCTTGATCACCTGGGTGAGCGACGGCATCTTCAGGTGGTCGGCCACCACCGCCCCGATCGTGTAGCACTCGCCGTCGTCGGACTGCTGGCCGAGCAGGACCAGGTCGGGCGACTCGGACTCGAGCACCTTGGCCAGCGCGTAGCCGGTCGCCGCGACGTCCGATCCGACCAGCCCATCGTCGGTCAGCTGCACCGAGCGATCGGCGCCCAGCGAGACCGCCTTGTGCAGCGCGCGGACGGACGACTCGGGGCCCATCGTCACGGCCACGATCTCGTCCACCTCGACGGCGCCGCCCTCGCGGATCTGCATGGCCGCCTCGATGGCGTGCGTGTCATACGGATTGAGGTTCTTCTCGCCCGAGCGGTCCAGGCGGCCGGTCGAGGCATCGATTCGCTTCTCGACGGCGGCGTCAGGAACCTCTTTTACGAGGACGCAAATCTTCAAGTGAGGCCTCCTAGCAGTTCAAGACGGTGGCCCATATTACCCGGTTGACTGACGAGTCAATCGGCTCGCTACCCAGGGTTAGGTAGTTAGTCCGGCCGTCGTGTGACGTGGCTCACGCCCGGACGGCACCGCGCCCCGGTTTCAGGCCCGGACCGCGTGGCGGATGAAGTCGACGGCCTCCTGGGTCGAGGCGCCGGGGGTGAACACCTCGGCCACACCGAGCTGCTTGAGCTCCTTGACGTCGTCGGACGGGATCGTGCCGCCCAGCGTGACCACCACGTCCTCGGCGCCCTGCTCCTTGAGCAGCTCCATCACGCGCGGCACCAGCGTCATGTGCGCGCCGGACAGGATCGACAGCCCGACCGCGTCGGCGTCCTCCTGGATCACGGTCTCGACGATCTGCTCGGGCGTCTGGTGAAGACCCGTGTAGATGACCTCCATGCCCGCATCGCGCAGCGCGCGGGCGATTATCTTCGCCCCGCGGTCATGGCCGTCGAGCCCGGGCTTGGCGACGACGACGCGGATCTTCTTCTCGGTGGCGGTTGGCATCGGAGCGGCCGCTCAGAATACCGGTGCCTCGCGGTATGACCCGAACACGGTCTGCAGGGCGCTGACGATCTCGCCCTCGGTGGCATTCGCGCGGGCCGCCTCGATGAGCAGCGGCATCAGGTTGTGGGCCGGATCGCGCGCCGCCTCGACGAGCGCATCGAGCGTCCGCGCCACCGCGCCGGAATCGCGGCGCTCGCGGATGGTGTGCAGGCGCTGCACCTGGTCTGTCTCGAAGGCCGGGTCGATTCGCAGGATGTCGGTATCGACGTCGTCGCCCTCGGCGTATGCGTTGACCCCCACCACCTTGCGCACGCCGGCCTCGACCTCCTGCTGGTAGCGGAATGCGGCGTCGGCGATCTCGCGCTGCGGGAACCCCTGCTTGACCGCCTGGACCATGCCGCCGAGCCGATCGATCTTCTCGAAGTAGGCGTAGCACGCCTCCTCCATGCGGTCGGTCAGCGCCTCCACGAAGTAGGAACCGCCCAGAGGGTCGATCGTGCTGGCCACGCCGGTCTCCTCGGCGATGATCTGCTGCGTACGCAGGGCGACGCGCACGGCCTTTTCGGTGGGCAGCGCGAGCGCCTCGTCGAACGAGTTCGTGTGCAGCGACTGCGTGCCCCCGAGCACACCGGCCAGCGCCTCGATCGCCGTCCGCACGATGTTGTTGAGCGGCTGCTGCGCGGTCAGCGACACGCCGGCCGTCTGGGTGTGGAAGCGCATGCGCCATGACTCGGGCTTGCGCGCGCCGAACGTCTCGCGCAGCTCGCGCGCCCAGATCCGCCGCGCCGCGCGGTACTTGGCGATCTCCTCGAAGAAGTCGATGTGCGCGTTGAAGAAGAAGGACAGTCGCGGCGCGAAGTCGTCGACGTCGAGTCCCCGGGCCACCGCCTGCTCCACGTAGGTCAGGCCGTCCTTCAGCGTGAAGGCCAGTTCCTGCGCCGCGGTCGAGCCCGCCTCGCGGATGTGGTAGCCGCTGATCGACACCGGATGCCAGCGCGGCATGTGCTCCGCGCACCACTCGATCATGTCCCCCACCAGGCGCATCGCCGGATCGACCGGGAAGCACCACTCCTTCTGCGCGATGTACTCCTTGAGGATGTCGGTCTGGATCGTCCCGCCGAGGCGCTCCGCGGGAATGCCCTGGTGCTCGCCCGCCACCACGTAGAAGGCCAGCATGATCGCCGCCGGCGCGTTGATCGTCATCGACACCGTGACCTCGTCGAGCGGGATGCCGGAGAACAGCGTCTCCATGTCATCGAGCGAGTCGACCGCCACCCCCTCGCGCCCGACCTCGCCCTCAGAGCGCGGATGGTCGGAGTCCAGGCCCATCAGCGACGGCATGTCGAACGCCGTGGAGAGCCCGGTCTGGCCGTGGTCGAGCAGGTAGCGGAAGCGGCGGTTGGTCTCGGCCGCCGTCCCGAACCCGGCGAACTGGCGCATCGTCCACAGCCGCCCGCGGTACATCGACCCGTACACGCCACGCGTGAACGGATACTCGCCGGGCAGCCCGATCGCGGCGTTCGTGTCGGGCGGCAGGTCGCGCTCGGTGTAGAGCGGCTTGATCGGCTCACCCGACATCGTCGAGAACGGCGCGTCGCGCTCGGGCGTGCGGCCGAACGTCTCCCGCTCCCAGCGATCCAGGTCCGACGCGCGTCGATCGGTGGTGGCCATGCCCCGAAGTCTAAGCCCGGACTTTGGCGATGCACTCCCTTATATGCCATGCGCAGCGCCAAAGTCCGCCTCGCTGCTAGCGCAGCTTGGCGACCAGGCCCCGCCGGCGCTTGGCTCGTGTGGCGAGCGCCGCCGACCCGACGCCGCCGGCCACCGCCGCGCCAAGCAGTCCCGCCACGGCCTTCAGCCGGCGGCCGAGGCGATCGAAGCGCAACACCTCCCAGCGCTCCTCGCGGGCCGCCTTGGCCAGCGTGGAGTCCGGGTTGACGGCGACCGGGTGGCCGACCAGT
Source organism: uncultured Solirubrobacterales bacterium (assembly GCA_963811135.1). Lineage (GTDB taxonomy): Bacteria > Actinomycetota > Thermoleophilia > Solirubrobacterales > Solirubrobacteraceae > Palsa-465. Next base: position 651,463 of record CAWEQG010000020.1, on the reverse strand, counting down.
CGCAGCATCGGCAGGTCCGAGGCGGAGTCGGAGTACGCGTAGGACTCGGCCAGGTCCAGGCCCTCGCGCTCGGCCAGGCGCTGGATGGCCAGCGCCTTCTCCCGACCGTAGACGAACAGGCCGGCGGGCCGCCCGGTGTACACGCCGTCCACCACCTCGGAGAACTGCGAGCCGACGGCACCGTCGAGGGCCAGCACGTGGGCGAGCATCTCGGCCAGGTCCTGCGAGGCGGCGGTGACGATGTAGACGCGCCGGCCGGCGTCCTGGTGCTCGTAGGCCAGCGTCAGGACCTGGGGATAGATGCGCGGCAGCACGCCGGCCAGCACGTCGACGCCGAGCCGGTCCAGGTCGCGCACGCGGGTGCCGGCCAGCGACTCCGAGATCCGCTCGCGCAGCTCATGCGTGGCCTCATCGCTCGCGCCGCGCAGCCGGAACATGAGGTTGGCCCAGCCGTCGGCGATCAGCTGCCGGCGGCTGAGCAGCCCCGCGCGGTAGGCGGCGCGCCCGAACTGGAAGGCCGAGGAGCCCTCCATCAGCGTGCGGTCGAGGTCGAAGAACGCGGCGGATCGGCCTGGGGCCGATCCGCTTGGAGTCTGCCTGGCGGCAAACTCCCGGTCGCCAAGGCCAGAGGCGGCGTCAGCCGCCATTGACCTCGACGATCACCGCGTCGCCCTGGCCGCCGCCGGAGCAGATCGCCGCGCAGCCGAGTCCACCGCCGCGCCGGCGCAGCTCGAGCACCAGCGAGCCGAGGATGCGCGCGCCCGAGGCGCCGATCGGGTGGCCGAGCGCGACCGCTCCGCCGTTGACGTTGACCTTGTCCTCGTCGATGCCCAGCATGCGGATCGAGTTCAGCGTGACCGAGGCGAACGCCTCGTTGATCTCCCACAGGTCGATCTCGTCGGCCTTCAGCCCGGCCTTCTCGAGCGCGTTCTGGGACGCCTTGGCCGGGGTGCGCGCCAGGTAGGGGAAGTCGTCGGCCACCTGGGCGTGGGCCACGATCCGGGCCAGCGCAGCCTTGCCGTTGCGCTTGGCCCACTCGTCGCTTGCCACCACCAGCGCGCCGGCGGCGTCGTTGACGCCCGGCGAGTTGCCGGCCGTGTGCGAGCCGTCCTTCATGAAGATCGGCGGGAGCTTGGCCAGCGTCTCGAGGCTGGCGTCACGGCGCGGCGCCTCGTCGACCTCGACCACGGTGTCGCCCTTCTTGCCCTTGACCGTGACCGGCACGATCTCCTCGGGCAGCCGCCCCTCGTCGATTGCCTTGATAGCCAGCTGATGCGAGCGCAGCGCCCAGCGGTCCATGTCCGCCCGGGTCATCTCGAGCTCGGCGGCCACCTCGCTCGCCTCCTGGGCCATGTGCTTGCCCGAGAATGGATTGGTCAGCCCGTCGTTGATCATCGCGTCGATCGCCTTGCCGTCGCCCATCCGGAAGCCGAAGCGCGCCTCCTTGAGCAGGTAGGGAGCGTTCGACATCGACTCCATCCCGCCGGCCAGGCCGACCTCGAGGTCGCCCACCCGGATCGCGTTGTCGAGCAGGCAGGCCGACCGGATGCCCGACGCGCACACCTTGTTGATCGTCTCCGAGGAAATCTCCTTGGGGATCCCGCCCTTGATCTGAGCCTGGCGCGAGGGGATCTGGCCCTGTCCGGCCTGGAGCACCTGGCCCATCACCACGTGCTGGATCTGATCGGGGGCGACGTCGGCGCGCTCCAGCGCAGCCCTGATCGCCGTGCCCCCGAGCTCGGTGGCGTCGACGCTGGCCAGGCCGCCACCGAGCTTGCCGATCGGCGTGCGGGCGGCTGAGAGGATGACAGTGGTTGGCATGGTGTCTCGCTTCCCTCGTGTATCGCGGCGAAGTCTCAATCCTAGTAGTGGCCGTAAGATGTTCCGCTCGTGAACGCCGAGGCGACGACCGACAGTCCGCTCGCCACCGGCGCCGACACCGTGGTGGTGGGGGTATTCGAGGGGGAGGACGTCGCCCACGACCTGCCCGGCGGCGCCTTGGCCGCGCTGCTCGAATCCGGCGAGGCCCGGCGCGAGTTCAAGCGGCTCGCCGTCACCCATGCGGACGGCACCCGCGTGATCATGATCGGCCTGGGTGACCGGGCCGCGTTCGACGGTGAGCGGGCGCGAGTGGCGGCGGCCGTCGCGCACGGTCGAGCGCGCGAGACCGGCACCCAGACGTTGTGCTGGGAGGTCCCCCACCACGTCTCGGACGACGTCGTCGCGGGACTTGTTCAGGGGACGTTCCTGCACGCCTACCGGTTCGAGCGCTACAAGCCAAGCGAGGACTCGCGCCGGGTCGGGCGGCTGCTGCTGAGCGCCCATCACGACGTGTCCGAGCCCGTGCGGGTGGCGGCGATCCTGGCCGGCGCCCAGAACCGGGCCCGCGACCTGGGCAACATCCCGGCCAACGATCTGCCGCCGGCCGCGCTCGCCGCCTATGCGGAGGAGATGGCCGGCCACCACGGGCTGACGTGTGTGGCGCTCGAGGAGGACGCGATCCGCGCGACCGGCATGGGCGCCTTCGCCGCGGTCGCCCAGGGCTCCGATCAGTCCGCCCGGCTGATCCGGCTCGAGTACGACGGCACGTCGGGCGACGGCCCGCTGCTCGGATTGGTCGGCAAGGCGGTGACGTTCGACTCGGGCGGGCTGTCACTCAAGCCCGCCGGCTCGATGCACGAGATGAAGTTCGACATGTGTGGCGGCGCCGCGGTGATCGAGGCGATCGCCGCGCTGGCCGAGCTGCGCGCGCCCGTGCGGGTGCTCGGCCTGGTCGGCGCCACCGAGAACCTGCCCAGCGGGCATGCGGTCAAGCCGGGAGACATCGTGCGCGCGCTCGACGGCACGACGATCGAGGTGAACAACACCGACGCCGAGGGCCGACTGGTGCTGGCGGACTGCCTCTCCTACGCCCGGCGCGAGGGGGCGGAGCGACTGATCGACCTGGCCACGCTGACCGGTGGCGTGGTCGTGGCGCTCGGCTCCACCTACGCCGGGCTGATGAGCAACGACGAGGTGTGGGCGAGTCAGGTCCAACTGGCGGCCGAGCGCACGGGCGAGTCCGTCTGGCGGCTGCCGCTGAACCCGGAGTACGCCGAGATGATCAAAGGGCGCTACGGCCAGATCGTCAACTCGACGACCAAGCGGGAAGCCACCGCGCTCACTGCGGCGGAGTTCCTGCACCACTTCGCCGGCGAGACCCCGTGGGCACATCTGGACATCGCCGGCACGGCGTACGACGTGCGCCGGAGCTACTACCCCGACAAGGGCGCCACCGGGTTCGGGGTGCGTCTGCTGGTCGACCTGGCGCTCGCCGGCGCCGGTCAGCCGGCCGGCGAGTAGCTGAGCGCCACCCCGAAGGCGAGCGTGGGCGGGTGCTGCCCGTGCGGATGCTGCTTGAAGTAGGCGGTGTCGGCCGCGGCAAGCTGGGCGAGCATCCGGCGGCCGGCGTGATTCAGCGTGAACGTGAGCTCGTAGCGGCCCCGCTTCGTGAACCTGCGATGCAGGGTCGAGACGACGCGGCTCCCGTTCGCGGTGCCGGTCATGCGCGCCCGGCTGGCATGCGCTTCCCCGCAGCCGAACGAGACCGCCGCCGCGTCCGCTTCGGGCGGCCCCAGCGTGACCTGCTTTCCCGACGGGTTGAACGCGATCCGGCCGGTGAGCAGCCCCGGCGTCACCACCTGGAAATCGCTGTGGATCGCCTGGACCTGGCCGTTCGAAGCGTTCATCACAGCGGCTTGGACGTTGGCCACCGTCTCGTGGCAGGCTTGATCGAGGTGGACCTGCTGCCCCGGGTCACGCACCGCCGGGCGGGTCGGCGTCCCGTTGGCCGATCCGGCCAGCACCGCGCCAAGGGGAAGGGCCGCCCCGAGCGCGGCCAGCCAGCGCCTTCGGATGCTCATGTCGAGACCCTACAGCCTCACGACACCCAGAAAACTGCGCATCAGCCCGATGCCGCCCTGGATGCGCACCCGCCGCGAGGCGAACAGGCCGAGCGCGGCGCGCCCGCGGGCGTCGATCGGGTTCGGGACGCCGCCCAGCAGCGGGGTCACGAGCAGCGCCACGACGTCGGGCAGCGCCCCGCTGATCCGCAGCGCCAATGATGGCCGGCGCCAGGCCGCCGTCGGCCAGCGTGCCGAGCCGCACCTCGGGAGCCCCCGGATCGCGCCGAGCGTCCGCCCGCCGACCACGCGAGCCCGCCCCTCGTCCGTCGGGCTGTGAGAATCCGAGCATGGAGTTCGATCTACCCGACCAGTACCGCCTCCTGCAGCGAACGGTGCGCGACTTCGCCGAACAGGAGATCGCGCCGGTCGCCGAGGAGCTCGACCGCGCACACGCGTTTCCCTACGACATCGTCCGCCGGCTGGGCGAGCTCGACCTGATGGGCATCCCGTTTCCGGAGCGCTACGGCGGCGCGGGCAGCGACTCGCTCGCCTATGCCCTGGCCGTGGAGGAACTGGCGCGCGTGGACTCCTCGGTGGCGATCACGCTGTGTGCCCACACATCCCTGGGCACGCAGCCCATCTACCTGTTCGGCTCGGAGGAACAGAAGCAGGAGTGGCTCCCGCGCCTGTGCAGCGGCGAACGACTCGGGGCGTTCGGGCTGACCGAGCCCGAGGCCGGGTCGGACGCGGGCAACACCCGCACCCGGGCTTCGCTCGAGGACGGCGAGTGGGTGATCAACGGCGCCAAGCAGTTCATCACCAACGCCGGCACCGACATATCGGGGGTGGTGGTGATCACCGCGGTCACCGGCACCGGACGGGGCGAGGATGGGCGAGGCGGCGAGCGAACGCCGGGCGAGCGCGAGATCTCGAACCTGATCGTCCCCAACGGCACGCCCGGCTACGAGCCCGGCGAGCCCTACCGGAAGATGGGCTGGAACGCCTCGGACACCCGCCCGCTGAGCTTCGACGACTGCCGCGTGCCCGCTGAGAACCTTCTCGGCCAACGCGGCGGCGGCTTCCGTCAGTTCCTCCACGTGCTCGACATCGGCCGCATCGGCGTCGCCGCGATTGGCGTCGGACTCGCCCAGGGCGCGCTCGAGCAGGCGCTCGCCTACGCCAAGGAGCGCCGGGCGTTCGGCCGCCCCATCTCCAAGTACCAGGCGATCCAGAGCAAGCTGGCCAACATGTCGACCGAGATCGAGGCCACTCGGCTGCTTGTGCACAAGGCGGCCTATCTGAAGGACGAGGGCCGGAACTTCACGCTGACCGCCGCGCAGGCCAAGCTCAAGAGCGGCCGGGTCGCCGTGCGAGTCGCCGACGAGGCGGTCCAGATCCACGGCGGCTATGGCTACATCGAGGAATATCCGGTGTGCCGCTTCTACCGGGACGCGAAGATCCTCACGATCGGCGAGGGGACCGACGAGGTGCAGGAGATGGTGATCGCCCGGGCGCTGGGAGCATGACCACGCGCCGCCGCGCTCGGCCCGCGCTTGTGGTCGCGGCAATCGGCTGCGCCCTCCTCGCCGCCCCGGCCGCCTCCCCGGGGCAGCCGGCGGCGCCGGCCACGCAGCTCCAGGGCACCTTCCAGATGGCCGGGACCGTAACCGTGGCCCGGTTCGTCCGGGGCGAGCATGTCGGCGAGTCCGTGCAGCGGAGCTGGACGTTCACGCCGCTCTGCGCCGCGGGAAACTGCGCCACGGTGCGGCTCGTCCGCGCACGCGCGACCGGAACCGACACGCTGACGCTCACCGCGGTCGGGCCGGACGCTTACTCCGGCGCCGGGCAGTTCTACGCGCCGCTGCGCTGTGGCGGACGCGTCCACCACCCGGGCCAGGCGATCCCGTTCCGGATCAAGGTGCACGTCACGGCGACCGGACCGGCCGCCGGCGGCGCGACGATGGCGACCGCGATCACCGCCACCTATGTCAACGGCGCGCGCCTCAACCTGACGCCGTGCGTCGCGGTGCTGGGGCACGACGCCGCTCGCTATACGGGCACGCTCGCCGCGGGCTGAACCTTCAGCGACCGCAGGACGTGGTTGAGCGCGGCTAGCTGGCGGCGCCGCTCGGAGCGGGGCCCCGAGATCACGACGTACAGACACAGCGGACGGCCCGCGGCGGTGAAGAACCGCTGAGCGCCGGCCTGGTCCGGGCGCGGGTGGGCCAACCCCCTGGAGCTGAACTCGGTGGGATCGAGCGCCCGCGGGATGCGGTGGGAGCCGAACAGGCCCTGACCGGGCTCGAGGCCAGCGCCCGGGCGGTACTCGGTGAGGGCCAGGAAGGTCGACCCCGCCGGCATCAGCTGCGTGCTGCGGCCGCCGAACTCGCCGTCCTCGAGCGGCAGCTGGAAGTCGCCGGCGTGCAGCGTGGCGCCGCCCGCCGCCCGCCGGAACGCCCGGCCGCTCCATCCGGCCGGAAGCTCGACCTCGAGTCCGTGCGCGCCCAGCCGCATCTCAGGTGCCCACCACTGCCACCGCGACGGCCAGGATCGCGACCTGCGCGCCCACCGTCCCCCACTGCACCCGAGCGCGCCACCGGGCCAGCCCGCGGTGGAGGTCCAGCAGCTGGCGCTGACTGCGTACGTGCGCCGCGGCCAGCGGGGTGAGGCCGCGGACCGCGCCGAAGCAGCCGAGGATGATCGCCCCGCCCGCCGCGCTCGCGCTCTCCAGTGCGGCCACCAGCGCGACATACGTGGCCGCGCTCGACACCACGGTGGTCACGGCCAGCCCGAGCTGCGATCCGTAGCCGAGCCCGTAGACCCAGCCGCGGTATCGATCGAGCCACCGCTCGTCGACCTGGCGCCGGGGCCCCGGCACGCGGCGCCCGCTCGCGTCGATCGCGATGGCCACCGCCACAGCTCCGGCCAGGATCGCCACCCGCGCCCGCGTGCTCGCGCCGTCCACCCCGGCGACGGCGCCGAGCAGCCCGAGGACGCCCCCGGCGACGGCCGCCGCGGCGATCGCACCGAGAGCGAAAGCCGTCACGGTCACCCCCCACCTCGAACGCCGGCCCCGCTCGCCGAGCGGGGTGATGCTGGCCAGCATCGACTCGCCTCACGGCGACCAGGCGGAGGCCAGGGCACCCAGCACCGCCGCGGCACAGCCGAGCAGCAACACGATCAGCCCTCCCGGCCGGGGAACAGGCTCGGATGGTCGGGCCCGACGCCGGCGGCGGCCAGCCGGTCGTCGATCCGGCCGTGGCGCTCGCCCGCGCCGCCGGTCTCGCGCTGCTCCTCGATCGCGTCGGCCACCAAGGAGTCCAGCGCCTGCCACGTGGTGGCGACGCCCTCGCCGGCCACCGCGCCGCCATCGATCAGCACGAAGTACGGGGATCCCGGGACGGCGTAGTCCTGCCAGGCGTCCGAGGACATCACCGTGGGAACGCCCGGCGGCGCCAGCGAGCGCAACCGAACTCGCTGCTCGCGGTCGACACCACGGGTGACGATCACGGTCTCGAGCCCGCCGGCCGGCCGGCGCTCACCGAGCGTGTCGAAGAACTGCGCGCAACTCGTGCACCCGGTGCTGAGGAACGCGAGCAGAGTCGGCGTGGTCGCGCGGCCGTCGAAGGCCAGCCTGACCGCGTCGCCCGTCGGCGTGACGCCGCTCAGCGCCGGCGCGGGGCCATCGCCTCGCGCCGCCGGACGCGGCTCGGGTAGCGGCCGCGCGGCGGTTTCGAGCGGCCGCGCGGCGGTTTCGAGCGGCCGCGCGGCGCTTTCGGGCCCGAGCCGGCGGAGGATCTCGGCGTGGCTCCGGAGCAGCGCCGCGACCAGCACCAGGAGCAGCACGAGCAGCACGGTCTCTACCGACACGATCGCGGTCAGCATCGATCAGGCCCCTCCTCCCCCGGGCAACTGCACGCCCAGGCCCTCGAGACACGGGTTGTTGTGGTGGCAGGTCCGGTCGTCGACCATCTCGGTGCCGTTGCAGTTCATCGACGGCACCGTGGCGGGGTTCTGGCACACGACCAGCCGGCACACGACCTCGGTGGTGCCCGCGATCTGGGTGTTGCACTGTCCGTAGCGGAAGTGGTTGCAGTCAACGGCGCGTCTTGCGCAGTCGCCGCCGGCGCACTGGCAGCCGCCGGGGAACACCGTTCCCGGCATCCGGTTGCAGTCGATGTAGTAGCGCACGCCCTGGTCGTGGCACAGGCCGTGTCCGCGGTAGCTCGTGCACTTCCACCACCCGGCGATGTAGCTGTTCGGCGGGCAGGCGTTGTTGCCGTGCTCGATCTCGCAGCAGAAGGCTGTCCAGCCGTCGGTGCATTTGCTGCCGGACGGGCAGTCCTGCGGGCTGATCACCGCCCAGGCCGTGCCGGGGCGGATCAGGTAACGGACCGGCGCCACCGCGAAGGCTGCTCCCGCCACCGCGGCCTTGGACAGCGCCCCGCGTCGGGACGTGCGCCGGACCAGCAGCTCCCCCACCCGCTCGAGCAGTCCGCTCATTCGCCGCTCCAGACCGCGCTCGACGACCCGATCATTCGCCGCTCCATGCCGCCCAGGCGAGCGGCAGCTGCGTGTAGACGAGCACGGTCGCGTACAGCGCGCCGGCGATCCCGACCAGGAGCACCACGGCCTCCGGCGCCCGGAGCCCCAGCAGCCAGCCCAGCCCATGGGGCCCGGCCACGGCGCCCGCCGCCGCCACCGTGCCGAGCAGGGCACTCGCAACCGGATGGACGGCCGAGACCGGCGCCTCGTCCTCGGCCACGACGCCGAAGCACCCGCAGGCCACCCGCCGCCTCGCCAGCAGGGCCGCCACCCCCGCGAACGTAACGTACGCCCCGGCCAGGACGGCAGCGCCGGCGCGGGTCGGATGCACCGCGCACGCGGCGCCGAGCGCGAGCTCGCCGATCGCCACCACCCGGATGATCCACGGCTCTCCCGGCAGTCCGAGCGTCCGCACCGCGGCGGCGGCCGGGCCGGGTGAGCGGAGCTTGAGGGCGCCGGCGACGCACAGCAGGAGCCCGGCCACGACGAACGGGGGCGTGAGGGCGGAGCTCACCGGGCAAGCTCCTCGGCCCGGCGCTCGAGCACGGTCGTGGCCGCCGAGGCCGGATCGATCTCGCGCGCCACCACGCGGTCGAGGAGCTCCTGGATGGCCGGGTCGTCGCGCACCGAGGCCTCGAGCTCGCGGCGCATGCGGAACGCGGCCAGCCCGATCACCTCGTTCATCAGGTTGCGCCGCCGGCGCTCGGACAACGACCCCTCGGACTGGATGTACGCGCGGTGCTCGCCCAGCTTGTCGGCCAGCTCCTCGATCCCCTCGCCCTTGACCGCCTCGGTCTTCACGATCGGCACCTGCCAGCCTTCCCTGGGGCCGAGGGACAGGACGTTCTTGATCTCGCGCACCATCGTGTCGGTCAGGGGATGGTCGGCCTTGTTGACCACGATCACGTCGGGGATCTCCATCACGCCCGCCTTGAGGGCCTGGATGGAATCGCCCGACCCCGGCATTAACACGAGCACGACCGTATCGGCGTGGTCGATGATGTCGACCTCGGCCTGGCCGACCCCCACGGTCTCGAGCATGATCACCTCGCGGCCGGCGGCGTCCATCAGCAGCGCGGCCTGGAGTGAGGCCTCGCTGAGGCCACCGAGCGCGCCCCGGCTGGCCATCGAGCGAATGAACACGCCGGGGTCGAGGAAGTGGTCGGACAGCCGGATCCGGTCGCCGAGCAGCGCGCCCTGGGTGAACGGCGAGGTGGGATCGATCGACAGCACGGCCACGGTCCGCCCCCGCGCCCGCTCGAGCTTGGTCAGCGCGCCGAGCAGGGTCGACTTGCCCGCCCCCGGGGGGCCGGTGAAGCCGAACACGGCGGCCCGCCCGGTGCGCGGATAGATCTCCTTGACCAGCGCCCAGCCCTCCGGCTCGTCGTTCTCGACCAGCGATATTCCGCGCGCGAGAGCGCGACGATCGCCGGCAAGCAGGCGTTGGGCGAGCGATTCGTCGGCGCCGGGCATCCCTGCCGCATGATGTCAGGGGCGGCACGCGGAGGGCTCTAGATCGTAGGATCTCGGCGTGCAGTCAGCGAGCACCCAGATGCTCGAGCGCAGCGCGCCGGTCGTCGTGCCCCCGGTGGTCCGCGCCGGGCCTCCGCCCCTCCACGGCGGCCCGGTGACCTTCCTGCGCTTCGCCTACCGGCACCACATGCTGAAGCCCGGCTACGCGGTGCTGATCGCCCGCTGGGCCTGGCTCAAGCTGCGCTGGCGCGGGCGGCTGAAGACCGACGGGCTGTGCTTCGTGTGCCCCGGGGTCAAGTTCGAGATCGGCCGCGGGGCGTCGGTCAGGCTCGGCCGCTGGTCCTGGATCGGGCACCGCTGCAAGATCCGCGTCCACGAGGGCGAGTTCTCGCTCGGCGCCAAGTCCGTCATGGGCCAGGAGTGCACGATCTCCGCCTACCAGCACGTCGCGATCGGCCGGGAGTGCATCATCGCCGACCGGGTGATGATGATCGACTTCGATCACGGCATGGTCGAGGTGGAGCGACCGATCCGCGAGCAGGGGATCTACAAGCGCAACCTCGACGTCGGCCACAACGTGTGGATCGGCTACGGCGCCTGCCTGCTGCGGGGCGTGTCGATCGGCAACAACGCGGTGGTCGGCACGAGCGCGGTCGTGACGAGGAAGGTGCCCGCCAATGCGGTCGTGGCCGGGGTCCCCGCGCGGATCATCCGCATGCGCAAGGCACCGAGAACCTTTCGCTGGGCAAGCGACTGAGTCTTGGCGCCCCTACGCCCCCGAACCTCGGTCTGACCGGCAGACGGCCAGGAAATCGAGGGCCGAGGCCAGGCGGTCCGGTCGCAGCGCGAAATCCCGGCTGGAAATCGCCGGCGTGAAGCGGTCGTAGAACGGTCGCGTGAGCCCGACCCTGCGGTGGATGCGGTCCCAGCCGAGCCGCAGGGCGATCTCGTGGGCGCGCAGCTTGCGGGCGTGGAACAGCCCGAGCATCTCGACGCGCGGGAACACCCCCCGACACAACGAGGCGAACTCGTCGGCGCGGTACTCCCGCAGGTGCCATGGGTTGTCGGACTTCACGGCGCCCTGGGGCGCCAGCGTGAGCACGTTCGGCGTGGAGACGTAGGCGACGCCACCGGGCCGCAACAGCCCGCGGAAGTGCGCGAGCACGGCGCCCGGGTCGACGACGTGCTCGATCGTCTGGAGGAACACGACCGCGTCGAACGAGCCGGGCTCGCCGAACGTCTCAACCGCGCCCCACTCGAACGTGAGGCCCGGGCGCGTGTACCTCAGCCGGGCGTGCTCGAACGCGTCGGGATTTCCATCGACGCCGAGCACCGAGGCCGCCGTCCGGGCCAGGACGGCGGACCCGTACCCCTCGCCGCAGGCCATGTCGAGCACCGCCGACCCGGCCACCCGGGCCGCGATCCACTCGTACACGGCGAGGTGCCGGCGGTACCAGTAATTCTCGGCCGGCACATCGGGCAGCGTCCGCTCGCCGGTCAGCTCGAGCGGCGGCACCCCTGGGGGCTGGTTCTGCTGGACGTACAAGTTCACCGGCGCGTCGACAGGGTAATCTGCCCCCGCCATGGAGGTGCTGCGGACGGCGGACGAGATCCGTGATGTGAACACCCGCTATCACGACGTGGCCGCCTCGAGCTACGACTCCAAGTGGGGCATCGACTTCGGCGAGGTCGGCCAGGCCCAGGTGATCGGCAAGCTGCGCAAGGTGCTCGGGTCGGCGCTCGACCGCGGCTTTGACCGCTCGCTCGAGGTCGGCGCCGGCACGGGCTACTTCAGCCTGAACCTGCTGCGCGCCGGGATCGTGCGCGAGGCCACCTGCACCGACATCTCGCCCGGCATGCTGCGGGCGCTGAACGCCAACGCCGAGCGCCTCGGCCTCACCGTCAGGACCGCCCGCGCCGACGCCGAGTCGCTGCCGTTCGCCGACGAGAGCTTTGACCTGGTGCTCGGCCACGCCATCCTGCATCACCTGCCCGACCTCGAGCGGGCCTTCTCGGAGTTCCATCGCGTGCTGGGGCCGGGGGGCTGGGTGGTGTTCGCCGGCGAGCCGTCGCGCTTCGGGGACCGGCTGGCCGCGTGGCCCAAACGGGGCGCCAACGCGCTGGCCCCACTCTGGCGCCGGGCGCTCAGGGCCGGACTCCCGCCGGCGCCCGCCGCCACCAACGGCGGCTCCGCCAACGGCGACGACCACCATCTCGAGCGGGTCGTCGACATCCACGCGTTCGCGCCCGGTGACCTGAACGGCCTAGCCCGCGCTGCCGGGTTCGCCGACGTGCGCGTCCGCGGGGAGGAGCTCCTGGCCAATTGGTTTGGCTGGTTCAACCGCGGGCTCGAGGCCAGCGCCGACCCGTCCGACGTGCCGATGCTGTGGCGCCAGTACGCCTTCCACGGTTACCTGCTGCTCCAGCGCCTCGACCAGCGGCTGCTCGAGCCGCGGCTGCCGCCGGCGATCTTCTACAACCTCCTGCTCGCCGCGCGGCGGCCGGTCCGAGCCACCCGGGCGTAGACTCGCAGGGCAGCAATGCCCGAAGGCGACTTTCCGCTGTTCCCGCTGGGCATCGTCGCCCTGCCCGGTGAGCTGATCCCGCTCCACATCTTCGAGGAGCGCTACAAGACGATGATCAGCGAGTGCCTGGAGGGCAAGCGCGAGTTCGGGATCGTCTGGCTCTCCGACGACGGGTTGCGTGAAGTGGGCTGCGCCTGCGAGATCGATCGCGTGCTCGAGCAACTGGAGGACGGCCGCATCAACCTGGTCGCCCGCGGCACCCGCCCGTTCCGCGTGCTCGAGCGCCAGGGCCATCTCCCCTATCCGGCCGGCGTCATCGAGTTCGTGGAGGACCGCGAGGACACGCTCGATCCCGACCTGGCCAAGGCCGCCCACGAGGCGTACGCCGAGCTGGTCCACCGCGCCACCGACAACGACCCCGACCCCGAGGAGCTGGCCGGGATGAGCGCCTACGCGATGGCCGCCACGGTCGACTTCGGCCTGGACGCCAAGCAGGGGCTGCTCGATATGCGCTCGGAGAACGCCCGCCTGCGCCTCGTCACCCGGCTGTTCCGCGCCGCGATCAAGCGCCTCGAGCTGGTCGACCGCGTCCAAGAACGCGCGCAGTCGAACGGCAAAGTGAGGTTCGGCGCCGCGTAGCTTCTGGAGCGAGCCTGGATGTCTCCCTGGCTTCGCTTTGGTGTTTCGCGCGAAGCCAGGGAGACATCAGGCGAAGCAGCTAGGCGTTGTAGATGACCATCGCCAGCCCGAACACGATGCAGTAGATGCCGAACGGGGTCAGGTTGTTGGTCTTGAAGTACCGCAGCAGGAAATGCACGGTGATCACGGCGGTGATGGCGGCCGCGATCGCCGCAACGACTGCCTGTCCTCGGATGCCGGCGCCGAGCGGCCCCGTCAGGTCGCCGAGCTTGTAGAGCCCGGCGGCGAGGATCGGCGGCGTGGCCAGCAGGAAGGCGAATCGGGCCGCATCCTCGTTGTCGAGCCCGCGCACGAGACCGGTGGCCATGCAGACCCCGTCGCGGCTGATGCCGGCGATCAGCGCTGTGCTCTGTGCCACTCCGATCACCGCCGCCTCTTTGTATTCGAGCGTGGCGAGCTCGCGTCCTCCGTCGCGCTTCATGCCCTCTCGCGCGGCAAGCGCCCTCACCTCGGACCGCCGACGCACACGCTCGGCGGCGAGAAGGATCACGCCGTTGACAACCAGGAAGCAGGACGCCGCGAGCGGCTTCGCCAGGGCTACCCGCACCGTGTGCTCGAGCAGCACGCCGAGGATCCCGACGGGGATCGTCGCGATGATGATCAGCCAGGCCAGGCGCTCGGTCGGTGTCTCGGCACGGCGCTTGCGCAGCGTCCCGAAGAAGGCGACGATGACCTCGACCCAGGTGCGCCAGAAGTAGATCAGCAGGCCAACGGCGCTCCCGACGTGAAGCATCACCACGAAGGCCAGCCACGGAGACTCCGACTGTGACTGCCAGGCGACGATGTTGTGCCAGCCGAACAGGTTCGGATAGATGACGGTATGGCCGAGGCTCGAGATCGGGAACAGCTCGGTGACGCCCTGGAGGACGCCGAGGACGATCGCCTGGCCGTAGGTGATGAGGCTTTGGGCAGCGGTGATGAGCACGAGCGGGAACGGTAGCGATCGATCTAACCAGCGGGTAAGGCTAAGAGGATCCTCAAGCGGTGATGCCGCACGGATCCGCGGCCGCCTGTACTACGAATAACTCCAATTGCGACAGTTCCTTGCGCGTGTCGGCCGCGGTGTCGGGGAAGGTGAATGTGCCGTTCTGCACTTTCACGGTGTAGGAATAGACACTGCGGGGGGTCACGGGGAGCCGTGCTTTCGCCTTCGCGTCGCTGTTCAGATTGGTGGCGAGATCGCGCGCCTGGAGCAGGAGGGGATCGGGCAGCGCCTTGTCCTTGCCGCCGTCGCAGGAGATCGTGCCGCCGTCGTTGACCAGCAACGACAGCTTCTGACCTTGCCCAGTCCGGGTCACCTGAAACAAATCCGGCGACGCGACGTCGAAGCCGCAGCCGGCCAGCACGGCGACCGCGGCGAGCACGGCGACCGCGGCGCGCACTGCGGCCACCGCTCTCACGCCGCGTCGACCACGATCGCGGCCCCGCCGCGGCGCGGGTCACCTCCGCCCGACAACCGGCCCTGGCGATCGCGCACGACTGCCTGTACCCCGCCGAAGAACAGGTTGAGCTCCCGGAAGCGCCCGATCGCCCGCCCCGCCCGCTCGAGCGAGCGAGTGTCGATGCCCGGTTCGGCATACACGATTCCGTCCTCGAAGTGCACCCGAGGCGCCCGCACCGCGTCGCCCGCCTCGAGACCGTCGTCCACCACCCGGATGATCGTCTGCAGGATTGCCGAGCGGATCCGGTTGGAGCCGGCGCTGCCCAGCACGAGCTCGGGCGCTCCGTCGCGCAGGACCGCGGTGGGCGACATCATGCTCGGCATCCGGCGTCCAGGGGGATGGCGGTGGAAACCGAGCGGGTTGAGATCCTGCTCGCCCAGCATGTTGTTGAGGTGCAGGCCCGTACCCGGCACGACCACGCCCGAGCACGAGCCGTTCGAGGAGGTGACCGAGCAGGCCCAGCCCTCGCGATCGAGCACCGCCACGTGGGTGGTCGAGCCGAGCGCGGAGCGCGCGGCGCCGTTCGCGGTGTCCGAGCCGGGCGCGGAGGGCGGGCGCCGGGTCAAGAACCGCTGCACGAACTCCGGATCGTCCAGACCCTCGAGGAACTCGGGCGTGCGCTCGGCCTGGGTCCGCTCCATCGTGTCGACCACGGCGTCCAGATCCGGCGCGCCCGGCGAAGCGTCGAGCAGCGACAGGGCGCGCGCGATCAATATCCCTCCGGCCGACGGCGGCGGGTTGGTCACCACCTCGCGCCCGCGGTACGTCGCCCGGATCGGCTCGCGATCGACCACCTGGTAGCCGGCGAGGTCCGAACCGCTGACGATCCCTCCCCGCTCCGCCAGCCAGTCCACGATCGCCGCCGCGATATCTCCCGTGTAGAACGGCGCCGGACCGTCCGCCCCCAGGCGCTCGAGCGCGTCGGCCAAGTCGGGCTGGCGGACGACATCGCCGGCGCGGGCCACCCGCCCGTCCGGCGCGAACAGTCCGGCGCACTCCGGGGTGGAGGTGACGATCCCGGCCAGGATCTCGATCACGTACGCCTGCGCGGAGTTCATCTCGACGCCACCGCGCGCCAGGCGAGCCGCCGGCGCCACCAAATCGGCCAGCGGGATCCGCCCGAACCGGCTCGAGGCCTCGTGCAACCCGGCGGGCATGCCATAGGTCCCCACCGAGGCCGGGCCGATGTTGAACACCTGAATGGCGTCGCCGAACGACACGCTGACCGGCACAAGCTCGGCGCGCGTCCCGGCGTCCACGCCGCGCCCCGCTGCCTCCACGAAGAAGTCCAGCAGCACCGGCTTACCGCCGGGCGCGACGACCAGCATGTAGCCGCCGGCCCCCAGGCTCGTCAGCAGCGGCTCGCAGCTGAACGCCGTGAGCATCGCGGCCAGCGCCGCATCGACCGCGTTGCCGCCGGCGCGCAGGGCATCCGCGCCGGCCTCGGCCGACCGCGGATGGCCGGCGGCGACCACGCCGAGAGGACCGGGGATCAGGGTCGATCCCGCTGGCGGGCTGGAACCAAGCATGGCAAGGGCGCAGGGAGCGACGTGTGCGGACGCACACGAGGGACCGAGGACGCCGCCAGGCGCAGGTTATCGCCCGTCAGCGGCGAGGAATGAACTCGGGTACGTCCAGTTCGAGTGAACCAGAGCGCGGCCGCGCGCGGCTGACGCGCGGCTCGCCGGCCGGCTCGCGCAGCGCGGCGCGGCTCTCGCGGACGCTCTCGCCCATCTCGGCGCGCCCGGGCTGGCGAGACCGCGGGCGTCGGTCTCCGTAGCCGGTGGCGATCACGGTCACCCACACATGGTCCTCGAGCTTCTCGTCGACCATTGCCCCGAAGATGATGTTGGCGTCCGGATGCGCGGCCTCGGCCACGGCCTTGGCCGACTCGTTCACCTCCCACAGCGACAGGTCGGGGCCGCCGGTGATCGAGAGCAGGATCGAGCGCGCGCCGTCCATGCTGGTCTCGAGCAGCGGCGAGGCCACGGCTCGCTCGGCCGCCTCGACGGCTCGCCGCTCACCGCTGCCCATCCCTATCCCGAGCAGCGCGTTGCCCGCGCCGGACATGACCGTGCGTACGTCGGCGAAGTCGAGGTTGATCAGCCCGGGGAGGGTGACCAGGTCGGAGATGCCCTGCACGCCCTGGCGCAGCACGTCGTCGGCCACGCGGAACGCCTCGACCATCGACACGTTGCGGTCGAGCACCGACAGCAGCCGGTTGTTCGGCACCACGATCAGGGTGTCGACCTCATCGGCCAGGTCGACGATGCCCGCCTCGGCCTGATCCCGCCGGCGGGTGCCTTCGAACTGGAACGGGCGCGTGATGATCCCGACGGTCAGCGCGCCGAGCTCGCGCGCGATCTGAGCCACGATCGGCGCCGCACCGGTGCCGGTGCCGCCGCCCGCTCCGGCCGCGATGAACACCATGTCCGAGCCGCGCAGCATGGCCTTGATCCGGTCGTACTCCTCACGGGCCGCCGCCCGCCCGAGCTCCGGGTTGGAGCCCGAGCCGAGGCCGTGGGTGATCGAGTCGCCGATGTGCAGCGTCTCGTGCGCGGCCGACTGCTGGAGCGACTGCAGGTCGGTGTTGATGGCCAGGAACTCGACCCCCTCGACCTCGGCCTCCACCATCCGGTTGATCGCGTTGACGCCGGCGCCGCCGACGCCGACCACGCGCAGCACCGGACCGAGCTTCGACTCCGGGGCGGGCGCCTCGCCGGCGCGGGACGAGCGCGCGTAGACGTCGGGCTCGGGTTCGTCGGGCTCGGAGACCGCGGGGCGATCGAGCACGTTCTCGGGGATGTCCGCCGAGAAGGCGTGCCGCAGCCGCTCGTGGGGCAGCGGGATCCGCGGCTCCTCGACCTCGGGCTCGCGTGCCCGCGCGGGCGCCTGCGGCTGGTCGGCCACCGGTGCCGGCCGTTCGGCTGCCCGCGCTGCCGGGGCGACCGGGGCGGCCGGCGGCGGCGCTGACGGGGCGGCCGACGGCGACGCTGACGGGGCTGCGCCCTCGACTGCGTGCTCATCTGTGTCCTGGGCGGTCTTGCGGAACAGGGCTGCGAGCGGTCCCTCGCGCATGCTCGCGCGCTTACCGGTTGGCATTCGAGAGGACCTCCTTCGCGAGCTGCCGATAGGCGTGGGCGGCCGTACCGTCGGGATCGTACTTCAGGACTGACATCCCTTTCACAGGTGCCTCGGCAAAGCGGATGGTCTTGCGGATCCGGGAGGCGAAGACGCGGTCCCCAAAGTTCTCCTCCAGCAACTCGATCGCCTCCTTGGCGTGCAGCGTGCGAGCGTCGACGAGCGTCGGCAGGATTCCCTCGATGTCGACGTCCGGGTTCAGGTTCTCGCGGATCATCGCCAGCGTGTTCTGGAGCTGGATCAGGCCGCGCATCGACAGATATTCGCACTGCACGGGGACGATCACCTTGTGCGCCGCGGTCAGAGCGTTGATCGTCAACAGGCCCAGGCTCGGCGGCGTGTCGATGAACACGAAGTCATAGTCGTCCTCGACCGGCTTCAGCGCCTTCTGCAGCGAGCGCTCGCGGCCGATCATCGTGGACATGGCGATCTCGGCGCCGGCCAGGTCGATCGAGGAGCAGGCGACGTCGACCTCGCGCTTGCGAATCACCTCGCGAATCGAGATGTGGTGCACGAGGACGTCGTACATCGACGTCTCGAGCGTGTCGGGATCGATGCCCTGCGACATCGTCAGGTTGCCCTGCGGATCCATGTCGACGCACAGGACCCGGTGCCCTTCCTCGGCGAACGCCACCGCGAGGTTCAGCGTCGTGGTGGTCTTGGCGACGCCGCCCTTCTGATTTGCGAAGGCGATCACGTGGCTCATATCGAGGGCACTATTCGCAGCGGGTAAGCGGAATCCTCCGCATCCGCCCGGCAATCGCGCCGCCGCACCCCGGATCCAGCGCCGATCCGGGCCCTTCCCACCCCACCCCCCGCTATTTTCGACTGCGGTGCCCTCCCTCCTCGACAAGCGCCTGCTGTTCGTGACCGGCAAGGGCGGCGTCGGGAAGTCAACGGTCTCGATCGCCCTGGGCCTGCTGGCGGCCCGGCGGGGGCTGCGGACGATCGTGGCCGAGCTGGCCAGCCAGGAGCGCGTCCAGGGGCTGTTCCTCGACGACGAGCGCGAGCAGTTCCGCGAGCTCGAGCTGGCGCCTGGGCTGTTCACGATCTCGATCGATCCCCAGCAGGCCATGGAGGAGTATCTGCGGGTCAAGGTCGGGGCGATCGGGCAGGTGCTCGGGTCGAGCCGGCTGTTTCACGCCTTCGCGATGGCCACCCCCGGCATGCGCGAGCTGCTCAGCATCGGCAAGGTGTGGGAGCTCGCCCAGCTCCATCGCCGGACCCGCGGCGCTGCGCCATATGACCTGACTATCGTCGACGCGCCGGCCACCGGGCACGGGATGGGCCTTCTGCGCACGCCGAGGACGTTCGCCGACATCGCCCGGGTGGGTCCGATCGCTCACCAGGGCCGGACGATCGCCGACACGATCGCCGACCCGGAATTCACCGGGGTGATCGCGGTGGCCACGCCCGAGGAGATGCCGGTCAACGAGACGATGACGCTGGTGGACGAGCTCGACCACGACCAGCTGCCGCTCGATCTGGTGGTCGTCAACGCGCTCTATCCGGCCCGCTTCGACGCCGACGAGATCGCCGAGCTGGACGAGGCGCTGACGCGCACCCGGTCGGCGCTGGCCCGCTCGGCGCTGCGGGCGGCCCTGTCCGAGCACGCCCGGGCCGCCACGCAGCGCGAGCAGCGCGATCGCCTGCGCGAATGCGTGGACGGCCGGCTCGTGGAGCTGCCCTACCTGTTCGCCGAGGAGGTCGGGCTGCCGCAGCTCGAGATGCTGGCGGCCGCCCTGGAGGCCGCGCTGTGAACGTCGCCGAGATGCTCGAGGGCAAGCGCGTCTGCGTGTGCGCGGGCTCTGGCGGCGTCGGCAAGACGACCACCTCGGCGGCGATCGCGCTCGGGATGGCGGCCGCCGGTGCCAAGGTCGCGGTGGTCACGATCGACCCGGCCAAGCGCCTCGCCAACGCGCTGGGGCTCGAGCAGCTCGAGAACGAGCCGCACCGTGTGGAGCCCGAGCGGCTGCCCACGGGCGAGCTCGCGGTCAAGGGCGAGCTGTGGGCGATGATGCTCGACCCCAAGCGGACGTTCGACGAGCTGATCGAGCGGATCGCGCCCGACCCCGGCCGGGCCGAGGAGATCAAGGCCAACCGCGTCTATCGCGAGCTGTCCACCGCCGTGTCCGGATCGCAGGAACTGACCGCGATCGCCAAGCTCTACGAGCTCGACCAGGAGAACCAGTTCGACCTGCTCGTGCTCGATACGCCGCCGTCGCGCAACGCGCTCGAGTTCCTCGACGCACCGGGGCGGCTCAACGCGTTCCTGGAGGGGCGGGCCCTGAAGGCGTTCATGCGCCCGACCGGGCTCGGGATCCGGGCGCTCGGGCGTGGCGCCCTGCCCCTCCTCGGTGGGCTGCGCAAGATCACCGGGATCGACCTGATCAGCGACCTCGTCACGTTCTTTCAGCTGCTCGGCGACATGACCAGCGACTTCAGCCAGCGCGCCGCCCAGGTCGAGCAGCTGCTCCGGGCGCCGAGCACCGCGTTCCTGCTGGTCACCTCGGCCGCCCGCGAGCCGACCGACGAGGCGATCTGGTTCGGCCAGCGGCTCGAGGCCGACGGGCTGCCGTTCGCCGGTGTGGTCGTCAACCGCGTCCATCACGACCTGCTGGGCGATCGCGCCCCGCGCGAGGTGCGCCGCGCGCTGGCCCGGACGCTCTCGCCCGCGCTGGCCAGCCGCGTGGCCGAGAACTTCCGCGATTACCATGTCCTGGCCCGGCGTGACGACGCCAATCTGGCCCGCCTGGCCGCCCAGCTCGACGCGCGCCGGCTGCTGCTCGTGCCCCAGCTCGACGACGACGTGCACGACGTCGAGGGCCTGCTTCGCGTCTACCGCTACCTGTTCGGCTCCGAGGCCGAGCGCGAGCGGCTGATCGACGAGCTGGTCGCTTAGCTCAGACCGTCTCCACAGTCTCGACCGTCACCGCGTCCCCGGCCCACGCCTCCCACCGCAGCAGGATCCTCTGCCACTCGTCCCTGGACGCCGGGGCGCCGCCCCGCACGAGCCGAACCGCGCCCTCGTGCAGAAGCTCCCAGACCGCCTGCTCGCACAGCGCCAGGCGTTCGCTCACCCGCGCCTGCGGATAACGCTCGCCGGTGAGCTCGACCATCCGCCCCAGGGCCAGCGGCCCGTAGGAGCACCGCTCGAGCACCTCGCGCTTGAGCGCGGCGGCCGGCGGCGGCTGGGCGGCCTCGGCGAGGAGCCGGGTCGTGACCTCCTCGCCATCGCGGGTCACGTTCCCCCATCCGCGCCCCATCCCCAGATCTTCCGGTGCCAGCCGTGGCCCTTCGTAGATGGTCAGCCGCGCGCGCTCGGGCGACCAGCGGCGATCGTCGAGCTCGATCGGACCGCCCGACGCCCAAGGGGTCAGGATCCGGCTGTCGAGTTCCTCGCGGGTCAGGTTGAAGGCCCGCGCCTGGTGGGGGAACTGGCGCAGCTCGACGTGGAACACGACGGTAGAGTCGCACGCCCATGACCGACCGTCCCCTGTGGGCGCCCTGGCGCATCGAGTACATCACCGGTCCCAAGGACGGGGACTGCATCTTCTGCGCGGCAGCGGCCTCGCGCAACGAGGACCCCGCCCACCAGCCGGTCGACCGCACCGAGCACTGCCTGACGATCCTCAACGCCTTCCCGTACGCGCCGGGGCACGTGATGGTGGCGCCGGTCCGGCATGTCGCCACGCTCGAGGACCTCAACGAAGCCGAGATGCTCGACACCATGCGCCTCGCGCGTCGCGCGATGCTCGCGATCCGCCAGGCGATGACTCCCGAGGCCTTCAACGTCGGCTGCAACGTGGGCAAGGTGGCCGGGGCAGGGATCGCCGATCACCTGCACCTGCACGTGGTGCCGCGTTGGGCCGGCGATACGAACTTCATGCCGGTGCTGGCCGACACCAACGTGATCCCGCAGGCGCTCGAGGCCACGCGCGATGTGCTCCTCGACGCGTTGGCCGATCTGGCTGACGGGTAGGCACACCACCATGCCCACCGACATCGGGCTCGAACGGCTCCAGGAGCTGGTGGCCGCCGGCGCCCAGCTGGTCGAGGTGCTGACCGAGGACGACTACGCCCCGGCGCACCTTCCCGGGGCGATCAACCTGCCGTTGCGCGAGCTCGACGAACCGCGCGCCGGGGTGCTCGATCGCACCCAGCCGGTGGTCGTCTACTGCTGGGATTCGCTCTGAGACCTCAGTCCACGAGCCGCGTGCCGGCTCGAGACGATGGGATTCGACGACGTCTACGACTACGTGCCCGGGAAGGTCGATTGGCTCGCCCACAACCTGCCGGTCGAAGGCGATCGGCCCGAAGCGCCGATCGCCGGACGCGTGATGCGCGGCGACGCCGTGCTGTGCCGTCCCACCGATCGCACATCCGGCGTGCGTGAGCTGATCGAGCGTTCGCCATACCCGTTCGCGCTCGTCACGGCCGACGACGGGACGCTGCTCGGGCGAGCCCCGGCCAGCGCCCTGGACGGCGCCTCAGAGCGGTCGGTCTGGGAGGTCGCGGAGCCCGGCCCGAAGACGTTTCGCCCGCACACGTCGGCCGAGAAGGTCGCGGCGGCGCTGGCCGAGAAGGACCTCCGCTGGGCGATCGTCACCACGCCCGAGGGACGGCTGCTGGGCGTGGCGTGGCGTGAGGACCTCGAGCGCGCCGGCGGATTGGACGGAGTGGACGAGGGCCCTTGAGGCGCGAGCAATGTGCCACTCGCGGTCGGCTACGGCGCGAGTGGCCGACTGGTTGCGCCATGCGCGAGCGAACGGCCGTTCACCGACCGGACGACGGCGAGTGGCGGATTACTCGCGGTCGCCGCGACCGCCGTTGGGACGGGCGTCACACGACGCGGATCGTGCCGGGCTCGCCGTCGACCAGCCGGCCGATGACGGCTCCGGGCAGCGCGCCTGCGCGCTCGGGGGCGACCGCCACGAGCAGCCCGCCCGAGGTCATCGCGTCGGTCACCAGCCGCCGGTCGACCTCGACCACGGCGTCGGCGAACGAGGCGAACTCCTCGGCGTAGCGGCGGTTGTTGCGGCTTCCGCCGGCGACCGCGCGGTCGTCCTCGAGCAGCTCGCGCGCGCCCTCGATCGCGGGCACGACCGCCGCCTCGACCACGGCGGCCACGCCGCTGGCCAGCGTCAGCTCGTGCAGGTGGCCGAGCAGGCCGAAGCCGGTCACGTCGGTCATGCCGTGGGCGCCGGCCGCCTGGGCCGCCCGCGCCGCCGCCGCGTTCAGCTCGGTCATCACCTCAACGGCGGCGGCGAGCACCTCGTCCGACACGAGTCCCTTCTTGAGCGAGGTCGTGACGGCGCCCGCGCCCACCGGCTTGGTCAGCACGAGCGCGTCGCCGGCCCGGCCGCCAGCGTTGGTGATCAGATCGACCGGATCGATCACGCCGGTGACCGCCAGGCCGTATTTCGGCTCGGGATCGTCGATCGTGTGGCCGCCGACGATCACCGCGCCGGCCGCCGTGACCACGTCGTGCCCCCCACGGAGCACCTCGCCGAGCATCTCGGCTCCCAGCTCGGCGACCGACCAGGCGACGAGGTTCAGCGCGCTCACCGGCCGCCCGCCCATCGCATACACATCCGACAGCGCGTTGGTGGCGGCGATCCGCCCGAAGTCGTAGGGATCGTCGACGATCGGCGTGAAGAAGTCGGCCGTCTGCACCAGCGCCAGGTCGTCGCGCAGGCGGTAGACCCCCGCGTCGTCGCTGGTCGAGACGCCGACCAGCAGATCGGGGTCGGACGGGTGCGGCAGCGCCTGGACGAGCGGCGCGAGCAGCGCCGCCGGCACCTTGCAAGCACACCCCGCACCGTGCGAGAGCGAGGTGAGCTTGACAGCGGTCATGAGGCGATCATCGCAGAGCGCCCGGGTAGGGTCCCTACCGTGCTCGACCCGCTGTTCGCGGCTGCCGCCGCCCCCGCCCACCTGCCCGGAGTCCTCCACAGCCTGGAGCCAACGCTCAACCGCTTCGGCTACCTGGCGCTCGGCCTGGTCTTCCTCGAGGACTTCGGCGTGCCCGTGCCGGGCGAGACCGTGCTGATCATCGCGGCCGTGTACGCCGGCACCGGACGCCTCAGCATCTGGCTGGTCGCTCTGATCGCGTTCCTGGCCGCGGTCCTCGGCGACAACGTCGGCTTTGCGATCGGCCACTTCGGCGGCCGTCCCCTGGCCGAGCGCTACGGCAAGTACATCCTGCTCACGCCCGAGCGCCTGGACAAGACCGCGAGCTTCTTCGACCGCCACGGCGGCAAGGTGATCGTGATCGCGCGGTTCGTCGAGGGCCTGCGTCAGGCGAACGGGATCATCGCCGGCATCACCGGCATGCACTGGACGAAGTTCCTGCCGTTCAACATGCTCGGCGCCGGCCTGTGGGTCGCGGTCTGGGTGTCGATCGGCTACTTCTCGGGCAGCAACATCGACAGCATCTACAACGCCGCGACGCGGTATGAGGCGTACTTCGCGATCCTCGTCGTGCTGCTGATCCTGGCCTTCATCGGCCACCGCGTCTGGAAGTGGCGAAAAGGGCGGCGCGCGCGAGGCGAGTCCAGAGAAGCGCGCGGAGCCCCACGAGCCGGAGACGCGCGAGGAGCCCCACGAGCCCCACGAGTCCGAGAAGCGCGAGGAACCCCACCAGCCGCACGAGCCCCACGAGCCGCACGAGCCCGAGAAGCCCAACGCCGAAGCCGGCTGAGCTACTGCTGGCCGTCCCGGTAAGCCTGGCGCGCCTTCTCGACCGCCTCGAGCGCGGCGTCGCGCCCGGCCCAGCCCTCGACCTCCGAGTGCCGGTCCGGATCGAGGTCCTTGTACACCGCGAAGAAGTGGCCGATCTCCGCGC
This sequence comes from uncultured Solirubrobacterales bacterium, assembly GCA_963811135.1. Lineage (GTDB taxonomy): Bacteria > Actinomycetota > Thermoleophilia > Solirubrobacterales > Solirubrobacteraceae > Palsa-465. The sequence continues at coordinate 626,907 of CAWEQG010000020.1, read as the reverse complement.
GGAGTTGCCCCGGCAGGTCCCCGACGTCCTCGAAGTGGTTCCAGCCGGGATCGTCGCAGGGCACGCACACGACGTGGTCGTCGGGGCCTTTCTCGTCGGCCATCTTGAACAGTCCGACCGCCTTGGTGATGACCACGCAGCCGGGGAAGGTGGGCTCCGACACGCACACCAGCACGTCGAGCGGATCACCATCGGGGGCGAGCGTCTCCGGCACGTAGCCGTAGTCGGTCGGGTACACCACCGATGCCGAGATGAACCGGTCGAGCTTGATCGCGCCCAGCTCCGGGTCGTACTCGTACTTGTTGCGACTCCCCTTGGGGATCTCGACGATGCAGGTCAGCTCGTAATCGCTCACGCTCGTCAGTTCATCTCTCCCCGCGCCACCGCCAGGCACGCCTCGCAGCGCGGCCACGGCGGGTCCCACGGGTAGCCCGAGACGTCCTTGCCGCACAGGGCGGTGTCGGGATCCTGCTCGGTGACCAGATGGCACAGCTCCTCGAACCCGTCGTCATTGATCCGTGGAGTGTTCCGGCACTCCGGGTGGACGTTCGGACGCACGACCGGGCGAGCGGCACGCGAGGACACGGCCGCAGCATAACCGGCGGCGGGCGAGCGGCTAAAGCGATACACCGTGTTCGGTCAGCCAGCTTTCCACGTGGTCGGGCGCCGAGCCGTGGAACTCCGCGCGGGCGGCCAGCCGCAGCAGTTCGATCCGGTTCGCCTCTAGCTCGTCTCGGCGACGAGCCAGGTACACGATCACCGCGCGGGCCATCGTCACGTCGGCGTCCAGATCGTCGAACTCGGGGGGACCGAGCGCGATGTTGACCGTTTCCTCGACGGCTCGCTGGATGACCTCGCTGACTGTGACCGGCGCTGGCTCGGTGGGCATCGTCGGATCTCCTACCCACCGCTCCGGGCCCTTAACAGCACGAGCGGGCGCTGTGGCCCGCTCGAAACTGCAGGTCGCGCTCCCCTTTCCTTCATAGGAGCCCCAGGACTTACATGTCAGGCCTGGCAGGCAAGACACTCCCGGCCCCCACATGGAGGACCGAGTGGGGAGCGGCCTAGAGTCAAGCGTAGCGGCTGGCCGCGGCGATTCGGGACGGATGTCAGACCGTCTGGGCCAGCAGCTCGTCGGCCACCGTGCACAGATCCGCGTCCAAGTGGCCGCAGAGCACGTCCCGAAGCAGTGCGCGCAGGTACTCGGCCAGCTCGTCGACGAGCGCGTCCACTCCCGGATGGGCCGGAGCCAGCCCGCCGATCACCGCCCGCTCGAGCGAGATCGCGTGGGCGGTGCGCTCGGCCACCGCGGCGCGGTCTTCGGGGCGGGCGCAGATTGCGGCCAGCCGCCCGGACAGCCGCCCGCTGACCGGGCCCTCGGGCTCGAGCAGCACCCGCAGCGCCAGCAGGTAATCGGTCAGCCCCTCGAACGGCGCCAGGCGCTCGCAGCCCATCTCGAAGCGGGCCAGCGCCCAGGCGATCTCGCCGCTGCGCGGCGTCCGCCGCGCGAGGAGATTGCAGAATCCGCGCAACTCGTCCTCCTGCTCGGCCGCGATCCGCCGCGGCAGGCCCGGACGGCCACTCCCACCGAGGGCGATCGAGTGCCAGGCCCCGTCGTCGACCCGCGCCCAGGCCACCGGACCGAGGGCGAAGCCGCCACGCTCGAACAGCCTGAGCGCGCTGAGCGTGCGGCGAAAGCGGGCGCGCGCGATCGACACCGGCGCAGGCGCGGCGCGGTCCTGGGCCACGGCGAGCACGAGCAGGACGTTGGGCTCCTCGCCGTCGCTCCACACCGCCTCCGGTGGCGCGTCCTCGAGCGCGTCGCCCGACAGGAGCGACAGCCCGTCGCCGAGCGCGATCTCGCGCGTGTCCGGACCCAGCGCGATCCCCAGCAGCGGCGCCACCACGGTCGTCACCGCCCGTCCCTCGTACAGCGCGCGTTCGAGCTCCTCGTAGGCGGCGTCGAAGCGGGCCTCGTCGAAGCCGAACTCGGTGCGGTCGGCGAACACGGCGGAGAGGAAGGCGCGGAGCGCGGCGTCGGCACACTCCCGGCGCTCGTCGGGGATCCGCGTCTCCCCGCGCTGTCTCAGGTAGGCCTCGACGCCGTCCAGCCCGGCCACCGCCCTGAGGGCCGGCGCGTACGTCGGCATCGCCGAGAGCAGGCGCAGCCGCTCGCGGATGAACGTCCCGGTCAGCGGGCGATAGCAGTAGAGCGGGGCCCGACCGCGCGGCCCACCCGCCGTCTCGACGAGCTCGAACGGCACCTCCGCCCCCGATGCGGTCTCCGCCGTGAGCTGCATGGCCGACTCGGTCGCGAACGCCTCGATCACCTGATGGAGCGTGGTGTTGCGCACGTCCGCCGGTTCGCGGCGGACGGCGGCGATCCTGCCTGACGAACGCCTCGTTGCAGCTGGCTAGATGCCGCGCTGCAACGCAAGCACGAGCAGCACACCCGCGACAACGGCAGCGATCACCACGATCGCGAAGTTCGCGGCGAGGGCTAGCCTCAGGGTTCGTCCGTGGAGTGGCGGTGCCGTAACGTCGTCGGTTGCCACCCCCGCGTCCGGCCCCACGGTGCTCGACAGGGCCTGCGTGACATACCGGTTCAGGCTGACGTCCTCCCGCTCGGCCGCCAGTGCCAGCTGCGCGTGTAGCTCGCTCGGCATACGGACGAGTATTCGGCCGCTGTAGCCGGTGGCAGTCTTCGACCTGGAGGCTCGTCGTGACTTGGTCTCGGTAGGTTTTACCTGCATATCGCCGCCTTTTCCGTTCCCATTGGGGTCGCCTACCTCGCCGCTCACGTCCGGTGATATCGCAGCCGATCGGCTGCTATCACGTCCTCGGGAGGAATCGGCGTCGCGCGTCAGCTCGTTGCGCAGCTTCTCCAGACCCCCGTCCAGCAGCCGCGACACATGGGCCTGAGATAGACCGACGGCGCGGGCGATCTGCTGTTCGGTCATGTCGGCGTGGAAGCGCAGGAACACGATTCGGCGCTCGCGTTCGTCGAGGGCTCGCAGACCACTCGCGAGCAGGACGCGGGCCTCGCTCTCCGCCGTTGGCTCGTGATCGTCGGGCAGCTCACCTGCCGTGTCGCCGGCCGCCATAGCGATCGGGTTGCGCGCGAGGTCGGCGGCGATGAGGCGCTCGATCTCCTCTACATCAGCGTCGAGGGCGGCAGCCATCTCCGGGGCGGTCGGAGAGCGGCCGAGCGCCGAGGCGAGCTCGGCCTGACAGCGCTTGAGCTCGGTGCTCATGCGTTGCGTTTCGCGCGGAAGGCGCATCCCCGGCGTGCGCTCGCGCAGATGGCGGCGGATCTCGCCCTCCACGGCCGGGGCGGCAAACGTCGCGAACGCGACTCCGCGTCCAGGATCGAACCGTCCGGAAGCCCTGACTAGACCGAGCGCGCCGACCTGGACGAGGTCATCGAACTCCTCCCCCGGCCACCATAACGGCGCGCCACCGCGCGAACCAGCGGGAGGTGTGAGCGCACCAACTCCTGCCTCGCCTTGTCAGGAGGCCCCGAGGCTTCTGATATCGCCTCTACCGGCGATTCGCGCGCATCATCACTACCCATGTCGCCAGGTCCCCGTGCGACCGATATCGCCTCGAAAGTAGCAGAGATAGCGCGGTATCAGCGGCTTTTTTGGATCAGATTGGGTCGGTATGGAGACATAACGGGAGGAGAGGGCGATCGTGAACGATCTCGACTTCGAAAGCTGTTGGGGCACTGCCGAGTGTGGGTGCTCGTACTGACGCTTGTCGCGGCCGCTGCGGTCCTCCCCGCCCGTGCGGAGGCGTCGAGCCATACCGGTGGCGCGGCGCCGCACGCCCCCCGGGTCCGGCTGCGTCACCATGCGACAGCGCGCCTACGTCCCGACGTGGCAGCGCACTTGCGTCGGCACGCGACACCGCCTCGGGGTCGACACGCGACAGCGCGCTTGCGTCGGCACGGGACCCCGGCTCTGCATCCCAACGCTGTAGCGCGGATTTCACGCGCGATCGGGATTCGAGGCGCACGACGTCGCGCATCACGGGCCGCACGGCATCGCGCATTCCGGGCCGCCCGGCACCGCGCGTCGATCGCCGGCCGGTCGCCCCGAGCGCGGCGAGTCGGCGTGAACCGGCTTGCGACCGCTCTGATCATTCGGGGATACGAGCCGCTTCTCACGTCCTCCCCGGCCGCAGGCCTGGGTCGAGTGCCCAGCTCGGCGGCCGGCCCCCACCCGCGGCATCGCGCCGGTTCGGGTGTGACCGCCGGGCGGCGCCGCGCCATCGGCCCCAGCCGCGCACGCAAGTCCGTCGCAGTCGCGAGCGCTGTGGCGATGACGCCAGCGATCAGCCCGCCGGCGCCAGGCGTGCTCCCACCGGGTGGAGCCGAGGGCTTTGCTAGCGGCGCCGGCGGCGCCTCGGCGGGTGCGACCGCATCAGCGGTCCTCGCGCTGGCCGGCGTGGCGCTTCTCGCGGCTCTGTTGCCCGGACTGCTGGCCTTGGACGTCTTGCCATGGCGGTCGGGTGTCTTCACGCTCCGGCTCGAACGCCCCGGTTAGCCCCGGCGCCCGGACGCGCCCTCCGCTGCGGCCGCACGACCGTGCGGGCGCAAGCCAGCTAACCAAGGAGAACGAGCAGCATGAAACTGAAATTGATTGCTGCCGCCGTGACCATCGCCACGCTCGCCATGCCGGCGACGGCGATTGCCGGCGGCGGCCAAGGAGGCGCCGGTTCCGGCGGCTCGAGGAGCGCCGACCACGGCGCCACCGGCCGCGCATCGACCGCTGTCCTCGCGTTCGGAACCGGCTATGACCGTGCAGGTGGGTCCCCCCAAGTCAGGATCCTCCAGCGCCGGCTTGCGGTCGCCGGGTTTGCCCCGGGCCCGGTTGACGGGCTCTACGGGCCCCGTACCACGGCGGCGGTGTGGCGGTTCCAGGCCGCCGGCGGCCTGCGCACGGACGGCATCGCCGGGCCGCAAACGCTTGCCGTGTTGGCGTCGCCGGTCACGACCGTGTATCCGGGCTCCGGCTACGGACCCGGCGGGTCGCGGCTGGTGCGTCACCTGCAGCGGCTCCTCACCGGGGCGGGATACAGCCCCGGTCGGGTCGACGGCTTATACGGCCCGCACACCGAGCACGCCGTGCAGCGATTCCAGGCGGCACATCGGCTGCCGATCGACGGCATCGCCCATCCGGAGACGTTCATCGCTCTGGCCACGCAGTCCCAAGCCGTCGGCAGGCTGCGTCCGGCTACGCCGCACGGCTCCACCGGGCCGTCGGCCACCAAGCCGGCGCCGCCGCAGACGACGACGGTGGCGGGGCCGTCCCACGCCCCGGCACCAGCAATCGCCGGGGGGCCCCGGCAGCCGTCCGGTGCCTCACCGATCGTCTGGCTGACGATCCTCGGGGTCGCGGTCGCAGCCGTGGTGCTCCTGATCGCTGCGCTCTACACCCGTCGGCGCGCCGCGCGTCCTGCTTTCCGGGCTGTCGCGGCCGGCGTCGATGGGCATCCGGTCGCGGCGTCGAACGGGCACCCGGTCGCGGCATCGAACGGGCACCCGGTCGCGGCGTCGAACGGTCACAAGCGAGGTGGTGCCGTCCGAGCCGACGAGGCGTTCAGGGTCGGCCTCCTGTGCGAGGAGCAAGACGATCTGACCGGCGCCGAAGCGGCCTACCGCCGCGCCGACGACGCGGGTCATGCCGCAGCCGCATCGAATCTCGGCGTCCTGCTGGAACGACGACACGACCTGGCCGCAGCGGAGGAGGCCTACCGCCGGGCCGACGAACGCGGCGAGGCCAACGGATCGTTCAACCTCGCGATGCTCCTCGAAGAGCAGGACGATCTGACCGGCGCCGAAGCGGCCTACCGCCGGGCCGACGACCGCGGTCATGCCGCAGCCGCATCGAATCTCGGCGTCCTGCTTCAACGGCGACACGACCTGGCCGCAGCGGAGGAGGCCTACCGCCGGGCCGACGAACGCGGCGAGGCCAACGGATCGTTCAACCTCGCGATGCTCCTCGAAGAGCAGGGCGATCTGACCGGCGCCGAGGCCGCCTACCGCCGAGCCGACGACCGCGGTCATGCCGCAGCCGCATCGAATCTCGGCGTCCTGCTGGAACGACGACATGACCTGCCAGGAGCCGAGGAGGCCTACCGCCGGGCCGACGAACGCGGTGACCCCAACGGGTCATTCAACCTCGCGGTGCTCCTCGAAGAGCAGAGTGATCTGACCGGTGCCGAGGCCGCCTACCGCCGCGCCGACGAGCGCGGGCCTACGGACGTGACGAATGCGGCCCGGGCCGCGCTGGTCACGCTCCGGACATCCCGCGACAGGTCGCCGGCCGCGACTCGGGGGGATGTCCGTGTCGGGTAGGCCCCGCCTCGTGCACAGGTCTGGGTCAGGCGAGTCCCCTGCGGCGCGGCTACCGCCGCGCCGCGAGGGGGCGGCGGCGCGGGTCGAGACGGCGGCTCGGGACGAGGCCTGGCCCGGAACCGAGGGGATGCGTGAGGCGATGCGCGACGTGCAGATGGAGAACATCCATCCGCTCAGACTGAGGCTCCTGCTCGAGATCGAGCGAACCCAATCGATCTCCGCGGCGGCGGAGGCTTGCGGAATCGCCCAGCCGTCGGCGTCGATGCATCTCCGCAACCTGGAGGCGACGCTCGCTCAGAGGCTGGTGACCCGCAACGGGCGCGGGAGCTGCCTGACACCGGCCGGGAAGGTCGTGGTGCCGCACGCGGCTCGAATGCTGGCCACGTTGGACAGCATGCGGCGGGCGGTGGACGCGCTCGGGGCGCACGGCGCGAGTGAGCTGACGATCGCCGCCAGTCACATGCCAAGTGTCGTCCTCGTTCTCCCGCTCCTGCCCCGGCTCACCGAGCGCTATCCAGGCGTCACGGTCAGGCTCCGGACCCTAGCCAGCGATGCGGTCGTCCGGGAGGTGGCACGCGGGCAGGTCGACCTCGGCATCGCCGGCGAGATTCCGGCGCCGGAGCCGGTAACCAGCAGCGAGATCATGGTGGACGAGCTGGTGGGAATCGCCCCGCCCGGTCTGCTCGACGCGGATGACGGACGGATAGCCCTGGGACAGCTCGCGCGACACCGGCTGCTGCTGGGCCCGCCCGGATCGAGCACGAGGATCGTGACCGAGCGCGGCCTTGCCCGCGCCGGATACCGGCCCCCCAGCGTCTGGGAGCTCGACTCGGTCGAGGCGATCACCCGCGCGGTCCGGCATGGGCTCGGGGTGAGTTTCGTCTCCCGACGCCTGGGCGGAGAGGAGCTCGAGCGCGGTGAGCTGACCGCATTCCGGGTGTCGGACGTCGAGCCGATGCTGCGCCCGATACACGCGCTACGGCACACCGCCCACGAGCTCACCGCGGAGGTGTCTGCGTTCATGGCCTTGATCGAGGCGCAGGCCGGTACATCGGCCACCACGATGCGTGCCGCGGGCTGAGATTCGGACCGATCTTCGCTGCGAGCGGCATGCGGTCACGTTGAATTTGCGTGGTAGCACCCTCGCACCGAGATTCACTGCGCACACCGCACCCCCCACAGCGGTGACCCCGGAGCTCACCGCAAAGCCTGCACCCTCCCGGCGATCCGCTCCACGAAGTGCTGCGCCCGATGCCTGCCGCCGGGGTGGTGATCGATCAACGCGTCGAGTCAGACGCGGCGGACGTGGTCGACGAGCGGGCCCGGAAGTCAGGCCTTCGCAGGGCGGCGCTTCACCATCGGCTGCTCGCTGTTCCGACGTGCTGGCCGTGACGATGACCGTTCGCTCGTATTCGACGTCAACCAGCATCGCCTGGCGCTGATGGCGTTGGCGATGCCGCTGGTGATCGTGCCGTTCAAGATCGCCGGCCTCTACGACCGCGATGAGCTGCGGCTCGTGCAGTCGACGCTCGACGAGGTGCCGGTGCTGCTGCAGCTGACCGCGACTGTTCGCACTCGCAGTTATGATGATACAGCCAAGTGGCTGCTCGTGAGAGGGCACGCTGGGTGCCGAACAGATCGCCGGGCTATGGCTGGGCGCGTTCGCCGCGATCGTGATCTGCCGGACGTTTGCCCGCTGGCTGGCGGACTGGGTCGCGCCGGTGCAGCGGTGCCTCGTCATCGGCGAGCTCGACCGAGCGACGCGGATTCGCGAGCACGTGGCTTCCAGCCACGCCCGGGCCGCCGTGGTCGCTTCGCTCCGGCTAGGCCCCGAGGACATCGAGGATCCAGATGCGTCGCAAGCAATCCGTCGGCTCGTCCGCGAGCTGGCGATCGAACGGATCGTCGTCGCGCCATCCAGCAACGACGATACGAGCGTCGTGGGGCTGATCCGCTTCGCCAAGGCGGTCGGCGTCCGCGTGAGCGTGCTTCCGAGGATGTTCGAGGTCGTGGGCTCGGCGGTGGAATTCGACGATGTGGATGGAATGACGATGCTCGGGATCCGCTGCTTCGGGCTGTCGCGGTCCTCACGGCTGTTGAAGCGCGGCTTCGATCTGGGCTTGGCATCGTTCGGGCTGCTGCTTACCGCGCCGCTCATGACCGCCATCGCCCTGGCGATCTGGCTGGAGTCCGGGGGGTCTGTCTTCTTTCGCCAGGTGAGGGTGGGGCGGGAGGGCAATCACTTCCTGATCTTCAAGTTCCGCACGATGGAGCACGACGCCGAAACCCGCAAGGATCGCATTCGGGCATACAACGAGGCGGGGGACGGCCTGTTCAAGATCGCGGACGATCCGCGAGTCACTCGGTTGGGAAAGTTCCTGCGCCGGACGTCTCTGGACGAGCTGCCCCAGCTGCTCAACGTGGTGCGGGGCGAGATGAGCCTGGTGGGTCCGCGACCACTGGTGGTCGACGAGGACGCCCAGGTGGTCGGCTTCGATCGCAGCCGGCTCCATCTGACCCCTGGCATGACCGGCCCCTGGCAGGTGCTGGGCCGGCGCGTGCCGATGCAGGAGATGGTCGGCATCGACTATCTCTACGTCGCTAACTGGTCGCTCTGGTTCGACGTCAAGATCCTGTTGCGCACGGTGCGACACGTGATGCGCCACGCAAATCTGTAGCCGGCCCGCGTGCACCGGCTCGCGTGCGTCCCGTTGTATCGCCGAGATCGTCATGAGTGCCATGGATCCGAGCAGCAACGGCTCGCCACCAGGAAATGGCTCGGGACCGCCTCCGCAACCGCGGACCCGCTCGGTGAGCCCGCACCGCTCGACCGTCCGCGGCAGGATCGTGGTCACACCGAACGGCCAGGAGGCGGAAACACGCCCTGGATTGGAGGGCCCGAGGGTCGAGCCGCGATCGACGGCTCCGGCGCCGACGCGACCGAGGCGGAAACCGCGCTCGGCCCGTCCGAAATTGCCGCCCGCCCCCGCGCGCCCCAGCCCCCCCTATGCGGGCGCGTCACCCGCGCCGGTCGGCGCCGAGTTCGTCGCCGCCCCAGCGACGGACGGTGCCGGCCGGCCGGAATGGTGCTCGATCGTCTTTGCCCGGACGCCGCGTGGCGGCGATTTTCAGGTCGTCGCGGTGGAGGAAGGTGGGCGGCGGAAGGTGGTCGCGCGGTCTGACCCCTTCCGCACGCCCCTGTCGGTGCGCACCCTCCCCCTGCGCCGGCTCCCCAATCTCGGCGCCCCGCGGCGCGCCCACGACCTGCTCGTCAAGCGGCTCGTCGCCACGGGCTGGGAGCAGATGCAAACACGGGGCAGGTGGCACGACACGGCGCTGCTCCGAACGCGACCGGGGTCAGAGCCGGTCGCGCGGGACCGTGCCCTGATCGGATGCCGGCGCGGGGGGCCGACCGCGCAGTTCTACGCCGAGGCGCTCGACACGTACGGGAACGTCACGTCCGTCGTGGAATCCGAGCCCTTCTCGATCAATACCTGGGCCGTCCGCCTACGGCCGAACTACGACGCCCGGGCGGCACACGAGCAGTTCCTCGGGCAGCTCTCCTCCGACGGATGGGCGAGCGCCGGCGAACCCTCATCGGACTGGTACGCCCAGGTCCTCCAGCGGCCCCGACGCTAGGCGCCTGCACTCCCGCGTCCAATCGCCGCCGCGCCGCAGTAGACCGTGCACCGTCGCCCTCACGGGTCGTTGCATGGACATGATCGCGCAGCTGTCGCATCTCGGTGACGATGGCGTGCTCTTGGTCCACGACTACCTGCTCGTGATGCGGGGCGCCGAGCGCACGTTTGAGGCGATGACCGAGTGCTTCCCGGGGGCCGACCTCGCGACCCTGCTGTACGACCCGGTGGGAACTCAGGGCCGCTTTCGTAGCCGGCGGATCCGAACGTCGTTTCTGCAGCCGGTCGCCGCGAAGCAGGACCGCTACCGGCGGTTCCTGCCGCTGCTGCCGCTGGCCGCCGAACGGCTATCCGTCGATCACGCAAGGCTGATCATCTCAAGCAGCAGCGCGTTCGCGCATGGCGTGCGGCCGGGTCCTGACGCCGCTCACGTCTGCTATTGCCATTCACCGTTCCGCTACGCGTGGCACGAGCGCGATCGCGCCGAACGCGTCCTGCCGGGGTTGACCCGGCCCGCCATCCACGGCGTTCTCACCGCCATACGCCGTTGGGATCAAGAAGCCGCTCGCCGCGTCACCACGTTTGTCGCCAACTCGGAGCTCACGCGTCGGCGGATCAAGGAGTTCTACGGCCGCGACGCGCTCGTAGTCCACCCCCCGGTCGACGTCGAGCGCTTCACCGCCGACCCCGACCCCCGGGACTACTTCCTCACGGTGGGAGAGGTCACCCCGCACAAGGACACCGAGATCGCGCTGGCCGCCGCCGAAAAGGCCGGGGTCAAGCTCAAGGTGGTGGGAGAGGGCCCGGACCTGGCACGCCTGAAGCGCAGATTCGGACACCACGCCGAGTTCCTCGGCCGCGTCGACGACCAACGCCTGACCGAGCTATACGCCGGCTGCCGGGCGCTGGTGGTGCCGGCGATCGAAGAGTTCGGGATCACGATGGTCGAGGCACATGCGGCGGGCCGCCCGGTGTTGGCGGCCGCGCAGGGAGGAGCGCTCGAGATCGTGTCGGATCGAGTGACCGGAATGCTCGTGGCGCCGCGCAGCGTCGAGGCGTTCGCACACTCCTTGCGCGGGACCGATTGGGAATCCTTCGACCCGGCGGCCCTCCGCGCCACTGCGATGCGCTTCTCGCGCGAGCAGTTCCGTGAGCAGTTCACCGGCGCAGTCGCCGTCGCTCTCGCCGTCGCCCGAGCCGAGCACCGGCAGCCAGCCCGGATCGAGCGGCCACGGGCCGTCAAGCCCGCGGCGGTGATCGCCGCCGCCCAACCCCTGCCCGGAGGATCAATTGCGCGTTCTCGTCACTGGCCATAACGGCTACATCGGCTCGGTCCTCGTTCCGATGCTGCAGGACGCCGGCCATGAGGTCGTCGGCCTCGATCTAGACCTGTTCGCGCCGTGCGTGATCGGCGATCGCGTGCCCGACGCACCCTCCGTGCGCCGCGACGTCCGCGATGTAGATGTGGAGGACTTCGTTGGCTTCGGGGCGGTGGTGCACTTGGCCGCGGTGTGCAATGACCCACTCGGCAACCTGAACCCGCAGACCACCTACGACATCAACCACATGGCGGCGGTCCGCGTGGCGATCATGGCCAAGGCGGCGGGGGTCCCGCGCATGCTGTTCTCCTCCTCGTGCAGCCTCTACGGCAAGGCGGGCGAGGAGATGTTGGGCGAGACTGCCGAGTTCGCTCCGGTGACCCCATACGGACATTCCAAGGTACTGGCGGAAAGTGAGATCTCAGAGCTCGCCGACGGCGACTTCAGCCCGACGTACCTGCGCAACGCCACCGCTTACGGCTTCTCGCCGCGCCTGCGCCTCGACGTGGTCGTGAACAACCTCGTCGCCTACGCGTACACGATCCGGGAGATCCGGATGGAGAGCGACGGGAGAGCCTGGCGACCGCTGGTCCACGTCGAGGACATCGCGCGTGCGTTCCTGGCCGTCCTGCACGCCCCGCGCGAGCTCGTTCACGATGAGCCGTTCAACGTCGGATCGAGCGCCGAGAACTACCGGATCCACGAGGTGGCCGAGATCGTGGCAGAGGTCATGCCGGGGACGCGGGTGGCGTTCACCGAGGGAAGCCCCCCTGACCAGCGCTCCTACCGCGTCGACTGCTCCAAGCTCGCCCGCGTGCTCCCCGACGCGAGGCCGCAGTGGACGGTGCGGCGGGGCTGCGAGCAGCTGCGCGACGCCTATGCCCGCGCGAACCTGACCTTCGAGGAGTTCATGGGTCCCAGCTACCTGAGGATCAAGCGCGTGCAGGAGCTGCAGCAAAGCGGGCGGCTCGACTCCGCACTACGGTGGCGTATGGCTGTCGCCTCGAGTCGATGATCTTCAATCGGACCGCCCTCAGGGATGCGTTTGTGGTCGACGTCGAGCGGCGTCGCGACGAGCGCGGGTTCCTGGCGCGCGTGTTCTGCGAAGCGGAATTCGCGCAGCGGGGACTCGCCACGCGCTTCGTGCAGGCGAGCACGATCTACACCGCCAGCCGCGACACGCTGCGCGGGCTGCATTACCAGCAGGCGCCGCACGGAGAGGTCAAGCTGGTGCGCTGCACCAGCGGCAGCGCGTACGTCGTGATCGTCGACCTGCTACCGCAATCCCCCACATACATGGGGTGGGCCGCCTTCGAGTTGAACCCGGCCAACGGACGGCTCGTGTATGTGCCCGAAGGCTTCGCGCAGGGATACCAGACCCTCGCGGACGGGACCGAGGTCGCCTACCAGATGACCCATGAATACGTGCCCGCGGCCGCCCGCGGGGTGCGCTGGGACGACCCGGCATTCGGGATCGAGTGGCCCGCGGCCGAGCACCGGCTGGTCTCCGAGCGGGATCGAAACTGGCCGGACTACGAACCAAGCGGTAGGGGGCTGGTCCTAAATGCCAGGTAGTCGGATGGAGAACGAGAAGGGCACGACTCGCCGGCTGCTGTTTGCCGGAGCGGCGGCGGCCACGGCGGCAGGCGTCGCCGCGGTGGGGGCCGAGACGGGGCTCCTCGGCAACCCGCCGCAGACGGGAGCCTCGCCGGCGCCACGTCATTCTGGCGGCCTGGCCACCGATGGCGGAGCGACGCCCTCCGTCTCGGGCCAGGTATTCGTGGCTTCCGACGGTTCGGATCGCAACAGCGGCGGAAGCTGGGGCTCGGCGCTGGCCACGATCGGGCACGCGCTCAAGGTCGTCGGTAACGGCACCGTCTACGTCGGAGCAGGCACATTCGACGGCGGCTTCACGATCGGTCGTGCGGCTGTCCGCGGGTCCGGACGAGACTCCACGTTCATCCAGTCGACCGGCGACAAGCAGACGATCATCACGATGACCGACGGCGCGCTGCTGTCGGACCTGAACGTCCATGGCGGCCCGCGGTTCACCGGCACCGCGATCCTGATCACGGGGACGCTCGTGCACGTCCAGGACGTCGATGTCAAGAACGACGACAAGATCGACCCGAAGGCGGGCTACGGCGGCTACGGGATCGTGCTGCGCGACGGCGAGGGTTGCCTGCTCACGCGTGTGGAGACATCCCGCTTGCGGTTGGCCTGGAAGGTGGGCGGCGCAAACCACGTGTTCGTGCAGATGCGCGGCGACTCGAACTACCGGGACATCCTGTTCGGCGGGGAGTCGCCGACGGATGCGGACACGTTCCAGAAGTCCGGCGCGCACATGATCCTGGGCTCGAAGTTCGTCCAGGGCGGCAACATCGGTGTTCCGGGCGCCCCAGCGGTGCGCTCCATCGAGATCGCCGGCAATGGCCAGCACACGCTGATCGACTGCGATTGGGATGAAACCGACAGCGCCGAGTGGCTGATCAGCTCCGACAACAACGTGCTCACCCGGTGCGCGGTGGCGCCCCGGAACACGCTCAGCCTCACGGGCGACTTCAACACCGTGCAGGCACTGAAGATCCTCGGCGACGTCCGGGTCACGGGCGCCAACAACACGCTGTGGAACACGTTCGCGCAGACCGGCGGTTCGTTGACCGTCAACGGCAGCAACAACCTCCTGCAGGGTGAGAACGGCTTTCAGGCGACCGGGTCGGGGATCCGGCGGTTGGCCTTCGCATGAGCACCACGCCCGCTGTGAGCGTCGTGCTCACGACGCACAACCGACCGGTGTGGCTGGCCGAGGCGCTGAGCAGCGTCCTGGCGGGCGAGTTCGACGACTACGAGGTGATCGTCAGCAACAACGGCGACCCGCAGGACACGCGGCGCCTGAGGCACACGATCGACGATCCGCGGGTGCGCTGGCTCGAGCAGGATCAGAGCCTCGGAATGCTCGACAACATGCTCGCCGGGCTGATGCACGCCCGAGGGAAGTACGCCGCATTCCTGCACGACGATGATCGGTGGGCCCCGGGCTTTCTGGCGGGGCTCACGGCAGGCTTGGAGCGTTATCCGCAGGCCGTGCTGGCGTTCTGCGACCACCACATCATCGACGACCGCGGCAGGGTCGACATCGACGCGACCGACCGCGCGACGCGCGCCTACGGCCGCGCCGATCTCGCTGGCGGACTGGTCGAGGACTTCCTCGGTGTGGTGATCCGCCAGAGCGTGAAGATCACCGGATGCGTGTGGCGGCGCGAGTCGCTTCCGGTATCCGAGCTGACTCCCGTCGTCGCCTCGCACCTCGACGTGTGGCTGTCCTACCTGCTGGCGCGGGATGGCGCAGCCGCCTTTTACTGTCCGCAGCGGCTGATGTCCTACCGGATGCACGCAGGCTGCCATAGCGCGTCGCGCGACGTGGCGGTGTGGCTCGCGGGCATCCATTGCCAGGAGCGGATGCTCGGGGATCCGAAGCTGAGACCCCACGCCCACGTGCTGACCAGCCGCGTCGCCGGCTATCACCGACTCGCGGCCGAAGGGATGCTCCGCCAGGGGATGCGCCGGCCGGCGCGCGAGCACCTGGCCGCGGCGATGCAGCTGCGGCCGACGGTGCGGGCGGCGGCGGGGTGGGCGGCGTCGTGGATCGCCCCCACGTCGTTGCTGGCAAGGATGTAAGGTCGGCGCCGAGCAGACCCTGTCACGTCGAGCGCACGAGTCCGGCGTCCTCGAGCCGGTCGGCCGCACGCCGCACGACCGCATACGCCAGCTCCGATCGACGGGCGATGTCGAGCAGCGTCCGCGACCCATCGCTCTGATTCAGCACCCACAAGAGCGCCTGCTCGTCCTCCGGTCTCGCCACGGCGCCGCCGGCCGAGCGGTAGAGGCCACGCCGGCCGAGCTGCGGCTCCCCGTAGGGGGTGAGGTTGATGCACGTTCGGTTCGTCTCGAGCACATCGAGTATCGCCAGGCAGGCCCGGATCGACTCCGCCAGCGACTCCGGGCGGATCCGGGCCAGATCGTCAGCCGACGTGTGATTCACCGGGTCGGCCGCGTGCGCGCTCCGCGAGAGCGCCCCCAAGGGAAGATCGAAGCCGGGCGAGCAGAACTGCCGCTCGTCACCGCCCCACGGCTCGAACTCGAGCACCGCGTGCGGTAATCCGAGGTCGCGCAGCACAACCTCCGCGGCGGCGTCCACCTCCGCGTCGCCGCGCCGGCTGCGCTTGTAGGTGAACGGGCCGTCGTCGCCGGCGCAGGAGATCGTAAGCCCATGGCGGACCTGCTCGAGACGGTGGTGGTTGCGATGAAGCCAGGCCAGCGGACCGAGGGTGCCGGGCGGCGAACAGGAACCGATAGCGGTGGCGCCGGCTCCGGCACATGAGCTCACTGGCCACCATCGCAGCCACCACGATCCCCGACAGGTTGTCGTTGGCCAGCGAGGGGTGACACACGTAGGTCGAGATCAGGATCTCGACCTCGCTCTCTCCCTCCAGCTCGAGCTCGGCGTAAACCAGATGGCCGGGCGCGAGTGTGGAGTCGACCACCACGTCGTAGTCGCCGGGATCGAGCGCCAGCAGCGCGCGGTGCGACAGACAGAACCCCCAGGTGCGCTCGTGGTACGAGGTCCGATAGGGCACGAGGTCCGGTCGGTCCGGAAGCGTGTGCAGTCGCGGCCGCAACTCGTCCAGCGACATCGTCGCGCGCACGGGCTCGCTATAAGACACCACATGCAGGTTTGAGGCCCGGAAGTCGATCACCCGCGTGCCATCGACGCTGGCCACGTAAGCGTCGCGGATGGTCCACTCGTCGGGAACGACCCAGTCGAATACCCGCGTGCCGCTCGGGACCTCGGTGACGGTGAGCGGCAGGCGCTCCTGCAGGACCGCGAAGTTTCTCGCACACCCGCGCCCGTGAGGCTGCGGCACATGGGAAACAGCCGGCCCAACAACGCGTACGCCTCGTTTCCAAGGTCGCGGTCGCGGCGGACCGGTTCCCGCACTGCCACGCTCACGCCAGTACCGCCTTGCGGCAGTAGAACGCCTCGGCGTGGCCGTCGGCGAGTTCGCACTCCATGCCGCGCAGGCGCAGCAGCCCCGTGAACAGATCCTCGCTTGAACCAGTGCTTGGCACGCTGCGAGGCGAAATGCGTCGATCAGCTGCGTCGACCTTCCGCGAGCGAGACGTCTCGTCGAGCGGGACGAACAGGTTGGGCGTGCCGAGGTCGCCGTCGTACTTCGGGATCTCGTACTCGAGGATCAGGTGGTCGCGGAACGTGTTCCAGGTCAGCTCGGAGACGAGCCGGTGGTCCTGGTGCAGGTCGTCGCGCTGGTGGGTGAAGATGAGGTCGGGCGAGACGTCGCGCCTTGAGCTCCTCGAAGTAGTCCTTGATCTCCGCGCGCCGTCGTACGGGAAGAAGCCGTCGCGGAAGTCGCGCACGATCGATGCGGCGCGGGACGCCGCCCGAGAAGCGCGTGCGGCGCTCGCCTGCGCCTCGGCGCGCGCTCGCGCGTGCCGCTGAGGACGACCCAGTATACGCTCGGCACACGGGTCCTCGCGCCGAGCCGCAGCAGCGTGCCGCCGCAGCCGATCTCGATGTCGTCGGCGTGGGCGCCGAGCGCGAGCACGCGCACGGGCGCGGCCGCCGGCGGCGTTCGAGCAGCAGCCCGAGCATCAGCCGGTGGCGGCGACGGCGCTCGCGGTCGACCGGTCGGCCGAGCTCCCAGCACCTGCCAGGGGCGCGTGCCCGCTCTCGTGCAGCGCCTCGAGCTGTGCTTGCTCCTTGAGCGTGTCCATCGGCGCCCAGAAGCCGTCGTAGGGGTAGGCCGAGCAGCTTGCCTCCGCGATCAGGCGGCTGGAACGGCTCCTCGACGAGGTCCTCGCCGGGCTCGATGTAGTCGAAGATCTCGCGGCGGAAGACGAAGTAGCCGCCGTTGATCCAGAGGTCCGACGCGGTCACGTCGCTGGATCGCCGTCGACGATCCCGTGCTCGTCCATCGGGACGACGTGGAAGCTGTAGTGTCGGCCGCACGGCGAGGAAGCTCGCGGTCACGTCGCTCGCCTGCAGTCCGCGTCGATCATCGTCCGGCAGGTCGGCGTCGGTCAGCCCGTCGCCGTAGTTGGCGAGGAACATCTCGTCGTCGCTCGAGGTAGGCGCGCGCACCGCGCGTCAGCCGCTGGCCGATGCTCGCGTGCAGGCCGGTGTCGACGAAGGTGATCGTTCCAGTCGTGGATGTCGGTGCTCAGCAGCTCGACGCTGCGCGCCGCCGTCGGACAGCACGAAGTCGTTGGAGAGCGCCTCGTTGTAGTGTGAGGAAGTACTCCTTGATCGCCTCGGCCTTGTAGCCCAGGCAGAGGATGAAGTCCGTGTGGCCGAAGTGCGCGTAGTACTTCATGACGTGCCACAGGATCGGCCGTGCCGATCGGGACCATCGGCTTCGGGATCGACTCCGAGTACTCGCGCATGCCGCAGGCCCAGCCCGCCGCAGAAGAGGACGACCTTCATGCAGCGCCGTCGGGACTCACGCCATCGAGCTCGGCTCGGGATCGGGACGACGAAGCTGGCCGCCCCACTCGCGGACGTAGCGCCAGCTGCGCGACGATCTCGTCGCTGCAGGTTCCAGGGCAGGATCAGGACGTAGTCGGGCCGCGTCTCGCGCGATCCGCTCCGGCGCGATAGATCGGGATGTGCGTGCCGGGCAGGAACTTGCCCTGCTTGTACGGGTTGCGGTCGACGGTGAAGTCGAGGAAGTCGGTCGCGGATGCCGCAGTAGTTCAGCAGCGTGTTGCCCTTGCCCGGCGCGCCGTAGCCGACGACCGCGCTTGCCCTCGCGCCGGCGCGCCGATCAGGAACTCGAGCAGCTCGCCGCTTGGTCTCCTCGACCCGCGCGGCGAAGCCGCGGTAGCCGTCGAGCGTCGTCGTAGCCCGGCCGCCGCTCTCGGTCGCGCAGCAGCTCGGCCGACGCGCTCGACCGGCCGGTCGGCGCCGTCGCTCGGCGTGCCGGGCGTAGACCCGCAGCGAGCCGCCGTGGGTCGGGCAGCTCCTCGACGTCGAACGATCGTCGAGGCCGTGCGCGGCGAAGATCCGCTCGACGGCGTGCGAGCGAGAAATACGAGAAGTGCTCGTGGTAGATCGTGTCGAACTGGTTGCTCCTCGATCAGCCGCAGCGAGGTGCGGGAACTCGATCGTGACGACGCCCGTCGGGCGCGAGCAGCGATCGCGATCCCGGCCGACGAAGTCGTTCAGGTCCGGCACCTGGGCCAGCACGTTGTTGCCGACGACCAGGTCGGCGCGCCGGCCCGTCGGCCGACGAGCTCGCGCGGCCAGCTCGCGGCCGAAGAACCGACCAGCGTCGGCGACGCCCTTGCTCCTCGGCCGCCTGCGGCGACGTTGGCCGCCGGCTCGATGCCCGAGCGCCGGGATGCCGCGCGTCGACGAAGTACTGCAGCAGGTAGCCGTCGTTGCTGGCCAGCTCGACGACGAGGCTGTCGGCGCCGAGGCCGAACCGGTCGATCATCGTCGTCGACGTAGCGCCGCGCGTGCTCGACCCAGCTGTCCGAGTACGACGAGAAGTAGGCGTACTCGCGTGAAGATCTCCTCGGCGCGACGTACTCCTCGAGCTGCACGAGGAAGCAGCTGCTCGCACACGCAGACGTGCAGCGGATAGAACGGCTCCATCGCGTCGAGCTGCGTCGGCGGCGAGGTAGCTCTCGCACAGCGGCGACATGCCCAGGTCGACGAACGTGTGTCGCAACGGCGCGGCGCAGAACCGGCATTGGGCGCCCGAGGCCTCGGTCGTCGCGTCGCTCGTGAAGCGTGCGCTCACGGCGATTCCGCTCATGGCCATTCAACGTCGCTCCGTGATCCAGATGCACGTGTGCATCCGACACAGCCGGGTCGTTGTATGGATGTGAGCCTCGAGCGCGGTGAGCGGACCGCCTGCGCGGAACCCGCTCTGAGCGGGGCGGACGTGCGGCAGCGGGCGATCAAGGGTGCTGCTGTCCTGGTCAGCCGTGGCGCCCTGATCAAGCTGATCGGCTTCGGCGGGAACGTCGTCCTGGCCCGGCTCCTCGTCCCGCGCGACTTCGGGCTCGTCGCGTTCGGCGCCACGATCATGTTCATGACGAACTTCATCGGCGACGGGGGGATGGGAGCCGCGCTCCTGCGCCGTGAGCAGGCGCCCACTCGCATCGAGCTCGGCGCGGTCAACGGACTGCAACTCACGGTCGCGCTGCTGGTCCTGGCGATCAGCGCACTCGCTGCGGCTCCGCTCGGTTCCGACGCGCTGGTCACGACCGTGATGGTGTCGGCGCTGCCGATCACCGCACTGCGGACGCCGAGCGCGATCATGCTCGAGCGCCAGCTCTCGTTCGGACCGATGGCTCTGGTCGACATCGCGGAGGTGGTCTCCTATTACTGCTGGGCAATCCCGGGAGTGATCCTCGGAGCGGGAGTGTGGGCGCTCGCGACCGGCACGGTGGTCCGCGCGGTCTGCGGCACCGCGACGATCACGTTCTTTACCCCGGTCGGGATCGTGCTCCCCCGCATCAACGTGGACGTGATGCGACCCTTGTGGCGCTTCGGGGCTCGTGTCCAGGCCGCCCGGCTGTCCGGGTTGGCGCGCGACCAGGGAATCAACGTCGCCACCGCGGGATTGGCCGGCGTGGCCGGCCTGGGGGTGTGGAGCCTCGCCGGCCGGCTGATGAGCATTCCGGCGCTGCTCCTCGACACGCTGTGGAACGTCTCCTATCCGGCGATGTCGCGGCTGCGCGACGCCGGCGAGGACCTGACCGCGGTGGTGGCGCGCTCGGTCCGTCTGAGCGCGATCGGCACCGGACTGCTGCTGGTGCCGGTGATCGCGTCGGCGCCGGCGATGGTGCCGAGCGTCTTCGGTCCGCAGTGGCATGGCGTCGTCGACGTAATCACGCTCCTGCCCCTGGGGATGCTCGTGATGGGGCCGGTGTCCGTCTCGACATCCGGCTTCCTGTACTCGGCCGGCGAAGCCGGAGCCGTGCTACGTGCGGTGGCCGCCAGCGCCGTCGTCAACCTCACGGTGGGCGTGGGCCTGCTGGCGCTGTTCGGGATCACCGGGCTGGCCGCCGGGACTTCGCTCGCCTACTTGACCGAGGCGGCGTTCTTGGCCAGGGCGACCGGCCGGTACGTGCAGGCACGGTTGTTCGCCGCCAGCGGCCCGGTGATGGCGGGCGCGGCAACGATCGCGCTGTTGATCAACGCCGCAACCAGGCTGGCTCCGCCGACGCTGCCCTCAGCGCTGGCCGCGGGAGCCTTGTCGGTGATTCAGTTCTGTGGCTGGGTGGCACTGATCGCGAATGCCGACCTGCGGGTGCTGCTGCGCACCGGGCAGGACCTGGCGCGGAGACGTGCCACCGCGGCGCCCGAACTTCCGCCCGAGAGTCCCGGCGGGCGTCCGCGCCTGGTCCACCGGACGCCGCAGATGACGCCGGCGCATGGCGGGTGAGCGGCTCACCGCTGAGGCGCGCGTCGCTCGGATCGAGGACGTCAACCAGCTGGCGCGGCGGCGATGGGCCCGGCTGGCGCGCCCGGGCGCCTGAGGGGCGCCGACGCCGTCTTGCGCGGACACACACGCTCCAGCTCCGCGAGCAGCCTCTGCGCCACCATCGCCGGCGCGTACAACCGCTCGGCCTCGGCGCGCGCGAGCGCCGCCACCGCGTTCCGGTCTGTCGTGCTCGAGTTCGCGATCGCTGCCCGCGCCGCCCGCTCGAACGCCGCCCGATCGCCGCGTGGAAATACCGTGCAGACGCGCCGGTCGACGCCCTCCGCGGCGCCGACCTCGTCGCTGGCGATCACCGGCGTCCCCGCCGCCAGCGCCTCGCCGACGGTGAGAGCGAACGGCTCGTAGTGGCTCGGCTGCAACACCGCGACCGCCTCCCGATAAAGCGTGGCCAGTTCGTCCGGCTCGGCGCCCCCCGGATACCGGGCGAGGCGCGGGTTGAGGCGGTCGAGCAGCTCGCGGTAATCGGACCACGTCGATCGGCTCCCGATCACGACGATCTCGACCTTGCCGTGCAGGTCGTCCAGGCGATGTGAGAGGTCGACGATCAACTCGACCCCTTTCCGGACCGCGATCCGCGAGACGAACAGCAGCTTGAGCGGCGCCACCGGCTGGATCGGGCGCGGGCTGGGGCGGAAGCGGTCCAGGTCGATCGGGTTGGGGACGATTCCGATTCGCGCCCGGGGAATGCGGTAGTCGGCCGTAAGGTGGTCGGCGAACCGGTGGCTGATCGCGAGGATCCGGTCGACGCGGGCGAGGTCGCGGCGCTGGATGGATGCTCTCAGGCACAGCACGGTCTCCACCAGCAGGCGGCGGCTGCTCGGCTCGATCCGGCGGGCCAGCGGTGCCTCGCGCCTGTACCAGCGCAGTTCGCCTGCCGCGTGCGTGGATGGGTGCACGACGACCGGCGGCAGCGTGTCGAGCAGCCTGCCCAGTTGCCCGAGCTCGTTGCGGGAGAACTGGTAGACGACGTCGTAGCGCACGGCTGCGTGGTGGGCGGCGATCGAGCGGGCCAGCTCGTTGTGCGCGCGCAGCCGGACCGCGTTTCCGGACACGAACGCCCTCATCGGGGTCCGGTTGTACCAGCGGCCCCACTGCCAGCTGGTGGGCCGCAGCACGAACCGCAGCCCGTCGAGCCCCAACAGAGTGGACGGGATCTGGTCGGGCCCGACGTCGAGGAAGCAATCGATCTTGGCCCCGGCGCACGCCAGTTCACGCAACAGCTGCGTGCCGACATACGGCGCGCCGCCCTCGAGGTTGGGCGTTGGGCCGAGCCAGGCGATTCTCACGATGTGACCCCCACGGCACCGCGGTCATCCGCTGCGAGCTCCCGCTTCAGGCGATCGGCCAGCCGGTAACAGAGCGCCAGCAGGGTGAGCGTGGGGTTCGACCAGCCGCTCGTCGGGAACAGGGCGCTTCCGGCGACGAACAGGTTCTCCACGCCGAACACGCGGCAGTCGCGGTCAACCACCCCGTCGCGCGGGTGATTCGCCATCCGGGTGGTGCCGATGTGGTGGCATCCTCCGGCCAAGCGCTCGCGGAGGAGTGCGACGTCGCGCGGCAGCGGGAACCCCGACAGGTCCAGGTGGCCGAGTCCAGAGGTCCGGAGCAGCGCGGCGAGTCGCCCGGCGAACAGCTGAGCCGTGCGCAGCTCCTCCTCCCCCACGCGCCAGTCGACGACCGCGCGGGGCAGCCCGAGCGCATCGGTCCCGCGGGCAAGCATGACCCGGCTGTCAGCGCGCGGCAGGTTCTCGGTCTGCACGCAGAAGTACAGCGTCCCGAAGCCTTCGGAGGCCTTCTGGCGCAGGACGGCGTGGCGGTAGACGGCCGCGCCCAGCTGCCGGGGGCGCCGCAGCGCGCCGATCAAGTCGCCGTCCTTGACAGCACGGACGGCGAGGTTCGCATTCGGGTCGTAGCTCACGTTGGCGCCGACGTTGAGAATTCGATCTTGCCGCTGGAGATCCGGGCTGGCGGTCAACTTGGCGAAGTGTCGGACGCCGCCGACGCGCCGGCCGTGAAACAGGCGGCCCATGAGCCGCCGGCCGGCGGCAATCACGGGCACGTTCACGTGCACGTGCTCCTGGAAGTACCGCCCCACGAGGTCGTTGCCCACTCCGGAGGCGAGCAGCAGCCGCGGCGTCTCGACGCCGCCGCAGCAGATCACATAGCGGCGAGCCCGGATCCGTCCTGTCCGTCCGGAGGACAGCGACGCGATCTCGATCGCGCCGATCCGGATGCCCTCGCCATCCATCACCAGCGTCCTGGCGTTTGCGTGCAGCAGCACAGTCACGTTCGCGGCCCGCTGCAAAGCGGTCCGGTGCGTCCTGGCGAAATTGGGGATCGGGCTGAACGTCGAGAAACCCGCCGCGAGCCCGTCGGTCACCGGCGGCATCGGCAGGCCACGAGGCCAGCTGCGCTCGTCGTACGACGTCTCGGGCAGGCCCATCAACCGCTCGGCGCGGCGGTAGTACGGCTGCAGCTGCGACAACGTCAGCGGCCAGCCGCTGCCCGGCACCCAGTCGCGCGCCTCGAAGTCGAGCTCATCGAGTGGGAGCGCCTGTCCGGCCCACATCGTGGTGGTGCCGCCGAAGCGCCGCGCCCGGCCCTCGTGCACCGTCGTGCAGGGCAGACCGCGCAGCTCGGCGTCGCAGAGGCGCTGGGTCTCCGGCTCGAAGGACTCGCCGCCGCTTTCGAGCACCACGACACGCTGACCCGCGCCCGCGAACTCGAGCGCCAATGCGATCCCGGCCGCGCCGGCGCCGGCGATGCACAGATCGGCATCGATCTCGGTCGGAGCATCGGTGCTGTCGAAGTTCAGGATCATGCGAGGATCTGCTCGTAGGCGCCGATCAGGACCTCGCGCTGGCGCCCGGCCCCGAACTCGTCGATCAGCGCGCGGCAGCGTTCCGGCGGCGCCGCTGCAGCGCGCCGGCAGGCCTCGGCCAGTGTCATCCCGTTCTCCCCACACGACGCCGCATCGGTGGCGCTCGATCGCCGAGGCCCACCCGCAAGTCGAGGTGCTGACGACGGGCACTCCCCGGGACAGCGCCTCGAGCACCGCCACGGGAGCCGAGTCGAACCGGCTCGGCGCGGCGAGAACGTCGCAGGCCGACAAGAACGGCCCCACCTCGACAAAGCCGATTCCCGGGCGGCCGCCGACCGACGCACGGTCAGACCCGGGGCCGGCGAACAGCAGGTGGATGCCGGGGTCAGACTGGAGCGCGAGCACGTGCTCGAACCCCTTGCGCGGATCGACGCCGCCGAGGTAGCCGACGGAGAGCCGCCCCTCGGGCACCCCGAGCGCGGCGCGAGCCCGCGCGCGCTCCGCCGCATCAGGCGCCTTCCAGCCCGGCGCCGGCGGAAGGAAGATCCAGCCGCCGCGCGGCTCGCCGTAATGGCGGCGGAACTGTTCGCGCAGGAACTCGGAGACGAACGACAGATATGTCGAGGAGCGCAATCGGCGGTAGAGGCCGTCATCGGTCCGTCGCTTCATCCACGACTGGGCCTGCCGCAACACCCCCTCGACGCCGCTGCCCGGCTCGCGGACGTCGTGGGCGAACGCCGCCTGGCTGACGAAGTGCGAGGTCAGCAGCTGACCGTGCGATGCCAGCCACGGTGAGTGGACATGCACGATCTCCGCCCGAACGTCCCGAAGCGCGGCGCGAGCCCGCCGGCACCACGCCACGTGCTCCGGGAGCTTCGGAAGGCCGACCGGGTTGCTGACCGGGACGAACCGCTCGGCGCCGGCGCGGAGATCGTCCGGGACGTTGTCGCCGACGATGCACAGCCTCCAGCCGGTCTCGAGGATGAACCGCGCGTGTGCGCTCAGCACGAGCCCCATCCCGGTCGGGCCGTCGAAGTTGTCGTGCACCAGCGCGACCGTCGGCACACTCACGCGGACTCCGCCTCCCGCTCGGTGGCAAGCGACTCGAGCCGACCCGCCAGCCTGTCCACCATCACCTGCACGCTGAACCGTTCCACCGCTGCCCGCCGCGCCGCAAGCGCCATTCGTCCGAGCCGACAGTCGTCGGTCAAGAGCTCGCGCACGGCACCCGCGAGCAGCTGCGGCTCCGGGCTTGGGACGAGCATCCCGGTGACCCCGTGCTCGACTATCTCTCGCGGCCCCGCGTCGGACACAGCCACGGCCGGCACCGCCTGGGCGAATCCCTCGAGCAGCACGATCCCGAACGGCTCCATCGCAGAAGCGCTGACCAGCACGTCCATCGAGGCGATCAGCGGCCTGACGTCGGGAACGTGCCCGGCCATCGTGACCCAGTCGCGGAGCCCGAGGCGAAGGATCAGCTCGCGCAGTTCCTGCTCGTAGCCGGGCGAGAACCCGTGCGCGTCTCCCCCGACGATCAGCCCGTGCGCCGGACAGCCCGAGTCGTGCAGCAAGCGAAGTGCCCGCAGGAAGCGGTGCTGGCCCTTCCACGGCTGCAGGCGACCCACGATCCCGACCACCCGCCGCTCCGGCGGGATGCCCAGCGCAATTCGGTCCACCGGGGCCACCCACTGCGTCTCGACGCCGGGGTGAACAACGAATGTGGGGCGCCGCGGGTGCACCCCCGCCTGGGCCACCGCCGCGGCATGCGAAGAGCAACCCACGGCCCGGGCCGGCAGCGCCGTCGCCGCGCGGTCCATCCAATGCCCGGCAGGGACGCCGTGCTGCCACCAGATCACGCGCCGCGCCCCCAGCCTGGCCGCGATCGCCGCGGTGGAGCCGTAGAGCTGTGCCTTGGTCTGCCAGTTGAGGACAAGGTGAGGTTCCTGGCGGCGGATGATCTCGATCAGCCGGCGAACAGCGGCGCCACCGGAGCGCAGCTCACGGAGCCGGCCGGCGGGGACGCAAAACGTCTCGACCCCCCGGCGGCGAACCTCCTCCTCGAACGGGCCGGGCTCCAGGAACACGACGCTGTAACGGACCCGTTCCGAGTCGGTGTGACAGAGGACCGACCACAGCATCGTCTCGGCGCCGCCGAGGCGTTCCCGCCACGGCACGCAGATCAGTACTCGCAACGGCTCAGACACCGAGATGCACGCGGAGCCGGTCGACGAGGACCGGCCAGTCGAAGTGGTGCTCGTACATCCGGCGGCCGGCGGCACCGAGCTCGGCGCGGCGTCCCGGATCGGTGGCGAGCGAGGCCACCGCCTGGGCGTAGGTGTCTGACCCGTTGACCGGGACAAGCGTCAGGCAGGGCGCGTCGCGCAGCATGTCGTCGGTCAGGTGCCCGCACGTCCCGACGACCGGCACCGCGTGCTGTAGCGCCGCCATCATGCTCCCCCGGCGCGTTGACACTCCGTCCATGTACGGGGCCAGGAACACATCGGCGGCAGCGACGTGTGACGCCAGGTCATGCGCGTCGAGGAACCCGGTGGAGCACAGGCGAACGTGGGACGCCGGCATCTGCTCGGAGGGCTCGCCGGGGCCGAGGTCCAGGACCAGAACGGCGGCCGAGCCGGCCGCGCGTGCCGCCCGCGCGGCAGCCAGCACGTGCCCGCGCAGCCGGCCCGGATGGCGCAGCCCTAGGCAACCGAGGACGAGCGTGTCGGCATCGGCGCCGATGCGGCGCCGGGCTTGCTCCCGCTCGGCGCGGGCGTCGGGCACGTTCGAGGGAACCGGAAGGTGGTGGACCGGGGATCCCCTGCCGTCCGGCGCAGCCGCTCCGTCCAGCGCTGGATCGAGCAGAACTGGATGTCCGCACCCGCCTGCACGGCGACGAGTTGCGCGCGCTGCCAGCTTCCCATCAGCGCCCACGACGGGCTGCGCATGTCCACGTACGTCTCGTGAAACATGACCGCGATGCACGGGCGGCGGCGGCGGCGCCGCAACCTGGCGAGAAACAGTGGGAGCCGAGGCGCGAATCCCCAGCGGCCGAATGAGAACGGGTTGTACTGGATAACGAGCGCGTCAAGATCGCCGTTCACGTTGTCGGCGGGCCACTCGAGCAGGTCGGCCGCAACGGTCTTCTGCCGGAGCGCCGCCACCAGCAGACGCGTGTAGTCGCCGATCGCGTCCGTCCCCTCGCGTCGGGGCGCCACGACCAGCCCGACTCCACCCCCGTCAGGCATTGGCCAGTGCCGCGGCGCGCGGGGCCGGCATCGCCGGCCGTGCCATGTCCCGGCGCACCACGGGCCGATCGGCGAGCCACCAGGCGAGCACGCCGGCCGCGAACCACAAGTAGGGCGCGTTGGGCGTCGAGGTGGTGTTCACGCCGACGAACCAGTTGACCGCGAATCCGAACAGGGGCGCCGCCAGGCCGGCCATCAGCACGACCGTATGGCGCTCATGCGCGCGCCGGAGTCCCCTGACGATCGTCGCCCACAGGGCGCCCTGGAAGGCCAGGAACAGCAGCAGGCCGGGAATGCCAAGCTCAACGATCAGAAAAGTGAACTGGCTTTCCGCGTCGTAGCTGGTCGCGACCCCGCCGGCCTTTGTGGCCGCCGGCCCGACGCTGCCCAGGCCGGCTCCGAAGGGAATCTGCGCCATGTACTGGAACGTCCTGGACCACGTGGCCGAGCGCGAGGTGTAGATCGTCGACGCCGCCTGCCCGGGTGCGATCGACGTGTAGCGGTAGAAGGTGCCGCTGTTGTAGTCCCCGATAGCGACGACCGCGGTGCCTGCGAGCGCCACCACCAGGCACAGCGCGAGCAGGGCCCGCTTGGCCTGTCCTCCGACCGCCATCAGCCCCAGCATCGCAAGTAGCGCGACGAGCGCCGTGATCAGCGACGAGCGCGAGGCGGAGACGAGCACCCCGATCGCCGCGCAGATGATTCCCAGCACGATCACCGTCGATAGCCACCGGCGCCGCCTGTAGGTCATCAGCAGCGCGATCCCGCCGGGCAGCGCGCACGCTCCGAGGATGCCGCTGAATCCCTCATCCGACCCCAAGCCGGGCGGCCGGACGTGGGGCTTGCCGTTGGCACCCGGATAGAGCGTCGGCGCGCTCCCGTTGACCAGATCGCTGTAGCCCGGCCCCCATGACGCGAGCTGATCAGGGCTCATGGTGCTCTGGTAGGCCGCGACGACGCCGTTCATCGCGGCCACCGCGAGCAGCAGCGCGAAGAACGCGTGCAGCGAGGTGTAGGTGCGCATGAGTGCCCAGCCGAGGAAGAACAATGGGATGAACTCGAGGTGCTGGCGCAGCGCAGCGACCGCGTGGATCGTCGAGCTGTTGCCGGGATTGGCGAGCTGGACCACGACAACCACGATCCAGGCCAGCACCCAGCCCCGCAGGGCAGGCAGCCGGAATGGTCCCCGGGCTCGCAGCGCGACGCCGATCGCAACCGCGTAGAGGAACACGTCGCGGACCAGCGTCGCGGCCTGACCACCGCTCCTCAGCCTGACCACCCCGTCCAGCAGCCCGAGATACAGCAGTACCACGGCGAGCGCCGGCCTCGCCCGGTTGGTGATCGCGCACCACGCCGGAATTGCCACCGCCACCCCGGCCACCGGCAGCGGCAACCCGCCGGCGGGGCCCTTCGCCGCCAGGACGACGCCGACCGCGATCGTGATTGCGAATGCAGCCGAGATCAAGATGGCGCGCCGTAAGGCTCGAAGCGGGGAGTCGTGCAGTGTCGCCATCCGACGTCAGGCGGACGCGGCCACGTAGTACGGGCGGCCGAGCTCGCTCTCCTCGCGGACCGCATTGGCGACCACGCCGACCACATTCACGCCCTTGAGTCGCTCCAGGGCCTGGCGGCATCGCTGGGCGGCGTTCCGTGTCGTGTAGTCCGACCGGGCCACGACTACCACGGCATCGACAAGCGTCGCCACGGGGATCGCGTCGCTCACGGCGAGGATCGGCGTGGAGTCGATTAGGACCATGTCGTATTCGGCCACAGCCGACGCCAGGAGCGTTTTCAACTTGTCGCTCCCGAGCAGGCCCGCGGGATCGGAGAGGCCGCTGCCGCTCGTCAGCACGTGCAGCACCGGGGTGTCACGCGCGCCGATGGCCGGTTCGAGCTCGCCCGGCTGGACCTCCTGGACGGCGTCCGAAACCGGGAGCGCACCCCGTAGCACGTCCGAGAGACCCGGCACCAGGGGAGCGTCGAACAGCTCGTGAATCATCGGCCGCCGCAGGTCCGCGTCGATCACCAGGACGCTCCGGCCGCTTTCGAAGTAGCCCAGAGCGAGGCTCTTGATCAGCGTGCTCTTGCCTTCCCCCGACACTGCGCTGGTGATCAGTACCGAGTGGGGCGCGCCGCCCGAGCCAGCGGCGTGGTCGAGCATCGTCCGAAGGCCCCGGACGCCTTCCATCATCGCCACGGGCACTCGGGCGCCGGATCTTGTAGCGGCGTGGGCCTTACGGCTGAACGGAATCGAAGCGAGCAGCGGCAGGCCGTACTCGGCCTCTACCACCGGATGGCGCAGCCGCCGGTCGAACGACTCGAGGCCCACGACCAGCAGGCAAGCCAGGACTATCCCGAGCACGGCCGCGAACGCCGCGTTGCGGGCCGGGGCGGCCGTGCTGCGGCTGTCCGGAACGGAGGCGGGGTTGATCTGCTCAACCGGTGGAGGCGTCGTCGCGGCCAGCCGCAGCGTCTGCAGCTCGGTCTCCAGGTTGGCTCGCAGGTTTACGTTGGCGAGCGTCCGCGGCAGCGCTGCCAGCTGGCTCTTCGCGCTCTGCTGCTGTTCGGCTAGGAGCGCCTTCGTCTGGTTCGCGTCGAGCGCCGCGAACGCCTGAGCGAAGCCGTTCGCGACCATCGCCGAGAGCTGTGGCTCAGTCGTCGTCGCGTTGATCGTGAGGAAGTCGGACTCGGCCGACGGCGCAACCGTTGTCCACGACAGAAGGTCAAGAGGGTTTCCCGCGTAGTGCAAGCGCTTCGCCACCGTGGCCGCGACGCCCTGGGTCTGCAGCAACGTTGCCTCGTTCTGAAGTCGGCGCGATGGATCCGTCTCCGGATCGGTGCCGGCCACCGGGCTTGATCCGGCCGAGCGAACGAACACGCTCGTGCTCGCCGTGTACTTCGGTTGCTGGTGCTTGTAGTAGTAGTAGGTCCCGGCGGCGATCGCCAACACGATCGTCGCGATCATCCACCAGCGGCGGCGGAACGGCTGAAGGATCTGGTGAAGGTCACGAGTTTGAGGCTGCATCAAAGCCCTCCCTCTGATCTGGGGACGGTGAACGGCTGCGTGGCCGGCAGCCCACCTCGGTCACAAAGGCTGCGACTGCACGCTGTTGTCTGGCGAACTCGAAGACGGCCGGTCGGCTGGGGACCCGCGCCCGGCGGGCCGCCACATCACTGCGATCGAGCTGCTCGAGGAAGCGGGCCAGCCCGGAGACATAGTGCGGATCCCAAGGTGCGGCGCCGGCGATCCGCCACAGCCACCCGTCGTCGAGGTCGTACGCGACCGGCAGCTGACCAGTGACCACCGGAACCCCAGCCGCCACGTACTCCGTGAGCTTGGTCGTGTACCTGAGCGCCCCGACCGCGTCGAGGCTCTGCGGCAGGCTCGCCACGTCCATCGCCGCGAGCATGCTGGCGATTTGCCGTTGGGGCACCGCACCCGAGAGCAGGACTCGGCTGTCGCCGTCGGCCCGCGCCTCGAGCCTGTCCTTGCCGTTTCCGTCACCCACGATCAGGACGCGGAGGTCATTGCGGGTGGTTCGCCGGACTGCCTCGATCAGCTCGAGGCCGTATGCGTACCGCCGCTTGTGGTTCCACCTCAAGGAGCCGACCAGCCCGACGACCAGCGCTGTTTCTGGGATCCCGAGGCGCCGGCGGGTTTGTGCTCGCCGGGTTTGCCGCTCCTTCTCATCGAGCGGTTCTTCCGAGGACCAGTGGGCGGCGGTCATCCCTCGGCGCGCCCCGAGCGTAATCGCGCGCCCAACTAGGTACGGCGACCAGCCGATGTACCCGGCGCAGAGCTTGTACAGCAGCCGCTCATAGATACGGCCGGGAGTGCTCAACCAGGGGCTGATCAGGGCCAGATAGGGTCCGACCGCGTCCCCGCTCGAGAGGACATATGGGACCCCTGTCAGCAGCCGGGCCGCCACGATCGCAGCGCCGCCGGCCACGCCCGTGCCTTCCATCACGACGACGTCAGGCCGAGTGCGGAGGATGCCGGTGAGGGCGGCCACGCCCGAGCGCGCCTTGCGCGAGCGGTCGAAGTGCAGCCGCATCGGAGTCAGTGGGGCAAGCAGCCTGCAGATCCGGACCTCGTCGCCGCTGCCATCACCCTGGGTGGCGAGGTACGCCACGCGCAAGCTGGCGGGCTGCTCCGCCGACGCGGCTCTTCGGACCGTCTCGGCTCGAACCGGGTGGTTCGCGCGTAGCTTCACGATGTTGGGTACGGACATACGAGTTACTCCAAGGCGGGAAATGCAACGCTCCCCGCGGCTCGGAATCGCCGGTCCGCACTCAGAACCTCGCGGTAAAGCGCCGTTACGGCGGTCGCGTGACAGTCGCCGGCGAAGCGCTCCTGCACCGACTTGCGGCCCGCGGCGCCAAGAGCGTGGCGCATCTGCGGATCCCTCAGCAGGCCGTTGACCACGACGGCCAGCGTCCCCGGGTCGCGGGGCAGGACGAGGGTCCCGTCAACGCCGTCGGTGATGATCTCGGCCGGTCCTCCGACCGCGGTCGCCACCACAGGGGCCCCCATCGCCATCGCCTCCACCGCGGCGCGACCGAACGGCTCATCCCACGAAGGAAGCAGCGCAACATCGCAGGCCCGCAGGATCTCGGGCACGTCTTCTCGCTCGCCGAGGAACCGCACGGCGTTGCCGAGCCCGAGCCGGGCGGTGAGCTCGTGGAGGCGGTGCAGGTAGGCGCGGTTGTCGTAGCGAGTGGCGCGCGCGACGAACTTCGCCTCGCCGACCAGCAGCAGGATCGCCGTCGGGTGCTCCTCCCGCACCCGGGCCAGGGCCCGGATCGCGTCCTCCTGCCCCTTCCAAGGCGTGATCTGGCCGACGAGCGCCAACACCTTGTCGTCGTCGGTGATCCCGAGTCCGTTGCGGGCCGTGAAGCGGTCGAGCCTCGCCGGGTCGAGCTTAGCCAGATCAAACGGGTTGTCGATGATTCGCAGTCGACTGGCTATGCCGTGCGGGTCGAAGGCCCTCGCCACGTGGTTCGAGATCGCGATCACCGCTCCGGCGCGCAGCGCCAGCGACGCCTGCAGTCGCCTCGTGAGTGGCGATGGCGGAAGACAGTCGCGCACGTGCAGCACGAGCGGCCGCTTTATGGCCCGGGCAACCGGCTCCGCGATCATCCCGGCCCGGATCGAGTTCGCGTGCAAGACGTCCGCCTGCCACGAGCGCGCCGCTTGCAGGACGCCCGCGGCGGTCACGGCCATCGCCGCCAGGGCAACCGGTGTGTGCACCGGATGAAGCTTCAGGCTTCCCGTGGTGCCGGCGATCGGAGCGGTTTGGGTGCCGATACGGGCGGCGTGCTGGTGCAGCGGGCCCGCTGGACAGGCGAGTCTTGGCTCGACATCGGCGGGCAGCGACTCGAGCAGGCCGAGCAACGATCGCTCGCTGCCACTGACGAGCCCGGTGTGGTTGACGTACAGGACTCTCACCGGCTGCTCACCGCCTCGACCAGGAGGCTTTGCACTCTGCCCGCGACGGTGGGCCACGCGAACTCGCGCGCGCGCTCGCTACCGGCCGCTCCCATCCGGGTGGCGCGCGTGCGATCGATCAGCAGGCTGCTGATCGCGTCAGCCACCTGAACGTGGTCCGTCGGGTCGACGAGCAGACCGGTGGCGCCGTCGACGACGGCATCAAGCGCTCCGCCGACCCGGCCCGCGACGACCGGGAGACCGTGCACGCCGGCCTCCAGGTAGACGATCCCGAATCCCTCGCCAGCGCCACTTTCCGCCGGTAGTCGGCTCGGCATAGCGAACACATGCGCGCGGTCGAGCCATTGGTCGCGCGTCTCGTCGCTGACCCTGCCGGTCAGCCGGATCGCGTTGGCCACCCCATGAGCCGCCGCCATCTGCTCGATCTGGCGGCGTCGCGAACCGTCGCCGACCACGACCCACTGCGCGCTCGGGAGTCTCGAGCGCACGAGCAGCAGCGCCCGCACCATCACGTCGTGGCCCTTGTACTCGTTCTCGAGCCGGGCAACGGTGACGATCGTGGGGGTGGTCAACCTCCCCCCCTTCGGGAGCTCGCGCCAGTCGACCCCCGGCGGGATCAGGGTGACGCGGTCCATGTCGGCTCCGGCCTGTTCCGCAAGGACGGTCGTGTAGCGGCTGACCGCAACGATCCGGTCGCTGTTGCGCAGCGTGAACCGGGCCAGGCGGGGCCGCGCGGGCACCTCCTTGGCGTGCACGTATGTGACGACCGGAATCCTGTGGATTCGCCGGATCGCCGCCGCCGCCGGCCCGGCGACGATGTGCATCGCGAGGACGACGTCGGGCCGAAAGCGTCGTGCGGAGGTCAGGGCCGCCGCGTTCAGACGCAGGATCGCCCCGCGATGGTCCCGGCCGGTGGAAACCCGCTGGACTCGATGGCCGTGGGCCTCATCCCAGGTTCGGCTACCGGCGGCGTCGAGGGTCAGCACCTGCGTCGTGGTGTCAACGAGGTGCGACACGAGCTTGTGTGCGACCTGCTGGATCCCGCCTGGTCGGGGCGGGAAGTCCGGCGATATCACCAGCACGCGCAGCATCGTCACCGGGTCGGGACCGATACGAGCGCCGTGGCCGCCAGTCCCTCAGCCGGATCGAGCACGACAGCCGCGGCCTCATTGCGTGAGTGCACGCCGAGCTTCGCGAAAGCCGACGTCACGTGGGTCTTGACCGTGCTTTCCGACAGATACAGGTGAGCGGCGATCTGCCGGTTGGTCATCCCCGCCACCAGTAGTGCCAAGACCTCCTTCTCCCGATACGAGAACGTCGGCTTGGCCACGAGCCGCCGGCTGCCGCGCGGGACGCAAACGAATCCTGCCGTCACGGCGCGAACGGCTGCGCCGAGCGCGTCCGTCGCGGCGTGCTGGGGGACGAACGCGTCGGCGCCCGCATTCAGCGCCGGGCGCGCCAGCACGCCCCGCGGGTC
Organism: uncultured Solirubrobacterales bacterium; assembly: GCA_963811135.1. Lineage (GTDB taxonomy): Bacteria > Actinomycetota > Thermoleophilia > Solirubrobacterales > Solirubrobacteraceae > Palsa-465. Next base: position 593,064 of record CAWEQG010000020.1, on the reverse strand, counting down.
ACGCGCCACCGCCACGATCCGAGTGTGCCGCCCGTTCTGGCGCACCTCGCGGATCACCGCGAGCCCCTCGGGTTTGCTCACGTCAACCGCCACCACCGCGACTTCCGGCGGGCTTGCGGCCAGCTTGCTCAGGCGGCTGGCAGGCAGCACGCCCGCACTCGGCGCGAGGCCGTCGCCTCCAAGGGTCGAGACCAGCTCGGTTGGCGCGTGGGTCCGGTCGTGGATCAGCGCCAGGCGCAGCGCCGGCACCGGCTCCCCGACAAGGTGCGATCTGGCAAGCGCTTTGTCCATCGGCCCTTCACGCCGCCGCCAGGTGGCGCGGCCGGCGCGTCAATGGTTTGGAATCGAGCCGTTCGAGCTCGCGCTTCAGCGTGCAGCGACCCCGCTGGTCCAGACCATGCACCGAGCCCTTGCTCCGGCCCATCCGGGCGGCGATCTCCGCCGGCGTGAACCCAGCGACGTGCCGCAGCATCACGACCTCACGCTGCGTGCTGGGGAGGGCGGCGAGGGCGGCCCGGACGGTCGCGACCCGCTCCAGGTCGGTTCCGGTCGTCGCCTCGGGGTCGAGCACCGTCTCCATCGGTGTGATCCGTTTGGCGCGTAGATGATCGACGGCGGCATTACGGGCCATTCGCAGAAGCCACACGAAGAACGGCACACCCCGGTCGTCGTACTTGACGAGCGTCGTGATCAGCTTCGCGAACACATGCTGGGTGATGTCCTCTGCGTCGTGCTCGTCGCGGACGATCGCGCGGACATAGCCGTAGACGTTGTCCGAGTAGCAGACGTATAGGAAAGCCAACGCCTCCTGGTCGCCCTTCTTGGCCCGCGCCACCGCGACGCGAACCTTGCCGAGGGTCTCCGGCGACTCATCGAGCGCAGTTCCGCTCCGGAAGCCGATTTGCGCCGGACTGCGGGACAGTGGTTCGTCGATCACTGCTGATCCTCCTCGTTCAATGGTCTCCGAGCGGCGCCTGTGTCCATCTGAGGCGCCGACCCCGACTCGAGGCTGACCGGCAAGTCGGTCCGTCGATCGCGGCGTTCCCGACACTGGTCCGCCCCCAAGAATCTCTGTGTTCCGTCACCGTGAGGGAAGTCAACCTCCGGCTTGGCGGCCGGACTAGACCGAAGTTGCCTATGGCGATGATCGTCTGACCGCGTAATCGGATGGCCGATATGGAGGTATCCGATATGCCGATGGCTGACTTCGGCCCTGCCAATCGCTCGGCGCTGCCGGGACAAGGGGTCGGCTGGCGCGTTCGAGTCAGCGGGGCGGCCATCGGGTGGGTTCCCAGCCCGATTCGAGCCCGGGGGCGTTCCCGAGGCGTTGGCCGGTCTCCGCGCAGTTTTTGCAGCGGCTACGCGAGTCTCGGACCCGGTCATACGTTGATTAGTGACCAAAACAGGCGTATGGTTGGCTCTGTTTGATTAGCAATACGTAGAAGGTGAAGGGCCGTTGCGCACTCGATCGACGGGTAACTCGCAGCGGAACCGGGGGCAGTTGGGAGGTGTTTCTTGGGCCGCTGCCACCCTCGCCCGACTGGGCGAGGCGGTGGTCATCGGACTGCTCGTCCTGGGCAGCCTTGCTCCTACGGCTGCGACCGCGAGTTCCCGCGGCCCCACCGCCGATCCGGCGCCGCAGAAGGCGCCGCCGGCTCCGGCGTCGCGCAGCGCGACCCCAGACCCCGCGCCGCAGGCGATGCCCAGGGCGCAGCCGTCGCAATCGGCGCCGAAGTCGGCGACGTCAGGGACCCCGCCGACCGACGCCACGCCGGTGACTCCCCACATCGTGCAGACGACCGCACCGGCGCGGCCAAGCAGCACCTATTCGGATGCGCCGGCGCGCCCGAGCACCGCCTCCTCGAACCCGGCGGCGAGCAGCACCAACTCGCGCACGGTGGCGCGGGTTCAACGCCATCACGCCACCATCTCGCATCCCGCGCGATATCACGCGCCACCGGTGGCGCGCCCCGCGGCTCATTCGATTTCGCTGTCGTTCCTGCTGGGTCTCCTGCCGACTCACCTGCTCCGAATGCGGGCGCTGGAGACCGGCGGCGTCAACCATCGTGACGGGGTCCTCGTGTTGCTAGGCTCAATCGCGATGGCCGCGCTCGCCATGTCGAGTTTCTCGCTGCTGCGGAGGTTGAAGCGACTCGAGGGGCCGACGTGATGAAGCGCCTTGGGCTTGCGGTAGCGGTGGTCGCGGTGGCGCTGATGGTGGCGCCGGCGGTGGCGCGGACGCGATCACGCATCTGCGCATCGTGCTCAGGGGCCAGCGCAGCCTTGCGACCAGCGGCTGGTACACGTCAGCCCGTGTCCGTGAGCTGGACGCTGCAATCCGCTGAGCAACCGGAAGCGGGCTGCGCAGCTCGACGACCGTACGCCACCGACACTAAGACCATCCCTGTCATGCGACAGTCAGCTGGACCGATGGGCTCGTGGGCACGACCACGTCGCTTACACACTCCACGTCGAGACCTCGTCCCCCACCGCCACCGTCGCCCCGGCCCGCCCCCCCGACTCGGGCGGCTGGTACAACCACACCGTCACCGGCGCGGTCAACGCAGCCGCGTTCTCCGGCATCGCGTCGTGCACGTCGACGACCTACGGCGGCCTGGCTACTGCGAGCGCCACGCTCTCCGCCACCTGCATCGACAACGCCGGCAAGTCGATCACCGTCTCGAGCTCTCCGTTCGCCTACGACGCGGCGCCACCGTCACTGACCGCCACCGCCACGTCAGGCGATCGCGCTGTCGCTTTGAGCTGGCAGACCAGCGGCTACGCGCCGATCGCGTCGATCTCCGTCTTCCGCAGCCCCGGGCCAGGGGGCGCCGTCTACAGCGGCACGGCGAGCGGCTTTCAGGACACCGGCGTGCAGGACGGCGTGCCGTACACCTACACCGTGACCGCCGTCGATCAGGCCGGCAACACGGCGAGCCAGACGATCACGGCGACGCCCCAGGCGCACCTCGTCGCGCCGGCCAACACCGCCCACCTCGCGTCCCCGCCGCTGCTCAGCTGGACCCCGGTGCGAGGCGCCACCTACTACAACGTGCAGCTGCTCCGCGACGGCAAGAAGATGCTGAGCGTCTGGCCCACCGAGGCGCACCTGCAGCTTCAACGCATCTGGCGGTTCGACGGACGGCGCTACCGGCTCAGGCCGGGGCGCTACCGCTGGTTCGTGTGGCCCGGCTTCGGCAAGCGCCGCGCCGCGCACTACGGTCACATGATCGGATCGTGGACGTTCGTGATCGCGCGCTGAGCCCGCGCGTCTAAGGGCCTGGAGACTCGATCTCGCGCAGATGCGCGACGTTCTCGACGTCGCTCTCGTCGGAACTCGCGCCGCCGCCGAACCAGGCGTCGAGGATCTCCTCGAGCTCGGCCTGGGAGGTCGCGCGCAGGCTCAAGGCGAGCACGTTGGCGTCGTTCCAGCGCCGCGCCCCCTCGGCGGTGGGCGCGTCGCCACACAGCGCGGCGCGCACCCCGGGCACCTTGTTGGCCGCGATCGAGGCGCCGGTCCCGGTCCAGCAGGCGACGATGCCCTGCTCGGCCCGGCCCTCGGCCACGTCGCGGGCGGCGGCTTCGCTCGCCCATGCCCAGTCGGGGCGTTCCCGATCGGAGTAGGCGCCGTGCAGAAGCGGCTCGTGGCCGCGTCGGCGAAGCTCCTCCGGGATCGCCGAAGCGACGCCGGTCAGCTCATCGGCGGCCAGCGCGATCCGCATCGAACCGCGGTCAGGCTACCGCGATGACCGGTTCGCGATCCGGGTCCGGCGAGGCGTCGGCGGCCGGCTCTTCGCAGTCCTCGAAGAGCCACTTCAGCCCGTAGGCGCGCATATCCTCGATCAGCGGCACGAGCGCCTGGCCCTTGTCGGTCAGTGCGTACTCGACTCGGGGCGGAACCTCGGGGAAGGTCTGGCGCTCGACAACCCCCTCCTCCTCGAGGGCGCGCAGCCGAAGCGAGAGCGTGCGGGGACTGATGCCGTGCAGCGAGCGCTCGAGCTCACAGAAGCGCGAGCGGCCCTCGGCCAGGTCGCGGATCACCAGGAGTGTCCATTTGCCGCAGACGATCTCCGCCGTGCGGCAGACCGGGCATGTGTCGTTGGAAGCCATCTAACGCCCATTCTAGCGCAATGCTTCACCAACTGAAGTAAGGGCCGGCTGCCGGCCCTAGCCGAGCAGGCCCGGCGGCGGCGCCGACGGCCGGCCGTTGGACGGCCCGGGACCGGAGGTGCTCGGCACGGCCGGCTCTCTGACCGGCGCCGACGGGGCGGTGTCGTGCTCCGGCTCGCGGCGGGTCAGGTCGTTCATCGACGTCGCGGTACGTCCTTCCCCGGCCACCAGCAGCTTGAAGTCATGCGGGCTCGAGGCGACGCGCATCGCGTCCTCCATCGAGACGCGACCCGCCTGGTAGTGCTCGAGCAGCGCCTGGTCGAAGGTCTGCATCCCGTAGTACTCGCCCTCGGCGATCACCTCGCGCAGGCGGTCGGTCTGCTCCGGGTCGAGGATCATGTCGTGCGCCCGGCCCGTCATGCGGAGGACCTCGCAGACCGCGACGCGGGCCTTGCGATCGACCGTCTGCACGAGGCGCTGGGAGACGACCGCCTTCAGCGTGCCGGCGAGCATGGCGCGCGCCTGGTTCTGCTCGTGCGGCTGGAAGAAGTCGATGATGCGGTTGACGCTCTCGGCGGCGTCCAGCGTGTGGACGGTCGAGAGCACGAGATGGCCGGTCTCGGCCGCGGACAGGGCGGTCCGGACGGTCTCCTCGTCGCGCATCTCGCCGATCAGGATCACGTCCGGGTCCTGGCGGAGCACCCGGCGCATGGCTCGGCCGAAGGACTCGGTGTCCATGCCGACCTCGCGCTGGTTGATGATCGACTGGATGTCGCGGTGCAGGTACTCGATCGGGTCCTCGATCGTGACGATGTGCCGCGCCTTGGTCTGGTTGATGAAGTTGATGATCGCGGCCAGCGTCGTCGACTTGCCCGAGCCGGTAGTGCCGGTGAGGAGGATCAGCCCGCGCTCCTCGTCGGCCACCTTCTCGATCACCGACGGCAGGCCGAGCTCGGCGATCGTTCGCACCGTGAACGGGATCACGCGGGCGACGATCGAGACCGACCCGCGCTGACGGAACGCGTTGACGCGGAACCGAGCCAGGTCCGGGACCGTGTAGGAGAAGTCGATCTCGTTCTCGGAGTCGAAGGCCGCCATCTTGTCGGAGTGCTCGGCGAGCATCTGGCGCAGCACGCGCTCGGTGTCGGCCGGCGTGAGCTGATCCGGATAGTTCGGCAGGGGCTCCAGCTGGCCTTGGAAGCGCGCCATCGGCCGCGCCGGCACCTTGACGTGCAGGTCCGAGCCCTCGTTCTCAACGACGTATCGAAGCGCCTCGTGGAGATCGAACATCTCGATCTCGCATCGGCGCAAAAGCTCGCCGGCTTGAGCGTCCGCGCTCGGCGTGGACGCCCAAACCCGCGATGAAACCTAGGCCACGTCGCGCAACTTCTGCGCCTCAGCCAACGACTGAAGCTTCTTCAGCGACTGGTTTTCGATCTGACGAATCCGTTCGCGCGTGACGTTGAACGTCCGCCCGACTTCGTCGAGCGTCCGCGGATGCTCGCCGCCGAGTCCGTATCGCAGCTCGAGCACGCGCCGCTCGCGGTAGCTGAGATTCTCGAGCGCCTCGCGCAGCGCCTCCTTGGTGAGGATCTCGGCCGCCCGCTCGTAGGGCGACTCGGCCCGCTCATCGGCGATGAACTGGCCGAACTCCGACTCCTCCTCGTCGCCGACCGGCTTCTCGAGCGACACCGGTGCCTGCGCCGAGCGCTTGATCGACTCGACCTCCTCGGGCTCGATCCCGGTGACCTCGGCGATCTCCTCGGCCGTCGGCTCGCGCCCAAGCTCGGTGACCAGCTTGCGCTCGGCCCGCCCGATCTTGTTCAGCTTCTCGACCACGTGCACCGGGATGCGGATCGTCCGCGCCTTGTCGGCGAGCGCTCGCGCGATCGCCTGGCGGATCCACCAGGTGGCGTAGGTCGAGAACTTGAATCCCTTGCGGTAGTCGAACTTCTCGGCCGCGCGCACCAGGCCAAGCGTTCCCTCCTGGATGAGGTCCAGGAACGGCAGGCCCTGGTTTCGGTAGTTCTTGGCGATGGAGACCACGAGTCGAAGGTTCGACTCGACCATCTTCTGCTTGGCGTCGAGGTCGCCGCGCTCGATGCGCTTGGCGAGATCGACCTCCTCCTGGGCCGTGAGCAGCCGCACCTTGCCGATGTCCTTCAGGAACAGCTGAAGGGAGTCGGTGGTCATGTCCGGCTTGAGATCGAGTGCCGTCTTGGGCTTGCGCCGGCCGCGCTTGTCCGGCGCTCGCTCGAGGTCGGCCGCCGCGATCGCCGGGTCGAGCTCCTCGACCAGCTCGATCTCAGCGCGCTCGAGGAAGCCGTGGAGCTCCTCGACGTCGGCTTCGTCGAGGTCCAGCTCCGACACCGCGCCGGAGATCTCGGCGTAGGTCAGGACGCCGAGCTGCTGGCCGCGGGTAACGAGGCCCTTGATCTCTTCGAGTTCCTGCAGATCCGCTACTGACATCTGATTCCGTTTCCCGTCGTACCCGCCGGCGCCTGGACACGGCCGGCCTAAGAGTGAGAGAGGATGACCTACGGACGGGGGCCCCCAGGGCGCACGCCCGCTACCTAAACATACGTAGAAAGTCTAGACGCTATACTTTTTGAAGTCAACGAAGTGGCGACTGCTGCTTGCACGCTCGGGGGCTTGGTGCGGTTGGCATTGCCGGCGACGGTGGCTGAGCCCGTTCGCAGCGGCTCCGGTTCGCCCGTTGTGGCGCGTGCGTACTAGGTATACGCGCAACGATAGACGCGGTTTCAGCCGATGATCGGATTTTCCTAAGAGTCGCGCTCCGATCCAGCCCCGCGTCCTGAACCGGTTGGTTCCCGACCGTCGGGGGCGGTTGGGCGCGACGGCGTACCCGGTCGTGCGCCATGATGTGGGCCGGTGAGCGAGCAACGCCCATCAGAAGTCCTCGGCGCTCTCCCCCGCCGCCGTCCGCATCGCCGCAGCGACAAGCGTGCGTCGCGGGCCCAGGCCGGTCCGGCATCGACCGGCGTCGAGGCGAACGGCACCGAACCGTCGGCGTCGCCGAGCCGCGCCGCGGCGGCTCGCTCGGCGCGGGCCACCGAGTCCGATCGCGCGGCCAATACCCGCCCGCGTGCCGCCCGGCGTAAGCCCGGCCCCAAGGCCGCAAAGCCCCGGGAGAGGGAGGCGGCAGCCGCACCCCCGGCCGACGCACCCCCGGCCGACGCACCCCCGGCCGACGCACCCGCCGCCGCCGCGCCCGCGCCGCCGCCGGCCGAGGCCAAGCTCGAACCCTCGACGGCGCGACGCACGGTCGCCCCGCGCACGCCCTCGCGGAACCGCCCGCCACGCCTGGCCCAGCCCGCGCAGCCGGCCGGCGTCCCGCCGGCCTCGCACGGCCGGCGGCCGGCGGATTCGAACGGCCGCCAGCTGCTCGGGACGGCCGCACAGGCGGCGGCCGAACTGGCCGAGATCGGGCTGTCGGTGGGCGCCCGCGCGCTGCGGCGCATGGTCGACCGGCTGCCGCGTCCCTGAACGCCGTTCTCTTTTGTCCCTGAGCGCCGTTCTCCGTGCGGCGCCGCGCTGGCATCGGCGCGCATGGTTAGAATGCCCACTCGTTCATGCCGAGCGATCGTCCGTCCGCGGCCGATCGGCGGGGGAACCACTTGCGGATCTCCGGATCCGCAGGGGCGAATCGGCCCACCCGGAGGCCGTAGCGCTCACCAGGCGCGAGCCCGTCAGCTCACCCCGTAGGCACAACCAAGAGGACGGACAAGCTTGCTCGCAAGAGTTCGTGGCAATCGCTATTTCGCCGCATTGCTGGCCGCCGGCGCCGGCGCTCTCGTCATCCCTGGGCTGGCCTGGGCCGGGTCGGGCGGGGCCGGGGCGGGACCGGGTTCAAGTACGAACCCCGCGAGCACCAACCCGGACGTCCAGGCCGGGAACGTCACGGTGAGCGCCACCAGCGACGGGATCACGATCTCCTCCGAGGCCTCCGCATTCGTGCGCAGTGGCGTGTCGGTGACCGGGACCGTGCCCTCGAGCGACACCGGCGATGCGATCGAGATCGATCAGCTCTCGGCCACCCCCGGCTCGAGTTGGGTTCCGGCCGCGGTCGTGCACCCGGCGGCCAACGGGACGTTCACCGCGGCCTGGCACGCCACGAGCGCGGGCGAGGTGTCGATCCGCGCCGTGCTCCAGGGCAATCAGGCGTCAACTGCCGCCGCCTCCCCGCCGTCGCTGTCGGTGACCGTGTATCGGCGCTCGATCGCCACCCTTTACGGCCCCGGCTTCTACGGCAAGCGGACAGCGTGCGGGGTCATCCTGCGCCGGCGCACGGTCGGCGTGGCCAACCGGACGCTCCCCTGCGGAACCGAAGTTCAGGTCTACTACGACGGCAATGTGATGACGGTCCCGGTAATCGATCGCGGCCCGTACGCCCACCACGCCAATTGGGACCTGACGATGGCCACCGGGCGGGCGCTCGGGATGCTCGACACCGAGGTCATCGGCGCGGCCTCCGCAAGCACGACCACCCCGAGCGCGACCGGCACCACGGGTACGGGCACGACGAGCACCGTGCCGTCCGCCCAGTAACCCCAGGCGCCCGCCCTAGCCGGCCAGGTCGGGCCCCGGCTCCGGCGGCTCCGAGCCGTACTCCTCGGCGTCCTCGCCGACGATCCCGAGCCCGCTCGCCTCGGCCGCGAATCTCGTCTGCTCGGCCGCATCGATCAGCGCGGCGGCGTTGTGGCCGTCCTCACCGAGCACGGCGAGCCCGACGCTCACGGCCAACGGCGCGCCGCGCCAGGACTCCTCGGCCGGCACGTTGCTGACGATGCGTGAGCCGAGTGCCTGGGCGCCGGCGCGGCCGGTGTCGCGGGCGATGATCCACGCGCGGCTGTCGGTCTCACACGCGAGCACATCGCGTCGGCGTACCGCCAAGCGCACCGCCCGGGCGAACCGACCGAAGGTCGCGCTGGCCTCGGCATCCGGCTCCACGGCGAGCAGCCGCTCGGCCTCCTCGAGCTCGACCAGCAGCAGCGACAGGGGCAGCCGGGCGCGGCCGGCCCGCACGATCTCGTCTGTCAGCGCCCGGATCCACAGCGCGCCGCCATCCTCGGCCGCCCCACCCAAGATCGTCGCGCCCGTCCCCTCGTCATCGCCGTTGCTCGTGCCACCCTCGGCGAACGTGTGCCCCGCTCCCGTGCCACCGGCGGTCCCGATCGCGCCCCCCGTCTCCTCAGACCCCGGCCTCACGCTCCTTGGGGCGCGACGCTCGATGGGATCCCGAGCACCGGCCGCGCCTTCGCTCGGCGCGACCCGCAACGGCGCCACCGGCGCCGGCCGCTGCGTGGCCGTGTCGCCCTCGTCGCGCCGGCGCAGGACCGCGGCGAGGATCAGCGCCGCCACCAGCGACAACCGTTCGGCCGCGTCCGCCAGCAGGTCGGGATCGGTGCGCGCGAGCTCTCCGCGCAGGGCCGTCCAGACGACGTCCTTGAGCGCCTCGACCGCATGGGCGGCGGCCTCGGCCGTCCGCGCCCCGGCCAGCTCGCCGGCGCGCGACGCGAGTGGCTCGAGCACGCCCTGCTCCTCGATTCGCCTCAGGTCGGCCTCGTCGTAGATCGCCCGCACGACCGCACCGCAGATCCGCGGACCGTCGCGCGCCACCTCGCCGGCCAGGATCGCCGCCGCGTCGTCCAGCGGCGCGTCCTCGACCAGCGCGAGCAGCCAGCCCTTGGCCAGCTCCTCGCCGCGCAGGAGCAGCGCCTCGACGCCCGCGCCTACGACCGGCCGCGGCCGCCTACGACGTGGCACACCCCGCTCCATCGGGCCACTTTTACCACCTATTCCGTTCATCCATTCCTACTGAGAGAGTCCTTTCTCTCCGGTCCGGGAAAATGAACGGAATGTCGGGTCCGCTACTTACGATCGCCCAAGCGCGGCAGCTCGTTCTGAACGACACCGTGCAGCTCGGCGCCGAATCCATCCCGGTGACGAAAGCCCGCGACCGGGTCCTCGCGGCCGACCTGAGCGCCGCCGGCGACGTCCCTCCGTTCCCCTGCTCCGCCATGGACGGCTACGCCGTAAACCCCGGCCCGGCCGGGCGCGCGCTCACGATCGTCGGCGAGTCCCGGGCCGGCACTCCGTCGCCCGACACGCTCGGCGACGGCGAGGCGATCCGCATCTCGACCGGCGGCGCAATCCCCGCGGGCGCCACCGCGGTGATCCCTCAGGAGAACGTCGAGACGACCGAAGGCGGGATCATCACCCGGGCGGAGGTCCACGAAAACGACCACGTTCGTGACGCCGGCGAGGACATGCGGGCCGGCACGACCGTGCTGCGGGCCGGGATCGTCCTCGGCGCGGCCGAACTGGGCGCCGCGGTGTCGGCCGGCGCCGCCGAACTGACCGTCGCGAGGCGCCCGCGCGTCCAGGTCCTGTCGACCGGCGACGAGCTCAAGGCCCCTGGCGAGCCGCTTGGACCGGGTGAGATCCACAACTCGAACGGCCCGATGCTGGTCGCGCTGGCCGAGCACCTGGGCGCGGCGTGCCCTCCGGCCGGCCGGCTCCCCGACGACCGGTCGGCGACCGAAGCGGGCCTGGCCAGCGCGCTCGAGACGGCCGACGTCGTGATCGTCTCCGGCGGCGTCTCGGTCGGACCCCACGACCACGTCAAGCCGGCGCTCGAAGCCCTCGGCGTCGAGCAGGTGTTCTGGCGGGTCGCCCTCCAGCCCGGCAAGCCCACCTGGTTCGGCCGGCGGGCAGGAACGTTGGTGTTCGGCCTGCCCGGCAATCCGGTCTCCGCCGCCGTGACCTTCAGCCTGTTCGTGCGCCCCGCCCTGGCCGCGCTCCAGGGCCGCGCCGCCGAGCGCCTGCTCGAATCCGAGGCGGTCCTCGCCGCCCCGGTCCGGCGGAACCCGGACCGCGAGCAGGCCCTCCGGGTGCGCCTCGAGCGCCAGGACGGTCGGCTCCTGGCCACCCCGAACGGGCCCCAGGGTTCGCACATCGTCACCTCGCTGCTCGGAGCCGACGCGCTGGCGATGGTGCCCGCCGGCGAGGGTGAGATCGAGGCCGGCGCGACGGTGGCGCTCGAACCCCTCCCGCGCTGAGAGAATCCGGCGGTGCCCGCGCTCCTCGCACTGCTCGCCGGGCTCGGCGCCGTGATCGCCACCCGGCGCCAGCGTCGACGCCGCGGCCCGAGTCGCGCCACCGCGGTAATCGTCTCGCCACCGAAGTCGACGGTGATCGCCAAGGACGGCGCGGTCCGCTCGGCGCAGTTGGCCGAGCTGACGCTGGCCGAGGAGGATTGGCAGCGCCTGTGGAACGCCGCCAACTTGGAGAACCTGGCGCGGACCTACTGGCGCTTCCTGTCCCGCGTCACCCTGGGGATGATCCGCGTCGTCTACGGCGAGAACGAACGCTCGGTGGTGTTCCTCGCGCGGCCCTTCACGCTGCTGCGCTTCGACGCGCCCGAGTACGTTCTGGACCGCGACCACGGCAGCGTGCGCTGGCGGATCCGCGATGGCCTCCTGGTCGCCCGCGCCGGCCGGGGCCGCGGCTTCCTCGCCCTCGTCGTCACGCTGCTCGAGCACGACGCGGGCGGCCGGGTCAAGCTCCTGATCGAGGTCGAGGTGGCGAACTTCTACCCGGCGATCGCGGCCGGCTTCAGCGTGCCGGTCTACGAGGTCACCCAGTCCGCCATCCACGTGCTGGTCACGCACGCGTTCATGCGCTCGCTGGCCGGCCTGGACCTGGCCAAATCGAAGGTGGGGCGCTTCGCGATGCCGCACCCCGACGTGCGCGCCGCGGTCGCCCGCGCCCGCGAGCGTGTGCACAGGTAGACGGCTTACGCCAACCAGCCGAGCGGGCGGTCAGCCGTAACGAACGCCCGTCAGCGTCCGCAGCTTCGTTCGGTCGTGGCGCGCGGACACGCGCCGGACCGTGCCCGACCGCGAGCGCATGACCAGCGACTCGGTCGTCGCCCCGCGGTCGCCCTGGTAGCGGACGCCCTGGAGCACGTCGCCGTCGGTCACCCCCGTGGCCGAGAAGAACACGTCCTCGCTGCGCACCAGATCGTCGCAGCTGAGGATCTTGGCGAGGTCGTAGCCGGCGTCGGTCGCCGCCTGGCGCTCATCGTCGTTGCGGGGCCACAGACGTCCCTTCATCTCGCCGCCGATGCACTTGATCGCCGCGGCCGTGATCACGCCCTCCGGGGTGCCGCCGATCCCCCACAGGATGTCGACCGGGCTGTTGTCGGAGACCGCGAGCAGCGCGGCCGACACGTCGCCGTCGAGGATCAGGCGCACGCGGGCGCCGGCCTCGCGGACCTCGGCCATCGCCTCGTGGTGGCGCTCGCGGTCGAGCATCACCACCATCACGTCGCGAATGTCGATCTTCTTGCGCTCGGCGATCAGCCCGAGCGTCTCGGGCATCGGACGGTCGAGATCGAGCAGGTCGGCGATCTCGGGTCCGCCGGCGATCTTCTCCATGTAGACGATCGGGCCGGGGTTGAACATCGTTCCGCGTTCGGCCAGCGCGATGACCGAGATCGCGCTCGGCATGCCGAGCGCGGTCAGGCGCGTTCCCTCGAGCGGGTCGACCGCGATGTCCACCTGCGGCGGCGATCCGTCCCCGATCTGCTCGCCGTTGTAGAGCATCGGCGCCTCGTCCTTTTCGCCTTCGCCGATCACCACAAGGCCGTCCATCGATACCGACTCGAGCACGTGGCGCATGGCGTCGACGGCGGCCTGATCGGCGCCCTCCTTGTCCCCCCGACCGACCATCCGGGCAGCGGCCAGCGCCGCCGCCTCGGTCACGCGGACCAGCTCGAGAGCCAGGTTGCGGTCCACCCGGACGTGCTCGTGACCAAGGCTCATGGCAGCCCCGGAGGCTTGCGGGTGGTGGCGCTCTCCTGGGCTCGCCACACGGATCCGATCAAGATGAGCAATCCGCCGGCCAGCCCGATCCACCAGCCGTAGCTCACGCCGATCTCGCCCGGCGGCGAGCCGGGCCGGTCGATCACGCCCCGGAACAGGATGAAGGCCAGCGCGGCGATCGCGATGATCGCGGTCATCTCGCCCCGCGGCCAGGACAGTGCGTGGCCGCGGATGATGATCCAGGCAAGTACCAACGGGGCGGTTGCGGTGACCAGGAGCACGTAGCGAATGATCATCATCGATTTCCAGGCCGAGCACGCCGTGTTCGGCCCCCGGCAGCTACCGAGCACCGTGAACCTGTCGCCCAGCGTGAACCAGGCGAGGAACACCGAGACGCCGAGCACCGCCCCGCCCAGGACGGCAACCAGTTCCCCACGGTCGAGCTGCCTGAGGTCCATCGGGTCGGCAGCCTAACCGGTTTGGCGCTGCCGGGCGGCGGTTGGCTCAGCATTCAGAGCTCCGCGGTGGCGTGCTCGGGCCGCGCGATGCCGCTGCTGCTGGCCGCGGCCTTGACCGCTTCGGCCACCGCGTCGTGCACGCTCTGGTCGAGCGCGTTTGGGACGAGTTCGCCGTCGCGGGCCAGCTCGGCGATAGCCCGTGCCGCCGCGAGCTTCATCTCGACGTTGATCCCGGACGCCCCGGCCTGGAGCGCGCCCCGGAAGATGCCGGGATAGCCGAGGACGTTGTTGACGCTGCGCCCGTCGGCGGCGAACGCCGCCCCGGACGCCTCGGCCAGTTCGGGCTCGATCTCGGGGTCGGGGTTGGTCAGCGCGAGGATGACCTGGCCGGGCCGGATCATGGCCGGCTCGATCAGGCCCGGCCGTCCCGTGGTGGCCACCACCAGATCCGCCTCGGCCAGCACGCGCTCCATCGTCGCGATCTCGATTCCGTGCGCGCGGGCCCGATCGTGGGCCGCCTCGAGCGGATCGAAGGCGATCACCCGCCGCGCCCCGCCGTCGACCATCAGTGCCGCGATCCCGTACCCGGCGGCACCAAGGCCGAGCTGTCCGACGGTGGCCGACGCCAGCTCGATTCCGGCATAGCGACACGCGACGATCGCCGCCGCCAGCGACACGACTGCGGTGCCGTGCACATCGTCGTGCATGACGGGCTGCGGCAGCCGCTCGATCAGCTGCCGCTCGATCTCGAAGCACTCGGGGGCCGAGATGTCCTCGAGGTGGATGCCACCGAACGTCGGCGCGATCCGCACCACCGTGTCGACGAACGTGTCGACGTCGGTGGCGTCGATCAGTATCGGCATGGCCGAGATGCCGGCGAACTGGTTGTAGAACACCGCCTTCCCCTCCATCACCGGCATCGAGGCGACCGGGCCGATGTTGCCCAGTCCCAGCACCCGGGTGCCGTTGGTGCAGACCGCCACGCTGCGCGCGATCATCGTGTAGCGCGCCGCCAGCGCCGGCTGGGCGGCGATCGCGGTGCACACCCGGGCCACCCCGGGGGTGTACACGTCGCGCATCTCCTGCACGGTGCGGACCGGCCAGCACGCGTCGATCCGCAGCTTGCCACCGACATGGCGAAGCAGCGCCCGGTCCTGGTGCCAGAGCACTGTGACGCCGCCGAGCGATCCGATCAGCTCGGCGATGCGCGCCGCCTGGCCGGTGTCGCGCACCTCGATCGTGATGTCCCTCACCGAGTGCTCCCGGCCGAGCGACACGGTCACGACGTCGCCGATGATCCCGTCGCCGTCCGCGATCGCCCGGGCCACCTGGGCCAGCTGGCCGGCGCGGTGCGGGATCTGGACGCGATAGGTGCAGTCGAGCATGTCCTCCCTCCCTCCGTCGGGACGCGGTTCGCTCCGGGGGTGTATTTATCACGCCATGCCCCCGGGCCCTCCTTCCCCCGACCCGGTCCCGTCGCTCCGCCGCCTCCTGCCCGACTCGGCCCCGCCCGCCAGGGTCCAGGTCGGAGAGCTCCTGGCCGGACTCGACCTGGGCGGCCGGGAGCCCACCGACCGGCCGTACACGATCGTCAACTTCGTGGCCAGCGCCGACGGCCACGCTGCGTTCCGCGGTCGCTCCCGATGGCTGAGCGACGACGCCGACCGCGAGCTGTTCCACGGTCTGCGCGAGCGCGTCGACGCGGTCATGGCCGGCACCGGCACCCTGCGCGCCGAACGCTACGGGCGGATGGTGCGCGACCCCGAGCGCCGCCGACGGCGCGCTGCGGCGGGCCTGAACCCGGAGCCGCTGTCGGTGGTCATGAGTCGCAGCGGCGACGTGCCCACCGACATCCCGCTGTTCTCCGATCCCGGCTCGCGCGTGGTGGTGTTCACGCCTGTCGAGTTCGACGCCTCCGCACTCAGCGCTCAGGTGGACGTCGTTCGGCTCGATCCGGGGGAGCTCACGCTGACCACGATGATGCGCCGCCTGCGTTCCGCCTTCGACGTACGCTCGCTGTTGTGCGAGGGCGGCCCGACCCTGTTCGGGGCACTGCTCCAAGAGGGACTGGTCGACGAGCTGTTCCTGTCGCTGGCGCCGAAGCTGACCGGGGGTGGCACTGCGCCGGCCATCACAGCCGGGCCGGAGCTGCCCGAGCTGTGCACGATGTCGCTCGTCTGGGCCCTCGAGCACGACTCGGCTCTGTACCTGCGGTACGCAGTGAACGGGTGAACCGGTTCACCAAGAATAGTTAACCGATTCACCTAATTTGGTGAAGCGGTTAACCCGCGGTTACTTACCTATGTTCTCCCGAAGTTAATAGCCGGCGTGCCACAATGACACCGGTGACCGGCCCGATCGCAGCCCACGCTTCGCCGACTGCGACACCGGTCGTCGAGGCACTCGAGGAGGCGCGTGAGCGGACCCTGGCACTGGTCGCCTCGCTGGGCCCGGACGATCTCGAGCGCGTCCACTCGCCATTGATGAGCCCGCTCGTGTGGGACCTGGCCCACATCGCGGCTTACGAGGACCTGTGGCTGGTGCACCGCTACGGCGAGCGTCCCCTCCTGCGCGAGGATCTGGCCGCCACCTACGACGCGTTCGAGACGCCCCGAGCCGTGCGCGGTGACATCGAACTGCTCGGGTCAGAGCAGGCGCGCGACTATCTGCAGGAAGTCCGAGCCCGCGTGCTCGAGGTGATCGACGAACGCGGCGTCGGCGACGGGCTGTTGCACGAGATGGTGCTCCGCCACGAGCACCAGCACAACGAGACCATGCTCCAGACGCTCCAACTGGCCCGCCTGAGCGATTACCGCCTGGCCGAGCAGACGCCGCTGCCGCACCCGCCGGCCACCCCCCACACCGGGCTCGAGCTAGTCGAGGTCCCCGGCGGGCCGTGCACGATCGGCGCGCCGGCGCACGGGTTTGCCTACGACAACGAACGCCCCCGCCACCGCACCCGTGTGGGCGGCTACCTGATCGGCCGCACGCCGGTCACCAACGCCACCTATCTGAGCTTCGTGGAGGGCGGCGGGTACCAGCGGCGCGAGTGGTGGTCGGACGAGGGCTGGGCGTGGAAGGAGCAGTACGACATCACCCGACCCGGAGCGTGGACGGCGGACCTTGCCGGCGAGTGGCGCCTCGGGCAGCTCCTGCCCCTCGATCCGCACCGGCCCGTGGTCCACATCTCCTGGTTCGAGGCCGACGCCTTCGCTCGCGCGCACGGCGCCCGTCTCCCCACCGAGTTCGAGTGGGAGAAGGCGGCGACCTGGGATCAGGACGCGCAGACCGCGCGGGCCTACCCGTGGGGAAACCGAGCGCCCGAGCCCGGCCTGCACGCCAACCTCGATCAGTGCGGATGCGGGACGGCCCCGGCCGGCGCCTATCCCGCGGGCGTCTCCCCGTGTGGCTGCCTGGGCATGATCGGCGACGTGTGGGAGTGGACCGCGAGCCGGTTCGACGGCTACGCCGGGTTCACCGCCCATCCGTACCGCGAGTACTCCGAGGTGTTCTTCGGCGGTTCGTATCGCGTCCTGCGAGGCGGCTCGTGGGCCACACGTGCGCGCGTGGCCGGGCCGACCTTCCGCAACTGGGACCATCCCGAGCGCCGGCAGATCTTCGCCGGGCTGCGGATCGCGAGGGGGCTGTGAGGAGCACCGCGCAGATCCCGGAGATCCGGATCGACTCGTGGCTATCGGAGGTGGACGAGCGGTCGCTGGCCTACGACGTGCTGGACGGCCTGACGCGACCGTTCAAGGAGATCCCGCCCAAGCACTTCTACGACGCGCGCGGCTCAGAGCTGTTCGAGCAGATCTGCCGGCTGCCCGAGTACTACCCGACGCGCGCCGAGCGGCGGATTCTGCTCGCCTGCGCGGACGAGATCGTGCGGGTCACCGGCGCCGGCGAGTTGGTCGAGCTCGGCTCGGGCTCGGCCGAGAAGGCGCGCATCCTACTCGCCGCCATGTCGCGGGCGGACACGCTGCGCCGCTACGTCCCGCTCGACGTGTCCGAGGACGCGCTCGAGGCGGCCGCGCTCGAGCTCGTGGACGAGTTCGAGGAGCTGTCGGTGCACGGCGTCATCGGCGACTTCGAGCGCCATCTCGACCGCGTTCCGCGCCCCACCCCGGGCACGCCGCGGATCGTCGCTCTGCTCGGCGGCACGATCGGCAACTTCCCGCCCGGGACGCGCCGGCGACTCCTGCGCGAGATCGGCAAGCTGCTCGGGCCGGCCGACCGGCTGCTGTTGGGAGCGGACCTGGTCAAGGACCCCGCGGTGCTTGAAGCCGCCTACGACGACTCGCAGGGTGTCACCGCGGAGTTCAACCGCAACGTGTTGCGCGTGATCAACCGTGAGCTCGGCGCGGACTTCGCGCCGGAGGCGTTCGAGCACATCGCGTTCTACGACCGCGCGCGCGAATGGGTGGAGATGCGCCTGCGGGCGCGCCGCCCGTGCAGCGTGCTGGTGGCCGGACTGGGCCTGCGCGTCGAGTTCGCCGCCGGTGAGGAACTGCGCACCGAGATCAGCGCGAAGTTCACCCGCAGCCGCATCGAGGCCGATTTCCAGGCCGCCGGCCTGGCCCTGGATGGTTGGCATACGGACAACGACGGACTTTTTTCAGTGTCGCTGGCCCGCCGGCTATAGGGTTCCCGACGCCATGGAGATCGGAGGTAGTGGGGCGCTCGTCGCGGGCGGCGCGTCGGGCCTCGGGGAGGCGACCACACGGCGCCTGCACGCGGGCGGCGCGCACGTCGTGATCGCTGACCTGAACGCGGAGCGCGGAGAAGCATTGGCCGACGAGCTCGGCGAGCGCGCGAGCTTCGTGCGCACCGACGTCACCAACGCTGACGCCGTGCAGGCGGCCGTCGGCGCTGCGGCCGGCCAGGCCGTGCCGTTGCGCATCGCGGTGTCGTGCGCCGGCATCGGCGGAGCCGGCCGTGTCGTCGGGAGCAAGGGTCCGCACTCGCTCGAGCGCTTCGAGACGGTGTTCCGCGTCAACGTCATCGGCACGTTCAACGTGCTTCGCCTGGCGGCGACCGCCATCGCCGAGAGCGAGCCGACCGAGACGGATGCACGCGGGGTGTGCGTCAACACCGCGTCGATCGCCGCCTTCGACGGTCAGATCGGCCAGATCGCGTACTCGGCGTCGAAAGGGGCGATCGTCAGCATGACCCTTCCCGCCGCTCGCGACCTGGCCCCGCTCGGCATCCGGGTTTGCGCGATCGCGCCTGGCGTGTTCGAGACCCCGCTGCTGGGCAACCTGCCCGAGAACGCGGTCGGGGCGCTGCAAACCGTCGTGCAATTCCCGAATCGCTTCGGACGTCCGGAGGAGTTCGCCGCCCTGGTTGCGCACATCGTCGAGAACGAGATGCTCAACGGCGAGGTGATCCGGCTCGACGGTGCTCTGAGAATGCCTCCTCGTTAGCGGCCAACCCTCCACATTTGTTCGAGTCCGGCATCCGAATGACTACTGGGGGGTAACATCGCGCCATCCAGGAAGGGAGACTTAGTTGGCGCTCACCATGCAGGGTGGTGAACAGCGACGACCGTCTCGCCACGAGACGTCGGCAGGACGGCCATGACGGATCGGCCATCGCAACAAGAACAAAGACATCGAGGGGCAACTGACGGGTTCGGCAGCTTCGAGCTCGACCTGACGACCGGCGACGCCCACTACTCGGAGGGGATGCGCAGCATCCTGGCCCTGCCCCAGCAAACGCCGTTGACCCGCAAGCTGTTCCTCGAGCGGGTCCACCCCGAGGACCGTGACCTCGTCGCGACCGCACTCGAGCGGGCGCGTGAGGACCGCGCGCCGCTGCGCCTCGAGCTGCGCCTCATCTGCTTCGACGACGCCGAGCGAGTCGTGCGCGTGCGTGCTGAGGCGATCTCGGCCGGTGAGGACGATCACATAAAACTGGCCGGCACCCTCCAGGACGTGACCGTCGAGGCCGCCGAGGGCTCGGCGCGTGACCTGTTCAGCTATGTCGTGCAGTCCACCAGCGATGCGATCGTCACCAAGTCGTCCGACGGGACGATCACCAGCTGGAACCGCGGCGCCGAGAACCTCTACGGCTACAGCGCGGAGGAGGCGATCGGGCAGCCGATCACGCTGATTGAGCCCGCCCACCGCGCCGGCGAGCAGCAGAAGATCACCCAGGCCGTGTTCTCGGGCGAGCCGGTCGACAGCTTCGAGACCGAGCGAGTGCGCAAGGACGGGCGGGTCGTCGACGTTTCGCTCACGGTCTCACCGGTGGCCGATGCCAACGGACGGATCGTCTCGGCCGCGATCATCGCGCGCGATATGACCGAGCGGGTGCGCTACGAGGAGCGCCTGCGCCACATGGCCGATCACGACCAGCTGACCGGGCTGTTCAACCGCCGGCGCTTCGACGAGGAGCTCAAGCGCGAACTGGCCAGGGCCGGCCGCTACGCCGAGCACAGCGCGGTACTCAGCATCGACGTCGACAACTTCAAGGTGATCAACGACTCGGCCGGCCACGCCGCCGGCGACGCCGTGCTGGCCCACGTGGCGCGCGTGCTCGACCAGCATTCCCGCGCCACCGACGTGGTGGCCCGCCTGGGCGGCGACGAGTTCGCGGTGCTGCTGTCGGCCGTCGGCACGCGGGAGGCGCGCAGCGCGGCTGAGCATCTGCTGACCGAGATCCGCAGCTCCCCGGCCGCCTACGGCGGGAGGCCGTTCCGAGTCACCGCGAGCATCGGAGTGGCCACGTTCGAGTCAGACGACGCCACCGCCGGCGAGGTCCTGGTCAACGCCGACCTGGCCATGTACGCGGCCAAGACCTCCGGGCGGGACCGCGTCGTGGTCTACACGCCGACCGAAGCCCGCCGGGCGCGCGCGATGGCCAAGCTCACCTGGTCACAGCGGATCCAGGATGCACTCGAGCACGACCGGTTCGTCCTCCACCTCCAGCCGATCCTCGAGCTCGCCACCGGCCAGATCAAGCACGGCGAGCTCCTGTTGCGGATGCAGGGCGAGCGCGGCAAGCTGATCGCCCCGGGCGCGTTCCTGCCCGCGGCCGAGCGCTTCGGGCTGATCCATGCGATCGATCGCTGGGTGGTCCAGCGCGCCATCCAGCTGATGTCCGACACGATCGGGCCGGTGCCGCGTGTGGGCATCAACCTGAGCGGCGAGTCGATCGTCGGCGATCCGCTTCTGCTCGAGATGATCGAGCAGGGTCTCGAGCACTCTTCGGTCGACCCGGCCGCGCTGATCTTCGAGGTGACCGAGACGGCCGCAATCGCCAACATGCCCGAGGCCACAAAGTTCGCGCGCGGCCTGACCAACCTCGGCTGCAGCCTCGCGCTCGACGACTTCGGGACCGGTTTCGGATCGTTCTACTACCTCAAGCACCTGCCGGTCAGCTACGTGAAGCTCGACGGCGAGTTCATCCAGAACCTGCCCCGCAGCGAGGTCGACGAGCACATGGTCAAGGCGATCGTCGGCGTCTCCCAGGCGCTCGGGATCAAGACCGTCGCCGAGTCGGTGGCCGACCAGGAGACGATCGCACTGCTCCAGAAGCACCGCGTCGACTACGCCCAGGGGTACTTCGTCGGCAAGCCGGCGCCACTCAGCGCGGCCCTCGAGAGCGGCTGGGCCGCACAGCCCGGCCAACCCATATAGCTCGGGAGAAACGCGCGAGGCGGCTCAGGGGAGGCGGCTCGAGCAAGTTCCCTATTCGTCCACTTTCTCGAGCCGGCCCAAACGAGAACTGGCGGGGGATGCCGCTGCGCAGCGCCCCGCCATCTAGCTGAGCCGCTCGATCAGCATGGCCTGGCCCATCCCGCCGGCCACGCACATCGACTCGATCCCGAGCGTCCCGTCGAGCGCCCGCAGCCCGTTGATCAGCGTGGTCATGATCCGTGCCCCGGTCATCCCGAATGGATGGCCGAGCGCGATCGCACCGCCGAACGGGTTGAGCTTCTCGTCCGGAATCCCCAGCTCGTCCTTGCAGGGAACGATCTGCGCCGCGAACGCCTCGTTGATCTCGACCACGTCGACGTCGTCGATCTTCACGCCGGCCTGCGCGAGGAGCGCCTGGATCGCCGGGATCGGGCCGAGCCCCATGATCTCGGGGCGGATCGCGGCCACCGTCGAGGCGAGGATGCGCGCCTTGGGCTGAAGACCCAGCCGCTTGGCCTTCTCCCCGGACATGATCAGCACCGCGGCGGCGCCGTCGTTGAGCGGGCAGGCGTTGCCGGCGGTCACCGTCCCGTCCGGCCGGAACGCGGGCTTGAGCTTGCCCAGCACCTCCATCGTGGTCCCCGGCCTCGGTCCGTCGTCCTTGCTGACGACCGTGTCCGGAACTTCGATCGGGTTGCCCTCCTTGTCCTGATCGGTGTGAGCGGCTACCGGGACGGGGACGATCTCGGCGTCGAAGTGGCCGGAGTCGCGCGCATCGACCGCCCGGTTCTGTGATCTCACCGCCCACTCGTCCTGCTGCTCGCGGGTGACCTGACAGCGATCGGCCACGTTCTCCGCGGTCATCCCCATCGGGATGTACACGTCGTAGGCCGACCCGTTCGAGCCGTTCAACTCGGGGTGCTTGGCCTCCTCCATCATCCCGGCGCCCAGTCCGGCCCGGGACACCGCCTCGACGCCCGCCGCGATGTATTGATCGCCCTCACCCGCCTTGATCGCGTGAAAGGCCATCCGGATCGTCTGCAGCGAGGAGGCGCAGAAGCGATTGACCGTGCAGGCGGGGACGTGGTGGTCGATCCCGGCCAGCAGCGCCGCGTTGCGACCGACGTTGTAGCCCTGCTCGCCCACCGACGAGGCGGCCCCCATCATCACGTCGTTGGTCTGCCCGAAGTCGACCTGCGGGTTTCGTTCGATCAGCGCCCGCAGCGGGATCGCCGCCAGCTCGTCAGCCCGGACGGTCTTCAGCGAGCCCTTCCCGGCCCGCCCGATCGGGGTTCGGATGGCGTCGACGATCACGGCTTCTGGCATTCAATCTCGCTCCTGCTCGGGGG
Organism: uncultured Solirubrobacterales bacterium; assembly: GCA_963811135.1. Taxonomy (GTDB): domain Bacteria; phylum Actinomycetota; class Thermoleophilia; order Solirubrobacterales; family Solirubrobacteraceae; genus Palsa-465. The sequence continues at coordinate 570,658 of CAWEQG010000020.1, read as the reverse complement.
TCTGCGGCCCGCGGGGTTATGTGCGGCGTGCGGGCGCGGGGGGCCGTAAACCCTAGCCAAGCGCGAGCGAGTCGGCACCACCACAGGTGGGTAGGCCCTGGATATGGCCAACACCGACGCGGCGACGCGATATCGCAAGGTCAGGCGGCTCGGGGCCGGCGGGATGGCCACCGTGACCCTGGCCGAGGACACCGTGCTCGGGCGGCCGGTGGCTCTCAAGCGCGTGCACAGCGGGGGCGAGTCCCGCGAGATGCTGCGCCTGAAGCGTGAGGCGCTGGTTGGGGCGTCGCTGAACCACCCGAACCTGGTGTTCGTCTACGACGCACAGCTTCAGGACGACGGCGATGTCGTGATCGTCATGGAGTACGTCGAGGGGCAGACGCTGGCCGACGTGATCCGCTCACACGGCGCCCTCTCGCCACCCGAGGCCATGCGGGTGCTGCGCGGAATCGCGACCGCGCTCGACGCGATCCACGAGCGCGGCATCGTCCACCGCGACGTCAAGCCGGCCAACGTCCTGCTCGGCTCCGACGGGTCGGTCAAGCTGGCCGATCTCGGCGTGGCCGACGTGGCCGATCGCACGCGCATCACCACCTCGGGCGCCGTCGTCGGCAGCTTCAACTACATGGCCGCCGAGCAACTCGACGGGGCCGCGCCGAGCCCGGCGATGGACATCTACGCCCTGGCCGCGGTCGCCTACGAGATGCTGGCCGGTGAGCGGGCGCGCCCCGAGTCCAATCCGCTCGCCCTGGCCCACGCGATCTCCACCCAGCCTCCGCCCGATCTGCGTCGGGTCTGGCCGGCCGCCCCGCCGGCCACGGCCGCCGTCCTCCAGCGCGCGATGTCGGCCGACCCTGGCCAGCGGCCCGGCTCGGCCGGCGAGTTCGTCCGCCGGCTCGAATCGACGTTCGAGCCCGAGCGACCGACCCGCGCCGAGCCGCCGGTGCGGGCCGAGGAGTCGCAGACGACCCGGCCGCGGCGACGCGTGCCCCTGCTCGTGCCGGCGCTCCTCGGCCTCGCCGTCCTTGCCGTGGCCGGAGTACTCGTGGTCGCGCTAGGGGGCGGCGGAAGGCCATCCTCCGGCGCCCGCAGTTCCACCCACGGCGCGGCGACGACACACCGGCCGGCCACCACCACGACCACCACCACGCGGACTCAGGCGACAAGCGCCGCCTCGAGCGCCCCATCGACATCCGCCACCCCGCCGCCGACCGGAACCTCATCCGGGACGCCGGCCGGTGCCGTAGAGCAGTTCTACGAGGCCGCGGCGGACCACCAATATCCCGCCGCCTGGGCCCTGGCCGACGCGAACCTGCGAGGCCAGCTGGGCGGCTACGCGGCGTTTCAGAACCTGATGAGCTCGGTACGATCGATCACCTTCCACCGCGCCGATACGCTCGCGGGGGCCAGCTCGGACACGGCAACCGTGGCGGTGAGGACGACCTCGGTACAGACCGACCGGACGCAGCAGTGCGCCGGGACCGCGAGGACCGTGCGCAGCGGCGGGGCGTGGCTGGTCGACGGCATCTCCATTAACTGTCGGTAACGCCGAGCCTTCGGAGGTTGATCCCGTCCCGGCCGGAAACTAAGCTGCCTACCGGGCTGGGCGGCGCCAAGGGAGTCAATAGGGGGCACAACGTAATGTCGGGACCGGCTGTCGTGATCCTGCGGGGCGTGCGAGGGCTGCTCTGCGCGGCCCTGGTCGTCGTCGCCGCGCCGGGCGTGGCGCAGGCGGTCACCGTGACGGTGATGAACACCAATGACAGCGGCACGGGCTCGCTGCGCGCGGCCATCGCCACGACGAACGCGCAGGGCGGGGGCACCATCGACTTCCAGTCCGGCGTGAGCGGAACCATCACCCTGACCACCGGTGTGCTGTCGATCACCCAGAGCGTCAACATCGCCGGCCCGGGTGCAGGCGTCATCACGGTGAGCGGCCACAACGACGGCAACAACCCGGTGTTCGACATCGCGCCGGGCTCCGGCAGCCCGGACGTGGTGATCTCCGGCCTCACGATCACCGGTGGGAACGCCACGACCAACGGCGGCGGAATCCTCGCCAACGATCTCGTTCACTCGCTGACGTTGAGTGGCGACACGATCAGCGGTAATCAGGTCGCGATCACCAACCCGGGCGCGGCGAGCGGCGGGGGCGGCGTGTACGTCAACGGCGGCTCGCTGGCCGTCAGCAGCAGCACGATCACGGGCAACAGCGTCACCCTGACCGGCTCGGCCAGCGACAGCAGCGGCGGCGGCGGTATCTACTCCAACTCCAACGGCGGCAGTGTCACAGTGACCGGCAGTGACGTCAGCAACAACACGGTCGATCAGGCCGCCAGCACGGGCAGCAGCGGGGGCGGTGGCATCTATGCCAACTCCAGCGACGTCGCGATTACGACCAGCACCGTGGACGGCAACACCGCGACTATCCGGTCGAGCACCGGCGGTGACGAGGGTGGCGGGGGCATCTACGCGAATGCGGGCACGGTTTCCCTGGAAGACGCCAGCGTCGATGCAAACACCGCACATGTGACCGACGGCTCCACAGTCGGCAATGACGGCGGCGGCGGCGTGTACTCGAACGGCGACGGCGTCGGGGCGATCTTCTCGAGCATCTCGCAGAACACCGCCACCGTCTCGGCCAACGGCAACGGCAACGACAACGGCGGAGGGGCGATCTACGACGACAGTCTCGGCAGCGTATATCTGGCCAGCACGTTGTCCGGGAACTCGGTCAGCCTGTCGGGCTCCGGCACGCAGAACGGCGGCGGTGCCATCTACAGCTTCGGCGCCAACCAGATCAGCGACCTGACCATCGCCGGCAACAGCATCAACGCACCGGGCGGGGGCCTGTTCGCCAGCACCGGCGCCAGCTTCACTCTCGAGAACACGATCATCGCCGACAACGCCAGTGGCAACTGCGGCGGCGCCGGCGCGTTTCGCTCCGACGGCTTCAACCTGGAGAGCGCGAACACCTGTGGGCTCACCCCCGGCAACGGAGACCTGGTCAACACCGAGCCGAAGCTCGGCCCGCTCCAGAACAATGGCGGCCCGACGCCCACTCAGGCGCTGCTGGCAGGCAGCCCCGCCATCGACGCCGGCTCGTGCAACAGCATCCTCGGCACTCCGCTGAACGTCGACCAGCGCGGAGTGCCCCGGCCGCAGCCGGCCGGCGGCAAGTGCGACATCGGCGCCTTCGAGCTCGTGCCGGGCTCGGGGTCGCCCCCGCCGCCAGCGCCAGCGCCGTCGCCGCCGGCAGCCGTTCCGGGCCCGCCGGCCGCCACGAGCAGCACGGGAGCGGGCTTCTCGGGCGCGGTCAACCCGGAGGGACAGGCCACCACGGTGTTCTTCCAGTACGGGATCGACTCCCGCTACCGCCCCGGCGGCGGAACCTCCGTGATCTACGACCAGAGCACCCCGGCTCAGTCCCTGCCCGCTGACACGACGCCGCACACCGTGTCGGCGTCCGCCTCCGGCCTCGTCCCCAACGCGCTCTACCACGTGCGCCTGGTGGCGACCAACGCCACCGGCACCACGTTCGGGCCCGACCAGACGTTCACGACACCGCCGGGCCCGGCGCCGCCGCCGCCCGTGCTCGGCCAGACCGTGAACGCCAAGCCGGTGAGCGGCCAGGTGTTCATCCTGGTCGGGACAAAGCTCGTGCCCTTGACACAAGGCCGGCAGCTCCCGTCCGGCGCCGTCGTCGACGCACGCGCCGGATCGCTCGAGCTGACCACCGCCGCTGGCAAGGGACACACGTCCCAGACGGGGGTGTTCGGCGGCGCGATCTTCAAGGTCACCCAGGCGCGCGGCGGCCAGGTTCGCGGCCTCACGACCCTGAAGCTGATGGAGGGTGCCTTCGCCGGCGCGCCGTCCTACGCCAGCTGCAAGGCGCACAAGGCCGGCGACGCCACCACGGCCGCCGTGTCGAGCAAGACGCTTCAGCTGCTGCACGCCAGCGCGCACGGGAAGTTCAGCACCAGCGGCCGGTACAGCGCCGCGACCGTCCGCGGCACCAAGTGGACGATCGCGGACCGGTGCGACGGCACGCTCACCCACGACATCACCGACTCGGTGGCGGTCACCGACTTCGTCCACCACAAGACCATCGTGCTCCACGCCGGTCAGAGCTACCTGGCCAGGGCGCGCCGCAAGTAGCGGCAGTTACAGCCCCAGCCCGCGCACGCCCTTCTCGTCCCACCCCAGATGGTGGGCGAGCTCGTGGCGCAGCGTGCGCGTCACCTGCGCCCGCAGCAGGTCCGGGTCGTGGCCGAAGTCGCGCACGAGCGTGTCGCGGAAGATCACGATCCGGTCGTGGAAGTAATCCTGGGCGACCGTGTCACCTTGGTACAGGCCGTAGGCGCGCCGGCGGGCGCCGCTATCGGAGACGACCACCGCCACGTGCTCGAGGGCGCGGTGGAACTCGAGCGGCAGGTCGTCGATGGCACGCCGGACGAGCACCTTGAAGTCCTCCTCGTTGCGGGGGTCGAACAGCTCCTCCTCGTCCTCGTCCTCCTCGTAGTCCTCCTCCTCGCCCCAGTCGCCCCGGGCGGCGAGCCGCTCGGTGCGCAGCACGAGCGCCTCGAAGTCGGTCTCGGACTCGGGGTCATGCCAGCCGGCCAGGCGGATCATGACCAGCACGACCGCGCCGCCGACGATCACCGCGCCGGCCGCGAACACCGCGATCCCCTGGAGCAGGCGAACCGGGACCGATTCGCTGAAGCCGGCGAGCACGCTGATCGCCCCCAGGCCGATGGTCAGCGCGGCCAGCGCCGATAACAGGATTCGGCGCAGGGTGGGGGGTTGAGACTGCATCGGTCGGTGGCTACCTCATGGTCCGCGCGATCACCAGGCGCTGGATCTCGTTGGTGCCCTCATAGATCTGGGTGATCTTCGCATCGCGCATCATGCGCTCGACCGGATACTCCTTGACGTAACCGTATCCGCCGAGCACCTGCACGGCCTCGACGGTCACCCGCATCGCGACGTCCGAGCAGAACAGCTTGGCCATCGCCGAGTACTTGCCGAGGTCGGCGTCGCCGCGATCGACCTTGGCGCACGCCTGATAGAGGAGCTCACGCGCCGCGGCGCACTGGGTCTCCATGTCGGCCAGCTTGAACTGGATCCCCTGGAAGGCGTTGATCGGCTGTCCGAACTGCCGGCGCTCGCGCGCGTAGGCGGCCGCGTAGTCGGTGGCGCCCTGAGCGATGCCCAGCGCCTGCGCCGCCACCCCCAGCCGCGAGCGATCGAGCGTCGACATCGCGACCTTGAACCCATGGTGGGCCTCGCCGATCAGGTTCTCGTCGGGCACCTCGATCTCGTCGAAGATCGGCTGCCCGGTCGGCGACCCGCGGATCCCGAGCTTGTGCTCGAGCTTGCCGACGCTGAAGCCGGGCCGGTCGGCCTCGACGATGAACGCGCTGATCCCGCGCGAGTGCCCCGCGGCCGGGTCGGTCACCGCGAACACCACGTAGAAGTCGGCCACGCCCAGGTTCGTGATCCAGTTCTTGGTCCCGTTGATCACCCAGCCGCCGTCGGTCTTGACCGCCCGCGTCAGCATCCCGCCCGGGTCCGAGCCCGCGTCGGGCTCGGACAGCGCGAAGGCCGGCGTCCATTCGCCGGTCGCGCAGCGGGGCAGGAACCGTTCCTTCTGCTCCTCCGATCCGAACAGCTTGATCGGCAGCGTCCCGAGCTCCTGGATCATGAGGATCAGCGCGGTCGAGGCACATGCCTTGGCGATCTCCTCGACCGCCATGCCCAGCATCAGCGTGCCGGTGCCGGTCCCGCCATGCTCGGTATCGAACGGCAGCGCGAGAACGTCGTGCTCAGCCAGGAGCCGGCGCAGGTCGTGCGGGTACTCGGCCTTCTCGTCGATCTCGGCCGCGCGAGGCGCGATTCGCTCGCGCGCGATCTGCCGGATCGTGTCGCGGAAGTCGAGGTGATCGCGCGGGACCGTGTAGAGGTCGGCAAGCGCGGACATGCATCCCATGCTACGCCGCCGAAGCGCCGGGCACCCGGCGGCGACCGCCGGGTGCCCTGCTCTCTCCTCCTCGCCTCCCAGGCTGGGGTAAGGGCCTACAAACCGGGCGGGTGACGGACGATGTAGTGGCCGCCGTCGGCCAGGTTGCCGAGTGGGTTCGAGCGCCACCGCGGCCCGTCGCCGGATGGGATGTTCGGGCCGCCGTAGTCGGCGGTGTCGAACGCGCGACCACCGATCACGAGGAACGCGTGGCTGGCGTCGGCGTAGATCGTCACCCACTGGCCGGGGCCGGCCACACCGTACGACTCGAGGCCGGTTGAGTCCTCGGAGGACGACAGCAGACCGGCTGCGTGCAGCACGTAGCTTGCCGAGCCCGAGCAGTCGTAGCAGCTCGACTGCCACTGCCCGTGGCCCCCGCCGACGCAGTACGACGTGTTGAGGATCTGGTTCGCCCCCGTGATCATCGCCTGTACCGCGGCCGGCGCGCCGGCCGGCGCGGTCGCCGTGCCGTCCGGGTTGATCGTCGTCGACGCCGTCGGCACGTCGCTCGTGTACGAGCTGATCGCCGAGCGCAACGCGGTCACGAACGACGGCCCGGCCACCCCGTTGGGCGGGGTCAGATTGTGGGCCCGCTTGAACGCGGCCACGCTCGCCGCCGTCTGCGGGCCGAAGGCGCCGTCGACCGAGGTCGGGAAGCCGGCGATCGTCAGATAGCCCTGGAGGACGGTCACGTCCGAGCCATGGAGCCCGTTCCGGAGCACGCGCTGGCCGAGCTGGTTGGCGGTGGTCGGCTGGTTGAGCGTCCCGGCCGTCTTGATCGTCGCCTGCATGGCGGCACCACCGGAGGAGGGCTGGTTCGGATCGCCGGCCCGGCGGTGCTTGGTGGCCGCGGCGGCCGACGTCGCGCCGGCCATCACCGCCGCCGCGATGAGTACAGACGCACCAACCCTGCGGGCGATGTGCATCTTGGTCAGGTTCGACAACTACAACCCCTTCTCTTTCTACGCCTACGGGGTTAGCTGTCGGGCTCGCGCTGAAAGAGTGCGCTACGCCGGAGCACGTCCGGCGATTCGCCCCCCGGAGCCTCGCGGCTCCAATGGGTTCCCCGCTCCCCGGCGCCTTGGCGACCGGGGACTCGGCTGGGCTTCTTATGTCCGCGCGGCAGACTACACGACGCGTGGGACAAACGCTTTACAAGGGACCTATCGGCCTTTCCGCCCGCCGCCGTTAGCCTTGCAAGCCCGCGCCCAGCAGCGACCGGCTTGACATCGCACATACCTAACGGTTATGCTCGCCGCGTAGCTAACCGTTAGGTCATCCCGGTTGCCGGAACCCGCCGAAGTACAAGCCCCCGCGCCGCGCCACGGCTATCAGCTCCGCGTCGTCCAGGAGGTGCTGCTTGCCCTTCTTGCCGGCGAGCCGTCGCACGGCTACCAGCTCAAGGCCCGCCTGGCCTTGGCCCTCGGGCCGCTGGCCGGCGCGCTCAACGACGGTCAGGTATACGTGACGCTAACCCGGCTCGAGAAGGCCGGCCTGGTCGAATCTCACCGGGCGGCCCAGGCCGACCGGCCCGACCGCAAGGTCTACGCGCTCACGCCGGCCGGTCGCGACCGCGTCGGCACCTGGCTCGATGACACCAGCTGGCCCAAGCCGGCGCCGGCCGAGTTCCACCTCAAGCTGGTGGCGGCGGCCGCGGCCGGGCTGGCCGATCCGGTCGGGATCGTGGACCTCCAGCGCCGCGAGCTGCTGACCGGCCTGGCCGAAGCGCAGCGGGCAGCGCTGGCCGAGCCCAACGGCTCGGCGGCGTCGCTGCTGCTCGAGGGCGTGGTGCTGCGCCTCCAGGCCGACCTGCGCTGGCTCGAGGCCTGCGCGCGCTATTGGAACCAGGCAAAGGAACGCTGATGGAACGCAGCAGCACCCACCCCATCCTGTCCGCCGCCGGCCTCGGCAAGGAGTACGGCAAGGGCGCCGCACTGGTGCGGGCGGTGAACGACGTCGGCCTGACCATCGCCTCCGGTGAGTCGGTGGCGATCGTCGGCCCGAGCGGCTGCGGCAAGTCGACGCTGCTGTATCTCCTCGGAGGGCTCGAGCGGCCCACCGCCGGGACGATCGAGTTGGCGGGCGAGCGGATCGACGATTCCCCCGAGACGAACCTGGCCCGGCTCAGGCGCCGCGCGATCGGCTTCGTGTTCCAGGCCTTCCACCTGGTCGACGAGCTCACCGCGCTCGAGAACATCGAGCTCCCCGCACTCCTCGCCGGCGCCTCGCCCCGGGCCGCACGCGAGCGCGCGCGCGAGCTGCTGCACCAGGTCGACCTGGAGGACCGCGCCGAGCACCTTCCATCCGCGCTCTCGGGTGGCCAGCGCCAGCGGGTGGCGATCGCCCGGGCGCTCGCCAACAGGCCGCTCGTCGTGCTGGCCGACGAGCCCACGGGCAACCTCGACAGCACCGCCACCACCGAGGTGCTCCGCTTGTTCGAGCAACTGCACACGGGCGGTCAGACATTGGTCGTGGTCACCCACGACGAGCGGATCGCCGCCACCGCCGACCGTCTCATCACGATGCGCGACGGTCGGTTTGTCGGCGAGACCAAGCTGACCGGCGGCACCTCCCGCGACCTGACCGAAATGGCCGGTTTGGAGGGCTGAGAACGCCGTGGGGCGCCTGTTGCTCATCTGGCGCCTGGTCGCCGGCGACATCAAGCGCCGCCCGGTCCAGGCCGCGCTGCTCCTGCTGATGATCGTCACGACCACCACGACGCTGACGCTCGGGCTGGCGCTGCGCAAGGTGACCGACAGCCCGTTCGCCCGCACCCGCGCGGCGACCCGAGGGCCCGACGTGGTGGCCCAGATCGCCCCCCAGTCCGGCGCGGTCGCGCGACCGGCCACCCAGTTCGCCTCCCTCCGGCGCGCCGGCGGGGTCACCGGCGTGTCCGGTCCGTACCCCTTCGCGCTCGTGAGCCTGACCGCGCCCGGCATCGACCTCCTGGCCCAGGCTGAGGGACGCGACGTGGCCCCCGCGAGCCTGGATCAGCCGGCGCTCACCGAGGGAAGCTGGATCCGGCCGGGCGGAGCCGTGCTCGAAAGCGGCTTCGCCGCCTCACTCGGTCTGAAGCCCGGCGACGCCATCCGCCTGAACGGCCACCGGTTCGCCGTGGCGGGCGTCGCGGTCAGCACGGCAGAGTGCTTCTACCCGGTGAGCAAGCCCGGCGTCATCTGGCTCACGAGAACGGACGACGAGCGCCTGGCCGGCAAACAACAACCGCTCGGATACGTGCTGAACCTCAGGCTGGCCCATCCCGCCGCCGCCGAGGACTTCGCGTTCGGGCCGGTCGGGAACGCGTTCTTCAACCAGCAGAGCAACGACCTCGTCGTGTCGCTCCAGACCTGGCTGGACGTCCGCCAGCAAGACTTCCGGGTGATCACCGTCGACCAGAAGGCACTGCTCATCGCAAGCTCGTTGCTGGCGCTCGTCGCGCTGGCCAGCATCGCGGTGGTGGTGGGAGGCAGGATGACCGAGCAGACGCGCCGGGTGGGGCTGCTCAAGGCGGTGGGCGCGACGCCGCGGATGGTCGCGATGGTGCTGCTCGCTCAGAACCTGTTCCTGGCGCTGGTCGCCGCCGCGCTGGGCATCGCGACCGGAAAGCTCCTCGCCCCCCTGCTCACCAATCCCGGCACCGGCCTGCTCGGCAGCCCGCCGGCGCCGCCTCTTGGGGCCGCGGCCATCCTCGAGGTGGTCGCGGCCGCGGTCGCGGTGGCGGCCGCGGCCACGCTCGTCCCCGCCGTGCGCGGCGCCCGCGCGAGCACGATCCGCGCGCTCAACGACCCCGCTCATCCGCCGCGGCGGCGCGCGTGGCTGATCGCCCTGTCTTCGCGGCTCCCGGTCCCGCTGCTGTTCGCGCTCCGGCTCCTCGCCCGCCGGCCCCGTCGCGCCGCGCTGACCGCCGCCAGCCTGACCATCGCGGTGGCGATGATCGTCGCCGCGCTGGCGCTCCAGCACCGCATCGACCTGCAGAACCACCCGAACGCCGGGTATCTCGTCGGCTCGGGTGGCATCGCCGATCGGGTGAGTCACCTGGTCTACCTGATGAGCGCGATCCTCGCCGCGCTCGCGGCGATCAACGCGATCTTCACCACCTGGGTGACGGTGATCGACGCGCAGCGGCCCAGCGCCCTGAGCCGGGCGCTCGGCGCCACCCCCCGGCAGGTCAGCGCCGGGCTGACCGCCGCGCAGCTGATCCCCGGCCTGATCGGCGCCTGCCTCGGCATCCCGGCCGGCCTGGCGCTGTACCAGGCCGGCGGCGGGGACCTCCAGGAGGCCACCCCGCCCGTCCTGTGGCTCGTCGCCGTGATCCCCGGAACGCTGATCGTGGTCGCGTTGCTGACCGCCATCCCGGCCAGCATCGGAGCACGCCGGCCGGTCGCCGAGGTCCTGCGCTCCGACTGACGGCGCTACTGCCGCGGGTCGTTCAGGTCGAGCACCGTGACCGGCGGCTCGATCTTGGTCCCCTCGCCCGTCGACACGATCGCGGTGCCGAGCGCGAAGAACTCGATCACATGAGAGCCCCAGCCGTGGCTGCGCTCCGACAGCGAGACCCCGACGATGCCCTCGGCCTCGAGCTCCTGTGCCTCGGTCTGCATCCGCTGCATGGCCAGCTCGCGGGCTGCGTACAGCGCCTGGGTGTAGTTCGGCAGCTCGATGTTGCGGCCGGTCTGCGCCACCGTTCGCAGCGGCCCGCGCCGCCCCACGTGGAACACGCAGCTGCCCATGACCATCCCGACCGGCCGGTGGCCGGTGCGCAGGAGCGTCCAGAACTCCTGTCCGGAGAGGTCGCTCTGAAACGGCCGGCCGTTCGGCGCCCGGTGCAGGACCCCGTCGCGATGCTTGACCGCGGTGCCGATCGCGATGAACTCGGCCATGCTCGGCCCCCACTCGTAGCGCCCGATGTCCAGGCGCACCCCGACGATGCCGTCCGCGCCGAGCTGGTCGGCCTCCTCCTCCATGCGGGTCATCGCGAGGTTCCGCGCGCTGTACATGGCCTGCGACAGCGTGTCCAGCTCGCGGCTGGTGGTCGGGCCGGCGATCTGGATCCCGATGTGGAAGATCGAGCTGCCGACGACCAACCCGACCGGGTCGAACCCCGCCTCGTGAATGAGCAGGAACTCGTTCACGCTCAGGTCTGAGGTGTAGAGACCCTGGCGGTTCTGCTCCAGCCGCTCGACCGCCGACTCCGGGATTCCCTCGACCGATTTCGGGTCGTACTCCGTCATCTATGTGGACCTCATGCGCATCGATGTTTTGATCTCAGGTGCTTCCCGGTCCGCGCGCGAGCGGATCGCCGTGCCCGCCGCGTGCATGGTGATGACCCAGCCCCGGCGCTCGACGTCGCTGCGGCCGGTCACCCGATACGGGATTCCGAGGCTGCCGCGGTGCCACCCTCGACGTGTTTCGCTGAACGCCGATGCCACGGCGAGCTTGTCCTTGTGCACGTGGTGGGAGAACTCGACCCCCACCGCCCCGAGGGCGCGGGCATCGCCCACCTGCCCCAGGAGCCTCGCCCGCACCGTTTCGCGCGCAGCGTTGAAGGCGCGGCTCAGCTCCTCGAGCTCTTGGTTCTGAGTCACCTGTCGCTTGCGCCTCAGCCGCGTCGCGCGGGATGGGGCGGCAAACCACACCGATGTCGTGGCCAGGATGCCGGCGGGCTCATGGCCGGCGCTGTGCAGCCGCCAGTAGTCCTGAACCGACACGTCGGTCAGGATCGGCCACGAACTCCCGTCCGAGCCGGGCAGCCGGATCGCGGTGCCGGTCACGACGTACTCGATCGTCCCGCGGCCGAGGTCGTGATCCGAGCGGTGCAGGCGCACTCCGACCACGGCGTCGGCGCCGACGTGCAGGGCCTCCTCGGCCAGCCGGTCGAGCGCCCGGCGCCGGGCCAGGTTCCACGCGTCGCCGAGCGTGTGCAGCTCGCAGACGACGCTCCAGCGCCACAGGTAGTTGCGGACCTGCGCCGGCGACGCTTGGCTGAAGCCCGTGTTGAGCGCATAGCCGCTCGAGCTCGGGCCCATCGAGCTGTAGATGCCGCGGGGCACCACGATCCGCGCAGGATCGAGCGCCGGCAGGTACTGCCACCCGGGCCGCACCACGCTCGCCCCCATCACCTGCGCCAGCGGCTGCGGTCCCATCCGGTCCAGCAGGGCGAACTCGTTCACCGACAGGCCGCTGGTGAAGAGCGATCCGCCGGCTCGGAGTGCCTTCAGCCGCTCCTCGGCTCGGCTCGGGATCCCGCCGGCCTCGATCCGCGCGACGTCGTCGGTTCGCTCGCCGTCCTGCTCCCCGCCGCGCGCAAAGAAGCCCATCCTGGCTGCCAGCTTATAGCTGACGTGGGCTAGCCTCCAGCTATGGACTACACCCCGCACCAGGTGGCGGAGCTGCTCGACCAGGACGACGTCCAGCTGATCGACGTCCGCCAGCCCGAGGAGCACCAAGCCGGCCGGATCGCCGGCGGCCGCCTGGTCGAGCTCGCGCACCTTCCGGCCCAGGTCGACACGATCGACCGCGATCGTCCGGTGGTCTTCTACTGCCGCAGCGGCAGCCGCTCCGCGATGGCGACCCAGGCCTTCCGCGGCGCCGGGTTCGACGCCTACAACCTGGCCGGCGGCCTGCTCGAGTGGCACGCGGCCGGATTGCCGCTCGACCCGCCCAGCGGCTACGTCGCCTGACCGGGCGCCGCGCCCGGCCGCGCCGCGCCGCGCTCCCATGCGGCACCGCGCTGCGCCGCGCTCCCTTGCGGCACCGCGCTGCGCCGGTGTCGCGGTTACCGGCTCAGCCCACCGTCCAGCTGTCCGACCCGACCAGCAGATCGGCCAGCTCGACCTCGGTGGCGGAAGTGGTGCGCCGCGCCCCGTGACGGCCGAACACCGGGCGCTGCACGTCACGGAAGATGCCGATCGGCGTCGGAACCGTCGGGTCCTCGGCCAGCCGCGCGAGTGAGAAGGCCAGTCCCGGATCGGGACGGGCCGGGTCGTGCACGATCAGCGCGTCTTCGCCCACATCGGCGACGTCCACGATCGCCAGATGCCCGTCGGCCGCTCGGGCCACGCCGCGCTCGTTCTCGATCCCGAAGCGGATCGGCTGACCCGCCGCCAACCGGATCTGATTGGCGTCCTTGGTGTCCTTCTCGGTCAGTGCGCCGAACGCACCGTCGTTGAACACCGGGCAGTTCTGGTAGATCTCGACCAGCGCCGCGCCCTCGTGAACCGCCGCCGCCCGCAGGACCTCGGACAGGTGGCGCTTGTCGCGGTCGATCGTGCGCGCCACGAACGTGGCCTCCGCGCCGAGCGCGAGCGACACCGGGTTGAACGGGTGATCGGCCACGCCGAACGGCGTCGACTTGGTGACCTTGCCGATCTCCGAGGTCGGCGAGGCCTGGCCCTTGGTCAGGCCGTAGATCTGATTGTTGAAGAGCAGGATCTTGATCGGGACGTTCCGGCGCAGCGCGTGGATCAGGTGGTTGCCGCCGATCGACAGCGAGTCGCCGTCGCCGGTGACGACCCAGATCGACAGGTCCTCACGCGTGGAGGCCAGGCCGGTGGCCAGCGCCGGCGCGCGCCCGTGGATGCCGTGCATCCCGTACGTGTTCATGTAGTAGGCGAACCGGCCGGCGCAGCCGATGCCGGTGATGAACACGATCTTCTCGGGCGGGATGCCGAGCTCGGGCATGAACTGCTGCACGGCAGCCAGCACCGCGTAGTCGCCGCAGCCCGGGCACCAGCGCGTTTCCTGATCGGACTGGAAGTCCGCCTTGGTGAGGACCGGCGACCCGCCGCCCTTCCCGTTGCCGTTGCCGGTGACCACCGCGCTCATTGCCGCTCCGCGATCTGCTCTTCGATTTCAGCCGCGAACAGCGGCTGCCCCTGCACCTTGCAGAAAGACTCGACGTCGACCAGGTACTTGGCGCGCAGCAGCTGGGCCAGCTGGCCGGTGTTCATCTCGGGCACCAGCACGCGGTCGAACGAGCGCAGCACGTCGCCGGTGTTGGCCGGGAACGGATTGACGTGGTGCAGCTGGGCGCAGGCGACCGTGTGGCCGGCCTCGCGGGCGCGCCGCACGCCGGCGCGAATCGCGCCCTCGCTCGAGCCCCAGCCCAGCACGAGCAGCCGGGCGCCGGGCTCCGAGTCCACGTGCAGCGACGGGATCTCGCGCGCGATGCCGTCGATCTTGGCGGCGCGCAATTCGGTCATGCGCGCGTGGTTGGCCGAGTCGTAGGAGATGTTGCCGCTCCCGTCGGCCTTCTCCAGGCCGCCGATGCGATGGGCCAGGCCCGGCGTGCCGGGAACCGCCCACGGACGGGCCAGGTGCTCGTCGCGGGCATAGGGCTGGAAGGTCTCGGCGTCGGACTCGGTGGCGAAGGCGGGGTCGATGCTCGGCAGGTCGGCGACCGTCGGGATTCGCCACGGCTCCGACGAGGAGGCCAGGAAGGTGTCCGAGAGCAGGATCACCGGCGTGCGGTAGCGGACCGCGATCTGCACCGCCTCGAACGCCGCGGCGAAGCATCCACCGGGCGTGCTCGGCGCGATCACCGGCAGCGGCGACTCGCCATGGCGCCCGTACACGGCCATGAGCAGATCGGACTGCTCGGTCTTGGTCGGCATCCCGGTCGAGGGTCCGGCGCGCTGCACGTCGACGATGATCATCGGCAGCTCGAGCGCCACCGCCAACCCGATCGTCTCGGCCTTCAGGTCCATGCCCGGCCCGCTCGTGGCGGTCACGCCGAGCCGTCCGCCGAACGACGCGCCCAGCGCCATGCCGGCCGCGGCGATCTCGTCTTCGGCCTGGACCGTGGTCACGCCGAGATCGGCGTAGCGCGAGAGCTCGTGCAGGAGCTCGGATGCCGGCGTGATCGGATAGCTGGCCAGGAGCAGCGGCAGCCCGCTGCGCACGCTGGCCGCGATCAGACCGAGTGACAGCGCGTTCGTCCCGTTGACGTTGCGGTAGGTGCCGGGCGGGACGTCGGTGGCCGGCTTGACCTTGTACTGGACGTCGAACAGCTCGGTCGTCTCGCCGAACGACCAGCCCGCGTTGAACGCGGCCAGGTTCGCCTGCATCACCGCGGGGCGCGTGGCGAACTTCTGCTCGATCCAGCGCTTGGTCCCGTCGATTGGCCGCCCGTAGAGCCAGGAGATCACCCCGAGCGCGAACAGGTTCTTGGCCCGGCCCGCATCTCGCGTCGAGGCGTCCTCGACGCCCTCCACGGCGGCCACCGTCAAAGACGTCATCGGGATGCGGTGCACGCGGAACGCGCTCAGCGACCCATCCTCGAGCGGGTTCGACGCGTAGCCCGCCTTCTCCAGGTTGCGCTTCGAGAACGCGTCCTCGTTGACGATCAGCGAGGCGCCGCGGTCGAGCTCGGCCAGGTTGGCCTTGAGCGCGGCCGGGTTCATCGCCACCAGCACGTTCGGCTTGTCGCCCGGGGTGAGGATGTCCCGCGAGGCGAAGTGGATCTGGAAGGCCGACACGCCGGCCAGCGTGCCCGCCGGCGCGCGAATCTCGGCCGGGAAGTTCGGCAGCGTGGCCAGGTCGTTGCCCAGCATCGCGGTGGCATCCGTGAACCGGCTGCCCGCCAGCTGCATCCCGTCCCCGGAGTCTCCCGCGAAGCGAACCACAACCCGCTCGCGCTCCTCGACCGTCTTAGTCATCGCTGTGCGCCCAAATGAACCGCCTTGTCCATAGTACGCGCCACCGATGACGAAGTTGCGCCCAGATCGGGCAAGCCCCCCGATTGGGTGGATACGGGGCCGCCTTCGGCGGCGTCCGTGGGGCCACCTACCCCATCCGGACAGGACCGGTCGACCCTCGTCACGCTACAGCGAGGCTGCGCCGCCCGTCCGGCGTCCCTCGCGCCCGACCACGTTTCGTCGCGCGATCACCCCCGGCCGGCGCACAGGGACGCCGGCCGGGCGGGCAGCCGAAGCTAAATCTTGGTGACGTTGATCGCCTTGGGGCCCTTCGGAGAGGGCTCCTCCTCGTAGGACACCTTGATGCCCTCCGAGAGCGAGCGATATCCGTCGGCGGTGATGCTCGTGTGGTGTACGAACAGGTCCCGGCCGCCGTCATCGGGCGTGATGAAGCCGAAGCCCTTCTCGTCGCTGAACCATTTGACTGTGCCGCTTGGCATCTGGAGTGATCCTCCGTGGACAGAAGTGCTGCTACCGCGGAGGACATGCCCGGGCGCCGGCACCTGCTTGCTTGGCGCCGCCCGAGGGTCGGGCGGCCTTACGGGGTGAGAAGGTACAGGACGTGGAGGATCCAATGTCAATCAGTCGTGACGTGAAGGTGCCTTTGCGCGAGATCACGCTGCGAACCTCTCGCTCGTCGGGCCCCGGCGGACAGCACGCCAACGTCACCGCCTCCCGCGTCGAGGCCGTGTTCGACGTCGAGGCGTCGGGCGCGCTGACCGATGAGCAGAAGCGTCGCGTGATCGCGCGCCTCGGGCCCCGCGTCACCGCGGTGGCGCAGGACGCCCGCAGCCAGGCCCGCAACCGCGACCTCGCGCTCGAGCGCCTGCGCCGGCGCCTCGTGGAGGCGCTGACCCCCCGGCGCCACCGTCGTCCCACGCGCCCGACGGCGGCGTCGGTGGACCGCCGGCTCGACGTCAAGCGCCGGCAGGGCGCGCGCAAGCGCGAGCGCCGGCGGCCCACCGGCGAGGGGGACTGAGCCCACCGCGGCGGCTGAACGTGCAGAACCTGCCAAACGCCGGCCTCCCGGCCGACCGTGGCACCTTTTGCATCCCCTGCGTGCACCACCTGCCACGGTCAGCCCACTGCCTCGCCCGTGGCAGGATCTGCACGTCCCGTCCCGTCCGAACCCGCCACGTGTACCGCTCGTCACGCCGACAAGAGCCGCGCGCGCGCGTGACCCGTTGCGCACGTCCGCGCGCCACCCCGACTAGCCTCCGCCCACGATGCGCTGGCTCGTCGACGGCATGAACGTGATCGGCACCCGGCCCGACGCCTGGTGGAAGGATCGCGACGCGGCCATGCTGCGCCTGGTCGACATGCTCGAGCGCTGGGCGGCCGAGAGCGGCGAGGACGTGACCGTGGTGTTCGAGCGACCGCCCCGTCCGCCGATCCGCTCGACGGTGATCGAGGTCGCCCACGCGCCCAGGCCGAAGCCGAACGCGGCCGACGACGAGATCGTGCGCCGGCTGCACGCCGAGCCCGATCCGGCCTCCGTGCGCGTGGTGACCTCGGACCGCTGGCTGGCCGACCGCGCCTGGGCGGCCGGCGCCAGCGTCGAGGGAGCCGACTCGTTTCGCAGCAGGATCGAGTGAGCCCGATCGAGGTGATCCGGTACTCCGAGCGACCCGAGCTGTGGGCCGCGACCGCCGACATCACCCGCGAGGTCTGGCCCGAGTACAACCTGCACGGCGACGTGACCAACGAGTACTGGAACCGCCTGTTCGACGACTTTCCCAGCTACCAGTTCGTCATCTACGAACAAGAGGTGCTGGCCGAGGGACACACCGCCCCGTGCTCGTGGGACGGCACCCCCGACGGCCTCGGCGACGGCATCGACGCGATGATCGCGGCCGCGTTCGAGGCGCACGCCGCCGGCCGTCGCCCCAACGCACTGTGCGCGATGGCGGCCGAGATCAGGCCACGCTTCCAGGGCCGCGGCCTGTCCGGCCGGATCCTCGACGCGATGGCCGAGCTCGCCCGCGACGCCGGCCTGTCGCACCTGATCGCGCCAGTCCGCCCGAGCTTCAAGGATCGCTACCCGATCACCCCGATCGAGCGCTACATCACCTGGACCAGCGAAACCGGCGAGGCGTTCGATCCCTGGATCCGCGTCCACCTGCGTCGCGGCGGCGCGATCGTCAAGCCGGTGCCGCACTCCCTGAGGATCACGGGGACTGTCGCCGAGTGGGTGCAGTGGACCGGCATGCGATTTCCCGACGACGGCGCCTACACATTCCCCGACGGGCTGGCTCCCGTCGAGATCGATCGCGCCGCTGACCTGGGGACCTATTGGGAGCCGAACGTCTGGATCGTCCACGCGCTGTAGGCAACTCTTAGCCGGCGTTCAGACAACGTTCATCGCAAGCCGGCCGCCCTTGCCACAATCATCAGATGGCCGAGCCACCCCGCCGGCGCGAGAGCAACCCCCGATTCAGGCCCGGCTCCAGTCCCCCAGAGCCGGCCTGGAAGGTCACGCCCGCGCCTGACGGGCGGGGCGGCCAGCCGGCCAAGCGCCCCTCGGGGCCGAACCCGCGCTGGCTGGCGCTGCTCCTCATCGCCGCGCTCCTGGCGCTGAACTTCTGGGTGTCCTCCCAGATCATCGGCCCGAATCCCCGGGTGCGGATCCCGTACTCGCCGACCTTCCTGGAGCAGGTCAGCGACAAGAACGTCAGCTCGATCTCCTCGACGGGCAACTCGATCGAGGGAACGCTCAAGAAGGCGATCAAGTACCCGGCGAACAGCTCGAGCGCGCCGACCACCCCCTACTTCTCGACCCAGATCCCGTCGTTCGCCAACGGCACAGCGCTCTTCAACACGCTGGTCGGCAAGGGAGTGACGATCAACGCCAACCCGACGAACACCGGGCCGTCGTTCGTGGCCAGCCTGCTGTTCGGCTTCGGCCCGACGCTGTTGTTCCTCCTGCTGCTGGTGTGGGTCTTCCGGCGCGCCGCCCAGGGCGGCGGTGCGGGCGGCCTGATGTCATTCGGCCGCTCGCGGGCCCGGCGCGTGGAGGGAGCCGACCAGCACGTCACGTTCAACGACGTGGCCGGCATCGACGAGGCGAAGGCCGAGCTGACCGAGATCGTCGACTTCCTCAAGAACCCGGACAAGTACCTCAGGCTCGGCGGGCGGATCCCCCGCGGCGTGCTATTGAGCGGACAGCCCGGCACGGGTAAGACGCTGCTGGCCAGGGCGGTGGCCGGCGAGGCCAGCGTGCCGTTCTTCCAGATGTCGGCCTCCGAGTTCGTCGAGATGATCGTCGGGGTCGGCGCCTCGCGCGTGCGTGATCTGTTCGCGCAGGCCAAGGCGGCAGCGCCCGCGATCATCTTCGTCGACGAGCTCGACGCGATCGGGCGCTCGCGCTCCTCGGCGGGCCCCAACATCTCGGGCGGCCACGACGAGCGCGAGCAGACGCTCAACCAGATCCTCACCGAGATGGACGGCTTCGATCCGAGGAGTGGCGTGATCGTGCTCGGCGCGACCAACCGGCCGGAAATCCTCGATCCAGCGCTGCTGCGCCCCGGTCGCTTCGACCGGCGCGTCGTGGTCTCGCCGCCCGACCGGGCCGGACGCGAGGCGATTCTCCGCGTCCATACCCGCGGCGTCCCGCTGGCCGACGACGTCGACCTCGGTCGCATCGCATCCTCCACCCCGGGCATGGTCGGCGCCGACCTCGAGAACCTGGTCAACGAGGCTGCCCTGCTCGCCGCCCGGCGCGAGCACGAGAAGGTCAATCGCGAGGACCTCACCGATGCGCTCGAGCGCATCGTGCTCGGCGCCGAGCGCAAGGTGATGATCTCCGAGGAGGACCGCCGGCGAACCGCCTACCACGAGGCCGGCCATGCGATCGTCGGGATGCTCACCCCCGGGGCCGACCCGGTGCGCAAGGTGTCGATCATCCCGCGCGGGCAGGCGCTCGGGGTCACCTTCTCGGCCCCCGACGCGGACCGCTTCAACTTCGAGCAGCAGCACCTGCTGGCCCAGATCAAGGTGGCGCTCGGCGGGCGCAGCGCCGAGGAACTGGTCTTCTCAGACATCACGACCGGCGCCGAGTCCGACATCCAGCACCTGACCCGGATCGCGCGCGGCATGGTCGGCCGGTGGGGCATGAGCCGCGCGATCGGCCCGATCGCGGTGATCCCGCAGGACGGCATGAGCCCGTTTCTCCCCGGCGCGTCCGAGACCTCCGAGGCCACCCAGCGGCTCGTCGACGAGGAGGTCCGGCGGATCGTCGAGTCCGCCCACGCCGAGGTCTCGACGCTGCTGCGCGCGCATCGCTCGAACCTCGACTCGCTGGTCTCGGCCCTGCTCGAGCACGAGACGCTCGACGAGACCGACGCCTACGCGGCCGCCGGGCTGCCGCGCAATCAGTCGGCGGCGACCGAGCCGCTCACGACGGTCATGCAGAGCACGCCGGCGCCCGACGGGCACCCGGGCTGATCAGTCGCCCAGGCGCGTCAACCGCGCCAGCGCCTCGTGGCACTCGACCACACGGCGCTTGACCGGATCGGAGTCGGGCCGGTCGTGGACGAGGTCCCACGTACGGTCGGCGATCTCGCGCGCCGACTCGGCCGTCGCGCTCTGCCACAGGCGATCGACCAGCGTGATCTCGAAGCTCTGGATCTGGTCGGCCGGGTCGCCGGGCGGCATCCGCGGAAGCGGCTCGGCGATCGTCTCCTTCCACATCGCGGTCGCCACCAGGAGGCGGTTGCGCAGCGTGATCTGATCGATCGGCGACATCAGCGCCAGCCTAACTGATTGGGGAATTCCGCTCAGAGCCGTCACAAAGACCGTCCGGCACAGACGGGAATTCCCTTCACACCGCGACGCGCACCGACGCCGGATTCCCCACTCAGCGCGGCGCCGGAAGTTGCTGCTTGACGCTCAGCGCCGGCGCAAACAGGTCGCCCTGATCCTGGGCGCGAGCGAGCAGTTCGTCCGCCTCGAAGGTAAGGAGGCCCTCATCCCGTCGCTCGCGGCAGTCCGCGACCTCCTCCCAGCTCACCGGCGTCGAGACCGTCGGACGCTCGCGCGCGCGTAACGAATAGACGTTGGCCGTCGTCTTGTGCTGGTCGTTCTGGCTCCAGTCAACGAGCACCTTGCCGGGCCGGAGCCTCTTGGTCATGCGCGAGACCACCAGCTCCGGCATCCGCTGCTCGAGCAGCTCCGCCACGCGCTTGGCAAACGGCTTGGTCGCCGAGTAGTCGACGGGCGTGTTCAGTGGCACGTACACCTGGAGCCCCTTGGATCCCGACGTCTTGGCCAGGCTCTCCAGGCCGAGCTGCTTGAACAGGCCGTGGAGGACCAGTCCGACCTCGCAGCACTCGACGATCCCCGCCGGCGCCCCGGGGTCGAGATCGAACACCATCAGGGTCGGCCGCTCGATCCAGGCGGCCAGCGACAGGGACGTGTGCAGCTCGATGTCGGCCAGGTTGGCCAGCCAGATCAACGTGGGCCGGTCCTGGGCGAGCGTGTAGTTGATATCTCCGATCCGCGCGATCTGGATCCACTCGGGGCGGTGCGACGGCGACTGCTTCTCGTAGAAGTACGGTTGATCGACGCCGTTCGGGTAGCGCTTCAGCGTCAGCGGCCGGTCGTGCAGGTGCGGGAGCACGAGCGGTGCGACGCGTGCGTAGAACGCGACCAGGTCGCCCTTGGTGAAGCCGGTCTGCGGGTAGAGGACCTTGTCCCAGTTGGTGATCTTGAGCTCGCGACCCTCGGTGGTCACGAGCAGCGCGCCATCGGGGAGGCGCTCGACCTCGTCGAACAACGCCTCGGGGGAGCTCGGGTCGAGCTCCGATCCGTCGGGCGCGTCGGGCGCGTCCTCGCCGACCAACTCGATCCGCACCTCGCGCGGCGACTTGTCCTCCCGCAGGCCCTTGAACGACGGCGCGCGCATGATCCGCTCGGCCGTCCACTCGCGCAGCTCGATCTCGGCCACGAGCTCCGGCTCGACGAACACCGCCTCGCGGGGCAGCTTGGGCGCCCTGTCGAACGGGCTCGTGTCGCTCCGCAGCGGCTCGAGACGACGCCGCACCGCGTCGAGCGTCTTCTCGGTGAACCCGGTGCCGACCCGCCCGGCGTAGACGAACGAACCGTTCTCGTAGTAGCCCATGAGCAGCGCCCCGATCCGGCTGGTGCGCCGGCCCTCCCCCGGGATCCAGCCACCGATCACGAGCTCCTGGCGAAGGATGTGCTTGATCTTCAGCCAGTTGCCGCTGCGCCGGCCGGGCTCGTAGCGGCAATCCAGGCGCTTGGCCACGATCCCTTCGAGCCCCTGCTTGGCGGTCGCCTCGAGCAGCAGCCCGCCCTCGCCGGCGTGGGCGGCGGGCACGCGCCAGGCCGTCCCGGACAGGTTCAGTGACTCGAGCAGCTCCCGCCGCTCCCGATAGGGCGCCTCGAGGAGCGAGCGCCCGTCGAGGTAGAGCAGATCGAAGATCGCGTACAAGACCGGCATGCTGCTCTGCAGCCGCCGGACGGCCGACGGGCCCCTGACGTGCATCCGCCGCTGGAGGCGCTCGAAGCTCGGCCGGCCGTTCTCGTCGAAGGCGACGATCTCGCCGTCGAGCACCGCCTCGTGCATGCCGAGCGCGCCGATCAACCCGCGCACCTCGGGATAGGCCTCGGTGATGTCGTTGAGGTTCCGGCTCTCGAGCCGCAGGCGACCCGGCTGCACGTAGGCGATCGCCCGCACCCCATCCCACTTGACTTCGAACGACCAGTTCTTCTGGTCGCGCGGGA
Organism: uncultured Solirubrobacterales bacterium; assembly: GCA_963811135.1. Lineage (GTDB taxonomy): Bacteria > Actinomycetota > Thermoleophilia > Solirubrobacterales > Solirubrobacteraceae > Palsa-465. The sequence continues at coordinate 548,200 of CAWEQG010000020.1, read as the reverse complement.
GCGTGCTCGACGGCCTGGCCATCATCGGCAGGATCCGCTCGGGCATCGGCTCCCGGTCCGGGTCCGCCGGCGGATCCATCCGGTGGATCATCCAGTCGTCCTTGGCGTCGCCCGTCTTGCCGATCGGGAACAGGCCGTAGCGCCCGCTCAGCCGCTCGCCGTGGAAGGTTACCTCGACCTTCCTGGCCTCCCACTTGTGGAGCTCATACGTCCCCTGGTCCCAGATTGTCATCGTGCCGGCGCCGTACTGGCCCTTGGGGATCTCCCCGTGGAAGTCGAGGTATTCGAGCGGGTGGTCCTCGGTGCGGACGGCCAGCCGGTTCTCCGACGGGTCGGGCGGGATCCCGTTGGGGATGGCCCACGAGGCGAGGGCCCCGTCGTGCTCGAGGCGCAGATCCCAGTGCAAGCGCGTGGCGTGGTGCTCCTGGACGACGAACCGGTGCCCGTCCCCGGCGGCGCCGTCCTCCCCACCCGCCGGCTCGGACGTCGCTGCGAAGTCGCGCTTGGCCTGGTAGGCGCCCAGCTTCCCTGACCGCTTGGTGGTTGGCATCGACCGTGATGATGGCCGAAGATGTCGCGCCATGGACTTGAGCAAGTTCACCCGCGACGAGCTGATCCTGGCCGGACTCGCCTTGCTGCTCGTGCTGGCCGCGGTCGCCGCCGGCTCCGACGCGGTGCTGCTTCAGGCGGCCGACGCGGACGCCTTCGCCGTTCTCTACGACCGCCCCTGACCGGTCGAGTAGGCCGTGGTGACCGGCCAACGCCCCGAGTCTTCACAAATACTTAGTCCTGCGCGCCACAATTGCCTGCGTGGCGCGCGTTCTGGTTGTCGATGATGAGCCTGCCGTCCGGCGAGCCCTCGAGCGTGCCCTGAGGCTGGAGCGCTACGACGTCGAGCTCGCCGGCGACGGCGAGGAGGCGCTGGACATGCTGGCCAAGTCGCCTCCCGACGCCGTCGTCCTCGACATCGGGATGCCGCGGCTGGATGGCCTCGAGGTGTGCCGGCGGATGCGCCAGGCCGGCGACCGCACGCCGATCCTGATGCTCACCGCGCGCGACGCGATCGACGACCGAGTGGAGGGGCTCGACGTGGGAGCCGACGACTACCTGGTCAAGCCGTTTGCCCTGCGCGAGCTGCAGGCGCGGCTGCGGGCGCTGTTGCGTCGTTCCGGCGACGGCGCCGACGGCGAGATCCTGAAATACGCCGACATGGTGCTCGACCCGATCGCCCACGAGGTCCGGCGCGGCGATCGCATGATCGAGCTGTCCAAGACCGAGTTCCTCCTGCTCGAGCTGTTCATGCGCCACCCCAGGCAGGTGCTGACCCGCTCTACGATCTTCGAGAACGTGTGGGGATACGACTTCGGGCCGACCTCCAACGCGCTCGGCGTGTACATGGGCTACCTGCGGCGCAAGACCGAATCCGGCGGCGAGCCACGCCTCCTGCATACGGTCAGGGGCGTCGGCTACGTTCTGCGGGACTGACGGGAGGGCCCGGCGTGTCGCTGCGCAAGCGAATCGGGATGGTGGCCGCCGCGGCCGTCGCGCTCGCGGTCGTCCTCGCCTCGCTCGTCTGCTACATCGTTGTGCGCCATCAGCTGCTCAGCCAGGTGGACGACGCGCTCAGGGCGCAGGCGGAGGACGTCCAACAAGGCACCGCAAGCCTGACCCAGCCCCCACCCGGTCCCTCCCCAAGCGCGGGCGGTCCGGCCCAGTACTGGCAGATCGTCGGCCCAGGCGGTACGTCGCTGGGCGGCGACCTGTCGCTACCGGTCGACTCTCGCACCACGGCGCTCGCCAACGACAGCGGGTCAGCCTTCATGTCCAATGTGCAGGTCAACGGCAGCCATTTCCGCCAGCTGACCCTTCCGGGACAGATCCCGCTCGGCTTCGGGCGGTTTCAGCCAGTCGCGGTCCAGTTGGCCCGTCCGCTCGATGGGATCGACCGCATCCTCCAGGACCTGCGCCTGGTCCTGCTGCTGGTGTGCGCGGGCGGGATCGCGCTCGCGGCGATCCTGGGTCGCCTCGCCGCCCGCCAGGTGCTCGCGCCGCTGGCCGAAGTGGCCGAGACCGCGCGCCACATCGAGGAAACCGAGGATCTCTCGAGCCGCATCCACGTCCACGCCGACGACGAGGTGGGCCAGCTCGCCACCCAGTTCAACGCCATGATCGAACGGCTCCAGCACTCGCGTGACGCGCTCGACGAGTCGGCACGCGCCCAGCGCCAGCTCGTGGCCGACGCCTCGCACGAGCTGCGCACCCCGATCACCAGCCTGCGCACGAACATCGAGGTATTGCTCGAGCAGGGCGACAAGCTGACCGGAGACGATCGGCGCCGGCTGCTGGCCGACGTCCTCGAGCAGAGCGAGGAGCTGAGCGCGCTGATCGGTGACGTGATCGAGCTGGCCCGCGGCGACCTGCCGATCACCTCGGCCGAGGACGTCCGGCTCGACCGGGTCGTGGCCGAGTCCGTGAGCCGGGCCAAGCGCGACTTCCCGCATGTCCAGTTCGAGCCCACACTCGAGCCGGTCATCGTCGAAGGCGTGCCGGAGCGGCTGGCCCGGGCGGTCAACAACCTGATAGACAACGCCGCGCATCACTCTGCGCGCGATGGGCTGGTCGAGATCATCGTCGACCGCGACGGCGTCCAGGTCCGCGACCACGGCACCGGGATCGACGACGCCGACCTCCCTTACGTGTTCGACCGCTTCTACCGGGGCGCCAACTCGCGACACCGCCAGGGCAGCGGGCTCGGCCTGGCCATCGTCCGCCAGGCCGCGACGCAGCACGGTGGATCGGTCGAGGCGGCGAACGCCCCCGACGGCGGCGCCGTGTTCACGCTGCGGTTGCCCACGGTCGTCGAGGAGCCTTCGGAGGGCGAGCCGAGCCCGGATCCGGTGGCCGCCGACGCCCTGTGGAGCCGGTCTTAGGTCGGCACCGGGCGCCGGCCGTCTCTCTAGCGCTTGAGCGGGCGCGCCAGCCGCGCCTGGCGTGCCACCAGAAAGCGCCGGCGCAGGAACCACGCGCACGCCCCGAACACCGCCGCCACCGGCACGAGCAGGAGCACCCGAACGGCGGGCGGCCCGACGGTCAGGACGATCACGAACTCGGCCACGACGGCCGGGATTCCCGCCAGCAGCGTGGTATGAGAGCGATACCCCGAGAAGTGCTCCCGGCCGGTCACCTCGATCACCCCGAGCAGGCACAGGACCACCCCGCCGATCAGCGCCGGTCCGCCGTGCCGGACCACGCCGACGATCAGGGCGACGGCGCCGGCGAAGATCGCGAGCTCGGACACGGGCAGGCCACCGAACGGGCCGGCCGGCCGCTCGCCGTAGGCACCCACCGGCCTGACCCGCCGGGGACGCGAGCGAGCGCGCTCGCCGGATTCGGGCGCGATCGCCTCCGTCGGGCGCGGAGTGTGCGCGCGCGCACCCGCCGGCGCGTGGCGCCGGCGCTTGCGCGAGCGCGGCTTCGACCTCTGAGCGGCCACTGAGGCGCGAGGATACGCCCTAGGGCGTACGCGCCGTCTCAGGTGGGTTCGAGGCGTCGGCGAATTCGCGGAACAGTCCGGTGACCACGAACACGGTCTGCTCGGCGATGTCCACCGTGTTGTCGCCGATCCGCTCCAGGCAGCGCGCCACCAGGATCATGAACATCGCCCACTCGCGCAGGTCGAGGTTGTCGCCCACCTCGACCGCGCGCCGGAAGATCTCCCGATTGAGCCGATTGATCTCCATATCCTGGCGGACGAGATCCTGCGCCAGATCCGTGTTACGACCAGCGAACGCCTGCTTGGCCTGCGAAACCTGAGAACGAGCCAGACGCCCCATCCGCTCAATCGCATCAAGAATGTCCTTGTCCTTCGGCGCCTCATAACCCGACAAAGGCACCAGCTTCGCGATGTTCACGCACTGATCACCCATCCGCTCCACGCACCGGATCACGTGCAGCAGCGCAGCGACGATCCGCAAATCACCCGCCACCGGCGCCTGACGCGCCAACAGCGAAAGGATCCCCTGGTGCACCTCGAGATAGCGACCATCGATCCGATCATCGTCGGCCACCACCATCCCAGCCAACTCAACATCCTGATACGAGATCGACTCAAGCGAACGATCGAGCTGCTGAATGACCAGGTCCAGACCGTCGAGCGCCTGCGCCTCCAGCGCGCGCAACTGCTCGTGGAACTGATGGCGTGGCTCGTGCACGGGCCCCGCCTCAGCCGAACTTTCCGGTGACATAGCGCTCGGTGCGCTCGTCGCTCGGGTTGGTGAAGATCTTGTTCGTCTCGTCGTGTTCGATCACCTCGCCCTCGAGCATGAACACCGTCGAGTTGGCCACCCGAGCGGCCTGCTGCATGTTGTGCGTGACGATCACGATCGTGTAGCGCTCCTTGAGCTCGTCGATCAGCTCCTCGATCTTCAGCGTCGAGATCGGGTCGAGCGCCGAGGCGGGCTCGTCCATCAGGATCACCTCGGGCTCGATGGCCACCGTCCGCGCGATGCAGAGCCGCTGCTGCTGACCCCCGGAGAGCCCGATGCCCGGCTCGCTCAGGCGGTCCTTGACCTCATCCCACAGGCCGACCGCCTTCAGCGAGTTGTGAACCAGCTCGCGCAGGTCGCGGCTCTTCGTGCCGGTCAGGCGCAGGCCCGCGGCGACGTTGTCGAAGATCGACATGGTCGGGAACGGATTCGGCTTCTGGAACACCATCCCGATGAGGCGGCGAACCGCGGTGACGTCCACATTCGGGCTGTAGACGTCGAACTCGTCGAGCGTGACGCTGCCCTCGGCCCGCGCCCCGGGGATCTCCTCGTGCATGCGGTTGATGCACCGGACCACGGTCGACTTCCCCGATCCCGACGGGCCGATCAGCGCGGTCACCTCGTTGGCCGGGAAATCGATGTTGACGTCCTTGATCGCGTGCTGATTTCCGTAATACGCGTTCAGCTTGTCCAGCTTGACGGCGTGGCCGGCCTTACCGGTGGCCGATGCTTGCTTCCCGGCTGCCGACGCCGCCTGTGCCCGCTCCGGCGTAGGGCCCCCAGCGGTGGACATATCGGTTTGTTCCTTGCTCGTCGTTTCAGGAGTGTTCATGCTCGGCGGCTCCTCGAGGCTATGAAGCGAGCGATGATGTTCAGTACTAGCACGATCACCACCAGGGTGAGTCCCGCCCCCCAGGCGCGGTTGACGATCTCGGTTCGCGGAGACTGAATGTCGGTGTAGATCTGGATGGGCAGCGAGTTCATGAGGGTGCCGAGGTTGAACGTCAGCCCGAACGCAGCCGTCACCGTGAACAGCAGCGGCGCGGTCTCCCCCATGCCGCGCGCCACCGACAGCAGCGAGCCGGTTACGAGGCCCGGCGCCGCTGTGGGGAGCACGACCCTGGTGATGACGCGCCAGCGTTGTGCGCCGAGCGCGAGCGCGGCTTCGCGCAAGCTGCTCGGCACCAGGAGCAGCACGACTTCGGCGGAGCGCACCACGATCGGGAGCATCAGCAGCGCCAAGGCGATCGACCCTTTCCACGCGGTGAACCCGCCTCCCACGTGCCCGGTCACCAGCACGATGTAGATGAACAGGCCGAACATGATCGACGGGACGCCGGTCATCACGTCGACGAAGTAGCGAACGGTGTTCGCGAACCACGAGTCCTTGCCGTATTCGGTGAGGTAAAGCGCGACGCCGATCCCGATCGGAATCGCGATCAGCGACGCGAGCACGACCATCTCGATCGATCCGAGGATCGCGCTGCGAATCCCCCCGGGGTTGCCGAAGAAGCTGCCGGTCGGATCGCTCGTGAAGAAGCCGCTTGACGTCCACGCGCTCAGTCCGCGCTTGAGCAGGTAGTAGAGGATCAGGATCAGGGGTACCAGCGCGAGCAGCGTGGCGGCGACCAGCGTGCCGCGCATCACCTTGTCGGTGACGCGCCGGCGGGTGCTGACCTGCTGCAGGGCGGAGGCGGTGACGCTCATCATCACTCGCTCAGGTCTGTGGAAGCGATCGTCATGCCGGTGGCGCCGGTGCCGCGCGCGCCGTGCGAGCCGCGGGAGACGAAGTAACGGGCGATGATGTTCACGATCAGCGTGAGCACGAACAGCACGAGGCCGGCGGCGAACAGCGCGGAGACATGGATGCCCTGCGCCTCGCCGAACTCGCTGGCGATCACCGCCGCGAACGTGTTGCCCTGGGCGAACAGGTGGTTGCCGATCGTCGGCGCCGCGCCGATCACCAGCACGACCGCGATCGTCTCGCCGAGCGCGCGGCCGAGGCCGAGCATCGCCCCGCCGGTGATGCCCGGACGCGAGTAGGGGATGACCGCCATGCGGATCATCTCCCAGCGGGTGGCGCCCAGGGCCAGGGCGGCCTCCTTGTTCTCCGACGGGACGGTGGCGATCACCTCGCGGGAGATGGCCGACACGATTGGGAGGATCATGATGGCCAATATCAGCCCGGCCAGGAAGTAGTTGTAGAGCGTCGGTACCCCGCCGCCGATCCACGGGATGAACGAGAACGTGCTGGCGACCCACTTCTCGGCTGGGAGCAGCTTCGGGGCGAGCACGAACACGCCCCACAGTCCGTAGACGACCGACGGCACCGCGGCCAGCAGGTCGACCAGGATCGACAGCGGCTGCCTGACGCGTCTCGGGCACAGCTCGTTGATGAAGACGGCGGTCGCGACCCCGACCGGCACGCCGATGATGAGCGCGATGGCCGAGGTGACCAGCGTCCCGACCAGCATCGCGGCGCCGTGGTAGATGCCGCGGTTGACGTCCCAGTCGTTGCCGAAGATGAAGCTCAGCCCGTACCGGCTGAAGACCGTGTGCGACTCACCGATCAGCCGGATGAAGAAGTAGACGATCAGGATGAGGATCGCCGCCGCCAGGCCCGACAGACCCCACTTCAGGGCCTGATCGGGAAGGCGCGACGCCGGCGACCGCTCGAGTGCGGAGCGGCCGCCGGCTACGCTGGTGGCGCTTGCCTCCACGTAGAGTCCCTACGAGACCGGCGATCCGTTGCAGGTCATCGTTGCCAGCTGGGTGTTGTCCTTGGTGGCCAGTGATGCGGGCAGCGGCGCGTACGGCAGCTGGCTTGAGCCCGACCCGAGCGTCTGCTGGCCCGGGCCGAACGCGTAGGTCAGGAACTTCTTGAGGGCAGAGGCCGTGCCCGAGTTCTCGCCGCCGCTCTTGCACGGGTCCTTGTAGGCATCCAGGAACGTCTGGGAGACGATCGGATACGCCTGCGGGGCGGGCGAGTTGATAGTCGAGATACCGAGGTTTGCCGGAACTGCGATCCCGTTAGCCGCGGCCGAGGTGTTCGACAGCGTCGGCAGGATGTACTGGCCGCTCGAGTTCTTGACCGCCGCGTACGTGAACCCGTTCTCGAGCGCGTAGGCTTGCTCGACGTAGCCGACTGCACCCGATGTCTGATGGACGACGGCGGCGACGCCGGAGTTCCCCTTGGCGCCGGTGCCGGTCGGCCACTTGACGTCCTTGCCGGCCCCGACGGACGACTTCCACGTCGGATCGGTGTCGGCCAGGAATGTCGTGAAGCCCTGGGTGGTGCCGGAGGAGTCCGAGCGGTGCACGACCGTGATGTTCGAGCTGGGCAGGCTGATCCCGGGGTTCAGCGACTTGATCGCCGGGTCGCTCCAGGTCTTGATCTGACCGCTGAAGATCTTCGAGATCGTCGGGCCGTCGAGCTTCAGCCCGGTCTTGACGCCGGAGAGGTTGTAGGAGACCGTGATCGCGCCGAAGGCGACAGGGAACTGAAGGACCGGGCCTTTCATCTTGGCCACGTCGGACGGCTTCAGAGACGGGTCGCTCCCTGCGAAGTCGACCGTGGCCGCCTCGAGCTGGGTCTGGCCGGCGCCGGAGCCGACCGGGTTGAAGTTCACGGTTAGGCCCTGGCCCTTCAGCGTCGAGCCCCATTGCTGGTAGATCGGCGCCGCCAGGGTCGAGCCGGCGCCGTTGATGGTGCCGGAGCCGGAGCCGCCGCTCGAGCTGCTCGATCCCGAACCGCTGGCGCTAGAGCTAGAGCTAGAGCTGCTGTTACTGGATCCGCACGCCGCCACCAGCAGCGCTGCGGCGATCGCGACGGCGATCGCGGGGATTCCACGCTGTTTCAAGATCGTCTCCTTCATTAGTTGTGCCCAAGAGTCTGGGAATAGCGACGCGCCCTGGTGTTATCCACTTGTGAACCCCTCGTTCACGTTTTGTGCTCTCTCGGCCGCTAACCGGTACCCCAGGCCGAAGTGCGTGTGGATGTAGCGCCATTCCGGAAGCGCCTGCTCGAGCTTGACCCGCAGCTTGCGCACGTACACGTCGACCGACCTGTCACCGGCGCGCATCTCGCGCCCCCACACGAGCCGGAACAGCTCCTCGCGCGGCATGATCCGATCAGCGCGCCGGCCGAGCTCCGTCAGCAGCCGAAGCTCTCGGATCGAGAGCACGAGCACGCGTCCGTTGGCCCGGGCGAGATGCTCGTCGGGGTAGATCTGCAGCGGGCCGATCTCGATGACTTCGCTACTCCAGGCGGCGGCCGACATGCACCGCGATGCTCGCGCCGGCCCAGTCGCCGCGAGTTATCGACTCGTGACGAGGATGTGAAGAACCTGTGACCGCCGGGCGGCCTCAGGTGGCGCGGATCAGCGGCTGAGCGCCGCGGGCAGCTCGGGTGGGGCCTCGGCGGAGCGGAGCGGCTCGTCGATCGCGCCACCCTCGAGCTCGGGCGAGAAGCGATAGCCGACGCCGAAGTGGGTGTGGATGTAGCTCCACTCCGGCGAGATCGCCCGCAGCTTTTGACGGAGCTTGCGAACGAACACGTCCACCGAGCGGTCGCCGTGGGCCATGGCGTAGCCCCACACGCGCTCGTAGATCTCCTCGCGGCGCAGCACCCGGTCCGACTGGGCGAGCAGCTGGAGGATCTCGAACTCCCGGGCGGTGAGCTCGAGGCTCTGCTCGCCGACGTAAGCCTGGTAGAGGTCGGGCCGGACCGTGATCTCTCCGATCGTCGCCGCCACGTCGACCTGGGGCAGCTCGTGCCGACGATGCCGCCGCACGGCGGCCTCGATCACGCAGATCAGCTCCTCGGGATGGCATGGCTTGGTCATCCACGCATCAGCCCCCAGCCGCAGACCTCGCACGCGCTGGGCCACCGACGAGGGGCCGGTGCACACGATCACGGCCAGGCCGGGGAGCCGTCCGCATACCCGCTCGAGGTACTCCCAGCTATCCGGGCCGACCACGGTCAGATCGAGCACCAGGGCGTTCAGCCTCATCGCCACCAGTGTCTCCACCGTGGCGGGGCTGGACAGAGCCCGGTGCTCACAGCCGAGCGCCCCGAGGCGATTGGCCAGGACCTGCATGAAGCCGGGGTCGCGGTCGATCACCGCGACCCGAAGCCTTGCCGGGGTGCGCTGCGGGGTTGCCTGACCCCCGGGCTGCGCCTCGCTGCGCTCACGCAACATGGGAACCAACTGTAATCAACCGCAGGCCCGAGGGCTGGGGGGCGACCATCCTGGTCACAGGATGTTTACATGCAAAGAGCGGGGATGCCGACACCCCCGGGCCGAGATGCAGGCGGATCGGCCCCGCGGCCCGGCCCGCCCAACGATGACAGGGAGCTTCCCGCGAGGAAGCGCAGCCCGTCCCGCGAGGACACGAAGCCTCCCGAGGAAACGAAGAGCTGTCGATCTCGAGGAAAACGAAGAGCTGTTTAAGACGCGCGCTAGGCGGAGCGGGCGGGTCATTCCGGCCGCTATCCTCCCTTCGCACAAGCCCGCCTGTGGCTGGCTTCTCTCGACATGGCATCCCGTACCAAGCAGAAGGAAGAGGCTCGTGCCCGCCGGCTGGCCGAGGAACAAGCGCGAGCCGAGCGCGCGCGACGGCAGCGGCGTGTACGGATGATCGCCGGCACCGTGGTAGCGGCGGTCGTTGTCGTCGCGGCGGCGGTGCTGATCAGCAGCGGCGGCGGCAAGAAGGGCGGACTCCAGACCGGCACGACCGCGAACGCCACGGTCAACAGCGTCGACCAGCTCCTCACCGGAATCCCGCAGAACGGGGCGGTGCTGGGGAATCCGAACGCGAAAATCACCATGACCTACTACGGGGACCTCAAGTGCCCCATCTGCAGGGACTTCACCTTGACCGGCGGGTTCCCCCAGCTCGTGGCCAACGAGGTTCGCTCGGGCAAGGTCAAGGTGCAGTACTCCGCCTTCTGCACGGCGACTTGCTCGGGCCCCGACCCGAACGAGTTCCCGCTGCAACAGGTGGCGGCGCTGGCCGCCGGCAAGCAGAACAAGTTCTGGCAGTTCGTCGAGCTCTTCTACCACGAGCAGGGCGGCGAGACGAACGCATACGTAACCGAGAACTACCTGCAGGGCCTGGCCAAACAGGTCAACGGGCTGAAGTTGACGCAGTGGCAGACCGATCGCAACGACCCGAACCTGACCAACCAGGTCAGCACCCAGGAGAACCAGGCCAAGCAGATCGGCGTCAGCGGGACTCCCACATTGGTCTTCAAGGGACCCAAGTCACAGACGGCGGTGAACGCCGCGGTGCCCACCTACGCCCAGCTCCAAGCGGCGATCAAACAGGTCTCATGAGCACGGCCATCGCCAACGGAGCGTCCGCGTACGACACGGTCGACCGTCGGCTTCGAATCGCCATCGGCGTGCTGTGCCTGATCGGGATCGGCGTAGCCGGCTACCTGACCTACACGCACTACGAGGGGCTGAAGGTCCTGTGTCTGTCCAGCGGCGGCTGCGAGACCGTGCAGAGCTCGGTCTACTCCAAGCTCGACGGCGTGCCGGTGGCGGTCCTCGGACTGGCCGGCTACATCGGAATCCTGTTCAGCCTGTTCATCCGCAATGAGCTCGGCCGTGCCGCCGCGTTCGGCCTCGCCCTCGTCGGCTTCCTGTTCAGCCTGTATCTCACCTACCGCGAGCTGTTCACGATCAAGGCGATCTGCCAATGGTGCGTGAGCAGCGCCGTGCTGATGACGCTGCTGACCATCCTCACGGCCATCCGCGTCCTGCGGGTCGAGTCGCCGGACGCGCCGGCGGCAGCCCCCGGCAAGACGATGCCTCGAGCCGAGCGCCGGCGGATCGAGCGCCGGCAGGCCGCGCGGCGCTAGCCGCCGGCCAGGAACTCGAGCAGCAGGCTCCGGAACGCGTCGGGAGTCTCCAGCGGCGCCAGGTGGCCGGCGCCGGCGATCGTGGCATGGCGGCCTCGCGGCAGCGTTCGCGCCAGCGCCTCCGCCCCCTCGCGAAAGTCGCTGAACTGCTCCCTCTCCCCGGCCGCGACCAGCGCCGGAATGTCGAGCCCGGCCAAGCTGGCCGGATCGCGCTCGAGCGGGTCGGGCGCCTCGGTCGCCTCGCTCGCCTCGGCTTGAAGGGCGAACGCCCGCCGCTGCATGTCGGCCACGCGCGCGCGGAGCTCCTCGGGTGCATCGGGCAGGACCCACGCGTCGAGGACGGCCTGCACCGCCGCCTCGACGTCGCCGCGCTCGAGCGCCTCCTCTTCCGCCTCCCACGCCGCCTGCAGCTCGGGCGAGGGCTCTTCGAGGTCGGGCGGCGGAGCTGAGATCAGGACGAGCGCCGACACGGCCACCGGCGCCACCAGCGCCACGCGCAGGGCGACCGCGCCGCCGAACGAGTTGCCAACCACCGCCGCCTGCTGGAGCCCCAATCCGGCCATCGTGTCCAGGACGTCGTTCCACGGCGCCTGCTCACCGGAGGCGGCCGGCGCCTCCCCGAACCCGGGCAAATCGACCGCGATCGCCCGGTAGCCGGCGGCCGCGAGCGGCTCCAGATGCTCCCGCCACATCGTCCGATCGGCGATGCCGGCGTGGATGAGCAGCAAAGGCTGCCCATCGCCCGCCTCGTCGTACGGAAGCCTCACGCCGACGACCCTATCCGGAGCCTGCGCACAAAAGCGACCCACAGGCCGCGCCGGCGACACCGCACATCACGTTGCGCCGTCTGACATCCATCTGATATATCAGTCGTGTGGGTGTGTGGGCGGCGGCGAAACGCAGCTAATGAGCGCCGGCGGAGCGCAGAAGGTCGTGGTCATCGGCGCCGGGATCGTCGGCAACAGCGTCGCCTACCACCTGACCCGCCTGGGCATCACTGATATTTCCCTGCTCGACAAGGGGCCGCTGCCCAATCCCGGCGGGTCGACCGGGCATGCGTCGAACTTCATCTTCCCCGTCGACCACTCGAAGGAGATGACGTCGCTGACCCTCGAGAGCATGCGTCAGTACAAGGACCTCGACGTGTTCATCGAGAGCGGCGGGATCGAGATCGCGCGGACGCCGGAGCGGATGCAGGAGCTCACGCGGCGGATGGCGTCGGCCAAATCGTGGGGCATCGAGCCGGTCGAGCTGCTGACGCCCGACCAGGTCAAGGAGCTCGTCCCCTACATCAACGAGCAGCTGATCCTGGGCGCGTTCTTCACGCCGGGCGCCGGCGTGGTCGACTCGCTGCGGGCCGGGACGATCATGCGCGAGCGCGCGATCGAGGCGGGCATGACCATCCAGGCCAACACCGAGGTCCTCGGCATCGACGTCGAGCGTGGCCGCGTTAGGCGCGTTCGCACCACCAAGGGCGACCTCGACGCCGACCTGGTCGTGATCGCGTGCGGCGCCTGGAGCCCCCGGATCGCGCGCATGGCCGGCGCCTCGATCCCGCTCACCCCGATGGTCCACCAGATGATCGACATCGGCCCGGCGCCCCGGTTCGCCAACACCACCGCGCTGATCGAGTACCCGATCGTCCGCGACATGGACCTCAACATGTACGAGCGCCAGGAGGGCACGGGACTCGAGATCGGCTCCTATGCGCACCGGCCGATCACCCTCGAGGCCGATGATATTCCGAGCATCGAGGAGGCGGCGCTCAGCCCCACCGAGTTGCCGTTCACCCAGGATGACTTCGACCCCCAGATGGAGCAGGCCCTCGAGCTGATGCCCGAGATCGTGGGCGACGAGTCGGTCGGCGTGAAGTACGCGATCAACGGCGTGCTGTCGGTCACCTACGACGGCATGCCGCTCCTCGGCGAGACGCCCGAGGTCGGGGGGCTGTGGTCGGCGGCCGCGGTCTGGATCAAGGAGGGACCGGGCGCCGGCAAGACCGTGGCCGAGCTGATCGTGCACGGCGAGTCCGAGATCGACGTGTACGAGTCGAACGTGGCCCGCGCGTACAGCTGCCAGAGGACCCGGACCCACATCGTCGCCCGGGCCTCCGAGGGCTTCAACAAGATGTACGGGATCGTCCATCCGGCCGAGCAGTGGGCATCGGACCGCAACGTGCGGCTGTCCCCGTTCTACGAACGCGAGCGCGAACTGAAGGCGGTGTTCATCGAGGGTGCCGGCTGGGAGCGGCCCAACTGGTACGAGTCGAACGCCGGCCTGCTCGACGAGTACGGCGACAGGGTGACCAGGCGCGAGGCCGAATGGGACGCGCGCTGGTGGTCGCCGATCATCAACGCCGAGCACCTGGCCATGCGCGACCGGGCGGCGATGATCGACCTGAGCGCGTTCGCGATCTTCGACGTCACCGGCCCCGGTGCGCTCGGCGTCGTGCAAAGCGTGGCGATGCGGCAGATGGACGTGCCGGTTGGTCGAGTGGTGTACACCCCGCTGCTCACCCCGAGCGGCGGGTTCAAGCAGGACCTGACGATCATGCGCATCGCCGATGACGTGTTCCGCGTCGTGACCGGTGGCGCTTACGGCATGTCGGACAAGAAGTGGTTCGCCGACCACCTCCCGGACGACGGCTCGGCTCAGGTCCACGACCAGACGAACGCCTGGACCACGCTCGGTCTGTGGGGTCCGCGCGCGCGAGACATCCTCAGCGCCGTGACGAGCGAAGACGTCTCGCACGAGGGGCTCGCGTTCGCGCGCTGCAAGACGATCGACGTCGGCCCTCTCCAGGTCCTCGCCTCGCGCATCTCCTACGTCGGCGACCTCGGCTGGGAGCTCTACGTCCCGATCGAGCAGGGCGCGCGGTTGTGGGACCTGATCGCCGAGGCCGGCGAGTCGCACGGGATCATCCCGGCCGGCATCGGCGTATACGGCACCACCGGGCGCCTGGAGAAGTGCTACCGGGCCTACGGGGCCGAGCTCGAGGGCGAGTACAACGTGGTCGAGGCCGGCATGGCCTGGGGCAAGGTCAAGGACGAAGACTTCATCGGCAAGGACGCGCACGTGCGACACCGTGAGGAAGAGCCCGCCGCGGTCATGTGCACGCTGACCGTCGACGACCACACGTCGAGGTCGGGCGTCAAGCGCTACATGCTCGGCAAGGAGCCGGTTCTCACCCGGGACGGGAAATCGCTGACCGACCGAAAGGGGAGAAACTCATACATCACGAGCGCCGGCGCTGGCCCATCGGTCGGCAAGCACATCCTGATGAGTTACCTGCCACCGGAGCACGCGGTGGTCGGCGAGCAGCTCGCGGTTGAGTACATGGGTGAGCGCTTTCCGGTCACGGTGGCGACCAACGACTCCACCCCGCTGTTCGATCCCGACAACTCACGCGTCCGTTCGTGAGCCGGACTTCATGAACATCCTGGTCTCCGTCAAGCGGGTCCCGCTTACCGGCGGCAAGATCGTCCTCACCGACGATCAGCGCGCTATCTCAACCCGGCACCTGGGGTTCACGATCAGCCCGCACGAGGAATGCGGCTGCGAGGAGGCGGTCCGTCTGATCGAGCAGCACGGCGGCGCCTCGACCGTGCTCACGCTCGGGCCGCCCGAGGCCGAGGAGCAGCTGCGCGACGTGATGGCGATCGGCATCGACCAGGCCGTTCACCTGGTCACCGACGCGACGGAGGAATGGGACCCGCAGGCCACCGCGGACGCGATCGTCGCCGCGATCGGCGCCGCCCCCGAGACCTATGACCTGCTCCTGTTCGGCAACGAGTCGGCCGACGCCGGCAACTACCAGGTGGCGATTCGAGTGGCCCACAGGCTGGGCCTCCCCGTCGTGACCGGCGTCAAGGCGATCGCGGTGCAGGACGGGGCGACGCTCCGCTGCGAGCAGGAGGTGCCCGGCGGCCGTGACGTATACGAGGTCCCGATGCCGGCCGTGGTCACGGTCAAGGAGGGCATCAACCTGCCGCGCTATCCCTCGGTGCCGGGTCGGCTGCGCGCCAAGCGCAAGCCCCTCGAGAGCACGACGCCCGAGCGACCGGAGCCGCGACTCGAGTTGGTCAAGCTCGCGCTTCCGCCGGGATCGGGCAAGCAGGCGGAGATCCTCGGCGACGGCGCCGGCGCCGCCCCCGCGGTGGTCGGCGTCCTCCACGACCTCGGACTGGTGTAACGAGACGATGGTCCTCGTCTTCGCCGAGCGCTCCGAGGACGAGCTGTTTCGCCAGGCCGTTGCCTTCGCGCGCGGCGTGGCGCAGGACGACTTGACCGCGGTGGGGATCGAGGATTCCGGCGCCTACTCCCCGGACGGCGCGGCCACCGCACTGGCCAACAAGATCCGCCAGACCGCGCCGAGCCTCGTCGTGGCGCCCGGAACCGACCGCGGCAACGAGGTGCTGGCCCACGTTGCCGCGATGCTCGACCTGCCGATGGCCGCGAACTGCACCTCGGCCACGGCCGGCGAGCCGCTCACGCTCACCCGTGTCCGGTGGGGCGGCAGCCTGCTCGAGGAGGCCCGGCTGCACGGCTCGCCGGCGCTGCTCACGGTCGCTCCCCACGCGGTCGCCGCCGACGCCGACGCGCCGGATGTCGAGCTGATTCCGGCCGACCCGACGGGGCGAGTACGGGTGGCGGAGCGGGTCGCGGCCACCACGGCCGGGGTGTCCCTGGCCGACGCCGAGGTGGTGGTGTCGGGCGGCCGCGGCGTCGGCTCGGCCGACGGCTTCGGCATGATCGAGGAGCTCGCCGCGCTCTTGAACGCAGCGGTCGGGTGCTCGCGCGCGGTGACCAGCGCCGGCTGGCGGCCACACACCGATCAGGTCGGCCAGACCGGGACGAAGGTGTCTCCCTCGCTCTACATCGCGTGCGGGATCAGCGGCGCCACCCAGCACATGGCGGGCTGCAAGGGGGCCAAGAAGCTACTGGCCATCAACAACGACCGCGAGGCCTCGATCTTCGCCAGCGCCGACTACGCGGTGGTCGGCGACGTGCACGAGGTGGTGCCGGCCATCTCGGCCGAGATCCGCAGGACGCGGGGCGGTTGACGACGCCCCGGCCACTGACCACGCCGACGCCGGACCCCGCGTGCTGGTCTCCGCCCTAGCCCTCGCCGCTGCCCTCGCCGTCAGCGGCACCCTGTTCCTCACGCGCGTGCGCCGGCTGACCGGCCTCGTCCGGGCCGCGGCGCCGGCGCAGCCCGCTCAGCGCACCGGCGACCTTGGGCGCCGCGCCAGGAACGAGGCCACGATCGTGCTCGGGCAGCGCAAGCTGCTCCAGCGGCTGGTCCCCGGACTCATGCACGCGTTCATCTTCTGGGGCTTCCTGGTCCTCGTGCCGACGATCCTGATCGCGCTGATCGGCGTCGTCGACAAGCATTCGACGCTGCCGTGGCTGGGTCATCAGGGTTGGTACGCGCTTCTCGTCGACATCTTCTGCGTGCTGGTGCTGGTGGGCGTGATCGCCGCGTTCTATATCCGCAAGGTGCAGCGCCCGCGCCGCTTCGAGGGCAGCCACCTGGGCGAGGCCGATCTCATCCTGGGCCTGATCGCGACGATCGTGATCAGCCTGCTGCTCTGGCACGCGACCCGCATCGCGCTGCATCTGGCCGAATGGCCGAAAGCATGGTCACCGATCTCGAATGCGCTCTCGCACCTGTTCGGCGACAACCAGGCGACGCGGATCCTCGAGCGCACGTTCGTGTGGATTCACATCCTCGCGATCCTCACCTTCCTCGCCTACCTCCCCCGCTCCAAGCACCTGCACATCTTCGTGGCGGCTGTCAACGTCTGGTTCGGGCGCACGCGCGCCGGCGGGCGGCTCGAGCCGCTCAAGTTCGACGACCCCGACGTCCCAGAAGAGGAGCTGCGCTTTGGAGCGGGCCGACCGAAAGACCTGACCTGGAAGCAGGTGCTCGACACGTTCTCGTGTACCGAGTGCGGGCGCTGCCAGGACGCTTGCCCGGCCTTCGCCACCGGCAAGATCCTCTCGCCCAAGCTGGTCATCATGGGACTGCGTGACGCCGTGTTCGCGCCGGCCGGCGACACGCCGCTCGTCCCGAACGCGGTGCCGGCGGAAAGTGTCTGGGACTGCGTGACCTGCGGGGCGTGCATCCAGGCGTGCCCAGTCTCGATCGAGCACGTCGATCACATCGTCGACCTGCGCCGACACCTGGTGATGGTCGACGCGAGCTTCCCGGCCGAGGCCGAGCCGATGCTGCGCGACGTGGAGCGCGCGTCGAACCCGTGGGGCAAGTCCCAATCCGAGCGCGCGGACTGGGCGGATGGCCTGGGCATCAGGATTCTCGAGCCAGGCGATCCCGCACCCGAATACCTGTATTGGGTCGGGTGCGCCTCCTCATTCGACGAGCGCGCACGAAAGACCGCGCAGGCGACGGCCAAGCTCCTGAACCGCGCCGGAGTGGACTTCGCGATCCTCGGCCCGCGCGAGAGCTGCACCGGGGACCCGGCCCGCCGGATCGGCAACGAGTACGTCTTCCAGGCCTTCGCCGAGCAGAACGTCGAGACCCTGAACGAGTCCGGCATCACGAAGATCGTCACCGGCTGCCCGCATTGCTTCAACACGCTGGCCAACGAGTACCCCGACTTCGGCGGCAACTACGAGGTGATCCACCACTCCGAGTTGCTGTCGACGCTCGTCCGCGACGGGCGCATTGATACCACGCGCGTCGACAACAGATATATCACTTACCACGACTCCTGCTACCTGGCCCGCCACAACAACGTGCTCGATGCGCCAAGAGACATCGTCTCGGCGGTGGCGCAACCCGTCGAGATGAGGCGGTCGCGCAAGGAGACGTTCTGCTGCGGCGCCGGCGGCGCGCACATGTGGATGGAGGAGCGCGCGCGGCCGATCAACGAGGAGCGCGTGCGCGAGGCGGCCGCCACCGGCGCGGGCACGCTCGCGGTCGCCTGCCCGTTTTGCACCGTGATGCTCGACGACGGCGTGCAGAGCGCGGGCGCGGACCTGCGTGTGGTCGACGTGGCGACGCTGCTATCCGAGGCGCTCGACGACGGGCCTGGTTAGCTGGGCCACCGCCGCGTCGAGCTCGGCCCGCGCGCGGGCCTTGGCATCCGGATCCGCTCCGATCGCGTCGAGACCCAGCAGGGCGGCGCCGACGATCGGCTCGCTACGGGCGACCAGGACCCGGGCATCCGGTGCCACCCGCCTGACGCCCTGGGCAATCGCGGCGACGACGCTCGGGGGCACGGCCCGGAGGACACCCCCGCCGAGGACCACGTCCGCGTCTGTGCCGGTCAGCTCGAGTCGACGCAGGGCCGCGCAGGCGAACGCGATCACCTCGTCGGTCTGGCGCTGGACGATGTCCGCGGCGACGGGATCCTCGTCGGCGAGGGCGAGCACCGCCGGGGCGAGCTCGCCCAGGCTCGTCAACGGCATCTCGTCCAGATGCACCGCCCGCGCCACGTCGAACGGATCGCGCAGTCCGAAGTGCGCCGGAACGACCGTCTCCAGAACGGTCCGCGGCCCGCGCCCATCGACCGCGCGCACCGCGGCGGCCAGCGCGGCCAGGCCGATGTCGCGCCCGCCGCCCCAGTCGCCGGACACCGGTCCGAACGAGAGGAACCTGGCCTCACGTGGACCCGATCCTGGCGAGGATCCCCGCGCACCGGACGCACCCGGCGCACCCGGCGCACCCGACCCACCCGACGCACCGGCCTCACGCAACCCACCGGACTCACCCGACCCACCCGGGGCGCGCCCAAGGCAGTTGATCCCGTTGCCGCACACCACCGCGATCCCCCACCCGCGCTCGCTTCCGGCACGCAACAGCGCCGGCATGTCGTTGTCGATGACCAGCCGTTCGCTCCAGTTCTGGCGCTCGATCCCGACCCGGATCGCGGCCACCTCTTCGGGCAGATCCGCGCCGGCCAGCAGGACCTGGGCCGTCGCCGCGAACGGCCGCTCGAGCCGCCCGAGCCCGGCCGCGGCGCTCGCCTCCTCGAGCAACCCCTCGAGCAGGTCGACCGTCCCCTCGACGCCGAGGTAATGAGCCTGGCTCGAGCCGCCGCGAACCACGGACAGCGCAGCGCCGTTCGAGTCGACCAGCGCGATGTCGGTCTTGGCCCCGCCTCCGTCGACCGCCAGCACGAGGCTCATCGACGGGCCCCGATGGCCCGGGCAGGCGTCGCCAGCAGCCGCTCGAGCATCGTGTCGGCCAGCCGGTACTCGCGAACCAGCGGGTGGGCCAGCAACGCCAGCCGTGCGGTGTCGCGGTCGCCGGTGGCCGCCGCGGAGGCGGCGAGGCGCTCGTAGGCGGCGACGTGCTGGACCAGCCCGAGCAGCTCGGGAGCAAGCGGCTCCTGGGGCAAGGGCACCGGGCCGTCACTTCCGATCCGGGCCGGCACCTCGACGACGTCGTCGTCGGCCAGACCCGCCAGGACGCCCCCGTTGCGGACGTCGACCACCTGGATGTCGCGCGTATCGGCAAGCAGCGAGGCAACGAGCTGTACCGCCGCCTCGCTGTAGAAGGCGCCACCGCGCCGCTCCAGCAGCGCCGGCTTCTCGCTCAGCGTCGGGTCGCGGTACAGATCGAGCAAACCCTTCTCGATCTCCATCACCGTCTTCGCGCGAGGCGTGGTCATCTTCTGCTCCTGGACGACCTCCCGCTCGGCGTAGAAGTAGCGCAGGTAGTACGACGGGATCGCTCCCAGGGTCTCGATCAACGCGCGCGGCAGGCCGATCTCGTGGGCGAACGCGTCGCCGTACCCAGTGATCAGATCGTCGAGAACGTCACGCCCGTCGACCCAGGCCGCCCGGATCCAGGTGAGGTGGTTGAGGCCGACCTGATCGACGCGCACGCGCTCCGGCGCCACGCCGAGATGGGCGGCGATCTGGCGCTGGAAGTTGATCGCGACGTTGCACAGGCCGATGGCGCGATGGCCGGCGTCGAGCAGGGCGCGCGTGACGATCCCGACCGGGTTCGTGAAATCGATGATCCAGGCGTCCGGCTTGGCGAGCTCGCGCGCGCGCCCGGCGATCTCGAGCACGACCGACACCGTCCGCATCGCCTTGCCGAGCCCGCCCGCGCCCGTGGTCTCCTGTCCGACGCAGCCGCACGCCGCCGGAATGGTCTCGTCGCGCAGCCTGGCGGCCTGGCCACCGACCCGGATCTGGATCAGGATCATGTCCGCGCCGTCGAGCGCCTGCTCGACGGAGTCGGTGATCGCCAGCGCGCCGGCGAAGCCACGGCGCTCGAGGATCCGCGTCGCCATCCCCCCGACCACCTCCCGGCGCTCGGCGTCGATGTCGTGCAGCACCAGCTCGCGCACGTCCAGGCGTTCGCGCTCGCGCATCAGCCCGGAGACCAGCTCCGGCGTGTAGGTCGAGCCCGCGCCGATCACGGCCAGCTTCATCGGTCAGCCTCCGTCATCTTCATCCCTTCACGTCCGCCAGTTTCATCCGTTCCGCCTCGGTCACCGCCACCCGGTACCGATCGCCCGAAGGCCGCGCGATGACCTTGGTGGCGAATCGCGTCGCGGCTGCCAATGCTTCCTGCCAGTCCGCGCCCCGCGCCAGGGCATCGATCAGCCCGGAGTTGAAGGCGTCACCGGCGCCCGTGGTGTCGGCGACCCCGACGGCGGGCGCCGACGCGGCCAGCTCGGTCCCGCCCGGTCCGACCGCGAAGCATCCGCGCGGGCCGAGCTTGACCACCACCCATCCGCCCGACGCCGTCTGGAGCGTGCGCGCCGCCTGGGCTGCGTCGCCGGGCTCGTCTGCGATCGCGCACGCCTCGACCTCGTTGGGCAGGAACACGTCAACGGATCCGAGCAGCTCGCGGACCTCGGCCCGAGTCTGACCGGAGAACCCGTCGGCGTCCCAGGTGGTGTCGAAGAACGTACGAGCCCCCCGCGAGCCCGTGCGGTCTCGAGCAACCGCCGCGCCGCCGCGCCCCGGAGCCGCGGCGCGACGAAGTAGTCGCACAGCAACAGGTTCTCGCACGTGAGCGCGTCGTCGGGGATCATCTCCGGCTCCCAGCGGGCGTTGACCCCCAGGTAGGTGAGGAAGGTGCGGTCACGGACCGGCGACTCGAGCACGACGGTCAGCCCGGTCGTCTCGCCGGCAACCGCCACGAGCTCATCGGCCAGTCCCGCGGGCGCGAGCTGCTCGCGCATCCACCCGCCGAGCTGATCCTCTCCGATGCACCCGATCAGCCGGACCTCCATGCCGGCCTCGACCGCCGCAAGCGCGGCGTTGGCGCCCGCGCCGCCGACCCGGACCGCCATCCGCTCGGTCAGCTGCGTCCCGCCCGGAGCGGGCAGGTCGGTGACGGGGCTCATCACCACGTCCGCCTGAACGCATCCGATAATCGTGACGGCAGGCGACCTCACGGTCCCTCCTCCCCACGGGAGCAAAAAGGCTTATGCAAAGTTCTTGCCCTATCTCCGAGCTGGCGCTTATTCTTACGCGGTCCTCGGCCCATCCTATTCGTAAAGGAATCTAACCTCAAATGCCCCGCAGCGGTCGCGACGAGGGTTATGGCTGGCCAGGCCGGGCCGAAGCCGACTCGCGGCTGAGCCTGTTGCGCGAGCTGGGCGAGCAGGCGGTACTCGAGACGATATTTCGCCGAGGCCCGATTACGCGCCCGGAGATCGCTACCGCCACCAACCTCTCCAAGCCAACCGTCTCCGCCGCGGTCAGCCGCTTGGAGCAGGAAGGACTGGTTCGCGCGGCCGGCCAGCGCGCCGGCCAGCGAGGCCGCAAGCCGGTCTCGTACGTCGTCAGCTCCCGGGCGGGGTTTGTCGTCGGGGGCGACATCGGGGGCAGCAACGTCCGCGTCGCCGCCGCCGACCTGTTCGGCGAGCCGATCTGCGACTCCAAGCGGCCCACGGCCAAGAACGGCGGCCGGGCCGTCGGCGTGCAGATCCTCGAGATGGTCAGCGAGGTGATCGACCAGGCCGCCGCGGTTCACGGGCCGCCCCTGGCGCTCGGGATCTCTTCGCCCGGGATCGTCGACCAGACGAGCGGCCTGGTCACCTCGCTGGCCTACAACGTCGTGCCCGAGGGCGGCTTCGACCCGCTCGAGGTGATCCGCGACCGGTTCGACCTGCCCGTGTTCGTGGAGAACAACGTGAACCTGGCGGCCGTCGGCGAGAAGTGGTTCGGGCTGGCCCGCGGCGTCTCGACCATGGTCTTCATCGCGATCGGCGCCGGCATCGGCATGGGAATCATCATCGACGACGAGCTGGTCCGCGGGGCGCATGGCGCAGCGGGCGAGATCGGCTACCTGCCCCTGGTCGGGGACCCGTTCAACCCCCGGCACCGGCTGCACGGAGGACTCGAGGACGAGATCGGGGCGGCCGGTATCGTCGCCGCGTTCAACGAGCGCCGCGCCTCGGACGACCCCGAGCTCTCCTCCGTGCACGACGTGTTCGAGCTCGCGGGGACCGGTAATCCGGCGGCTCGCTCCGTCGTCGAGCACGTCGCGTCACGTCTGGGCACCGCGATCGCCACCGTGTGCGCGATCCTCGACCCGGAGCTCGTGGTGCTCGGCGGCGGCATCGGCGCCAGCCCGCTGCTTCTGCGCCCTGTACGCGGATCGGCCGCCGCCCTGGTACCGATCACCGCACGGATCGAGACCAGCCTGCTCGGCGAGCGCGCCGCGCTGCAAGGCGCGATCGCCGTCGCCCTGCACGCCGCCCGCACCATGCTGCTGACCCCCGGCGCCGCTCCCAAGGCCCAGAAGAACCTGGTGGCGATGCCGCCCCTCGGCCGGTGATGAGGCGCTCTCCGCCGCCCTGGTTCCGCGCTCGCGCGCTCGCCGGCCCCGGCATCGCGGCCACGCCGGCGAAGCTGACGCGCCGCTCGGATTGGAAAAAGGGTCTCCAATCTATTGCTTGGTTGAACGCTAACACTTAGGCCGATATAGTCATTTTGTTTAGGTATTTCCCAAATGATCTGCGCTGATGACCGTGTCGGGGACGTCGCCGAACCGCCCGAGCCCGAAGCTTCCGGGCCTCAGCCGTAACGAGAGGAGAGGGTCTCGATGAAACGCTTCCATTGGGTCGTGGCGTTGGCCGCGGTGTGCATCCTCCTCGCCGCCTGCGGCGGGAGCTCGACGTCCAGCTCGTCCACGTCGTCCAAGACGACGACGGTGACCGCAAGCAAGGTCGCGGGCAAGCTCGTCGTCGACAACGAGAGCGGTTCGACCTGGACCTGCCAGTTCAACCCGTTCAACCCCGCCGTCACGCTCGTCTCGTTCGGCTGGGTGTATGAGCCGCTCGAGTACGTGAACATCCTCAAGACCGGTTCGACCACGCCCTGGCTGGCCACCTCGTCGCAGTGGTCGAACGGCTTCAAGACGCTCACGTTCACGATCCGCAGCGGAGCGACCTGGAGCGACGGCCAGCCGTTTACCGCGGCAGACGTGGTCTATACGTTCAACGCGATGAAGAGCGACAAGGCGATCGACCTCAACGCGCTCTGGACCGCGGACGGTGGCCCGCTGACCAGCGTCGCTCCCCAGGGCTCCAATCAGGTCGTGTTCACCTTCAAGTCGCCGTCCGAGCCGTACTTCTACCTCGTGGCTGATCAGACGCCGATCGTTCCGAAGCACATCTGGGCCTCTCTGAACCAGAGCAGCCTGCACTCCTACGGCGACTCGCACCCGGTCGGGACCGGTCCGTACCTGGTCTCGAGCTGCGCGGCACAGAACATCAAGTACCTGAACAACCCGCACTACTGGCAGAGCAGCGCCGGCCACCCGGTGCCTGCGGTCAAGGAGGTCGACTATCCGGCCTTCCTCTCGAACACACCGGCCAACCTGTCGCTCTCGCAGGGCCAGGCCCAGTGGGGCGGCCAGTACGTCCCCAACATCCAGTCGTTCTACATCTCGAAGGATCCGGCCCACCGCCACTACTGGTTCCCGCCGGTCCTGAACGTGTCGCTGTTCCCCAATCTCACCAACCCGGTGCTGAGCCAGCTGCCGGTGCGCCAGGCGATCTCGCTCGCGATCGACCGCGCGACGGTCTCGCGGCTCGGCGAGAGCGGGTATCAGGCGCCGGCCAACCAGACCGGAGTCGTCCTGCCCACCTACGCGTCGTGGTCGGATTCCTCTCTCACGCCGACGACCTTCAGCGCGTCCAAGGCCGAGCAGACGCTGACGGCGGCCGGGTTCACCAAGGGCTCGGATGGGATCTTCCGGGACAAGAGCGGGACTCCGCTGTCGTTCACGATCAAGACGATCAGCGGCTTCTCCGACTGGGATGCTTCGCTGCAGCTGATCACCCAGCAGCTGAAGGCGGCGGGAATCTCCGTGACCGCGCAGGACGAGAACACGACCACCTACACGGCCGATGCCACGAGTGGTCACTATCAGCTGATCTACGGCGGCAGCGGCGGTCCGGCGCCGAGCCCGGGACCGAGCCCGTACTACGAGCTGCGCGGTCTCTTGTTCAGCGGGAACATCGGCTCGACCAACTATGAGCGTTACAAGTCGGCGTCCACCGACGCTCTGTTCAACCAGTACTCCGCGGCCAGCCCGACACAGCAGGTCGACATCATTCACCAGATTCAGAAGGTGATGGTGAACGAGATTCCGCTGATCCCGGTCACCGAGGGCGTCGACTGGTACCAGTACGACACGTCGCACTTCGCCGGCTGGCCGACCCAGTCCAATCCATACGCGCAACCCTCGCCCTATCAGGCCCCCGACATGGGCGTCGTGCTGACGCACCTGGTTCCCACCGGATGATGAGGAGGCGGTCGCGCCGATGAGGTACCTGGCGCGGCGGGGTGGGCTGTTCCTGATCACCCTGTGGGCGGCGCTGACCGTCAACTTCATCATTCCCCGGGTGATGCCCGGGAACGAGGCGACCGCGGTGCTCGCCACGTTCAAGGGCATCAACCCCGCCGCGCTGCACGCGCTTCAGATCCAGTTCGGCACGGGCGTGCATCAGGGCGTGCTGTCGAGTTACTTCGAGTACCTCGGGAACGTCCTGACGGGTCAGTTCGGCGTCACCGCCCAGGGCGTGCCCGTGATGAGCGAGATCACCTCGAAGCTACCCTGGACGCTGGGGTTGGTCGGGGTGACAACGGTGATCGCGTTCCTCATCGGCACGCTCGCGGGCGCGGCGAGCGCGTGGTGGCGCGGCGGCCGGCTCGACTCGATCCTCCCGCCGACGCTGTTCATCATCTCGACCGTCCCGGTCTTCTTCGTCGGCCTGCTGCTGATCTACGTGTTCGCGGTGAAATTGAACTGGCTGCCGCTCGGGTCCAACTACAGCTACGGCGCGACACCGACGTTCTCGCTCTCGTTCATCTGGGACGTGGTGAAGCACGCGATTCTCCCGGGGCTCAGCCTGGTCATCGTGACCGCAGGTCTGTGGGTGTACTCGATGCGCAACAACATGATCACGACGATCTCCGAGGACTACGTGAAGACGGCGCGGGCCAAGGGGCTGCCGACCCGGCGGATCATGCTCGGCTATGCCGGGCGCAACGCGATCCTGCCCAACCTGACCGGGTTCGCCATGCAGTTGGGCTACGTGCTCGGCGGGGCGATCGTGGTCGAGTACCTGTTCTCGTATCCGGGCCTGGGCTACCTGTTCTACACGGCCACGACCGACCACGACCTGCCGCTCATGCAGGGGCTGTTCCTCGTCTACACGCTGGCCGTGCTGATCTGCGTGCTGATCGCCGACCTCCTCACCGCGGCCCTCGACCCCCGCACGCGGGAGGCCTGACCGATGGCGATCCCGGACATCGCGATAAACGACTCGATCACCGACATCGAGGCGACCCGCGCGCCACGGCGGTTCCTGCGCACGGTGCTCGGCAACCGCAAGGCGACGGCGGGGGTCGTGATCCTGCTCGTGATGGGATTCATCGCCGCGTTTCCGGGGCTGATCGCTCCTTACGACCCCCACGCGGTCGTCGGCGGCCAGAACCTGGGGCCGTCCTCCTCCTACCTCCTGGGCACGACTCAGTTGGGTCAGGACGTCTTCTCGCAGCTCATCTGGAGCACGCGCCTGACGCTGGTCGTCACCCTGATCGTGAGCGCGATCGCCACCTTCCTGTCGACGATCATCGGCGTTACCTCGGCCTACGTGGGCGGCATCACCGATCGCGCGCTGACCGTCTTCATCGACGTGTTCCTGATCCTCCCGGTGCTTCCGCTGCTGATCCTGCTCGCGGCCTATCTCCCGCCCGGGGTGACCTCACTGACCATCGTGTTGTGCATCACCAGCTGGGCCTTCCAGGCCCGGCAGCTACGCTCGCAGGGACTGTCGATCCGCAACCGCGACTTCCTCCTCGCCGCCCGCGCACGCGGTGAGCGCGGGAGCTACATCATCCTGGTCGAGATCGTGCCCACCATGACCTCGTTGATCGCCGCCTCGTTCCTGTCGCTCGCCGTGTACGTCGTGGGCTTCGCGGCCAGCCTTCAGTTCCTGGGGCTCGGCAACAGCAGCGAGCTGATGTGGGGCACGATGCTCTACAACGCGCAGCAGGCATCGGCGCTGGAGGCGGGCAACGCGTGGTGGGCCCTGGCGCCCGGCGCGGCGGTGGCCGTCCTGGGCACGGGCTTCGCCCTGGTCAACTATGCCTTCGACGAGATCGGCAATCCCGCCCTGCGACCGGTGAGGAGGCGACGTGACCGAGCCTCTGCTTGAAGTCGACGGGCTGATCATCGACTACCTCGCCGAGGCGGGGGACGTTCGGGCGGTCGACAACGTCAGCTTCACGCTCGCACCCGGTGAGTTCCTCGGCGTCGTCGGTGAGTCCGGCTGCGGGAAATCGACCATGCTGTTCGGCGTGGCCCAGCTGCTCTCGCCGCCCGGCGAGGTCGTCGCCGGCAGGGTCGTGTTCCGCGGCCAGGACATAGTGCGGCTCGGCCAGGAGGAGCTGCGCCACATGCGCTGGCGCGACTACTCGGTGGTGATGCAGAGCGCGATGAACGCGCTCAACCCGATGAAGAGCATCGGGGCTCAGTTCAAGGACACGCTCCACGCCCACGGCACGAGCTCGAGCGAGGAGGTCCGCCAGCGCTCGGTCGAGGTGATGAACCTGGTGGGGATCGATCCCGCCCACCTCGGGAGCTATCCCCATCAGCTCAGCGGCGGCATGCGCCAGCGCGCGATGATCGCCATGGCGCTGCTCTACACGCCTCAGCTCGTGATCATGGACGAGCCGACGTCGGCGCTCGACGTGGTCGCGCAGCGATCGCTCATGACCAAGATCAAGGAGCTGCAGCGAAACCTCGGATTCGCGGTGATCTTCGTCACCCACGACATGTCGGTGGTCAGGCGCTACTGCGATCGGGTGCTCGTGATGTACGCGGGCCAGATCGCCGAGGCCGCCCGAACCGACGCGATCTTCAAGCGGCCGCTGCATCCGTACACCCGCGGCTTGATGAACGCGTTCCCATCGGTCACCGGGCCGCGGCGGGAGCTTCTCGGGATCCCGGGCTCACCGCCCGACCTCGCGAGCCCGCCCGCCGGCTGCCGCTTCCATCCGCGCTGCCCGGAGGTCATGCCCGCCTGTCTCACGCACCCACCCGATCTCTACCCGGTGGGCGACGCTCAGGTCCGCTGCCTTCTCTACACCGAGCACGTCGAGCCGGCGAAGGAGGCGGTCTGAGCCATGGCCACCGCGCCGACGTCACCCGAGGGCGGAGCGGTCGCCGACGAGCCCCTGCTGCGGACGGTGGACCTGACCCGTCACTTCCGGCTCGGCGGCATGTTCTCCAAGCACATGCTCCATGCCGTCGACGATTTCAACCTGACCATTCACGAGCGCGAGATCGTCGCGCTGGTCGGGGAGAGCGGTAGCGGCAAGAGCACGGTGGCGCGGCTGCTGGCGGGGATCTACAAACCCACGGCCGGCGAGATCTACTACCGCGGCCGACCGCTGAAGCGCTTCCGGTCCCGCAAGGACCGGCTCTGGTACCGGGGCGAGGTGGCGATCGTCCTTCAGGACCCGTTCAGCGCCTTTCATCCGGTCTTCCGCATCGCCCACGGCGTGATGCGCAACCTCGCCCTGCACCGGCCGGAGCTGGGTCGCTCCGAGCGCCGGAGCGAGGCCGAGCGGGTCTGCCAGACCGTAGGGCTGAGCCCCAAGATGCTCAGCCGGTTCCCGTACGAGATGAGCGGGGGCGAGCGCCAGCGGATCGGCTTCGCCCAGGCCCTGGCCGCCCACCCGAAGCTGATCCTGGCCGACGAGCCGGTCTCGATGCTCGACGTGTCGATCCGCATCGGCGTGCTCAACATGATGGCCGGCCTGCGCGATCAGGAGGGCGTGTCGCTGCTCTACATCACGCACGACCTGGCCAGCGCTCGCTACGTCGCCGATCGCGTCATCGTCATGTACGCCGGTCACCTGGTGGAGGAGGGCCCCACCGAGACCGTCCTGTCGGAGCCCAGGCATCCGTACACGCAACTGCTCCTCTCGGCGGTGGCCGACTCGAGCGAGACCGATGCTGGGATCTCCGCCGATACCGGTGAGCCGCCCAAGGTGATCGACCCGTCCGAGGGGTGTCGCTTCCGCTGGCGCTGTCCGTACGCGATCGACAGGTGCGCTCAGGTCACGCCCCGTCCGACGCCGATCGGATCGGCGCTGGTCGCCTGTCACGTCGCGGTCGCCGAGGCCGCGAAGGCGTCGGACCCCACCGGAACGCCGCACCTCACCAACCGCTGAAGGCGTCGGTGCCCGCTGGCTCGGTCGAACTCGTGATCTTCGATTGCGACGGCGTGCTGATCGACTCGGAGCGCCTTGCGGTCAAGGTCGAGGCCCAGGCACTGGCCGCGCTCGGGTGGCCTCTGAGCGAGGCCGAGATCATTACGCGCTTCATGGGCCGCTCGGACCGCGAGATGCACGCGGCCATCGAGACGCATCTGGGCCGCGCGTTGCCCAGCGACTGGCACGAGGAGATGCAGAAGCGCTACCGGCAGGCATACGCGGCGGAGCTCACGCCCGTCGAGGGGGTGCTCGAGGCGCTCGACGGCATCATGCTGCCCACCTGCGTCGCGTCGAGCGCCACCCACGCGCACCTGCGCCACACGCTCGGCTTGACCGGCCTTTACGAGCGGTTCGCGGGGCGGATCTTCAGCGCCGAGGACGTCGCCGCGGGAAAGCCGGCCCCCGATCTGTTCCTGTACGCGGCCGAGCGGATGGGAGCAAAGCCGCCCGCCTGCGTGGTGATCGAGGACAGCCGCCCCGGTGTGGAGGCGGCGCGAGCGGCGGGCATGCGCGTGCTCGCCTTCGCCGGCGGGCTCGCCCCCGTCGATGCCCTCGAGGGGCCGGACACGATCGTGTTCGACGACATGCGCGAGCTCACAACGCTTCTGGACACCGAGCGATGAACGGATCGCAGATGGCGCGCGAGATGGCCGAGCAGCCGGACGGGCTGCGGCAGCTGATCGGGCGCTTCGAGGCCGTCGCCGAGCGGGTGCGCGGAGTGGCGCCCGCGCCCCTGAACGGCATCACGATCGTGGCGCGCGGCTCCTCCGACCACGCCGCGATCTACGGCCGCTATCTGCTCGAGGCGGCGGTCGGAAAGCCGATCTCGCTGGCCGCTCCGAGCCTCCACACGCTCTACGGAGTCGACGTCGACTACCGCGGCCAGCTGGTCATCGCGGTCAGCCAGTCGGGGGCGACGCCCGAGATCGTGCGCACGCTGGAGGCGCTCCAGGAAGCAGGGGGCCGCGGGCTGGCCATCACCAATGTCGCTCACAGCCCCCTGGCGCAGGCGGCCAACGAGCTGATCGCGCTCGAGATGGGCGACGAACGAGCGGTCCCCGCCACCAAGACCGTGACCGGGCAGCTCACCGCGTTCGCGATCGCCGCTTCGGTCCTCGGACGGCAAGCAGCACTTCCGTTCGCGCGCGCGGAACTGGAGATGGTCCCCGGCTGGGTGCAGGCGGTGCTCGACGACCGGGATGCGGTGGCCGCCGCGGCGGATACGCTCGTCGGCGCGTCGCAGCTGATCGTCGTGGCGCGCGGCTATCTCTTCGCGGCCGCGCTCGAGACCGCGCTCAAGATCAAGGAGACGTGCTCGATACTCGCCGACGGCTACTCGGCCGCCGATCTGCGCCATGGTCCGATCGCGGCGGTGACCCGCGGCCTGCCGGTGGTCGCGCTGGGCGCCTCCGGACCGGCGCTGGCCGACGTCGCGTCGCTCGTCGAGGAGCTGCGCGCGCGGCAGGCCAGCGTGCTCGTGTTCGGCGACGGCCTGCCGGTCGACGTGTCGCTGCCGGCCGAGGCGCCCGAGGCGCTCGCGCCGATCCTCGCCGTCGTGCGCGGCCAGCAGCTCGCCCACGAGCTCGCACTCCGGCTCGGCCATGACCCCGACAATCCTCCCGGACTGTCCAAGGTAACGGCCACCTGAATTCGTAGGCCCCCTACAAATAGGAAAACCACAGTCAAATGGTCCGCGACCCTTGACTCTGCCGATGTGCTCTGGTTAGGGTTTTTGTTCAGAGACTTGCCGAATTAGCCCGGTCGCTGCGAAACGGCTCAAGGAGTCCGCATGTCACGACACGCTGCCTGTCGGTGGTTGACGCTGTCCGTTACCGCCACCGTTTTCGCCCTCGCGATCGGCGCGTTCGGCGCGTCGGCTGCCTCGGCCGACACCAGCATCGTCGGACGCGGCGGTTGGCAGGTCCAGAGCACCGCGCAGGCGACGCAGGCGGCCGCGCAGATCTCCACGCCCGGCTTCGCCACCGGCTCATGGCTTCACGTCCGCCCCGACGACGCGGGCGCAGTCGGCACCGAGGTGAACGCGCTCGTCGAGACCGGCCACTGCCCGAACGTGTTCTTCTCGACCAACATGAAGGACTGCTTCGGCTACATGGATCAGATCGGCGCCGACACCATTGCGCAGTTCGCGGTGCCGTGGTGGTTCCGCACCGACTTCCTCGCCGATCCAGGCAGCTCGCAGTACACCGACCTGATCGTCAACGGCGTCGTCGGGCAGGCCGACGTGTGGGTCAACGGTCACGAGATCGCGACGCAGGGCACCGTGCAGGGCGACTACACGCGCTACACGTTCGACATCACGAGCCTGCTCCGGCACGGACTGAACACCCTGGCCCTCGAGGTCTACCCGAACAACCCGAACACGATGTTCACGCTCGACAACGTCGACTGGACGCAGATTCCGCCGGACAACAACACCGGCATCCAGTTCCCCATCCTGCTGCACACCTCGGGCCCGCTCGCGCTGTCGAACGCGCACGTCATCCAGGACGACGCCCAGGATCTGTCGAGCGCGGCGCTGACCGTGAAGGCCGACGTGACCAACCACGCCGGCACGGCCCAGACGGGCGAGCTCGCGGCGGTCATCCAGCCGCCGCACGGATGGCCGATCCGCGTCAGCCGCACCGTGACCGTTGCGCCGGGAGCGACGCAAACGTTCACGTTCACGCCCAGCGACGATCCGAGCCTCGACATCCACCACCCGAGCGTGTGGTGGCCCTACGGGATGGGCGGCCAGCCGCTCTACGGACTGCACACCGAGCTGGGGCAACGGGGCGCCGCGCCGGATACCGAGTCAGAGGAGTTCGGCATCAGGACGGTCACGACTCGCCTGGTCGGCGCCACGACCAGCGATGGACTCGCACCGAACGGGTCGCGCCAGTTCAGCGTCAACGGCGTGGCGGTCATGTTCCGGGGCGGCGGTTGGTCGGAGAACCTGTTGCTGAATTACTCCGCCGCCGACACCGCGAACCAGATCGCGCTGATCAAGAACCTCGGCCTGAACGGGATCCGGACCGAGGGCAAGCAGATGCCCGACGACTTCTACGAGCAGTTCGACCGAGCCGGGATCCTGATCGACGGCGGCTTCCAATGCTGCGATGCGTGGCAGCCCAGCCGCAGGCGTCCCCTCAGTAACCAGGCCCTGGCCGTACTCGGCAACTCCGCGCTGACGATCGGCGAGAACCTGCGCAACCACCCGAGCATCCTCAACTTCAGCTGGAGCGACAACGCTCCCACCCCTCAACAGGAGCAGGTCTCGCTGCAGGGCTTCCAGCAGGCCGACTTCGACGATCCGCTGATCGCCTCGGCCGAGTACGAGAGTGATCCCGGTCCCTCGAGTACGACGACCGGGTCCGGGCCTGTGCTGGGTCCCTCGGGCGAGAAGGAGGGTCCCTACGACTGGGTCCCGCCCGGTTACTGGTACGACCGCAGCCACTTCGACCCCACCGACTCGACCCGCACCAACGTCGGCGGCGCGTGGGCGTTCAACAGCGAGTCGAGCGCCGGGGACACCGTGCCCACGCTCGACTCGATCCAGCGGTTCTTGTCTGCAACCGAGCAGGATCAGCTGTGGACCAACCCGGACTACAACCAATACCACCTGAACTACGAGCCTGACCTGCCGAGCCCCGACAACGACGGCTACTCGTTCGGGACGCTGCACGACCTCGATCAGGCGATCACTGCGCGCTACGGCGCCTGGTCGAGCCTCGACCAGTACGTCGAGGAGGCTCAGGTGCAGAACTACGAGACGCAGCGGGCGCAGTTCGAGGGCTACATCGACCACTCCACCGACGCCACCGCGCCCTCCACCGGCGTCGTCTACTGGCAGCTCAACAAGGGCTGGCCCAGCCTGCTCTGGGACCTCTACAACTACGACTACGACCAGGCCGGCAGCTACTTCGGCGCCAAGAAGGCCAACGACCGGTTGCACGTGCTCTACACCTACGACGACAGCACCGTGTCGGTCGACAACCTGAGCGGGCAGACCGCGCACGGTCTGTCGGTGGAGTCCAAGGTGTACGCGGTGAACGGCGCGGTGCTCGACGACCAGACCGCGAACGGGATCTCGGTCGGTTCCCAGGGCGTGGCGCAGGATGTGCTCCACCCGGTCGTGCCGGCGACCACCACGCAACCCAGGCCGGCGCAGACCTACTTCGTCGAGCTGCTGCTCACCCGTCACGGCCTCCTCATCGACCGCAACGTGTACTGGCTCTCGACCCAGCAGGACGTCGTCGACTGGTCCGCGACCCTGGCGGGGGACTACCCGCAGGCCACGATGAGCCAGTACGCCGACCTCACGCAGCTCCAGTCGCTGCGCGGCGCGACGGTCCGGGTGACGGCGCACAGCCATCCGTCGTGGTCGGCGGCCGCCGGCGGCGACACCGAGACGGACGTCACGATCACCAACACGTCCACCAAGCCGACGGTGGCGTTCTTCCTGCGCGCCGACGTCCGCCGCGGCTCGGCGACCGGCGTGCCGGCGGCCGGCGAGAACGAGGTTGTGCCGATCACGTGGAGCGACAACGACGTGACGCTGTGGCCCGGCGAGTCCGAGACGCTGCGCGCGACCTTCCGGCGCTCCGATCTGCATGGCGCCGCCCCGGTCGTCAGCGTCTCCGGCTGGAACGTCGCGACGGAGGATGTGCCGGCCGCGCCCTAGTGTCGCGACACTTCGCGTCAGACTCCTCGTGTGATCGCGATCCTCGGCGGCCTCGGCGCCGCGGTTGCGTGGGCGCTCTCCACGCTGTGTTCGTCGCGCTCGAGCCGAATGATCGAGCCGTCCTCGGTGGTGGCCTGGATGATGCTCGTCGGGCTGTTGATCACGCTGCCGGCCGCTGCGCTGAGCGGCGTGCCGGCCCGGCTCGACGCAGGCTCGGGCGCCTGGCTGGCCGTCTCGGGCGCCGGCAACGTGGGCGGCCTCGTCCTCACCTACAGCGCCCTGCGGATCGGCCAGGTCTCGCTCGTCGCGCCGCTGGTGTCGACCGAAGGGGCGGTCGCCGCGGTCATCGCGGTGATCGCCGGCGAGCCGCTGGCGCCGGGGGTCGGCCTGACGCTGGTGGCGATCGTGGCCGGCGTGTGGCTGGCCTCGGTGCCCGAGGCCGCGCAGACGGGAGCCGCGGGCATGGGAGTCGAGGGCTCGGCCGGGGCGTCCCGGCGGGCGCAGGCGCCGCGTCCGACCTACGCGGTCCTCCTGGCCATAGGCGCCGCGTTCGCGTTCGGCGCCAGCCTGTACGCCACCGCCCGCGCCGGCGAGGAGCTGCCGGTGTCCTGGGTCGTCCTGTCGGCCCGCGCGATCGGCGCCGTGGTCCTCGCGCTGCCCCTGGCGCTCGCGGGCCGCCTCGAGATCACCCGGCGCGCCGCGCCGCTCGTCGTGGCGGCCGGGGTGTGCGAGGTCCTCGGGTTCTACTCCTACACGACGGGCGCCCGGCACGGCATCGCGGTGGCTGCCGTGCTTGCCTCGCAGGTCGGCGGGCTGGCCGCGCTCGGCGGGTATTTCCTGTTCGACGAGCGGCTCAGCCGCAAGGGCACACTGGGCGTCTGCACGATGCTCGCCGGTGTGGCCGTGCTCAGTGCGCTGCGGGCGTGAGCAGGCGCTCGAGCTCGCGTTCGAGTCCCGTGTCACCCACCTCGTGCACCACGAGCGGCAGCCCTAGTCGCTGCGCCGCCCGATGCGCCGCCGCTCGGGTGGCTGCCGTCGGGCGCTGGGCCAGCCACATCACCCGGGTGTAGTTCGCGAAGTAGTCGTCGCGCAGCTCGGGGTAGCGATCGAGCCCGAGCTCACGCCACACGGTGTGCTCGAAGGTCCGGGCCAGGAAGTCCGTGAGGAAGTACGTCCCGGGCTCCTCCGCGAGCGCGGCTCGCACCTCGTCGCTGGCGAACACGTCGTAGCAGTGCTCGCCCGCGAGGCGCTGGAATCCGTCGAGGGCGCCGTACGTCCCGCAGTCCCCGTAGGCGACCGCCACAACATCGTGCTCCGCCGTCAGAGCCTCAACCTCGCCGCAGATGCGGTCGGGATGGTTGTGCAGCAGGGCCGGGACCGGCACCACCTTCACTTCCCAGCCCCGGCGCCGAGCGATCCGGCGAACGTCGAGCGCCAGCGCCCCGCACGCGACGATCGTCTTCATCCCGGAAACGACAGCTGGTCGACGAACATGTCGTTGAAGTCGGCCCGTCCCGACAGCTCGACGTACTCGACCTCGCGCAGGATCGAGTGCGCCTCGGCCCGCTCGCGCACCGACAGCGCGGCGATCTTGGCGCCCTCGCCGGCCACGTTGCCGGCCGACACGATCCGCGGCAGGGCGATCCGCGGCACCAGGCCGATGCGGACCGCGCTCAACGGCGTCAGATAGGCCCCGAAGCTACCGGCCAGCAGCACCTGGCTCACGTCCTCGGGCCCGACGCCGAGCGAACGCATCAGGATGTTCCAGCCGGTGGCGATCGACGCCTTGGCGAACTGGAGCTCGCGCACGTCACGCTGCGAGAGGAACACCGCGCGCTCGGGATCGGCGCCGCCCCGCCAGTGCAGAACGAACACGCGCTCCTCGCCGATCTTGGTCAGACGGTCGGCGAGCCCGGGATGACGCTCCAGCGCGTCGTCATCGGGGATGAAGCGGCCCGAGTGATCGAGCAGCCCGCGGTGGACCAGCTCGGCCACCGCGTCGACCAGTCCCGACCCGCAGATGCCCTCGGGCTCGACATCCCCGATCACGTCCAGCGCGATCCCATCGCCGGAGACCTTGACTCCCTCGATCGCGCCCGGTGCGGCACGCATCCCGCACCGGATCTGGGCCGCCTCGAACGCGGGACCCGCCGGTGCCGCCGTCGCGACGACACGCTCGACCGAGCCGAGCGCGATCTCGCTGTTGGTGCCGACGTCGATGAACAGCCGGAGGCGCCGGTCGCGCGTCAGGCCGGTCGCGAGCATCCCGGCCACGATGTCGCCGCCGACATAGGCGCCGAGCGACGGGAACACGAACGCCGGCGCGCGTGGATGCACGTCGACGCCGAAGTCCCGCGCACGGACGTCCTCCGGGTAGGAGTGCGTGGAGACCACGAACGGCGCCATCGACAGCGGCTCTGGATCGATGCCGAGCGCCAGGTGCATCATCGTCACGTTGCCGCACACCGTGACCTCGTACACCTCGCGGGGGTCGACCCCGCCCTCGGCACAGACCTCCGTCGCCAGTGACGACATCGTCTCGTGCGCCCGGGCGCCGAGCGCGCCGAGCGCCTCCGAGTCCATCATCGTGGCCGAGATGCGCGTGATCACGTCGGCGCCGAACGGCTGCTGGCGGTTGAGCATCGAGCGCACCGCCACCGGCTGACCGCTCTCCAGGTCGAGCAGCGTCGCCACGACCGTCGTAGTCCCCAGATCGAACGCGATCGCGAACCGCCGGGCGGTCGTGTCGCCGGGCTCGAGGTCGATCAGCTCCTGGTCGCACACGACCGCGGTCACCTCCCACCCCGATGAGCGGAGCACGGACCCGAGGGATCGCAACACCTCGATCGAGGTTTCCGGCTCCAGATCGTCGAGCGCGTCGAGCACGCGCTGGAGATCCGAGCGCTGGTCCTCCATCGAGGGCTCCTCGAGCACCAGGTGGCGCTTCTGTACCGCCGGGCGGAGGATGACGTGGCGCCCCACGCCGGCCAGCGCCGCCTTCGGCCGCGTCTGCAAGGGCGGCACCTCGACGACCAGATCCCCGCGGGCCGATGCCCGGCACGCGAGGCGCCAACCGTCGCGCAGCTCGTCGACCGAGAACGCGCGCGGGTCCAACGGTCCCACCGGCACCTCGCCCGACACGATGCGCACGCGACACTTCTTGCACGTTCCGTGGCCTCCACAGGTGGAGTCGATGGCGATCGCGTTCCAGCTCGCTGCGTCGAACACCGGGGTGCCGCTGGGCACACGCACCTCGGCCCCCTCGGGAAGGAAGCGCAGCCGGACGCGCTCGGAGCCGTCGTCGGGCGCCGGGGCCGGCGAGCCCGCATCGCCGCCGGCCACACCCAACCGCCGCTGCGGCGACGGTCCGCTCACGGCACGGGCGCTCCCTGGCCCACCGTCGACTTCCGGGCGCGGTGGGCGGCGATCCAGTTGGCCGCCCACTCGTCGTGGCCGAGGAGCAGGTCGCTCGCGCGAACGGCATCGATCACCGGTTGTGCCGTCGACATGATCGCGCTGGTCAGTCCGGCGGCCATCGCCATCGGCAGGAAGGCGGCGTTCAGGGCATGGCGATCGGGCAGCCCGAACGACACGTTCGACGCGCCCAGGCACATGTTCACGCCGAGCTCGTCGCGGATCAGGCTGATCGTGGTCAGCGTCGTCTTGACCGCGCTCGGGTCTGCGCCGACCGTCATCGCGAGCGGGTCGATCACCACGTCGTCACGCGCGATGCCATGGTCGGCGGCCGCCGCGACGATCTTGCGCGCGCACTCGAGCCGTTTCTCCGGCGTCTCGGGGATGCCGGTCTCGTCGTTGGCCAGCCCGATCACGGCGGCGTCGTGCCTCGCCACGAGCGGCAGGATCTCGTCCAGGCGCTCGTCCTCGGCGGTCACCGAGTTGACCAGCGCGCGACCCTCGTACACCGACAGCCCCGCCTCGAGTGCCTCGATCACCGACGAGTCGATGCAGATCGGCACATCGACCCCCACCTGCACGGTCCGCAGCATCGTCGCCAGCAGCCCGGCCTCGTCGACCAGCGGGATGCCCGCGTTGACGTCCAGCATGTCCGCGCCCGCCTCGACCTGGGCCACCGCGTCGGCCGTCACGGTCGAGAGCTCGCCGGCCCTGAGCTCCTCGGCGAACTTCTTGCGTCCGGTCGGGTTGATCCGCTCGCCGATCACGCAGAACGGCCTGTTTGCCCCGATCGTGATCGACTTGGTTCGCGACCGCAGCACGGTCTCGGCGGGCGTCGGCGCACTCACGCGAGCACCTTCTCGCGCCGGAGCTCGAGCAGCTCCTTGGCCTTCTTGACCGCGGCCGAAGCGTCGGCCGAGTAGCCGTCGGCCCCGACCGCATCGGCGTACTCCTGGGTCACCGGCGCGCCTCCCACCATCACGATCACCTGCTCGCGCAGCCCGGCCTTCTCGAGCGCGTTGATGTTCGCCTTGAACATCGGCATGGTCGTGGTGAGGAAGGCCGAGAACCCGACGATGTCCGGGTTGTGCTCCTCGATCTGCTCGATGAACTTCTCGGGGGCGACGTTCACGCCGAGGTCGATCACGTCGAAGCCGGCACCCTCGAGCATGATGTTGCACAGGTTCTTGCCGATGTCGTGCACGTCGCCCTTGACCGTGCCCATGAGGAACCTGCCGACCTGCGCGCTTCCGGTCTCCGCCAGCAGCGGCCTGAGGATGTCGAGTGCGCCCTGCATGGCGCGGGCGGCGATCAGCATCTCGGGCACGAAGAAGTCGCCGCGCTCGAACCTCGCCCCCACCTCCTCCAGAGACGGGATCAGCCCGTCGTAGAGCATTCGCTCGGGGGCGAGTCCCTGGCCGAGACCCTCGTTCACGCCATCGCGAACCGCGGGCGCGTTGCCGACCAGCGTCTCGTCGTACAGCAGCTGGAGGATCTCTTCGTCAGTGGCCATGGCGACACCTCCGGGTCATGCGGCGCGTTCTCCTTGCTCGCGGTGGCCGAGGCGGCGGCTCAGCGTCCGCGCCTCGCTTTTGAGAATCGGTTCAAGCTCGCGGATCCGGGTTGCAGTCATGCGGAGGGTGGGGCCCGAGATGCTGAGCGCCGCGATCACCTCGCCCCGGGCGCCCCAGACCGGCGCCGCCATCGCGGTGAGGCCCTGCTCGAGCTCGTCGATCGAGGTCGCATAGCCGTCCCGCCGAACCGCCTCGAGCTCGCGCCTCGTCACCGCCCCAGCGGCCCCGGCCGGGTCAGCCTGGTCGGCCCGGGCCGGTCCGCGGCCGAACGCGGCGAACACCCTGCCGTTGGCCGAATGCTCGTAGCCCACCGAGCGCCCGAGCCACTGCCCGGCGCCGAGGAAGTGCCGGCTGTCCACCTGGGCGATGTGCTCGACCCCGTCGGGCCCGGGAACCGACAGGTTGATCGTCTCGCCGGTGGCCTCGGCCAGGGCGCCGAGCGCCGGCCGCGAGAGCTCCACGATGTTGCGCTCGAGCATGCTCCGCTCGGCCACCCGCAGGATCGCCGGTCCCGGACGGAGCCGCCCACGCTCGCCGTCCTGCTCGACCAGCCCCCGGCGCTCGAGGGCGCTGATCAGCCGCGAGGCGGTGCTCTTGGGCAACCCGGCGGCGGACGCCAGATCGGTCAGCGCGACCGGCTGCTCGGACTCGAGCACGCGCACGAGCAGGTCGGCGCCACGGTCGATCGCGGTGGTGCCCTGGCTGGGGCCGCCAGCCGTGCGCCCGCCGGCCGCGGTCCCGCCACCGGCTGCGCGTCCTC
The DNA here is from genome assembly GCA_963811135.1 of uncultured Solirubrobacterales bacterium. Classification (GTDB taxonomy): domain Bacteria; phylum Actinomycetota; class Thermoleophilia; order Solirubrobacterales; family Solirubrobacteraceae; genus Palsa-465. The sequence continues at coordinate 508,908 of CAWEQG010000020.1, read as the reverse complement.
CGTTCGAATCAGCTTGGAACTGTTGTTCCACGGCGGATAAGGTTACGGATGAACGCCGCCAGGTCAACCCCCCAAGCCGCGAGGAGCCCGCCTTGTTCGTGAACTCCATGCCCCGCTACGAGGTTCTCAGCGACGAGGCGATCGATGTCATCGACCGCGGCTGGCGCCGCCTGGTGTCCGAGATCGGAATCGAGTTCCTGCTCCCGGAGGCGGTCGACGCCCTGGTCAAGGCGGGACAGACGCTCGAAGACGAGAACCGCATCCGGTTCGATCCCGACTTCATCCTCGAGCAGGTGGCCAAGGCGCCGCGCGAGTTCGAGCTGCAGGCCCGCAATCCGGAGCACACGGCGCACATCGGTGGCGACCACATGGTGTTCGCGCCCGTCTACGGCCCACCGTTCATCCGTGAGGGCGACACCCGCCGCGACGCCAAGATGGCCGACTTCGAGAACCTGGTCAAGCTCTGCCAGGCATTCGACCAGCTCGATTCGCCCGGCGGCACGATCTGCGAGCCCGAGGACCGGCCGCTCGACTCCCGCCACCTCGACATGGTGTTCGCTCTGCAGACGCTGTCGGACAAGCCCTACATGGGGTCGGTGACGAGCGGACCGAATGCGGCCGACACGATCAGGATGGGTGAGATCCTGTTTGGCGGGCGCGACGCGATCGAGCGCGCGCCGGTCTCGATCAGCCTGATCAACGTGAACTCGCCGCTCCGATACGACGACCGCATGCTGGCCGCGATGCTCGAGTACGTGAAGGCCAACCAGGCGGTGGTCATCAGCCCGTTCCTGTTGATGGGCGCGATGTCCCCGGTGTCGCTCCCGGCCACGCTCGTCCAGCAGGTGGCCGAGGCGCTGGCCGGCATCGCGCTGGCTCAGACCATCCGGCCGGGGGCCCCCGTCGTCTTCGGGTCGTTCCTGAGCAACACCGACATGCAGTCGGGCTCACCATCGTTCGGCACCCCGGAGTCGGGGCTGGGCGTCCTCTGCACCGGCCAGATCGCACGGCGCTTCGGGCTGCCCTGGCGCGGCGGCGGCGGGCTGAACACTTCGCAGACGGTCGACGCCCAGGCCGCCTACGAGTCGCTGATGACCCTGCTCCCCACGTTCCTGGCCGGCACCAACTTCGTCATGCACGCGGCTGGCTGGCTCGAGGGCGGTCTGGTCTCCTGCTACGAGAAGTTCATCGTCGACGTCGAGTTGCTGCGCGAGCTCCGCCACGAGTTCACTCCGCTCGAGATCGACGAGGCCTCGCTGGCCTTCGACGCCCACGTCGAGGTCGGGCCGGGCGGCCACTTCCTCGGCGCTGCCCACACGCTCGAGCGCTTCCGCGAGTGCTTCTACCGGCCGCTCCTGTCCTCGACCGAGAACTTCGACCGCTGGTCCAAGCGCGGCGCCCGGGACACCACCGCCCGCGCGGGCGAGATCTGGCGCCAGACGGTCGAGAGCTACGAGCAGCCGCCCATCGACGATGCCATCCGTACCGAGCTCGAGGAGTTCGTGGTGCGCCGGCGAGCCGAGCTGGGCGACTGATTGCCTGGAGCCCGCCCAGCGGCGACCGCCGGCATCAGCCAACGCGAGCTCCGGCTGCTGTTCGTGGTGGCCGGCGCGATCGTGTTCGTCGACACGGCGTTCTATTCCGCCGTGGTCCCGCTGCTGCCGGCGCTCACCCGGGAGCTGCACCTGACCAAGGCGTCGGCCGGCCTGCTCACGGCCGGCTACGCGGTCGGCACGCTGGTCGGTTCGATCCCGGGCGGCCTCCTCGCCGAGCGGGCCGGCCCGCGCGTCACGCTGTACGCCGGCCTCGCGCTGATGGGCGCCTCGAGCCTCGCCTTCGGTCTCCTCAACCACATCCTGCTGCTCGACGCGGCCCGCTTCGTCCAAGGCGTCGCTGGCGCCTGCACCTGGTCGGGGAGTCTCGCCTGGCTCATCGCCGAGGTCCCGGCCGACCGGCGCGGGAGCGCGATCGGGGGCGCGCTGGCCGCCGGGATCGGCGGGGCGCTGTTCGGACCCGTAATCGGCACGCTGGCCCACGCGCTCGGCCGCGCGCCGGTGTTCTCGGCCGTGGCGGTGCTCGCGGCGGGCCTGGCCGCCGCGGTGTCCATCCTGCCGGCCCCCGCGATCGCCCCGCTGCCGCCGGAACGCCTGCCGTTCACCCGGCAGATCCGCCGCCCCGGGATCGCGCTCGGCATGTGGCTGGTGGCGCTCCCGGCCATCGCCTCGGGGACGATCAACGTGCTCGCGCCCCTGCGCCTCGGCCAGTTCGGCGCCGGCGCGGCGGGCATCGGCGCCACCTTCCTGATCGCCGCCGGAATCGAGGCGGCGATGAGCCCCGCCGTCGGGCACATATCCGATCGCCGCGGACGGATGTTGCCGCTGCGGCTCGGGCTGGCCGGCGCCGCGGTGAGCCTGCTGCTGTTACCGCTGCCGAGCAGCGCGGTGGCGCTGGCCGCGGTGATCGTGCTGACCACGGTGGCCCTGGGCTCGTTCTGGGCGCCCGCCATGGCCATGCTCTCCGACCTGGCCGAGTCGCACTCGATGAGCCAGGGCTACGTGTTCGCGCTGATCAATCTGGCCTGGGCGGCGGGTCAGGTGACCGGCGCCGCCGGCGGCGGCGCGCTGGCCAAGGCCACCGGCGACGCGGTCCCGTTCGCGATCGCCGCCGGCCTCTGCGCGGCAACGCTCGGCGTGATCATGCTCCGCACTCCCAGCCTGGCCGCCGGGCTGGCCCGGATGACCTCGAGGGGGACGGTGGATTGACCGATCGCGTGCAGGGGGTCCGGCTCGAGCCGCTCGACGAACGGTTCCTCGACGATGTGGCCGCCCTGGTGGCCGATCCCGACGTGCTGCGCTTCACGCGGATCCCGGAGCCACCGCCGCCCGAATTCGAGCGGGGGTGGATTCAGGCCTACGTCACCGCGCGCCGGGAGGGCACGCGCGACGGTTTCGCGGCAATCGACGGCGACGGCCACTTCCTCGGAGTCGGCCTGGCGCCGCACATCGACCGCGAGGGCAGCGAGATGGAGCTCGGCTACATCGTCGCGCGCGAGGCTCGCGGGCGAGGCGCGGGCACGGCGATCCTGCACCTCCTGACGCGGTGGGCGTTCGACGACATGCAGGCGCAACGCGTGTATCTGGTGATCGACGTCCAGAACCACCCCTCATTGCGCGTGGCCGAGCGATGCGGCTACCGGCGCGAGGGGGTGCTGCGATCGACGCACGTCAAGCAAGGCCAGCGCGCGGACGTGGAGGTGTGGTCCCGGCTGCCAACCGATCCGGTGAAATGAATCGGGGCCGCCGCGCGCGACGTGGCGGTATGACCCAGCCCTTGGCGCCCACTCGCCGCACCTATAGACTTCTAATCGATGACTGATATATCAGTCGTCTCCGAGTCGCGTGGCAGTCAGCGCGGACTGCTCGCCGACCGTGCCTACCGGGCGCTGCGCGACCGGTTGGTCACGCTGCGCATCCCGCCGGGGTCACCGATCGACGAGGACGCGATCGGACGCGAGCTCAAGATGGGCCGCACGCCCGTGCGGGAGGCGATCAAGCGCCTCGCGCTGGAGAACCTCGTCACGGTGTTCCCCCGCCGGGGAACGTTCGCCTCGGAGATCAATATCACCGACCTGGCCCACATCTCCGACGTGCGTGCCCAGCTCGAGGGCCACGCCGCGTATCGCGCCGCCGAGCGGATCAACGAGACGCAGCGAGCCGAGCTGGGCGCTCTGCTCGCCGAGCTCGACATCCGTAAGGGAGCCGAGGACCTCGAGATGCTGATGGAGCTCGACGCCACCGTGCATCGCTTCATCTACCGCTGCGCCGGCAACCCGTTCCTGGAAGAGACGCTCGGCCGATATCTCAACCTCTCGCTGCGCATCTGGTACCTGGTGATCGAACGGCTGCCCCACCTGTTCGCGCGCGTGCACGAGCACGAGGAGGTGCTGCACGCGATCGAGTCCGGGCAGGCCGAACGCGCGCGCGACATCCTGACCCGACACATCGCGACGTTCGAGCAGGAGATCCGCTCGGTCCTGTGATCCACGCCACCGCCGCGTTTCCCGGCTGGTGAGCTACGGCGTCACGTGCCCAACGGCAACATCTACGCGCGCGTGATCATGCTGGCGGAGAAGGCGGCGGATCTGATTGCGCGACGAACGCCGCCAGCGCCGGATGCCGCACCGTTCCACCGCTACGCGCCGGCTGCCGTCGACTGAACGCCGAACGCAGCGAGGCCCGCAGGTAGCGCCGCAGGTGCCACACCAGCAGGCCCGTCCACCAGGCGCTCGAGATCAAATGCAGGTAGGCCATCGTGGACCCCGTGCTGGGCGCAACCAGCAGTGCGACGCCGGTGACGGCCAGCGGCACGCACAGCAGCGCGAGGACGATCGACACCAGCTCGGACATGCGCTCCCGGCTGAAGGCCCGGCGGATCCGGGGCACGCCCATGCCTGCCACCTTGTAGACCACGAGCAGCGCGGCCAGGGTCGAGATTCCGGCATGGACCCAGATGACCGCTCCGGGGACCGGGCTGCCCCCGACGTCGAGGCCGTACAGGATCGCGCCGGTGGCCACGGTGCCGAGCAGCGGGCCGAGCGCCAGCAGTCCACGTCGCGCCACCGACCGGCGCACGCTGGTCGGTGGCGCCTGCGGAGCGACCGGCTCGGCCGCCTGCACAGGCAGCTCCGAGCGATCGGGCCGGTACGCCGCCCACAGGAACGCGAACACGCCGACGACGACGATCCCGAAGTGCGGCCAGTGTGCGGCCAGGACCTTGCTCATCGCATGACCCCGCGGCGGGTCAGCGCCGCGAGGCGCGCTGGACGTCGCGGATGGCCATCCCGAGCAGCACTCCGCCGGCGAAGATGAAGCCGTGCTGGGTGAAGTGGATGGTGTTGTTGGAGTCGGCCAGGTGGTCGACGAACGGCATCAGCAGCACGACCTCGAGCAGCACCGCGAACACGACGAGCCGGAATGCCCGCAGCCGGGTCCTCCGCCGGTCGCGCTCGAATGACAGTGAGTTGGCTTCCATGATCGTGTTCGGCTCCTCCGATTCGGCCTTGGCTCACGCGCGGCTTTCGCCGCCCGTCCAGGTGTCGGCCACCGCCTTGAGGCCGGCCAGCAGCGAGCTGCGGGCCAGCCGGCGGCGGCTGCCGGGCACGCCGGCCGGCGGGATCAGCCGCCGCTGCCCGCGGACGCCGGGACCGGCCGGCTCGCTCTCGGCGGGGACCGCCGGGACCGGGGCGTCCGGAGTCTCGACCGGATTGGCCGAGCAGACGATGCCCGCCTGGGCCGCTGCCTGCGCGCCGGCGAACAGCTTGGCGACCTCTTCGGGCGGCTCGGGACGGAAGAACAGGAACCCCTGCGCGGTGTCGCAGCCGGCCGTGCGGAGATTGCCGAGCTGCTCGGCCGTCTCGACGCCCTCGGCGGTCACCGACAGCTTCAGCGCGTGGCCCAGCTCGATCACGGCGTTCACGATCGCCACGTCCTCCTCGTTCTCGGGCAGGCCGCGCACGAACGACCGATCGACCTTCACGCAGTCGACGGGCAGGCGCCGCAGGTACTCGAGCGATGAGTAGCCGGTGCCGAAGTCGTCGATGGCGATCTTGACCCCGAGCTGCTTGAGCTCGCTGAGCGTGCGGATCGACTCCTCTGGATCCTCGATCAGGACGCTCTCGGTGACCTCCAGGCACAGCAAGGCGGGCTCGATGCCCGTCTCCTTGATGATCGTCGCCACCGTCTCGCGCAGCTTGTTCTGAGCCAGCTGCCGGGCCGAGACGTTGACTCGCAGCGTCAGCGGCTGGTCAGCCGGACGCGAGCGCTGCCACACGATCGCGCGGCGGCAGGCGTCGCGGAGGATCCACGCGCCGAGCGGCACGATCAGGCCGGTCTCCTCGGCCAGCGAGATGAACTCGCCCGGCCCGAGCAGACCGCGCTCGGGGTGCTGCCAGCGCACCAGTGCCTCCATTCCGATGATGTGCTCGCCGTCGATCGACACCTCGGGCTGGAAGAAGACGCGGAACTCCTCGCGCTCGATCGCCTTGCGGATCGCGTTCTCGTTGTGCAGGCGCGCCAGCGCCCGCTCGCGGGTGACCTCGTCGAACAGCACCACACGCGCGCCACCGGCGCCCTTGGCCCGGTACATCGCGGCGTCGGCGTCGCGGATCAGGTCGTCGGGATCCTGGTTCGGATCGGAGGTGACCGAGATGCCGATGCTCGCCGCGGCCATCGTCTCGCCCGACTCCAGGTGGAAGGGCAGGCTGAACGCCTTGAGCACGCGCTCGGCCACCGCCACCGCGTCGCCGTCGTCGAAGATGTCCTCGCACAGAATCACGAACTCATCGCCGCCGAACCGGGCCAGCGTCTCGTGGCGGCGCAGGGAGTGACCCATCCGCTCGGCCACCGCCTCGAGCAGCTGATCGCCGGCGCCGTGGCCGAGGCTGTCGTTGATCACCTTGAAGCGGTCGAGGTCGAGGAACAGCACCGCCACCGAGCGGTTGGGGCCGCGGCCGAGGCGCTCGAGCGCAAGCTTCAGGTTGTTCAGGTAGAGCAGGCGGCTGGGCAGTCCGGTCAACGGGTCGCGCAGCAGCTGGTTCTCGTTCGTGCGCCAGGCCACCACGTGGGCCACGCTGGCAGCGAGCACGAACCCACCGTGGATCAGCGCCCATACCCAGGGGTTCCTGGCCTCGACGGTGTCGGCACCGTACACCGAGTCCGGCGCGATCACTCCGCCGAGACCGTGGTGGATCACGACGTAGGCGATCGCCACCAGGAACGGCGTCCAATCCTGGTACAGGGTGAGTACCCCGATCATCACGAAGAAGTGGAAGTGCGCCTCGGTCTGCCCGTTCCACAGGTCGACCAGCACGGCCGATGCGGTGATCAGGCCGAACGACGCCGCGATGATCCGCGCCTTCATCCGGAAGCGCTCGGAGCTCGCGCCGATGCCGCACAGCGCGACCAGGCTGCAGTCGACCGCGACGTGGACGACCGAGTGGTTCCCGTACAGCATCCCGAACGCGAACAGCGCCGGCACGTGCAGCCAGATAAGCGCGCAGATCGAGCGGTGGCGGCGGCGCAGGACGTGCTCAGGGAGCAGCTGGCCCTTGGGCAGCCAGTGCTTGAGGCTGACCCATTGGTGAACCAGCCAACTGCCCAGGCTGTGCGATCCCCGACCGCGGGCGCGCTCGAAGGGACCCTGCGCCGACCCTGCGGTGATCTCCTCGGAGACCGAGGGGGCGCCGGTCACCGCGCTCATGGCTTGGCGAACTGCTTCGCTTGACGAACCTTTGTCACCGCGCGCTGCGCCGGGGTGAGCTCCGGCGCCGCGGAGAGCTCGGGCGCCGGGGCAGCCACTTGAACGGTGCAGGGAGCGCCGGTCTTGTACACGAACAGGCTGCGCGCCACGTGATAGCTGCGGTCCTCGCCGAAGAAGCACTCGTGCGACCGCGCCATCTCCTCGGTGCGGTACGCGGCCAGCGGCTTGGTCTGCTCATCGCGCGCGCGGTCGCGGCGCTTCTGCTCGAGCCAATGGGCCACGTCGGGATGACGGGCCAGGCGCTCGGCCAGACCCTGCACCTGGGCCCTGAAGCTCGCCGCCGTGTCACCGAAGGCCGCGTCGAGCAGGCCGATCTCGACGGCGCGGTGGGTGCCGATCGGATTGAAGGGGGCGCTGGTCAGCTCCGCGGTCAGCTCGTCTCCGATCCGCCGCGGGAGCAGGTAGGTCCAGTACTCCGAGCCGTACAGGCCTCCCATGTGCTGGTAGTAGGGGTTCAGCACGACGTCCTCGCGGGCGACGACGTGGTCGGCCGCCACCGCGAACGGCACGCCACCGGCGGCGGCGTCGCCGGACAGCGCCGAGATCGTGATGTGCGAGTCGGTCTCGAGGATCTCGCGCACGACGTCGTCGATCGCGTGGAGGTTGTACCAGGACTCCTCGCCCTGATTCTCGGCCGCCTCGATCACGTTGAGATGGATCCCGTTGGAGAAGAAGTCGGCACCGCCGGCCAGCACGATCACCTTGGTCGTGCGGCGGCTGCGCGCGTACAGGTAGGCGTCGCGCAGGCGACGGCACTGGTCGGTCGACATCGCGCCGTTGTAGAAGTCGAAGTTCAGGTAGCCGACGCCTGCCTTCTCCTCGTAGGAGATCTCGCGGTATGTGTAGCCGGGCGGGATCGGCGCGTGCAGCGCCACCGGGATCTCCGGCGCGTCCGGCACGATGCCGGCCAGCTCGAGCGCGCGGGTCGCCGGCAGCTTGAACGGAGCGGCTCCGTCCTTGGCCTTGAGGTGAGTGACCCACACGGCTCCGTCGACGGTGGCGCGGCAGATCGCGCCGTTGCGGGTGGCGATGATGTCACCCGGGCGCCCGCGTAGGCCACGCTCGACATACACGTTGAACAGGTAGAACTCGGCGCCGGCAATCGTGTCGAGCACGCCCGGATGGCCCTCGGCGGCGCGGATCTTGCGCACCACGGCGGCGGTGGAGTCCGAGCGCCAGTCGATCGCGCGGTCGGCCTGCTTGATCAGCGGCCGCAGCCGGCCGGTGACGTTCGGGTCGTCGTAGGTCAGCGGCAGTGGGTTGAAATCACCGCGCGCGAAGCTGTGAACCGCCATGACCAGCATCTCAACCGCGGCACGGCGCACCTCGTGGCGGTAGATGCTGCTCTTCCCGACCGGGCGCATCCTGAACTTGCTGGTCTCCCAGATGTCGCCCGCGTCGGCCTCCTCGACGGCTTCCAGCACGGTGACGCCCCACTCGTCCATCCCGAGCTCGATCGCCCAGTCGAGTGAGCTCGGCCCGCGATCTCCGTGGGGACCCGGGTGCACGACCAGGCACGTGTACTTGCTCCAGACCGACTCCGGGATGAACTGCTTGAGCATCGGGCACACGACCAGGTCCGGCTCGTGCGTGGTCACCGCCGCCTCGATGATCTCGCTCGAGTCGACGACCTGAACCGTCACGTCGTGGCCCATCTCGGTCAGCGCGATGTAGGCGCGCTGGCTCAGGCTGTTGTGCGCCGAGGTGACGAACAGAATGCGCAGCGGCTTTTCCGTCGCCGACGGCGGCACCTCTCCGTGCAGGCGGCTGCGGCGAAGGACATCGCGGAAGTTCGTCGGGGCGTCCATTGGCCGCCAAGCATCGGCTTGACCGTCTTTACCCCTGATACTGGATGGACGGATTACCGAGTTTGAATACCGACCAATTACTGTCCAGCTCGGCTCAGCCGATGACGACTCTCTGAAGTTCGGTCAGTCTCGAGCGCGCAGCGACGGATGCGACGGCCTCGCCGCCAAGCCGACCGGGCGTGGGCCGGACGGATCCGGCCCAGCCGTTGGCCATCAAGCTAGTTTGAAGATGAAGTCGTACTCCTTGCCGCCGTCACGGGAGTTCAGGACCATCTCGCCGCGCGAGCTCCGGTAGGCGCCGGTCCCGCCGGTGATCGACAGCACGCTGTTGCGCGTGTCGTAGAAGGGCCCCTGGACGGTGATCTGTCCGGCCTTGAGGAACGTCGTCCACAGGCACTCCCAGATGCCCTGCTTCGGCGCGATCCGAGTACAGAAGCCTTCGTCGTGGCCAACCTGCTTCTTGTCCGCGGCGTCGAACACGGGGTTGTTGAAGGTCAGGATGTTGCCCTTGACATCCTTGCCACCGCCCGTGGGGATCTCCGTGTCCGTAATGGCGTGCTCGACGACGTGCACGGTCGCTCCCGTGGTGTGAGCTCGCGATGGCTCGGCGGAGCTCGCCGTGGCGAGGATCGCTCCGGTCGTCAGCGCCGCCGCGGCGGCCAGCCCGGCGCACGCCCGTTTTCTGAAAAGCACACACTCCTCCTTCGATTGGGCTCTAGGACTCTTCCCTCAGGCGAACAGCTCACGCAGGTGGTCGTTGAGGAACATCCCGCCTGGGTCGAGAGCTCGCCGCAGGTTGATGAACTTGTCGGCTTCCGGATACAGGGCGTGGAGTCGCTCGGCAGTGAGGAAGTGCAGCTTTCCCCAATGAACCCGCGCCGAGAACTCCGCGAGGAGTGCATCGACCGAGCGCAGGTAGTCCCAGTAGTCGGTGCCTGGCTTCCCTGACACCGAGATCACCGTGGTGGCAGTCTTGTAGTTCGGGGAGAGATACGCGTCGTCTGGCCCAACGGTCCGCACCTCGAGCGGGTAGATGGAGTCGGGAAGACTCCTGAGCATCAGGTCGCGCATCGCGGACAGAGCGTCAGGTCCGAGCTCGAGCGGAACGAAATACTCGAGCTCGTGAAAGTTGGGGTCGTACACCATCGGGTAGATGCGGTAGCAGCGATCCGTGCGCCGCCCTTCTACCGCACTGTCGGGTTGGTCTGGGCGGGCCTCGTCGTAGATCTTCACGTAGCACTTGTCGGCCATCGTCTGATCATGTGAGGCGAGGTTGTAGAGCGCAGCTGATTCCTCCGTGGGCAACCAGAAGAAACCGAAGTGGCGATGCGCGTGCACGAGCTCGTCCCAGCGCTCCAGCACCATATCCCAGGGCCAGAGGTCGATCTGCTCCGTCAGTCTGTAGGAGTCGGTCACCTCGAGCTCGAGCCGGGTCATGACTCCGAGCATTCCGATCGAAACCTGGGCTGCACGCAAAAGGTCAGGTTCGCTTTCGTCGATGTCGCGAACCTCCCCTGTCGCCGTAACGAGCCGCACGCCTCGAACCACGCCCGAGAAGCACGTGTTCCGGATCCCGGATCCGTGGGTGGCCGTCGCCACCGCGCCGGCGATCTGCTGTGTGTCGATGTCTCCCTGGTTCTTCAGCGCGAGGCCTTGGCGCCACAGCGGTTCGTAAAAGTCCCGGATCAGCGTGCCGGCCAGAGCGGTTGCGCGCTTACGCCCTGGGTCCGCCCCGACGACGCCGGTGAGGGCCGAAAGGTCCAGCAGCAGGCCGTCGGTCTCGACGATCGGCGTGAACGAATGCCGGGCGCCCGCGGCCCGAACCCCGATCCCGCGCTGGGACGCGTCACGTACCAGCGCCACCACTTCCTCCTCGTCGCGTGGCGCGGCCGCGAAGCCCGGAGCGAACGACTGGTTGCCCACCCAGTTGGTCCACCTCTTCGCGGCAGGAAGGTCGGTGAGCACGGTCACAGATTCAGCCCCGGATTGGCCGCTCGCCCGCTCATCGGCGCCGCCGGTCAGGCGTCAGCACGACGGTCTGCAACTCGGTGAACGAGTCCATCACGTGCGAGCCTCCCACCCTGCCGATCCCGCTGTCGGTCCCGGCCCGGCCGCCGAACGGAAGATGGGCCTCCCAATAGTTGCTGGACTCGTTGACGTTGACCCATCCGCTGTGGACGCGGTCCGCGAACTCCAGCCCGGCCTGCAGGTCGGCGGTGAAGATCGCCGCCAGCAGGCCGTAGGGCGAGGCGTTGGTGAGCGAGATCGCCTGCTCGAGTGAATCGATCGCGACGACCGGCGCCACCGGCCCGAATGTCTCCTCGACCGCGACGCGCGAGTCGGCAGCGACATCGGTCAGGATGGTCGGCTGCCAGTACAGCGACGTGGCAAACCCATCCGCGCGTGAGCCTCCGCTGACCACGCTCGCCCCGCGCTGAAGCGCGTCGGCGACGTGCTCGTCCATCTTGGCCGCGACCGCCTCGTTGTTCAGCGGCCCCATCGTGGTCGCGTCGTCGAACGGGTCGCCCAGCAGGATCCGCTCTGCTACGCGTCTGGCCAGCAGATCGACGAACTCGTCGCGGACGGCGCCGTGGACCAGGATCCGCTCGCCCGCGGTGCAGCTCTGACCCGCGCACAGGTAGCAGGCGGTCAGTGTCGCCTCGACCGCGGCCTCCAGGTCGGCATCGTCCATCACCACCAACGGCCCGTTCCCGCCCATCTCGATCAGGACGGCCTTGCCCGCGGCCGCCTGCGCGACGAGACGACCGGTCGCGGTCGAGCCGATGAACGCGACGCCGTCCGTGCCCGGGTTGCGGGCGATCTCGTCCCCTACCACCGGCCCCGGCCCGGTGACCAGGTTGAACACGCCGGGTGGCACGTCCGCGTCCGCGACGCACTCCGCAAGCGCCACTGCGCACACGGCCGTCGAGGGCGCCGGCGTCCAAACCACCGTGTTGCCGCACGCGAGGGCGGGCGCGAGCAGTTCGGCCGGCATCGTGTACGGCCAGTTCCACGGGCTGATCACACCCACCACGCCGCGCGGGCGCCGCATCAGCAGCACGCGCTTGCCAGGCGAGAACGAATTGGGGAGCTCGCCTCCGAGGCGCTTCGCGTCCTCGGCCGCCATCCGCCAGTACTCGACCAGCTCATCGACCTCATCGAACGCCTCGGCGCGCATCGGCTTGCCCTGGTCGAGCGTGAGCGTGCGAGCCAGCTGATCGCGGCGTGACTCGATCAGATCACCAACGGCATGCATCTTTGCCGCGCGCTCGAACGCGGTGAGCCGAGCCCACCCTTCCGCGGCGCCGCGGGCGGCGTCGATTGCGCGGACGGCATCGCTCCGGTCCCCCTGCGGGATGGACGCGATCACCTCACCGGTTGCCGGGCTCCGCGCCTCGAACGTCTCGCCGCTAGCACTCAGCTGCCAGCTCCCGCCCACGAACATCTGCTGCACGGTGCTGGTCGCCATCGATGCCTCCAAGCCCCAAATCCCGGTCGCGTTGACACAGTTCGACAACTGATATATAACCGGTCGATCAGGCCCGGGTCAATGGATTCGAGGGTGCGCTTCCACCGCAGAGGCGGGCCAGGATTTGCTGTTCGATGGGTTCGCGGTGGCGCACGAATCGGGGAGGTTGATCGATGGCAGCCGTAGACGCTCCACGGGCGAGCGGCAGGACGTCGGATTCGCATGAACTGGCCGAGTTCGGCTACAAGCAGGAACTGGATCGCTCGCTGGGCAGCTTCTCCGCGTTCGCGGCCGGCTTCAGCTACATCTCGATCCTGACCGGCGTCACCGCGCTGTACGGGTTCGGCTACCTCAATGCCGGTCCCGGCGTGTGGTGGACCTGGCCGGCGGTGGTGTGCGGGCAGATCCTGGTTGCGCTGTGTTTCATGGAGATGGCCGCGCAGTATCCGATCGCGGGGTCGGTGTATCAGTGGTCCAAGCAGATCTCGAGCGGCTTCATGTCGTGGATGACCGGCTGGATCTACATCGTCGGCGCGATCGTCACGATCGCCGCGGTCGCGGTCGACTGGCAGATCGTCCTGCCCCAGGTCACGACCAAGCTCCAGTTCTTCGGCACGTCGGCCGACGCGGGCACGTACCTGACCAAGCACGGGGCTCAGAACGCCCTGCTGCTCGGCGGGATCCTGGTCTGCGTCACGACGGCGATCAACATGCTCGGCGTCAAGCTGATGTCCCGGATCAATAACTTCGGCGTGATCTGCGAGCTGGTCGGCTCGACGATCCTCGTGATCCTGCTGCTGTTCAACGCCCACCATGGTCCTCAGATCATCTTCCACTCCTACGGGTTCGGCGCCGGCCATCCGTGGGGCTACTTCGGCGCACTGCTCGTCGGCGGTCTGCTGAGCGCCTACGTGATGTACGGATTCGACACCGCCGGCACGCTCGCCGAGGAGACCAACAACCCGCGCAAGCACGCGCCGCCGGCGATCATCCGCGCGATCGCCGCGGCCGCGATCATCGGCGGCCTCGTGATCCTGTTCGCGTCGATGGCGAACAAGCACGTGCTCGACAAGAACGTCGGCCTGCTCGGCCTGCCGTACGTAATGAAGCAGGCGTTCGGGAACACCGTCGGCAACATCTTCCTGATCGACTGCGCGATCGCGATCTTCGTCTGCTGCCTGGCCGTGCAGACGGCGACCATCCGGATGATGTTCTCGATGGCGCGCGACAACCGCCTGCCCGCCGGCTCGGCGGTAGCGCGCGTCTCGGGCCATCGCAAGGTGCCGATCGTGCCCGCGCTCGTCACCGGGGGCCTGACACTCGCGCTGCTGCTGATCAACATCGGCAACCAGAGCGCGTTCCTCGTGCTCACCTCGCTCGCGATCATCATGTTCTACATGGCGTACCTCGGGGTCACCGCCCCGATGCTCGTACGGCGCCTGCGGGGTGAGTGGCCGAAGCCCGACCCCGGCCCGTACTTCTCCCTCGGCCGTTGGGGACTGCCGGTCAACATCGCCGCCGTGGCATACGGCGCGCTCGTGGCGATCAACATCGCCTGGCCGCGGAACGCGATCTACAACTCGCTCGGCACGCCGCACTGGTACTGGCAGTGGTCGCCGTTCCTGTTCATCGGCGGCGTGGTCATCATCGGCACGATCTACTACTTCACGGTGCAGGTGAAGAAGGGACCTGACGTGCTCGAGGAACACCGGGCCGACATCCCCGAGCTCGAGCACCTGCCCGCGATGGGAGAGATGGCGCCATGATCGACGCCGGCGAGTTCGACTACGTGATCGCCGGCGGCGGCACCGCCGGCTGCGTGGTCGCTGCTCGCTTGACCGAGGACCCGAACGTGACCGTGTGCCTGCTCGAGGCGGGTCCCTCGGACGTCGATGACCCTCGGATCCTGCGGCTCGAGGATTGGATGTATCTGCTCGACTCCGGCTACGACTGGGATTACCTGGTCGAGCCCCAGGCGCGCGGAAACAGCTTCCTGCGCCACGCGCGCGGGAAGGTGCTCGGCGGCTGCTCATCGCACAACTCGTGCATCGCCTTCTGGACACCCAAGGAGGATCTCGACGAGTGGGCCGCCATGGGCAACGACGGGTGGAGTGCGGCCGACTGCTGGCCGCTGATCAAGCGGCTCGAGACCAATGACGGGCCCGGCGATCACCACGGCCGCGACGGCCCGGTCAACATCCGGACGGTCCCGCCCGATGATCCGTGCGGCGTCGCCGCGCTCGAGGCGGCCGCGCAGGCGGGGCTGCCGACGAGCCGCTTCAACGAGGGCCATACCGTGACCAACGGCGCGGGCTGGTTCCAGATCAACTCCTCCGCGGACAACACGCGGATGTCGTCGTCGCACGCGTACCTGCACCCGATCCTGGGCAACCGTCCGAACCTCGAGATCCGCACCGCCTGCTGGGTCAACCGGGTGGAGCTCGACGATCGCCGCGCCACCGGCGTCCAGTACCTCACCCCGGATCTGCTCACGCAGGCGTCGGTCAAGGCGCGCCGTGAGGTGATCCTCAGCGCCGGCGCGATCGACACACCGAAGCTGTTGATGCTCTCAGGGATCGGGCCTGGCGAGCACCTCCACGAGGTTGGGATCGAGACTGTCGTCCACTCGCCCGGCGTCGGCGCCAACCTCGACGACCATGTCGAGGGGATCGTGCAATGGGACGCAAAGAAGCCGATGATCCGCACCTCGACGCAGTGGTGGGAGATCGGGTTGTTCTCGACGTCCGAGCCCGGCCTCGACCGGCCCGACCTGATGATGCATTACGGATCCGTGCCGTTCGACATGAACACCGCCCGGTGGGGCTATCCGACCACCGAGAACGGCTTCTGCCTGACCCCGAACGTCTGCCGCGGCCGCTCGCGCGGGACCGTGCGGCTGCGCTCGTCGGACTACCGCGATCGCGCGCGCGTCGACCCGCGCTACTTCACCGACCCCGACGGCCACGACGAACGCGTGATGGCCTACGGGATGCGGCTCGCCCGGAAGATCGTCTCGCAGCCGGCGATGGCCGAATGGGCCGGCGCCGAGCTCGCCCCTGGGCCGGAGGCCCAGACGGACGACGAGCTCATCGACTACATGCACAAGACTCACAACACGGTCTACCACCCCGCGTGCACCTGTCACATGGGACCGGCCTCGGATCCGCTCGCGGTCGTCGACTCGCGCCTGCGCGTCCGGGGCGTGCGGTCGCTGCGCATCGCCGACGGTTCGATCCTCCCGTTCCTGCCGGCGATCAACCCGTGCATCACGACGATGATGGTCGGCGAAAAGTGCGCGGACATGCTCAAGGAGGATGCGGAGCGGGGCGCCGAGCACGCCGCGCCCGCAGCCGTCGGATAATTGAAGAGGTCAGGGCATGAGCGCCACCGCGGCGCCCGAGGTAACCCGCTTTCTCCATGAGCACCCGCCGTTCGACGCGCTAGACGCCGCCGAGGTCGACCGCGTGGCCGCAGCGGCCGAGGTCGAATTCCACCGCGGCGGCGCGACGATCTTCTCTCAGGGCGCCGAGCCCGCCCAGCATCTGCGCGTGGTGCGGAGCGGCGCGGTCGAGATCGTGTTCGACGGTCGCGTACTCGACCTGCTCGGTGAGGGCGAGCTGTTCGGTCATGCCTCGATGCTGTCAGGGTTGCCGACCGGCTTCGAGGCGCGCGCCGGCGAGGACACCGTCTGCTACCGGATCCCAGCGGAGATCGCGGAGGAGTCTCTCTCCCGCCCGGCCGGCTTGCGGTACATCGCCCGCTCGCTGCTGGAGCTGAGATACGAGGCCGGCGCCGCCGTCGCCACCGAGCCGGGCATCGACCCGCCATTGCAACCCGTCGGCTCACTGATCCGAGCCGCTGCGGTCGTGTGCCCGCCGGGCACCCCGATTCGGGACGCCGCGGAGATGATGACCGAGGCGCACGCCACGTCGGTGGTGGTGGATCTCGGCGACGGATCGCTGGGGATCGTCACCGACCGTGACCTGCGCACGCGAGTCGTCGCGAACGGCCTGCCCGGCGAGACGCCCGTGTCGGCGGTGATGTCGGCGCCGGCCTACACATGCCCGGCGGACCGGCTCGGCGGCGACGTCCTGCTCGAGATGCTCGATCGCGGCTTTCGCCACTTCCCGGTCGTGTCGGCGACGGGCCGGATCCTCGGGGTCGTCGAGGAGCTCGACCTCGTCGTCGCGCAGACCCGCTCTTCGTTCTACCTGCGCCGGAGGATCGCCCGAGCCCAGGGAGTCGACGAACTGATCGAGGCGGCGCGCGAGCTGCGCCCGACCGTGCTGGCCATGCACGACGCCCATGTCGCACCGGCAAACATCGCCGCGGTCTACTCGGTCGTCGTCGACGCGCTCACGCGGCGGATGCTCGAGCTAACGGTCGCTGAGGCGCCGGCTGTCGGCGTCGACTTCGCGTGGTTGGCGCTCGGCAGCCAGGCGCGGCGAGAAGCGCTGCCGAGCTCGGATGTCGACAGCGCGATCGTATGGTTCGGCGCTCCGGACGATGATCGCGTCGGGTCGGGGCTGCATGCGATCGGGGCGACCGTGGTCTCGCGGCTCGAGGCCTGTGGACTGCGCGACGACGAGCACGGCGCGACGGCCTCCGACCCGCGGTTCGTTCGCTGTATCGATTCCTGGACGCGGATGGTGCGCGGCTGGATCGACGACCCCACCCAGGAGAAGGCCCTCGTGCTGGTCTCGGTGCTCGTCGACAGCCGACCTGTGTGGGGCGTCCACACCGGAACGCCCGTGGCCGACAGCCTCCGAGTGGCACCCAGCAACCCGGCGCTTCTACGCATGCTGGCCCGATTCGCGCTCTCCCACCGCCCGCCAACCGGCTTCTTCCGTGGACTCGTGGTCGAATCCACCGGCGAGCACCGCGGCCAGCTCGACCTCAAGCAGGGCGGCGTGACGCCCATCGTCGACCTGGCCAGATGGGCCGGCATGGCCGCCGGCGTGACCACCGCGTCGACACTCGAGCGGCTTCATGCCGCGGCCGCCGCCGGGACTCTCTCCGAGTCTCACGTGCGAACGCTCGAGGATGCCTACGCGCTCATCACCAGCCTGCGCGTCGAGCACCAGGTCGGGCAGTTGCGCGCGGGCGAGGAGCCCAACGACCACGTCGACCCGGCGACACTCAGCGACCTGACCCGCAGCTATCTGAGAGAAGCGTTCCGCGCGGTCGCCTCGGTCCAGAAGCATGTCGTCGCCGAGCTGAAGATGGGCGTGCGATGAGGCTCGATAGATTCGTCCGATGACCGGCGACTGGCGCGATTATCGGCCCGCAATCTGGCTCACGATGCTCGGCATCGCTGTGCTGCTCCTGTTCAGCCCGTTCTATCTATCGGCGATCCTGTTCGGCGCGGCCGTCGGCGTAGCGGTCAGGATCCGCCAGCGTCGGCGCCGCGCCGCGGCGGTTGCCGCTTCCCGGAAGCCGGCGGAACGATCCGGACCTCGGCACCGGCGGTGAGCGCCAGGCGCGCCGCCGCGGGGTGATACGCGGCGCGTCGTAGCGGGCGGTGGCGCGCCGGCAGCACCACGCGGGCGAAGCCGCCACTTCGCACGAACTGCTCGAGAGTCTCATCGAGCCCCTCGACCAGGAGCACGAACAAGGTGCTGTTGGCGGCCCGACCCAACCGCGCTCGCGCCTGGTCGAGGTCCCGCTTCGTCGATTCTGCGACGACCGCGTTGTACTCGGTGGCGGAGCCCCCGCATCGGCTGCCGGAGGGAGCTTGTGGCGCGACCGCGACCACCGTGAGTACCGCTTCACGGGCTTGGGCCATGTCGCGAGCGGCGTCGATCGCGGCGTCGCCGGCACGACCGTGCTCGCACAGCACGAGGACCTTGTCAGGCGATGGCACGGATCGGCCGGCACGGGGTGCCGAGACAGAGATGGCCAGCCGGAAGATCCCGCGTGACGACGCTGCCGGCGCCGACCACGGCATCGGCGCCGATGCTCACGCCAGGGCATACGATCACGCCCGTGGCCAGCCACGCGCCATCACCGATGCTGACCGGCGCGGCGGTCTCGACGCCGCGCCGCCGATCAGCTGAGTCGAGCGGATGCAGCGCGGTCAGGAGATGAACGCTCGGGCCGATCTGGACATCTTGCCCGATCGTCACCTTGGCCCCGTCGAGTATGACCGCGCCGTAGTTGATGAACGTCCGAGCACCCACGCTGATGTGGTAGCCGTAGTCGCACTCGAACGGCGCCATGATGTCCGCGCCCTCCCCCAACTCGCCGAGTAGCTCGTGCAGGATCGCTCGGCGCGCAGCGACGTCGCCGAAGCTGATGGCGTTGAACCGCTCGCACACGAGTCGGCAATCCTTCCGCTCCTCGAGCAGGGCGGGATCGTTGGCGAGATACGGCTCACCCCGCAACATCCGGTCTTTTTCTGACTTCAAGGCGGCCATCCTGACACGGAAAGGGTGGTTTCGTCCGGCGAAGAATCGATCATTCAGGGCACGTGAGCTGGCGATCCACTCGAGCGACCGGGGGCGCGGGCCAGGATGTCCGGAGTGTCGCCGTCATCGACCTGGGCTCCAACTCGTGGCGGCTGGTCGTCTACATGTTCGTCCCGGGCGACTGGTGGAAGCTCACCGACGAGATCTTCGAGACCGTCCGGATCAGCGCCGGGCTGGCGGAGACCGGCCGGCTGAGCGACGCCGGAATGGGACGCGGGCTTGAGACACTCGCCGTGTTCGAGCGCTTCTGTGCCGCCCATGGCCTCGGCGCCGAAGCCGTCCACGCGGTCGCCACAAGTGCGATCCGTGACGCCTCGAACGGCGCGCGCTTCCTGAAGGCCGCCCGGGCCGCCAGCGGCCTGAACATCGAGGTCATCTCCGATGAGGAGGAGGCGCGCTTCGGCTACGTCGCCGCGATCAACAGCTCGACGATGACCGACGGCTTCGTGCTGGAGACCGGCGGCGGGAGCATCCAGCTGATCGAGGTGGCGGACCGCCGCGCGGAGTCGCTGCGCTCGTTTCCGCTCGGCGCCGTCCGGGTGACCGAGCAGCTCCTGCCCGGCTCCGGACCGGCCAAGAAGAAGGACCTGCAGCGGGTGCGCGCGCACGTGCGCGATGTGTTGTCGGGTTATCCGGCATTGGCCGGCGCCGGAGGCCGCATCATCGGGATGGGCGGCGCGGCCCGCAACCTCGCGGCCGCCGCCCAGCGGATGGCCGATCAGCCCGACATCGGCGTGCAGGGGTTCGTGATCACCCGCGAGGTGCTGGCCGAGCTCGTCTCGGAGCTCGCGTCGCGGCCAGCCTCGGAGCGGGGCGAGGTGCCCGGCATCAAATTCGGCCGCGGGGACATCATCCTCGCCTCCGCGCTGGTCATCGAGACAGTGGTCGAGCTGGGCTCGTTCGACGGGATCGAGGTGACCGCGGCGAGCCTCCGCGACGGCGTCTTCCTGGCCCGCGAGTTTCTCGCCGGCGAGCCCGAGCCGCTGTTCGACGACGTGCGCGTCGCCGGCGTGCGCAACCTGTCCACCCAGTACGAATCGGACCTCCCCCACGTCGAGCACGTCGCGCTGCTCTCCCTGCAGATGTTCGACTCGCTGGAGGGCGCCGGCCTGTTCGAGCCGGAGCCTGGCGAGCGCGAGCTGCTGTGGGCCGCCGCGATGCTCCACGACGTCGGCATGACGATCTCCTACGACGACCATCACAAGCACTCCTACTACCTGATCGTCAGCGCCGAGCTTCCGGGCTACGACCCTCGCGAGCGCGCCCTGATCGCCCAGATCAGTCGCTATCACCGCAAGGGCGCCCCCAAGCTCGGGGAGCTGGCCGAGCTCACGCGACCCGGGGACGAGGAGCTGCTCGAACGCTGCTCGGTCATCCTGCGCCTGGCCGAGCACCTCGAGCGCGGCCGCGACCAGTCGGTGCGCGAGGCGCGGCTGCGCGCCAACGGGCACGGCGTCGACCTTCACCTCGAGGCCGCCGGCGACCTTACCCTGCCGCGCTGGAGCGTCGAGCGCTATGGCGACGGGGAGGCCTTCCAACGCGTGTTCGGCCGGCGGCTGCTCATCGGCTAGGGAGTCCGGGGTCGCGGGCCCCGAACCGGCGCATCCCTCGCTGAAGCTTCGTATCGTGGCCCCGGGATGAGACGGTGCAGGGATCCGATCACGCTCGCGATTGGCGCGTTGGCCGCGATCGCCGTACTCGCCCTCCCCACCACGGGGGCGCGCGCCTCGGCGGGCGGGCGGGGATCCCAAATCAGCAGCATATTCGCCGGACAGACGGTCTCCGGCGCGTCCATCCCGTGCACCGCCCAGTCCGACGGAACCCGGCTCTGCCACGGGACCTACGACAACGGCACCGGCGGCACCGACATCCGCCTGAAGAGCTTCGACGGTCAGCCGCTGGCCGTTTACGTGACGCTGCCCCCGGCGCCGAGCTCCGGCCCCGACGGTCCTTACCCGCTGATCATCCAGAGCCACGGCTGGGGTGTGCCGCCGACCGGCGCAAACGACAGTCAGTACTTCGGCCCGACTGCCGACGCGTGGGCGAAGGACGGCTACGCGGTGCTCCAGCTAGCTGCGCGTGGCTTCGGCGATTCCTGCGGCGACGCCGCCTCCCGCGCCGCCGACCCGATCGGCTGCCAGAACGGCTACATCCGCCTCGACGACGAGCGCTACGAGGCGCGCGACGCGCAGTACTCGGCGGGCCTGCTCGTCGACGAGGGCGTCGCCAACGCCGGCGCGATCGGCGCCACCGGCGAGTCCTACGGCGGCGGGGTCTCGCTCGAGCTGGCCACCCTGCAGGATCGGGTGATGAACAGCGACGGAACGCTCAGCCCGTGGACGAGCCCGGGCGGCGCGCCGCTGCACATCGCCGCCGCGGCACCGGTCATCCCGTGGAGCGATCTGACCTACTCGCTGATGCCCAACGGCCGCACGCTCGACTACGCCGTGACCGGCCCGACGGCCGATCTGAGCCCGATCGGCGTCGAGAAGCAGTCGTTCGTGTCGGGCCTCTACTCCGAGGGCAATGCCAACGGCTTCTACGCACCGGCGGGTACCAACTCGCAGGCCGATCTGACCGCCTGGTTCGGAGCCCTCAACGCCGGCGAGCCCTACGACGGCAACCCGGAGGACGAGGCGATCGCCACCCAGATCGCGCAGTATCACTCGCCCTACTACCTGCTGTCCGGCGCCTATGGCTTCGGGAAGGAGCCGCCCGCGCCGCTGCTCATCGCCAACGGCTTCACCGACGACCTGTTCCCCGTCGACGAGGCGGTGCGCTATTACAACCTCGAGCGCTCGCTGTATCCGTCCGATCCGATCTCGCTGTTCGACGGCGACTTCGGCCACATGCGGGCCCAGAACAAGCCAGGTGACGAGGCCCTGCTCTCGAGCGCGATCCAGAGCCTGTTCGCCTACTACCTGAAGGGCAGCGGCACACAGCCGCCGAGCAGCGCCACCGCGACGATTGAAACCTGCCCGTCGAGCGCAGCTTCGGGTGGTCCGTACACGGCCTCGACCTGGAGCGGCCTGCATCCGGGCGAGGTCGACTACAGCTCGAGCCCGGCCGAGACGATCTCCTCGGCCGCCGGCGATCCGACCATCTCGCGGGCCATCGATCCAATCGCCGGCGACGGCGCCTGCGCGACCGTCAGTGCGGCCGATCAGGGATCGGGCGTGGCCACCTACCGCCTGCCCGCGGCCACCGGCAACGGCTACACGCTGCTCGGCTCGCCCACGGTGATCGCCGACCTGACCGCCACCGGGCAGTCCCCGATCATCGCCGCCCGGCTGTGGGACGTCGACCCCGGGTCCGGTACCGAGACCCTGGTCGCCCGCGGCGTCTACCGGTTGGATTCGAGCGCACCCGATGGACTGCAGGTGTTCCAGCTCCATCCCGGCGCCTGGCACTTCGCCGCCGGCCACATCCCGAAGCTCGAGTTGCTCGGTCAGGACGCGCCCTACGTACGGGCCTCCAACGGCGCGTTCTCGATCTCGGTCGCCGACCTGCAGCTCCGCCTGCCCGTGCACGAGGCCCCCGGCGCCCCAGGCACGCCGTCCAGCGTGACCGCCCCGAAGGCACCCGTGCAGGCGCAGCCGCACGGGTGCGTTGCCCGTCCCTATTCGCGGATCGCGCGCCGCCGGACCCACGGATCGCGGCACGGGATCACGGTGCTCGGCACGGCCGGCGAGCACCGCTGCGCCGGCGCGAGCGCGGCCCGCCGCCGGCGCCAGCGGGTGGCTCACGTGTACGTGGTGATCTACCGGCGCGCGGCCCACGGGCGCTGCCGCTTCCTGGACCCGGGCGGCCGCCTCAGCCGGCCGCGATCGTGCCGACGAGGAATCGAGCTGAAGGCTCGCGGCACCACCGGCTGGAGCCTGCGACTCCGGATCACGCTGCCGACGGGCGTCTATCTGATCCGAAGCGTCGCGGTCGATCGCCTGCACCGCCGCCAGGCGCCCGCCGCGGCTTCGCTGGCGCGGGTCACGATCCGTTAACTGGGGTCTCACAACCTCTCACTCGATGCGACTAGAGTTGTGGCCATGCTCTGGCTTCTGCGACATGCCGAGGCGGAGGATGGCCTACCGGATGACGAGCGCCCGCTGACCGAGCGCGGCGCGATGCAAGCCGACGCGGCGGGCCGCGCGCTGGCCGTCCTCGCCATCCACCTCGACGCCTGCCTTTCCAGCCCGAAGCTGCGCGCCGTGCAGACCGCCGAGCGCGCCTGCGAACCGCTGGGGCTGCCGGTCACGATCGAGGCGACGCTGTCCGGCGAGCCGTTCGACGTCCGGGAGCTGACCGCCGGCCTGGGCGACGTCCTGCTCGTCGGCCACGATCCCTCGTTCTCGCTGCTGCTGCATGATCTCACCGGAGCGCAGGCGAGGATGAAGAAGGGCGGCCTGGCCGGCATCTCGAAGGGAGAGCTCGTCGCGCTCCTGCGCCCGGCCGAGCTGAGCGCGATCGCGCAGGTACCGGTGATATGAGCGAGGAGAGCGTCGAGACGACCACGATCGAGTCCGAGGACGGCCGCTCCGCTTCGAGCAGCGCGGTCGTCGACCTCACCGACTCCTCGCTCTATATGAACCGCGAGCTCTCCTGGCTCGACTTCAACGATCGCGTGCTCCAGCTGGCCGAGGACGAGTCGCTGCCGCTGATGGAGCGGGTCAAGTTCCTCGCCATCTTCGTCACCAACCTCGACGAGTTCTTCATGGTGCGGGTCGCCGGCGTGCACGACCAGGTCGACGCGCGGATCGACGCGCGGGGCCCGGACGGCCTGTCGCCCACCCAGGTCCTGGCCGGCATAGCCGACCGGGTGACCGATCTCGACCGCCGGCACGCCCGGCAGTTCACCGAGGTGGTTCGCCCCGAGCTGGCCGAGGCCGGGATCCGGATCCTGACCTGCGAAGAGTCGACCGCTCCCGCCGAGCTGATCGAGCGCCACTTCCGCGAGCAGATCTTCCCGGTGCTCACGCCGCTGGCCATCGGCCCCGGCCGGCCGTTCCCCTACATCTCGAACCTGTCGCTCAGCCTGATCGTCCGCCTGCACGACCCCGACGTGGACCATGAGGTGTTCGCCCGCGTCAAGGTCCCCAAGGAGGTACTGCCCCGGTTCGTCGAGGTCTCGGCCAACACGTTCATTCCGCTCGAGGAGATCATCGCCCGCCACCTGGACTCGCTGTTTCCGGGCATGGACATCATCAGCCACGATCTGTTCCGGGTCACCCGCGACGCCGATTTCGAGGTCTCGGACGAGGCCGACGATCTCCTGCAGGCGGTCGAGGACGAGCTCCGGCGCCGTCGCTTCGGCGAGGTGGTCCGGCTCGAGGTGGGGGCCGGGATGGAGCCGTCGCTGCGCGCTCGCCTGATCGAGTGGCTCGGGGTCGACGACGTCCAGGTCTACGACGTCGACGGGATGCTCGACCTCAGCGACCTGTGGCAGATCGCCGGCCTCGACGGACACTCCGAGATCCGTCAGCCGCCCTGGACGCCGCTCACCCATCCCGGCTTCGTTCCCGGCCCGGGCGACCACGACGACCAGCCCGACGTGTTCGCCCCGATGCGCACGCGCGACGTGCTCGTCCACTACCCCTACCAATCGTTTGCCACCAGCGTGGAGCGGTTCGTCAAGCAGGCGGTCGACGACCCGAACGTGCTGGCCATCAAGATGACCGTGTACCGGACCTCCGACGACTCCGCGCTGGTTCCGTCGCTCATCGAGGCGGCCGAGAAGGGCAAGCAGGCGGTGTGCCTGGTGGAGCTCAAGGCGCGCTTCGAAGAGCGGCAGAACATCGGCTGGGCGCGCGCGCTGGAGGAGGTCGGCGCGCACGTTGTCCACGGCATCCCCGGGCTGAAGACGCACGCCAAGGCGATCCTCGTCGTGCGCCGCGAACGTGGCGGCGTCCGCCATTACGTGATGATCGGGACCGGCAACTTCCACGCCAAGAACGCCCGGCTCTACGAGGACTTCGGCCTGTTCACGACCGATCGCGAGCTCGGGCAGGAGGTCGCCGATCTGTTCAACACGCTGACCGGGTACGGGCACCCCAAGCCGCAGCGCAAGATCCTGGTCGCCCCGAGCTGGCTGCGCGAGCCGCTGATACAGGAGATCGAGCGGACGATCACGGCGCACGAGGCGGGAGAGCCGGCCCGGATCGCGATGAAGATGAACGCGCTGGTCGATCAGCGCGTGATCGAAGCGCTCTACCGCGCCTCGCAGGCGGGCGTTCAGATCGACCTCAACGTGCGCGGGATCTGCTGCCTGATCCCCGGTGTGCCCGGAGTCAGCGAGACGGTCACGGTCGTCTCGGTAGTCGGGCGCTTCCTCGAGCACTCCCGCGTCTACTCGTTCCACCGGGGCGACGAGCACGTCTACTTCATCGGGTCGGCCGACCTGATGCCGCGCAACCTGGACACCCGCGTGGAGCTGCTCACCCCGGTCGAGGATCCCGAGCTCCGCGCCGAGCTCGAGGACACGCTCGAGCGCTGCCTGGCCGACGACACCTTCGCCTGGACGCTCGACTCGGGCGGCGTGTGGACCAGGCGTACCGGCCGCACCCGCAGCGTACACCGCGAGTTGATGGAGCGGACGCTCGCGCAGACCTCGGTGCCGGCGTCTTAAACCGGACGGCGCGCCGCGGCCCTCACGGGCACACGACGCGCCGCCGAATCGACTGGTGCTACGGGATCAGGCCGTTGCCGCCCTGACCCCGCTGGCTCTGGCTCGCGCTGGCGGGCTGGGAGCCGAGGGTTAGCTTGATGGTCTTGTTGCTGCCGCCCCGGTTCACCGTGAGCGTGACCACGTTGCCGGGCGCGTAGTTGGCGATCGTGGCCACGAACTGGTTGACCGAGGCCACGTGGGTGCCGTTGACCGCGGTGATGACGTCGCCGGCCTGGAGGCCCGCCTTGGCGGCCGGCGAGCCCGGCTGGATCGGTGTTGCGGCGCTCTGCGAAGAGCTGGCCTTCGCGATCGCGGCGCCGCCGCCGACCGTCGGGTCGAGGCTCACGCCGACGTAGGCGTTGTGCGCCTGGCCCGTGGCGATGATCTCCCGGGCGACCCGGGCGTCACTGTTCGACGGGGTGGCGAAGCCGACGCCCGAGCTCGAGCCTTCGCCCTGGCCGTTGGTGTTGTTGGTCTCGATCTGGTCGTTCAGCCCGATCACCTGGCCGGCCGCGTTGATCAGCGGGCCACCCGAGTTGCCCGGGTTGATCGGCGCGTCAGTCTGGATGGCGTTGGGGATCGTGAACTGGTTGGGCGCGGTGATCGTGCGGCCGGTGGCGCTGATGATGCCGGCGGTGACCGTATTGGGCAGGCCGAACGGGCTGCCGATCGCGATCACGCTGTCGCCGACCTGCACGGCGCTCGAGTCGCCGAACGGCAGCGGGTGAAGCTCCGAGGCCGGAACGTTCTGGACCCGGATCACGGCCAGGTCGGCGCCCGTGTCGGAGCCGAGGACCGTCGCCGGCGCGGTGACGCCGTCGGGGAACTTCACGGTGACCTTGCTGGCGCCCGACACGACGTGCTGGTCGGTCAGGATGTCGCCCTTCTTGTCGAACACGACGCCAGCGCCCTCGCCCTGGGTCTGCTGCTGCTGCCCGAAGCCGAAGACGCCCGAGCTGTTCTGGGTCGAGGACGTCGTTATGTCGACCACGCCGGGGCCGACCGACTTATAGAGCTGGTTGATCGTCTGAGCCTTGCCGTCGTTGAAGCTGGTCGGCAGCGCCGGTGAGCTCGGGGACGTCACGACGGTCGTCGTGGTGACCGAGTGCGTCGTGGTGCTGCCATTGGCGACGGCGAGCGCGATTGCCCCGCCGGCAACCGCACCCCCGATGATCGGAAGCAGACGGGTGAGGACTTTCATGACTTGGTTTCTCCTGGCAGGGGGTGACGATGGTTTCGGTATTCCCAGTACAGCACGCAGCTATGAGAAACCCGTCAGATTTCGATGAGAGCCGGGTAAGAGCCTACGCCGTCGGAGCCGGGACGCCCGGCGGCGGTGCGTAGGCGGGCGGCGTCGGCATTTGCGGCAGCTTCGGCGCGGCGCCCGGCGCGGGCGGGACCCCATTGCGGAAGCGCAGACCAGGCTTCAGGAACGGCGTGCCCTTCTGGTTGACCAGTTCAGACAAGCGCGCGGAGAAGCGGCTCAGGATCTGCTTCTCCTGGGTGGCGGTGAGCATCTTGTTCGCCACGAGCTTGTCGAGGCGGGTCTTCACCGCGCTGGTCATGGCCTGCTGCAGCCCACTCACGGTCTTGCCCTTGGACGTCGCGATTTGGGCCAGCGACTTGCCGCCGGCGAGCTGCTGGAACAACTGAGCGCTGGTGACGCCGAGGTAGGTCGCGGCCGCCGGAAGGTCGATGGCGCCGCCGATACGGGCACCAAAGCCGCCGAGACCGAAGCCGGGTCCGCCGGGCTTGCCGGGGCCGCCGGGGCCTCCGGGGCCTCCGGGGACTCCGGGGCGCGCGAAGTGCGGCCCGAAGCCGAAGCCGAAGCCGAACGGGAGCGCCGATGCGGCGCCGGCCCGCTTGAGTCGCTGCAAGAGCGCGTTGGCCTCGGCCTGGGTCAGCCGTCCGGCCTTGACCGCCGCCTGGAGCTGGTCGAGCGTCGCGCCGTTCAGCGCCGCGGTCAGCTGCTGCGGCGTCACGCCGAGCCGCTTGGCCACGTCGTTCAGGAACGCCTGGCGTGTGTTCGGGGTCGAGCTCTGGGTGGCGGCGTACGCGCCGCCCGCGAACGCCACCACCGCGAGCGCGGCCAAGCCGATCACGAGCTGTCGCTTGAGACTGCGCTGCACTTCGAGCTCCTCAGCTGGCCGGGCGCCTCCGGGATCGGGTGCGCCCGTGGCGGGCATCCTGCCAACGGAGTTTGAGAGAACCGTAAGAGTTCATGCGGCACGCCGCCGGCGCGCGTCCAGGATCGCGAGCAGCCGGCGGGCGTCTTGCTCGGGCTGCTGCCTGAGTCGTTCTTTCGTTATCCGGTATGTCAGGTAGTCCGCCGCGAGCGTTACCGCGTCCCGCTCGCGATCGCGCTCGAAGCTGTCGCGGTCGGAGTGAAATTCGTAGCCGTCGACCTCGACGATGACGCGCTCCCGCGGGTACAGCACGTCGATCTCGTAGCCGAACAGGTAGGTGTTGGTCACCGGCGCCGGCAGGCCGTAGCGCCGGGCGAACTCCAGGAAGTCGTCCTCGAGCGGCGAGCGCCCCGGCTCCCGACCCGCCTCAACGAACCGCAGAAGCCGCTTGGCGCCGGGATGGGTCGGGTTGCGGCTCAGCACGTCGGCCAGGCTCGGCAGTTGGAGGTAGGGCGTGCGCAGGGCATCGTTGACGAAGCGGGAGAGGCGCATGCCGGTTAGGTGCGGCGCGTTGTCGAGGACGGTCCTGGCCGGGCTCGTCACCCGGATGCCGTGGTGTCGCCTGACGTCCACGCGGGCGAGCGTTCGACTTCGGTGGACGGTGATCCCGGCGCGCCGGCGGTGCGAGCTCGCCACCGTGACCTCGAACGGCGTGTCCCAATGCTTGTTGAACCCCCACAGGCTCGCCGCCGATCCGTGGCTCAGAGCCGCCTTCTCGCCACATGCCAGGAAGGCGGCATGGGCACGCGCGATCGGCGTCCGATTGACGTGACCGACCGCGTAGACGCCGGCATAGACGGGAATCAGCCGCCCGATTGCGACCCGGTACTTGATCGCGCCCGCGCCGAGCCCGATCGCAAGCAACTGCTCGCGCGTTATATAGCCGTGCTGCCGGCCCGTGACGGCGGCTATCGCCTTATCAAGCGCATCAACCATCGAGGACGTGCTGAATTTGGTCGCAATAGCCGACCTTTTTCAGCACACCCCTAAGAGCCGCGACCCCCTGCGGTTTCTCCCCCCAACGCGACGAAGTAATCCAGAGCCTCGGGGTTGGCCAGAGACTCGCGGGAAGCGGCCTGGTCGGCGGGGGTGCCCATCAGGATCCGCTTGACGGGGACCTCCAGCACCTTGCCCGACAACGTCCGGGGGACTTCGGCGATCTGCCGGATCTCGTCAGGGACGTGCCGGGGTGAGCAGTCCTCCCGGACGCGCCGGCGGATCTCGGATACGAGCGAATCGTCCAGTGAGGCTCCCTCGCGAAGGACCACGAACAGCGGCATCCAGTCGCTCCCCTCGCGCGGCACATCGACCACCAGGGCGTCGACCACGTCGTCCACCGCGAGCACCACGCGGTAGATCTCCGAGGTCCCCATCCGCACCCCACCCCGGTTGATCGTCGAATCGGATCGCCCGTAGATCACCGCCGTCTCCCGCGGCGTGATCTCGATCCAGTCGCCGTGGCGCCAGATCCCCGGATATACGGCGAAATAGCTGTCGCGATAACGGGAGCCGTCGTCATCCCCCCAGAAGAACACGGGCATCGACGGCATCGGCCGGGTGATCACGAGCTCGCCGACCTCGCCGATCAAGGGCTTGCCATCCGGGTCCCACGCCTCGACCGACGCGCCGAGCGAGCGGGCCTGGAGCTCGCCCAGGTACACCGGCAGCGTCGGCACCCCACCCACGAACGCCGTGCACAGGTCGGTCCCCCCGGACGTGGAGAACAGCCACGTGTCGGCGCCCAGCTGGTCGTAGACCCAGTGAAAGCCCTCCGGCGAGAGCGGCGAGCCGGTCGACCCGACCGCGCGCAAGGCGCTCAGGTCGCGCCCCGAACCCGGCTCCACCCCGGCCTTCATGCACCCGGCGATGAACGCCGCGCTCGTCCCGAAGGTGGTCATCCCGGTGTCGGCCGCGAGCTGCCACAGCCGGCTCATGTCCGGGTGCCCCGGATTCCCGTCGAACAGCACGATCGACGCGTCGCTCAGCAGCGTCCCGACGATGAAGTTCCACATCATCCAGCCGGTCGTGGTGAACCAGAACAGCCGGTCGCCTGCCTGGGCGTCGAGATGCAGATGGGCCTTCTTCAGCTGCTCGAGCAGGATGCCACCCTGGCCGTGGACGATCGGCTTCGGCAGGCCGGTGGTGCCCGACGAGTACAGGACCCAGAGCGGATGGTCGAACGGCAGCGCCTCGAACTCCAGAACGTCAGGCGAGCCGAGGAAGCCATCCTCCCAGCCCGAGCCGTCCAGGTACCCCAGGCGCACGACGCGCTCAAGCGACGGGACCTCGCCGGCGATCCGCGCGACCGTCTCCCCCCGGTCATAGTCCTTCCCGCCGTAGCGATACCCGTCGACCGCCAGCAGCACCTTGGGCTCGATCTGCGCGAACCGGTCGATCACGCTGCGGGCGCCGAACTCCGGTGCCGCCGAAGACCACACCGCCCCGATCGACGCGCAGGCCAGGAACGAGGCCACCGTCTCCGGGATGTTCGGCATGTAGCCCGCGACCCGATCCCCTGCGGAAACCCCGGAGGCCCGAAGCCCCGCAGCGATCGCCGCGGTTTGCGACCGCAGCTCACCCCAGGTGAGCCGTTCCAGTTCCCGCGACTCCGAGGCATGCTGAATCGCCAGAGCATCGTCCGCCTTGCCCGCGAACACGTGCTCCGCGTACGACAGCCGCGACCCTGGGAACCACGCAGCCCCCGGCATCGCCTCGCTGCCGAGCACCCGCTCACCGCCTTCGGCGAACCGGACACCGCAGAAGTCGACGATCGAGCGCCAGAACGCCTCCAGGTCGAACACCGACCAGCGCCACAGGTCGTGGTATCCCTCGAACTCCAGCCCGCGCTTCTCACCCAGCCAGCGCTGGTAGCGCGTCAGCGTGGCACGCTCGATCCGCTCCTCGCTCGGAGTCCACAGAACCTTGGGCTCAGCGACCGCCACCGCCTGCAGTATCGCGTAGTGTTGGCGCCGCATGCCTGCCGGCCGCAAACCGCACCCGCCGTCAACGGCGGACGGGCTCGCCGACATCGTGCTGCCCGATCACGAGGGGCACGACGTGCGCCTGGGCGAGCTCTGGAGCGACCGCCCGGCAGCGCTCGTCTGGCTCCGCCACTACGGCTGACTGTATTGCAAGGCACACGCGATGCAGTTGCATCGCGCTCGCGCGCAATTCGAGGAGGCAGGCGCACGGCTGGTGCTGATCGGCCAGGCCACGCCCCGGCAGGCCGCCCAATTCCGCAGGCGCCAGGGGATACAGCTGCCGGTCCTGGCCGACGAGGAGCGCGTCAGCTATCGCGCGGCCGGCGCCAAGACCGGCAGCGCGGTCGACCTGTTCAACCCCATGGTGGTTGCCAAGGGCGCCCTGACCGGCCTGCGCGAGAAGACCATCCAGACCCGCACGATCGGCGACGCCAACCAGCTCGGTGGCGCGCTCGTGATCGCGCCGGACGGCCGGATCACCTGGTCGCACATGTCCAAGGACGCCGGGGACAACGCCCCACCGGACGAGATCCTGGCCGCGGTGCGCGAAGCGGTCGCGTAGCGTTCGCGCTGTGTCCGACGACCTGCCCGTGCTGGCGCCCTTCGCCGGCACCGTCGTTGCCATCCGCCAGGAGGAGTGGATCGGCGCCGGCGAGCCGCTGGTCGTGCTCGAGGCGATGAAGATGGAGCACGAGGTCGTGGCCGAGGTCGACGGCGTCGTGCGCAGCGTCGAGGTGGCGATCGGCGACACCGTGGAGCAGGGTCAACGGCTGGCGATCCTCTCGCCGGCCGAGCCCGACGCCGAGACCGAGACCGAGACCGACACCGAGAGCGAGCCCGAGACCGGGACTGGGACCGACACCGGGACTGGGACCGACCCCGAGACCGGCACCGACCCCGAGACCGGCACCGACCCCGACACCAACCCCGAGAATGAGAATCAGAATCAGACTCAGACGGCCGCCCCGGAGGCCGGGGACCCGCGAGCTGACCGCGGCGGCGAGGCCCGCGACGACCTCGCGGCGGTTCGAGCCCGCCATAACCTGACCCTTGACCCGGCCCGCCCCGACGCGATCGCCAAGCGTCATGGGCAGGGGCGCCGCACCGCGCGTGAGAACCTCGCCGACCTCATCGACGCGGGCTCCTTCGTCGAATACGGCCCGCTCATCTTCGCCGCCCAGGAGCGCCGGCGATCCAAGGACGAGTTGATCGCCAGAACGCCCGCTGACGGCCTCGTGGCCGGCACCGCGACGATCGCCGGCGCACCCGCGGTCGTCATGTCCTACGACTACACGGTCCTCGCCGGCACCCAGGGGATGCGCAACCACCTGAAGAAGGACCGGCTGTTCGAGATCGCCGAACGGCGCAGGCTGCCCGTGGTGCTGTTTGCCGAGGGCGGCGGCGGCCGGCCCGGCGACGTCGATTGGCCCCACGTGGCCGGCCTGGACTGCCGTGCCTTCCAGCTGTTCGCCCGCCTGAGCGGCTTGGTGCCGCTGGTCGGCATCGCCTCGGGCTACTGCTTCGCCGGCAACGCCGCGCTGCTTGGCTGCTGCGACGTTGTGATCGCCACCGAGGACTCCAGCATCGGGATGGGCGGCCCCGCCATGATCGAGGGCGGCGGCCTCGGCGTCTACGAGCCGGGCGAGGTGGGACCGATCGACGTGCAGTACGGCAACGGCGTGGTCGACCTACGGGTGCGGGACGAGCGCGCCGCGGTGGCCGCCGCCAAGCGCTATCTGTCCTACTTCACCGACGTTAGGAAGCCGACCACCCCGACCACCCCGACCGCCCTAACGACCCCGACCACCCCAACCACCCCGCCGCCCGGAGACGACACCGCGCTCCGCGACCTCGTCCCAGCCAACCGCAAGCGGATCTACGACGTGCGAAAGGTGATCGAGGCGCTCCTCGACGACGTGCTCGAACTGCGCGACGGCTGGGCGCCCGGGATCATCACCGCGCTCGCCCGCGCGCACGACGACCGGCCCCTGGGGGTGATCGCGAACAACCCCGCGCACCTGGGCGGCGCGATCGATGCCGAGGGCGCCGACAAGGCCGCCCGGTTCATGCAGCTGTGCGACGCCTTCGGGCTGCCGATCCTGTTCCTGTGCGATACGCCCGGGTTCATGGTCGGGCCCGACGCCGAGAGGACCGCGACCGTGCGGCACTTCAGCCGGATGTTCCTCACGGGGGCGAACCTCGATGTCCCGATCGGGACGATCGTGCTGCGGAAGGGGTATGGCCTCGGCGCGCAGGCGATGGCCGGCGGCAGCTTCAAGGCGCCGCTGTTCACGATCGCCTGGCCCACCGGCGAGTTCGGCGGCATGGGCCTCGAGGGCGCGGTGCGGCTCGGCATGCGCCGTGAGCTCGAGGCCTTAGAGGACCCGCAGGAACGCGAACGCGCATACGAAGCCGCGGTGGCCGCGGCGTACGAACGCGGCAAGGGCCTGAACATGGCGGCTTACTTCGAGATCGACGACGTGATCGATCCGGCCGACAGCCGGCGCTGGATTGCCACGCTGTTCGACTCGCCCCGAGATCGCCCCGACCGAGACCGCCCCGACCGAAGCCGCCCCGACACCAAGCGCCGGCCGTACGTCGACGCCTGGTAGCCGCTTACTCGCAGTCGAAGCAGGCGCCCCGAAGCACCACGTCGTGGTGCTCCACGCTCACGCCGAGCCGCTGGGGCAGGGTATCGATGGCCTCCTCGAGCACCGGGTCGTCGAACGCCACCAGCCGCCCGCAGTGCTCGCACACCAGGTGATGATGGTGCTCGCCGTCGGGGTGCGTGCGCTCGAAGCGCGAGAGCCCCTGGCCGACCGTGACCCGCTCGACGAGCCCGTGATCGACGAGCAGGTCGAGCACGCGGTAGATGCTCGCGCGGCCGGTGGGCTTGCCCTGGTCCCGCAACATGTCCTCGATCTCCACCGCGCTCAGAGCGCAGGACTCGTAGGCGAGCAGGTCGATGATCCGCTGGCGCGCGCCACCGTGCTTGAGCCCGGCGCGGCCCAGCACATCCGCCACGTGCTCGGTCCAGGTGGCTCCTTCGGTCCAGGTGACTGCTTCGCCCGCTGACCTCATCTCCAGAACAGCTTACCCGCCGACACGTCAAAGCGAGAATAATTCCGAGACTCAGTCTCATCTTTTTGATAGGTTCAGGGTCGTGCGGATGCGGATGCGGATGCGGATGCGATGGCTCACGGCTCTCCTCGCCCTCGCGGTGGCGGCCGCGCTCGCCGGCTGCGGCGCGATCTCGAGCGCCAACCCGAGCGGCGTCTCCGTGGTCGCCGCCGAGAACTTCTGGGGGTCGATCGCGGGTCAGATCGCCAACCGCGCCAGCGTCCAGAGCATCATCACGAACCCGGCACAGGATCCGCACTCCTACGAGCCGACCGCCAACGACGCGCGTGTGCTGGGAACGTCCCAGCTGGCCATCGTCAACGGCCTGGACTACGACCCGTGGGCGCCGAAGCTGCTGGCCGCCAACCCCGATTCGAAGCGCATCGTGCTGGACGTGGGGCACCGACTCGGCCTGCACGACGGGGACAACCCGCACCGCTGGTATGACCCGGCCGACGTCATCGCGGTCGCGCAGACGATCGAGACCGATCTGGCCAGGCTCGACCCCAAGCACGCGGGCTACTACGCACGCCGGCTGGCCAGCTTCGAGACATCCGGCCTGGCCCGGTACGACAGCCTGATCGCGCAGATCAAGCGCCGCTACGCGGGTGTTCCCGTCGGCGCCTCGGAGAGCATCTTCAGCCTCCAGGCGCCGGCGCTCGGGCTGAACCTCGTCACTCCGTACACGTTCATGAAGGCGATCAGCGAGGGGACGGAGGTCACCGCCCAGGACACGATCACGACGCAGGACCAGATCACGCGCCACCAGATCAAGGTGTGGATCTACAACGCCCAGAACGCCGCCCCGGAGATCGAGCGCCTGAACGCGCTCGCGCGCGCCAACCACATCCCGGTCGCCACGATCACCGAAACGGTGACGCCGGCCGGCGCCACCTTCGAGCAATGGCAGGTGGCCCAGCTCGAGCGCCTCGAACGCGCCCTGCACCAGGCGACGGGCCGATGATCGAGCTCACTGGCGCCACCGTCCGGCTCGGCGGCAAGCCCGTGTTCAGCGACGTCGGGCTGCGCGTGGGCGCGGGGCAGTTCGTCGCGGTGCTCGGGCCGAACGGCGCGGGCAAGTCGACGCTCATGCGGGTCATCCTCGGCCTGGTCAGGCTCGAGGCCGGCTCGGTCGCCGTGCTCGGCCGCGCGCCGGACCAAGCGCGCAGCGCGATCGGCTATCTCCCCCAGCGCCACGGCTTTGACTCCTCGATCCGCATCCGCGGCGTCGATCTCGTCCGGCTCGGTCTCGACGGCGGTCGATGGGGCCTGCCGATCCCGCTCAGCAAGGCCGCCCGCGAGCGGCACCGAGCCGAAGCGGCCCGTGTCGCCGAGACGATCGCGCTGGTCGGCGCCAGCGGCTACGGCGACCGTCCGATCGGCGAGCTGTCCGGCGGCGAGCAGCAGCGACTGCTGATCGCGCAGGCGCTGGTGCGAAAGCCGCAGCTGCTGATCCTCGACGAGCCGCTCGACAGCCTCGATCTACCCAACCAGGCCGCGATCGCCGCCCTTCTGCGCCGGATCTGCACCACACAGAACGTGTCGGTGCTGCTCGTCGCCCATGACGTCAATCCGCTCCTCGGCTACCTCGACCAGGTGATCTACATGGCCGGCGGACGCGCGATGAGCGGCCCGGTCGGGGAGGTCATCACCTCCTCGACGCTGAGCGATCTGTACGGCGCCCCGATCGAGGTGCTGCGAACCCACGACGGGCGCCTCGTCGTGGTCGGGCAGCCCGAGGCTCCGCACGTCCACGGCCACCGCCACGAACTGGTCTCGTGAAGTGAACACGCAGCTCTCGCTCGACCCGATCACCGACGTGCGCGAGCTGTTCACCTTTCCCTTCATGGTCAACGCGCTCGAGGCGGGCACGATCGTGGCCGTTCTGGCCGCCGTGGTCGGCTGGTACATGGTGCTTCGCCGCCAAGCCTTCACCGGCCACACGCTGTCGGTGATGGCGTTCCCGGGCGCGGCCGGCGCCGCGCTCGCGGGGCTCCCCACCGGGCTCGGCTATTACCTGGCCTGCGGCGGCGCGGCCCTGCTGATGCGCCGCGGACGCGGATCGATCCGCCGCGGCTACGGGACCGAGACCGCGACGATCGCGACCGTTCAGGTGGTCGGGCTGGCCGCCGGATTCCTGTTCTTGTCGCTGGGCAACGCGGTGCTCGCGGGGACCGAGACCCTCCTGTTCGGCACGTTCCTCGGCGTCAGCCGCGGCCAGGTGCTCGTCCTGCTGATCGTGGCGGTCGTGGCACTGGTCTTGGTCGCCTTGGCCTCCCGGCCGCTGCTGCTCGAGACGATCGATTCCGAGGCCGCTCGCGCCCGCGGATTGCCGGTCGCCGCCCTGGATACCGGGTTCCTGCTGGTCCTCGCCGCCGCGGTGGCCGCCACCAGCCAGATCACCGGCGCCCTGCTCGTGTTCGCGCTGCTCGTGGCGCCGCCCGCCGCCGCGCAGCAGTTGACCCTGCGCCCCGGCATCGGCCTCGGCCTGAGCGTGCTGTTCGGCTTGGCGATCGTGTGGCTGGGGCTCGGGCTCGCCTACTTCTCGATCTATCCGGTCGGGTTCTATGTGACCAGCATCGCGTTCGCGGTGTTCCTGGCGGCTCGGCTCACCCGCGCGATCAGGACGCGCCGCGCCTGACGTTCGCCGACGACTGATGTTCGCCCACGACTTCGTCCGCAACGCGTATCTGGCCGGCACGTTCATCGCGTTGGCCTGCGGGATAACCGGCTGGTTCGTCGTGCTGCGTGGGCAGTTGTTCGCCGGCGATGCGCTCACCCACGTCGCGTTCGTGGGCGCCATCGCGGCTGCCGTCCTCGGCTTCGACGAGCGCGTCGGCCTGTTCCTGCTCACGATCGCGGTGGCTGTCGCGATGGCCGCGCTCGGCCGGCGCGGCCAACCCGACGACGCGGTCATCGGGACCGTGTTCGCCTGGATCCTCGGCATCGGCGTGCTGCTGCTGGCCGTGCTGGCGACGAGCGCGGCCGGCGGCAACGGGGTCAGGTTGGCGAACACGCTGTTCGGCTCCATCTACTCCCTCAGCCCCGGCGGCTCGCGGCTGGCCGCGTTCATTGGCTTGGCCGTCGCGCTCGCCATCCTGCTCGCGCTGCGGCCCTTGCTGATGGCGACGCTCGACGCGGAGATGGCCACGATCCGGGGCATCCCCGTCCGACTGCTCGCGCTGGCCTTCCTCGTCGTGCTCGCGGTGGTCACCGCGGAGAGCACCCAGGCGGTCGGCGCGCTGCTGCTGCTCGGCCTGCTGGCGGCCCCCGCGGGCACCGCGCACCGGTTGACCGCCAGCCCCTACAAGGGTCTCGCCGTGTCGGCGCTCGTGGCCATGCTGGCCGTGTGGGGGGGCCTCGCCCTCAGTTACGAGATCTCGTCGCTGCCACCCAGCAGCGCGATCATCGGCCTTGCCGGCGCGGCGTACGCCGCCGCCACCCTGCTCACTCGCGCCCGCCGGCGACACACCGCTTGAGGCCAGAGAAGACTTGGGACCGGCTGGCGGGCCCGGGCGGGAGTCACGACCCGGGACCGCCGCCGGTCCCAGCTGCGGGAATCGGGGGAGTCCGTCCGCATAGCGACGAGGCGCACGTTCGTCGCGTTCGCGAGCCTACGGGGCTTTTCGTCAGCTCACCGTAAAACGAGCCCTCCCAGTGTCCGCGTGCGGACGTTGGAGCGCCACCGGCGCGCCGGTCTGGCGCGGACAGACGCCACCGGCGCGCCGGTCTGGCGCAGTCAAGACGCTGGTCAGCTTCGCTCATGCCCGACGATCTCTCCATCCTGCATCTGCACCCGCCGCCCAAAGCCGGCTGCGATGTGCTCGTCGTGGGTGATCAGCACGAGCGTCGCGCCGTCCGTGGCCAGTTCGTGTAGTAGCGCGATCACCTCGCCGCCGGATTTCGAGTCGAGGTTTCCGGTCGGTTCGTCGGCCAGGACGATCACCGGGCGTTTGGCGATCGCCCGCGCGATTGCGACCCGCTGGCGCTCGCCGCCCGACAGGGTGCGCGGCTTGAACTCGCGCCGGTGACCGAGCCCGACCCGGTCCAGCGCCGCGCGCGCGATCTCGCGGCGCCGTCGGACCGACATGCCGGTGTAGAGCATTCCGAGGGCGACGTTGTCGAGCGCGCTCATCGACTCCTGGAGATGGAAGCCCTGGAACACGAAGCCGATCTTGTGGGCGCGCAGCCCGGCCAACTCGAGGTCGGAGGCGCTCGCGACGTCGCAGCCCGCCACCTGCACCCGGCCGCCGGTGGCTCGCTCGAGCGTCCCCATGATCGTCAGCATCGTGGTCTTGCCCGAGCCCGACGGCCCGACCACCGCCACCTGGTCGCCGTCGGGAATCTCGAGGCTGACGCCACGTAACGCGGCGACGCCGCCCGAATACTCCTTGACCACACCGTCGAGCTCGAGCGCCATGGTCACCCCTGTGAGTCAGTCACCTGTAGACCGGGATAGATCCCCGAGCCCGAGATCTCCACATAGCCGGCGGCGAACAGGCCGGTGGTGACCGGAATCAGCGTGTGGGGCGACGCCGCCCCCTGAACCGCGTAATTGCCGCCGGCCGTGGCCAACAGCGCGGTGACCGGCACCGACAGCACGTTGCTCGCCTCGGCCTGCACGAAGTTCACGCTGACCGCCGCCTGGTCGAGGCCCGCGGCCGCCCTGCGCCCGCTCAGCGTGATCGTGATCGGAATCGTCGCGCCGCTCGAGCCATTGCCCCCGCCCCCGCCCCCGCCGTTGCCATTCCCGTTGCCGTTGCCGTTGCCATTGCCGTTGCCGTTGCCATTGCCGTTGTTGCTCGAGCTCTGCGCCACCGGACTGACCGCGGTCACCTTGCCGTTGACCGTGCCGCCGTTCGGCAGCTCGACCGTGACCTTCTCGCCGACCTTTGCCTCGCTCTGCTTGGTGGCGTCCAGGTCCACCGTGGCGACCAGCTGAGTCGAGCTCGTCTGCAGGATCGCGGTGGCGCTCCCGCCACCACTGTTGCCGGCCCCGCCACCGCTGCCGCCACTGCCACTGCCGCCGCCACCGCCGCTGCCACCGCCGCTGCCACTGCCACTGCCACTGCCCCCGCTACCGCCGCCGCTGCCCCCGCCGCCATTGCCGCCGCCGTGGCCCGAGCCGGACCCGCTGGGCGAGCCCGCCCTCGCCTGCTCGGCCCTCAGCTCCGCGACCTCGGCCCTGAGCAGCGCGAGCAGCGCCGCCTCGGTGCTCGGTTTCCCCGACTGATTGCACGACTTCTTCTTGTTCTTCTTTTTCTTCTTCGACTTCGGCGTGCACGAGCTG
Organism: uncultured Solirubrobacterales bacterium; assembly: GCA_963811135.1. Lineage (GTDB taxonomy): Bacteria > Actinomycetota > Thermoleophilia > Solirubrobacterales > Solirubrobacteraceae > Palsa-465. The sequence continues at coordinate 469,612 of CAWEQG010000020.1, read as the reverse complement.
TTCGGGGTCGTCGACGACGGCGTCGTGCTCGCGCTTGGGGTGGTCGAGGACGGCGCGGTGCTCGATCCCGGGGTGGTCGTCGAGGTCAGGCTGACGAACTCGGCCCCCGAGCCGCCCGCCGGGGGGTCATAGACCGCCGAGGCGTTGCCGGACCCGGAGCCCGTACCGCCATCCGACCCGACCGTCGCGTCGACCGTAGAGATGATCTGGGCGCCCGGGAGGAACACGACCTGCCCCTGCGTCAGGGTGCCAGTCTCGGTCTCACCCAGCGACTCCTGGAACAGGTCCACGCCCTCGGTCGTCGCGGCCTGCCATTCGTCGTCGTCGACGATCGCAGCCGCGTTGAAGCCCAGGGCGCGGAGGTTGCGGTTGAGCTCGAGGATGTCCGGGCCCGCGCTGTCCGACGGGCTGAGGTCCCGGTAGGCCGGGGTCGAGCCGTTCATCAGGGTCACCGGCTGGTTGCCGACCTTGTAGAGGGCCTGCCCCGGCTGGATCACCTGGCCCACGGCGGGAAGCCAGGTGATCGTTCCGCTCAGCCGGTTGTAGACCGTCTGCGGGTTCGCGTAGCTGAGCGTTCCCGACTCGGTGTCGGTCTCCACGAGGTCGCGGCGCTGCACCGTGGTCGAGCCCGACGCCTGGCTGTGACCGCTCGAGCCCTTCGCGGACGACGGCGACCGGGTGGCGAGCACGATGACGATCACCCCGGCGATGACGACGACGAGTGCCAGCGTCGCCGCGACGCGCAGTCGCCAGCGCCTGCCGGAGGTGTCGGGGGATCCTTTCATCGACGGCCGATGTATTTACAGGGCTGGCGGTAACAGGGCCGTATCAGCGTTATGCGGCCGTTATGCCTAGTGGGCACCGTTTTCCGCCGCTTCGATGTCCGCAAGCTTGATCGTGCCGTCGCTCACGCCGGCGCATGCCTTGGCCGTATCGAGAACATGCCGCGAGTGAATGTCGATGCCGGCGGCGCCGACCATCTGGAGGCTCAGGCTGCCCTGGAGGTCCGGATCCGGGAACCCGTCGATGCCCTTGGCGCGCATGCACCGCGCGAAGGCCAGCAGGCCATTCTTGCGCGCCTGCTGCTGCCCCGGAGTGGAGTTGGTCGGCGCGGGAAGGATCGACTGGCAGGCCTCGCCGGCGGCCTTGAACTTCGGCGATGCCGCCTCCGCGCGGTTGAGGTGAAACATGATCGCCTGGCTGCCCGGGCTGGTGACGATCTTCGGGTCGGGGAAGTCGGACACCCCATGGCTGCGCATACAGCGCGCGTACGCGAACGCAGCCGTGGCCCCTGAGTCCTTGGGCGAGGTCTGCCTCGACGCCGAGGACGTCGTGGTCGGGCTCGATGACCCGCAGCCGACCGCCAACACGGGCAGCGCCACGATCAAGAGTGCCCCGACGACGGCCCGGCGTCCGCGCCGCCACGGGCGTATGCGCCGTTGATTGGATCCAGGCATCGCGTTCGTCCTCCAGGCAATCCGGTTGGTGACGCCGCGGTTGTAGAGGACCGGCGGTGACAGCACGGTGACCGCCGTTGTGACGGAACTGTCACCTGGCTTGACCGAGGTGGATTCCGCAGGCCTTCGCCGCCTGCTGGAACGCGGGCGACCGCGGGTCGATTCCGGCTCCGAGCGCGAACGACATTCCGCGCAGGGCAAGCACGCGCGTCGCGCCGCGCGGCGCGCTGAGCAGCGGGTCGGGGAAGTCCGGCTCGCCATGCGAGCGCATGCACTTCGCGAACGCGACCGCCTTCGCCCGGTCGGCCGCGGAGGTGACCGGCGGCTTGCCCTTGTCCGGCAGGTACTTCTTACAGGCGGTCTGCGCGGCTTGGAACGCCGGCGACTGCGGATTGAGGCCGCTCCCCGGGGCGAGCTCGATGCCGCCTCCCGCGCTGGGGTCGGGGAAGTTCGCGATGCCGTGCGCGCGCATGCACCTGGCGAGCTCGAGCCCGAGGTTGGCGTTGCCGGGGCTGGGGTTCGCGCCATTGGTGACGGTCCCGCTCGGCGCGCCGGTTGAGCCACATCCGGCGAGCCACGAGCACGCCAGCACGCCCACCACGATCAACGTTCCTGCTCTCGTCATGCCGGACAGTTCTACGGCGCGGCGGATAACCGGCCCGTAACCGCGTTATGCGGCCGTTACACGCGAGCAACCACCCGACCCGAGGGTGCCTCAGGGCACCTGGATGATCCCGTTTGGACCGCCGAGCCCGCGGCGCCCGCCCGGGTAGTAGCCCGGGTCGTAGTAGTAAGACGGCCCCGCGCCGGCACCGGCCGATGCGCCGCCGCCGGAGTCCGGAGCGGGTATCGCGCTGGCAAACAGCCGCGAAAGGACGACCAGGAGCACGGCGGCTCCGGCCACGATCCACAACGCGACCACGGTCCGCCGTAGCCACAGCCCGGCGGTGGGTGAGATCGCGCTCGGCACCGCCGCCGCAGCAGGGGGCGCCGCACGCCCTCGAGCCGGGCGGGGCGCCCCGGAGGAGGCGGCGGGTGCAGGCGCGGGAGGGCCGAGCCGCCGCGCCAGCGCCGGTGCCCGAGCCGGCGCGGGCGCCGGCGCCGATGCCTGTGCCGGCGCCGATACCTGGGCCGGTGCCGGTGCCGGGCCGGGATAACGCTCATCCAGCCTCCCGTCGCCGAGCAGCCCGCGCAGGGCCCGCTGCCACTCTCCGGCGGCGGGCCGGTTGACCGCCGCGTCGCTCAGCGAGCGATACAGCAGGTCGCGCAGCTCGACCGGGACGTACCGAAGATAGGGCGCCGGCGCCCGCGCGTCGTGCGAGCGGGCGAACAGCCGCAGGATCACCAGCCCGAGCTTGTAGGCGTCGGCGGCGCGGGTGTCGGAGGGCTCATCGAACGCGGGAGGAAGATCCCAATCGGCGGTCTGGACACACGCGAGCGCGCTCCGCCCTCGGAACGCCATCGAGTCGCAGTCGATGAAGCAGACCTCGGTCGCGCCCCCGAACGCGACCAGCAGGTTGTTCGGCGCGATGTCGCTGGCCGCGATCCCTTGCCGGTGTAGGAAGGCCAGCCCGGCGCTCACCCGCTCGGCCACCTCAGCCCGCCGCGTGGTGTCCAGCCGCACCCCGAGGCCGCGCAACTCGAGGTATCCGTCCGCGCCGAGCAGGTGCTCGAGGGTCAGCAGCACGTGCTCGCGGCGCCCGCTCGGCATGACGAACGGCACGGCGAACCGGCCGCTCGCGTCGCGCATCACGATGCCGGCCGCACGCGGCCCGGCGTGCACGACGGCCAGCGGCCACGCCGCGACGCCGTGCAACCAGGCCCGCTGGTCGGGGGCCAGCGACCTCGCCCAGGCGACCATCTCGGCCAGCACGTGGGCCGCACCGGCCGGTGGCGCCCGGCGGTAGAGCTTGACGGCGACCGGCTCGGGGCCGAGTGACGCGGGCACGCACGCCGGCCGATACACACGGCCCTGGCCGCCCACCCGCGAGACCGGCACCAGCTCGCCGAGATCCTCCAGGCGGACCGCGCGCGGGCGCACCTCGACGTCGAACATCTCGACCAGCGCGGTCATGCCCACACCGCGATCAGCGTCCGGTCGTCGTCGTAGGTACTGCGGCTGAAGTCGAGCAGCCGCGCAAAATCGACCACGTCGGGCGGGTTGGCCAGCTCCCGGGCAAACGCGCTTCCGAGATCGCCGGTGCCGCCTGCCAGCGGCAGCGCCACCCCATCGGTGCAAAGCAGCAGCACCCCACCGGGCTCGAGTGCACACGAGGACGCCTGCACGGTCCGCGCATCGCGCGGAAGCGCCGCGACGCCGCCCCCGATCAGCTCGCCGGGTTGCGGGAGCTCGCCCACGATCGGATCGTAATCCCTGTCCCGCAGAACGAACGCGGGCGAATCCCCCACCGCGGCGACTTCGACCGTGACCCGATCCGGATCGGAGGCGCCGATCACCGCGACGAGCAGCGTGGTCGCGAGCGAGCCGGCGTCTTCGCCGGCGCGGCGCTCCTCCGACACCAACGCCCAGGCCGCCTGCTCGAACACGCCCAGCCAGTCGATCGCGCCGTCGTCGAGCTGACGTGCGACGGCCGCGGTGGCATACCGCACGGCCAGCGCCGCCCCCAGGTCGGAGCGCGGCGCACCCGACACGCCGTCGGCCACGGCGGCAATCAGCGACTCGGTCGGAGAGTGCAACCGCAGGCACAGATCGTCCTGCCGGGGACCTCCGACAAAGCGCTTCTGCAGCCCGCGGACGGAGGCTGCCCGGACGGTCAGGCCGAAGGCGGCGCCGCCGTCGGCGATCGTGTCCGGACGATACGGCTCACCGGCTGCCAGCCGGGGCTCGATGGCCGGCGCGGGCTCACCGATCGTGAGCGGACCCCGCGCCAGGCGGACTCGCCGGCGCGGCGCCCGGGAACCGCCCGCGACGCGCTCCGGCCCAGCCACGACCCGACCGCTAGACGAGTGGCGCGTCGAGCTGGACGAACCCCTCGGGCTTCTCGAACTCGATCGTCTGCTCGCCGCGATCCAGCCGCTCGGCCGACGCGACCATCGAGTTCAGCATCGAGGCGGCGAATTCCGCGATCGCGCCCGCCGTCGATGCGCCCGAGGTCATCATGAACCCGTACCGCGGCGAGCTGGCCAGCTCGCGGATCACCGCCGGGTCCGCGTCGCCCACGCCGAACGCGAGCACGTTGGGCCGCTCCCGGAACCCGGGGTCCTTGAGCTCGTCGAGCCGCGCCCGCCACCGGTCGGCCTTGTCGGTGGGCTGCCCGTCGCTCAGGAAGAACACCGACGGTCGGTGGACCTGATAACCGCTGGCCTTCAGCAGCGCCACGTCGGCCGGGATGGTCTGGCGCACCGCCTCGAGCGCGCTCGCGTAGCTCGTGCCGCGCCCACGTGGAGCCAATGACGGCAGCACGAGGTCCTCGCTCAGCTCTGAGAGCTGGAGCCGCGTCTCGGCCGTGTCGGCGAACGTGATGATCCCGAAGCGGACCTTCTTGCCGATCAGCGGGTGCTTGGCCACCTCGTCGCGCAGGTCGATCAGCCCTTGGTTGACGGCGGCGATCGGGTCGCCGGCCATCGAGTGGGACTCGTCGCCGACGAAGTACATCGGCAGCACCTGGCCGATCACCGTGACCGCCGGGACGGGCGCCGGAGCCGCGCTGGTCGGCTCCGTCGCCCACAGCGACTCGGTGGCCGGAATGCTCGGGTCGGTCGGATTGCTCGGGCCAGCCGGAACGCCCGGGTCGGCCGGAATGCTCGGGTCGGCCGAATCCCCGCGCGCGCCCGACGGGATCCCGATCTTCATGCTCATGCTCCCGAGGTCGTACTCGTTCCGGTCCCCGACCCGCTCGGTCGTGGTGGCACCAGCAGGCTCTGGCACGCCCGGCTGGCCGCCTGGAACTTGGCGTTGCTGCGGATGTTGGCCGGGAACACCGGGCCCTTGCCGGAGAAGTTCGGGCTGGGCAGGTTGTAGCCGTGCTGGCGCACGCAGGTCACGTACTTGGTGATGTTCGCGCGCGAGAGCCGCCCACGGAATCCCTGACCGCCGGCGCCGAAGCCGAACCTCGCCCCGCAGGCCTGGAAGGCTGCCCGGAGCTTCGGGTTGTTCGCGAAGGCGCCGCCGCCGCCGAAGAATCCGCGCCGCGGCGTGGTGCCGGTTCCGGTCGTGCCGGTTCCGGTCGTGCCGGTCCCGGTCGTGCCCGTCCCGGTGCCACCGCCGGGAGGACCGCCGCCCGCACCGGCCGGACGCGACGGCAACGTGACGCCGTGCTGCTTGAGGCAGGTGGCCAGAGCCGCCCGCCGGGCCGGATTCGCGCCGGCAGCGCCGCCGGCGCCGCCGCCACCCGCCGCCGCCGACGCCGTCGTGCTGGAGCTGCTGGTGGCGCTCGAGCTGCTCGCGCTGCCGCAGGCCGCGATCAGGCAGCCGAGAGCGAGCACGACGACCGTGAACAGCGCCCCCCGAGGTGCTTTACCGATGACTTTCAACCTTCTGTTCCTTTCATGAATTGATGCTGCTCATCCGCCGCCGAACAGCGAGCTGACGGCTGAGGATCCGCTGCTTCCGGAGCCTGAGCTGCCCGAGCCGCTGCTCGACGAGCCGAAGGGACTGGCGCCCGTGTCGTTGACGGTGGTCGCACTGACCGTGCCGTTCGAGCCCTTGGCCCCCGCGACCGTGACGAGATCGCCCGGTCGCACGGCCTTCTTGCCGACGGTGACGGACTTGCTGACCTTGGTCGCGCTCGACAGCGTGACCTTGACCGTGTTGCCCGAAGTGTCTGTGACGAAGAGGGAGTTGCCGCTGATGTTGCTGACCGTTCCGATGGTCGCGCTGCCACCCGCGCCGCCGGCGCCGCCGAGCAGGCCGCGGAAACCACCGCCGCCGCCGCCGGCCGCGCCCGTGCGACCCGCAGCGCCGGTGGCGCGCGCCGCCCCGGTGCGTGCCGCCGCGCCCGAGCCCGTCCCGGCGCCCGTGAACGCCGAGAGCGCCGACGTCGAGCTCGAGTTCGCCAGCTGGTTCTTCTCGACGCGCACCCCCGCGTAGAAACCGACCCCGCACAGGATCAGCGCGAACAGCCCGGCGCTCCACCAGGTCAGCACCTTTCGGCGCGGGCGTCCCGGGAGCGCCACGTCCGGCTCATCCTCGTAGCTGTCCCACTCTTCCTCGGGCCGGTCGTAGGGGATGGCGTTCATGTCGGTTCCTTTGGGTCGTGTGTCACTCAAAGCGCAGGGCCTCGATCGGCCGCAGCGACGCGGCGCGGCCGGCGGGATAGGTTCCGAAGAAGAGCCCGATCAGAACGGCGGCGCCGAACGCGAGCGCGATCGAGTACGGCGCGATCACCGGCTGCACGCCGGCGATCTTGAACTGGCTGCCGACGATCCCCGCGATCACCCCGGCGATGCCGCCGAAGAACGACACCAGCACGGCCTCGACGAGGAACTGGATGAGAATGTCGCTGCGCCGGGCGCCCACCGCCTTGCGAATGCCGATCTCGCGCGTGCGCTCGGTGACCGACACCAGCATGATGTTCATCACGCCGATGCCCCCGACGAGCAGGGAGATCGCCGCCACCTCGCCGAGCAGGGTGGTGAACACCTTGCTGCTCGCGGTCGAGGCCTGCACGATCGAGCTCTGGTTGATGACGTTGAAGTTGCTCGTGCCCAGCGAGTCCGCGCTCGGTGGATCGAGCCGGTTCAGGATGTTCGTCACCTCGGTCTGCGCGGCGTTCAGCTGACCCCGCGACTTGGCCTGGACGATGATCTGGTCGACGTTTCCGTAGCCGGTCAGCGTGTCCTGTACGGCGGTCAGCGGCGCGATTGCGGTGTCGTCCTGGTTCGAGGTTCCGTTCGATCCCTTCGAAGCGGTCACGCCGATGATCTGGAAGTTCGTGCCGTTGACCTGGATCGCCTGACCGACCGGGTCCGACCCACCAAACAGCTCGCTGACCACGGTTGGCCCGACCACCAGCACGCGGTTGTGGTTCTGCACGTCGGCGCTCGTGAACCACGACCCCTCGGCCATCGTGTAGCTGCGCGCCGCCTCATATGACGGCGTGGTGCCGATGAACGACGACGGCGAATACGTGGTCGTGCCCGAGGTCAGCGTCACGCTGTTGGCGTTCGCGACCGGCGAGGAGCTCAGCACGTCCGGCGCCTGGAACTGGTTCACCAGCGCATTGGCGTCCGCCACCGTGAGGCCGCTGCTGGCGCTTGGACTACTGCTGGCGCCCCCGCGACGGAACAGGCCCCCGAGCGTGGGCGTGCCGCTCACCAGCAGCACGTTCGAGCCGAGCTGGTCGATCTGATTCGTGACCGCCGCCGACGATCCCGTGCCAACGGCGATCAGCACGATCACCGAGCCGACCCCGATCGTCAGACCGAGAATCGTCAGTCCAGAACGCAGCTTGTTGGCCGTCAGGCCGCCCAGCGCCACGCGGAGAATCTCGATCATCCCACCGCTCCCGCGTGCTCGCCGCGCTCGTCGGCGATGATCGTCCCGTCGCTGATCCTCACCACGCGATGGGCATGGGCGGCGACGGACTGCTCGTGGGTGATCAGGATGATCGTCCGGCCCTGCTCGTTCAGGCGGCCGAAGATGCCCATCACCTCTTCCGAGGACACCGTGTCGAGCGCGCCGGTGGGCTCGTCGGCCAGGATCATCGCCGGGTTGGTGACCAGCGCGCGAGCGATCGCCACCCGCTGCTGCTGGCCGCCCGAGAGCTCGGACGGGAGGTGGTGGACGCGATTGCCCAGCCCGACCTGGCGCAGCGCGGCCGCGGCCCGCTCGTGCCGAGCCGTGCGGTGCAGCCCGGCGTAGGCCAGTGGGAGCTCGACGTTGGCCTGAGAGCGCGTGCGCGGGATCAGGTTGAAGCTCTGGAACACGAATCCGATCTCTCGGTTGCGCACGTCCGCGAGCGAGTCCTCGTCGATCCCGCGGACATCGAGGCCGTTCAGCCGGTAGGTGCCGCGGGTCGGCGCATCGAGGCAGCCCACGATGTTCATCAGCGTCGTCTTGCCACTGCCGGAGGCGCCCACGATCGCGACGTACTCGCCGCGCTCGATCCGCAGGCTGACCCCCCTCAGCGCGTGCACGGCGATGTCGCCGACGCTGTAGGTCTTGTGCACGTCGACGATGTCGATGACCGGTACGCCCGGACGGCTCGCGCGCGGACGAGGTCGCGGAGCGGGTGCCTGCCGCTCACCCTCAGAGGGCCGCTCTCGCCGGCTATGCAGGAGGCGCTGCGCCCGGGCCACCGCCGGCCGCTCGGGGTGCCGCCGCCGGCGTGGCATCAGCCACCTCCGGCCGCGCGCCGGAGGAACGCGCCGCCGCCACCGCCGAGCCCGCCGCCGCCGAAGCCGCCGGCACCGCCCAGACCGCCACCGCCACCCAATCGGCCGCCGAGGCCGGAGCCGGTGGTCGAGGTCGAGCTCAGCGATGGCAGGGCAACCGTGATCACGACCTGGTCGCCGGCGCTCAGCCCGCTGATGATCTGGGTCCGCGAGTCGCCGCGCAGCCCGACCACGACCTGCTGGGAGACGGTCTTGCCGTTCTTCAGCAGGCTCACCGTGCTCAGCGAGCTGCTGCCGGTGACCGCCTGATTGGGGACCGTGACGCCCTGCGCCTGGGCCACGATCACCGCGGCCGAAGCGCTCATCCCGGGCTTGACGCGCGAGTCGTTCTGGTCGAGCGTGAGCGTGGCGTCATAGGAGACGACGCTCGAGCTGGTGGTGCCGACCAGCGAAATCGAGCTCACGTGCGCGGCGAGCTGGACGCCCGCCAGCGCGTCGAGCGTGACCGTCGCCGGCTGCCCGACGTGCACCTTGCTGATGTCGGACTCGCTGAACGCCACCGTCATGGTCAGCGTGTTGGTGTTGACGATCTCGGCGAACCCCGACCCTGACCCCGAGCCACCCGAGCCCGAGGAGCTCGATGCGCCCAGGCTTCCCGCCGTCGTGCCCGACCCAGAGCCGGAGCCGCTCGACGCCGAGGAACCGGAGCTGCCCGACGACGAGCTTCCCGACCCGCCGCCGGACACCGAGTCACCGGGCGTCAGGCTCGACAGCGAGGCGATCGTGCCGCTGACCGGCGCGTAGAGCTTGGTCTCGTTCACGGCAGTTTCCGCGTTGTGCACGCCGGACTCCGCCGAGTACACGGACGCCTGGGCCGAGGCGATGCTGCCCGGCGAGGGAGTCGACGTGGTCGTCGTGCTGGACGTGGTCTTGGGCGCCGAGCTGCCACCGCTTGAGCCGGAGCCCCCACCGGCCTTCGTGCTCGGGACGATCACGGTCACCGTCACACCCGGCGTCGTCTTGGTGACCTTGGTCGAGCCTGGGGACGACTTGGTCGGTGTGGTCGACCCCGGCTTGGTCGAGCCCGGCTTCGTCGAAGTCGGCGTGGTGCCGGGGTGGAAGGCCGCGTACTCCACCGTGGCGGCCAACCCGGAGTAGCTCGTCGTCGACGAGGTGCCGCCCGACCCGCCGCTGGAGCCACCGGACCCCGAGGAGCCCGACCCGCCCGACCCGCCCGACCCGCAGAAGCTGGTCTCGCCCTCCACGCAGTTCAGGTTGTCCTGCGCCGCGGTCAGGCTCTCCTGCGCCTGGCTGAGCGACAGCTGCGCCGAGGTCGGATCGAGGTCGGCCAGCAGCTGTCCGGCCTTGACGTGCTGGCCGCTGTGCACATAGACGTCCTGCAGCGTCCCGCTCGTGTTGAAGTTCACGGTGACGTCGGTACCGGCGGCGACGTTGCCGCTGCCGGTCACCGTCGACTGCACGACGCCCTGGCCCGCGGTGACGACCTCACGGGACGTCCGGGCCGAGCTCGTCGGTGTGCCGATCTCGGTGATCGCGAGCACGGCCACCGCGACCGCCACCAGGGCCAACGCGACGAGGAACCAGGGCCTAGGCGGTCGATCCCGACGAGCAGACATCTCCACGGCCCGTTTTAGCGCCGTGTCCGTCAGCTCTACGTAAGCGCTCTTGCCGTCTTCTTAGGAACGCTTGCCGGGAGCGCCGCCGCCCCGGCCGGCAGCTCGATCCGCACCACCAGACCGCCCTCCCGCGGCGCCGAGACATCAAGCACCCCGCCGTGCGCCTCGACCACGGATCGGACGATCGACAGGCCCAGCCCGAAGCCGCCCGCCCCCCGGTCCAGACGGCGAAACGGCTCGGTCAGCGTGGCCGCGGCGCTCGCATCGATCCGTGCACCTCCGTTGGCCACGGCGAGGTGAACCCGCCCGCCCTCCGATCGGGTCGAGACGCGCAGCCAGCCGCCCGGCTCGTTGTGGCGGATGCCGTTGTCGATCAGGTTGGCGATCATCCGCTCGAGCAGCGCCGGCTCGCCACGGGCCCAGGCCGGATTCAGGTCGTCGAGCACCTCGACGTGCGCTTCCTCCGCGCGCGCGTGAAGGTCGGTGATGCAGTCGGCCGCCAGCGCGGCGAGATCGGCCGGCTCCTCGCGCCCGGTCGCCGCCTCGCTGCGGGCCAGCATCAGCAGCCCCTCGATCAGCCGCTCACAGCGATCGACCGTCTCCCGCACGGCGTCGCCCATTCCCCGCAGGTCATCGACCGTGGCATCCGGGTCGGCCAGCGACACGTCGACCTCGGTCCGCATGATGGCCAGCGGCGTGCGCAGCTCGTGCGAGGCGTTGGCCACGAAATGACGCTGGCTGGCGAACGCCGCGTCGAGCCGCCCGAGCATCCCGTCGAACGTATCGGCCAGCTCCTTGAGCTCGTCGTTCGGTCCCTTCAGTGCGATCCGCTCGCCCAGGTTCTCGCCCGAGACACGCCGCGCGGTGGCCGTGATGTGGCGCAGCGGCCGCAGCGCGCGTCCGGCCAGCAGCCAGCCGGCGACCACCGACACGATCGTCATCGCGCCCAGCGCCCAGATGTACTCGACCAGCAGCCGGTGGAGCGCGTCAGCCTGGAGCTGAGCGCGGATTGCCTGGCCGATGCGGTCGTACCCGAACGGGCGCGGCGGTGGAGCCCCGAAGATCCTGCGCAGCTCGTTTCGGTCCCCCGGCCCGCTCAGGTTGTGCCGGACCAACTCGTAGCCGATCGTCAGCAGGACCGCGCCGGTGATCAGGAACACCAGCCCGTAGAGCGCGGTCATCCGCAGCCGGATGGTCGGCGCCGGCAGGCGCATCCAGCGGCGGCGGATCTCCATCAGGTCATCCGATAGCCCACGCCGATCACCGTCTCGATCACCGGTGGGTCGCCCAGCTTGCGCCGGAGCGTCATGATCGTCATGCGAACCACGTTCGTGAACGGGTCGGTGTGCTCGTCCCATACTCGCTCGAGTAGCTCCTCGGCGGAAACGGTAGCTCCGTCGGAGCTCATCAGCACCTCGAGCACACCAAATTCCTTGCGGGTCAGCTCGATCGGATGGGCGGCGCGCGCCACCGCCCGCCGGGCCGGATCGAGCTCGATGTCGCCGCTCCGGAGCACCGGCGGCCGGCTCGGCGAGGAGCGCCGGGCCAGCGCCTGGATGCGCGCCACGAGCTCCGCGAAGCGAAACGGCTTGGGCAGGTAGTCGTCGGCGCCGAGCGACAGGCCCTCGACCAGGTCCTCGAGCGCTCCAGCCGCGGTCAGCATGAGGATCCCGGTCTCCGGGCGCTCCCCGCGCACCGTCCGACACACGTCGTCCCCGTGCATCCCGGGCAGGTCGCGGTCGAGCACGAGCACGTCGTAGCGCACCACGCGCGCCTTGACCAGCGCGTCGGTGCCGTCCGGGGCCAGGTCCACCGCCATTCCCTCGCGGCGCAGACCCCGCGCGATCGCCTCGGCCAGCCTCTGCTCGTCTTCGGCGATCAACACCCGCATTGCCTGATCCAGGATGACGGCCCGCGCATAAGAACCTCATAAGACACGCGCCGCATCAACCCTGCCACGATGCAACGTCGCACGTGCGCCGGATCTTGCCTCTCACTGGGGTCGTCGCCATCTCCGTGGTGTTGGCTGCGTGCGCATCATCCGTGAGCGAGAGAACGGATTCGCCGGGCGATCAACTGGCGGTCGTCTCGTCCGCGTGCGAGACCAACGGGGGGTCGAGTCTCCTGCCGCGCCAGGACGCCTCGGCGGTGCCCGACACCGCGCCGGCCATCTGCCGCTGCTGGATCACCTGGATGCGGGGGAATCTCGCCCCCGGCGACCAGGCCAGCTTGGCCACCGACGTGATCCTCTCCGCCTCGGCCATGTCGCTGACGAACTCACTGCTCGACCGCCTCGCTCGTGCGCTTCGAACGTGTGAGGCCCGCCATGCATCAGAAACAATCGGAGCGGCTCCGGACCCGCCCACCTCGTCACCGGGACCGTGAACCGACACAGGGGGCCCGTGAAACAAGGCAAGATTGAGGCCGTCGGGACCCGGGTACGTATCTCTACACGGATCGGTGTCACATTGATCCGTGTTATCTTCCGCGCACGATGCCGCAGCAGAACCTCACCGAACGAAGCATGGCCGTCGGCCTCAAGGCCCTCAACCGCCTGGCCAGCAACGGGCTAATCGATCGCTTCGGCCTGCGCGAGCCGGCCGAGCGTGTGCTGCACGGCGCCTCCAAGGCCACCGTGCGTACCGCCACCCGCGCCGGACGCACGTTCGCGGCGACGCAGAGGCTGTCGAAACCCGCCCGGCAGCCCCGGGCCAAGCGCAGCGACTTGTTCGACCTCACGCCCGACGACGAGCAGCAGATGCTCCGCGAGTCGGTCCGCGACTTCGCCCTGGCCAAGCTCCGCCCCGCCGCGCAGGGCGCCGACGATGCCTGCGCCGTGCCCGACGAGCTGCTCACCCAGGCCAACGAGCTGGGGCTGACCATGGTCGGCGTGCCCGAGGAGCTCGGCGGTGCGGTGACCGAGCGCTCCGCGGTGACCACCGTGCTGATGGCCGAGGCCCTCGCTCAGGGCGACATGGGCATCGCCGCGGCCTGCCTCGCCCCGGCCGCCGTGTCGACGGCGATCAGCCTGTGGGGCGACGCCGACCAGCAGGCGACCTACCTGTCCGAGTTCGTCGGCGAGGACGTCCCCGCCGCCGCGCTGGCCATCCTCGAGCCCCGCGCGCTGTTCAATCCCCGTGAGCTGCATACGCGCGCCCGGCGCGATGGCGACGGCTTCGTGCTCGACGGCGTCAAGTCGCTCGTCCCCCGCGCCGGCGACGCCGAGCTGTTCGTGATCGCCGCCCAGCTCGAGGATGCCGGTCCCGCGCTGTTCATCGTCGAGCCGGGTGGCAAGGGACTTAGCGTCGAGCCCGAGCCGGCCATGGGCATCCGCGCCTCCGCCACCGGGCGCGTGATCCTGGAGGGGGCAAAGCTTCCTCAGACCGCGCTCCTCGGCGAGCCCGGCGGCGCCACCGTGACCGAGTGCGTCCAGCTCGCGCGGCTGGCCTGGTGCGCGCTGGCCGTCGGCACCGGCCAGGCGGTGCTCGACTACCTGATCCCCTACGTGAACGACCGCAAGGCCTTCGGCGAGCCGATCTCGAACCGCCAGGCCGTCGCCTTCACGGTGGCCAACGTGGCCATCGAGCTCGACGGCATGCGCCTGGCCACCTACCGCGCCGCCAGCCGGATCGACCAGGGGCTTTCGTTCGCCCGCGAGGTCGCCCTGGCCCGCCGCCTGTGCGCCGAGCGCGGCATGGCCATCGGCTCCGACGGCGTCCAGCTGCTCGGCGGCCACGGCTATGTCAAGGAGCACCCGGTCGAGCGCTGGTACCGCGACCTGCGGGCCGCCGGCGTCATGGAAGGAGGGCTGCTGGTTTGATCAACCTCGAGACCCCCAGGAAGTTCGAGTTCCTGGTCAGCCAGGCCCACCAGGTGGCCACCGAGATCTTCCGGCCCAACTCGCGCAAGTACGACCAGGCCGAGCACTCCTATCCCAAGGAGCTCGACATGCTGGCCGCCGTGATCGACGGCATGAACGAGGGCGGCGCGCTGAGCGGTGCCGGCGCCGGCACGGTCGGCGGCGGCTCCAATGGTTCCGGCACCGCCAAGGACGATCGCGACGGCAACCGCAACGGCTCGAACATGGCCAGCCTTCTCGGTCTGATCGAGCTCTGCTGGGGCGACGTCGGCCTGCTCCTGACCATGCCCCGCCAGGGCCTCGGCCAGGCCGCGATCGCCGCCGTGGCCAATGAGGAGCAGCTGGGGCGCTTCGGCGGCAAGTGGGCGGCGATGGCGATCACCGAGCCCGAGGCCGGCTCCGACTCCGCGGCGATCCGCACCACCGCCAGGCTCGACGAGGAGACCGGCGAGTACGTGCTGAACGGCGAGAAGATATTCGTCACCGCGGGCGACCGGGCGGAGCTGGTCGTGGTGTGGGCCACGCTCGACCGCGACCAGGGACGCGCCGCGATCAAGTCGTTCGTCGTCGAGCGCGACAACCCCGGGCTGAAGCTCGACCGCCTCGAGCACAAGCTCGGCATCCGTGCCTCGGACACGGCCAACTTCGTGCTGGACGACTGCCGCGTGCCGAAGGAGAACCTGCTCGGCAGCCCCGACATCGAGCCCAAGCGCGGGTTCGCCGGGGTCATGCAGACGTTCGACAACACCCGCCCGCTGGTGGCCGGTATGGCCGTCGGCGTGTCGCGCGCGTGCTTGGAACGCACCCGCGAGCTGCTCTCCGAGGCCGGGATCGAGATCGACTACGACGCGCCACCGCATTCCCAGAGCGCCGCGGCGTCGGAGTTCATCGCGATGGAGTCCGACTGGGAGGCGGCCCGGCTGCTGACGTTGCAGGCCGCCTGGATGGCCGACAACAAGAAGCCCAACTCGCTCCAGGCCTCGATGGCCAAGGCCAAGTCCGGGCGCACCGCCACCGACATCGCGCTGCGCTGCGTCGCGCTCGCGGGCGCCGTCGGCTACGGCGAGGGCGAGCTGCTCGAGAAGTGGGCCCGCGACGTCAAGATCCTCGACCTGTTCGAGGGCACCCAGCAGATTCAGCTGCTGATCATCTCCCGCCTGCTCCTGGGCAAGACGTCGGCCGAGTTGAAGTAGGGGCCGCTTCGCGGCATCCGTGGGAAATCCGGCTCGACACGCCACGAAGTTCGCAACGTCCTGCGCCGGATTTCCTTAAGGAATTCGGTTCTGAAGCTTCACTCGAGGCGGGCCCTTTCGGGACCGAATTCCCCGGGGCCGGGCGGCCCCGTCCGGTCAGGTGTCGCGCTCCGCGCCGCCACCGGCCGCGAGTGTTTCGCCACTCGCTCGCTTCCGGGAGGTGAACGGCCGTTCACTCGCGTATAGCGCGAGTGAACAGCCACTCGCGCCGCCGGAGTAGCCGAGTGGCGGATTACTCGCGCTCAGTGCGGACCCGGCGCGGTGGTCACCTGGAATGCCGCGCCGGCCGGGTCGGCCAGGACGGCGTGGCGCATCCCGCCCGCGTCGAACGGTGGCGCGAGCACGCTGCCGCCCAGCTCCGGCGTCCGCGCGGCCACTGCGTCGGCATCGCCCACCCAGAAGCCGACGCTCCAGTAGGCCGGCCCGTCCTCCTCGGCCATCACCGCCACCACGTCACGCGGCACCGGCTGGCCCGGCTCGCCGCCGACGTAGCCGGGCAGGCGCAGCAGGCTCATCCCGGGCGCGAACGGCTCGGGCTCCCACCCGAACGCGTCCCGGTAGAAATCGACGACCCCGCTCGCGTGCAGCACGCTCATCGACCATGCGCCGGCCTCGTTGACCAACTGGGCACCATGGCGCTCTGCCGGCTCCCACACCCCGATCACCGCGCCGGCGGGATCCTCGAGCACCCCGACGCGGCCGGCCGGCAGGGCATCGAACGGCTCCAGCCGCACGTGGCCGGCGGCGGCCCGCGCGACCTCGTCGGCGCTCGCCACCGACACGTACGTGTTCCACGCCGCCGGCACGCCCGGCGGCTGGGCGCCCACGCCCGCCACGTCGCGGCCGCGCAGCTTGGCGACGTAGTAGTCCCCCGGGCCCGGGCCGTCGAACTCCCACCCGAGCAACTCACCGTAGAACCGCATCGCCTCGGCCGGGTCCGGCACCAGGTTGTCCACCCAACACGGAACTCCGGGCTGATACGTGTCGCGCTCACTCATCGGCCACCTCCAATCGATTAGTTGGAAAAACCAACCATATAGTTGGATAGTCCGACTGTCAAGCGCTAGACTGCCCGGGATGCGCACCTACGGAGATCCCTGCGGCATCGCCCGGGCCCTCGATCTGGTCGGCGAGCGCTGGGCGCTGCTCGTCGTGCGCGAGCTGCTGCTCGGCCCCAAGCGCTTCACCGACCTGCGCGCCGGCCTCCCCCACGTCGGCCCGGACATGCTCGCCGCGCGCCTGCGCGAGCTCGAGCAGTCCGGCGTGGTCCGGCGAGATCAGCTGCCCCCGCCCGCCGGCGCCCGCGTCTACGAGCTGACCGACTGGGGACGGCAGCTCGAGCCGGTCCTCCTCGCCCTGGGCCGCTTCGGCAGCCAGGCGCCGCTTCCGCCCGACAGAGGCGAGCTCGGGGTCGACGCGCTGGTGCTCGCGCTCAAGACGCTGTTCGATCCGAACCGCGCGGACGGTCTGATCGGCCAGAGCTTCGAGCTCCGCCTGGGCGACGCGGTGTTCGCGCTCCGAGCAACCGAGACCGGGCTCGAGGCGACGCGTGGCCCGGCCGCCGACCCGACGGCCACGATCGCCGCCGACCCGGGCGTCCTCCAGAACGTCCTCTGGCACGGGCACAAATCGGGCCTCGAGATCGCCGGCGACCGACGCGCCGCCGAGCGCCTGTTGCAACTGTTCCCGCCCCTCGGCCAGGCGTAGCCCGCGCTATCGCTTCATCTGCACGGCCGCCTGCATCATCCGATCGGCGGCCGCGATCGTGCCGGCGTTGGCCTGGTAGCCCCGCTCGGCCTCGATCATGTCGATGAACTCGCTGCCCATGTCGACGTTGGACTGCTCGAGCTCCCCGCCGATCGTCTGGCCGTAGTTGCCCGTGCCGGGCTGCCCGGGGATCTCGCCTCCCGACGACACCGTGGCGCTCCACAGCGAACCGCCGTCACGCTCCAGACCCGCCTGGTTGGGAAACGAGGCCAGCGAGATGTAGCCCGCGGTCACGGACGCCCCGGCCGGGCTCACATAGCTGACGCTCCCATCCGCCCCGATGGTCACGTCCGTCGAGCCGGGCGGGACGACGATCGGGTTATCAGCGGCGCCCGCCCCCGCCGTAACCGGCTGGTAGGTGCCGGAGGCGGTCGGCTGCGCGGCGTAGCCGAGGACGTACTGGCCGGTCTGCGTGGTCAGGTACCCGTTCTGGTTGAGCGTCAGGTCACCCGCACGCGTGTACTGCGTCGGTTCGAACACGGGCGACGGTCCGCTCACGTCGCCGTCGGCGACGCGCAGAAACCCGTCGCCGTGGATCGCGATGTCGGTGGGGCTCGCGGTGGTGCGTACGCCCCCGGCCGTCATCACGCTGTCGATCGAGCCGACATGCACGCCCAGGCCGACCTGCACGGGATCGCTGCCGGCGCTGTAGCCGTTCGCGGACGTGGCAGCGTCGAGGAGCTGCGCGAGCTCGTCGGAGAACTCCGCGCGCTGGCGCTTGTATCCCACGGTGTCCACGTTGGCGAGGTTCTCGGACGTCACATCGAGCATCGTCTGATGCGCGTCCAGGCCGCTCGTCGCGGCGTACATCCCTGACATCATCGAAACATCACTTCCTTCTGCCGCCCCCGCGGTCGGCGGTTGTGGTTGACCGTCCCGTACCTGTGTCTTCGGCAGAACGCGCGCCGCGGAGACCGTGCCGGCACCACAATCACGCAGGTGGATTAGGCAATTGCCGGCTCCGGTCACGAACCCGCGCAGAACGCAATGAACGGATGTGTTCATCGGGAACCTCCTGGCGATCCTCGCGGCGGTCATCGCCGCGACCGCGAACATGCCGAGCCCGCCCCCCGAGCTCTACGGCCACCGCATGCGTCCCCGCCCCGGCGCCGCGCCGCGCGGAACCGCGGTAAAGCAGTCTGAGCTGTTCACCACCCGGGTGTTCACGAACGCCTCCGACCGGTTTGCCCTGGCCAGCGTCGGCAGCGCCCAATACCCGGCGCGCAGCGTCGACGGCGGGCGCACGTGGCGGATCGACGGGCCGCAGGTGCACGTCGACGCCGCCGACGGCGCCGAGGGCGTCGGCTACGTCGGCGCGACCGGCCCGCGGAGGTTCTTCGCCTACGGCAGCTCAGTCGCCGATGTCACGACCGACGGCGGTCGGAGCTGGTGGGAGACCGCCCTCGGTGAGCTCGTCGTCGCCGTCGTGCCCGGACCGCGCGACGATCTGGTCGCCTACGTGCAGCAGCAGGCGAGCAACGACAGCATCGCGCGGGCGCTGACCTGGGAGTACGTCACCCGAGACGGCGGGCGGCACTGGAGCTATACGCGGGCGCTCGGCAGCGCCTAGCGATCTCAGCCCGGCCGACGGGTGCCTCTGAGCGCCTTCCGCCGCCTGACGCGGCCCCGCGAGAATCTGCTTGACACGCGCAAGCAGGCGAGTTAGCTTGGCCCCAGCACCGGATCCGAGGAGAGGGGAAGGACCATGGGTCGTTTACTGTCGGCCGGCTTCGCGCACCGGAAAAAGCCGATCGTCGTTGCCACCCTCCTCGGCCTGGCCGTCATGGCTGCCGGCGCTCCCGAGGCGGTCGCTCGGTCGACGCATGGCTTCTCGCCCGAGGTGATCCACACCGGGGCTCCACCGACGGGATACGAGGTCACGTTCCGCTACTACGACCCGGGCGCCACGACCGTACAGATCAGAGGCGAGTGGTTCTTCTCCAACGCCGCGAGCACGACGACAACCTCGTCCGCGGGTCTGCTCCCGTCGCAGTGGGCGCCCGGAGACTTCCCGATCGCGTTCCCGAATCAGGGACCCGCCCCCAACTGGCCGGTGGCGCAGATGACGCTGGACCCATCGACCGGGGTCTGGTCCTACTCGACGCCACTACCTTCAGGGACGTTCACCTACGGGTTCTACGTGAACTGCACCAGTCCTCCGCCCACGCTCGCAGGCTGCACAGAACTGTCGGACCCGAGCAATCCACCCTGGAACACGAGCGGTTCGCTCGAGCCGGACAGCCAGGTCTACGTGCCCTCTGACCCGAGGTTCGGAACCAACGACATGTCGTGGGAGGCCCCGAACCGGCATGGGCAGGGCTCGCTGTTCGACGTGTCCTATCCGGACCCGCAATCGACCAACCCGGTCGGCAGTCATCCGCTCGCGGTGTATCTCCCGCCCGGGTACAACCCGCACCGCCGCACGCCGTACCCAACGCTCTACCTGAGCCACGGCGGCGGCGGCAACGAGGTCGACTGGACGACCCAGGGAGTCGCCAACCGAATCATCGACAACCTGATCGCCGCCCGCATGGCGCAGCCGATGGTGATCGTGATGACCGACTTCAACAACCTCGGCACCTGCGCGCTGTTCGACGGCTCCTGCTACGCGCTCGACGTGTCGAAGTATGTGATTCCGTTCGTCGAGGCCCACTACAACGTGTCGCACAACGCCAGCGACCGCGCCTTCGCCGGCCTATCCCTGGGCGGGCTCCTCGCCAACTACCTCCTGTTCAACGACACGACGCTGTTCGGCTACTTCGGCAGCTGGAGCATCGGGAGCATCGGCGCTCCGCCCACCACGAGCCCCCTGTGGCAGAACCCCGATCTCACGACGCGGCTGGGCCTCGAGCTCGGAGGCGGGAACTTCGATTCGCTGACCATTCCCGGCCTCAACACCTACGAGGCGTCGTTCACGACCGCGGGGATCCCGTTCACCGACGCCAGGCTCGACGCCGGGCACGAGTGGTACACCTGGCGCCAGCTCCTCTACGACTACGCCACCACGGTCGCGTTCCGGCACACGACGACGTCCGTTCAGGTTCTCCGCGCCGGGTGGCACGGCAGTCGCAGGGAGCTGATCGCCACCGTGTCCGGCGACACGACCGAGCCGGTGCCGCCGGACGGGACCGTGCAGTTCTACGCAGGCGGCCAGAAGGTCGGACACCCCAGGCGGCTCGTCGGTGGTCATGCGTTCCTGCCGCTGTTCGGGCACGGCGGCGCGGTCACCGCCGCCTACAGCGGCGACAACTACTACAACGGCAGCACGAGCCAGCCCGTCTCGGTCTCCTGAACGCGACTGACCGTCCGCGGGCGGGCCCGGTCGCCCGCGGACCCTGTCACACCCGCGCCGACTCGCGGATCAGCACGTCCCGGGCGCGCCGCACGTCGTCCTCGGTCGTGCTCATCTGACCGATGGCCAGCCGCAGCGTGTAGCGGCCGTTCAGCACGCAGTGCGAGATGAAGATCTCGCCGCTCGCGTTGACCCGCTCGAGCAGCGCTCGGTTGGGCTCGTCCTCGCCCTCCAGCCGGAAGCAGACGACCGAGAAGCGGCGCGGCGCGCACAGCTCCCAGCCGTCGGCCTCGTCCACCCAGCGCTCGAACCTGGCCGCCAGCTCGACGCCGTCCCGGATGTGGCGGTGCAGCCCGCTGCGGCCGAAGCAGCGGAGCACCGCCCACAGCTTGAGCGCGCGAAAGCGTCGCCCGAGCGCCGGCCCGTACTCGCTCAGGCTGAGCGCGTCCTCGGCGTCGGGCGTGCGCAGGTATTCGGGGATCAGGCTGTACGCCCGGCGGAAGTCGTCGGGGCGCCGGGTCCAGAGCAGCGAGCAGTCGAGCGGCGTGAGCATCCACTTGTGGGCGTTGACCACGACCGAGTCGGCGCGCTCGACCCCCTCGAAGGCCCAGCGAAACTCGGGGCACACCATCGCGGTGCCGGCGTACGCCGCGTCGACGTGAAGCCACGTCCCGCTCTCCGCACACGCCTCCGCCAACGCCGGGACCGGATCGACCGCGGTTGCCGCGGTCGTACCGACGGTAGCCACGATGACGGCGGCATCCGACAGATCGCCCAGCGCATCGGCACGCATGCGGAACTCGGAGTCGACCGGCACCTTGCGGAGCCGCATGCCCAGCATGCGCGCCGCCTTGTCCACGGACGAGTGAGCCTGCTCGGAGCACACGATCAGATCTCGGCCGGTCGCCTCGCGCGCGGCCACGATCGCGGTGAACGTCGAGGTCGACGCGGAGTCCTCGATGTGCCCGTGCCAGCCGGACGGGAGCCCGAGCAGGTCGGCCACCCAGTCGAGCACGACGCCCTCGAGCTCGGTGGCCGCCGGCGCCGTGCGCCACAGGATCGCGATCGAATTGAGCGTGGCGGCCAGCAGCTCGGCCAGGATCGCCGGCTGGGAAGAGCTGCACGCGAAGTAGGCGAAGAAGCGCGGGTGCTGCCAGTGGGTGACGCCCGGGAGCAGGATCTCGTCGAGGTCGCGCAGGACGTCGGCGAACGGCTCCGCCTCGTCGGGCGCCCGCCGGGGCAGGCGGGCGCGGATCTCTCCGGGCGCGACCTGGGCCAGCACGGGCAAATCGCTCACCCGCTCGAGGTAGTCCGCCGCCCAGTCGATCGCCGCGCGGCCGTCCGCGCGGAAGTCGCTCACGCGTGCGCTCCGACGAACTCGTAGCGCACGCCGGTCAGCGCCTCGGAGAGGACCCACAGCCGCCGCCACGCGTCCTCGTCGTACGCCTTGCCGGCGGCGCCCACCACCTTCGGATAGCCGCGCTGCTCGCTGCGGCCGCCCGGCCCGACGTAGGTGCCGCCCGGCAGGTCGGGCACGGTCGCCGCGTACAGCGTGGGCAGCGCGCCCATGTCCGCGCTCTGCGCGACCACGTGGTTGCCGATCCACCCGATCGCCTTCTCGTAGAAGCGGTCCGTAGCGGCGAACTGGAGGTTGGTGCTCGCGTAGCCGGGATGCGCCGCCAGGCTGAGCAGCGAGACGGCCGCCTCGGTGGCCCGCCGCTGCAGCTCGAAGCAGAACATCAGGTTGGCCAGCTTCGACTGGCCGTAGGCGCCCCACCGGTCGTACTTGCGCTCGCCCTGGAGGTCGTCGAAGCGCATCGTGCCCCGGCGGTGCAGATGGCTCGAGACCGTCACCACGCGCGGCGCCGGCGCCGCCAGCAGCGCGGGCAGCAGCAGCCCGGTCAAGGCGAAGTGGCCGAGGTGGTTGGTGCCGAACTGGCTCTCGAACCCGTCCTTGGTCAGCCGGCGCGGGGCGGCCATGATCCCGGCGTTGTTGACCAGCAGGTCGAGCCGGTCGTGCGCGTCGGCCACGCGCCCCGCGAACTCGCGCACCGACGAGAGGTCGGCCAGGTCCAGTGGCGCCACCGAAAGCTGCGCCCCCGGGACCGCCGCCCGGATTCGGCCCGCCGCCTCCTCACCCTTGCCCCGATCGCGCACCGCCAGCACGACGCTCGCGCCGGCCCGGGCCAGCTCGCGCGCGGTTGACTGCCCGAGACCGCTGTTGGCCCCGGTCACGATCGACACCCGCCCGCTCTGGTCGGGGATATCCGCCGGCGTCCACCTAGCGGACGCCATCGAGCACCTCGAACTCGATCCCGCCGGCCTCCAAGCGCGCGCGCAGCGCGTCGCCCATCGCCACCGCGGGCGTGAGCTGCCCCGCCCGCTGCGGCAACTCGTCGAAGGCCAGGCACATGGCCGACTCGGCGAGCATCTTCGAGGTCTCGTCGTAGCCCGGGTCGCCGCCCGACACCTCGGTGCGAACCTCGCGATCGCCCGAGCGCGCGGCAAACCGCACCCGGAACCACGACTTCGCCCGGCGCTCGGCCGAGGGTCCCTCGCCCGAGCCCTTCAGGCCCAGCAGCATCCGCCGGGCCGGGGGGATCTGGGCCAACGTCACCAGGCCCACCGCCCCGCCCGCCAGCCCGAGCGCCACCGGGAGCCGCTTGACCGCCAGGTAGTGGCTGTAGGTGAAGTCGGGCCCGTAGCGCTCGAGCGCGCGAGCGGAACGGAGCACGGTCTGCGGGTCGATGCTCGGGAACGGGATCACCCAGCCGCCGGCGAACTCGTCGTGATGGGGCAGGCCGGAGACTCCGCGCACGCTCCGGCCGGTCGGCCGCTCCTCGCGCGAGCGACGCTCGCGCGCCACCGCCATGCCCTGGCGCAGCCGTGAAACGATCTCGATCGTCGACTGGTAGGTGCCACCGGAGAAGCTGGCGCCGGTGCGCACGAAGCCCTCCATCGAGACCGGCGCGCCCTCGGGCAGTTGCTGGACGGTGAACAACGCGCCCAGGTCGTAGGGGATCGAGTCGAACCCGCACGAGTGGACCAGCCGAGCGCCCGTCTCGACGGCCCGCGAGTGGTAGCCCAGCCACATGCGATCGACGAACTCCGGCTCGCCCGTGAGGTCGACGTAGTCGGTGCCGGCCTTGGCGCACGCGGCCACCAGCGGCTCGCCGTAGCGGATGTACGGCCCGACCGTTGTGATCACCACGCGAGCCGCCTCGGCGACGTCGCGCACCGAGCCCTCGTCGGTGACGTCCGCCCGCAACAGCGGCAGCTCCGCGCACCCGGGCTCAACCTCGGTGAGCCGCCGGCGAACCGCTTCGAGCTTGGCCTGATTGCGCCCGGCCAGCGCCCAGCGCGTGCCCGCCGGTGCGTTGCGGGCCAGGTACTCGGCGGTCAGCTCACCCGTGAAGCCGGTGGCCCCAAACACCACGATGTCGTGGGCCCGCTCGCGCTCGTTCATGCGCGCTGACTCTAGTACGACCTACCCGGCGACCGCGGGCGCCGGTTCTGGCTCGGCGGGCCGGTCGGCTTCGACCCCCGGCGCCGGCCCGGGCGCGAGCACCCGCAGGGCGTCCGGCGGCACATGGACCAGCACCGGCGTCCCCTGCGCATACCCCGTCGACGCCCCCGTGTTGGCGATCGACGCCTGCACGGTCTCGCCGGTGGCCAGCCGCGTGATCACCTGCAGGACCGCCCCGACGTACACCGTGCGCTCGACCATCCCCGGGAGGCAGTTCTCGTGCGAGACACCGTGGCCCAGCAACCCCAGCCGCTCGGGCCGGGCGACCACCTTGACCGGCCCACGCGCGGCCAGCTCGCCGCAGCCCGCCCGCAGCCGGAAATCGCCGATCCGCACGACCCCGTCACCGTCGGCGCGCGCGTCCATCAGATTCGAGACCCCGAGGAAGTCGGCCACGAACACGGTGGCGGGCTGCTCGTACACCTCCTCCGGCGTGCCGATCTGCTCGATCCGCCCGGCGCTCATCACCGCGATTCGGTCGCTCATGCTGAGCGCCTCCTCCTGGTCGTGGGTCACGAACACGAACGTGATCCCGACCTCCTCCTGGAGTGCCTTGAGCTCGAGCCGCAGTTGCTTGCGGATCTTGGCGTCAAGCGCGCCGAGCGGCTCGTCGAGCAACAGCACCGCCGGGCGCAGCACGAGCGCGCGGGCCAGCGCCACCCGCTGCTGCTGGCCGCCCGAGAGCTGGCGCGGGCGGCGCTGCTCGAGGCCCCTCAGCTCGACCAGCTCGATCGCCTCGGCCACGCGGCGCTTGACCTCGTCCTTGGCCACGCGCTGGCGGCGCAGCCCGAAGGCCACGTTGCCGAACACGTCGAGGTGCGGGAACAGCGCGTAGCTCTGGAACACCGTGTGCACGTTGCGCTCGTGAGGCGGCACCGCCGCCACGTCGACGCCGTCGAGCACGATCTGGCCCGCGGTCGGCCGCTCGAAGCCGGCGATCATCCGCAGCGTGGTCGTCTTGCCGCAGCCGGAGGGACCGAGCAGCGAGAAGAACTCACCGGGCCGGATCGAGGCGTCGATGCCGTCCACGGCGACCGCGTCCTCGAAGCGCTTGGTCAACCCGCGAAGCTCCACGCTGCCGGGCATCAGGCGGCGGCCTCCAGTCCGGACAGCTCGCGCAGAGCCGAGGCCCCGCCGGGCGCGGCGGCCTGGCGGGTCAGCACCGTGTAGAGCAGATACGCCATGCCGACGCCGATCAGCGTGGTCACGACCAGGATCGAGGCGAGCGCGTTCAGAGCGGGCGTGGTCGTCCCCCCGCGGGCATTGGCGTACAGGAACATCGGGATCGTCGTAGTCGAGGCGTTGGACGACATGTACTGGGTTACGACGAAGTCGTCAATCGAGAGCGCGAACACGATCAGCATGCTGGCCAGGATCGCCGGCAGCAGCAGTGGCATGAGCACGAGGCGCAGCGCGCCCACCCGCGTGGCGCCCAGATCGCGCGCCGCCTCCTCGTACTCCGGCCCGATCGCGGCCAGACGGCTGCGCACGATCACCACCACGTAGGACAGCGAGAAGGTGACCTGCCCCACCACCTGCGCGCCGGTTCCCAGATGGACGAGGCTGAACGGAAGCACGGCCAACTGGGTGAACACGAGCAGCAGCGAGACCGCCATGACGATCTCCGGCGTGACCAGCGGCACCAGCATCAACCCGTTGGCGGCGCTCGAGCCCCGCCCGCGCCAGCGGGCCAGGCCAAGGGCGAGCAGCACGCCGAGCGGCGTGGCGATCAGCATGTCGAGCGCGGCCAGCTCGAGGCTGTGCACGAGCGCATGCGTGTACTGGGGGTCGTGGAAGATCGACTGGCTCCGATCACCCCACCACCAGCGGATCGAGAACCCCTGCCACACGCTCCGCGAGCGGCCCTGGTTGAACGAGAACAGCATCGCGACCACCACCGGGAGCAGCGCCCAGGCCAGGTAGAGCCACGTGACCGCCACCAGGAAGCGCGGCCTCCCCCAGGGGTTGCGCAGACGTCTCGGCAGCCGCAGTCCCGTCCGCAGCGCCATCGTCACGCCAGCCTCCGTGCGTCCCGCGCCGTGGCGTACACGTAGTAGACCATCAGCACCGACAGGATCGCCATCAGCACGAGCACCAGCGCGGCGCCCAGGTTCTTCTCCGGGCCGCCCTGCACGAACAGGTTGACCTCGTTGCCGAGCATGTTGGTCCGCGGCGAGGCCGAGATCAGGTCGTTGGTGTAGTAGTCGCCGAACATCGGCAGCACGACGAGCGCCGCGCCGGCCAGGATGCTCGGCCGGCTCAGCGGCAGCGTGACCCGCATGAACGCCTGCCGTGGGGTGGCGCCGAGATCGCGCGCGGCCTCGATCTGGCTCGCGTCGATCCGGTCCAGGCCGGCGAACACCGGCAGGATGAAGTACGGGATGTAGCCGTAGACGAGCGCGAGGATCACCGAGTACGCGTTCCCGTTCAGCCAGTTCGGCGGGTGCGCGATGCCGAGGTCGATCAGCAGCTTGTTGACGTATCCGTCGTTCGAGAGCAGGCCGATCCAGGCCAGCATGCGCAGCAGGTAGCTGACCCAGAACGGGATCACGAGCAGCATCACCAGAAGCGGCTTCCACCGCTTCGGCGCGTGCCGCGCCACGTAGTAGGCGACCGGGTAGCCGATCGCGAAGCACAGCGCGAGCGACGTGGCCACGTATACGAGCGTGTTGCGCACGGCCGGCCAGTACTCGCCGCCGGGCAGCGCGCCCGAGAACGCCTTCGACACCCAGCCGGGGTTCCAGGCGGCCGGGCTCCAGGCCGGCACCGGCTCGAGCAGCAGGTTGACCTTGCCCATCGCCATGGCCAGCACGGCATAGGCCGGCACGACCACGAACAGGCACAGCCAGACCACTCCCGGGAGGGCGAAGCCGCGCCAGTAGGAGCCGCGCGTGGTCAGGCCGACTTGACCGCCGCCCACGCGTTCTCCCACAGGACCTCGCCCTGGTTCGAGAGCGGGCCCTGGACCAGGCCGTTCTTGAACTGCGCCTCGCGGATGATCGTCGTCTTCAGCGTCGGCGGGATCAGGCCGAGCTTGATCAGCGACTCCGGCGTCATCGCGTTGATCGGCTGCTGGTAGTAGGTGAAGGTGAAGTTGTCGAACACCTGCTTGGTGTCGAGCAGGTGGTTGAGGAACAGGTGCGCCAGCACCGGGTTCTTGGCCCCGCGCAGGATCGCGAACGTGTCGTTGTCGATCGGGCCCCGCCCGTCGGCCGGCCACCAGTAGCGGAACACCGAGGCCTTGGTGCCCTGCGGCGCGTAGGTGGGGACGGACGCCATGTCCCCCGACCAGGCCTGGTGCAGCCACAGCGAGCCGTCGGCCAGGTGCTGGTATTCGTTGGTGTCGAACTTCAGGTTGGCGCTGTTGACGAGTTGGATCAGCGCGTTCTCGGACGCCTTGATGTGTGCGGGGTTCTCGGTGTTGACGTCGGTGATGCCGTTGTGGAGCAACCCCATCGTCAGTCCCTCGTGCTGGTCGTCGAGGAGGCCGACCTTGCCCGAGATCTTCGGCCCCTCGCTCCACAGCGCGCTCCACGGGTTGGCCAGGGTCCCCGGGTCGAAGCCGGGCAGCTTGTCGGCCCGCCACCCGATCCCCGTCGTGTAGATCGTGTACGGCACCGTGTAGCGGCTGCCCACGTCGTACCACGGGTTGGCCAGCGACGGCCAGACGTTCTGCTTGAGGTTCGGGATGTAGCTCAGGTTGATCGGCTGGAGCACCTTGCCGACCACCAGGCGCTCGAGGAACACCAACTCGGGCACGAACACGTCGAACTGAACCGCGCCGCTCGAGATCTTGGCCACCGCCTCGTCGATCGTGGTGAACGTGCTGATCTGGACCTGGACGCCGTACTTCTTCTCGAACGACTTGACCACGTCGGTGTTGATGTAGGAGTCCCAGTTGTAGAACTGGAGCGGTCCCTTCTCGGGCGCGAGGCCGGAGGCGATCGGCTTGTTGGCGGCGTAGATCGGGAGGGTCACCGGCCGATCCGGCCGCGCCAGCGGAAGACCGCCCGGCCCGGTCGGGGCGGCCGCCTTGGTCACGCTGACCTGCGGGGTGGTGCTGCCGCACGCCTCGAGCACCCCCGGGAAGGCCAGGCCGGCCGCGGCCACGCCGGCGCGCCGGATGAACGTCCTGCGTGTGCTGCCATTCATCTGCTCGCTCCTCTCCTCACGGCCGCGTCGCTCGGCTCGAGCGCGCACCCGAGCTCGGCCGAGGCCATGGCCAGGCACCGCTCCACCATCCGGTCGGCGCTCACGTCGGGCTGACCCAGCGTGACCTGCACGCCGAGCCCGTCCATCAATCCGCTCAGCGCCAGCGCGAAGTCGTCCGGGTCGGCGTCCTGGTCGAAGTCTCCGGCGGCCTGGCCGTCGCGCACGATGGCCGCGATCAGCTTTCGCTGCCTGCGGTCGAGCCGGAAGTAGGTGTCGCGCACGACCGGGTCGCGCCGGGCGCGGACCCACATCTCCATCCACAGCGTCCAGTCACTGAGGCCGCCCGGTCCCAGGCTGGTCTCCTCGATCAGGTGGACGAGTTTCTCGACCGCGCCCTCGCGCTGCGCCTGTCCCTCGGTCAGGCGGGCGTAGAACTCGTGGTCGGTCTGGTCGACCGCCTCCTCGAGGAGCCGGTCCTTGGACTCGAAGTAGTAGAGGATCGTCGGCGAGCTCGTGCCCGCCCGCTCGGCGATGTCGCCGATCCTCGTGTCGAACAACCCGCGCTCGTAGAGCACGTCGGCCGCCGCAGCGATGATCTGCGGTTTGCGCAGGTGATCGACCTTGGGGCGCGCCACGCCTCTTCCGTCTCCTCTCGACCGGACGAATTCGTATACTGAATCGCCGTTCAGAAAACTACTGAGCGACGAGCGGCGTTGTCAAGCCGCCCGCGGCGCCGGTAGTTGCTCGCCGTCCAGGCCGAGCTCGCGCGCCAGTGCCGCCGATACCGACCGCTGCGCCCGGTCCAACGGAATCGCCCTGTCCCCGATCAGGGCCCGGATGCCGTAGCCGTCGATCAGCGCGATCGCGCGGTCGGCCACCTCGTCGGGATCGCAGCGGGCGAACTCGCCGTCCTTGACGCCATCGGCGATCTCGCGCGCAAACCAGGCGTGCAGGCGCTCGTAGAGCTCCTCGGCCACCGGCCGGAGCTCCGGGGTGCGTGCCGCGCGCAGCCACAGCTCCACCCACAGCACCCAGTCGCGCTCGAGCGACGGCGTCGTGGGCAGGCATTGCTCGATCATCAGGTGCAGCCGCTCGGCGTGCGATGCCGCGGGCAGCTCGCCGCTCTCGATCCGGGCGTCGCCGGCGTGGGCATATGAGTAGTCGAGCGCCTCGGCCAGCAGGGCGTCCCGGGTGGCGAAGTGGTAATGGACGAGCGGCGGCGAGACACCCGCCTCCATCGCGATCCGTGCGATTCGCACACCGTCGATCCCCTCCCGCGCGATCTGGCCGACCGCCGCGGCCAGGATCCGCTCGCGAGCGGTCGGCTTGCCGGCGCCGGGCGTCGGACTCACCCGGCTGGAGTCTCCTCCAGGTCCGCGCGGATCCGGTCCGCGAACCAGGCCACCGCGGATTCGCGGCGCGACAGCGGACCGCACCGGTAGCCGCGCGTGTGCAGGCCAAGCTGGACGTTCCTGACCAGATCGATGTCCTCGTTCAGGACGAGCGTGTTCAGCCGCTGGTTGAGCCATTGGACGGCGCGCGTGCGCAGGCCGGCGCGCGGAGCTCGATAGCTCGCCGAGAAGTCGGTGGTCCGCCCGACCCCGCGGGGCAGTATCTGCCACGTGTTGACCTGGTCCGGGTACAGGTCGATCGTCGTGTTCGGATAGATGAACGCGTAGCGCCAGGTGCGGCGGTCCTCCTCACCGAGACCGGGCATCGGCGTCACGAGCTCCGAGTAGGCGCGCTCGAGGTAGTTGCTGCTCGTCTTGTCGCGGAACGGGGCCTCCACCCACGCGTAGTGCTCGTGCAGCTCGGTGTCGTAGTGCTTGTAGTCGAGCATCCGCATCAGCCCGGGATGGGCGATCGGGATGTGGTAGCCCTCGATGTAGTTCTCGACCACCACCTTCCAGTTCGCCGGCTGGCTGCCCTCGACAGCGCCGAATGACTCGAGCTCGTGGATCCGGTAGCGCGCGAGCCTGTTCGGGAGATCGCCCACGAGCTCGGCGAGCGGCGACGCGTCGGCCTCGAGGTTGACGAACACCAGGCCACACAGCTCCTCGACCCGGACCGGATGCAGCCCGAGTGCTGACTTCTCGAGCCGCTCGCCGAACTGGAGCGCCTCGGGAACCCCGATCAGCGAGCCGTCGAAGCGGTAGGTCCAGCCGTGGTAGCGGCAGCGGATCGCGCCCTTGCACTGGCCCGAGCCGGTGAGCAGGCAGGAGGCGCGGTGGCGGCACACGTTGCGGTAGGCCTTGAGGTCGCCCTGCTCGTCGCGCACCACCAGCACCGGCTGGGAGCCGGCGAAGCCCGTCGTGTAGCTGCCCGGGCGCGGCAGCTCAGCCACGTGCCCGATCAGCTGCCAGGTGCGCTCGAAGATGCGCTCCTGCTCGGCCTCGAGCACCTCGGGATCGAGGTACAGCCGCGGCTCGAGCGCCTCGCCCGTCGCCGAGGGGACCGCCGTCACAGCCTGCATTGGCAACCATCCTGACTTTGTGATCAGTTTGCGTTAGTCTACCGCGCATGGTCAAGCGCGCGTCCTGGCTGTCGGTCACGCCGGAGCCCGAACGCGAGCTGCCCGCCGCCGTGGCCACGCTGGTTCGCGGAGCGCCGGCGTCCGAAGACGCGATCGCCGGCGAGGCGGCCCGGATCGAACGGCTGGTCCTGCGCGGCACGCGGCGTGGCTGGAACCACTACCTGCACCGCGTCGTCGAGCTGATCGAGGAGCGCCGCGACGACTCCGACCCCGCAGTGGTTCGGGCGCGCACGCTGGCCACCCGGGTGATCGCCAACCACCACAACCTGCTGCTGGCGCTGCCCGGCCGCGGCGCGCAGCAGACCGAGGCAGACCGGCGCCGGCTCGCGCAGCTGCTCGCCACGACCAACGAGGACCAACCATGACCACTGCCGTCTTGCCGACCCCGTCCGGCCACGACCTCACCGCCGATCAGCTCGAGCTCCAGCAGCGAGCGCGCACGTTCGTGGAGACCGTGCTGCTGCCGCTCGAACTCGAGGCCGAGGAGCGCGGCGGTCAGCTTCCCGAAGAGACAGTCGAGCGGATCAAGCGCGAGGCGATCGCCGCCCGGCTGAACGGTGGGCGCTTCGCCCCCGAGCTCGGGGGCCAGGGATGGTCGATGCTCGAGTGGTTCCTGGTCAACGAGCAGTTCGGCCGGGTCACCAACGGCCTGCACTGGCACGTGCCGAGCGCGTACAACGTGCTGATGCAGGGCTCGCCGGAGCAGATCGAGCGCTACCTGGTCCCCGCCCTGCGCGGCGAGGGCGGCGATGCCTACGCGGTGACCGAGGCCGAGGCGGGCTCTGACCCGAGCGGCATCTCCACCACCGCGGTGCCGAGCGACGGCGGCTGGCGGATCAACGGCGAGAAGTGGTTCGTGACCTCGGGCGACGTGGCGCGCGTGCTGATCGTGATGGCGCTGGCGGTCGACGGCGCCGACCGGCTACCGACCCTGTTCCTGGTCGAGCCCGGCGCACCCGGGGTCTCGTTCGTGGACTCTCCGCGCTTCACCCACAACTATCCGCACGGCCATCCGACGATCCGCTTCACGGATGTCGAGGTCGACCACGGCGCCGTGATCGGCGGCGTCGGCAACGGCGACGCGCTCCAGCGCGCCTGGTTCACCGAGGAGCGCCTGGGCATCGCCACCCACGGCCTCGGCGCGATGTGGCGCTTGCTCGACGAGACGACCGAGTGGGCTCTGCATCGCGTCCAGGGCGGCCGGCGGATCATGGACTACCAGGGGATCGCGTTCCCGCTGGCCGACTCGGCCACCGACGCGACGCTCGGGCGACTGCTCGCGCTGCACGTCGCCGGCATGGTCGACGCCGGGGCCGACGTGAAGCTGATCCATGCCAAGGCCTCGATGGCCAAGCTGTTCGTCTCGGAGGCCGCCGGCCGCTGCGCCGACCGCGCCGTGCAGGCGTTCGGCGGGCGCGGCTATCTGCGCAGCAACGTGGCCGAGCGGTTCTCCCGCGAGCTGCGCGTCGACCGCATCTGGGAGGGCACCAGCGAGGTGCAGCGGCTGATCATCGCCCGTGCGCTCGAGCGCCGGGGCGTCGAGGCGACGATCCACTGATGAACCTCACCCGTCTGTTGCGGCCGCGCTCGGTCGCGGTGGTCGGCGCCACCGACCGCCCGGCCAGCTACGGCGCCCAGGCGCTGTTGAATCTGGAGGTGATCGGCTTTGCCGGGTCCGTCTGGGGGGTGAACCCGTCGCGGACCTCGGCGCTGGGGCGGCCGTGCGTGCCGTCTCTGTCCGACCTGCCCGAGCCCGTCGACGCGGTCGTGATCGCGATCCCCGCGGCCCGCGTGCCTGACGTGGTGGAACAGGCGGGTGCGCGGGGGTGCGGCGGCGCGGTCGTGATCGGCGCCGGCTTCGCCGAGGTGCCGGACGGCGTGCCGCTCCAGGACGAGTTGGCGGCGGCGGCCTCGCGATGGGATCTCCCGGTGTGCGGGCCGAACTGCAACGGGATCGTCGCGTTGCACGCCCGCGCCGCGTTATGGGGCGACGCCCTGAGTCCCCGCGTACCGGGACCCGTGGCGCTCGTCTCCCAGAGCGGGAACGTGGCGGTGAACGCGCTGGCCACCCGCCGCGGGCTGCGCTTCCACACGGTGATCGCCAGCGGCAACCAGGCCGTGCTCGGGGCCGCCGACTACCTGTCGTTCCTCGCGCACGAGGACGGGGTCGGCGCGATCGCGCTCTATCTCGAGGACGACGGCGGGCCGCGCCTGTGCGAGGGGCTGGCCGCCTGCGCGCAGGCCGGCGTGCCGGTGGCGGTCCTGAAGGTCGGCAGCTCGGCCGCCGGCGCACGGGCGGCGGCTGCCCACAGCGCCGCGCTGGCCGGTGATCAGCGGATCTTCCGGGCCCTGATCGAGGAGGCCGGCGGCGTCTGGGCAGCCGACGCGCACGAGCTGCTCGAGGTGGCCAAGACGCTGGCGGTGCGACCCGCGCGCCCACGCGGCTCGCGCGCCCACGGCGGCCTCGCGATCATGACCTGCTCCGGCGGCGACTCGGCCCAGGGCGCCGACGAGGCGGCGCGGCTCGGACTCGAGCTCCCCGCGCTCGCGCCCGCGACCTGCGAGCGTCTGCGCGCACTGCTGCCCGTGGCCGCCACCGTGGCCAACCCGCTCGACTACACCGCGATGATCTGGGGCGAGGAGGCACTGCTGCGCGAGCTGGTCGTGACGCTCGGCGAGGATCCCGCGATCGACCAGGTGCTCGTGTTCTACGACCAGCCCCCCGGCCTGACCGGTCCCGTGGCCGACGCCTGGCACGCCGTCCGCGCCGGCGTCGTCTCCGGGGCTCGCGCGGTCGCCGAGTCGGCCACGACGCTGATCTGCTCGACTCTGCCCGAGCTGCTCGACGATGACGCGGCCTGGGAGTGCGTGCAGTCGGGCATCCCGGCCGTCGCCGGCCTGCGCACCGGCCTGGCCTGCGTCGCTGCCATCCGGGCCGCCCCGGGCGATCCCGAGCGGCTGCGCGAGATCGCGCGCGCCGCGGCGCCGGCCCGGGAGCTTCCGGGCGAGAGCCGTTGGCTGTCCGAGCACGAGGCCAAGGAGATGGTTCGCGCCGGCACCGTGGACGTGGTCGACGGGCGGCTGGTTGCCGATGCGCGCGACGCCGTCGCGGCGCTGGGCGAGCTCGGCGGAAGCATCGCGCTCAAGCTGAGCTCGCCGGAGGTGCAGCACAAGTCCGAGCTCGGTGCCGTCTGGCTCGGGCTCCGCTCCGAGGCCGAGGTCACGGCCGCGTTCGCGCGGCTCGAGGTGCTCGCGGCGCAGTTCGGCGGGGCCGTCCTGGCCGAGCGGATGGCGGCGCGCGGCGTCGAGCTGATCGTGGCGGCGCGCGCCGACGCGGTCGTGCCTGCGGTGCTCATCGGCCTCGGCGGCGCGTGGACCGAGGTGCTCGACGACGTGGCGATCGTGCCGCTGCCCGCCGACGCCGCGCGGATCGAGCGCGCGGTGCGGAGGTTGCGCGGCGCACCGCTCCTGACCGGTGCGCGCGGCACCGCGCCGGTTGACCTTGCGGCGGTGGCGCGGATGGCCGAGCGCGTCGGCCAACTGGTGCTCGACGAGTCGCTCGAGTTGCTCGAGCTCAACCCGGTGCTGGCCGGGCCGGCCGGCGCGGTCGCCGTCGATGCCGTGGCGCGCCGCCGTGTCGTGGTCGAGCCCCCGGTGGGGACGGTGTCGTGCACGACGTGATCGTCATCGGCGGCGGTTTCGCCGGCGTCACCGCCGCGCGTGAGGCAGCCCTGCGGGGCCAGAGTGTGCTGCTGCTCGAAGCCCGGGATCGCCTGGGCGGGCGGACCTGGAGGGCGGACTGGAACGGGTCGCCGATCGAGTACGGCGGCGCGTGGGTGCACTGGCACCAGCCGCACACGTGGTCTGAGATCACGCGGGCCGGGCTTGACGTGGCGGTCTCGGACGGCGTCGAGATCGCCGATTGGTACGTGGGCGACGAGCGGCGGTCCGGATCGATCGAGCAGCGGGATGCGATCGCGCTGCGCGGCTGGGACCGGTTCGTCGACGGCGTGCATGAGGCGCTGCCGGCGCCGCACGACCCGATGTACGCGATCGGCGCGCTCGCGCGGTTCGACCGCCTGACGATCGCCGAGCGTCTGAACGAGATTTCGCTCTCCGACGAGGAGCGCGCGGTGCTGGCCGCCGAGCTCGAGTCGCTCGCCCACGCGCCGCTCGATCAGGCCGGCGCCGTGTCGGTGCTGCGCTGGCACGCCCTGTCCGGCTACAGCCTGGAGCTCACCCAGTTCACGGGCGGCCGGGTGACGATCGTCGGCGGCACAGGCGCCCTGCTCGCCGCGATCGAGTCGGGCGCTCGCTTCGAGCGTCGGCTGGGCGCGCACGTCGGCTCGGTCATCCAGCGCGATGGTCGCGTCGAGGTCGAGACTCGCGACGGGTCCGGGTTCGCGGCGCGGGCCGTCGTGGTCGCCGTGCCGCTGAACGCGCTCGGGGCGATCTCCTTCACCCCGCCGCTGTCCGAGGACAAGCAGCGGGCGATCGGCCTCGGGCAGGCCTCGCGCGGGATCAAGATCTTCATCCGGGCGCGGGGGGAGCCGATGGCGCACAACAGCATCCGCGCCGGGCACCCGTTCGGCTATCTGGGCACCGACTGGGTCAACGGGGACGGGTCGCAGCTGCTGATCGGGTTCGGAGCCGACGCCGAGCGCTGCGACGCCGGCGACCTGCCCGCCGTGCAGCGCCAGCTCGAGGCGATCCTGCCCGGCTACGAGGCTCTCGACGCCACCGCGCACGACTGGCTGGCCGACGAGCTCTCCCGCGGGACCTGGGCCATCCACCGCCCCGGCTGGTACGAGCACCACCACGCCGCCATGCAGCGGGCGGAGGGCCGGGTCGTGCTCGCCGGATCGGACATCGCCAACGGCTGGGCGGGGTTCGTCGACGGCGCGATCGAGTCGGGGCTGCGCGCGGGCGCGCGGGCCGCGTCGATCGCGGGCTGACGTGGCCGGGGATCCCGGCCGGCGCGCCCCCACGGCGCTCGTCCCATTCCTCACGGCGCCCGTCCCCGTCCCCACCGGTGCCCTCCCGCCCCCACGGCACCCTCCCGTCCCCAGGTTGATCGACAAGTCAATCAAGCCGCCGCGCTGGCATGATGGCGGGCCTCGACCAACCGAAACCGGAGGCCAGACATGGCAATTCTCGACGACAAGGTGGCGATCGTCACCGG
This sequence comes from uncultured Solirubrobacterales bacterium, assembly GCA_963811135.1. GTDB lineage: Bacteria > Actinomycetota > Thermoleophilia > Solirubrobacterales > Solirubrobacteraceae > Palsa-465. The sequence goes on along the minus strand of CAWEQG010000020.1, from coordinate 433,658 downwards.
ATCGGCGCGCGGCATCGGACGCGCCACCGCCGAACTGCTCTCCGAACAGGGCGCCAAGGTCCTGATCAACGACATCGACGGAGACGTCGCCGAGCAGGCCGCATCGGAGATTTCCGGCGACACGCTGGTGTTCTCGGGGGACCTGACCAAGGAGGGCGTTCCCGATCAGCTCGTCCAGAAGGTGATCGACGAGTGGGGCAAGGTCGACATCCTGGTCAACAACGCCGGCTACACGCTCGACGCGCCGATCCACAAGATGAGCGACGAGTGGTTCCAGAAGATGCTCGACATCCACTCGATCGTGCCCTTCCGGATGTGCCGCGCGGTCGCCCCCCACATGCGCGAGCCGGCCAAGAAGGAGCGCGAGGAGGGCCGCGAGGTGTTCCGCAAGATCGTCAACGTCTCCTCGATCTCGGGCACGATGGGCAACGCCGGCCAGGCCAACTACTCGTCGGGCAAGTCCGCCGTGGTCGGCCTGACCAAGACGCTGGCCAAGGAGTGGGGACAGTTCAAGATCAACGTCAACGCGGTGGCGTTCGGCTTCATCGAGACCCGCCTGACCGCGGTCAAGAACGAGGACAACGTGGCCGAGATCGCCGGCCAGAGGGTGCAGCTCGGCATCCCCGAGCAGATGCGCGCCATCGGGCCGGCGCTCATCCCGATGGGCCGCGCTGGCACACCGCAGGAGGCGGCCGGCGGGGTGTTCCTGCTCTGCACGCCGTGGGCGAACTACGTCACCGGCCAGGTCCTGAACATCACCGGCGGTCAGTTCAGCGGCATGTACACGTAGCGGGTTCCGGACTTTGGCGATCCACTCTCGCCTACGACAGGTGGAGCGCCAAAGTCCGGTGTCAGCCCGCGTGACCGTGCCTCCGCGCCGCGCCCACGAACCAGTCGAACACACGAGCGAATCGCGGATCGACGCGCCACTCCTCCTGAAGCTCCCACTGCACGGCCAGCACCGGCCGGCCCGGTAGCTCGACCGCCTCGGGCAGCCCATCGTCAGCGCTCCACGCCACGACCTCCAAGCCGGAGCCGACCCGGTCGATCGCCTGATGGTGAAACGAGCTGACCTCGATCGTGGTCGTCCCGAGCGCGGCGGCGAGCAGGCTCGAATCCGAGATCGAGATCTGGTGACGCGGATGCGGCGGCACCGGGAGGCCCGCCACCGACGCCGCCTCGACCTCCCTCCACCGCGCCCACCCGGGATCGGACGGATGCCCCGCCGCCACGAGACTGACGTCCTGCACCAGCGTGCCGCCCAGCGCCACGTTCAGCACCTGGACGCCGCGGCACATCCCCAGGATCGGGAGCCCGGCCGACAGCGCCGCCGAGACCAGCGCCAGCTCGAACGCGTCGCGCTGGGGCTCGGTGGCGGCGAGCAGGGCGTGCGGCTCCTGGCCGTAGCGCCGCGGCTCGATGTCGCGCCCCGGCGCCAGCACGACGGCATCGACCGCCTCGAGCGCCGGCGCGATCGCATCCGCCAACTGGGGCAGGGCCATCGGCAGCGCGCCGGCGTCGAGCAGCGGGCGGTAAACGCCGACGCCGCCGTAGTCTCCGAAGTCGTGGAGGCTCGCGGAAACGCCGATCAGCGGGCGCTGCACAGAAGCTCTAGACACCGATCACCCTCTCAGGTAGAACTGTATTGAACATATTTGTGCATAGGCGAGAGCGGAGGGTTTGATGGCCGAGAAGACATGGGGTGGCGAGCCCTTCTGGGGACTGGGCTACGAGTGGGATCCCGACTGGGTGCTCACCGATCGCCAGCGCGAGCTCCGCGACACGCTGATCGAGCTGTGCGAGAAGGAGATGCGGGCCAACGCCAAGATCTCCGACGACGAGCTCAAGTTCCCCCGCCGCAACCTCGAGCTGCTCGGCGAGCACGGTTTCCTCGCTCTCACCGTCCCCACCGAGTACGGCGGACTGGGCCAGGATCACGTGGCCTATGCCGTGACCTGCGAGACGATCGCGCGGTACGGCTGCGCCTCCACCGCGATGTGCTACGTCATGCACATCGGCGCGGTCAACGCGATCATGCTGCGCGCCACCGACGCGCTGATCGACAAGTACATCCGCCCCCTGAACAGCGGCAAGATCGGGACGCTCTCCTACTCGGACCCCGAGACCGGCTCGCACTTCTGGTACCCGATCTCGTCCGGCGCCGCCCGCTCGAACGGCGGCTACAACGTGCGCAAGAAGGCGTCGTGGACCACCTCGGGCGGGTTCGCCGACTTCTACGTGGTCCAGACGACCAGCCCCGATTTCACCGGCTACGACGACCTCAGCGTGTTCGTGATCGACGGCGAGCACATCAAGGCGCAGCCGTCGAGCTGGGATGCCCTCGGCCTCAGAGGCAACCAGTCGGGGCCGATCGAGGTGCCGGGCATCGACATCCCCGGTGACCAGATCGTGGGCCCCGAGGGCGACGGCGCGGCCTCCAACGACGAATCCGTCGACCCGTGGTTCCTGATCGGATCGAGCTCGGTCTGGAACGGCATCGCGATGGGCGCGATCGACATCGGCAAGCGCCAGACCACCCGCAAGCGCCACGTCGACGTCGGCCTGCGCGTGGCCGACTACCCGACGATCCAGGACTACATCGGCGAGGCCGTGATGGACACGAACGCCTCCCGGCTGTTCGTCTACTCGGTGGCGCAGGCGATGGACAACGCCACCGATCACAACACCGTGCAGCTCCCGCCCGGCGAGTTCGCTCGCGCCAACTTCCTGCACTGGGCGTGGCAGATCAAGTTTGGCGCGGCCAAGAACGCCGCCCACGTCGTCGACAAGATGCTCCACGCCTGCGGCGGCACCGGCTACAAGCGCGACATGGAGCTCGAGCGCTACCTGCGCGACGCCAAGGCGGGCTGGGTCATGGGCCCGACCAACGAGGTGCTCCGGCAGTTCGTCGGGAAGGCCGTCCTGCTCGGGTTCGAGAGCCTCGACTACTGGAACCAGCACTACAACCGCCGGGCCGTGGAGAACGAGCTGAAGAAGCTCGACGCCGACGGCAAGCGCCAGCTGGCCGAGCAGCTGCTCGCCGAGGTGGAGAAGTCCGCCGAAAAGGCGCCGGCCGCGTCGTAGTCTTCGGCGCAGAACGCCGATGGCCGCCACCGCGGAACCGCCCCCGCTGCTTCTGCCCAGCGGCTTACGCCGGCCCGATCCCGGGCTCGAGTTCTACCGGGTGGCGCCGGGCGGGACGACCGCGATCCGGCTGGACGGGGACGACCGCGTCCGCCTGATCGACCGCCACGGTGGCCAGACCGCGGAGCTCACGGCCCGGGGTGGCGAGGGGCTGGCCGCGCTGGGGCTGCGCACCGACCGCGGTCGGGACGCCACCGTGACGGTGTTCGGCGCGCAGTCACAGCCCGGCAGCGACGTCGAGCTGGCCGCACAAAGCGCAACCACGCTGGTCGTGGCGGCTCCGGGTGGGCGCATCGTCGACGGTGACCCGCCCGCCTCCGAGCTGCTGATCGAAATCCGGCGCGCGGCGCCGCCCACACGCGAGCAGACGGATCTGCCGCCGCCCCTGGCCGAGCCCCGCCTGGACTTCCGCATAGACGCAGCGACCGCGAGCTCCTACGAGGTGAGGGCCGGCGAGTACATCCAGGTGATCGACGTCCAGGGACGCCAGTGCTCGGACTTCCTCGCCTTCCACTACGACAAGCTCCAAAAGGGCATCGAGCGCGGCCTCGACGCCACGGTCACTCGCACCCTGATGGGCCAGGCCTACCCGACACCGGGCCTGCACGGCAAGTTCTACGACCTCGACATGGAGCCGCTCGTGGAGGTCATCCGCGACACGGTCGGCCGCCACGACACGTTCGCTCTGGCCTGCCAGAGCAAGTACTACGAGGACCTCGGTTACCCGGGCCATGTGAACTGCACCGACAACTTCAACGGCGCGCTGGGGCCCTTCGAGATCGCGCCGCGCAAGGGCTGGGAGGCCCTGAACTTCTTTTACAACACCACGTTCGACTCGAGCCTGCAGCTGATCTCGGACGAGCCCTGGTCGCGTCCCGGGGACTACGTCATGCTGCGGGCGCTGAGCGACCTGGTGTGCGCCTCGTCGGCCTGTCCCGACGACATCGATCCCTCGAACGCCTGGGAGGTGACAGATGTCCACGTCCGCGTCTACGCGCCGCACAACCGCTTCTCGGTGGCCATCGCCCACCGCGTGACTGCCGACGCGCCGCCGGTGCTCACGCAGGAGACGGCATTTCACCCGCGGACCGAAGCGCTCACCAAGTCATTCGTCGAGTACCGCGGCTTCTGGCTTCCGCATTGCTTCAACAACGAGGGTCAACTCGCCGAGTACTGGGCGTGCCGGGAGAAGGTCGCCGTCATGGACCTCAGCCCGCTGCGCAAGTGGGAGGTGCTGGGGCCGGACGCCGAGACGCTGATGCAGCGCACGATCACCCGTGACGTCCGCAAGCTGTCGGTCGGCCAGGTGGTCTACACCGCGCTCTGCAACGAGACGGGCGGCATGATCGACGACGCCACCGTGTTCCGGCTGGCCGACAACAACTTCCGGTTCGTCGGCGGAGACGAATACGACGGCGTCTGGCTGCGCGAGATCGCCGAACGCCAGAACCTCAAGGCGTGGGTCAAGCCGAGCACCGATCAGCTTCACAACCTGGCCGTGCAGGGTCCGCTCAGCCGGGACGTCCTCAAGACGCTGGTGTGGACTCCGCCGACCCAGCCGAGCCTCACCGAGCTCAAATGGTTCCGGTTCCTCGTCGGCCGCATCCACACACATGACGGCATCCCGATCATCGTCTCGCGCACCGGCTACACGGGTGAGCTCGGGTACGAGGTGTGGTGTCACCCGTCGGACGGGCCGGCCGTATGGGATGCGATCTGGACAGCGGGCGAGCCGTTCGCGGTCAAGCCACTCGGGCTCGAGGCGCTCGACATGCTGCGGATCGAGTCGGGCCTGATCTTCGCCGGCTACGAATTCGACGATCAGGTCGACCCGTTCGAGGCCGGCATCGGCTTCACCGTCGCGCTGGCAAACGACGAGGACTTCATCGGCCGCGAGGCGCTGATCGAACGCAAGGAGCACCCGCAGCGCCGCTTGGTCGGCCTCGAGCTGACCGGCAACGAGACCGCCGGCCACGGCGACCCGGTGTACGTCGGCCGCCAGAGGGTCGGCGTCGTGACCAGCGGCACTCGGAGCCCCACGCTCAAGTGCTCGATCGCGCTGGCCCGGAACGCGGTTCAGTACGCCGACATCGACACCGCCGTCGAGGTGGGCAAGCTCGACGGGCTCCAGAAGCGGATCCCGGCCCGGGTGGTGCGCTTCCCCTTCTACGACCCGGACAAGACCCGGCCGCGCTCCTGAGGACGAGCGCTATCGTGCGTGCCGTGACCGATCGGGAGGGAGTGGCCCGGCTCACGAGGGTGGTCCGCCCCACGGATGGCGCGGGCCTGATGCCGCCGCCCCGACCGGGGGCCAAGCCCAAGCACGCGCCCGGCGAGAAGCCGAGCCTCCTACCCCAGACCGGCGTGGCCAGGCTGACCCCCAAGGCGCCGGCGGTCGAGCAGGCGGCCCGGGAGTTCAGGCAGGTCATGGGCCGCTTCGCCACCGGCGTCACCGTCGTCACCACGGTCGAGCGCGACGTCGTCCACGGCATGACCGCCAACGGCTTCCTGTCGGTCTCGCTGCGCCCCCCGCTGGTGCTGGTCTCGCTCGGCCGATGCCGGATGAACGAGATGCTCCCGCGCAGCGGTCGCTATGGGGTGAGCGTCCTGGCCTACGACCAGCAGCACTTCGCCGCCCACTTCGCGGCCCAGAAGCCCTCGCCGGTCGAGCCGACGTTCACCTGGCAGAACGGCCTGCCGCTCCTCGACGGTGCCCTGGCCCACCTGGTCTGCCGGGTGGTCGACGTGCACCGGGCGGGCGATCACGTGCTGTGGATCGGCGAGGTCGAGTACATCGACCACCGGGACGACGAGCCGCTGCTGTTCTACACCGGTCGCTTCGGCACCATGAACGAGGTCGCTGAGCGGATCGACCAAACCAGGCCGCAGACCGGGCCTGTGGACAAATAGGCTCAGACCAGGCCGCCGGGGACGATCCACAGCAGGCAGTCCGTCTGGCGGCGGACGCGGCGCGCGGCCAGCCACCGCTGCCAACGCGGACTGCGCCGCACGTCCGGACCGAGCACGACGAGCGAGGCGCGGCGCTCGGAGATCAGCTCGACCAGCGCCGCCAGTGGGCGCCGGCTCGAGATCCGCAGCAGCTCGGTTCCGATCCCGAGCGCACTGGCCCGGGCGGCGGTCGCCCGGACCGCCTCGAGATCCTCCTCGTGCGGCAGCGTGGCGTACTCGCGCGCGAGCATGATCGTGGCGGGATAGGGAGGCAGCGTCATCAGGTTGGCGACGATCAGCCGAGCCCCCACCTCCAGCGCGCTCTCGATCGCCATGCGCTCGGCCCGCGGATCGACTCGCACCGAGAAGGTGGCCAGGATCACCGGACGCGGCGCCGCGCGCGCCGCCCCGGGCGCCGTCGGCGCCGTGCCCTCAACCCCGGTGCCGTGCCTGATTTCGTCCACGGGCGTTCACCGCACGATCCGAGGATCTTACGCCCGGCATTTAGTTTGACCAGCTTTATACAAACTGGTATAAGAGCGCCGTTCGGGGGGACGTCGACCACGCAGGGCGCGAGCTAGCCGGATCCAACCCAGAGGAGGCAAAAGTTGGCCACAGCCACCGTCGAGGAAGTTCAACTCCTCAAGACGCTCCGATGGTGGGACGGGTTCGTCATAGCGCTGTGCAACCCGGGCTTCCTGCTCGGGAGCCTCGGCTTCACGCTGGGCATCTTCGGCGCCGTCGGATCGATGATCCTGTGGGGCTGCTCGGCGATCATCGGGATGCTCCAGGCCTGGATCTACTCCGAGCCGGCCACGATGTTCGGCAACCGCAGCGGCGGCATCTCGCTCTACGCCCACGAGGGCTGGCGGCGTTACACCACGATGGTCGGGCCGCTGTCCGCCTTCGGGTACTGGATCGGCTGGTCGGTGGTGCTGTCGATCTTCGGCAAGATCATCGGCGACCTGGCGACGGCGCAATGGTGGCCGCACTCCACCTGGACGGTCACGATCTTCTCCAACCATCTGGGCCTCCCCCACTTCATCGCGATCGGGACGATCATCGCGGTGTGGACGTTCAACGTATTCGGGCTGCGCCCCGCGGTGTGGTTCAGCTACGTGTGCGGCATCCTGCTGATGATCCCGCTGGCGCTGTTCATCGTCGTTCCGTACTTCACCGGCGACTGGCACTCCCACAACGTCCACGCGACGTTCACCGGTCCGTGGGGCGGCATCAAGGTCGCGCTCGTCTACATGTTCATCCTCGCCTGGTCGGCCTACGGCACCGAGGCCTGCGCGACGTTCGCCCCCGAGTACCAGGACACGCGCCGCGACACGGCCCGCGCGCTGCGCAGCGCCGCCGCGTTCATGCTGCTCGTGTGCATCCTGGTGCCGCTCGGCCTGGGCGGCGTCACCGGTCCGGTCACGACCGGGGCGGAGGGCCAGTTCTACACCGCGGCCATGCAGCAGATCGTCGGCCATGGCGCCGCCAGCTTCTTCACGATCTGCATCATCGCCAGCCTGCTGTTGTCGATGACCTCGTCGACCGCCGATGCCGGCCGCGCCCTGTTTGGCATCTCGCGCGCGGGAATGACGATCAAGCAACTCGGGGTGCTCAACCGCTGGCACGTGCCCGCCCGCGCGATGACCGTCGACCTCGTGGTGAACGTGGCGCTGGTCGTGTTCATCACCTCGAATCTGGCCATCCTCTACATGAGCAACATCGGCTACGTCCTGTGCCACGTGTTCGCGCTGAGCGCCTTCCTGCTCCTGCGCCGCGACCGGCCCAACTGGCCGCGACCGATCAGGGTCGGCGCCATCTGGCTGCCGATCGCGGGCGTGCTCATCGTGTTGAACACCGTGTTCCTGTTCGTCGGGTCGCTGGCGCCCAAGCTGAACGGCTACGGCACCTGGACCGACTTCTGGATCGGCATCGGCGTGCTGGTCGCCTCGCTCCTCCTGTTCTTCTACCGGCGGGTCGTGCAGGACAAGGAGTCGATCCACTGGAGCGAGGCCGCACCCAGCGTGCCCGATCAGGAGGAGCTCGCCGAGCTGGCGCCGTCGTCAGTCGTAATGCCCGCCTAACGGAGGAGAGAGTATGAGCACGATCGTGGTCGGCTACGACGAGACGCCCGGATCGCAGCGGGCGCTCGAGCGCGCCGCAACCCTGGCCAAGGCGCTGGGCGCCAAGCTCGTGGTGACGAGCGTCGCGCCGCTGATGGTGAGCATCGGACGTTCGGGCGGACCGATCGATCCCACCGACACGCCCGAGATGCACGTCAAGGAGCTCGGCGCCGCCCGCGAGTACCTGGAAGGCCAGGGAGTCCAGGCCGAGTACCAGCGGGCGATCGGCGAACCGGCCGACGCGATCGTCCAGCTCGCCGAGCAACTCGGCGCCGAGATGATCGTGGTCGGCACGCGCGAGCCCAACCTGATCCAGCGCCTCACCGGCCAGAGCGTCAGCGACGCGGTCTCACATCACGCGCACTGCGACGTACTGATCGTGCACGCGCCGCATTGAGGGGGCCGCGCTGACGCGCGGCGTCCCTGGGGCCATGCGGCCCCGTCCGGACAGGGGTCGCGGGTTCATGCAGCGCACGCGACCGCGTCCCGATCAGCGCGAACGCCACCACCGCGCCGGCGACGAGGATTGCCGCCGCCGTCCACAACGCGTTGTGGAGGCCCGCCACGAACTGCGCCGGATACCGGGGATCGACGATGACCACGTGAATCGAGGCGCTGACGATCGCGCCCATCACGGCAATCCCGAGTGCGCCCCCGGTCTGACGGAAGGTGCTGACCACTCCGGACCCGACGCCCGCCTCGTCGACCGGCACGACGCTGAGCACGGCGACCGTGGTCGGTCCCATCGTCAGGCCCGTCCCGATCCCGCCGACGATCAGCCCGGGGAGGATCCTCAGGTAGTGACTGTGCACCTCCATCTGGGTGAACAGCGCCAGCGAGCCCGCCAGCAGCAGCGTCCCGAGTGCGACCGGCAGGCGCGGGCCGAGGCGGTCGGTCAGCTTGCCCGCGAGCGGCGCCACGAACACGATCAGCCCGGTGAAGGGCAGCTGGGCGACGCCCGCCTGCACCGCCGAGTAGCGAAGGATCTCCTGCATGTACAGCGACAGGTAGAAGACGATCCCGAACAGCGCGACGCTCGAGAGCAGCGCCACGACGTTGCCACCGGTGAACGTCGCGTCGCGAAAGCGCGAGAGGTCGAGCATCGGCGAGCGCTCGCGCAGCTCAACCGCGACGAACGCGGCCAGGCTGCCGAACGCGACCACGAACAGCGACACGATCCGGGTCGAGCCCCAGCCGTACCGGTTCGCGTCGATCAGCGCGTACGTGAGCGCGAACACTCCCAGGGCGGATAGGGCGAGACCGAGGATGTCGAGCCGCTGGCCGCTGGCGGTGTCGCGAGACTCGTCGATCCAGGCGAACGCGGCGGCCAGCCCGAGCGCGCCGATCGGCACGTTGATGAAGAAGATCCAGTTCCACCCGAGGTGCTCGGTGACGAGTCCGCCGACCAGCGGCCCGATGGCGAGAGCCGTGGCCGACACGCCGGCCCAGATCCCGATCGCGGTACCGCGCTCCTCGTGCGGGAACGTGGCCGAGATGATCGAGAGCGTGGCCGGCGCGAGCAACGCGGCGCCCGCCCCCTGCACCACGCGGGCGCCGATCAGCCAGGCGTCCGAATCGGACAGCCCGCACATCAGCGATGCGGCGGTGAACAGGACCAATCCGATCGCGAAGAACCGGCGGCGTCCGAAGTAGTCGGCGAGCTTGCCGCCGGTCAGCATCAGCATCGCGAAGCTGAGCGTGTAGCCGTTGACGACCCACTCGAGCGATGACATGCCGATCTTCAGCTCGCGGCTGATCGTCGGCAGAGCGACGTTCACGACCGTGTTGTCGAGCATGACCATGAACAGCCCGATCGAGACGGCCGCGAGCGTCCACCACTTTCGATTTGGACTCACCACTCCCTGCGAGTCTGCGCCCCCGCGGCGGCGGCGGCATCGGGAGATCGCCGTGGACGGCTCGGTAGTTCGCCCGTAGCGGTTGCTACGTTTGCCGGGCTGTGTCCCGAGAGAGGTCCGGACGACAGGTGCTGCCCTACGGCTCGTGGCGGACTCCGATCACGTCGGCGCTCGTGGTCGAGTCGGCCGTCGGGCTCTCGGACGTCCAGGTGGATGGAAGCGACGTCATCTGGGCCGAGAGCCGGCCGGCCGAGGGTGGACGCACACAACTGGTGCGCCTGACCGCGGACGGTGAGAGCTCCGACCTGCTGGCCGAAGGGCAGAGCGCGCGGTCCGCCGTGCACGAGTACGCCGGCGGATCGTGGTGGGCCCGCGAGGGCGTGGTCTGGTTCGCGGCCTGGGACGATCAGCGGCTGTACCGGCTCGAGGTGGAGACGGGCCGTGTGTTCGCGCTCACGCCGAGCCCGGCGACGCCGCGCGGGGACCGCTACAGCGACGGCGATGTGAGTCCCGACGGACGGCGAATCGCCTGCGTGCGGGAGAGTCACCCCCCCGGCGGCCGCGGGGCGGTCGACGTGCGCAACGAGCTCGTCCGGCTGGCCGCGCACGAGGAGTCCAGTCCGGAGGTGCTCGTGACCGGGCCGGACTTCGTCGCCAGCCCACGCTTCAGCCCGGCCGGCGATCGTCTGTGCTGGATCGAGTGGGATCACCCGCACATGCCGTGGGACGCCACCAGGCTCGTGGTGCGCGATCTGGCCCACGGCGAGGACACGGTCATCGCCGGAGGAGTCGCCGAGGCATGCCAGGAGCCGAGCTGGCAGGCCGACGGATCGCTTGTGTTCATCAGCGACCGCACAGGCTGGTGGAACCTCTACCGCTGGTCCCCCGACGACGCGAGGGTCACGCCGCTGGTCGAGATCGACGCCGACATTGGCGTGCCTCCGTGGACCCTCGGGGACTCCCGCTACGCCATGCTGCCCGACGGCCGGATCGTGTTCGCCCGATGGCGAGACGGCATCGACGGGCTCGCGGTCAGGCTGCCCGATGGGACCGTGTCCGACCTGGACCTCGGCTTCTCGGCGGTCGAGTGCGTGCGCGCCGCGGGCGGTTCCTCGGTGGTCCTGATCGCCGGCACGCCGACGAACGAGCCTTCGGTCTCGCGCGTTGTGCTCGGGGACGCGGACCGGGTGAGCTCGACCGCCACGCTGCGCCCCCCGCGCGACCTGGTCGACCTAGGCGTCGCCTCCGGCTACGTGGCGACGCCCGAGCCGGTCGCGTTCCCGTCCGCAGGCGGCCGCACGGCCTACGGCCTGTTCTTCGCGCCGGCCAATCCCGCCTGCGCCGCGCCCGAGGGCGAGAAGCCGCCGTTGCTGATCGTCCTCCACGGCGGTCCGACCGCCGCGGCCTACCCGGTGCTGAACGTCGGACTCCAGTACTGGACGAGCCGCGGCTTCGCGGTGATCGCGGTCAACTACGTCGGCTCGACCGGCTACGGTCGGGCCTATCGCGACGCGCTCAAAGGCGAGTGGGGAGTGGCCGACGTCGAGGACTGCGTCGCCGCGGCCCGCTGGCTCACCGAGCAGGGTCGCGTCGACCCGGCCCGGCTGTGCATCCGGGGCGGGTCGGCGGGCGGGTACACGACGTTGGCTGCGCTGGCGCGCGCTGACACACCGTTCGCCGCCGGCGCCGACCACTGCGGGTTGGTCGATCTGGAAGTCATCGCCCGCGAGACGCACAAGTTCGAGAGCCGCTATCTCGACAGCCTGATCGCGCCGTATCCAGAAGGACGCGAGGTCTACCGCCGGCGCTCGCCGATCCACAACGTCGACGCGTTCACCCGGCCGCTGATCGTCGTCCAGGGCTTGGACGACGAGGTCGTCCCGCCGAATCAGTCCGAGATGATCGTCGCTGCGCTGCGCGCCAAGGGGGTGCCGGTGGCCTACCTCCCCTTCGCAGGCGAGCAGCACGGCCTCCGGCGGGCGGAGAACATCCGCCGCGCGCTCGATGCGGAGCTCAGCTTCTACGCGCAGGTGTTCGGCTTCGAGCTGCCGCCCGCCGAGAAGATCGAGCCCGTGGCGATCGAGAACCTTTAATCCGTCGTGGTCTCACGTTCGGCCCATTCGAGCAGCGGCTCGAGCGAGAACACCGCCTCGTCGATCCCGGCGTGCGGGTCGCCGATCGACGCGAATCTCGCTGGCACCGTGGCGATCGTGCACTCCTGCGGCTCCACGTCGTCGAGCTCGTCCCACGCGATCGGGGTCGACACGGTGCCGTGGCGGTTGCCCCGCACCGAGTACGCGCTCGCGATCGTGTGGTCGCGCGCGTTCTGGTTGTAGTCGACGAACACCTTGTCGGGCGGGCGATCCTTGCGCCACCACGTCGTGGTGGCGTCCTCGGGGATCCGTCGCTCGACCTCGCGGGCGAACGCGAGCGCCGCCTGGCGCACCTCGGCAAAACCCCACCGCGGCTCGATCCGCACGTAGATGTGCAGCCCGTTGCCGCCGGAGGTCTTCGGCCAGCCGACCGCGCCGAGCTCGTCGAGGATCTCGTGCGCGACGTGCGCCACCCGGCGAACCGCGGCAAAGTCGGCCTTCGGCATCGGGTCGAGATCGATCCGCCACTCGTCGGGGCACTCGACGTCGTGGCAACGGGAGTTCCAGGGATGGAACTCGACCGTCGACATCTGCACGGCCCAGATCACGCTGGCCAGCTCCGTGACGCACAGCTCGTCCGCCGTCCGTCCGAACCGGGGGAAGTAGATCTCGACCGTCTGCACCCAGTCCGGCGCGCCCTTGGGCAGCCGCTTCTGGTGCACCTTCTGGCCGTCGACCCCATCCGGGAAGCGATGCAGCATGCACGGGCGCTCGCGCAGGGCACGCACGATCCCATCCCCCACGCCCATGTAATAGCGGGCCAGGTCGAGCTTCGTCTCCCCACGAGCCGAGAAGTAGACCCGATCGGGGCTAGAGATCCGGACGGTCCGCCCGCCCACCTCGAGCTCAACTGGCTTACCTGAACTGGCGGCCACGGTCACGCCAGGGTAGAGGGACGCCGGGGAATTCGGCTCCGAGACGATCCGCGCCAAGCTACGCATTGGAGCCGAATTCCCTGAGCGCGCCGGCGTGCAGGAGTTGTTGCGCGGCCCGGGCGCCGCTCCGCAGCGCTCCCTCCATCAGGCCGTGCCATCGACCCGCGGTGTGCTCGCCGGCAAACACCAGCGGCCCGACGGGCCGGGTCAGCGTTTCGGTATCGATCCCGTACCGGGCCGACATCGCAGAATACGCGGCCCGCGCCCACGGGTCGTCCTGCCACGTCGAGACGAAAGCGCTGTCGGGATCGATCTCGAGATCGGGCCGCAGGCGCACAAGTTCCGACACCCAGCGCTCCGGTCCGTCCTGGACCTCCAACTCGTCCAGGGCCCCCTGCGAGCCGGCAAAGGCGGCCACGAACGGCGCCGGCCGGCCGTCGGGGCCCAGCTGCGTGTAGCACCACCAGCGGCCGGGCACGCACAGCGTCTGGCTCGGGGGCGCCCCTTCCCTGAGCGCCACGAACAGCTTCGCCGCCTGACCGTACGCCACGTGACCGAATGCGGTCAGCGCATCGTCCGGCAGCGCCGGCTCGAACGTGATCGTACCGAGCAGCGTGGCCGGCACGGCGATCACCGCGACGTCGGCCACCGCGACGTGGCTGCCGGCCCGGACCCGGACCTCCTCCTCGCTCCAAGCCAGCCGTCGCACGGGGCTGCTGAGGTGAACGCGGTCCCCGAGGGCGTCGGCTATCGAGTGCGCGATCCGGTCGTTCCCGCCCTCCACCGTGTAGGAATCGAACTGCCCGAATACGGCCGCGCCCTCGACCACGACGTCGGGGCTGAGATCATCGGCCGGGTACGCGCAGCTGACCTCGATCCGCGCGCGAATCGCCTCGGCGGCGCCCCGCGGAAGCTCGTAGGAGCCGAGCGCGTCGGCGAGCGTCGCGGCACCGGTGGGGACGCCCACCGACGTGATCCGCGCGATCGCCTCGGTGACCTCGCCGCGAGTGACCGGCTCTCCTCCCCTCGGCTCACGGTCCCCGTACAGCGTGCCCTTGCGCACCAGGGGCAGGCCCAGGCGCTCGGCGAGCCCGAGCAGCGTCTCGTAACCGGGCAGGATGAACTCGGCGCCACGCTCGACGACGCCGCCGGCGAAGGGAACCGACCACACCCGTCCGCCCACGCGGTCGCGCGCTTCGAGCACGGTGACCTCGACGCCCGCACGGTGAAGCTCGTCCGCGGCGGCCAGGCCGGCGAACCCCGCTCCGACGACGAGCGCTCTCACAAGTGGTCGCCCACTTACTCAGGCTCGATCTTCCAGCTTGGGAGCTTGGCCAGCTGCTCGCGGTAGCGTCGCTTGTGAAACGGGTGTCCGAACATGCTCCATGCGGTGACTCCGAACGCGACGACGATCAGGCCTCCGAAAGCCTTGCCGAGCACGATGAACACGATCACGCAGATCAGCGACAGGGCACTCACCGCGATCGGCACTCGCCGGTAGCGGAGCTGGGCGCGCCGCAGCGCCGCGTACTCCTCGAGCGGGATCCGGCGCGTATTCCATGTGCGCCCGCACTTCTCGCACGTCCACCGCTCGCCGTAATGCAGGTAGCGACGCTCGCCACATTCGCAGGCGATCGTGATCGGCGGACCGCGGCGGATCGACCGGGGAAGGTCAGCCTCCGCCTCGCCCGCCATCGGAGTCAGTGCTGAGGAGGCTCCCACCCCTCGAGCACCGGGGGTGTCCAGTTGGTACCCACCGTCCGTGACCCCTCCACCCACGGGCCGAGCTCGGGCTGGGGGAACTTGCAGTGACGTTCCTTCAGCGCGATGCCGTACGAGTTGCCGGACTGGAGGTGCTTGATCAGGACCTTGCGCGCGATCTCGTCCTCGCGGCCGGACGGGATCGAGAAGTAGATCTTGAGAAACGAGTTCGAGTAGCGGTCGAACACGGCCGGCAGGCCATCCTCCTCGAGCAGCGTCACGTCCTCCAGCCAGTTGATGTCCTTTCCCGGCGTGGCGGCGAGCAGGTCGATGTCCTCGACGAGCGCGATGTCCTCCTGATAGGGGAAGCGATGGCCGGCCAGGTACTCCGCATCGATCGCAATTGTCCGCTGGGTCTCGGTCACGCCGGCTCACCCCCGTTCTCGCCGAGCGCCGGGCCCGCAGCCACGCCCTCGGCCGGAGCGTCCAGGAAGTCGATCGGGTTCTCGATGTGGCGCTCGAGCAGCCGCTCGATCCGGGCCAGCGTCCGCTCCTCCGACACGCCCGGGATGTAGTCGGTGCCCGCCAGCGGCACTCGGGCCATGGCCGACGCTTCGACGGTCAGCGCGCACAGGTCCTCGGGCTCGAGGCTGTGCACGTCGGTCTTCCCGCACGCCCGGGCCAGCATCTGGCACTCGAGCGTCATCGTGTGCAGGAAGTTGTAGACGCGCTGGGCGGCGTCGTCGACGACCAGGCGCTGGCGCAGCTCCGGGTCCTGGGTGGTGATCCCGACCGGGCAGCGGCCGGTGTGGCAGTGGTAGCACTGGCCGGCCGGAACGCCGACCGTGCCCTCGTAGTCGGTGACGCCGGGAATCTCCTTGTTGCAGTTCAGCGCCATCAGCGCCGAGTGCCCGATCGCGATCGCGTTGGCCCCGAGCGCCAGGCACTTGGCGACATCCGCGCCGTTGCGGATTCCGCCCGCCACGACGAGGTCGATCTCGTCGGCCATGCCGACGTCCTCGAGCGCGCGGCGCGCCTCGGGAATCGCCGCCATCAGCGGAATCCCGGTCTCCTCGGTGGCGATGTGCGGGCCGGCCCCGGTCGAGCCCTCGGCGCCGTCGAGGTAGATGACGTCGGGCCCGCACTTGGCGGCCATCCGCACGTCGTCGTACACGCGCGCCGCGCCGAGCTTGAGTTGCACCGGGATCTCGTAATTGGTCGCCTCGCGGATCTCCTGGATCTTCAGCGACAGGTCGTCGGGACCCAGCCAGTCCGGGTGACGCGCCGGCGAGCGCTGGTCGATCCCCACCGGCAGCGAGCGCATCTCGGCCACCTGCTCGGTCACCTTCTGCCCCATCAGATGGCCGCCCAGGCCGACCTTGCAGCCCTGCCCGATGAAGAACTCGACCCCGTCGGCCAGCATCAGGTGATGCGGGTTGAAGCCGTAGCGGCTCTGGATCACCTGGTAGTACCACTTGGTCGAGAGGTCGCGCTCGGGCGGGATCATTCCGCCCTCGCCCGAGCAGGTCGCGGTGCCCGCCATCGAGGCGCCCTTGGCCAGCGCCATCTTGGCCTCGAGCGACAGCGCGCCGAAGCTCATGCCGGTGATGTAGATCGGGATGTCGAGCTCGATCGGCTTCTTGGCAAAGCGCGCGCCGAGCACGGTCTTGGTCACGCACTTCTCGCGATAGCCCTCGATCACGAACCTGGTCAGCGTGCCGGGGAGGAACATCAGCTCGTCCCAGTGCGGGATCGGCTTGAAGATCGAGAACCCCCGCATCCGGTAGCGGCCGAGCTCGGCCTTGACGTGGATGTCGTCGATCACCTCGGGGGTGAAGATCCGGCTGCGCCCTAGGCGATTGCGGGCCATCGGAGCGTTCTCGTCAGCGCGGGCCATCACAGGACCAGCTTTCTCTCGGACGGCTCGAGCGAGTCGTAGTTGTACAGCTTTTTGCCGCACACGAACTTCTGCAGCTCCGGCGGCTCGCCCAGGCCGTAGATGCCGAACTTCCGCGTGACGAACTCGGTGTCCGCCTCGGTCCATTCGCCGGGCACGCAGTCGATCCCGAGCGAGGCGACCTTGCCGCCCACGTAGAGCACGCCGTCGTACATCGAGTCGCCGAGGCCGTGGCCGGCGTCGCCGCAGATGATCTGGCGCCCGCGCTGCATCATGAAGCCCGTCATCGAGCCGGCGTCGCCGAGCACGATCACCGTGCCGCCCTTCTGGTCGATCCCGGTACGGGCGCCGACCTTGCCCTTGACCACCACGTCGCCTCCGCGGAGCGCCGCTGCGGTGAGCGACCCGGCATTGCCGTCGATCACGCACACCCCGGACATCATGTTCTCGCAGGCCGACCAGCCGACCCGGCCGGTGATGCGCACCTCCGGGCCGTCGATCAACCCGCATCCGAAGTAGCCGAGGCTGCCCTCGAAGGTGATCGAGCACCGCGCGAGGATCCCGACCCCGAGCGAGTGCTTCGCGCCGGGATTTCGAACCGTCACGTCGCGCACCCCGAGCTCGTAGATCAGCCGTCGCAGCTCGAGGTTGATCTGGCGCGTGGTCAGCTCGCGCGCGTCGAACGTCGCCCCCTGGCCGTCGATCTCGGCCGTTCCGGGGACGCGCTCGTCGAGTTCGACCAGCCCGCGAGGATCGAACCGGGCCGGCGGGGCTACCGAGTCCACACCATCACCTCGCTCTCGTACGGGTCGTAGGTCTCGATCTCGTGGTCGATCACCGCCCGGATGGCGATCTCCTCGGAGGCGAGCACGACCATGTCGTCGCCCTCGTAGAGCACGAGCGGCTTGGCCGCCAGCTCGTCCTTGGCCATCCCGAGCGCGCCGTCCGAGACGCAGATGTAGGTGAACACGCCGTCGAGGTCCTCCAGGCTGCGGCGCATGGCCTGCTCAAGCGTGTCTCCCGCCGCCATCTTCTGGGCGAGATACACCGCGATGATCTCCGAGTCGCAATCGGAGGCGAACCGGTGGCCGAGGCGCTCCAGGCGCCGGCGCCACTGGTGGTAGTTGGTCAGCTGACCGTTGTGCACCACGGCCACGTCGGAGAACGGATACGCCCAGTAGGGATGGGCGTTCGAGATGTCGACGTCGGACTCGGTGGCCATCCGGACGTGCCCGATGCCGTGCGTGCCGAGGTAGCCGTCGAGCTTGTAGGCGGTTCCGACCGTCTGGGCGTCACCCAGGTCCTTGATGATTTCGAGCGCCGAGCCGGCCGACAGCACCTCGGCGCCGGGAACCGACTCGACGTAGTCGGCCAGGCGCTTGAGGTCGCCGTCGTAGTCGAGCGTGGCGGCGATCGTGTAGTCGTTGACCTCGTCGACCGTGCTCAGGCGGGCGCCGGCGGCGCGCATCCGCGCCTTGACCTTCTCGCGCCGGCGCCGCAGGCGGTCGCCGTACTCGATGTCACCGTTGGCGTTGGCGTCGGCCAGCTTGATCCGCATGACGAGGTCGCCGCCGGCCTGCCGGTACAGCGCGTAGCCCGTCGAGTCCGGCCCGCGGTGCTTCATCGACTGCAGCATGCGGGTCATGTCGGAGCCCAGCCGGTGGGCACCATTCCCGTTTCTATAGATGATCCCCGCGATTCCGCACATGGCCGTTTAGGGGAGCACCTCGAGGTACTCGTCGCGCTCCCAGTCGGTCACCGCGGCCAGGTAGCGCTCCCATTCGTCGCGCTTGTACCAGTCGAACACCTTGTACAGACGGCCGGGGATCGCGGCCTTGATCGTCTCGTCGGCGCCCAGCGCCTGGAGCGCGGCGCCGAGGCTCTCCGGCACCCGCTCGATCTCCACGCCCTGCTGGAGCAGCTCGTACGTGTTGCCCTGCTGGGGCGGCCCCGGGTCGAGCTTGCGCCGCACCCCGTCGAGCCCGGCCTGGAGCAGCGCGGCGGTGGTCAGATACGGGTTGCACGAGGAGTCGACCCCCCGGTACTCGAATCGCCCGCCGGTGGCCACGCGCACGGTCGTGGTGCGGTTCTGCCAGCCCCAGTTCTTGTAGATCGGGGCCCAGAAGCCGGTGTCCCACATCCGGCAGTACGAGTTGACCGTCGGGTTGCCGATGCACATGAGCGCCCCGAAGTGCTCGAGCATGCCGCCCAGGAAGTGACGCGCTAGCTCCGACAGCTGGGCCGGGCCCTCGGGGTCGTGGAACACGT
The DNA here is from genome assembly GCA_963811135.1 of uncultured Solirubrobacterales bacterium. Lineage (GTDB taxonomy): Bacteria > Actinomycetota > Thermoleophilia > Solirubrobacterales > Solirubrobacteraceae > Palsa-465. Next base: position 414,692 of record CAWEQG010000020.1, on the reverse strand, counting down.
TTACGCCGTCCTCGTCGACCAGCGTGAAGTGGTGGTGATGGCCGTTGGCCGAGACGCCGGTGAACGGCTTGGGCATCCAGCTCGGGAGCACGCCGTGCTTACGGCCCACCGCGGCACACACCTGCCGGTAGGTCGTGAGGTTGTCGGCCGTGCGCGACGGCCGGTCGAAGCGGAAGTTCAGCTCGAGCTGGCCCGGGGCGTCCTCGTGGTCGCCGTAGCTCATGTCCAGCCCGAGCTGCTGACCCCAGTCGACCACGTCGAGCAGCACCGGACGGAGCTCCTCGAACTGGTGGATGTGGTAGCAGTAGGGCTTGGTGATGCCCTGGGGCAGCTCGCCGTCCACGGGCTTCTTGAGCCACATCGTCTCGGGCTCGATCCCGATCAGGAACTGGTAGCCGAGCTCCTGCTCGAACTCGTGCGCGACGCGCTTGAGGTTCTGGCGGCAGTCGGCGTCGAGCAGCTCGCCGGTCTCGGTGTCGTAGCAGTCGCAGTAGACGCGCGCCACGCGCGGGTCCCACGGCAGCTGGGCGAAGGTGTCGAGGTCGGCGATGGCGGCCAGCTCGGACTCCTCGGGGCCGAAACCGATGTAGTTGCCGGCCCTGTCGGTGAACAGGTTGGCGGTGGCGCCGTAGACGAGCTGGTAGCCCTTCTCGGCCACCTGGGGGAAGAACGTCGAGACGACGCCCTTGCCCATCACCCGGCCGGTGATCGACACCTGCTGGAAGAACACGTACTTGATGCCCCGCTCCTCGATCCGGCGCGTGATCTGCTCGATCTGCTCGCGCCGGCCGGGCGCGTGACGCGCCTCCTCGAGCGTGGCGGGCGCCGGGGCGATCCGCGGGCTGGCGAGGACCGTCTCGACGGTTCCGCCAAGCGGTACCGCGGTCGCGCTCGGGTCACCGCCGTCGACTGCTACCGCCATGTCCTCTCCTTTCGTCGGCCGAAGTGCCTCCAGCGGATGCACCGCCCACCTCACGCTCCCACCCGGGTGCCGGCGCGCCGACACTCGTTGTACAAATTCGTACAGGCGCGGTTATACCAGTTGCCGTGGGCGCTGGCAAGGGTTCCGGGCGCGCCTGGGCGTCGCTCAAGCGCCGTTGCCGGCCAGCGCGGCCGGTCGCTCGCCACAGGCCGTCCAGCCTCGCCGCAGCTGCGCGATCGACGGCGGGTCGGACGCCAGCAGCTCCGGCAGGCTGACCGATCGCAGATGCCGCCGGTGCAGGTACGGGAGCAGCGCGGTCAGCGCGCGAATCGTCTGGCCGCGGTTCTCGTGCAGCTCGACGATGGCGCCCGGCCTGAGGCCCGCTTCGACGAGCCTGGTGATCTGCGCCCAGTTGGCCCCGAGCGAATCCCTCGAGTCGACGCTCCAGAGGATCTCGAGCAGGCCGAGGCGCCGGGCGATCCGGTCCACGGCGGGGTTCGTCGCCTCGTAGGGCGGGCGCCACAGGTCGACCGGCTGCCCCGACCGGGCGGTGATCATCTGGGCGGTGCGCTGTAGCTGAAAGGTGACGTCAGCGGGGGCCAGCGTGGCCAGATCCGGATGGCTGTAGCTGTGGTCGCCGATCGCGGCCACCTTAAGCTCCGGCCCGAGGTAGCCCGGCCACCCGATGATGCTCCTGCCGACGTCGAAGAACGTGGCGCGCTCGTGGGCCCGGCGGAGCTTCTTCAGGGCCAGGTGCGTGTATACGCCGGGTCCGTCGTCGAACGTGAACGCGACCTCGTCGCCGCGCGCACCGCCGCAGTACACGGGCAGCCCGAGCGCGACCAGCCGATGTATCTCGACGTTCCCGGCCGCCATCACCGCGGGCAGGCCGCGGGGTGATCGCGTCGGCCGCAGCGCTGAAGCGGATGGTCCCGCCACCAGGACGTGCTGGGTCTTTGTGTGCCGCGCGGTGCCGGCGGGGACGACCAGCCATGCCACCACCGCGGCCGCCAGCGTCGCGAACGCCGCCGCGGTCGTGACCCGCCGGCGCCGGCGCCGGGCACGCTGCGCACGCCGCCTGGCCGCGATGTGTTCAGGCGGCTCCGCCATGGTCGGCAGAGCGTAACTGGGTGGCTGGCGACGCGCCGACGCTCAGCCGGGACGTTCGTCCGACCTCAGCGCTTACCGGGTCGCGGGTGCGCGCGTCGTCCTCGAGCGAATGGGTCTCGTGCCCTGGCCTGCACCACGTGGAAGAAGTCGAAGGCAACGTTGAGGTTCGTGGTCGTCGCGGCGCCGTTGAAAGCGAACAGCCCGACCTTGATGTCGCTCAGAGTCGCCCCGGTCGACCACACGGGAACCCAGGTGCTCCCGTCGAGGGAGTAGGACGTGGTGTAGGTGTAGCGCTCCTTGGTCATCCGCAGCCAGATGGTGTTGTCGGCTGGCAGGACCCCGTTCATCGGGGTCGTGTTGAGGGTCTGGTTGACCTGGATCGGGCTAGCGCTCACCGCCGGGTTGTTCTGGAGGCTGTCCTCCAGCGACGTGCTGAGTTGGATGTTGGTCGGCGAGCTTGCCTCCAGGTCGAACTTCAGGTAGTTGTCGTCGTCCTGGTAGGCGACGATGCCCCCCTGCTGAGTCGCGGCGTTCGGAACGGCGCTGAACGTCAGCTTCGACGTGATCGTCCAGTCCCCGAGTGCCGGCTGGAGGAGGATGTTCTTGGCGCTGTTCGTCGTCGTCACGAGGTCGCCGGTCTCCGGCGTGATCGTCACCGAGCCGCCACCCACGGTGAGGTTCGCCGGGTCAGGGCGTACGACCGTCCACTTCGGGTCCAGCGTGTCGCCGTTGAACTCGTCGCTGGACGCGGCTTGGGCAAAGTCCACCGTGTACGTGGCGACGATGCCGTCCGGGCCGGTCGAGGTGACGGTCGCCACGCCCGGCACGCCCGCGGCCTGGGTCACGTGCACCGTACCCGTGTAGGCGGTGCCCGTCACCCGTGGCGCGTGCGTGACGCCGGGCGGGAGGGTCACGTTGTAGTCGAAGACCTCGGGGCGGAACCGCGAGACGGTCACGCCGCCGACCTTGAGGTCGCGGAGGTCCGAGAGCACGCGCACGACGAACGACGTGGATGCGCTCGCGCCGTGGTAGGTGGCCGTGGCGGTGATCGTCGCGACGCCGTTCGAGACGGTGCGGATGGCGCCCCAGCGGTCGACCGAGACGACGCTCGGCCGGTCGGTGTGGAAGCTGAGCCTGGTTCCGGGCGGGAGCGGCTTGCGCTGCCCCGGCGCGATCCACCCATACAGCGAGTCGTCGTTCATCGAGACGGTCAGGCCCGGGTCGATCTCGACGTTCTCGGGGAACATGACCCGCTGGGAGATGCCGCGCGCGGCGTCGCGGTCGGCGATCCGCGGCTGTGCGGTGAGCACGCTCGGCTTCTGCGTCAGCGCGCCCCTGACGTTGATCCTGTCCTGCACCTGGATGTCGCTGTCGGCACTCGACGTCGAGATCTGGATCCCGTAGGCGCCCCGGTCGACCTCGAAGCGCTGGTCGGCCTCGTTGTAGAACGCGAGGTCGGCGATCTTGATCGGCAGCGTCACCCTCGTCGTCTGGCCGGCGGCCAGGAACACCTTCTGGAAGCCCTCCAGGCGCTTGATCGGCCGCTCCAGCGACGGAGCGGCGTCCGGCGTGTTCACGTACATCTCCACGATCTCGTTGCCGTCGCGCGACCCGGTGTTCGTCACATCGACGCTGACCTGGATGGTGTCGTCCGCACTCGGCGTGTGATCGGAGATGTGCAGGTGCGAGAAGCCGAACGTCGTGTAGCTCAGGCCGAACCCGAACGGATAGGAGACCGGGCCGTTGTAGTACATGTACGTGCGGCCGTTGGGCCCCACCGGGCGCAGCGAATAGCTGTAGATGCTCGGGATCTGGTTGACGTTCTGATACCACGTCTCCGGCGTGCGGCCGCTCGGGTTGTAGGTGCCGAGCAGCACGTCCGCCAGCGACTCGCCCTTGCGCATCCCGTTGTACGAGCTCCACAGGATTGCCGGGGTGGTCGGCTCGAAGCCCGTCACGTCCTGCGGGCCGATTGTCTCCATCACCGCGATCGTGTTCGGGTTCGCCGCGTCCACCTGACTGATCAGCTGACCCTGCTGGCCGGGCAGTGCGAGCGAGGTGCGGTCACGATCCTCCGTCCCGGTCGTTCCCGCCGACGCGGTCGAGTCCATGCCCGCGTACACGATCACGTCGTCGTAGTTGGCGGCCGCCGCCACCGCCGCGGGATCGATCGTGCCGCAGCAGTTGCCGGCGTTCGTGCCGTTACCCGTGAAGCCGCTCATGGAGTCGACCTGGGCCGACGGGTTGATCGCCTGGATGGCGGCCTTGATGCCGGCGTATGGGGTCACCTCGTTCGCCTGGCCGGCGGGGCCCTGGATCGACGAGTAGCCGCCGAGGTAGAAGTTGGAGTTGTTCGAGTAGAACCCCAGCACGAGCACCTTGAAGGCGCCCGTCTTCGGCACCGAGAGAGGCAGCAGCTTTCCCGTCGAGCCGTCCTTGCGGGTGACCGTCGCGTTCTTCAGCAGCACGAGCGACGCATCGCCGGCCTTACGCGCCAGTGCCAGCCGGTCGGCAGTCTTGGGCGAAAAGCTGTTCGGCGCCGGCCGCGGTGTCGACGATCTCGTCTACGTCCGCCTCTCGGCCGGCATCGGCGCCGGTCTGATCCTGTCCGGCCGGCCGTACCACGGGTCGCTCGGCGTGGCCGGTGAAATCGGGCACATCCTCAGCGACCGGCAAGGATCGATCTGCCGTTGTGGCAACCGAGGATGCCTCGAGACGATCGCCAGCCCCGTCGCCGTCGCAGCCCTGCTCGAACAGAGCACCGGCCGCCCCGTCTCGATCCCCGCGCTCCTCGAGCTCGTCGCCGCGGACCACCGCGGCGCACAAAGAGCCGTCGCGGACGCCGGCGAAGCGGTCGGCACCGTTCTTGCCGCGCTCGTCAACATTGTCAATCCACAGCTGTTGCTCGTGGGCGGCGAGCTTGCCGGCGCCGGCGAGACGCTTCTCGATCCGATCCGCACGGCAATCGCGCGCCACTGCGTCGCGCCAGCGGGCGACTCAGTCCGTGTCGCGGCCGGCACGCTCGGACCACGAGCAGAGGTTCTCGGTGCAGCCGCTCTCATCTTGGCGCAATCACCCCACACACTCGCCCAGCGGGTCAAGCGCTAACCCCCGCCACGGACTTGACTCCGGCGCCACCGACGGCGTATCGTGCATGCACATTACGCAGTGCTATTGCGTATAGCGCAACATGGCCTCTGCCCTTCTCACCACCTCGACCCTCGTCATCGGCGCCGGCGTCCACGGCTTATCGACCGCCTGGCATCTCGCCGAGCAGGGCGAGGACGTGCTGGTCGTCGACAAGCACGACGTCGCCGCCGGCGCCTCGGGGATCGCCTGCGGCGTGATCCGCAACAACTACTTCCAGCCGGCCATGTCGGAGCTGATGGCCGCCTGCGTGTCGGTGTGGGAGTCCGATCCCGAGGCCCTGCACTACCACGGCAGCGGATACATCGCGCTCGGCCCGCCGGCGCAGGAAAGCGATCTGGTCGAGGTGTACGAGCGCCAGCAGCGGATCGGCTACCCGTCCGAGCTGTACGTCGGCGAGGAAGAGGTGGCCGCGCACATGCGCTCGCTGTTCAGCGACTGGCGCGCCCCGGGGCTGACCGTCTGCCTGCACGAGCGCGTTGGCGGCTACGCGTTCAACCGGGAATCGATGCTCGGGCTGGCGGACAAGGCCCGCAAGGCCGGCGCGCGGATCGAGACCGGCGTGGAGGTAACCGGCTTCGAACTCGACAATGCCGGCGCGGTCACGCTCGTCCACACGAGCGCCGGCGACATCGCCACCGACCGGGTGGTGGTCGCGGTCGGGCCCTGGATCCCGACGCTGTGGGCGATGCTCGACCTGCCAGCGCGGATCGACGTGCGCCAGCCGGACGGCCACACGGAGTCAGACCTGCCGATGTGGACCTACTGGTATCTCCAGGAGGGCGAGATCGAGTTCGACCCGGCGCAGTTCATCACCGACGACGGGAACCCCTCGCCGGTGCTGCACGTCGACTCCGACCAGACGCTGCGCGACGACGCGGCGCGGCTGATCACCAGCGAGCCGTGGGGCGTGTACTTCAAGCCCGACCGCCACAGCGTGCAGGGCGGCGCGCAGCCGCTCCGGCTCGGCCACGAGATCGATCTCGACCCATACCCGACCGGGACCGTCGAGCCGGGCTTCCCCGACATGTGGTGCGCCGCGCTGTCACATTGTCTCGGGCGCTTCGAGGGCATGCGGCCGCGCTATCGCCAGGTCCGCTCGGGAGGCGCCGGCGCGTTCACGGTCGACAACTTCCCCGTGTTCGATTACATGCGCCCCAACGTGTTCGTGGCCGCCGACTCCAACCACGGCTACAAGATGATCGCCGTCGGGCGCGAGATCGCCCGCGTGCTGAGCGGCGAGCACTCCTCACTGCTGCACCCGTTCCGCTTCGAGCGTTTCGCCACCGGGGACCTGCACCCCGTCTCGCACAGCCCGTACCCCTGGTCTTGACCAGCCTCGCGCCGGTACACCGGGTCCTCGCGGGCAATCCCGCGCACGCCCGTACCTGCTGATCCCGTTAGGCTCCGCTGGATGCCGACAAGACCCGCTGACCGCTTGGTGACGGCATAGAGCATGGCGCTCGCGCGCGAAATGCTCGAGGCCTCGCCGGTCCGCACCGCACTCGATCTGGAGACGGTCGCGCGCGCGATCGAGGCTTGCCTGACGTGCTCGCAGACCTGCACCTCCTGTGCCGACTCGGATCTGGCCGAGCAGGACGCGGAGCTCGGTCGCTGCGCGGCCCTGTGCACGGAGTGCGCCGACGTCTGCATCACGACCATGCAGACGTTGTCCCGCCTGTTCGCTGCGGACGACCGCGTCACCCATCACGCGCTGCGCACGTGCGTCCTCACCTGCACCAGGTCTGCGGAGGAGTGCGAGCGCCATGCGGCGCACCATCCTCATTGCGCCCTGTGCGCCAAAGCCTGCCGAGCATGCATCGAGGCATGCCAGGCGTTGTTGCCAGCCGAGGCGTGAGACGACAGCCCGAATGACCGACCCGCTGATCATCCAGGTGCCGCGAGGCAGCCGGGTCCACAGGCAGCTCGATGCAGAGGCGGCCGCGAGGCCCGACGCCGCAACGATCGTCGTCGAGGCGCTCGCGCCGGACGCCGACGGCAATCTCGATCCGCCGGCGGCGGGACAGGTCGTGCTCTCCGTGCCCTCGCCCGAGTCACTGGCCAGGGAACCCGAACAGGTGATCCAGGTCCTCTCTCACGCCGGCACAGGGACCGAACCGCTCGTTGTCGTGATCGACGCCGCCGACCAACTGCGCGAGGAGGAGCTGGAGGTCGTCCGGGAGGCCGCCTCCCGGGCGCCTCGGGCCGTGATCCTCCGCATCATCCGCAGCGGCTGAGGTCGGTCCGCGGCGGCGCCGCGGTGCGCGACCGAACGGCTCAGTGATCCGAATCGCGGGCGCCCCCGTATAGGCGTCCAGCGAAACGCGATCACCCTCAGGAGGTGTGAAGTGAGCGAGCAAACCAGGCGTGCCTTCGTGAGGCGCTCGGCCGGCGCGGCCGTCGGCGCCACCATGATCGGGGCGCTCATCGTCGACCAGGCTGACGCGCACACGTCCGAACCGGTCGTGGCCTACGTGCGCGACGGCCAGATCTCGATCATGACCGGCGAGCGCGAGGTCACCGTGCGTGACCGCAAGCTGGCCGCGCAGATCGTGCGAGCGGGAGGCAACTGATGTCATCTCACCGCGAGGCTCCGGCGATCAGCAAGGACCCGGTGGCCGACAACACCGACACGTACGCGTTCGTCTCCCCGGACGATCCCGGCACGGTCACGATCATCTCGAACTACCTGCCCCTCGAGGCGCCGTTCGGCGGACCGAACTTCTTCGAGTTCGGCGACGACGTGCGCTACGAGATCCACATCGACAACGACGCCGACGGCGCGCCCGAGATCACCTACGAGTTCCTGTTCGAGACCAAGGTGCGCAACCCGGACACGTTCCTCTACAACACCGGGCCGATCGGCTCGATCGCGGACCCGAACTGGAACCGGCGCCAGTTCTACACCGTCACGCGCGTGAAGAACGGACACCGGAAGGTGCTGGCGAGCGGCCTGGCCTGCCCACCGTGCAACATCGGTCCGGGTTCGACGCCCAATTACGAGAGCCTGGCGTCTCAGGCAGTCCACAAGATCGCCGGCGGTCACACCGTGTTCGCCGGCCAACGGCTCGAGGGCTTCTACGTCGACCTGGGGGCGATCTTCGATCTGGGCGACCTGCGGCCGTTCCAGAACCTGCACCTGGGCGGGATGGCGGCGGCCCACGCGGTCAACGCCACCCATGACTTCAGCGTGCACACGATCGCGCTCAAGATCCCCAAGCACGAGCTGACCAGGGATGGCTCCAAGCCGACCGATCCGATGGCGGGCAAGTCGGTCATCGGCGTCTGGACGGCGGCCAGCCGCCGGCGTGCGGTGGTGCGCAACGCCGGCACCGGGTCGGTCCACGAGGCCGGCGGGTGGGTCCAGGTCTCGCGCCTGGGCAACCCGCTGTTCAACGAGGTGATCGTCCCGCTGGGCGACAAGGACCGCTGGAACGCGCTCCCGGCGCAGGCCGACGCGCAGTTCCTGCATTACGTCCTGCACCCGGAGCTCGCCGGACTGCTCCCGGTGCTCTACCCGGGCGTGTTCCCGAACCTGGCCAAGCTGACCGCCGCGCGGGCCGATCTGGCCGCGATCCTGATGACGGGGATCCCGGCCGGGATCGTGCCGGGCTTCCAGAACTTCACCGGAAGCACGCCGGCCGATCAGCTCCGGCTGAACATGGCGATCCCGCCCGCCCGTAAGGGGGCCGCCAAGGCGCTCGGCCTGGTCGGAGGCGATCCGGCCGGCTTCCCGAACGGGCGCCGCGTGTTCGACGACGTGGTCACGGTCGAGCTCCGCGCGATCGCCGGCGCCACCTATCCGCTCGTCGACAAGAGCTACACGCCAGACGCGGCCGCCGCGCTGGTCACCGATGGGCTGGGGCCCGGCAGCACGAGGTACCTGCCGCACTTCCCGTACCTCGGGACGCCCAAGAGCGGGTACGAGGTCAAGCCCCTGGCGGCTTGATCAGACCCCGGGAGCTGATGGCCGGGGGACGCTCGTGTTCAGCTCAGGCGCGCCACGATCACCGGCGCGCTCGTGGGCGCGAGCGTTCCCCCGGCGGGCTCCTGGGTGACCATCACCGCGCTCACGCCGTCGAGGCTGCCCGGAACGCCAACCGCAGCCTTTCCCACGGCGCTCACGCTGAACAGCGTGCCGGTGGGCGCCGGCGGGCTGCTGCCGCGCTGGACCCACATCTCGTAGATGCGGCCCGCGGGCAGCTGGGGCAGGTGGTGCACGATCAGGTCGCCGCGGCCGCCGGTGATCCGGAGCTCCGCGTTTCCGGCCGACGCCTCGATCGCCCGCGTACCGGACCCGCCCGAGCTCAGCGCCACCGCCACGATCACCGCGACGGCCGCCGCCGCCAGCGCGCCGCCCCAGGCGATCAGCGGGCGCCGGGAACGGGGCGCCTGCACCGCGGGGGCCGCGCTTCTCGGCTTCGGATTGGCCCGCACCTCGCGCATGACGCGCTTGCGCAGATCGCTCGGCACCTCGTAGCGCTCGCCGCCGGCCGCCGGCAGGCCCTGGGCGACCTGCTCGTAGGCGGCCACCTCCTCGCGGCACGCGGCGCAATCGGCGATGTGCCGGCGGAACGCGTCCGCCTCGGCCGGCTCGAGCGCCCCGAGCACGTAGGCCGCCGCGTCGCCGCCGCACGCCTGGCCGTTCCCGGCGCTCACAGCGTGACCCTCTCTGCCTCGCCGAGGGCGGAGCGCATCTTGCTCAGACCGAGTCGCATTCGACCCTTCACGGTACCGGGCGGCAACTCGAGCATCTCGGCAATCTGCGTGTGGCTGAGGCCGCCGAAGTACGCCAGCTCGATCACCTGCCGCTGATCGGCGGGAAGCTCATCGAGCGCGCCGCGCACGCGCCGGGCCTGATCGCGCCGCTCGACCTGCGCGTCCGTGGAGTCGGGCGCACGCAGCCGTTCGGCGATTCCCTCGTCCGATACGTCGCGGCCGGATTTCGCCCCGACGCGCCGCAACGCGTCGACCGCCCGGTTGTGGACCGCGCTCAGAACCCACGAGCGGACGCTTCCCCGGGTCCGGTCGAAGCCAGTGCCGCTGCGCCACAGCGACAGGAACGCCTCCTGCACGATGTCCTCGGCCAGGGCCCTCCGGCCGCACATGCGATAGGCGAGCGAGTAGGCGGGGCCGGCGTGGCGGTCGAACACCACCTCGAACGCCCGCACCTCGCCGGCGCCGACCAGCTCCATCAGCTCCTCGTCGGCCAGGCCTCGTAGATCCGTCGAGCGCAGGCGCAAGCGCATGGCCCATCCTATCCGGGCGCTCCGCGCGAGTGGCCGGGGGCGCTCAGGGCGAGTGGCCGGGGCCACCGAGTGCCTGGCCAAGCTCTCGTGCGGCCTTCAGCAGCGGGTCTCGGAGAGAGCGCCGCGTCGCCGCCGGCAGCCGCGCGGCTGGACCCTGGAGCCCGAGGATCGCCGCCAGCTCGCCACCCCGCCCGAGCACCGGGGCGGCGAGCGCGTTCAGGTCCGGTTCGCGCTCCCCCACCGCCTCGGCCACGCCATCGGACCGGATCCGGTCGAGCTCGCGCTCGAGCACTTCGGGGTCGGTGATCGTGCGGTCGGTGAACGGCGTCAGCTCTCCGTGGCCCGCCGCCGGCGGCCCCAGCGCGAGCATCACCTTCCCGGCCGCCGTGGCGTGCGCGACGCTCGGCCGGCCGAGCCGGGCCAGGCTGACCACGCTGGAGGGAGAAGGTATGAAGTCCACCGTGATCGCCTCGCCTCCCCCGGGCACCGACAGGGTGGCGGTCTCGCCGGTCTCGTGCACGAGCCAGATCAGCCACGGGCGGGCCCGGTCGCGCACGTCGAGCTGTCCGAGCACGCGGTCGGCCAGAGCCACCAGCCTCAGGCCGAGTCGATACCCGCCGTCGGGTACGCGTTCGACCAGGCCCCCCGCCTCGAGCGTGCCGAGCAACCTCGATGCGGTGCTCGGGTTCACCCCGATGCGGCGGGCGAGCTCGTTGACGCGCCCGCCGCCGTCGCTCTCGGCCACCGCGTCGAGCAGCGCGATCGCACGCGCGACCGAGCCGACCGGAGCGCTCCTCACGCGCCGTTGTCCCGGCTGCGCCGCGCCCGTGCCGCCGCGGCACGGCCGGCGCGCACGTTCGCGATCGGCTTGGGCCGCGTCGACTCGAGCGAGCGCATCACGGTCACGTCGAGGCCGCCGGGGGCGAAGAGGTCGCGTGAGTAGGCCACGCGCTCGTCCCGGCCGGCGTAGTACAGCTCCTCGAGCTCGAGCACCGCCGTGGTCCGCTTGACGCCCAGCAGCTTGCCGGCGCGCTCGCGCGGGCTGAGCAGCGAGGGGATCACCCGCGTGCGCGCGTAGGTGACCGGGACGCCGAGAGCGATCAGCACGTCGAGCACCATCTGACCGCGCTCGAGACTCGCCCGCAGCTCCTCCACCTCGGGCAGCGATACCTTGGGGTGCACGACGTCGAACATCACCGCGACGGGCGCCTCGTTGGCTTCCAACGTCCGGGCGATCGTCGTCGCCTGGGCGATCGGGGACAGGCCGAGCGCCTCTCCGACTTCCACTCCGACGGCCCGGCGCTCGATGCGCAGGTCGGCACTCGCGAGCGCGAGACCGCGGCGCTCTGCCAGCGAGGAGTACGGCTCGAGCCGCTCGAGCCGCTCGCCGAGCGCGGCGGGCACGGCGCTGCGCCCGACGAACGTGCCACTGCCCTGCCGGCGCACGATCTCCCCCCGCTCCTCCAGGCGGCGCAGCGCGCTGCGCAGGGTGCCGCGAGAGATGCCGAGCATCGTCGCGACCTCGTGCTCGGGCGGGAGACGGTCGCCCTGGCGATAGCGTCCGCCGGCCAGCCAGATGTGCAGCGCCTCCTCGGCACTGTCGACGAGGGATGGGCCGCGCTGGTCCGTGGCGCGTCCTTCGCCGTTCGGTGCCGACCGTCGCCATCCGGAGGCCACGTCGTCCCGGGCCACCTGTTGCCCTCCTCCCCACACGCTGTTTGAACATATTGTGCCAAGTGGTGCAAACGACCAATCCATTTGTCCAAGCGGCGGGCGTCATATTGGCGGGCGGCCGGTCCTCGCGCATGGGCTCGTCCAAGGCTCTGCTCGACTGGCATGGCTCGCCGTTGCTGCGCCGGGTCGTTGGAATCCTGGGCCGGTCGGTGGGTGGGCCGGTGGTGGTGGTGGCCGCGGCCGGGCAGGCGCTGCCGGCCCTGCCCGATTCGGTCGAGGTGGTGGTCGATTCCCGCCCGGGACGCGGACCGCTCCAGGGCCTGGTCGACGGATTGGCCGCTGTGGGCGACCGGGCCGCCGTCGCGTTCGTGTCCTCCACGGACGTGCCGCTCCTCCATCCAGCCTTCGTCCAGGCGGTCCTGGCCGGCATGGGCCACCCTGATGTCGAAGCCGCGGTGCCGGACGTCGACGGCCGCGTGCATCCGCTGGCCGCCGCGTACCGGGTCTCCCTCCTCCCGCTCATCCAACGCCTCCTGGCCGAGGATGAGCGCGCGATGCGAACCCTGCTCGAGCACGCGCGCGTCCGCGGGCTCACGGCGCCCGAGCTTCCCGGGGCCGAGTCGCTGGCCAACCTCAACGATCCGGCCGACTACGAGCGCGCCCGCGCGGCGCCGGCGCCGTCGGTCACCGTCAACGGATCGCCCGCGCGCGCCTGGCGCCTCGGCGACGTTCTGGGTCGCCACACCGCCGCGACCCTCAACGGCGCACCCGTCGCCCCCGACCCCGAGCTCCCCCTGGTCGCCGGCGACGTTCTGACATTGAATTGAACCGCGTGCCAAAGGCTGCACGAGAAAGTCGACGATACGGCGACTTTCTCGAGCCGCCCCGCTGTCTCACCGCTCTGCCGCCCGGCTACACGAGCTACGCGACTACCGCTACACCCGGATCGAGGTCGCGATCCCGCCGCACGAACTGCGACCGATCCTCCTCGAGCTACTGGGCTAGCGCCCGCTCACGGGCGGCGTGCGCTCGCCCGGCGAGGTTGGCCGCCGCGTCAACCATCGGACCATCGGTCAGGTTGATCGCCACGAGCTTCGCCGCCGCCTGCGCGGCCGCCTCGGCCAGCAGCGCGCCGGCGATCGCGTCGCCGGCCAGGTTGGGATTCCCGGATTCCGCGAGGTCCGCGGCGAACTCGGCCACGTCGGCGGCAAGCCGGGTGACCTCGAGCGGAGACTCCGACGCCTGGGTGCGAGCCGCCTCGATGCGACTTGCGCGGTCGGGGTCCTCTCGCGGCAGCCGCAGCGCGTCGAGCACGGGCTGATACGCGCCGAGCTCGATCTCGGCCAACTCGAGCGCCCGCACGCGCAGGTCGCGGGCGCGATGGGCGACATCCCAGTCCCCGGCGAATCTGGCTGCCATCTCGGCCAGCGCGGCGGCGGTGGCGCAGGTGCAGCCCGCCGACGTGCCGCCCCCGGGCGCGGGCGTGCGCGCCGCCACTTCGTCCAGCAGCTCCTCGAGCGAGCGTTCAGAAAAGGCCGACAGTCCGCCCATCGGCGTCGATGTCGATGTTCATCGCGGCCGGCTCCTTGCCCAGCCCCGGCATCTGCACGATATCGCCGCACAGCGGCACGAGCCAGCCCGCGCCGGTGTAGGCGCGGATGTCCCTGACCGGCAGCGTGAAGCCCTCGGGCGCGTTCAGCAGCGTGGCATCGGCCGACAGCGACAGGTGGGTCTTGGCCATGCACACCGGGAAGTGGCCCATCCCCTCCTGGGTGAACTGGCTCAGTTTGGTCTCCGCCTCGGGGTAGTAGAAGACGTCCTTGGCGCCGTACACCTGGGTGGCCACCGCCTCGATCTTGTCCTGGATCGGGGCGTCGTCGTCGTAGAGGTGGTGGAACGTGTTCGGCTCCCCGCTCGCGGCCACCACCGCTTCGGCCAGATCGGCCGCTCCGGCCCCGCCCTTGGTGAACCCCTCGTTGGCCTCGGCCGCGAACGCGCCCGCCTCGAGCGCCAGCTTCTTGACCAGCTCGACCTCCTCGTTGGTGTCGCCGGGCCGGCGGTTGACCGCCACCACGGCGGGCACGCCGAACGTGCGGATGATGTTCAGATGTCGTCGCACGTTGGCCATCCCGATCTCGATCGAGTGCAGCGCGGCCGAGCGCTCCACGCGTGGGTCGTCGGCCACGCCACCGTGGTGCTTGATCGCCCGCACCGTGGTGACCAGTACCGCGGCCGAGGGGGTGAGCTTCCCGAAGCGGCAGACGATGTCGAAGAACTTCTCCATGCCCATGTCCGAGCCGAAGCCCGACTCGGTCACGACGTAGTCGCCGAGCTTCATCGCGATCAGATCGGCCACCAGCGAGTTGTTGCCGTGGGCGATGTTGGCAAACGGGCCGCAGTGCATCATCACCGGCTGGCCCTCGAGGGTCTGGACCAGGTTGGGCTTGAGCGCGTCCTTGAGCAGCACGGCCATCGCGCCGGCCGCCCGCAGGTCCTCGGCCGTGACCGCCTTGCCGTGGTCGTAGGAGTAGGCGGCGGTGATGCGGCCCAGGCGCCGGCGCAGGTCCTGCAGGTCGCGGGACACGGCCATGATCGCCATCACCTCGGAGGCCGCGGTGATGTCGAAGCCGGTCTCGCGCGGGTAGCCGTTGGCGCGGCCGCCCAGGCCAATCGCGATGTCGCGCAGGGCCCGGTCGTTCATGTCCACGGCCCGGCGCCAGGGGATGCGCAGGGCGTCGATCTGATGCGGGTTGCCGTGCAGGATCGAGGCGTCGATCATCGCCGACAGCAGGTTGTTGGCGGCGCCGATCGCGTGGATGTCGCCGGTGAAGTGGAGGTTCAGGTCCTCCATCGGGACGACCTGGGTCAGGCCGCCGCCGGCGGCGCCACCCTTGATCCCGAACACCGGCCCCACCGACGCCTCGCGCAGGCACGCCACGGGGTTCTTGCCGATCACCCCGAGCCCCTGGGTCAATCCAACGAGCGTCGTCGTCTTGCCCTCGCCGGCGCGGGTCGGCGTCATGCCGGTCACGACGACGAGCTTGCCGTCGGCCACGGCGTTGAGCCGGTCGAGCACCGACAGCGACACTTTGGCCTTGTGGCGGCCGTACGCCTCGATCTCGCCCGGCTCGAGCCCCGCCCGCTCGGCGATCTGCTCGATCGGTTGGAGAACGGCTTCCTGGGCGATCTCGAGGCTGGTCTTCATGGGCGCTTCCTCTCGGCTGGTTGACGCCATCCTGCTTCTCTCTCCCTTCTAATGGCTGACGGCCGCGGCCGCAAGCTCTGAGACCAGTTTGTCTTCGTAGAAACGCTCGAGCGCAAACGGCGCGATCAGGCTCGGAGTGCGCCCGGTCGCCACGAGTTCGGCCAGCGTCCGGCCCACGATCGGCGCCGCCTTGAAGCCGTACGTCCCCCAGCCGGCGCTCACGTGGAAGTTCTCGACCTCGGTCTTGCCGAGGATCGGGCTGTAGTCGGGGCTCAGGTCGCACAGCCCTGCCCAGCTGCGCAGCAGGCGCGCGCGCTCGAGTTGCGGGAACAGTTCGATCGTGTGTCGCGTGACCTCCTGCAGGAAATTCAGCGTCCCCTGCATCCGGTAGGTGGTCCACGGCTCGATCTCCGCGCCCATCAGGAACTCGCCCCGGTCGGTCTGGCTGATGTACACGTGCATCTGCGAGGACACGATCACCACGTCGAGCAGCGGCTTGACCGGCTCGGTGACGCAGGCCTGGAGGATGTGCGTGGTGATCGGGAGCGGCACGCCGACCATGTCGCAGATCAGTGTGCTCCAGCCTGCCGTGCAGTTGAGGACCTGTCCCGCGCTGATCGTTCCCCGGGAGGTACGTACGCGCGTCACCCTTCCGTTCGACCGCTCCATGCCCAGCACCTCGGTGTCCTGGTGGATCTCCACCCCGCCGCGGTCGGCCCCGCGCGCGAACCCCCACACCACGGCGTCGTGGCGGATGATCCCGCCCGGCGGGTGATACAGCGCGCCGATGATCGGATAGGTGGCGTGCTCGTTGGTCACCTGCATGGCCGGCGCCAACCGCTTGATCTCGTCGGGATAGATCACGCGCGAGTCGATCCCGTTCAGGCGGTTGACCTCGGCCCGGTTGGCCATCACGAACATCGCGCGGTCCGAATGGGCCAGCGTCAGGTGGCCGCACTGGGAGAACAGCAGGTTGAAGTTGAGCTCCTTCGAGAGGCCCTCGTAGAGCTTGACGCTCGCGTCGTAGAACTTCGCGCCCTCGGGTGTCTTGTAGTTCGAGCGCAGGATCGTCGTGTTGCGTCCGGCGGCGCCCGAGCCGATGTAGCGCTTCTCGAGCACGGCTACGCTGCGGATGCCGTGGTCCTTCTGCAGGTAATACGCGGCGGCCAGTCCGTGGGACCCGCCGCCCACGATCACCACGTCGTAAGACGCCTTGAGCTCGCCCTGGCGGCGCCACATGCGGCGGGGGCGGAGGATGTCAAGCATCGTTCAGCGCCTCGAGGCCGATCGGCGCCCCGCCGAGATGCTCCGCGGCGTCGGCCACCACCGTCCACATGTACTCGGCGACCGCCCACCCGAACAGGAGCAGGAACCGGTCGGGCGCCTCGACCAGGACCATGCCGGGCTGCCGGGCAACCGAGCCGGGGCGGAAGCTGTGCAGCGGAGCCTTGTCCGGGCGCAGGTCCAGTGCGCAGAAGCGCGCGATGGTCTCCCGGGCCAGCGGTCCGAGGATCGTCAGCGCCGCGTAGCTGCAGGTGACGTCGAGCGCGCCTTCCGGCGCCGCGCCGCCGAGCACCAACGCCCGATCCCGGGTCAACCCGCACCACCAGGCTTCGCCCTCGCGCCGGGCGGTGCCGAGATCGCCGCCGAGATCTGCGCCCCGCACCTCCGACGCCACGCGCGCCTCCCAGGCACCGCGCACCTCCCACTTCCGCATGTGCGACACGTCGGCCCAGGCCACCGGTCCCGCTCCGGCGCCGTACCGGAGTGGAACGTTCCAACCATCGCGAACCTCGAACTCGGCGCCCGCCGCCCTGGCCAGGCGCTCCATCGGGCTGCGAGCGATCGCCTCGCCCACCGGGCTCAGGAACGCGAGGCTCATGAGCGCAGAATCTCGCCGTCCGGGTCGTAGAACGGCCGCGTCTGGATGTGCGCGGCGACCGTGCGCCCCTGGTCGGAGATCGTCACCCGGGCGCCGTCCCGAGCCAGCGGACTCGGCACCCATGCCATCCCGATCACCCGGTCGAGCACCGGCGAGAAGCGAGCGCTGGTCACCTGGCCGGCCGGCGCGCCGACCGCGTCGATGATCACCGAGCCCTCGGTCGGGACGTACCCGTTGCCCAGCGTGAACCCGACCAGCCGCGTGGCTGGCTCCTCCTCGGCGTAGTGCTCCAGCGCCCAGCGGCCGATGAAGTCGGCGGCCTTGTCGAGCTTGACGATCCACGGCATCGCCGCGCCGAACGGCGTCGACTCCGAGTCGGTGTCCTGGCCGACCAGGATGTGCATCTTCTGCAAGCGGAGGATCCGCTGGGGCTCGAGGCCGAACGGCTTGATCCCATGCGGGCGGCCCGCCTCGAGCAGCGCGTCCCACACGTGCTCGCCGTAGGCGGCCGCGAAGTGGATCTCGTAGCCGACCTCCCCCACGAACCCGATCCGGAGAATCAGACATTCGACGCCGGCGACGCTCGCGTGCTTGGCGTCCAGGTACTTGAACGCCTCGGGCGAGCAGTCGAGGTCGGTCAGACCGGTCAGGATCTCGCGGGCGCGAGGACCCGCCAGGTTGACGGCCGCGAGGCCCTGGGTCAGGTCGGTCAGCCGGACGTCCATGCGCCAGTCCGCCAGCCACCACGAGAACCACTCCTCGACCGCGCCGGCCCCGCTCGAGGTCGTCGTCACGTAGAACGTGTCCTCGTCGATCCGGCAGATCGTGCCGTCGTCGACGATCCGTCCCGCGTCCGAGCTGATCACTCCGTAGCGGATCCGTCCGGGCTTCAGGTCGCTGAAGCGATTCGGGTACAGCCGGTCGAGGAACTCTCCGGCCTCCGGCCCCCGGACGAGCAGCTTCCCCAGCGTGGAGACATCGATCAGGCCGGCCGCCTCGTGAACGGCCAGCGCCTCCTGCTCGGGATCGCCATAGTCGTACGCCCGGCGCCAGTCTCCGGCCCACTTGATGTTCGCGCGCAGCTCGCGGTGGCGGCCATGGATCGCCGAGCGCTTGGCCGGCTCGAACGGGCGGCCGGCCAGCACCCCCATCGGCACCGAGCTCCACGGCGGCCGCGCGGTCGTCGTCCCGATCTCCTGAAGGCTCTGTCCCGTCTCCCGCGCCATCAGCCGAATGGAGGCGAGCTGGCACATCCGTCCCTGGCAGGGGCCCATGGTCACCGTCGTGTAGCGCTTGGACAGCTCGATCGAGTCGTAGCCCTCGGCCACGCTCAGCTTGATGTCCTTGGCCGTCACGTCCTCGCACAGGCATGCGAAGCACTTGCCCCGCTCGGTCCCCGTCGCCGGCGGCGGGACGGCTCCGCTCGCGGTCCCGGTGGACGACTCGGGTGCCTCGTCGACCGGCGCCCCGGCGGCCTGCCGACCCGCCCGCTCCCCCGCGCGCGCCGCCACGTCGGGGTCGGCGTGACCCGCGACCTCGCCGGCGGCGAACACGTCGGGCGGCAGCTCGGCAACCACAAAGTGACCTCGCGCCTCGTCATAGGGCGTACGAGCCCCGGCCTGCGACAGCAGCGACGTTGCCGGCGCGAACCCGCCGGACACGACCACGAGATCGCACTCGAAGCCGAGCTCCACTCCACCGGCGAGCGGCGTGAGCACCGCCTGGCTGACCTGCTTGGCCCCCTTGGCTTCGACGATCGTGTAGCCCGGCAGCAGGCCGATGCCCCGCTCGGCGAGCACCTGCGCCGCCGGACCCGGAGCGGTGCGCAGGTCGGCCACGGCGACGAGCTGGACACCGGCGTCGTGCAGCCTGGCCGCGGCCTCGAGTGCCCGGTCGTTGGTCGTCGCGACGACCGCACGGGTCCCCGGGGTGACGGCATAGAGCTCGACGAGGCGCACCGCCCCGCCGGACAGCATCACGCCCGGCAGGTCGTTGCCGGCGAACACGAGCGGCTGCTCGATCGCGCCGGTGGCGAACACGTGCGCCCGCGCGCGTATCTGGTGCAGCGTGTCGCCCTGCCACACGGGCACCATGCCGTCGAAGTAGCCGAGGGCGGTGGCGCGGCTGAGCGTCTCGACGCCGTCCACCGGCTCCAGCAGCCCTTCGTCGACGATCACGGCGTCCGCGCCGGCGTCGGCTGCCGCCCGCGCGGCGGCCACGCCGGCCACCCCGCCGCCGACCACGAGCACGTCGGCGTGCCGGCGCCGGTACTCGGTCCGCCACTCGCGCTCGGGCTGCTCGCGGCGTAGAACGCCGAGGCCGGCCGCGTGGCGGAGCACCTTCTCGTAGAGCGGCCAGAGCCGGCGGGGCCGGATGAACGTCTTGTAGTAGAAGCCGGGGGGCGTCAGCTTGCTCCCGAGGAGGTCGGTGGCGCGCATCACGTCGAGCTCCAGGCCGGGCTGCGCGTTGAGGTGCTCGACGCGCATGCCTTCGGTCACCGGCTCCACGCAGGCCCGCACGCCCGGCGCGCCGTCGACGGCCACGATGCAGTTCGGGCACTGGCCGGCGCAGCAGAGCAGGCCGCGCCGGCGGTGGTACTTGAAGCTGCGCGAGAACGTGCGCCGGCCCGCCGCGTACAGCGCCGAGGCGATCGTGTCGCCCTCGTAGGCCTCGACCGACTTGCCGTCGAACGTGAAGCGGACCAGGTTCGCGCGGTTGATCCGCTCGCCCGGCTGCACGGGCAGACGGCTCATGCGGCGCCGCCCCCGCCGGTGGAATCGGGCAGCTCGGTCAGGAGCACCTCGTTCGTCGTCGTGTCGCGTTCGGCGATGAACCAGGCGCGGCAGCCCGAGCGGTGGAACCACCATTCGCGCTGCACGCCGGCGCGGTTGCGGCGGAAGTAGTTGTACTCGCCCAGCTCGCGCAGGCTCGGGCGCTCGGTCGGCCGCGAGGAGATCTCTCCGCCGTAGCCGAAGTCGGTCACCTCACGCGTCCCGCAGTTCGGGCAGGTGAGCAGGAAGGACACTTCGCGGGCAAACCTACGCCGCCGCCTGTGATCGTGTCCAATATCTTCTTAAGCTCGATTGAGTCGTCGATCGAATCAGTTTCGTGGAGCTTCGTCAATTGCGTTACTTCGTCGCCGTAGCGGAGGAGCTGCACTTCCGCCGCGCGGCCGAACGCCTGCACATCTCCCAGCCGCCCTTGAGCCAGCAGATCCGGGCGCTGGAGGATGAGCTCGGGTTTGCCCTGCTGGTGCGAACGCGCCGCCGGGTGGAGCTCACCGCGGCCGGAGCGGCTTTCCTGCGCGACGCCCGGGCGCTGCTCGGTGAGCTCGAGGGCGCCGTCGCCACCGCGCGGCGGATCGACGCGGGCCAGACCGGCCGGCTGCGCGTCAACTTCGTCGGATCCGCCCTGTTCTCGATCGTGCCGGGCGCGGTCGAGCGCTTTCGCCGCTCGCGTCCGGGCGTCGAGCTCGAGCTGCACGAGCGCGCCACGCTCGACCAGTTGCGCGCGGTGCGCGCCGGTGTGGCCGACGTCGGCCTGGTCCGGCCGCCGATCGAGGACGACGGCGAGTTGCGCGTCGAGACGGTGCTCCGCGAGCGCACGGTGGCGGCGGTGCCCGAGGGTCACCCGCTGGCCAGCCTCAGCCGGGTGCCTCTCCGCCGGCTGGCGACCGAGCCGCTCGTGCTGTTCCCGCGCGAGCAGGCCCCCGGCTTCCACGACCTCCTGATGGATTCGCTGGCCGGCGCGGGGGCGGCGCCGCGGGTGATCCAGTACGCCCCCGAGATGCTCACGATCATCGGGCTGGTCGCGGCCGGCACGGGGGTGTCGCTCGTCCCCGCGTCGGTTCAGCGGCTGGCCCTCGACGGCGTCGCCTACCGGCCGGTGAGCGGCGCGCCCCGGTCAGAGCTGGTCGCGATCACGCGCCCCGGCGAGGACTCCGCGCTGGCGCGCGCGTTCGTGGCCGAGGCGACGGGCTCCCGCGCCCAGGACCGATAACGCCACCGACGTGAGTTGTCGGAATCCAGACCTCGGGATCGCCGGATGGCCTGCCGATAGGGCTGGGAGGGCACGACCGCTGCGCCCCGACTCGACTCATCGTGAAACGAAATCTCGCCAGCTGCTGCGTGCTCGCCTGCGCGCTCCTCCTGCCCTCCGTTGCCCCGGCGGCCTCGGCCCACGCCGCATCCACGCCCTCCATCCGGGCGGTGGCGCACGGGTCGGTCACCGGGACGATCACCGCGCTGAGCGGCTCGTCGTTCACGATCCAGACCGCGGGACGGCGTACCGGAGTCGTCAATGCGCTGACCGCGGCCGCGGCCCACGTCACCGGCCAGGACTATCCGTACGTGTACGGCGGCGGCCACGCCCAGGCCGGGATCGCCAGCATCGGCATCAAGGGTCCCGGTTACAACGGCAAGCGGATCGGCTACGACTGCTCGGGGTCGGTTGCGGCGGTGCTCGCGGGCTCGGGCCTCTGGCCGGCCGGCGGCGGTGTCCCCAATGACGCCGGGATCATCGCCGAGCTGCTGCACGACCACCTGATCACCCGCGGCGCCGGCACCGGCCCGGTCGAGGTGACCCTCTACGACCACCCCGGCGTGCACATCTTCATGAACATCGACGGCCGCTTCTTCGGCACCTCGGACGGCGGCGGCGGTGGCAACCCCCATGGCGGCGCAGGCTGGCTCGACGACGGCGCGCCCGATGCCTCGGGCCGAGGCTACAAGCCGTATCACTTCTTCCCCTGGGTCCTGAAGGGGAGCACCACCGCCGGCCACATCGACAGCTTCGAGCTCGGCGCGCTGCCGAGCGGCGCGGCCGGCCTGCAGGTCGGCGTCAAGGTGCGGGTCGACTACGAGCAGACGCGCTCGGGCAGCATGTTCGCGACGACCCTCGACTATCCCGGCGCCGTCACCGCCACCGGCACGGTTGAGTCGGTAGCCGACGACGGCAGCTCGCTGACGCTCCAGACGGCCGACGGAAGCAGCCTCACGCTCGCGACCGGCGGGGCCCCGCAGCTGCTCGACAACGTCGAGCCCGGTGACACGGTGCAGGTCACCTACATCCAGAGCGGGACGACCACGGTCGCGCTTGCGCTGACCGTCACCGCCACGCCGGCCCCGACCACCACCGACGGGTCGACCAGCGCCGGCTCGACCGGGCCGGATGGCACCGACTCATCCGGCCCAGACGGCTCGGGCGCCTGGAGCGGCCCGGGCGACGGCTCCGCCGGCTCATAGCTCTCAGGCGGGGCTCATCAACTGGGCGAAGCCCGGCGCCGCTGCGAGCGCGGTCGCGGCGGCCCGCCGCCCCCTGTCCCGGGCGGCATCGAGCATGTGGAACTCGATCGTGCCAATGTCCGAGCAGTCCGGCCGGATCAGCACGTCGGCGAACGAGCGCCGCCTGTCGCTGTCCGATTCGCTGAGCAGCATGGTCTTGAACAGAGTCTCCGCGAGCGTGGGAACCTCGGGGTCGACGCCTTCCGGCAGGCGCCGAACCGACGGGTCGGTGCAGTCGACCGCGACGATCGGCCCATCCCCCTCCGAGGCCATCATCTCGGTCGGGAGGTTGTCCATCAGGCCGCCGTCGACCAGAAGCCGACCTCGCGAGGGCAGCGGCGGAGCGAATCCCGGCAGGATCATGCTCGCCCCCACGGCCTCGGCCAACGGGCCGTGTCGGTGATAGACCGGCTTGGCCGCGATCAGGTCAACCGTGACGCAGAAGTATCCGAGCTTCAGGTCCTCGATGCAGCCTGGGAGGACACGTTCGAGCATCGCTCGGGCCCGCGCGCCGCGGATCAATGACTTCCTGGACAGGTGGTAGTCGTTGACGGGATTTCGCCGGACCCACTCCTCGTAGCAGACTGCGTCGAGTTCCCCCGGGTCGATGCCCTGCGCGACAAGCGCACCGATGAACGCCCCCATGCTCGTTCCGCTGACCCGGTCGATGGTGATCCCGGCGCTCGCGAGCTCCTCGATGACCCCGATCTGAGCGAACGATCGTGCGCCACCGCCGGACAGCGACAGGCCAACCGATTGGCCGGTCAGGCGGCGAGCCAGACGAGCGACGTCGTCCGCGCGGGTGCCCGATCGAACGCGGTGGCTCGCCCGGGGTTCGAGCGCCGAGAGAAGACGCTCTGTGGCGGCATCGCTGGCACCGCCGAGCAGCACCACGTCGCAGCCGCTCGGGATGGCCCATTCGCGCAGGCGGCTTTCCTCGGGTGGCCTGGCGACGAGCAGGACGAGGCGGTCGGCCTGTCGCATGCACGCCTGCGTCCATTCGCCGGACGGATCCGCCGCCTCGGGGGTGAGCAGCACATGGTCATAGAGGGGCTCGACGCGATCCAGGAGCTCGGCCAGGGCAAGACCGGGATCCGTTTCGGGACGCGTCGCTGCCGATCGCGGCGGCCGGATGATCCTCGCCAGCTTTCGCAGCTCCTGCTCGAGGAGCGGCTCGATGGCAAATCCCGCCGCCTCGGGGTCCAGGCTCACCACCGCGATCGTCGCCGGTGGCTTGGGGCGAGCGGGTTGCGGCCGCGAGCCGTTTGTCAGCCGTTCGGCGAGCGTCGTGAGGAGCACGCGGGAGACGTGGGCGCTCGAGCGCAGGATCTCCTCGAACGCTTGCTGGTCGATTCGCAGCAGCGCCGCGTCGCGGCGCACTTTCGCTCCAGCCGTCCGGCGAGACCGTCGGACGAGCGCGAGCTCGCCCAGCACGGCTCCCGGGCGGAGCTCGCGAATCACTTCATGGCGGCCGTCTCGTCGCTCATCGACCATCTGGATGCGGCCGGAGCGCACGACGTACATCGCGTCGGCGATGTCCCCTCCGTGAAAGAGCCACGCGCCGGCGGGCACCGTGACAGTCGTGGCCTGCCTGGCCAGCGCGGCGGTCTCCGCCGCGGACAGGCCGGAAAACAGGGGGACGGCCTCGATGAAGTCCTGCGTCGACTGACCGAGTACCGGCGGCCTGACCCGCAGCGAGACGAGCACCGACTGCGAACGCTGGTTGTCCTTCGCCGCGGCCGGGGCCGACGGTGGTGCGGCGACGATGCCCCGGACCCCCTCTATGAAGGCTGCCGTGTTCGGTGCCGCATCCGCCAGTCGCAAGGCCAGCGCCCCGAGGGCGACGAGACCGAAGCAGACCGACGCGAACAGCCATCCGCGCAGGAAGGCATCGTGGACCTGCGACGGCTGCGGGTGCCCGACGAGGGCCACGATCACGGCCACTCCGAGTGCGGCGCCCACCTGGCGCAGAGACGAGTTCATCGCGGTCGCGCCCGCGTATCGCCCCCGGGGGGCGAGCGTGGCGGCGATGTTGCTCACCAGCGGAAACGCGATGCCGATGCCGATGGCGAGGACCAGCGCCGCGGGCAGGTAGCCGAGCACGTAGCGCGGGCCGGTGGAGAAGCGCTCGATCAGGATCAGCGGGCCGAGCGCCCAGACCGCCGCGCCCAGCACGATCAGCGGCTTGGCGGAGCGCCTTCCGACCAGCCATCCCGCCAGCGCCGCCACCCCGGCGGCGAGGAAGGGCGCAGGGGTACCGGCCAGTCCCGCGGTGAGCGGCGAGTAGCGCCAGACGTCGATCAGGTAGAAGATGTTCAACAGCGCCAGCCCGTAGAAACCGGCGGCGCCCAGGACGGTGAGCACGCCGACGACCGCGAACCCGGGCGCGCCGATCAGCTCGAAGTCGAGGATCGGAGCCGGGTGGCCGACGGAGCGCCGCAGCAGCCACGCACCGGCCGCCACCGCGCCGACGAGCGCCGCGATCGTCCGGGCGTTCGCCCAATGCCAGCTCTGGGCCTGCACGATCGCGAGCACGAGCAGGCCGATCGAGAGCGCCAGGAGCAGCGCGCCTCGCAGGTCGGGGAGCACGCGCTCGCCGGGCGCCCGGCTCTCGACCAGCTTGCGACGCGCGAGCAACCAGGCGCCCAGGCCGAGTGGGAGGTTGATGAGAAACACCAGGCGCCAATCGGCTGCCACCACGAGCAGCCCGCCGATCGACGGTCCGATACCCGCGGCGAGCGCGCCGGCGGCGGTCCACATCGCAACCGCTTGCGCGCGCTTGTCCTCCGGATAGGCATGGAGGACGAGCCCGAGCGAGCTCGGCACGATGATCGCCGCGCCGCTGCCCTGCAGCGCTCGCGCCGCGATCAGGACCTCAACCGACTGTGCCGCCGCGCAGATCGCCGACGCGGCCGTGAACACCACGATTCCGGCGACGAACATCCGCCGGCGCCCGACCGCGTCGGCGAGCATCCCGGCCGGCACGAGCAGCGCCGCGAGCGCGATGTTGTAGACGTTGAATACCCAAGAGAGCGTGCTGAGCGACGAGTCGGGGAACGACCGCTGCAGGTTGGGAAACGCGATCGTCACGATCGTGTTGTCCAGGAACGCCATGAACACTCCGAGCATCGCGACGAGCAGCACCGTGCGCGGCGCAATGGTCCGGCGGCGGACGAGCGGAGCGGAGGCGGGCGTTCTCACGTAGCTTGCGGCGCACCCTACCGGTAGGTTACGCAGCCGATATGCCGGTACCGGGCAATCGCCGGCGCGCGTCGATCTCGTCTGGGGGCGAGTTGCGTGCCAGGCCGTCCATACACCCAAGCCTTGCCGATTGGATGACGATCGCCCACGGGCTGTGCGGGTTCGGAGGGCTGGTCCTCCTCGCGGCCCGCTGGCGCGGGCACCCGCGCGGGACCGGCGTGACGATCGCCGAGCTGCGGGTGATCGCCTTGTTCGTCGCGGTCGGGGCCCTGCTTGACCTGTTCGATGGGCCCGTCGCGCGCCGGTTCGGCTCGAGTGGCATGGGTGAGCCGCTGGACGCCATCTGCGACGCGGTCACGTTCGGCCTCCTCCCAGCGGCGGTGGTCGCGGCGTCGGGCGGGAGCGATGGAGGCCTCGGCTTCGCCGTGTTGATCGGGGCCGGCGGCATCTACTTCGTGGCGATGATCCTGCGTCTCGTCCGCTCCTGGCTGACCACGGCGGAGGCGCTCGGCGACGGCTTCCAGGGCATGCCATCCGCGCCCGCCGGCAGCGCGACGATCGCCGTCGTCGGCTTCGGTGCCTCCCCGGCCATCACCGGCCTGTTGACCCTGCTGCTGGCAACGCTGCTGGTCGGAAACTTCCCGTATCCCCGACAGCGCGCCAGCCTGATGCCGATCATGGCCGGTGGACCGGTCATCGGCCTGCTTGGACTCTGGGGCGTCCTCCCCCTCAGGCCGGCAATGGTCGCGGCGATGCTGCTGGCCATCGCGCCGGTCGCGGCGGAGGAAGCCGTCGTTCGCCGCCGCCAGGCGCTCGCGATAGGCGCGGCCGCCGGCGAAGCCGGCTCGAGCGCGATCGACCTGGGAGCCGGTCCATCCTCGTGAGAGCATCGCAGTCCGCGGTGGCCGAGTACGCGCAGGCCGACACCAGCCGGGCGCTCCTCGACGTGTTCACCTCGGTCGTGCCGTACCTGGCCCTGACCGCGGCAATGCTGCTGCTCGTGGACACGTCATACCTCGCGGCGCTGGCCCTCGCCGTGCCGACCGCCGGGTTCCTGACGCGCACGTTTCTCGTCATGCACGACTGCGCGCACGGGTCGTTCTTGCCCTCGCGCCGAGCCAACCAGTGGCTCGGGGTGTTCACCGGCCTGATCTCGCTGCAGACCTTCGCCTGCTGGCGACACGATCACATTCGCCACCACGGCGCCGGCGGCGACCTCTCCGCCGACGGCACCGGCGACGTCGAGATCATCACCGTCGAGGAGTTCCGCGCCCGGTCCCGGCGCGGGCGTCTCGCCTACTACGTGCGCCGCCAACCACTGGTCGTGTTCAGCATCGGCGCCCTCTGGGCCAACGTTCTCAAGCCTCGGATCGTGCTGGCTTCCGACCCGCCGCGCCTGCGCTGGAGCAAGCTGTCGACGGACCTGGTGCTGGCGGCCATCCTGGCCGGCCTGGGTTGGCTGGTGGGTTGGCGTGAGTTGCTTCTCGTGGGGCTCCCGACGTTCTGGTTGGCATCCGGCTTCGGCGTGTGGCTGATCTGGGTCCAGCACCGGTTCGAGGACGCGCTCTGGCTGAGCCCGCCCGACTGGGACTGGGAGACCGCCGCGCTTGCCGGCAGCTCTCACTTCAAGCTCCCCCGGGTGCTTCAGTTCTTCAGCCTCAACATCGGCCTGCACCACGTTCACCACCTGAATCCCCGGATTCCCAACTACAACCTTTCCCGCGCCAACGAGCAGAGCGAGTTCCTTCGCCGGGTTCCAACCGTTTCGCTGCTCGACGGACTCAAAGCGGTCCGGTTGAGCCTCTATGACGTCGAGCAGGGACGCCTCGTCACCTTCGCGCAGGCCCGCACCAGCTACACGCGGACGAGCGGTATCGGCGCGGCCCGGTCGTTGTGAAACAGCACCTGATATAGGGCCGCGTCGGAAGCGCGGGCGGCTGCCACACCGCCCGCCAGCCAGTACTCCCACATGCGACAGAACGTCTCGTCATACCGGCGAGCGTCGAGCCGATGACGATTGGCCCGAAACCGTTCGAGCCAGCCGTGAGCGGTGAGGGCGTAGTGACGCACGAGGTTCTCGACGTCGAGCACGGCAAAGCCCGCCTTCTGCATCGCCGTGATGAGTGCCGGCAATCGAACCTGGTGTGAGTTCGGGAACACGTACTTCTGAATGAAAGGGTCGTGCCGGCTCCCGGGCTTGCTCGTCCCGATGGCGTGCACGAGCCCGAGGCTGCTCGGCTTCAACGTCGCCGCCACCTTGCGGAAGAAAGTGCCGTATTCGGATGGCGAGAGATGTTCGAGCAGTCCAACCGAGACGACCTTGTCGTAGGAACCGCTCGCCGCCCGGTAGTCCATCAGGAGCACCTCGACCCGGTCGCTGAGGCCACGTCGGCGTATCTCCGCGTTCGCCCACTCACATTGTTCGCGGCTGAGTGTCACCCCGACGCCACTGGTGCCGTAGTGCTCCGCGGCGAAGATGAGCAGCCCGCCAAACCCGCACCCCAGGTCGAGCATTCGTTCACCCGCCTGGAGGCGCAACTTCTGGCAGACGCGCTCGAGCTTGTTGCGTTGCAGCGTCTCCACGCTGTCATCGCCCGACCGGGCATACCCGCACGTGTAGGTCATCGTGGGATCGAGGAAGGCCTCGAACAGATCAGTGCCGGCGTCGTAGTGGTGCTGGACCGCGCCACGACGGCCGCGAAGGACGTTCTGAAGCCTGATCGCGCCGGCTTTCAAGGCCAGCCGCGACGTCCGGCCCACCGTCTCGTCCAGGCGGCTGCGCAACAGCAACGTGAGGAAGTCTTCGAGACTGCCCGACTCCATCACGAAGTCGCCTCGCATGTACGCCTCGCCCAGCCCGAGATTTCCGAAGCACACGACATCGGTGAAGAAACCCGGCGCCAGGACACGAACCACGTAGGTGCACCCCTCGCACTCAGCAGAGCCGCCGACCACGAACTCTCCCGACGGCGCGCTGAACCGCACCGGCTCCAGGAGAGCGCGGTCGAATATCTCGATCATCACCTCCCGAGCGGACGAGGCAGCGGGACGTGTTCTCACAGGCCCAGCGACCGCGCGATGATCTCGCGCTGGATCTCCGAGGCGCCACCGTAGATCGTGGTCACGAGGGTATGGCGGACGTGCCCCTCCATGTCGTACTCGGTGGCGTAGCCGTAGCCGCCCATCATCTGCATGCCCTCGAGCGCGGTGCGCTTGGCCAGCTCGGTCGCCTTGAGCTTGGCCATCGAGGCCTCGCGCGGGAACATCTTGCCGGGATTGGCGTCGACCGTGGAGGCGACGCCGTAGACGAGCTCGCGGGTCGCCTCGAGCTCGCAGGCGAGATCGGCCAGGCGGTGCTTGATCGTCTGGAAGCTTCCGATCGGCCGCCCGAACTGACGGCGCTCCTTGACGTATGACAGGACGTCGTCGAACGCGCGCTCGGCCATGCCGAGCGACTGGGCGGCGATGATCAGCCGCTCGTTGTTGAGGCCGGCCATCAGCTGCATCCAGGCCTGGTCGACCTGCCCGACCACGCGCTCGGCCGGAACCTGGCAGTCGGTGAAGTACATGTCGTTGACCTCGCGCCCGCCCATCGTCCCGATCCCGCGGACCTCGAGACCCTCCACACCGCTCGGCACGGAGATCATCGTGAGGCCGTGGTGCTTGTCCTGATCCCGGGTCGTGCGCACGACGACCACGATCTGCTCGGCCACGTGCGCGCCGGTGATCCACGTCTTCTGGCCGTTGATCACGAACGCTCCATCGGACCGCTCGGCGCGGCAGGACAGGTTGCCCACGTCCGAGCCGGCCTCGGGCTCGGACATGGCGATCGCGCCGGTCCGGCCGGCGACGATCCCGCCGAGGATCTCCTCCTTCAGCTCGTCTGAGCCGAACAGCTCGACCGGACGGGCGGCCATCATGGTCACCGGGAAGAAGCCCATCGGGATCAGCCCGCGCGCGAACTCCTCGCAGAGCAGGCACAGGTCGACCGCGCCGCCACCCGATCCGCCGTACGCCTCCGGGATCGCCACGCCCAGCCATCCGAGCGATGCGATCTGTGCGTAGATCGAGGCGTTGTGGGGATCGTCGCCGCCGTCGGTCAGCGCGTCCCGCTGCTCGCGCGTCCCGCACTCGCGCCGGGCGAAGTCGCGGATCGCCTCGACGAACGCGCGCTGCTCGTCTGAGAGGTTCAGCATGGTCATCCGCCCGAGACTACATTTCCGTCGAGGTACGTGGTCCTTCCCGCCGACGCCGCTCGGGGGCGGAGACCGGCCGCATGGCCCAAGACTCGCCGCCTGACCGCGGGCTAGATTCCAAGGGCGTGCTCATCCGTGATGCGAACGCCGAGGCGGACGCCGCCGCGTGCGCGGCGATCTACGCGCCGTACGTGCAGGACACGGTCATCTCGCTCGAGGAGCGCGTCCCGACGGCGCAAGAGCTAGCGGCCCGCATCGAGCAAACCACGAAGACGCACCCCTGGCTGATCGCGGAGCACGCGAGCGACGTCATCGGCTTCGCGTACGCCACGCGCCACCGCGAGCGCGCGTGCTACCGCTGGGCAACCGACGTGACCGTGTACGTGACCCCGGAGCGCCACCGACGCGGAACCGGCCGCGCGCTCTACGAGACCCTGTTCGGACTCCTCCGGGAGCAGGGCTTCCGGATCGCCTGCGCCGGCATCACTCTGCCCAACGCGGCGAGCGTCGGGCTGCACGAGTCGCTCGGATTCCGGCCGGTGGGCGTCTACCGAAGGATCGGCTGGAAGCTCGGGGCCTGGCACGACGTCGGCTGGTGGCAGCTCGATCTGGGCGGTACGGGTGCGCCGAGCGAGCCCGGCGCGCCGCGCGGCGAGAACTAATCCTCGTCGATGATCACGGCCAGCGTCGGGCAGGCGTCGACCGCCCGCCAGGCCAGACCGAGCAGATCGGGCGGCACCTCGGACTCGTCGATGATCGGGTAGCCCCAGTCGTCGAGGCGGATCAGCTCGGGCAGAAGCTCCGCGCACATGCCGTGCGCCTCGCAGGCGATCGGGTTGATGCGCAGCGTCACGGCTCGCGTCGCGCTCATGAGAGGAGCCTCCGCGAAGAACGCCCGCCGGCAAGCTCGGGTGCGCGCGTGACCGGCGGCGACACGACCGCGTCGCCGAGCGGCAACCCGGCCGGCCGCGCGCCGCAACGGCCGCGCCGGTGCGATTCGATGTCGGCGGCGAAGACGCGCAGCGCGCTCTCCACGAAGCGCACGGCGCCGTCCGGGTGGTGACAGGCGCCGCGCCCGCGGATCTCGGACGCCCAGCGCAGGACGCGCTCACGCTCGTGCGGATGCGCGACCCCGCTCGCCAGCGCCCCGACCGCGTCGGCGATCGCGCGCAGTCCGTACAGGCACGGTCCGCACTGCCCCGCCGACTGGTCGGCGAGATAGGAGACCACCCGCGCGCTCTCGTGCAGCCCGCAGGCACTCTCGCCGAGCGCGATCAGCACGCCCGAGCCGAGCGAGCAGCCGACCGAGCGCAGGTCCTCGCGGGCCAGCCGCAGGTGCCACGCCTCATGGGCGTCCATCCAGGTACCGAAGTACCCGCCGACGAGCAGCGCCTGAAGCGGCTCCGACGGTCCGCCGGCGGCGGCCAGCAGGTCGCTCATCGACGTCCCGAAGGCCAGCTCGTACACGCCGGGGGCTCGCACCGCGCCCGTGATCGTGACCAGGGCCGAGCCGGGATCGGCGACCGTCCCGAGCTCGCGGTACCAGCGCGACCCGAACCGGGCCACCAGCGCGAGCTGGGCCAGCGTCTCGGGGTTCTGGATCAGCGTCGGGCGTCCCCGCACGCCGCGCTCGAACGGCCGCGGCGGAATGAAGGTGGGCTTGGCGACCTCGGAGTTCAGGTAGTGAACGACCGCGCTCTCCTCGCCGGTCACGTAGCCCTCCGGGCCTGCCACCACGGAGATCCGGACCGGATCGCCCGAGCGCACCGCGATCGCGCCGTCCAATGCGTGGACGGCATCGACCGCCCCGGAGCCCACCTTGACGATCACCTCCGAGGCGCCGACCGCGCCGGCGGCGAGCACGGCGCCGTCGAGCACGAGATGGGGCAGCCGGCCGAGCAGCAGGCGATCCTTCGCGCTGGCCGGCTCGGTCTCCGAGCCGTTGACGACAACCGGCCCGATGCGCCGGCGGCCGGCCACCGCCCGCAGCTTGCGCGCGGTCGGGAAGTCGGCGCCGCCCCGGCCGCGCAGGCCGCTGCGCTCGACCTCCTCGATCAGCTGGTGGGGCGGGATGTCCGGCAGCGGGCCGTGGATCCGGCTGTGGGCGGCCAGCGTCATCGCGCCCCCGCCGGGCTCGAGCCCGGCGAGTACGCGCGGGAGACCCTGGTGGCCGCTGTCGTGCGCGCTCATGCCCCGCCCGGCGAGCCCGACAGCGTGCCGGTCACCGTGTTGTTGGCCGTGTTGATCTGAAGCTGGGCGTGGAGATCCACAGACGTCCCGCCGCCGCGCACCCGGGCGTCGAACTGCTCGCCCTGAAGCGAGACGATGCGCCCCTGGAGCGCCGAGGGCTGGCCGGCAACGGCCAGGTCGACCTGGCTGCCGGTCATCGAGAGACCGCCGCCGCCGATCGGCACCCCGCCGAGCCTGACCCGCAGCCGGCCGTGCACGCGCCCGTTCACGCGCATCTCGAGGTTGACGATCGCGCCGCCCGGGGCCTGGCTCTCGCTGACGGTCCCGACCAGGCTCGCGTTGAACGGGCCGCTCAGCGGAGCCGATCCCGACGACCCGGACCCGGAACCCGACCCGGAACGCGAGCCGGAGTGCCGCGCCGGCGCGGGCGACGCCGCGGCCGCCGCCGCCGGGTGGCCCAGCAATGACTTGGGCGTCCCCGCCTTCCGCGCCCAGCCCTGCTGGAGCGGACCCGCCAGCGTGAAGATGGCCAGCCCGATCGGCGTTACCACCGCGAGCGCGGTCGCCGGCGCGCGCAGCCCGGCGTGGTCGGAGGAGACGCTCGCGATGCGGGTCCACACGGCGACCAGCACGGCCACGATGCATGCCGCGGTCAGGCCGAGCATCCACCACTGCTTGACGTCGGTGCCGGTGCCCAGCCCGTGCAGCACGGCGACCGGCCAGCTGGCGTAGGCGAGCCAATGGATCGTGCGCCACGCGCGATACCCGAGTCGCCGGCGCACGATGCTGGTGATCGCGATGGCCAGCAGCAGGTCGAACGAAAGCGTGCCGAGGCCCATCCACAGCGGCCGGTACGGCGTCACGAACGGGATCACCCCGTCGAACAGGCGAATCGGCGCGAACCCGTCGAGGACGCTGGTCACGATGTGGATGGCGAGCACAACCAGCACGAGCAGCGAGACGTCGCGGTGGACGGCGTCGATGGCAAACCGCGGCCACCTTGGTGCCGTGAAGCGCACCGAGCCGACGATCCCGAGCACCACGCTCGCGGTCAGGAGCACGAGCGCCACCGCGCCGGTCCCGCGCGCGAGATACCAGTACGCGCTCGGGCTCAATGCGGCGGCCACCGGGAGGTTCATACGCTCGCCCGCTCAGCCGGAACCGGAGCAAAAGGGAGGTCGTCGCCCGACGAGGGCCAGCCGGCCACGTGGCAGACCGTGCCGTCCACGCGCACCAGCCGGCCCGGAAGGCCGAGCGAGGAGAGCCAGGCGAGCGCCGGCTCGCCGCGGACGATGGCGGCGGTACTCGCGATGTTGGCGTCCAGGCACGACGCGGCGGTCACGCTGACCGTGCGCCACGCGCTGTCGACCGAGGCGCCGGTCGAAGGATCGACCAGGTGGTGGGCGTCCCCCGCGTCGGTCCGCCACCGCCGGACGGCCACGCTCGACGTGGCGAGGCCGCCCGAGCGCAGCGAGATCCACTGCCCGGGCGCGGTCACGCCGGCCCGGTGATCGTCGGTCACGCGCACGCGCCACCCCGCCGCCGGCGCCTCACCGGCGATGGCCAGGTCGCCGCCGAACGACACCAGTACGCCACAGCCCGCCGCCGCGAACGCGTCGCGGGCCGCATGGTCGGCGGCCAGCGCCTTGGCGGTGGCGCCGAGGTCGAGCATGACGCCGCGGGCCAGGCGGATCGTGCCGGCGTCAGGATCGACCTGCACCGTCCGCCACCCCGGCACCGTGGCGAGCGGCCGCGCCGGCAGGACACCCCCGCCGGAGACCTCGTCGAAGTCCCGGTCATAGCCGAGCGCGATCAGCGCCCGACCCACGGTCGGGTCGACGTCGCCGCCGGTCAGCCGCGCGGCCCGCAGCGCTGCGGTGACCGCCTCGAGCAGGATCGGGCCGGCCGAAACGGCCGACCCGGCCGCGGCGTTGACCGCCGTCAGTTCGGAGTCGGGGCGAAACCGCGAGCAGGCGCTGTCGAACGCGTCGACCACGCGGGTGACGGCCGCCACCGCAGCGTCGCGCCGCGCCGGCTCGGTCAGGGCGACGAGCGCGACAGTGCCAAACGCGTCGAAGCGAGTCAGGTCCGGGCTGTCGGAGGACATGGCCGGCGAGCCGGTAAGGGGCCTAGGACCCCCCGGAGACGACTCCGGAGGATGGAGGCGCCGGGGCCGGAACCGGCTGAGGCTGGGGCGCCGGCTGGGACTGCGGCTGCGACGGAGCGCTCTGCGGCTGCGACGGAGCGCTCTGCGGCTGCGACTGGTTATCCGGCGACGGCGCGGAGTCGGGCGATTGCAGGCCGAGGTCGCCGGCGCTGGCCGGCGGCGGCATCGCCGGGATCGAGGACCGGCTGCTGCCGCTGCTGCTCGCGACCCTCGCGCCGCTGGCACTCGCCGTCTCCGAGGAGGCCGTGGATCCCGAGGTCGTCTTCGACGCGAGCGAGCGGCCGGGCGCGACCGCGGACACGAGCGCCGCGATCCCTGCGGTGAGCGCCGCGGCGCCGGCGATCACCCACCGGCGCGTCCGGCCGACCCGGGCGAGTGCCGCGTCGCGCATCAGGACCGCGCGCGAGCGATCGGGAGAACCCGTGTTCCGATGCTGGTTGCCCATCTTGGAGTCCACTATCCGGGGAGACTGTCAGCGCTCAGTAAGAGCAATATGAGAATCCGTTTCCGTTAGCTCTCGCGGTTTTCATCCTGCTGCAACGAATGCTGCGGGTCGAGCGCGGGCAAATCAACCGTGAAAGCTGATCCGTCCACCTCTACGGTACCCCCGTGGCGCCGCACGATCGCCGCCACGATCGATAGCCCGAGGCCCGATCCCGGCCGTCCGGACGCGCCGGGTCCGCGCCAGAACCGCTCGAACAGGCGCTCGGCATCGGCGGGATCCGGCCCGGGACCCTCGTCCTGCACGGTCACCCGAACGCGTTCGTCGTGGCGCACGAGCGAGACGGTGACCGCTCCCCCGTGGGGTCCGTGCACGAGCGCGTTCTCGACCAGGTTCTCGAGCGCCCGCGCGAGCTCGCTGGCATCGCCCCGGACGAGCACCGGGCCGGCGTCCGCCGAAGCGACGACGCGGCCGTCGTGCGTCGCGACGACCTCGCCAACCACCCCCGCCAGATCGACCGCACCACCCTCCGGGGAAGCGCTCGGCGCGCCCGCCCGCTCCAGGACGAGCAGATCGTCGACCAGCCGCGCCAGCCGACGGGAGTCCCGCACGAGCTCCTCGAGCACCTCGGGGTCCGCGCCGTGTCGCGCGGCGAACTCCGCGTTGCCGAGCAGCGTGGTCACCGGCGTGCGGAGCTCGTGTGACGCGTCGGCCAGGAAGCGCCGCTCGCCGGCCCGCGCGGCCTCGAGCGACGCGAGCATCCGGTTCAACACGCCGGTCAGCTGCCCGATCTCGTCCGCCACGCCACTCTCGGGCAGGCGCCGGGACGGATCCGCCGTCCGCTCGATCTCGCCGGCGGCGGACGCCAGACGCGAGAGCGGCCGCAGCCCGCGTCGGGTCAACGCGGCGGCGGCCAGCGCTGCCAGCAAGGCCACGCCGACGCCGATCAGCACCACCACGAACCCGAGATGGTCGGTCGTCTGCGCGATGTCGGTTGTGTCCGAGGCGACCAGGACCGCGCCGCCGCCGGCCGGGCCGGTCAGCGCGATCGGCGCCGCGTAGAGGCGGAACAGGCGACCGCCCAGATCGACG
This sequence comes from uncultured Solirubrobacterales bacterium, assembly GCA_963811135.1. GTDB lineage: Bacteria > Actinomycetota > Thermoleophilia > Solirubrobacterales > Solirubrobacteraceae > Palsa-465. The sequence continues at coordinate 378,933 of CAWEQG010000020.1, read as the reverse complement.
TTCTCGAACCCGGTGGCCCCCGACACCCGCGCCGCGCGGGCAAGCCGATCCTGGGGCAGCAGCTGCGCCCCGAGCGTTAGCGACCGAGCCAGGATCCGCCCCCGCGCATCGATCACCTCGACCACGATCTGGTGACCCGACACGGGGCTCTCCAGCGCCCCGGGCGTGCTCAGCACGGCGGGAGCCGAGACGGCCAGCTCGGCCACCTGCTCGGCCCGCTGGCGCAGGGCGTCATCCAGCGAGGAGCGAAGCTCGTGCCGAACGACCACCACGGTGGCCACGCCGAACAGGGCGAGCGCCGCCACGATCGACCCGGCGGCGGCGAGCCCGAGCCTGACCCTCAGCGTCTGGGGCCGTCGCAGCCTCACCGCCGGGCGCCCCCGATCCCGCCTGCCGCGACCAACGCCTCCCCGGGCCGTGAAAAAAACGGCTGGTTTACAAGTTTCTTGGGTAAGGACCCGGAGTGGTTTTGGGCAGGTTTGAACAAGGATGTGGAGCTATTGCTCGCTAGAAGCGGTTCTTTGCTGGATGAATTCGTGCACGCGGGGCCGACCCGGGTCCTGCTGCTGTCGGGCGATTACCGCACCGCTCGACTGATCGACGAGCTGCTCCACGCGACGTGGAGCAGCGTGCATCTGGTCACTCACGCTACCTGGGACGCCGCGGCCGCCGAGGCGCTGCTCGACCATCCCGGCTGCTGCGTGCTGCTCGAGGTCCCGCCCGGCGACGACACCACTGCCGCCGAGGAGGCGATGTCGCTGCTCGACTACGTGCGCATGTCGGCGCCCGAGGCGCCGATCGTGCTGCTGTTCTCCGAGCACGACGAGCAGCTGACCCTGCGCGCGGTCAGGGAGGGCGCGCAGGACTGCCTGATCAAGGCCGAGCTCGGGCCGCTCGGGCTCCGGCGGGCGCTGATCCACGCGATCGAGCGCAAACGCGCGGAGGCGGCACTCGCCCACCAGGCCCTGCACGACCAGCTCACCGGGCTCCCCAACCGGGCCCTGTTCCTCGACCGCCTCGGCGTCGCCCTCGAGCGCTCCCGCCGCTCCGGCGTCCCGCTCGCCGTGCTGTTCCTCGACTTCGACAACTTCAAGGAGATCAACGACTCGCTGGGCCATCCGGCGGGCGATCGCGTGCTGGCCACGCTGGGCGAGCGGCTCAGCGGGCTGCTGCGCCCGATGGACACCGTGGCGCGGTTCGGCGGAGACGAGTTCACGTTCCTGTTCGAGGGGATCAGCACCGAGCGCGAGGTAGTGCTGATCGCCGACCGCATCTGCCAGGCGGCCGGCCTCGCGATCGAGGTGGAGGGCACCCGCGTGCGGGTCACGGTCTCGGTGGGCATCGCGCTGGTCAGCGACCCGACGGTCTCGCCCGAGGCGATCATCCGCGAGGCCGATGCCGCCATGTACCGGGCCAAGGATCGCGGGCGCTCGCGCTTCGAGCTGTTCGACGAGGACTCGCGGCGGCGGGCCAGCGAGCGGATGGAGCTCGAGGCGGCGATCCAGCAGGCGGTCGAGCGGGGCGAGCTGCGCGTGCACTACCAGCCCCATCTGATCCTGCACGGCCTCGACGCCGTCGCGGGCGTGGAGGCGCTCGTGCGCTGGCAGCACCCGACGCGCGGCCTGCTCACGGCCGCCGAGTTCATGCCGTTGGCCGACGACGCCGGCCTGTCGGTCCCGATCGGCCGGTTCGTGCTCGAGCAGGCGGTGGAGCAGCTCTCGCGCTGGCGCGCGCGCAAGCCGGACATGACGATCTCGCTGAACATCTCGATGCGCCAGCTGCGCGACCCGGAGCTTGCCACGCTCCTGAGCGATGCGATCCAGGCCGGCGAGCTCGATCCGGCCGCCCTCTACCTCGAGGTCAACGAGACGGCGCTGGCCGAGGATCCGGACGCCGCGATCCGCGCGCTCGAGCAGGTCAAGGCCACCGGGGTGCGCGTCGTCATCGACGACTTCGGCGCCGGCGCGCTGTCGCTCTCGCGGCTGACCCGGATGCCCGTCGACGCGATCAAGATCCACGAGAGCTTCGTGGCCGGCCTCGGCGTCGATGCCGAGAGGGCTGGGCTGGTGGGCGCGCTGGTCGAGCTCGGACACGCGCTCGGCCTCGACGTGATCGCCGAGGGGGTCGAGACCGAGACCCAGCTCGAGCTGCTGCGCGAGCTCGGGTGCGACGCCGCTCAGGGCTATGCGATCGGCCGTCCGGTGAGCGAGGAGCAATTCGAGGCCCTCCTGTTCGCCGAGGTCGCGTAGTCCGGTCCGTCACGCCCCGTGGTCCGTCACGCCCTGAGCGTGAAGCCGCTTCCCCTGACCGTCCGGATCAGCGGCGGCGAGCCCAACTTGCGTCGCAGGCGGGCGACGTAGCGATCGACCACGTTCACCTCGGCCGCGTCGTCCCAGATCTCCTCAAGGGCCCGGTCGCGGCTGACCACGCGGCCGGTCTCGCGCAACAGGAGTTCGAGCAGGTCGGCCTCCCGGCCGGTGAGCTCGATCGCCCGGCCGCCGCGGATGACGCGCCGGCTCGCGGAGTCGAAGGTGAGGTCGCCGTACGAGCGCAGCCCGCCGGCGGCCGGGTCGGCGCCGCGCCGGATCAGCGCCCGCAACCGCGCGATCAGCTCCTGGACGGCGAACGGCTTGACCAGGTAGTCGTCCGCGCCGGCCTCCAGGCCGGCCACCCGGTCGGGCACGGCGTCGCGCGCGGTGAGCATCAGGATCGGCGTGGGCAGCCCCTTGCTGCGCAGGCGCCGCGCCACGGTCAGGCCGTCGAGCCCCGGCATCGCCACGTCGAGGACGATCACATCCGGAGCTTTGCGTTCGGTTTCGGCCAATGCCGCGCCGCCGTCGCCGGCGACGCTGACGTCGTAGCCCTCGGCGCTCAGCGTCCGAGCGAGCATGCGCCGCAGCGGCGGGTCGTCGTCGACGACGAGGACGCGGTCGCGGCCGCGGTCCCCGGCACCGGCCGAGGCGACCGTGTCAGCCACCGGCGACGTCGCGGCGCAGGAAGACCAGGAAGGCCGTCGCGAGCGCGGGGATGCCGTACATCGCGCAGACCCAGGCGGCGCGCACGATCGGCGCCCAATCGATCGGCTGGCGGAGCAGACCCTGCCAGGCGTTGAACTGCGTGCTCAGGAGATACGGCTGGGTGGCGCTCAGTCCGGGCAGGATGCCGATCAGCTGGAACAGCAACGAGATCATCAGCGTCCCGACCACCGCGGCGGCGCTGTTGCGCGTGATCGTCGAGAGCAGCAGGCCGATGCACACCACGGTGGCGATCGGCATCAGGTACACGAGCAGGCTCAGGTAGACCAGCTCGAGGCCCTTGGGGGCCGAGACGATCGTCCCGGTGAGCGTCTGGACCGAGTTGAAGCCGGACTGGATGCAGCCGGCGACCACCGCCACGGTCCCGCTGATGGCGATCGCGACGATCGCATAGGTGAAAGCGGCGAGCGCCTTGCCGGCGAAGATCTGCCAGCGCTCGAGCGAGCGGGTCAGGACGGTCTTGAGCGTGCCGTTGTGGTCCTCGGAGGCGAATATGTCACCGGCCACCAGCGCGGTGATCAGCGGGAACAGCCACACCGCGCCGAACAGCAGCATGACCAGCGGCACGACCAGCCCGCTCTTGGTCAGATACGAGGCGAACGCGAAGTCGCCGCCGTTGTCGCCGCGGTGGTGGCGGAAGTGGATCGCGACCACGAACAGGATCGGGACGAGCGCCGCGGCGCCGAGCCCGAGGTAGGTCCGCTTCTGGAAGCGGAGCTTGAACAGCTCCCAGCGGTACACGGTGGCGATGCCGGGCCGCGAGCGCGGGCGAGCCGCGGCGCCGGGCGCGCCGAACGGCCGGACCTCGACGTCGGCCGTGCTCATCGTGCCTCCGCCGATGCCGATGCCGATGCCGTCCGGCACGTCACCGTCGGCCGCGCCGTCGCCCTCGGTCAGCGAGAAGAACAGATCCTCGAGCGTCACGTGCTCGGGCGCCAGCATCTGGATCAGCGCGCCCGCCTCGATCAGCGCCTGACTCAGCTCGGCCACGGTCGAGTCGTCCGCGGTGAACGAGATGCGTCCGTGCACCACCCGCACGTCGCCGACCCCGGGTTGGGCCCGGCACACGGCCATCGCGCGCTCGTCGTTGGTGCTCGACAGGCGGTACGTCGCGCCCGCGCTCCGCTTGAGATCCGCGATCGCGCCCTCGTAGACGATCTTGCCCGAGCGGACGATCGCCACCCGGTTGCACAGCTCCTCGACCTCGGCCAGCAGGTGGCTCGACAGCATCACTGTGATGCCCTGGTCGGCCAGGCGGCGGATCAGCAGCCGCATGTCGCGCATGCCGGCGGGATCCAGGCCGGTGGCGGGCTCGTCGAGCAGGAGCAGCCGCGGATCGCGCAGCAGCGCGGCCGCGATGCCCAGGCGCTGGCGCATTCCGTGCGAGTAGCCGCCCACCCGATCCTTGGCCCGGTCTGAGAGCTCGACCGTCTCGAGCGCCTCGTCGATCCGCACGCGTGCGTCATTGCCGTCGTAGGAGGCCAGCAGCTCGAGGTTGCGCCGCCCACTCAGGTACGGATAGAACGTGGGCGCCTCCACGAACCCGGCCACCCCGTCGAGCGCCTGGACGGTCTGCAGCGGATCGCGGCCGAACAGCCTGACCGTCCCCTCGGTGGGCCGGATCAGTCCGAGCATCATCCGCAGGGACGTCGTCTTGCCGGCGCCGTTGGGCCCGAGGTACCCGTACACGTCGCCGGCGTTGACGGTCAGATCGACGCCCGCCACCGCCGCCAGATCGCCGTAGCGCTTAACGAGGCCCCGGACCTCAACCGGCGGGGGAGGTCCGGGGCTCGCGGGGGCGGCGGGGGGTGAGGCGTCGGTCATGCTCAGGGAGCGAGCGCCCTTGCCGCGGCCTCGGCCGCGGCCGGCGGCACCGATCCAAGCACGGTGTACTGCACCTGTCCGCTCGTGACGGTGATCACCGTGCCGAGTGCGGTGGCGAGCTCCTGGCCGGAGTGGCCGTTGATCGACACGGTCGGGAGGCTCAGGCCGGGCTGGCCGCCCGGACCGTTCTGCGATTGTGATTGCGACTGAGTCTGGCCCTGCTGCTCGGTCTGCTCGATGACGGCGATCCCGCCGAGGCCCTGGCCGTAGGTGGTGAGCGCCGCCGGGTGGCCGCCCCAGTTAAGCAGCTCGACCGACTGGCGCGGGAGGCCGACCAGCTTCTTCGGCGCCGCCAGCGTGAACCGCAGGTGGGCCTGGACCGCGGCCGGGCCGGTGACGTCGGCCTGGTGCTTCTTCGCCGCGTGCTTGCCCTTGGCCTTGGCGGCCGCGCGAGCGTGGCTGGTGGCTGCGCCGGTCGCGGTCGGGGAAACCTTCACGACCTTCGCACCGGCCGGCGCCGCGACCGACAGGTCTTTCCGGCTGACCGGCCCGTAGGAGATGTGGGTCGCCTTGAGCTCGAGCACCGGCGTGCTCGAGTCACGCGCGTAGATCGCGATTCCCAGCGGGATCCCGTGCGCGGCGTCCCAGGCGAGCTGGACGTCGCCGAGCAGGCCGCCGTCGTGCTTGGGCGAGAGCTTGACCTTGTAGGCCGGCTGCCCCGCCACGTTGCGCGGGAGGGGGCCCAGCACGTTGACGTGCTGCATGAGCTTGTTCAGGTCGGTCTGGATCTGGGCCACGGTCGGGATCGTGTCGCTCCCCTTGCTCTGAGTGCTCGTGCCGGGCGAGCTGGGGAGCGTGCCCTTGTAGAGCGTGTTCGAGGTCGGGTCGTAGATCGAGAAGCTCCCGTTGTCCACCACCACCTGGGCGTCACCGTTCTGGCCCTGGAGCTCGAGGTGCATGCGGTGGCCGGTGGTGTCGATCCACAGGCGGCCGGTCGCGCCGCTGAGGAGCGGGTCGCTGGGTCCCTGGAGGTCCGTCGAGTTGATCAGGTTGTTGGTGAACTTGATCCGGGCCGTGATGCCGGTGACCGCCGGCGCGGACGCGGCCTGGTGGAGAGCCTGCGCGAGCGACGCGGGGGGCGGGGTCGGGCCGCTTCCGGCCGCAGCGACGGCGATCGCGGTGCCGCCGGCGACGGCGATGATCAGGCCGGCCAGGATGGCCAGCAGACGCTGGGTGGAAACGGTGCGCAGGTACCTCATGACGACAAGCCTTTCTCGTTTGCTGTCACCAGGTTAGGCCACGACCTTGAAATTACCCTGACAGCTTTGGGGCCGATAACGTCGCGCCCATGTGCCGTCTGTTCGGCATGAGCGGCGGGCGCGAGCCGGTTCGCGCCACGTTCTGGCTGCTCGAGGCGCCCGACTCGCTGGCCGAGCAGAGCCGCCGCGAGCCGGACGGAACCGGGCTCGGCGTCTTCGACCGGCGCGGCCATCCGGAAGTCTTCAAGCAGCCGCTGGCCGCCTACGAGGACCAGCAGTTCGCCCAGGAGGCCCGCGAGGTCTCGTCGCGCACGTTCGTGGCGCACGTCCGCTACGCCTCGACCGGCGCGATCAAGCCCGTGAACACCCACCCGTTCGAGCAGCACGATCGGCTGTTCGCCCACAACGGCGTGATCGAGGACCTCGAGGCGCTCGAGCGCGAGGTCGGCGACGCGATGGCGCTCGTGCAGGGCGACACGGACTCCGAGCGCTTCTTCGCGCTGATCACGCGCGAGATCGACCGCGACGGCGACATCGGCGCGGCGATCGTCCGGGCGACCGCCTGGGTGGCCGAGAACCTGCCGGTGTTCGCGCTGAACGTCGTGCTGATCACCGCCGGCGAGCTGTGGGCGCTGCGCTACCCCGACGTGCACGAACTGCACGTGCTCGAGCGTGACGCCGGCGGCCCGACCGGCACCCGCCATCTGGAGCACGCCAGCGCGCGCGGGTCGGTGCGGGTCCGCTCGGGCGACCTGGCCACCCGGCCGGCGGTGGTCGTGGCCAGCGAGCGGATGGACGAGGATCCGGGCTGGCGGGCGCTCGAGTCCGGGGAGCTCGTGCACGTGGACGCGGACCTGAACGTGACGATCACGCGGCCACTGGACAGCCCTCCCCGCCACCAGCTGACCCTGGCGGACCTGACCGGGAAGGCGGCCAGCTCGCAGGCCGAGCAGCGGACGTGAGTGTGCGACCATCGCGGTGACGATGGCCACCATGGAGCGCTCCCTACCGCCGACCGAGCCGGCCAGACCGGAGCCTCGGCTGCCCCCCGGACCGCGGCTGCCCCGAGTCGTCCAGACGGCCGGGTTCATGCTGGCCGGACCGCGCTTCCTCAACGCCTGCCGGCTCCGCTACGGCGACGCCGTGTTCTTCCGCACCCTGTTCGACAACGGGTTCGTGATGATCTTCCACCCGGCGCTGGTCAAGGAGCTGTTCCAGGGGTCGGGCGAGCAGGTCCGCGCCGGTGAGGCGAACGCCATGCTGGGGCCGGTGGTGGGCGAACGGTCGGTGCTGCTGCTCGACGGCTCAGAGCACCTGCGCCACCGCCGGCTGATGCTTCCGCCGTTCCACGGCCGGCGGATGCACACCTACGCCGAGGCGATGCGCCGCTCGGCCGACCGGGAGATCGACGCCTGGCCGGTAGGCGAGCCGTTCGCGCTCCTGCCTTCGATGCAGTCCTTGACGCTGCGGGTGATCATGGAGGCGGTGTTCGGCTACGAGCCCGGCTCGGCCGAGGAGGAGCTCCGCCGGCGGGTGCGGGCGATGGTCGAGCCGCTGGCCCGGCCGCGCAGCATGGCGCTCCTCGCCGCGCTGCCGCTGCTGGCCGGCCGGGAGGCGGCGGTCAACGACCGGTTCGCGTCGGCCCGGCGGGCGGTCGACGAACTCGTCTACGCCGAGATCGCCCGCCGGCGCTCGCTGGGCGACGACGCGCTCGCGGCGGCGGACGACGTGTTCTCCGCGCTGCTCCTGGCCGCCGATGAGGAGGGCCGGCGCCTGTCCGATGCCGAGGTGCGCGACGAGCTCATGACGCTGCTCCTGGCCGGGCACGAGACGACCGCCACCGGCCTGGCCTGGTGCTTCGATCTGGTGCTGCACGCCCCGGGCGTGCACGCCCGCGCGCTCGGCGGCGACGAGCAGTATCTGGACGCGGTGGTCAAGGAGTCGCTGCGGATCCGGCCCGTGATCCCCGGCGTCGGCCGCGTCGTCCGCGGCGCACCGTTCCCGCTCGGCGAGTACGTCGTGCCCGAAGGCATGGAGATCAATCCCTCGATCCGCATCATCCACCGGCGCGAGGACCTCTATCCCGACGCCGGCGCGTTTCGCCCCGAGCGCTTCCTGGTCGACGACCCGCCCGACACGTACACCTGGATCCCGTTCGGCGGCGGCACACGCCGCTGCCTGGGGGCGTCGTTCGCGCTGATGGAGATGCGCCTCGTGCTGGCGCGCGTGCTGGAGCGCACGGCGCTGCGCGCCGCGTCACCCGATCTGGCGCGCGTCCAGTTCCGCGCGATCACGCTGGCGCCCCGGGATGGGGTGCGGGTGCTCCAGGATCGGCCTCCCGCACCGGCGGCGGCAACTACCTGAGCCTCGAGTCCAGTTCCGTTCGAGCTCGCTCAGGCGAGGATGCCCGCCCGCATCGCTACCGCGACCGCCGAGGCGCGGTCGGACACGCCGAGCTTCTCGTACAGGGTCTGGAGATGGCTCTTGACCGTCGCGGTGCCGAGGACGAGCCGCCCGGCGATCTGAGGCGCGGTGAGCCCCTCGGCGACCAAGCGAAGGACCTCCAACTCCCGCGGAGTCAGGCGCGGCCGGTCGCTCGTCAGCTGTCGACGTAGCTCGGCGACCAGCTCCGTTTGGACGTCCGGTGGCATGTGCACCTCGCCGCGAGCCGCGGCCGCGAGCGCCTCGAGAATCGTGTCGCGCTCGGCCTCCTTGGTCACGTACCCGGACGCGCCGCCGGACATCGAGCGGAAGATCCCGTGCGCCGAAAGCTGGGCGGACAGCAACACCACCGCCGTCGGCAGTCTCTCCCGGACGATCGCGCGCAGCAGCTCGATCCCGTCGAGCTCCGGCATGCTGACGTCGAGCAGCGCAACCTGCGGTCGCAGCGCGCGGATCTCCTCGAGCGCCAGTCGGCCGCAACCCGCCTCCCCCACCAACCGGAAATCGGGGTGCTGAGAAACGGCGCGGGCCATGCCCTCCCGGAACACCGGGTGGTCATCCGCGATGTAGACCGAAACGGTCGAGGCCATGGAGTCGTTCGGCCCCCGGTCGGCGAGCCGTGACGAGGCTACCCGCCATTCGGCCCGGCGAAGCCGGGCCGTGCCGCCCCTCCCCCAAACGGTGGAGGCCAGCTTCATCCCCTCAATCCACCGACAGGCCGGTCAAACCGCCGCTCGTGGCGCCGATCACCTGCCTATCGCACGGTGCGCTCGTCCAGGTCGGCGCGCCGGCCCGAGTCCACAAAGGAATGCCTACTGTGAACCGAATGCTCGCCGAGTTCAGTGCGTGCGAGGCGAGGATCGAGCGAATCGTCGAGGTCGCTCACCGTCAGCTTTCCCTCGATGCCGCGTACGTCTCGGAGTTCCGAGACGGGTCGCGGCTTTACCGGGCGGTGGCCGGGGACGCCGCCTCCTTCAACATCGCCGGCACGCACGGGCTGCCGGCCGTCGCGACCCTCGACCAGCGGATGGTGACGGGGGAGATTCCTCAGGTCATCCGCGACACGTCCGCCGACCGGCGCGTCGCCGACCTGTTCGTGACCCGCTACTCGGGGATCGGCGCCTACGTGGGCGTTCCGATTCGCCTGTCTGACGGAACGGTCTACGGGGCGCTCGCCTGCATCAGCCACGAGCCGGATCGCTCGCTGGACGGGCGTGCCGTGAGGCTGCTCTCGATGCTCGGTGAGCTGATCATCCACGACATCGAGGAGGAGCGCCGGCGCGCGGATCTCCGTGCGGCGATTGCGAGCCTGCTCGAACGCGGCGAGTTCGACATCGCGTATCAGCCGGTGTTCGAGCTGGCCGGCGATCGGTGCGTGGGGCTCGAGGCGCTCGCGCGCTTTCCCGAGCCGTTCGGGCCGCCCGATCAGACGTTTGCCACCGCCGAGGAGGTCGGGCTCGGCGTGGAGCTCGAGCGCGCCGCGATGCGCAAGGCGTACGCGTTCTTGCCCCGGCTTGCTCCGGGTCAGTTCCTGGCCTTGAACGCCAGTCCGGCCTCGCTGTTCGAGGTGGCGCACGGGGCGTGCCAGTTCGAGGACGTGCCGTGGCCCCGGATCGTGGTGGAGGTCACCGAGCACTCGGCGATCGAGGCATACGCCGCGCTGCAGCACGAGCTCGCCCCGCTGCGCCGGCGCGGCCTGCGGATCGCCGTCGACGACGTCGGCGCCGGCTACGCGTCGCTGCGCCACGTGCTGGAGTTGCGGCCGGACTTCGTGAAGCTCGATCGCTGGCTGATCGACGGGGTTGCCGAGGACGCCGGCCGCCGCGCCGCGGTCAGCGCGTTCGTCGCGCTGGCGGGCGAGATCGGAGCGACCGTGATCGGAGAGGGCGTCGAGCGGCGTGAGGACCTCGAGGCGCTCCGTGAGCTCGGTCTTGACGCGGCGCAGGGCTACCTGCTCGGCGGCCCGACGAGCGACCCGGAGGCGGTCCGGCGATGGTGCGCGGACGCGGCTCCGAGCGTGCGCAAGCGGTCGGTCGCGGCGGCAGAGCCCACGTTCAAGCCCAAGGCGGGTGAGCAGACCGGGCTCGAGGAGGAGCGCAGGCGGCTCGAACTCGACCGTCGCGTCTCACACCGGCTGGAGGTGGTCGGACAGCTGTCGGCCGGCATCGCGCACGAGATAAATACGCCGCTCCAGTTCGTCGGCGACTCGCTGACCTTCCTCGACGAGGCGGTCGACGAGCTGCTGCGGCTGACCTGGTTGTACCGCGAGACCCTCAACGGAGAGGCGCCGATTCCCCTCGAGGAACGCCGCCGCATCATGCGCGAAGCCGAGGAGCGAGCTGAGGTCGACTACCTGTGCGAGCGCATTCCGGTCGCCTTCGCCAGAACCACCGACGGGATCGCGCGGGTCAGGTCGATCGTGCAGGCGATGAAGCGCTTCTCGCACGCCACCAGCAGCGAGTCGGCTCCGGCCGACATAAACGAGGCGATCGAAACGACGCTCGCCGTGTGTAGAAACGAATACAAGTACGTGGCCACGGTGTCGCTCGAACTGGGGGACCTTCCGCCCGTGGTCTGCAACATCGGCGAGCTCAACCAGGTGTTCCTCAACCTGATCGTGAACGCGGCCCATGCGCTCGGGGAGAAGGTGTCCGAGAGCGGCAAGCTCGGCCTGATCCGGATCTCCAGCGTGGTGGTTGGCGGGGAGGTCCGGATCGAGATCGCCGACGATGGTCCGGGGATCCCGCACGAACTACAGGAGCGGATCTATGAGCCGTTCTTCACGACGAAGGAGGTCGGCAAGGGCACGGGGCAGGGACTGGCGCTGGCGCTGGCGACGATCGAGCGCCACGGCGGATCGCTCGAGTGCGTGAGCGCGCCGGACGAGGGCGCGACCTTCACGATCCGGCTGCCGCTCGAGCCGCCCGGCACCGAGATGAAGCGAGCCGCGTGATGCTCGGAGCGCAGTCGTCGAGCGGACAACCGCGCTCGCGGCCTCGTGTGCTGTGCGTGGATGACGAGCCGCTCGTGCTCGAGGGGCTGAAGGACGTCCTCGGTCGCAGCTTCGAGGTGAGCCTGGCCACGAGCGCCGCGGGCGGGCTCGAGATCCTCCGCGACGAGCCCGACGCGTTCGCGATAGTGATCTCCGACATGCGGATGCCCGTGGTGGGCGGCGCGGACTTCCTGCGCTCGGCGCGGGCGATCGCACCGGACGCGGTCCGGATGTTGCTCACCGGTCACGCCGATCTACAGGCGGCGATCAAGGCGGTCAACGGGGCGAGGCTGTTCCGCTTCTTGACCAAGCCATGCGAGACGCAGGAGCTCCTCGGGGCCTGCGTGGCGGCGCTCGGCCAGCACCGGTTGCAGACGGCCGAGCGGGTCCTGCTCGAGGAGACGCTGCGCGGCAGCGTCGACGCGCTCGCCGAGGTCCTCGCCCTTGCCAACCCGGCGGCGTTCGGACGCGCCGGTCGAGTCAAGCAGCTCGTGGGCAGGCTGGCCCGCGCCGCCGAGCTTCGCAACCGATGGGAGATCGAGGTGGCGGCAAGCCTGGCCGACATCGGCGCGGTCACCTTGCCGCAGGCGACCGCGGAGAAGGTGTACGCCGGTGCCCGATTGACCGCTCAGGAGGCGGCGATGCTCGAGCGGGTGCCGGCCGTGACGCGCCAGCTGCTCAGCCGCATCCCACGCCTCGAGGGCGTACTCGAGATCCTCGACCGATATCGCGAGGAGCCGCAGGATGACGGACCCGACGGTGGCAATGGGATTCCGGTCGGCGCCCGGGCGCTGCGGATCGCGGTCGACTATGTCGAGCTCGAGTCCCAGGGCGCGCCTGGCACCGTCGCGGTCGGTGCGATGCGGAGTCGTGATCGCTACGACCGGCGGTTGCTGGACGTGTTCGCGGAGGTGATCGGCGTCGAGCCGGCCGTGGTGCGCGAGCTGGTGGTCAGCGAGCTGCGAGTCGGGATGACGCTCGCCGATGACGCGCGCAGCCTGCGCGGCGAGCTGCTCCTGGCCAGGGGACAGCGCGTCACCGAACGACTGGTCGAGCGCATCAGGAACATCGGCGCGGAGGGCGTGCGCGAGCCGCTTCGCGTGTTCGATGCCGACGTCGGGTTCTAGGCGCCCCATGGAGCTCATCCCGGCTGCCGGCTCGACGGTCTCGACGGTCTCGACGAAGCGGATCATGTTCGTCGACGACGACGAGTTCGTGCTCGACGGCCTGCGCGACGGACTGCGGGGCTATCGCCACACCTGGTCGATGAGTTTCATGTCCAGCGGCGAGGAGGCCCTCGCCTCGTTCGAGGCCGAGCCACCGGACGTCTTGATCTCCGATCTGCGAATGCCCGGGATGGACGGCGCAACGCTGCTCGAGCTCGCGCGCGACCGGTGCCCGGCCGCGATTCGCATCGTTCTGTCAGGACACGCCGACATCAAGATGGTGGCCCGGGCCGCGGGCGCCGCCCACCGGCTGATTGCCAAACCGTGCGAGACCGCGGAGCTCACGCGCGTAATCGAGCGCTCGTGCGCGCTGCAGGAGCTGGCCGACCGGGTCGAGCTCGACCGGCGACCGATCGGAGCATCGGCGCTGCCGTCGGTCCCGCGTCTGTACGCGCAGCTCACCGAGCTCCTCTCCTCCGGTAACGCCGGCGCCGCTGACATCGCACGCATCGTCGAAACCGACATCGCCATGGCGGCAAAGGTGCTCCAGCTGGCGAACTCGGCCTACTTCGGACGTCGCTCACCCATCTCCAGAGTCTCCGACGCCGTCGCCTACCTCGGCGTGGAGACGCTGCGAGCGCTCGTGCTCCATACCGAGGCGGCCAGCGAGTTCCGGATCGATCGGTCGATCTCGGGGTTCGAGCTCGAGACCCTGCAGCGGCACTGCAGCCGGGTCGCGCGCGTGGCCGCCGCCCTGGCCGTCCAGTCGGGCGCGGGAGGCAGCGAGAGCGCATTCACGGCCGGCCTCTTGCACGACATCGGCCTGCTCATTCTGGCCGCCCAGGACGGCAAGGGACTCGCCGAGCTGATCGCCACCGCCCGGGAGCAGGAACGCCCGCTCCATCTCGTCGAACGCGAGCGGCACGGCATCACGCACGCCGACATCGGCGCGCACCTCCTGGCCCTGTGGGGCCTGCCGCACGAGGTGACCGAGGCCGTGGCCGGCCACCATGGCAACGAGTGGCTCAAGCTGCCGTTCGACGCCGTGTCGGCCACCTACGTAGCGAACATCCTGGTCGAGGAGCTCGAGGCCGCGCTCCTCCCCGACCTCGCACCTCCCTCCAGGCTCGACCTCGACTACCTGGAGCGGGCGGGTCTGGGCGAACAGCTGCCGAGCTGGCGCGAGCTCGCCGCAAAGCACTGCCTCGAAGCCACCGCCTGACCGCCCGGGCGCATCACCAAATCGACACACGCGCGCGCGGGGCCGGTCCTAAGGTCGCGGGCGTCCAGGTGGCTCGAACAGGGGAAGGTGGCAGATGCGTGGATTTGCCAGGCTGGCGGTCGCAGGCGGGACGGTCACACTCATCGCGCTGTCAGTCGCGTGGGGCGTCGGGTCGGTAGCCGTCGCCGAGCGCGGCCACGGATCGCGGACGCCGCGCGACCGCGGCACGGCGCGCGTCGGTGCCGAAGCGCTTCCCACGCAGACGCCGATCAAGCACCTCGTGGTGCTCTTTCAGGAGAACGTCCCGTTCGACCACTACTTCGGCACCTACCCGCATGCCGCCAACCCGGCAGGGGAGCCTCGCTTCGAGCCGGCGCCCGGAACGCCCACGGTCAACGGGTACACGCAGGCGCTGCTCACCGACAACCCGAATCTGGCCAATCCGAAACGGCTGGACCGGACCGACGGCAACGTCTGCGGCTCGAACCACAGCTACCTCCCCGAGCAGGAGGCGTTCGATCACGGGTTGATGGACCAGTTCGTGCGGTTCACCGGATCGCACGCGACCGGCTGTGACGGCACCCACGGCATGGACTACTACGACGGCAATACCGTCACGGCGATGTGGAACTACGCCCAGCACTTCGCGCTGGGCGACAACTCGTTCGGCACCACCTTCGGTCCGTCCCACATCGGCGCGATCAACCTCGTGAGCGGGAACAACCACGGCGCGATCGCCAGTGGCCCGACCGCGAATGTGGTCGATGGAACGCAGGTGGGCAACGTCGAGCCGACCTACGACGACTGCCCGGAGTCGGCCCTGAACATCCACTTCACCGGCCGCAACATCGGGAACCTCCTGAACGACCACGGCGTCAGCTGGGGGTTCTTCAGCGGCGGCTTCGTGGCGACATCCCGCCGGGCGGACCGCACCCCGGTGTGCGGCGAGAGCCACCTGACGGCCACCGGCCAGGTGGGGCTCGACTACGACAGCGGCAACGAGCCCTTCCAGTATTACCAGTCGACCGCCAACCAGCTGCATCTGCCGCCGAGCTCGGTGGCGGCGGTCGGACATCAGGACCAGGCCAACCATCAGTACGACCTGAGCGATTTCTGGGCCGTCGCCGATGCGGGCAACCTTCCCGCCGTTTCGTTCCTGAAGGCTCCCGGATACGAACAGGGCGGCATCGGCAGCTCGAGCCCGCTGCTCGAGCAGCAGTACATCGTCGAGGTGGTCAACCGGCTCGAGCAGCTGCCGAGCTGGAACAGCACCGCGGTGGTGGTCATGTACGACGACTCCGACGGCGGCTACGACCACGTGATGCCGCCGATCCTGAACGACTCCCAGACCCCCGACGACGCCCTCACCGGCCCCGGGCAGTGCGGGACCCATACCCCGATCCTGGGCGGCTATCAGGGGCGCTGTGGCTACGGGCCCCGCCTCCCGCTCCTGATCATCTCCCCTTGGGCGCGGGTCAACGACGTCGACCACACGCTGACCGACCAGACCTCGATCATCCACTTCATCGAGGACAACTGGCTGGGCGGCGAGCGGATCGGCGACGGCTCCTACGACGCCCTCTCCGGACCCCTGACCGGGATGTTCGACTTCACCGGCGGCCCCCGAGCGCCAAGGCTGTTCCTCGACCCACAGTCGGGCGAGCCGCTGTCGGGGAGCCGCTCGGGCGTCCTCGAACGACCGTCCGCCTCGACAGCGAAGTAACGAACACAGTGTCAGGCCTCTCAGCCGCCGATCGACGTGACCGCCGCGGCCACGCGAAGCATCCGCGCATGGAACCTGCATAAGCTGCCAATCGGCGCGGAATCCGGCGACCGTGGCATGTTGCTGCATCCACCAGATGCATAACCTGCCACGGTCGACGCGGGGCGCGCCGGTTGGCAGGTTCTGCAGGCGGGCTAGCTATCCGCCCGTCGCCACCGGGCGGGACGGATCGCGGATCCAGTCGGACCAGGAGCCGACGTACAGCGCGGCGCCCGTGATGCCCGCGGCCTCCAGGGCCAGCACCGAGTGGGCCCCGGTGACGCCCGACCCGCAGTAGGCGCCGACCTCCTCCCCGTCACGCACCCCGGCCGCTTGAAACCGCGCCCGGAGCGCCGCGGCATCCAACAACCCGCCCTCCGGCCGAAGCAGTTCCGCGCCGGGCACGTTGACCGCCCCGGGGATGTGGCCCGCCACCGGATCGACCGGCTCGGTCTCGCCGCGGAAGCGCTCGGGCGCCCGCGCGTCGAGGAGCACGCCGGCATCGGCCACCGCCGCCGCGGCGGCCGCGTCGAGCAGCGGCATCCCACCGGCGCGCGGCACGAAATCGCCTGCCTGGCCCTCGATCGCCCCCCGCTCGATGGCGAGCCCGGCGGCCGACCAACCACTGAAACCCCCATCCAAGACAAAGACCCGCGGATGCCCGAAGTAGCGAAGGAGCCACCATGCGCGCGCGGCGGCCATCGAGTTGCCGGCGTCGTACACGACGACCGGACGGTCGCCAAAAACCCCGGCCGCCCGCATGGCGGCGCCGAACGCCTCGGCGGAAGGCATCGGGTGGCGCCCGCCCTCCCCCGGCGGCCCGGACAGCGCGGTCTCCAGATCGACGAACGCCGCGCCGGGGATGTGGCCCTCGAGGTACTGCGGCAGCCCGGGCGGCCCGCCCAGCTCCCAGCGAACGTCGAGCAGGGTCGCGCCGGCCGGAATCTCGTCGACCGCGACCAGCGTCACCGGTGCCCGACCGCGTAGCTCAAGATCGACAGGTCGGTGAGCCACTCGACCGGCGCCCTGTCGTCGGTGTACACCGCGCCGCCGCGCAGCGGCGGCCCCATCCGCGCGGCGACGCTGGTGGCCAGCGGGCGCAGAGCGGCCGGGACCGTGGCCAGCCGCGCGTACGAGAGCGGCTGCTCGGAGGCCATCACCAGCGAGTTCGAGCCACTGACCACGTCGCGCACGACGACGCCGAACACGGCGTGCAGCGTGGCCGAGACCACCTTCTCCAGCGCGTCCGAGCCCGGGATGTGCCCGACGTTGACGATCACGATCCCGCCGGGCGACAGGTGATCGCGCATCAGCGCGAAGAACTCGCGCGTGAGCAGGTAGAACGGGATGTAGGGCTGGCGGTAGGCGTCGAGGAAGATCGCGCCGTAGCGGGCCCGGCTCATCTCCAGCCACGGCCGCGCGTCGGCGGTGTACAGATGCAGGTTGGGCCCGCGCAGCGCGAAGTAGCGCTTGCCGATCGCGGTCAGCGCGCCGTCGAGCTCGACCGCGTCGACCCGGGTGGACGGGAAGTAATGGCCGTAGGCCCGGGCGACGGTCCCCGCCGCGTCGCCGAGGATCGCGATGCGCGACGGGGGCGCGGACCGGCCCGTGAACGGGAGGACCAGGAAGTCGTCCCAGTAGCCGCCGGTCAGGTAGCTCCACGGCCGGTACAGCGAGTGGACGGCCACCCCCTCGTTGAGCTGGAGCCAGCGCTCCCCGCTCGGGAACTGGAGCACGCGCGCGTACTGGTACTCGGTCTCGGTCGAGTAGATGACGCGGGCTCCCGTCACGTCCGCGCCGATCGCCGCGGGCGGAACCGCGAGCAGCCCGGAGATCAGGAGCGCGACGACGAGGAAGCGCCAGGAGCCGGCGCCGGCCGCGGCGGCCAGCGCCAGCCAGGCGGCGAACACCAGGAACGTGCGGTGGGTGCCGATCAGCGGGATCAGCAAGAGCGCGGCCAGGAACGTGCCGAGCAGCGAGCCGGCGGTCGAGATCGCGTACAGCCGTCCGGTCACCGTCCCCGTGTCGGCCACCCGGGCCACCGCGAGCCGGTTGGCGTACGGCGCCACCATTCCGAGCAGCAGCACGGGCACGGCCACCAGCACCAGCACCGCAGCCAGCGAGCCCAGGAAGCCGCCGACCGACAGCGCGCCGAGCGCCTTGACCGCCTCGTGCAGGAACGGATCGGACACGAACGGCACGATGGCCAGGAGCACCGCCGCGACCAGCACGATCGCACACAGGCCCCGCAGGTCCGCTCGGCGATCCGCGAGCCGGCCACCCACCGCATAGCCCGCCGACAGCGCGACCAGCACGGTGGCGATCGTGTTGGCCCAGATGATCGTCGAGGCGCCGAAGTAGGGGGCGAGCAGGCGGGCGGCGGCGATCTCGGCGCCGAGGCTCGCGGCCCCCACGCAGAAGGCGATCGCCCGCAGCCGCCAGAACGGGACCGGAACGGGCGGCGCGGGCCGGACATCGGCGGCGTCGCGGGCCACCGCCGGGCGGATCCTCTCCGTGATGCTCACGTCCGCAGGAAATGTAATGGCGGACAAGAGTCAGCATCCGCACCTGGGGGGTTCAGGTTCCGGCGCCACGCGTCGATTAGGCGTGAAAGGGGTTCTTGCCAGCACCGCCCGTCCGCATGTCCGAAGTCTTCGTCGCCCGCCAGCCCATCTTCGACCGGAGTCTCCACGTCGCCGGTTACGAGCTGCTGTTCCGGGGCGGCGAGGCGACCACCGCGCTGGTGGCCGACTCCGAGGGCGCGACGGCGTCGGTCGTGCTCAACTCGTTCACCGAGATCGGGCTCGAGCGGCTCGTGGGCTCCAAGCCCGCGTGGGTCAACGTCTCGCGCGAATTCGTGCTGAGCGGCCTGGCCGGCAGCATGCCGCCGGCCGCGGTCGGCCTGGAGATCCTCGAGGACGAGCTGCTCGACGAGCGGTTCGTGCACGCGCTGATCGAGCTCAAGCGCCAGGGCTACCGGCTCGCGCTTGACGACTTCGAGTACACCGTGAGCGCCGAGCGCGTGCTGAGCCTGGTCGACGTGGTCAAGCTCGACCTGATCGCGCTCGGGCGCCAGGGCATCGCGCTCGAGGTCGAGCGGCTCAAGCCCTATGGGGTGACGCTGCTGGCCGAGAAGGTCGAGTCGCACGAGGAGCATGCCTACTGCGCCGGGCTCGGCTGCGACCTGTTCCAGGGCTTCTTCTTCTGCCGTCCCGAGCTCCTGCACAACCGCGGGATCGTCGCCAACCGGGCGTCGATGCTCGAGGTCGTCGCCGCGCTGCAGGACCCCACCGTGCAGCTGGGCAAGCTCGAGCGCATGATCGGCCGCGATGTCGGACTCAGCTTCCGCCTCCTGCGCTACATCAACTCCGCCTTCTTCGGGCTTCGCTTCGAGATCAGCTCGATCGGCCAGGCGCTGGCTCTGCTCGGGGTCGAGAACCTCAAGCGGTGGGCCACACTGACCGTGCTGGCCAGCATCGACGGCAAGCCGCCCGAGCTGACCGTGACCGCCCTGGTCCGCGCCCGCTTCTGCGAGCGCGCCGGCGAGCGGCTGGCCGGCCCCCGGCCCGGCGAGCTGTTCACGCTCGGCCTGTTCTCGGTGATCGACGCGCTGATGGACGCCCCGATCGAGGACGTCGTCGAGATGATCCCGTTCCCGGCCGACATGCGCGAGGCGCTCACCCGCCGCACCGGTGAGAAGGGCGCGCTGCTCGAGTGCGTGACCGCCCTCGAGGCCGGCGACTTCGACCGCGCCCAGCGGCTGGTGCGCGGCGCCGGTGAGATGTACGTCGACGCGCTCATGTGGGCAAACCAGGCCGCCGGCCCGCTGTTCGAGCCCCTCGAAGCCCAGGCCGCCTAGCTCCACACCTCGCTTGCATGTGAATCGGCGCCCGGTTAGGGTCGCCCCCGTGGGGCGTGGGACCGGGGCGCTCAGCGCGCGCTCGTGCTCGGGGCACGGCGTTGGGACCGTGTGCCGGCGCCCGAAACTTGCAATAGAGGAGAGCACATGCTGAAGAGGCACGCGGTTGGCGCCGCGCTGACCGTGGTTGGAGTTCTGCTCGCTGCCGCACCGGGCGCCTGGGGGCACGATCGAGGCGCCCGGACCTTGTGGGCGTCACCGAAAGGCGGCTCGGGCACCTGCACCCAATGGCGACCCTGCAGCCTCCCGAACGCCGTGTCCGCGGCAGCGGCCGGAGACGAGGTGGTGGCGCTGCCCGGCGTCTACCACGGTGGAGTCGTGCTGAACAAGTCGATCGATCTGCGCGGGCTCGGTGCCGTGCTCGACGCGAGCTCATCACCGAACGGGAACGGCGTGCAGATCGTCGGCCCCGGCGGCTCGGGGTCGAGCGTCGAAGGGTTCAAGATCGAGAACGCGGCGTTCGAAGGGATTCTCGTCGGAACCGCCCCGGTGGCTCCCTCGACGAACGACGGCACGCCGGTGACGGCCGGAGCGCCGGTCAGCGACGTGCGGATCGAGCGCAACAGCATCGTGAACGACGATGCCGGCTTCGGCGGGACCGCCGGGCAGTGCTTCAGCACGCCGAACGCCCCCGGCGACTGCGGCGAGGGGATTCACCTGGTCGCGGTCACCGACTCGGTGGTCGAGAACAACTACGTGGTGAACAACGCGGGCGGAATCCTGCTCACCGACGAGTTCGGCCCGACCTCGCACAACGTCATCCGCGGCAACTACGCGTCCAACAACGCGCACGATTGCGGGATCACGCTCGCGGGCCACAACGGGAACGCGGTCGACCCGGCCAGCGGCCAGCCGACCGGCGCCGCCGGGGTGTTCGACAACGTGATCGAGGGCAACGTCGTCAACGACAACGGCGTCCTGGGCCAGGGCGCCGGCATCCTCATGGGCGGTGGCGCGCCTTTCGCGGGCGTCTACGGCAACGTCATCCGCGACAACTTCGCCAAGGGCGACGGCCTTGGCGGGGTGACGATCCACCAGCATTTCGCCGGGGATCTGAACGGCAACGTGATCGTCGGGAACGTCTTCATCAAGGACAACCTGGCCCCCGACCAGGATTTCGCGGGGGTGTTCGACGGCGACACGACGGGGATCCTGGTCGAATCCGGGCTGCCCCCGCTCCCGCCTGGGGTGACCGTGCCGCCGCCGGGGAAGATCGAGAACACCGTGATCAGCGGCAATCGCATCTTCGACAATAAGATCGGGATCTTTACGCTCGGAGTCGACTTGGGCACCACGACACTCGCCCACAACGTCTTCGGTCCGGGCGTGACGACGCCGATCGTCTCCCAGTGAGCTGATGAGTTCGCGGCCTGGCGCGCCGGCCGCGCGCCAGGCCCGGGCTCGGCGGCCCGTACGATTCGGGCCATGGCGATGGTGCTCTACAACTCGCAGGTCTCCGGCAACTGCTGGAAGGTCCGGCAGATGTTCGCTCACCTCGGGCTCGAGTACGAGCGGCGCGAGGTCTCGGTGATCGACCGGTCCAACCGGCCGGAGCTGCTGGGCGAGCTCAACCCCGGCCTCCGCGTCCCCACGCTCGTGCTCGACGACGGCCGCTCGCTGGGCGAGTCGAACGCGATCATGTTCTACTTCGCCGAGGGGACGTCCTATCTGCCCGAGGACCGCTTCGAGCGGGCGCAGGTCCTCCAGTGGCAGTTCTTCGAGCAGTACTCGCACGAGCCGTATATCGCGGTGGCGCGCTTCTGGGCGATCGCCGGGATCGCGCCGGCCGACGACGAGCGCGAGGCCAAGCTGCGGGGCGGCACGGCCGCGCTCCGCGCCATGGAGGCGCACCTGGCCGACCGCGAGTTTCTCGTCGGCGAGCGCTACACGATCGCGGACATGGCGCTGTACGCGTACACGCACGTCGCACCCGAAGGCGGGTTCGGCCTCGAGCCCTACCCCGCCATCCGGGCCTGGCTCGAGCGGGTCGCCGCCCAGCCGGGGCACATCTCGATCACCGACTGAGGTTCCCTGGACGGACGCGGCACGACACGGCTTGTCGCCGCAACTGCGTTGGATTACCCTACCGGCACCGTGGACCGCCTTACGGGCTTAGTGGTCCTTATTGACTTTGTTCTTCTTCCTTGGCGTCATCGCATTGATGTTTGTCCCCGGCCTGCTGTACCGCCAGTCGGATCCATCACCGGGTCCTTCTGACTCCGATGGTGGCGGCGGCCCCGGTCCCGGTCCGCCACGCCCCTCTCCCGGCGGCCCGCGCGGAGGCGTTCCGCTCCCGGATGCTGACCAGGCGCGCGCACGGGTCCGTGACCACCAAAGGCCGAAATTGCAGGACCTGAAGCGGCGAAGGCCTGCACACGAGCCTCGGCGCACACCGGCAGCATCGAGCCCCTAACGCCGATAAAACCTGCCGCGTCTGGAGCCGGTCTTATCGGGCGTCCCACTGGAACCAGCGGATGCCGATCCCGGCGAACACGACGATGTAGCCAAGGCACGCCAGCACCGAGAGCGTGTCACGGCTGTACCACGAGTGCAGGTCGAGCACGCCGGCAAACAGCGTCATCACCACTCCGACCGGACTCCAGCGCGCGATCGAGCTCCAGAAGGACCCGAGCGCTCCGCTCTGGCCGAGAAGTCCGAGCAGGATCAGGACCGCGAACAGCACACGCGCCCAGGCCTGGACGCTGTCGGCTGACTTCACCAGACCGACCAGCGCCTGGGCGAGGCTGAGGAACACCGCCCCGGCCAGGACCGAGACCAGCAGCACCAGTGCGTACTGCCCAGGTGAGGGCGAGATGTGATGGATCAGGCTGCCGATGATCACGACGGCGATCGCGATGAGCAGGTTCGCGAGCGCGTGCATCGCCAGACGGCTGGTCATGATCGTCCAGGTGGGAGCCGGGGTGACACGCAGCCGCTGGAAGATGCCCATCTCCCGGTCGCGCGCGACCGTCAGCGCGTAGCCGATCAGCGACGTCGACAGCAGCCCATAGGCGATCGCCAACCCGATCACGAACTCCGCCCCGCCGAACTTCTGGGTCGGCTTGGTCCCACTCGTGCTGAGCAGAACGAAGACGGGCAGCACCATGCTGATGATCAGCGCCCGGCGGTGCTTGAGGAACACCAGGAAGTCCGCGCGCAGAAGTGAACGGAACACCAGGCGCAGAGCTGGTCCGCTGACCGTACTCGGTGATGGGGCGACCGTTCTCGAGCTAGTCACGGATCTCGCTCCCGGTCAGGCCGATGAACACATCCTCCAGCGTTACCTCACCGTGGGAGACCTCGCGGACCCGGGGGTCGTCCTTGTGCTTCTTGATCAGGTCGTGCGGGGTCTCGGTGGTCAGCAAGGTGCCGTTGTCGATGATCGCGACCCGATCGCAGACCGCCTGGGCCTCCTCCATCGAGTGCGTCGTCAACAGGATGCTTCCGCCCTCCTGGCGAATGCGCTCGATCCGCCCCCAGAGCTGGCGGCGCGATTGCGGGTCGAGACCGGCGGTCGGCTCGTCGAGCAGCAGCAGCGCGGGGTCGTGCACGACCGCGATGAACAGCGAGAGGCGTTGCTGCTGGCCGCCCGAGAGCTGCTTGAACGGCTTGTTCGACTCGCCCTCGAGTCCGATCGCTCGCAGGCCATCGGCGATCTGCTGCTCGGAGAGCTCGACGCCGTAGAGACCCGCGTACAGCCGTACGATCTGCGTGATCTTCAGCTCGGCCTGAAAGCTGGTCGCCTGAAGCTGCACGCCCATTCGGGCCCTGGCCTGGTTGGGCTGGCGCCTGGTGTCGATGCCGTCGAGCAGGATCGTCCCGGCTTGCGGCTTGACCAGCCCTTCGATCGCGCTCAGCGTGCTGGTCTTGCCCGCTCCGTTCGGCCCCAGCAGACCGAAGATCTCTCCCCGGCGGATGTCGAAGCTGACCCCGTCGACTGCCCGCTTTGGGCCGTAAGCGACCGTGAGGTCGCGCACCTGGAGGATCCCGGCGAGCTCATGCTCGACGACGGCGGCGGCGGCGGCTCGGCTGTCTCTGGCGGGTGCCTCGTCTTGGACGAGCGGCACCGGCTCGGGCGCGAGCAGCAGCGACCCGTCCTCGCGCTCCTCCGCGACGACGTACGGGCGGCTCTGCCCTCCCCGCAGTACCTCCACCGTCTCTGGCACGTGCGCCAGGTTACCGCCACGCCGGGCCGATCATCGGCCCGCAATCGTCAGAAACCGGACCGATCTCGAAGGGCGCTCACCGACTGACCGGCTCGGTCTCCTGCGCGTCTGCGTTGGCCAGAATCGCGTCGTGGAAGTAGGCGGCCAGCCCGGGAGCCGCGCGCTCGTAGTTGCCGGCGAAGCGCTCGTCGGCGATGTACATCTCGGCCAGTCCCCGGTGCATCTGCGGCGAGCACGGATAGAACCAGCGCGAGATGTGCCGACGGTGGCGCTCGGCCAGGGCGCGGGCGGCGGCGCCGTCGGCCGGCTCGCCGGCGCGCAGCAGGGCGACCAGCCGGTCGTGCCCCGGCTCGTCCAGCAACGAGCCGATGTCGGTCAGCGAGAATCCAAGCCGGCGCCAGATGAGGATCTCGCGCAGCCGGGCCAGGTCCTCGTAGGAGTACAGGCGGTAGCCCGCCTCGGACCGGCCGCTGGGCGAGAGCAGGCCCAGTTCGTCGTAGTGGTGGAGCGCGCGGACCGTGACGCCCGCCAGCTCCGCGACCTCGCCAACCGTCTTCATGCTCGCGGACGCTAGAGGCTCACGCCGCGTAGGAGTCAAGTCCGCCGGCTCAACGCTGCCGGCGGCCGCGCACGATGCGCCCCGGCAGCGGCACCGGCGAGAAGCGCTGCGCGACCAGCCCGGCGAACAGCCGCGGGTCGGCCTTGGCGACCAGCCGGGCCAGCTCGAGCCGCTCGCTCGAGGACAGGTTGCTGCCGCGCCCGCGCGTCTGCCGCATGAGCGAGATCACGCGGCGGCGCTCGTCCGGCTCCAGCTTATGCCAGTGCCGGCGGGCCAGCACGGTGACCTGGGCGGCGGCGATGAGCCGGGCCAGTGGAATGAGCTTGGCGGTGCGGACGATCGTCGAGGGCATCGAGCATCGAGTGTAGGAAGGGTCGCTCACCACTACCCTGCGCGCATGGCCCTAACCTTCGCCGAGCGCCCCGCTCGCCTGGAGCCGCACGGACTGCTCGTCCTGCATCACGGGCGCGGCAGCGACGAGCAGGACCTGATCGGCCTGGCGCCGGTGCTCGACCCCGAGGAGCGCCTGCACGTCGTGGCGCCGCGCGCGCCGCTCCAGCTCCGGGGCTCTCCGGGCTATCACTGGTACCTGGTGCCGCGGGTCGGCTACCCCGACCGGGACAGCTTCCGCTCGGCCTACCGAGAGCTGGCCGCATTCCACGACGAGCTGTGGGAGCGAACCGGCGTCGGTCCCGAGCGCACCGTGCTGGGCGGCTTCTCGATGGGCACGGTGCTGAGCTACGCCACCGGCCTGGGCGGCGATCGGCCGGCGCCGGCCGGGATCCTCGCCCTGTCCGGCTTCATCCCGACGGTCGAAGGCTGGGAGCCGTCGCTGACCGACCGCACCGACACGCGGATCCTGATCGCCCACGGCCGTAACGACGGCGTGATCCCGGTGACTTTCGCGCGGCGCGCCCGTGAGCTCCTCGAGACAGCGGGCTTCGACGTCGACTACCGCGAGTCAGAGGCGGCGCACCACGTCGACCCGGGCGACATCCCGCGCGCGCTCTCGTGGCTGGGCGCCACGCTCGGAGACGACTGAGCCGGCCGCCGGTCGGAAACGACTGAGCGGGGCGGCCGGTCGGAAACGACTGAGCGGGGCGGCCGGTCCGGCGCCGCCCCGCCCGTCAGGCTCAGCCCTTTACCAGCGGGTTGGCTCGCCGGTGTTCGGATCGAGGAACAGCTGATCGTCGCCGGGGCCGCGGAACGACAGCATGTTCGTCAGCGAGCCGGTGATGGCGTCATTCGAGCCGTTACCGATTCGCTCTCCACCCAGCCAGTTGTCCTCGACGAACTTCACGACCGAGGACTGCGTGGTCAGGGTGTTGTCGACGAAGTTCCGCTTGCTGAAGGGCGAGATGACCAGCAGCGGCTGGCGCATGCCGACCCCGCAGCGTCCCTGCTCGGGCGTGCCCGAGTTTGTCGTCGGGACCCTCGCCGGGTTGGCCCCGCACTGACCAGGCGCGGACAGCTGGTCGATCGCCGGCGGAACCGACGTCGTCGTCTGCGACTGAGTCAGGATCGGCCCCATCTGGTGGTCGTACCAGCCGTCGCTGTCGTCGTAGAGGACCACGACGGCCGTGCTGCGCCAGCTCGGGAGCTTCTCGAGGTGGTTGATCGTGTTGGCGAGGAACGTCTGCTCGTCGAGCGGATCGGAGTAGCCCGCGTGCCCATCCTGGTACTCGGCCGCCTTCAGGTACGACACCGCCGGCAGATTGTTGCTATCGGCGGCGGCCCAGAAGTCCGCCAGGTCGTACTGATGGTTGGCCTGGTCCTGATGGCCGATCATCGAGATCGACGTCGGCGGCAGGTGCTGCGGGTTGGCCGTCGAGGCGTAGTACTGGAACGGCGCGTGATGCGGGCTGTAGTCCTTCTGCTGCACGCCCAGCTTGTTGGCGTGCGTGCCGGTGCAGTCGAGGCTCGCCTGGGTCGGGTCGAAGCGCCCCGGCGTATAGCCCGGGTACTCGAACCCGCCCTGGAACCAGCCCCAGGAGAGATGGGCCCGGTCCAGCAGGTCGCCCACGTTCGTGCCGCCCATCTGGATCGTGCCGGCGGCCGAGTTGCCGTCTTGGGTGGCCGAGCACTTGTCGTAGTTCGGGTCGGAGTCACTGTAGTTCGTGCCCGAGCCCTGCGCGGTCGGCAGGCCCGGAGTTGCCGGCGTGCTGCCCGGAGCCGCGGTGCACGGCGACGTGTTGATGTTCGAGCCGGACGGCCCACAGATCGTCCCGTAGGTATTGCCCGAGACGACGTTGATCGCGCCCGGCGTCGAGGGCCCGAATGTGTCGCTCCACGAGTTGTCGCTCATCGCGAAGTGCTGGGCGTAGTTCCACAGACCGGTGACCGTGTTGCCGTCGTAGTAGTCGAGCACGGCGTAGTTGTTCGGGTTGGTGTCGGTCGTGGGGTTGCCCTCGCTCTTCAGGCATGCTCCCAGCGTCAAGCTGCGTCCGGTGAACGGCACGAACTGGTCCATGATCCCGTGGTCGAACGCTTGCTGCTCATGCGTGTAGCCGTGGTCCTGGTCGCACGTCATGTTCTCGGCGGGCGTCAGGCGTTGCGGGTTGCCCAGGTTGGGGTTGTTGGTCAGCAGCGCACCGGACAGGCCGTTCACCGTCGGCGTGTTCGGTGAGGCGTAGAACCGCTGCCCGTCGGTGTTGGCCGCGTTGGGATAGGTGGCGAAGTAGTGGTCGAACGAGACGTTCTCCTGGAAGATCACCACCAGGTGCTTGATCGGCGTGGCGGTGGCGGGTCCACCGCCGGAGCCGCCACCGAACCCGTGATCGCCGTCGCGGCCGTGCGAGCGGCCATGCGTCGACGCCTGCGCCACCGCGACACTCGCGCCGGCGACCAATAACGCTGCCAGAAGCAGCGAGAGCACGCGTCTGCGCGCCATGAAGGGTCTCCTTTCGTTGCGTTCGGGCCGGCGCCACCCCCCGGCGCGCCGCCGCCCCCACTCTCCCGATCCGTCCGGATTCCGGAGTTGTCCGCTTGTGACCGTCTCGTGAACGAGTTGTGACCGGCCGCCTCGAGCGCGGCCGTTTATGCTCGGCCCGTGCCGCTCGCCGCCGAGCTCGAACTGCCCAGCTTCGACCACACCGACGCGTCATTGCGCGGTGATCGCTACCGCACCGCCATGGCCGAGCTCCACGGCCACGACAACTGGCTGGCGGCCAGCCCGTTCGGCTTCATCGTGCTCGACCGCGAGGCCGGGGAGTTCTTCCTGCGCACCAAGGCCGCGGTCTTCCCCGGCCTGACCATCGCGGAGCTGTTCGGGATCACCGACGGTCCGCTGCGCGAGGAGATCGTCCGCAACATCATCAACGTCAACGGCGATGATCACCGGCGACTGCGCAACCTGGTCAACCCGGCGCTCTCGCCCCGCGCAGTCGACCGCTACCGCCCGGCCATGCGGCGGTTCCTCGAGCAGCTGCTCGCCGAGATTCCGGCCGATGGCCGCTGCGAGTTCATCTCCGCGTTCGCCAAGCCCTACCCGTCGCTCGTTATCGCCGAGGTGATGGGCGCCCCGCTCGAGGACGCGCCGCGGCTGCATCACTGGTCGAACGTGATCCAGCGCCAGTTCGATCCCACCAGTCTCATGGCCGAGCGCGAGCAGATCGAACAGGCCGTGGCCGAGTTCTACGCCTACGAGGACGAGCTGATCGCCGCGCGCCGCCCAGCCCCGGGCGATGACCTGATCTCGGCCCTGATCAAGGCCGAAGAGGCCGGCGACCGCCTGTCCGACGACGAGCTGCGCAACCTCGTGCTGAACATCCTGGTCGGCGGCGTCGACACCAGCCAGAGCCAGCTGGCCCACGCGGTCCGGCTGCTGGCCGAGCACCCCGACCAGTGGCAGCTGCTGCGCGCCGATCCGCGCCGGCTGGCCGGCGCGGCGGTCGAGGAGGCGCTCCGCCACGAGCCGATCACGCCGTTCACCGCCCGCATCCTGATCGCCGAGGTCGAGTACCGCGGCGTCACCTTCCCCGCCGGGTCGATCGTGCTCGTGTCGGCCTGGCACTCCCATCGCGCGGGCGGCGCGGAGCCCGACGAGTTCGACCTTGGCGCCGATCGCCCGCGCGAGCGGCTACTCACGTTCGGCGCCGGCATCCACTACTGCGTGGGCGCCAACCTGGCCCGCGCCGAGATGCAGGAGGGGCTTGCCTTCCTGGCCGAGCGCGTGTCGTCGCTGGCGCTCGACGGAGACCCGGAGTTCGGCACCCCCTCCGGGATCTACGGGCTGGAGGCGCTCCCGTTGAAGCTCGATCTGGCGTAGAACAGATGCCGACCGCCCCGCCGGGACCGGGGTGGCAGGAACGGTCGGCTAGCGGAAGGCTGCCCACGTTCCGGCCGGTTTAGTCGCGCTTAATCGCGGGGAGCGCGACTCCTCGACGCTGAACGTCGTGGCGCCCGGTGACCGAATCCGGGGGCCCGGCTGGCGGCAAGTAATCTGGGCAGCTCCGCCACGGGGCACGTCAGTTCCCTCTCGAGACACGACCACAAGGAGCGCACCAGCAGTGGCCTACGAAACCATCGTGTGGGAGCAGTCCGGTGCCATCGGGCGATTGACCCTGAACCGCCCCGATTCGCTGAACGCCTGGACGCCCGAGCTCGGGGTCGAGCTGCGGACGATCATCGAGCGCGACGCCGCCGACGAGTCGGTGCGCGCGGTGTTGATCACCGGCGCCGGCCGCGGGTTCTCGTCGGGCGCCGATCTCAAGGCCGGCTTCGAACCCGCCCCCGACGACGGCATGCCCGATATTCGCAAGGAATTGCACGACGTCTACCACCCGGCGATCGCCGGAGTACGGCGCCTCGAGAAGCCGGTGGTGGCCGCGGTAAACGGTCCCGCGGTCGGCATCGGCTGCTCGCTCGCGTTGGCCTGCGACCTGATCATGGCTGCCGAGTCGGCCTTCTTCGGGCTGGCCTTCGTCAACATCGGGCTGATGCCGGACGGCGGCTCGACCGCGTTCGTGCCACCGGCCGTGGGGCGCGCGCGGGCGTTTCAGATGGCGCTGCTCGGGGAGCGCATCCCGGCCCCGCAGGCGCTCGAG
Source organism: uncultured Solirubrobacterales bacterium (assembly GCA_963811135.1). Lineage (GTDB taxonomy): Bacteria > Actinomycetota > Thermoleophilia > Solirubrobacterales > Solirubrobacteraceae > Palsa-465. The sequence goes on along the minus strand of CAWEQG010000020.1, from coordinate 349,542 downwards.
TGGGGTCTCGTCAACTGGGTGCATCCCGACGATCGCCTGATGGATCAAGCCGACGCGCTCGTGGAGAAGCTGGCCGCCGGCCCCACGCGCTCCTACGCCGCCTCCAAGCGCGCGCTCAACCGGTTCATCTACGGCGACCTCGAAGCCCAGCTCGACCTCGAGGCGGAGCTTCAGCACGCACTGGGGCGCACCCACGACTTCCTCGAGGGCGCCGCGGCGTTCGTCGAGAAGCGGGCGCCGGCGTTCACCGGCGCGTGACGGCCTGATGGCCTGATGGCCGACTGGGCCACGATCTCCTCGCTGGCCACCGCCGGCGGGACGCTGGTGCTCGCGGTCGCGACGTTCGCCGCGGTCCGATCGTCGAACCGCTCCGCCCGCATCGCCGAGATCGCGCTCCAGGAGCAGCGCCGGCCGCTGCTTGCCGGGTCGCGAGTCAACGTCGACCCTGAGCAGAAGATCATGTTCGTCGACGAGCACTGGGTCCATGTGGAAGGCGGCCGCGCCGTGGCCGAGAACCGTGACGGAGTGATCTACCTCGTGATGAGCCTGCGCAACGTCGGCTCCGGCATCGGCGTGTGCCAGGGCTGGGGCGCACGCGCGGGGCTGCTTACCGGCAGGGTCGACCACACTCCCGAGGACGCGCTCCGGGCCCAGACCCGCGACCTCTATATCCCGGCCGGCGACGTCGGCCTGTGGCAGGGGGCCATCCGCGAGCGAGGCGATCCCGCTCACGACGAGGTCGCGCGCGCGATCTCCCAACACGAGCCGATCACGGTCGACCTCCTGTACTCAGACCAGGTCGGCGCGCAGCGCACGATCACCCGGTACACCTTGGTGCCGGATCGCCGCGCCGAGGCCGAGGAGGCGGACCGGTTCATCAGTACCGGCCGGCATTGGTATCTGGATCGCGTAGGCCCGCGCTGACCCGCCGGAGCACGACGGCCGCCTCGGTCGCCATCGCCCGCACGATCTCGCCGGCCGGCCGCGCCTGGACCAGCTCGTGGGCCTGTCCCGCCCACAGGTTGAACGCGTCGGCGTCGCCGCGCCTGCGCGCGGCCGCCCGCAGCGGGCCGGTCACGTGCTGGATCTCCGGATAGGCGAGCGGCGCGCTGCCCGAGTGCTCGCTCAGGAAGCGGTTGACGATCCCCCGCGCCGGGCGTCCGGTGAACGCTCGCGTTATGCGGGTCGGGCCGGGCTGCGCGAGCAGCGGCCGCTGGGCCTCCGGTGTGTTGGCTTCCGGCGAGAGCATCAGCGCCGTGCCGATCTGTCCCGCGCTTGCGCCGGCGCACAGCACCGCCGCCAGCGCGGCGCCGTCCATGATCCCGCCGGTGGCGATCAGCGGCAGGCGAGTCGCCCGTGAGGTGACGCGCAGCAGGGCCAGCAAGCCCATGCCGCCCTCGTCCGAGCCGTCGGACGCGAAGCCGCCGCGATGACCGCCGGCCTCGGTCCCCTGGACGACCAGTCCGTCCGCGCCGGCGTCCTCGGCCACACGCGCCTCCGCCGGGTTGGTGACCGTCACCCACGCCGCGATGCCGGCCGGGTGCAGGCGCTCGAAGTCCTCCGCCGCCGGGCAGCCGAACGTGAACGACACCACGGCCGGACGCTCGATGCAGACGAGCTCGAGCTTCGCCTCCCAGTCGTCATCGTCGAACCTCGGCTCCCCCAGCTCGGCGCCCTGGCGCCCGGCCTCGGGCCCGATCCGCTTCAGGTAGTCGCGGAGCGCGTCCGGGTCGGCCGGCTCGGAAGCGGGCACGAACAGGTTCACGCCGAAGGGAGCATTCGTCGCCGTGCGCACCGCCGCGATCTCCCCCCGGACCGCGTCGGCCCGCTTGTAGCCGGCAGCCAGGAAGCCAAGGCCGCCCGCCTGGCACACCGCGATCGCGAGCTCGGGCGTCGAGGGTCCCCCCGCCATCGGCGCCTGCACGATCGGGAGCTCGAGTGTGCCGAGCTCGAACCTGGCCGTCAGTCCACCGCCACGGCCTGGCGGCCGGCGAAGTCCATCGCCTCGCCCGCCGTCGCCGACTGCCACACCGCATCGTCCCCGAGCGAATGGCGGACCGCGCGCCCGGCACCGACCAGCTCGAGCAGCGCCATTTCGGCGGCGTCCCGGTCGGGCTTGTCGTTGCCGCTAGCGAGGAGCGCCGCCACCTCCTGGGTGGTGAGCCCGTCGGGGAAGCGCTCGAGCAGCGGCTCGGGCGTGTCGGGCGGCGGCTCGCGGTGCAGGGTGGGATCCAGGTTGGTGACCAGGATGTCGTACGCCTCGACCGGCTGGAAGCCACCGGCCACGAGCCTCGTCCCGCCCAGCTCGAACACGACCGACGGAGCGGTGAAGCGCACCGGGCCGTCGGTGGTCGCGGTCTTGCCCTGGAGCTCGGCCGCCGAGCCGGCCGCCTTGCGCGTCTCGTCGCGGTCGGTCCGATACGCCTCGACGACCTCGGGCGCGTCGATCGAGGCGACGATCTGGTCGGCGTCGATGCCGGGCACGATCCGGATCGCCTCCGCGATGTGGCCGTCGTCGTCGAGCAGCATCGGCGAGTTGAAGTTGGCTAGCTGCAGCGCCCGGAACACGCGCCATTCGTCGCCGGGGTGCTGCATCCGGGTTGCCACCACGGCGCGGCACGCGCGCGAGGTGGCGCTCAGGCGTGGCTTGACCTGGGTCGAGAACGGCATCCCGTAGCGCTCGCGGAAGCGAGCCTGCCCGAGGACGCCCCGCAGCGGGGTGTAGCCGCGCGCCTCGTACTGAGAAGCGTCCTCGGTCAGCCCGACCAGGACCAGGCGCCAGTCGAGCTGGTCGCCATAGCGCCACTCGATCACCCGCAGCGCCGGGCTCTCCGAATAGGCCCAGGGACAGGCGGGGTCGCTGTAGAGCGTGGTCGGGATCATCTCGTTGATGCCTCAAGTATATGCGCTAGTCGCGCTCCGGCGTCGCGCCCCGCGTCGGTGACGTCCACCGCCGGCGTGATCCGGGCCGCGGCGAAGCCCGCCGCCCGCAGCGCCGCCTCGGCTTCGGCCGCATCGTCGAAGTGCAGGTAGACGCGGCCGCGCACGAACGCCGAGAGCAGCAGCCTGAACGCTTTGACCTGCGGCGTGACCGCGCCTCCCAGGTGCAGGTCCGAGATGTAGCGGCCATGTGGGAATTGGCCCAGCGACGAGGCGAACCGGCGCCAGAGTCCGGTTACCGCGTCGGTGCTCAGATACCCGAGCAGTCCCTCGGTGATGATGGCCAGCCCCTGGCCGGGATCGAGTTCGGCCACCACGGAGGCGAGGCTGCCCGGTCCGTCGTCATCGCGCAGCGCGTCGATCTCGCTCACGCGATGGCGCTCGCCGAGCGAGCCCATCCGCTCGAGGGCTTCTCGCTTGCGTGCCGCCATCCCGGGGAGGTCGGCTTCGACGTAGACCAGCCGCTCGCCGTAGCGGTTGGCGAACCGCCAGCCGCGCGGCGAGAGTCCGGCCGCCACCTCGATCACCTGGCTGACCTCGCCGGCCTCGATCGCGCGCTCGAGCCGGGCGTCGATGGCTCGGTGGCGCGCGAGCAGGTACGACTCGAGCGTGGCCGACCCAAGGCCGCGACTGGCCAACATGAACGGCTGCAGCGAGTCGAACAGGATGCGGCCCTCGGTCGTGCTCAGCTCGGGGTGCGAGAGACCGTTGCGCGCCCAGACGTAGCCGGTGTAGTGCGCGGTTGGACTTATACGGTTGTCGGCGAGGATCACCCGGCTCTGCTACCCAGCAGCGCCTCGAGACGATCCAGCAGCGGCACCTGCCCGGCGTTGATCTTCTCCCGCGCCGCGTTCAGCCCGAACCACTCGGCCCGGTCCACCTCGGGGATCTCGATCATCCTGCCCGACCGGGGCGGCCACTCCAGCGGGCACGTGTTGCTCACGATGCTCGTCGCGTCGAGGTCGCCCGGAATCGCCCAGGCTCGCACGCGCTTGCCGCTCTTCTGCCGGATCTCCCCCAGATCGTCCGGCTCGCCCGCGGGGGGCGAGGTTCCGAGCTCCTCTTCGAACTCGCGCCGGGCCGCGGCCAGCGGATCCTCGCCATCTTGGTACTCGCCCTTCGGGATCGACCAGGCGCTGGCGTCACGGTTCGCCCACAGAGGCCCGCCCGGATGGACGAGCAGCACCTCGGTCTCATCGCCCGTCAGGCGATGCAGCAGGATCCCGGCGCTCCGCCGCGAGCTCTGCGAGGCCACAGCCGGCTCAGCTCCTGCGGCCGGTGACGGCGAGGCCGACGCCGAGCGCGATCAGCATCGCGCCGCCGGCGCCGGTCATCGTCTCGAGCCGGCGCGAGGATCGCCCCAGCCACTGCCGCGCGGTACCCGAGGCGAGCGCCCACGCGCCGTCGGAGAGCAGCGCGATGCCGATGCAGATGGCGCCGAGAAGCGCGAGCTGGATCGTGACGTGACCCTGAGAGCGGTCGATGAATTGCGGCAGGACCGCGGTGAAGATGATCACGCCCTTGGGATTTGTCGCGCCGACGAAGAACCCCTCGCGGACGATCCGGCGCAGCGGCTTCGGCTCGGCGGCCACCGACGGCGCGAACAGCGCGGCCAGCGCCTTGCGCTCCCGGATGTTCCTGGCCCCGAGGAACACCAGGTAGGCCGCGCCGAGGAGCTTCAGCGTGGTGAAGACCGCATCAGACCGGGCAACGATCGACCCGACTCCGATCGACACCAGCAGCAACTGCAGCGCGAATCCGGTCGCGTTGCCCGCGACAGTCGCGAGCGCGGCCCGCCGCCCGAGTGCCACCCCTCGGCTCACCACGAACAGCACGCTCGGACCCGGGATCAGGATCAGGACGTAGACCGTCAACAGGAACTCGACCAGGTGACGCGTCGGGAGCATCGGCGAGCTTCATCGTACGGGCCGCGGCGCCGGGCCGGTCGTGGATGTCGTACACCCCGACCGGCCGACGGCTCACGTCAAGCAGCCAGCGCCTCACGCTCAGCCTCCTCGGCTCGGGGAAGACGGATCACCTCGGGGTCGGCCGGCTCGCGCAGGAGGAATCCGGCGATTCCCGCGCCGGCCAGCGCGATCACCGCGCCGATGTGGAAGGCCAGACCGAATCCGTTGGTCGCGGCCAGCGCGGTGGCGCCGGCGTCCCCGGCCTGGCCCGCGGCGATCGTGCTGAGCACGGCCAACCCGAGCGCGCCACCGACGAGCCGCGAGGTGTTGAGCAGCCCGGAGGCCACTCCGCTCTGGGCGCGGTCGACGCCCTGCATGGCCACGATCGTCGCCGGCACCAGCGTGAGCCCCATGCCGATGGCCGACAGGAGCGCTCCGGCCAGGACGGTGCCCACGTATGTCCCGCCCGGCGTCACGCCGCTCAGGAACATCATGCCGGCGGCAGAGGTGACCATGCCGGTGGTGATCACCGCGCGCGGCCCGAATCTCGCGACGATCCGCGGGGCAAGCGTCGACGCAGTGAAGATCGACAGCGTCATCGGCAGGAAGCCGAGCCCCGCCTCGATCGCGCTGTAGTGGAGCACCTGCTGGAGGTAGAGGGTCAGGAAGAACCAGGCCGGGAACTGGGCGGCGTACAGGAGCAGCACCACCGAGTTGGCCGCTCGCAAGTGCCCGATCCGGAAGATCGAGAGCGGCACCAGGGGCTGCTCGGCCACATACGCCTCGACGATGAAGAACGCGGCCAGCAGCGCCAGGCCGGCGGTCAGCGGCACGACCACGCCGGGAGCGGTCCACCCCAGCGTGTCGGTGCGGACGATCCCATAGGTCAGGCTGACCAGGCTCGCCGTGATCAGCGCGGCGCCGGTCACGTCGAAGTGACGGGTCCCCTCGTCGCGTGCCGTGGCCGGGATCACGCGCAGGCCCAGGGCCACCACGATCAGGCCGAGCGGCACGTTGACGGCGAAGATGGCGGGCCATCCGAACGCCTGGGTCAGGACACCGCCGAGCAACGCGCCCGAGGAGGCGCCGAGGCCGCCGACCGCGCCCCATGCGGCCAGCCCGCGATTGCGCTCGGGGCCTTCCCGGAGCGAGGAGGTGATGATCGACAGGGTGGCCGGGGAGAGCACCGCGCCGCTCAAGCCCTGAAGCCCACGGGCGGTGATGAGCAGGCCGCGCGAGTCCGCGAGCGCGCACGCGAGCGAGGACAGCGCGAACAGCGCGGTGCCGACGAGGAACACCCGCCGGCGTCCGAGCAGGTCGGCCGAGCGACCGCCCAGCATCAGGAAGCCGGCGAAGGTCAGGGTGTAGGCGTTGACCACCCACTGCAGGCCGGTGGTCGAGAAATGGAGCCCAGACCGCATCGAGGGCAGCGCGACGTTGACGATCGCCACGTCGAGGATGACCATGAACTGAGCCAGGCACACGACGATCAGAAGGGCGTTCGTCGAGTGAAGGAGTCTTGATTTGGGAGCTGTGGTTGCGTTCACGATGAGTACTGTGCTTGAATAGTTATCCAGGTACAAGAGAGGGGTTTATCCTGGTAGTAGAACTCACACCCAATGCCTCTAAGAACGGTAGACGTGCCGATCCCGTGAGACCTTCCAGTAACGGAGAGCGGCGCCGCCAGGAGCTCGCCGACTTCCTGCGCACCAAGCGCGCCAGCCTCCAGCCCGAGGAGGTCGGGTTGCCCGAAGGCGGCCGGCGCCGCACCCCGGGGCTCCGCCGGGAGGAGGTCGCGCTGCTGGCCGGCGTGGGCGCCACGTGGTACACGTGGCTCGAGCAGGGCCGCGACGTCCGCGCGTCCCTCGAGGTGCTCGAGGCCGTCTCGCGCGCGCTGCGGCTGACGCCGGCCGAGCGGGCGCACGTGATCCTGCTGGGGCGCGGCGAGCAGGCGCCGCCGTGCAAGGCGCCGGCCGAGGAGGTCTCCCCCACCCTGCGCCGGCTGGTCGAGAACATCGGGCCGGGGCCGGCCTACCTGCTCGGGCGCCGCTGGGACTACCTCGCCTGGAACAAGTCGTTCGAGCGGGTGTTCAGCTGGGAGCCGGGGCCGGAGTCGCTGTCACGCAACCACGTGTGGCTGTGGTTCATGGATCCCGCCCGCCGGACCCTGTGCTCGGGCGACTGGGCGGCCAGCGCCCGCCTGCTGGTGGCCAAGTTCCGGGGCGACAGCGCGCGCAACATCGGCGACCCCGCGTTCGAGGAGCTGATCTCCGCACTTCAGTCGGCCAGCCCCGAGTTCCGCAAGCTCTGGAAGCGCCACGAGGTGGCGGGCAGCGGCGACGGCCACAAGGAGCTGAGCCACCCGGTGGTCGGCCCGCTTGCGTTCGACCACGCGGTGTTTCGCCATGGAGAGACCGGCGACCTGCGCCTGATCCTCTACACGCCCTCCTGCGAGCACGACACCCGGGCCAAGCTGGCGCGGCTGCTGGACGACGAGGAGGCGGACCTCGAGCTCGCGCTCTCGCCGGCGCTCGCCTGAGCCCAGTCACCCGCGTGTTACGTCTGTCACGTCCGCGTCAGCGGGGTCTTCGTGTCCTCTTAGGATGGCTTGACGTTGCTCTCGCGGCGGCTTGGTGAGATGAGAGCCATGACCACGCAAGCCCCCCTCATATCCCCCGAGACAACCGGCGAGCAGGTCACCGCCCCCCTCGAGGCAGGCGCCACCGAGCCGATCCTCGACGCTGTCGCCCTGCTCGACCACCGCACGCGCCAGCGCGCCATCGGCCGGCGCCTGGCTCCCTTCGGCCACTACCTGGCCTTCGAGGATGACGGCGCCGAGTGGCTGGTCCCGATCGACTCGAACGTGACCCACATCGGTCGCGGCCTGACCGCCGACGTGCGGATCGAGGAGCAGCGGGTGTCGCGCAGCCACGCGATCCTCGTCCGCCACGGCCATCAAACCCGCCTGCTCGACAACCGCAGCGCCAACGGCACGTTCGTGAACGGCCGGCGGATCGTCGCCACCAACATCACCGACGGCGACGTGATCCGGCTCGGGCCCGTGGTGATGACCTACCTGCAGGTCGCGTAGAGAGCTGAGAGTCCTGAGAGCCCGCACCGCGTCGAAGACGCGGTGCGAGGCTGGGACGCCCGGGGGTGGTCGAGATACATACCTCCTGAGGTCCGCTTCTCGATCAGCGGGCTGGAGTGCGTTACGTGGACCGTTGGGCCACCTGGGCCGAGGAGATGTCGATGCCACCGCCCTTGGCCGAGATCGCGCCGGCGATCGAGCCGACGATCGTCACCTCGAGGCCGTCGAGGATCCACACGGTGCCGAGCCCGACGAGGATCTTCCAGTGCCACCGAGACCAGGGCAGCCGGTCCAACCGGGCCGGGATGTTCGTCTCGATCGTGCCGAGCTCGTCGGCCGTGTCGGAAAGCGTCGCCATCTGCAGGACCTCCTGGGTCTTTCCTGACCACCGAGGGATCTACCCGTTTCCGGCCGCTGCCCCACCCCTCCCACACCGGATTGCTTGACACGAGTCAGCAGCGGGTTTAGCGTCCCGCACCCGGTCGGAGGAACGAGGAAGGAGAGCAGCCGTGTCCACCCACTCGACGTCTCGGCAGGTTCGGATCTGGCGGCGCTCGCTCCTGTGGGGGCTGATCGCCGCGCTCGGAGTGCTGGCCCTCGTCCCGGCGGCGGGCTGGGCGCGGTCGCGCCCAGCCGATCGGCCGGGTCAGCCGATCGCCGTGACCCGCGACGGCGTCGTGCAGGGCTTCTCGGCCGGAGGCGTGGACAAGTTCCTGGGCATCCCGTACGCGAAGCCGCCGGTCGGCTCGCTGCGCTGGCGCGCACCCCAACCGCCGGTGCCCTGGCACGGCGTGCGCAGCGCCACCACCCTCCCACCCGCCTGCCCGCAGCTGGCGAACTCGAACGGACCGCGCTCGGAGAACGAGGATTGCCTGTACCTCAGCGTGTACGTGCCCCAAGGCGATCGCGGTGATCGGGGGGGCTGGGGCCGCGGACGCGACCGGGGCCTGCCGGTGCTGTTCTGGATCCACGGCGGCGGGCTGACCACCGGCACCGGCAACCAGCACGACGGCACGCTGATGGCCACGACGAACCACATCATCGTCGTCTCGATCAACTACCGGCTCGGGATCCTCGGCTTCCTGGCCCTCCCGTCGCTGAGCGCCGAGGCGACCGACCATGCCTCGGGCGACTACGGCCTCCTGGATCAGGAGGCAGCGCTGCGCTGGACGCGCGAGAACATCGCCGCGTTCGGCGGCGATCCGCACGACGTCACGATCGCGGGCGAGTCCGCCGGCGCTTACTCGATCTGCTCGCTCCTCACCTCGCCGCCGGCGCGCGGGCTGTTCGCGCGCGCGGCGATGGAAAGCGGTAGCTGCATCTCGACGCCGCTGGCCAGCGCCGAAGCGACCGGGACCCAGTTCGCCACCGCGGCCGGCTGCTCCGACACGACCACCGCGACGAACTGCCTGCGCGGCAAGACGGCCGGCCAACTGCTCGACAACCCGGACTACCCGGGTGCGGACTCGCCGACGTGGGGCGGCGGCGAGCTTCCCGCCGACCCGGCGGTCCAGGTGGCGGCCGGCCGCTTCACCCGGGTGCCGCTGCTGATCGGCACCAACCACGACGAGGGCCGAACGTTCTCCCAGGGGCTGAACGGACTGACCGAGGCGCAGTACGAGGGCCTGATCGACAGCCAGTACGGGACCAACGCGCCGAAGGTGCTCGCCGAGTATCCGTTCAACGCGTTCCCCAGCCCGTACACCGCGGCCTACGCGGTCGGGGCGGTCTGGACCGACAGCGGATTCATCGGCGGCATCGGCGGCTGCGCGGCGCAGAACCTCGAGCAGGAGTTCCGCGCCCACACGCTCACGTTCGCCTACCAGTTCGACGACCGCAACGCACCCGGGCTGAACGACACCGTGTCCGGCTACATGTGGGGCGCGGGCCACGCGATGGAGCTCGCCTACATGTGGCCGAGCTTCGACAACGGCATCCCGCTCTACCCGCAGCTGACGCCGGCCCAGCTCGAGCTGTCGAACTGGATGGTCCGCTACTGGGGCGCGTTCGCCCGCTACGGCGCGCCGCTGGTGCGCGGCCAGACGTTCTGGCCGCCCTACCAGTCCGGCCAGATGCTCTCGCTGCGGCAGGGCAACGGCTCGGTGGCGATCTCGGACGCCGAATTCGGCGCCGAGCACAACTGCTCGTTCTGGGATTCGCTGCCGGCCGGGTAGGCGCCCGCGGGTCTCGGGTCACAACCCCGCACTCGGCCCGATCGCGGAGGCGAACGCGGATTCAGCGCCACATGTGGGTCACAACTCCGCGCGCGGCGGCACAACGGCGCCGAGTGCCGGGTTATGCCCCAAACTCCCAAATGAATGGGCGCAGATCGCACACGTTCGCCGGCGCCGGCCCGGATCGCGTTTGCCGACGCCACGCTCGACCGCGCCGCCCATCTTCGCGATGACGAGAACATCCGGCGAGTGCGTGGGCTCGACACGTCCCGCGCGGTGCTGGTCGGCGCCGACCAGGAGGTGGCGCTCACCGAGGCCGGCGCGCTCGCGCTCACACCGCTGAGCGCGCTCGCGCCGGACGGGCCGCTCACGTTCCTCGGGCTCGAGCCCTCGGGCGCGCCCGTGTTCGCCTGCGACGCGCTCGACCAAGCGGGCACGCCACCGGCCAACTTCGTCTCGCTGCGAACCGTCGCCGCGGAGCTCGACGCCGCCGAGGCCGCGCTCGCGGCCTACGCGGTCGGCATGGTCGGCTGGCACCGCGTGAACCGCTTCTGCGGACGGTCAGGCCACGCCACCGAGGTGGAGGCGGCCGGCCATCGCCGGCGCTGTCCCGGATGCGGGCTGCTCCAGTTCCCGCGCACCGACCCCGCGGTGACGATGCTCGTCACCGCGGGCGAGCGCTGCCTGCTCAGCCGCCGCCACGGCGCACCTCGGAACCGCTGGTCGGCCCTGGCCGGGTTCATGGAGCCGGGTGAGACGCCCGAGCAGGCGGTCGTGCGCGAGGCGCGCGAGGAGACCGGCGTCCGGGTCGTGGCCGTCGAGTACGTGACCTCGCAGCCGTGGCCGTTCCCCGCCGCGTTGATGGTGGGCTTTTGGGCGTTCGCCGATCCGGCCGACGACAGCGCCCCGCGGCCCGAGCCAAGCGAACTCGTCGAGGCACGCTGGTGGGACCGGGCCGAGCTCGAGAGCGCGATCCGGGAGGCCCGCATCGGCCTGCCCCCGCCGGGCACGATCGGCAACTACCTGATCTCGACCTGGCTCGCCGGCGGCGTCAGCTAAACGGCGCGCAGAGAACGAACCACTCGCCGGTGCTCGCGCATCGTCTCGAGCCCGTCCTCGCCGGGCTGGCGCCCGAACCCGCAGTACATCGCCACCCCGAACTCCCTCAAATACCGGGACGCCGTCGAACGCCGCCGCTGCAAACCGGACACGCCGTCGATCGGCTGCACGATCCCCAGGAACACGCGCGCGTCGCCGACCTCGAGGTCGACCAGCGGGCGGAAGAAGCTCCGGTCCTCGCTGCGCAGGTAGCGCGGCCCGGCCATGTGCACCCAGTCGACGGTGCGCCCCGAGTTCGCCACCGCGTAGTTGGCCATTCGGACGAGCAGCCCCATGTCGCGCGCCTCGTACATCGGCCACTCCGGGAACGTGCCGTAGCAGAAGTGGTAGCCGACCATGACCTCCTCGGGGATCTGCGGCGTCAGGCGCACCACCGGGCCGGCGAAGCGTTCCCACGCGCCCTCCGCGGTCCACGCCAGCACGCCCTCGATGTCCTGCGTCTCGTACGCCATGTCCCATTGGATGGCCAGATCGGACGGCGGCACGAAGGACATCAGCCGCACGAGCTCCCGGCCGACCAGCTCCTCGTAGGCGCGCTCGGCCACGGGGTAGTCGCGCGCGAAGTCCGCCTTGAAGCCGTTCAGGGCACTCGACGGAAACGGCAGCCCGACTTGAAACCGCAAGCCCTCCGGGATCACACCCTCGGAACGCAGCGAGCGAAAGACCCGGTAGGACTCGATCGCGTCGTCGATCCGCGGCCACGAATCCCAGTGCAGCTCGCTCACGCCGGGCCGGATCCCGAACACCGGCGTCTCATAGGCGTGCCGGGGAATGCCGGTCGGCGACTCGGTCTCCTGCACGACCTCGACATCCGGGTTGGGACGGACCAGGAACTCCCGCTCATACCCGACCCAGGCCCGGCGCGGCCCGGTCTCGCCGTCCGGCAGGGCGAACACCATGTCGCCGAACAGCTCGGCGCCGGCGCGCAGCGCCTCCTCGGTCGAGCCCGCCGGCAGGCTCCCGACCAGGAGCAGCTCGCTCGCCGCCCGTGAGCTCAGGATGCCTCCCCGATCACCTCACCGGTCACGTCGCGCGCCACCAGTGCGGCGTACGACCGGGCCATGTCCATCAGCTGGTCGTGGGTGCCGCGCTCGACGATCCGTCCGTCGTCGAGGACCACGATCTGGTCGGCGTCGCGCACGGTCGAGAGGCGGTGGGCGATCGTGATCGTCGTCCGCCCCTCGGCCAGGCGCTCGAGCTCGGCCTGAACCGCGGCCTCGGTCTGGGTGTCGAGCGAGCTGGTCGCCTCGTCCAGGATGAGCACCGGCGGATTGCGCAGCACGGTGCGCGCGATCGCCATCCGCTGCTTCTCCCCGCCCGAGAAGCGATAGCCGCGCTCCCCGACCACGGTGTCATAGCCCTCCGGCAGCGAGACGATCAGGTCGTGGATGCGCGCGGTCCGCGCTGCCTCCTCGATGTCCTCGTCGGTCGCGTCGGGACAGGCGAACCGGAGGTTCTCGCGCACGCTGGCGTGGAACAGGTAGGTCTCCTGCGAGACCACTCCCACCGTCGCCGCGAGCGACGCCAGAGACGCATCGCGGACGTCCACGCCGTCGATCGTGACGCGCCCCTCCTGGGGCTCGTACAGCCGAGCGGCCAGGTAACCCAGCGTGGTCTTGCCGGCGCCGGTCTCGCCGACGATCGCGGTCCGGGTGCCGGCCGGCACGACCAGGTCGATGTCGCGCAGCGTCCAACGCTCGTCCTCGTCCTCGCCGTAGCGGAACGACACGCCCTCGAAGCGCACCTCGCCGAGCAGCTCGTCGGGCCGCAGCTCGACGGGATCCGACGCCTCGACGATGTCGACCGGCAGGTCCAGGTACTCGAAGATCCGGTCGAACAGCGCGAGCGAGGACTGTACGTCGGTCTGCACGCCGAGCAGCGACTGGATCGGGAACAGCAGCCGCGTCTGCAGCGTGGTGAACGCGACGATCGTGCCGATCGTGATCGAGTTGCCGAGAAAGCTCTGACCGGCCAGCCAGTAGATGATCGCGGGCTGGGCGGCGAAGGCGAACTGGATCGTGGCCATCATCCAGCGGCCGGCCATCCGCGAGCGGACCTCCAGGTCGGCGATGTCCTTCGACTCGCCGGTGAAGCGCTGGGCCAGGTCCTCGCCGCGGCCCATCGTCTTGCCGAGCATGATCCCGGACACCGACAGCGACTCGGCCACCAGCGCGCTCATGTCGGCCAGCCGGCGCTGCTGCTCGGAGGTGATCCGCCGGCGGATCCGGCCCACGCGCCGGGTCATCCACACCGACGGCGGCACGAACAGCAGCGAGACGATGGCGAGGCGCCAGTCGAGGATGCACATCGCGACCAGCGAGGCGAGCACCGTTGTCACGTTGGCGGCGATCGACGTCGCGGTGGTCGTCACCACGCTCTCCAGGCCTCCGATGTCGTTGGAGATCCGCGACTGCACCTCTCCCGTGCGCGTGCGCGTGAAGAACGCCAGCGACATCCTCTGGAGGTGGCGGTAGACCGCGGTGCGCAGGTCGTGCATCACGCGCTGGCCGACCTGGTTTGACATGTAGGTCTGCCACACGCCGGCCGCGGCGGTGAAGATCGCTACCCCCAGCATGCCGAGCACGGTCGCCGTCAGCACGGCGTTGTTGGACTGACCCAGGCCGACGTCGAGGGCGTCGCGCAGCAGGAACGGCTGGAGCATGGCCACGCCGGCGGAGATCACGATCAGGACGAGCACGGCACTCAGCCGCATCCGGTAGGGCCTGAACAGGGCGAGGATGCGGTGACCGTCGCGCTCGCGCGTGGGATCCATCAACGGCGGCGGTGTGCGATCCGGTCCACGCAACGAGCGCATGGCTCCGGACCCGGCCGCGCCGACCGACGCGGAAAACCCATGACGTCCAGAACTCATTCCCCCCATGATGACAGCGCCCCGAACCCGGGCCCATACGTTTCGTTCGGGAGCGAAATATTCCCGCGCTACCGTATGACGCGTGCACGGCGACGCAGACATCGCCAGCATCGGAGCGCTCGTGGCCGACCGCGGCCGGGCCCGCATCCTGCTGGCGCTGGGCGACGGGCGCGCGCTTCCGGCCAGCGTGCTGGCCGATGAGGCCGGCGTGGCCGCCTCGACGGCGAGCGCTCATCTCTCTCGGCTGGTCAAGGGTGGCATGCTGCGGGTCGAGCGCCACGGGCGCCACCGGTACTTCAGGCTCGCCGGCCCCGAAGTGGGAGAGCTGATCGAGGCGCTGGCTCGGATCTCTCCACCGGCGCCGGTCCGGTCGCTGAAGCAGGGCAGCAAGGCGCATGCCGTGCGCTTCGCCCGGACGTGCTACGACCACCTGGCCGGGATGCTCGGCACCAAGCTGATGGAGGCGCTGCTCGAGCGCGACCTGCTGACCGGCGGCGACGGCGTGTTCGATCCCGAGGCCGCCGAGGCGGACCGTCTGGCCGCGCCGGGATACGACCTCGACTATCGCCTTACGCCGGCCGGCCTGCGCGAGCTCAAGACGTTCGGGATCGACTTCGACTCGCTCCCGGCGCGCCGGCCGCTGATCCGCTACTGCGTGGATTGGAGCGAGCAGCGACATCATCTGGCCGGCTCGCTCGGGGCGGCGATCGCCGCGCGCGTGATCGAGCTGGGCTGGGTGCGCCGGGCGCAGCGCAGCCGCGCGCTGCACGTGAGCGACGACGGGTTCGCGGGCCTGCGCGACCAGTTCGGAATCGAGCTCAGCCCAAGCTGAGCGATACTCCAAGCCATGTCCGGACAAGACGTCGCCCTCGCGGTCTCGGTCTTCCTCGCCTGTGCAGTAGAGGCGGTCGAGGCACTGACGATCGTGCTCGCGGTCGGGGTCACCCGCAGCTGGCGCTCGGCGCTGTTCGGCGTGGGAACCGCGACCGTCGCGCTTGCCGCAATCGTCGCGGCGCTCGGCCCCGCCCTGACCGCGCTGCCGATCAACACGCTGCGCGTCGTGGTGGGCGGGCTGCTGCTGATCTTCGGCCTGCAGTGGCTGCGCAAGGCCGTGCTCCGCGCGGCAGGGCTCAAGGCCATACACGACGAGGAGAAGGCGTTCGCCGCCGAGACCGATGCCGCGCGGTCTGCGGCGCTGGCCGGGACCGGCTTCGACGGCTACTCGTTCACGATCGCGTTCAAGGGCGTGCTGCTCGAGGGGCTCGAGGTCGTGTTCATCGTGCTGACGTTCGGCGCCAGCCAGCACAACGTCGGGCTCGCCGCCGTGGCCGCGGCCGTCGCGGTCGCGATTGTCGTGCTGGCCGGCGTCATCGTGCGCCACCCGCTCTCCCGCGTACCCGAGAACACGATGAAGTTCGCGGTCGGGGTGATGCTCACCTCGTTCGGGATCTTCTGGGGCGCGGAGGGCGCCGGCGCGACGTGGCCGGGCGGCGACGCTGCGCTGCTCGCGCTCGTCCCCGGCGTGCTGCTCGTCTCGCTCGGGCTCGTCCAGTGGCTGCGCGCATCCGCGGCGCCGGCGATCGGCAGGGCAGCATGAGCAGGCTGGTCTCGGCCGCGCGGGCGGTGTGGGACTTCGTGGTCGGCGATGATCCGATCACCGCCCTGGGCGTCGCACTCGCGCTCGGCGCGACCGCCATAATCGCCGGCGCCGGAGCGCCCGCCTGGTGGGTCATGCCGGTGGCGGCGGGGGCGCTGCTGGCGCTGTCGCTGCGGCGCGCGGCGCGCTGACGCCTGGTATAGATCCTGCCTGCGCCAGGGAGGCCCCACTGGTTCGCGACGGTTCCCGCGCTCGCCCTGCTCGCGGTCGCCTGCTGGACGGCCTGGCCCACCGGGTCTGCCCTGGCCCGCCCGGCGGCGTCGCCGGCCGCGGCGGTCCGCCACTGCGGTCGCGGCTCGTTCGAGGAGTACCCGTGGTTCGACATCACGGCGACCAGAACGACGTGCGCCGTCGCCCGGCGCTTGATCCGGACGCTCCTCAGCCACCCGGTGGCAACCCCTGGTTGCAATCGCAGTGGTGTGTGCTGGTCCATGCAGGGCAATGTCCTGCATGGCCGCTGGACCTCTCGCTCGGGATGGCACTGCACGGCGCGCATACCGCCGGCGGTCTACGTCGACGGACGTCCGTTTGGCAGCGAGTCGTGCCGACGGGGGGCGGCCCGGGTAACCGCGGAGTCGGCCGGATGAGGCGCGTGAAGGCGCTGGCGGCGACCGCGACCCTGCTCGCGCTGCCCGGCGCCGGAGCCACCGCGAGCGCGGCGTCGAACAGCCGACGCTTCCGGTCCTGTCGCCCCGCCGTCGGTTACGACATCAAGGTGTCCGGGGCCACATGCGGCCGGGCACGGCGTGTCGTGGCCGACTCGTTCATCAAGAGCCAACTCATCCCCGAACGCACAAGCTCGGATTCACCGTCGACGGCTTTCGCTGCCGTGTGACTCAGATGGGCTCAGAAACCAAGCCGATCCCGGCGCGCTACCGCTGTGAACGCGGCCCTGTCGTGCTCACGTGGGCCTACCACCCGTGAGCGACGGCCATCACCAGTCCGCTCCGGCAGCGGGCAAGCGTGTCGCGTCGGGGCAACTCTGGACGCGAGTGTGGCGGCCAGCCGGGGCGGCGGCTAGCCGAGATCGCGCCTGAAGCCCGGCGGGAGGAGCAGCGACCAGGCCGGCGGCGGAGGACCGGTCAGGGGACGCGGCGCCGGAGCGACCGACGCCTTGGGCGGCACGGCAACCGGAGAGTTGGCTGGGTGGCGAAACGGGTTGAGCTTCATCGGCGACGGAGAAGTCCGCTGTTTGCGGACACTTGCCTACCCGCCCGGGTATGGCTGAAACCGCGGACACCTTCTGCACCCCGCGAAGCTGATGGGGTCAGCACGACGAGGCCTTCCGCCGAGGCCGTGGCCCCGGCGGAAGACCCCAAGTGGGAGGGAGGTGTGGGATCAGCCCACGAAGCCGGTGTAGCCGGCGAAGCAGTCGTGGGCCGAGCTGCCGTTGCCGGCGGGCCAGTTGACGCCGTCGTTGTAGAAGACGTCGACTTCCTGGCCGTCGGCCGCGATCTCGGTCGAGTCGGACGCGCTGCCGACCTGATCGAAGTCACCGGCGTTCAGCGGGGTGTCCTGGGTCGTGTCCAGGGCGTCGCTGTTGTCGTGGATGTCGATCTTGGTGCCGGCCGGCTGCGGGCCGCCGTTGGCGTCCATGTCGGCCGTCGTGTTGGCGGTCACGAGGAAGCTGACCTGCTGGCTGCCCGGCGTCGTGACGAGCTGGCCGGTGTTGGGGTCCTTCACGAACTGGCACGTGGCGCTGAACGTGAAGTGGCCGGCGTGCCCGAGGACCTTGGTCTGGCCGACGTGGAGGAACTTCTCACCACCCGAGCTCACGAAGTGCTTGGCCGAGAGGTAATAGCTGGGCGGCTGGCCGCCGAGGTGGGCGGAATTGTTGACGAGTTGCGTGGCCGCCACGGCGGCACCGCCACCCAGGGCGACGAACAGCGCCACGAGGCTCAGCACGAACGAGGGCGAGAAGTAACGACGAAACTTCATGAGAATCCTCCGAGAGATGTAGTTGCTCTGACCGTGTATCCCCTGCTGTGTTTCCGTCGCGGTGCATCCTGCGGCTAAAGCGCGCGGCGCACATCGGGCGATCGCACCGTCTTGGCGGCTGATGGCTAGCGCGCGCGCAGCGATCTTTAGAACCGGCCCGCCGGGGTTTAGGCCGCCCGCCCCGGTCTTTAGACTGTGTGGCAAGTGGCGTGCCGTGGGGAGTCGGGGCACGCTTGCCGAAACCGCATCTACGGCGAGGTGCCTTACTGATCGAGGAAACCGCAACCCAGACGAGCGAGCAGCGCGACGGGGCGCTTGGAAACCTGCCGGTCCAGCTCACCAGGCTCGTTGGGCGAGAGGCCGCACTGGGCGAACTTCGTTCGCTGGTGTGGCGGACTCGCGTCCTGACCCTGTGCGGTCCGGGCGGAGCGGGTAAGACGCGGCTGGCGATCGCGCTGGCCGAGGCGATCCGCCCCGATTTCATCGGCGGGGCCTGGTGGGTCGACCTGTCGACCACGATGGAGCCTGGCCTGGTTCCCCAGGCGGTCGCCGCGACGATCTTCCAGCGCGACATCACGCACGATCCCGTGCCGGCCGCGCTGGCCGGCCGGCTTCCCGAATCGACCCTCCTCGTCCTCGACAACTGCGAGCAGGTGGTGGACGGGTGCGCCGATCTGGTCATCGGCCTGCTCGAACGATCCCCGTCGCTGCGGGTCATCGCCACCAGCCGCCAGCCGCTCGGCGTCCCCGGGGAGCAGGTGTGGCGCGTCGGCGGCCTTGGCATTCCGGGCCCCGACGGAGCCAGCGAAACCGATGACGAGCCCCGGCCCGACGGCGACGGCCAGGACGCCGCCGAAGACGGCGCGGTCTCGCTGTTCCTGGAACGGGCGGTGGAAGCCTCCAGCCGGTTCGATCCCGATGCACCCGGCGTGCGAGACGACGTCCGGCGCATCTGCCGGTGGCTCGACGGCATGCCGCTCGCGATCGAGCTCGCTGCTGCGCGCGTGCCGATCCTGTCGGTCGCGCAGATTGCCGACCGGCTCGAGCGCGACGCCAGCGTCCTGCGTCACCCGGCTCGACGCGCTCCCGAGCGACACCGCACGATCGACTCGATGCTCGAGTGGAGCCACCGCATGCTCGAGCCCGACGAGCAGCGACTGTTTCGCCGGCTCGGCGTGTTCCGGGGGAGCTTTTCGCTGGCCGCGGCCGAAGTCGTGTGCGCCGGCTACCAGCTCGACGTCTCCGACGTCCTCGACCTGCTCGCGCTCCTGATCGACCGCTCCCTGGTCCAGGTCGTCGACCATCCCCAGGAGCCGCGCTACCGGCTGCTGACCACCGTCCGCCAGTACGCGGTGGCCAAGCTGTGGGACGGGGCGGACGGTCCGACGGTCACCTGGCGACACGCCGAGCACTTCTCCGCGCTGGCCGCCCGGGCAAAGCCCGGCCTGGGCGGAGCGAATCAGCTCAAGTGGCTCGAGCGACTCGAGCTCGAGCACGACAACGTGGTCGAGGCGCTCGGCTGGCTGCAGGCCGAGTCGATCGAGGAGGCGGCTCGCCTGGCGTCGCTGCTCTGGCCGTTCTGGTACCGGCGGGGCTTCTACCGCGAGGCGCGCATGTGGTTCGAGCACACGCTCCAGCGGGGCGGCGAGCTGTCCGAGGAGCGGCGGGCCGACATCCAGCTCAAGGCCGGCTCGGTCGCGTTCCTGCAATGCGACTACGACCAGGCGGTGGAGCACCTGGAGGCTGCGCTGGACAGCGTCCGCCGCCTGGGCGACCGGCACGCCACCGGCGTCGCTCTCCAGCGGCTCGGGTCGATCGCACGCGAGCAGGGACGCTACGACGATGCCCGGGAGCTGCACGAGCGCAGCCTGGCGACCTGGCGCGAGCTGGGACACGCCGAGGGCATCGCCGCCTCGGAGGACTATCTCGGCTTCCTGGAATGGCTGCGCGGCAATCCGGACGCCGCCGAGGAGCCGTCCGCCAGCGCGCTCGCCGAGTCCGAGCGAACCGGGAACCTGCAGGGCCGGGTCAGCGCGCTCGTGAACCTGGGTGCCAGCGCGCTGTACCGCGGCGATCTGCCGCTCGCGCGCGAGCGCCTGGAAGACGCCCTGGTGAGCGCTCGCGCGGGCGGCTTCCAGGAGGGAATCGCCTGGTCTTTGAACGAGCTGGCCATCGCGACGCGCCGCATGCGCCGGCCGGTGGGCGAGTACGCGCCGATGCTCGTCGAGGCACTGCTCGTCCACCAGCGACTCGGCGACCGCTGGCGGATCGCCAGCGTGCTCGAGGAGATCGCGGGCGGCGTGCTGGTCCGTCACGATCCCGAGCTCGCCGCCGAGGTGCTGGGGGCGGCCGAGGCGCTGCGTGAACAGCTCGGCACTCCGATCCCACCCGTCGAGGCAGCCGACCGCGAGGCCGCCATCGCCCAGCTCGGCCGCAAGCTGGGGGCGCCAAGGCTCGAGGCGGCCCAGGCGGCCGGGCGGAGCAGCTCACTTGACTCGGTGATCGACCGGGCGCTGGAGGCAATCGACGACCTCGACGCCGCCGGCGCGTCGCGTGAGGATCCATCCGCTCCGGATCTCACCCCGCGCGAGCTAGCCGTGCTCGAGCTGGTCGCCCAGGGGCACACCAACCGCGAGATCGCCGCCGCCCTCTACATCAGCGCGAGCACGGCGGGCGTGCACGTATCGAACATCCTGCGCAAGCTCGGCGCCAAGCGCCGGGTCGACGCCGCCGGCATCGCCCACAAGATGGGCCTGCTATCGGTCCGCTGACGCCGGTCCGGGGCGAACCGCGAGCGTCGGGCCCAACCGAACCGGCAGGGTCTTGAGCTGGTTGACGAACGTCGAGAACACCCAGGTGGGCTCGCCCGCGAGCTCCATGCTCGGATAGCGCGCGAGCGTCTCCTCGAACAGCGCCCGCAGCTCGAGCCGGGCCAGCGCGGTGCCCAGGCAGAAGTGCCGGCCGCCCGCACCGAACGCCTGGTGCTCGGGATTGCGGCGGACGTCGAAGCGATCCGGGTCCTCGTAGCGCTCCTCGTCCCGGCCCGAGGAGACGTACCACATGACCACCTTCGCCCCCTCGTGAATCGTCTGTCCGGCGAGCTCGGTGTCGGCCGTCGCGGTTCGGGCGAAGTGCGCGAACGCGGGGAACATGCGCAGGCACTCCTCGACCGCGCTCGGGATCAGCGACGGATCCTCGAGCAGCAGCCGGCGCTGATCGGGCTGCTCGAGCAGCGCACGCATGCCGCTCGAGTAGGTCGCCTTGGTCGAGTCGTTCCCGGCCGCCATCAGCAGAAAGAAGCCCATCACGATCTCCTGCTCCTCGAGCCTCTGTCCCTCGACCTCGGCGTGGACCAGCAGGCTGGTCAGATCGTCGGTGGGCCGTTCGCGCCGCTCGGCGATCAACCGACGGCAGCGCTCGAACAGCTCGGGGATGTTGTCCTCGCGCAGTGTGGCGGCCCCGCGCGGGCTCAGGTCCGGATCGGCGACACCGAGCGCCGAGTTCATCAGGCGGGCCCAGTCCGCGTCGTCCTCCGGCGGGACGCCCATGAAGCTCCCGATCACCCTCGAGACGACCGGCTGGGCCACCTCGGTGACCAGGTCGCAGCTGTCGCGGCCGTCCAGCCGGTCGAGCACGCCGGCCACGATCGCGCGGATCGCCGGCTCGTGGGCGGCGATGCGACGCGGCGTGAACCCGGCCTGAAAGAGCATCTTCAGGCGGTCGTGCCGAGGCGGGTCCATGCCGATGAACATCGCGCGGATCAGCTCGAGCGGGAACACGCCAACCGACGTGATGCCCCCGAGCTCCGAGGAGTAGGTCCGCCAGTCACGGCTGATGGTGTGGATGTCCTCGGGGCGGGTGACCGACCAGAAGCCGGGCTCGCCGGGGTAGTCGGGGATGCTGCTGGTCCAGTGCACGGGGCACTCCGACCGCAGCCGACGGAACAACTCGTGGGGCGGGCCCTCTCGCCAGAGCCCGAGCTCTGAGACCAGCACGCCGTCCAGGTCGCCGCGTGTCGAGGTCACGACACGCGGGATCCTACTTGGCTGGCTGGCCAGCCGGAAGCGTTTTCTGCGGGCCGCCCACGGCGGCGCCCGTCGTTCCGTTCAGCCGCGCGTCCGTGCCAGGCGGCGGCGCCGGCGTGGGCGAGGGCACTCCGGCGTCGACGTAGCGCTCGCCGCGCGACCACGACGCGACCGCGGCCACGATGCACGCGATGATCGCGAACGCGAACGCCTCGTGCAGCCCCGTCCGGAACGGGCCCGAGATCAGGTTGGGAAAGAACGAGCGGCCGGTGAGTACCGCCTGGGTGTGGGCGGGCAGGTGGGCGAGCACCGAGCCTCCGAGCAGGTGCTGGATCGGGTTGTAGCCGAGGAAGGCGGCGAACAGAATCGACACCGGCGGCAGGTGCGCGGCGTGCTGGGCCGCGCCCGCGGGCACACCATGGGCCTCGAGGCCGCTCGCCATCGCGTGCGGCAGGGTGGCGGCCAGCCCCAGGATCATCAGCGTGAAGAACACGCCGACCGACAGCACCTGGGCGGAGTTCTGGAATGTCTGATTCATCCCGCCGCCGGCGCCGCGGTCGCCCGGAGGCAGGCTGTTCATCACCGCCGCGCGGTTGGGCGAGGCGAACATCCCCATCGACACGCCGTTCATGAACAGGATCGCAGCGAACACCGGGTAGGTGAAGTCGGTGGGGAGCAGGGTCAGCAGCGCGAAGCTGACCGCGGCGCCGAGCATCCCGCCGGTCGCGAACCCTCGCGCGCCGAACCGGTCCGACAGGTAACCCGACGTCGGCCCGGCGAGGAGCATCCCGAGGGTCAGCGGAAGCATGTAGATGCCGGCGTACAGCGGCGTCTTGGTGAAGTCATATCCGTGTTGCGGGAGCCAGATGCCCTGCAGCCAGATGATCAGCATGAACATCAGCCCGCCCCGGGCCACCGCGGAGAGAAACGTCGACAGCGTCCCGAACGTGAACGCGCGAATCTTGAACAGCGGTAGACGGAACATCGGATCCTCCACTCGCCGTTCGATCATCGCGAAGGCGAACAGCGACAGGATCCCGGCCGCCAGCAGGACCAGCACGCGCGGGCTTCCCCACCCGGTGGTCGAGGTGCCGTACGGGCGGATGCCGTAGGTGATCGCGATCATGATCAGGATCAGCCCCACCGCGAACGTGACGTTGCCGCCCCAGTCGATCCGGGCTCGCTTCGGGGTCGAGATCTCCTGCAGCTTCAGGTACGCCCATACGGTGCCGAACAGCCCGACCGGCACGGAGATCAGGAACACCAGCCGCCAGTTGATCGGGGCCAGGATGCCGCCCAGCACGAGGCCGACGAACATGCCGCTGACGCCGACGATGTTGTTGATGCCCAGCGCCATCCCTCGCTGGTTGGCCGGAAACGCGTCGGTGATGATCGCCGCGGAGTTGGCGAGCAGGCATGCCGCGCCGATGCCCTGCACGATCCGCCACCCGATCAGGAACGTCGCCCCCGCCCGGCCGTTCAGCCAGGTTACGGTCAACACCAGCGACGCGGCCGTGTAGATGACGAAGCCGAGGTTGTAGATCCTCACGCGCCCGAACATGTCCCCGAGCCGGCCCAGGCTGACGATCAGCACGCTGGTGACGATCAGGAACCCGAAGATCATCCACAGCAGGTAGAAGCTGTTACCGGGGACCAACGGGTCCAGGTGGATGCCGCGGAAGATGGCGGGCATCGCGATCAGCGTGATCGACGCGTCGAGCGTGGCCAGCAGCACGCCCAGCGTGCAGTTCGACAGCGCGATCCACTTGTAGCTCTCGCCGCGAGGATCCGGACGTGAACGCCGCCGACCGTTGACCGTGACCGTGGCCATGCGACCTACTGTACGCGGCGGACTTCCCGCGCCCGCTGTCCGAAATCGGACGCGCTTGGCGCGACCCGGCCGGCGTCCCGGCCGGATCGTCGCCGATGGCGTCAGTACGCCGACGAGGAACTCGAACCGTTAGAGGGCGCGGATCCCATGTTCGGGCAGTGATGGCCACCGTTGCCCTGAGACGGAGCCGGGTTGGTCCGTCCTGGGGCGGTCGTGGTGGTGTGCGGCGGCGTCGTCGTGCTCGTGCTGCCGGTCGTCGTACCCGACGTGGCCGCACTCGCGATCGCCGCGCCGCCGCCTGCGATGGCCGCCGTCGCGGCGAGTGTCACGAGCAGCGGCTTGATTCTGCGCATTGGTTCACCTCCTTTCGTCAACCACCGCCACGGTGCGCCTGCCCCGTCGGAGGCCGGTAGGAGGCGGATAAGAGTTGGCTACGAGTGGGTGGATCTCGCGCACCTGCCCCGCCGGTCGCGCACCCGACCGGGCAGCCGTTAGAGTTGTTCGTACCTGCGAAAGGGGCGCCGGCGGAGGTCGCATGCGCGGAGTCGTGAGGAGTCGGGGTGTTGGCGTTGCCGTCGTCCGTTTCAGGCGGAGCGTCCGCCGACGCGCAATCGCGAACGCGCCGTCGCAACCGATTCGTGGCCAACCTCCTGGCTGCCTGCCTCACCGTCGGCGGCGTGGGCTTCGGCCGTGCCACGAACTCCACTGCCAGCGGGCCACAAGTGCAGCTTTGCGCCGAGGCAGGCCCGCGCGAGCTGCTGATGCCTTCGCTGCATGGCTGTGCTCCGCCCAACCGACCCACCAGGGCGGTCAAGCGCCATCTACGTCGACCACCCCAGCCGCTCCTCGAGGCGAGCATCGGGCCGCCGGCGCTCGTGACCGCCGTGACTTCATCGGCTCGAACCATTCCCGCCAGCGATCCGGTCCGTGTCTCCGGCTCGCCCGCCGGTCCCGGCGGTCCCGTCGGCGTGACCTGCCTAACCGGAGCCGCCAGCCTCGTTGGGGGCATCGGACCCGCCGGTACGCGCGGGCCGATCGCGTTCAACTGCCCAACCGGTTCGTCCTCAGCCACGAGCACCGTTCGCCAGCTCGGGCGAACGGGTCCGCGTGGCCCAGTCGGTCCCACCGGACCGCAGGGGGCCGCCGGAGCAGCCGGACCGGTTGGACCGACGGGCGCCCAGGGCGCAGCCGGCGTTGCCGGCGTCGGACCGCAAGGCCCCACCGGGGACACCGGCTCCCGCGGTGCCACAGGGGTCACCGGCCCGAGTGGCGCCACCGGCACGCCAGGGCGTTCGCAGGGTGCGACGCGGCGCCACCGGCATCGCGGGTCTTCCGGGAGCGAACGGTGCCCAGGGAGCCACCGGAGCACAGGGCGCTCAGGGATCCCAGGGCGGCATCGGCAGCCAAGGCGCCGCCGGCGCGCAGGGGTTCCAAGGCCCGACCGGGACCCCAGGAGCTCAGGGCGCCACGGGAGCGACGGGCAGTCAAGGCACGCAGGGAAACGCCGGGGCGCAGGGCGGCACCGGAGCCCAAGGCGCCACCGGGCCCCAGGGCTCGATCGGAGCGCAGGGCGCCACCGGCACCCAGGGCGCCACCGGGACCAAGGCAGCCAGGGATTCCAGGGCAACACCGGCACGCAGGGCAGTCAGGGGTTCCAGGGCGCCACCGGAGCGACCGGCGCACAAGGCACCGCCGGAGCCCAAGGCGCCACCGGAGCCCAAGGCGTTCAGGGCGGTGCCGGCCCACAAGGCTTCCAGGGCGACACCGGGGCAACCGGCGCGCAAGGCGCCACCGGAACCCAAGGCGCCACCGGCAACCAAGGCAACCAAGGATTCCAAGGCGACACCGGGGCGACCGGCGCGCAAGGCAACCAAGGGTTCCAGGGCGACACCGGGGCGACCGGCGCGCAGGGCAACCAAGGGTTCCAAGGCGACACCGGGGCGACCGGCGCCCAAGGCAACCGAGGATTCCAAGGCGACACCGGGGCGACCGGCGCCCAAGGCAACCAAGGATTCCAAGGCGACACCGGGGCGACCGGCGCCCAAGGCAACCAAGGATTCCAAGGCGACACCGGGGCGACCGGCGCCCAAGGCAACCAAGGGTTCCAGGGCGACACCGGGGCGACCGGCGCCCAAGGCGCCACCAGGCGCACAGGCGCACCGGAGCCCAAGGCGCGACCGGCACCCAAGGCGCCACCGGAACCCAAGGCGCGACCGGCACCCAAGGCGCGACCGGCACCCAAGGCGCCACCGGCACCCAAGGCGCCACCGGCACCCAAGGCGCCACCGGCACCCAAGGCGCCACCGGCACCCAAGGCGCCACCGGCACCCAAGGCGCCACCGGCACCCAAGGCGCCACCGGCACCCAAGGCGCCACCGGCACCCAAGGCGCCACCGGCACCCAAGGCGCCACCGGAACGCAAGGCACCACCGGGGCACAGGGCTCGACCGGCGCTACCGGAACACAAGGCGCCACCGGAGCCCAAGGCGCGACAGGACCGCAAGGCTTCCAGGGCGATTCGGGCGCGCAAGGGGCGCAGGGCACAACCGGAGCCCAGGGCGCGACCGGCGCGCAGGGCAGCACGGGAGCCCAAGGCGCCACCGGCACACAAGGCAGCACCGGAGCGCAGGGAGCAACCGGGGCCCAAGGCCCACCGGAGCCCAAGGCGCGCTAGGGCCGCAAGGCTTCCAAGGCAATCCCGGCACGCAAGGGACTCAGGGCACAACCGGAGCCCAAGGCACGGCGGGCCCTCAGGGCTCGACCGGCACACAAGGCGCCACCGGCGCACAGGGCAGCACGGGATCTCAAGGCGCCACCGGAGCCCAAGGCACCACCGGGGCGCAGGGCTCGAACGGAGCGCAAGGCGCCACCGGAGCTCAAGGCGCCACCGGAGCGCAAGGTGCGGCAGGCCCACAAGGCTTCCAAGGCACGCAAGGGACTCAGGGCACAACTGGAGCCCAAGGCACCACCGGGGCGCAGGGCTCGAACGGAGCGCAAGGCGCCACCGGAGCTCAGGGCGCCACCGGAGCTCAGGGCAGCACGGGATCTCAAGGCGCCACTGGCGCACAAGGCAGCACCGGAGCGCAGGGGGCAACCGGGGCCCAAGGCGCCACCGGAGCCCAAGGCGCGCTAGGGCCGCAAGGCTTCCAAGGCAATCCCGGCGCGCAAGGGACTCAGGGCACAACCGGAGCCCAGGGCGCCACCGGCGCGCAAGGTACCGCCGGTACACAGGGCTCGACCGGCTCGCAAGGCGCCACCGGCGCCCAAGGCACCGCCGGTGCTGCAGGGCTCGGCCGGCGCGCAGGGCTCGGCCGGCGCGCAGGGCAGCACCGGGTCTCAAGGCGCCACCGGTCCGCAGGGCTCGGCCGGCACGCAAGGCGCCACCGGAGCGCAAGGCGCGGCAGGCCCACAAGGCTTCCAAGGCACGCAAGGGACTCAGGGCACAACCGGAGCCCAGGGCACCACCGGCGCCCAAGGCACGCAGGGTCATCAGGGCACCACCGGAGCCCAAGGCACCACCGGGGTGCAGGGCTCGAACGGAGCGCAAGGCGCGGCCGGAGCTCAGGGCGCGGCAGGTCCTCAAGGCTTGCAGGGCGCGACGGGCAGCGCCGGCCCTCAGGGTTTACAGGGCGTCCAAGGCACGACCGGCGCCCAAGGCACGACCGGAGCCCAAGGCACGACCGGCGCCCAAGGCACGACCGGAGCCCAAGGCACAACCGGTGCACAGGGCAGTACGGGAGCCCAAGGCGCCACCGGCACCCAAGGCACGCAGGGTCATCAGGGGTTCCAGGGGGTCGCCGGCCCGCAGGGATTCCAGGGTCCGGCCGGAGTCCAGGGCGCCACCGGGGCGACGGGTACGCAAGGCCCCCAGGGCCTCGGCGTTCAAGGCGCCGCAAGGTGCCGCCGGGCCACAGGGCGCGACCGGCGCCGGAGCGCAGGGTCCCCAGGGCACCCAGGGCGCGCGGGGCTTCCAAGGTTTCACCGGGCCACAGGGCGCCCAGGGTGCCACCGGCACGGGAGCGCAGGGGCCCCAGGGCGCCCAGGGTGCCACCGGGCACGGGAGCGCAGGGGCCCCAGGGCGCCCAGGGCGCCACCGGCACGGGAGGCAGGGGCCCCAGGGCCCTCAGGGCGCCACCGGGACGGGAGCGCCGGGTCCCCAGGGCCCTCAAGGAGCGCAAGGCTCCCAGGGTGCGCCCCGCACATTCATCACGACCAGCAACTCGGCCACCGGACCGACGTCGCCGGGAAGTTCTGTGACCGTGCGGGTGACCTGTCCGAGCGGCACCGCAGTCGGTGGTGGCGGAGAAAATACGCTCTCGACGGGAGTTGCACTGAACGACTCTCGGCCGGAAGCAAATGGATGGACGGTCACGTATTACGTCACCTCGTCGACGGCGGTCACGGGAAATTCGATGACGGCGTGGGTCGTCTGTGCGCAGTGAATGAGCCTCGTGCAACGCGGTCGTGCAGTGAGGCCGGCTCGCATCGTATTCTGGACATGACCGCACTACAGCGAAAGGCGTCGCCGGTCGCGGCCGGCATCAGGCGCTGAGCACCCTTCGATGCTTATGAAACGTACCCTCAGGACACGAGCAGCAGCAGAGGACGAGCGCTGCGGTCCGCCGCCGATGTTCGCCTGGTTGATAGTCGCCGCCCTAGCGTTGACGGGCTGTGGCTCGGGAGGCTCCGATCGCGCGTCGTCGAGCCAGTCTTCGTCGGCGAAGTCTGCGGCGAACCCGGCGGCCGCGCTCATCAACACCGGAATCGCGCAAGCAAACGCGAAGCAGTACCAGCAGGCCGAGACGACGTTTCGCGACGTGCTCGTCCTTGCCCCTACGAACAAGTTCGCCTGGTACAACCTCGGCCTCATCGCCCAGGTACAGAACCAGGCGTCCACGGCTCTGACCGACTACTCGAAGGCGCTTTCCATCGACGGCAAGTACACGCCGGCCATGTACAACAAGGCGATTCTCCTCGAGCACACCGATCTCCACTCGGCACTCGCGCTCTACCGCCAGATCACCGCGATCAACCCGAAGGCGGCGACCGCGTACCTGCGCGAGAGCTTTGTCTACGACCGCCTCGGCGATAAGCGCAGCGCGGCGCAGGCCCGAGCGCGCGCGATCGCCCTGGACAGCAGGCTTTCCACCGTAACCTCGCCGGCGCAGTAGCGGATGACGAGCCCCCCTCGAGTCAGTGTATTCACCGTCACCCATCATCCCCGATTCCTGGACGAGTGTCTCGACACCCTCCTGTTGCAGACGTATGAAGACTGGGAATGGGTCGTGCTGCTCAATTCGGGCGCACGCTGGCGGCCGGCGCGAGATGACCCGCGGCTACGGATCTTCGTCGACGACTCCATCACGGGAGTTGGTGCAGCCAAGCATCGCGCATGCGCCGAAGCACGCGGTGGGCTGCTCGTCGAACTCGATCACGACGACATCCTCGCCTCCGACGCACTCGCTGAGGTCACCCGCGCGTTCGACGAACAGCCCGGCATCTCGCTCGCCTACAGCCACACGGCGCAGATCCTGGAGGACGGATCTCGCGACGATTCGCGCTTCGATGTGTCCAACGGCTGGGTCTACCATGACACGACAGTCGACGGGCGCGATGTTCAGTACGTGGAGGCGATGGCGCCCACTCCCCACAACGTGTCGTATATCTGGTTTGCCCCGAACCACGTACGCGCGTATGACCGGGTCGCTTATGAGCGAACCGGCGGTTACGACCCGACCCGACACGTGCTCGACGACCAGGACCTGATGTGCAAGCTCTACCGAGTCGGCGATTTCCATCTCATCGACAGGTGTCTGTATCTGCAGCGGATGCACGCGAGAAACACGCAGAGCGAGGCGGACACGAACGCGTTCATTCAGCGGGAGACCGTGGCCCTGTACGACAAGTACATAGAGGCCAATGCGCTTGCCTGGGCCGAACGGCAGGGATTGCTGGCCCTCGACTTGGGCGCCGCACACAACCGCCCCCCCGGCTATCTCGGAGTCGACCAGCATCCCGGTGCAGACGTGGACATCGTCGCGACACTGCCGAACCGGATGCCGGTCGACGACGACTCGGTCGGGGTGATCCGCGCGGTCGACTTTCTCGAGCATGTGGAGGACAAGGTCGGCCTGATCAACGAGCTCTATCGGGCGCTGGCGCCCGGCGGCCTGCTCCTATCGCAAACACCGAGCAGCGACGGCCGGGGGGCGTACCAGGACCCCACTCATGTCGCGTTCTACAACGAGAATTCCTTCTGGTACTACACCGAGCGGCAGTACCGCAACTTCGTCCCCGAGATCAAGGCCGCCTTTCAGGTGTCCCGGCTGGTGACCTACTTTCCGACCGAGTGGCACGAGCAGCACCGCATCCCGTACGTGACCGCGAACCTGATCGCGCTGAAGGACGCGACGCCGCGTAATGGCGGGCAGCTGCTGATATGAGGGACCGGCGCTTCATGCCTCCAGAGACGTCGTGGTTACGATGTCGCTCGTGAGTGATGGGGTGGGCTCCATGGGTCGCGTACGGACCAAGCGGATCGCGCTTATCGCCGCCGCGATCCTGCTCGCCGGTGCCATCGTGGCGGGGGTTCTCATCGCGACCTCGGGATCGGCGTCGCCCAAGCCGGCGGCGGGGTCGTCCACTACATCCGCCTCGCGGCCGCCGCTGACCGCGAATGGCACCACCGTGGAGGCGGTTTCGGTGGCCACCCTCAGAGGGCTCCCCATCACGCTCGGGCATCCGCTCTATTGGGCCGGCCCGCGGACAGCAACGACGTACGAACTGACGAGGAGCCCGGACGGCCGCGTGTACGTCCGCTACCTCACCGGCAAAGCCCAGGTCGGTTCGCCGCTTCCGGATTTCCTGACCATCGGGACCTACGTCGTGCCGAACGCAGCCGCCGCCGTGCGCGCGGCCGCGGCGCAGCCGGGCGCCGTCCGGGTTCCGGTCCGCGGTGGTTTCGGCTTCTACAACAGCGCGCGACCGACCAGCGTCTACTTCGCGTATCCAGGCTCGAACATTCAGGTCGAGACGTACGACCCGTCGCCGGCTCTCGCGCGCCAACTCGTCGAGAGCGGCGCGATCACCCCCGTCGGCTAGGCGTTCCGGGCGCCGGCCGGCGAGAGGCGACGGCCCAACCCTCCACGCACGGTCAAGCGGCGCATGATCGCTCCGCCGTCGGGAGACTGTCCGTCAAAGCGCGGGTCTGCGGCTCACTCGTCCGAATACGTTCGGGCGCAAATGCAGGACGGGCGGCGGCCCCGGCGCTCAAAAAGCGTGCCTTCTTGCCGATCTTCTAAGGAGTTGGCGAAAGCTTTCAGATCCTCTATGCAAATCTGGAACACCCCCACCGGACGTTGGCGTGGCGTGCTGGCCGCGACGATCGTGCTCGGCCTCCTCTTGCTCGTCGTCACCGCCACGCAAGCGACCGGCGCGAAGCAGCCGCGCCATAGCACCGGCACCCCGCGGCCCGCTGGGCACGCCACCGCGCCTGCTGCGCCCGCCGGCCCACGGGGTCCGATTACGCTGACCTGCCGCCCGGGCGGCGCTGGTGTGGTCGGCGCTGCCAGCCCGGCCGGGCCCCAGGGCCCCGTCGGCGTGAGCTGCGCGGCGGCACCGAACGGCTGAGCCGCTCACACAGTACGCGGAAAGGAGTGGGCTAATCGCGCCGGTCGCGCGAGACGAGCGGCTGCGGCGTGGTCAGCGGGGCGCTCTCCGAGCGCGCAACCTCCAGCACGCCCTCGATCGAGGAGCGGGTGGCCGCCTCGAGCACGCGCTGGGCCAGCATCCGCATGGGCAGGAGCGGGGCGACCCAGCGCGGCGCCACCACCCGGCGGGAGCGGCGCGCGATGCCGCGCTCGATCGCGTCGATGCCCGCCTCGAGCGGCGTCACCGGCCGCCGGCGCGGGCCGATCTCGCTCATCCTCCTGGCCGCCTCGGTGCCGAACCCCTGGCGGACCATGTCCGTGTCGAGCTCGGCGAAGTAGGCCACGCCGACGCGCGCCCCGCTCGGGGCCAGCTCGATGCGCAGCGAGTCCGCGAGCGCCTCGACCCCCGCCTTCGAGGCGCAATAGGCGCCGAGCAGCGGCGGGTGCACGGCAGCGGCCAGCGAGGAGATCGCCAGCGCGTAGCCGCGCCCGTGCGCGATGTGCGGGCCGGCGGAGCGCAGCGTGTAGTAGACGCCGAGCAGGTTGACCTCGATCGTTCGCTCGAACACCTCGGGGTCGCCGCCGACCAGCGGCAGCTGCGCGGCCACGCCGGCGTTGGCCACGACCACGTCGAGGCCCTGAAGCTCCTCCACCGCCGCCTCGACCGCAGCCTCCACCTGCTCGCGGTCGCGCACATCGCACACCACGGCCAGCGCGTCGCCACACTCGGCGGCGGTCCGGGCCAGCAGGTCGGGCTCGATCCCGGCCAGCACGAGCCGGGCGCCGCGGGCGTGCAGCCGCTTGGCGGTGGCGGCGCCGATCCCGCGGGCGGCGCCGGTGATCAGGATCCGACGTCCGGACAGCTCGAGAGGCATGACGCTCCCTAAACGATCTCCTGAGGGCGCTGGAAGACGATCTCGGGCACCAGGCACATCGGCGAGACGCGCAGGAGGAAGCGCAGCGCCTCGGTCAGGTCGCTCGGGCGGAGCATCTCCTCGGCCGGGATCCTGTCCTTCACGTAGTCGGTCATGTCGGTGTCGACGAAGCCGGGCGCGAACGCGACGGATTTGACGCCGTGCTTGGCGAGTTCCTTGTTCATCGAGACCGTGTAGGCGGAGACCGCGGCCTTGGTCGCCGAGTACACCGACAACCATGCCTGGGGCGACTTGCCGGCGATCGAGGCCAGGTTCACGACCAGCGCGTTGTGGTGCTCGGCGCCCGCCGCCCGCAGCATGTCCGCGCACTCGCGGTAGAACAGGATGATCGCCCGCAGGTTCACGTCGAGCTGCAGATCGACGTACTTGGTCTGGTGCTCGTTGGCCGGTGCGCCGATGCCCACCCCCGCGTTGTTGACCAGCACGTCGAGCCGCCCGAACCGGTCGCGGTGGCGCTTGACCACCTCGTGCACGCCATCCTCGCTGCCCAGGTTGGCCACCACGGCCTCGACCTCGAAGCCGCGGTCGCGCAGGCGCGCGGCCGCCTGCTCGAGCGTGTCCGGCTTGCGCGCGCTGATCGTCAGCGCATATCCCTCCTCGCCGAGCGCCTCGGCCATAGCGAAGCCGATGCCGCGTGAGGCTCCGGTGACGATCGCGGCGCGGTCGGGCATCGGCTGGCACCTTATCGGTGCCGAGCGGTCGGTGTAACCGGATGAGACCTGCGGTTTAGGTCAAGACCCCGCCGCGCCTGCCGATCACCAGCCTAAGCCGGTTCCCTCAGCTGGCGGAGACACGGCTCGGCGAGCGTGCATCCGCCGCCTACCGGGTAGCCGTCTTGCAAGACCCTCAACCAAAGCTTCCCTTTAAGGAGGGAACGATGCTGGATCGTTGCCCAACCTGCGGAAAGACCACCGGGACCCTGATGGAGTCGCATCCGGAGCGCCCCGGACTGCTCCAGATCCTCTCCGGCGAGAGCGGCGAGGCTCACCGGATCATGGTGACGATCGCGCTGTGCGTGATCGTGTCTCTGGTCATCGTCGCCACCGAAGCCGTCTTCCGCTGATCCCTCCGTCCCCGTCCGCGTAACCTTCCGCCTCGCGTCCGGCCGTGCGCCGGACGCCTCACCGGCCACGGCGCGACAAGGAGCGGACATGCGAGTTGATTGGTACGGCCAGGCCGCGTTTCACCTGACCGGCCGCGACGGCATGGTGTTCATCGACCCGATCGGCGACACGTCGGGTCTCGCGGCGCGTGGCATAACGTTCGACTATCCAGCACCGGACGGCGTCGGCGCGCAGCTCGTGCTCGTCACCCACGAGCACGCCGACCACAACGGAGTCGAGACGATCGGCGGCGATCCGGCCGTCCTGCGCTCGACGGCGGGCCGACTGGAGTCGCCGCTCGGCGAGGTGGTGGCGATCGCCTCCGAGCACGACGAGGCCGCCGGCACCGAGCGCGGCCCCAACACGATCTTCGTGTTCGGCCTCGACGGCCTGCGCATCGCGCACTTCGGCGACTTCGGGCAGCGGGCCCTGCGTGACGAGCAGGCCGCGGCGGTCGGACAGGTCGACCTGATGTTCCTGCCGGTCGGGGCCGGGCCGACGATCGGCGCCGAGCAGGCGGCAGCCATCATCGAGCGCCTCGCTCCGCGCTGGGTGGTCCCGATGCACTACCGCACGCACCGCATCAGCTTCCTGGAGCCGGCCGACGCGTTCCTGGATGCGATGCCCCACGTCCACCGGCTCGATGAGACGGGTTTCGACACCGACTCGCTGCCGGACGAGCGCCCGCTCGTCGTCGTGCCCGCGGTTCCCTAGCGAGCTCGGAGCTGGTGCTAGCGGCGCGCGCCCTGCGCGAGCGCCTCGCGGCCTACTCGCTGCAGATCGCGCAGATAGTCGAGATGCGCCGCCCACGCCGGATCCCCGTCCAGCTCGTGAGCCATCCGAATGGTGTCGACGTGAGCATCCAGCAGCTCATAGACGAGCTCCGTGGCATAACCCCCGGCGATCACCGTGCTCTTGTTGGCGTCCAACACCCGTCGATCCTCCTTGTCAAAGGATGAACGCTCTGACGGACATCATGTTTCCACTTTAGTCCGAATTTCGAACATTTGTGCGCTGAATGATCACTCTCAGGGCCGCTGCTCCCCGCGGCTACGGCTGAGCGACGAGGCCGGGAACCCAGTTCGTGCCGGCCAGCGGAACGCGCGCCATCGCCGCTGCCTCGATCGTCAGCGCCACCAGGTCCTCGGGCTCGAGGTTGTGCAGGTGCGACTTGCCGCACGCGCGGGCCAGCGTCTGTGCCTCCAGGGTCAGGGTCCGCAGATAGTTCGCCAGCCGCC
Source organism: uncultured Solirubrobacterales bacterium (assembly GCA_963811135.1). Taxonomy (GTDB): domain Bacteria; phylum Actinomycetota; class Thermoleophilia; order Solirubrobacterales; family Solirubrobacteraceae; genus Palsa-465. Next base: position 315,063 of record CAWEQG010000020.1, on the reverse strand, counting down.
GTCCACCCTCGATCGGATCCAGGCGCGCGGCCAGCTCGTCGTCCTGGGTCGAGATCCCGGCCGGGTCGAGACCGGCCTGGTAGTCGTCGTAGTAGCCGGCCGCCGACCCGATCTTGCGGTACTCCGAGTCGTGCTCGGGCGCGTTGTCACCGAGGGCGATCAGCGCGGCGGTGCCGACCGACACCGCGTCGGCCCCGAGGGCCAGGGCCTTGGCCACGTCCGCCCCGCTTCGGATCCCCCCCGAGACGATCAGCTGAACTTCGCGATGCATGCCCAGCTCGACCAGCGACTCGACCGCCTGGGGGATCGCGGCCAGGATCGGGATCCCCACGTGCTCGATGAACACGTCCTGGGTCGCGGCCGTGCCGCCCTGCATCCCGTCGAGGACGATCGCGTCGGCGCCGGCCTTGACCGCCAGGGCCACGTCGTAGTAGGTGCGGGAGGCCCCGACCTTGACGTAGATCGGAATCCGCCAGTCGGTGATCTCGCGCAGCTCCTCGATCTTGATCTCGAGGTCGTCGGGACCGGTCCAGTCCGGATGCCGGCATGCGCTCCGTTGGTCGATGCCCTTGGGCAGGTCGCGCATCTCGGCCACCCGGTCGGAGATCTTGTGCCCGAGCAGCATCCCGCCACCGCCCGGCTTGGCGCCCTGGCCCACCACGACCTCGATCGCGTCGGCCCGCCGCAGGTCGTCGGGGTTCATGCCGTAGCGGGAAGGAAGCAGCTGGTAGACGAGCATCTTCGAATGCTCGCGCTCCTCCGGCGTCATCCCGCCGTCGCCGGTCGTCGTCGAGGTTCCCACCTCGGTCGCCCCGCGCCCGAGGGCCTCCTTGGCCGGCCCCGACAGCGCACCGAAACTCATCCCCGCGATCGTGATCGGGATGTCCAGTCGCACCGGCTCGCGCGCGTACCGGGTCCCGATCACGACGTCGGTGGCGCACCTCTCCCGGTAGCCCTCGAGCGGATAGCGCGAGACCGACGCGCCCAGGAACAGCAGATCGTCGAAATGGGGAACGGCGCGCTTGGCGCCGAAGCCGCGGATGTCGTAGATGCCCTCGCGCGCCGCCCGCTGGATCTCGGCGATCACGCCGCGGTCGAAGGTGGCCGATTCACGAAGACCCGGTTGCCAGCCGTTGCCGTACGCCATCGTCAATACGCGCCCAGGTTGTCGACGTGGAAGTTGTAGAGCCGGCGGGCCGATCCGTAGCGCCGGAACTCGCCCGGCGCCACGTCGTCGATGCCGGCGAGCTCGAGCAGCTCGGTCAGCTGGGCGAGATGCTCGGTGCGCATCTCCTTCTCGATGCAATCGGCGCCGAGCCCCGTGACCGAGCCGCGCACATACAGTCGCGCCTCGTAGAGCGAGTCCCCCAGCGACTCGCCCGCGTCACCGCACACCACCAGGCAGCCCTTCTGGGCCATGAACGCGCCCATGTGCCCGATCGAGCCGCGCACCACTATGTCGGCGCCCTTCAGCGAGATCCCGCAGCGCGCCGAGGCGTCGCCGTGGATCACGAGCAGTCCGCCGCGGGCGCTGGCGCCCGCCGATTGCGACGCGCTTCCCTCGACCACGACCCGCCCCGACATCATGTTCTCGGCCACGCCCACGCCGCAGTTCCCGCGAACCCGCACGCTCGCGAGCTTGTTCATGCCGGCGCAGTAGTAGCCGACGTGCCCGTCGATCTCGACCTCGTACGGCGCGTCGAGCCCGACCGCCACGGCGTGACGCCCACCCGGGTTTCGCACCACGACGCGCGTGACGGCCGGGTCGGGCGGCGAGTGGAGCGCCTGGTTGAGCTCACGGACCGTCTCGATCGTCAGGTCGAACGACCGAACCGCCTCGCGGATGACCTCGGGGGTGGCCATCAGATCACGCGACCAACGACGCGGTCCCCCAGCTGTACACCTGGCCGGGAGCGGGCTCCCACGTGACGGCATCCTCGGCGCCGGGCAGCACGGCGATCGCGCGGTACTCGGAGGCCATCGCGACCCACTCGTCGGTCTCGGCCATCACCGCCGGCTTGCAGGCGATCGGGTCGCGCAGCACGGCAAACCCGTCGGCCGTCCCGACGGCGAACGTGTAGAAGCCGTCGAGGTCATCCAGGCAGCCCTCGAGCGCCTGCTCCAGAGTCGCTCCCTCCCGCAGCCGCCAGGTCAGGTAACCGGCCGCGACCTCGCTGTCGCAGTCGGTGCGGAAGCGGATGCCCTCACGAGCGAGCACACGGCGCAGCCGGTTGTGGTTCGACAGCGACCCGTTGTGGACCAGGCACAGGTCGAGTCCGGTGGAGAACGGGTGCGAGTGCTCGGTGGTGACCCGGCTCTCGGTGGCCATGCGGGTGTGGCCGAGCGCGTGACTCCCCGCGATCTCACCCAGCCTGAACCGCTCGACGAACCGCGCCGGCGGACCGGCCTCCTTGAAGATCTCGATCGAGCGTCCGGCGCTCATCAGCGTGAGCTCGGGATGGCGCTCGGACAGCCACAGCTGCGCCTCGTCGGCCTCGGCGGCGATCGCGAACACCGCGTGCGTCGCCCGCACCTGCGGCGCCGACGCCTCCCCGAACTCGACCTCGAGCTCGGTCCGGACGGCCTCCCAGTCGGGCGTCGCCGAGGCAGAGTGCAAGGAGACCTTGCACCAGCCGGGGGGCGCCGGATCGCGGTAGAACGCGACGCCCGCGCTATCCGGGCCGCGGTCCGAGAGCTGCTCGAGCATGTCCGCGAGATGCGCGCCGAGGTGCTCACGAAGCGTGGCCGACTTCGTGTAGAGACCGGCGATGCCACACATGGCGAGCCCAGGCTAAACGGTGTGCATGAGCCGGTCCAATGGACTGCACGCGCACACTTTCGCCGCGCAAATGTGGTTGCTGACGCTACTTCTCTATGCGGTCTTAACGCCGGTCAGGAGGGCGGCGACCACGCCCCGACCCGCTTCTGGGCCCGCCGCACCACGTGCAGGGCCTCGCGCAGCTCGGTGCGCGCGATCGGGGCCAGCTCGTCGGGATCGAGCAGATTGCCGGCGCGTCTCACCGGCCTGTAGCGCAGGGCGGCGTGGCGCTCGAAGCGGACTCCGTTGATCACGTCGAACGCCTCGCGCAGGCCGTCCGCCACCCCGCGCTCGAGCACGCCGACGCTGGCCGCCGCGTCGATCCGGTCGAGCGTGTTCGAGATCGTGACGCCGCCGGCCAGCGCGTGGAAGCGCACGAGGTTGACCAGTGGGATGATCGCGCCGCGCTTGAGGTCGAGCCTGCCGGGGGGATCGCCGGCCTGCCCCGTCGCCAGCTGACCGCGGAAGCCGAGCGCCACCGGATACCCCGTCGCCGTGCGAACCATCAGCCGCATGAACTGCGGATGGCGCGCGGGCGGCGCGCATCCGCTCGGTCAGATCGGGGGCGATGCTCAGCCCGCCGGCCGTCGAGCGGAAGTCGAACGACACGGTGGCGCGGATCAGATGCGACTCGGTCGGGGTCGCGCATGGCCTCGTCGAACGTCTTCAGCCAGTCGGCCTCGGACATCCGCCACTGGCGGTTGCCGGCCAGCACGCCGTTGTTGTCGAGGCCGATGCCGCACCTCGACGAGCCCGTTGTTGACGTCGGCGCCGAGCTGGGCGAAATACGCGTCGATCTCGCCGGCGTGCGCCGGGCTCCGGGTCGGCGTAGGCCAGCGCGTTGTCCTGGTCGGAGGCGAGCGTGAATTCGCGGCGCGCCGCGCTGCCCAGATCGAGCCACGTCCACGCCACCGGCGCCGGCCCCCGCCGGGAGATCGAGAAGTCGATCAGCCTCGCCACCACCGTGTCGTGCTGAAGGCTGAGGACACGGCCGAGATCGCGCGGCGGCACCCCGGCCCGCGCCAGCAGCAGGAACAGCTTCGGGATCTGCGCCGCCGCCCGGACCAGCGCGTCCTCGTCGTGAGCGCCGAGCACCGCATGGCGCAGCGCGATCGGGCTGCGCGCATCGAGGCTGAGCAGGTTCGTCGGCGGACAGCAGGCCGCAGATGCGGTCGCCCTCGAGCACGGCCAGGTGCTCGGCTGTCGGCGGCGAGCATCTCGACCGTGGCCTCGATCGCCAGCTGCCCGGCCGGGACGGTGGGCACCGGCGCTCCGGGCCGCTCTGCGGACCGGCGCGTCGAGCGTGCACGCCGTCGACGGCCACCGCCGAGCGGACGTCGGCATCGGTCAGGATCCCGAGCCTGTCGTCGTCCTAGTCGCGATGAGCAGCGCCGAGGTGCCGTCGCGGCCCAGCCGGCGTGCGGCGTCGCGCAGCGACTCCTCGGGATCGCAGAAGGCCGGCGGCCGCATGATCGCCGACACCGGCGTCGTCCCCACCTCGAGCAGGCCGTGCACGGTGTGACCGGTGTAGGTCAGGCGTTTGCGCATCGACACCGCCACGTAGGCGGCGCCCGCCTCGGTGCCGAGCAGGCGCCTCCCGGCCTGGGCGGTCAGCAGCGCGCACGTCGACGGCTCGCGCGCACGCACGGTGAACGTCGGCGCCATGCCCGGTCAGCATCGAGGGGTGGCCGAAGCACTCACCGGGCTCGAGCACCTGGACCGGCTCGCCCTCGTGGATGAGCTCCATCGAGCCGGTGAGGAGCACCCAGAGCCCCGCCGCGGGCAGGCCGTCCTCGACCAGCATCAGCCTGCGCCGGTCTCGAAGCTGCGCTCCTGTGCGCCCGCCGTGAGCTCGCGCAGCTCGTCGGCGCCGAGCGCATCGAACGGCTCGTGCCGGGAGAGGAATGTGTCCAAGTGCTCCATGTCGAAGCGATGCAATTGTGTGCGCATCGCGCCTTGGGACCCGCCTCGGTCACGTGGGAGCCTAATCGGCGGCTAACCGACAACGGGGTCTCTTGGAGGACATATGACGGACGCCGCACCGCCTGGCGAACACGACGAACTCGTCTACGCCGCCGCCGGCCTACCGAAGACGACGAACTGGTGGGGCGCGTTCGTGATCGGGTTGGCCGGAACGATCCTCGTCACCGGGAATCGCGCCGGTGATGGTCACCGAGCTGGGCGCAGCGTCGGTGCCGGTGATCGTGCTCATCACGATCAGCGGCTACCTCGTGTGCCTGCTGCTGGCCGAGCTCTCGGCGATGATGCCCGACCGCTCCGGGCGGCCTCCCCTCCTACGCGTATCCGGCCTACAAGGACCGCTGGCCGCGCTTCGCCGAGCACGTCAACGGGTTCACGCGCTTGGGCCTACTGGCTCGGCTGGTTCCCGGTGGCGCCGCTCAACATGATCCTGGCCTCGTTCTACATCGTCGACCGCTTCCACCTCATCGACCGACCGGGTTCACGCCGATCCACACCCCGATCGCGTGGTGGACGCTCGGCATCTCGATCGTCGGGCTGCTGCGTGCTGGCGATCCCGGCGGTGCGCGGGCTGCGCTTCGGAACGGTGTTCGCGACCGCGCTGGCGCTGCTGTCGATGATCCCGCTGACCTTCCTGGCCATCGCCTGGATCTTCAATCCCGTCCTCGGTCGACTTCAGCTAGCTGGTCCACTTCCGCCACACCGACGGCAGCGGGTTCTTCACGCCGCTGTTCGGGCACGGCTGGCTGACGCTGTACATCGCGTTCTCGTTCCTGTTGACGTGGAACGTGATCGCGATGGAGGCGGCTGCCTGCTACATCGGCGAGACCCGGGACCCCGACCGCGACGCCAAGATCGCCATGAACCTGGAAGGCCTCTACGGCCTGTTCATCTACACGATGATCCCGGTGGCGTTCATCATCGTGCTCGGCCTGCCCGCTCTGGGCAACGCGGCGCTCGTCGATCCCAAGACGATCTTCGTCACACTACGCCGCCGCCGTGTTCGGGACCGGCACCGGCTCGAGCATCCTCGAATTGGCTGATCGCGATCATGCTGATCCTGGCCCTGATCCTGTCGGCGCTGAACGCGATCACCGGCACCGCGCGCTCGCTGCATCAGATGTCGACCGACGGCCAGTTCCCCCAGCTTCTTCCAGCACGTCAACCACCATGGCGTGCCCAACCGCTCGATGTGCGTTCAACGTCGGCCTGCTCGATCGCTGGTCGTGTTCATGGGCGGCGCGGTCGAGATCTACACGTTCTCGAACGTCGGCTACCTGGCCTCGTTCATCCCGGTGCTCGTCGGCTACTACCTGCTGCGCAAGCACCGCCCGAACGTGCGCCGGCCGTTCAAGCTGCCCGAGTGGATGAAGTACGTCGCGCTCGTGATCGCGGGCGTGTACGCGATCATCTACTTCTACGGCGGCCCGGTGTACGCGAACCTGCACGTGCAACGCCGCCGGGCGCAAGACGCTCCCCTACTACTTCATCGGCTGGGCCGTGCTGTTGCTCCTACCTGCTGTTCTACTGCCTACCGCAAGCGGGTCGAGGACCGGCGCCCGGCGCCCGGTGCGAGGAATGGTCGGCGCGACGCCCGCTCCGATCGCGGGCGCGTCCGACCCGTGAGCTCGACCGCGCCACGCGTGGCCCGCTCCTCGACGCCTCCCGAGCCGGCTCGGTTCGAGCGGATCCTGCTCGCCTCCGAGGGGCGTCCGATTCCGGAGGCGGCGATCCAGCGGGTCCTCGAGCTGGCGCGGCCCGCCGGCGCCAGCGTGCGCGTGTTCTCGATCGCGCGGGTGCACGGCGTCTCGTTCGGGCTGCAGACTCCCGGCCTGCTCCCGACCAAGAAGGAATGGGACGAGCAGCGCAAGATCGTCGGCCAGGCGGTCAAGCGCCTCGAGCGCAACGGCATCGACGCCGACGGCCACGTGGTCGGCACGCGGAAGTCGACCAAGCGGATCCTCCTAGGAGGCGGAGTTCGCCGGCTGCGACGCGATCGTGATGGCGGCCGATCCGGACCGCAACCGTCGTCGCGGGCGATTTCCTCTGGTCCCAGGAGCCCCAGCGCGTGCGGCGGCGGGCCAAGATCCCCGTGTTCCTGGTCTACGCGAGGCCTTAGCCGCGGCTTCTGCCGGCCGGCCGTGCAGCCGGGCCAGCTTGATCGCCAGCTCGAGGGACAGCAGGTCGTCCTCGTCGAGGTTCAGCCCGGTCAGCTCCTCGATCCGGCCCAGCCGCTGGCGGAGCGTGTTGGGGTGGATGAACAGCTCGCGCGCGCTCTCGATCACGCTGCGCCGCTCGGCCAGGTAACGCTCGAGCGTGTCCAGCAGCGCGGTGCGCCGCCGCGCGTCGTACTCGATCAGCCGGTCGACGGCCGCCCGCATGCGGTCGTGCGGCGCGTTCTCGGCGCGCGATGTGCACCAGGTAGCGGTACGCCCCCACCTCGGCGTAGCCGATCGCGCCACCGTCGCCGCAGCAGCGCCCGGCCGATCAGCGCGGCATCGAGCGCCTGGTGGTAGGCGCGGGCGCAGCCGCCCGCGGAGTCGTGCAGCTCGCTCAGGCCGACCGCCGCGCCGTGACGCCGGCCGAGCTCGCGGCAGCCGCGCAGCGACCTCCTCGGCCGACTCCGTCGCGCGGTTGCCCAGCGACAGCACCGCCCGGACCGGGCCGGGGCCGGCTTCGACCGCGGCGCGCGGGGCCAACTCGGACACGTCGCGGCCGAGCATCTCGGCCGCGGCCCGCCACTCGCCCGATCCCTGCTCGAGCCCGCCGGCCGGCTCGGCACAAAGCATCAGGTAGGGGCGCGATGAGATCGCAGCGCACCTCCCCGGCCTTGGTCGCGGCGAACGCGCTGTCGCCCGGCGGAGAGCGCCTCGAACAGATCCTTGACGATGTTGGCGTTGGTCAGGCCCTCGATCAGCTCGGCGCGCTTGATCGCGATCGCGGCCAGGTGCGCGACCGCGCGGGCCATCTCGGTCTCCTCGCCGGTGAACGGTCGCCGCGGCCGGCGCGCCGGCGCAGAGCAGGCCGAGCCGCTCACCGCCCGAGACCAGCGGGGTCACGAGCAGGGCGGACACGTCGAGGCGGGGCCACAGCGTGCGCGCGCGGGGCCCGGACCCCCCGCCTTCCGACGCCGCCAAGAGCAGCGCGGTGGCCGACACCGCTTCCGCCGCCGCCACACCGTCGGGGGCGGAGGACAGCAGGCTGAGCGCGCCGCCCTCGTGGTCCAGGCGGTAGAGCTGGCAGATCTCGGCCCCGAGCAGCCGGCGCATCCCCCGCGTCACCGCCTGGCCGATCCCGGCGGCGTCGGCCGCGGTCGCCACCTCCTGGGCGAGCCCCGACAGGCTGGTCAGCGCGTCGACCCGGCGGCGCTGCTGGTCATACAGCTGAGCGTTCTCGATTGCCCCGGAGACCAGCGACGCGATGTGCACCAGGAGCTTGAGCGTGTCCTCGGTGAACTCGCGGGGTGCTTCGGTGTGGAGCACGATCACGCCGATCGTGTCGCCCGAGCGGGCCACGATCGGAACCGCCACCATCGACTGAAAGCGCTCCTCCTCGAGCAGCGGGAAGAACTTCATCCGCGGATCGGCCATCGCGTTGTCGCGGATGAACTCGGGCGTCCTGTGGCGGGCGACCCAGCCGGTCAGCCCCTCATCGAGCCGCATCTGCACGACGCCGACCGCGCCCGCGTACACCGGCGAGGCGGCGCGGATGGTCAGCAGCCCGTCCTCGAGCAGGTAGATGAAGCACGCGTGGCAGTCGGTCGCCTCGGTGGCCAGGTCCACGATGCCCTGCAGCATCGGCCCGAGCTCGATCGACGAGGCGACGAGGTTGATCACCCGGTACAGGGTGCGGTTCTCTTCGCGGAGCCCGCGGGCCCCCTCGCTGGTTGCCGTCAGACGGCTGCCTCCCGGTACGTATGTGCGAAGCGCACATCCTAGACCCCGCTATCGGGTGCCCGCGGCCATTGCCTGATCCGGCCCCGCCCGGATATACCTCACAGCATGGCTATTTCCACCGAGCATCGCGACGACGGCGCCCCCCAGGTCTCAGACGAGGACGACGTCCGGCGTGTCATCCGTGACCGCCACATCGAGTTCCTGTTCGCCCAGTTCGTCGACATGCACGGCAAGCCGAGCGCCAAGCTTGTGCCGGCGCACCACATCGACGATCTGCTCACCGAGGGCGCGGGCTTCGCCGGGTTTGCGGCGGGCGACATCGGCCAGGGCCCGCACGACCCTGACCTGATCGCGGTCCCCGATCCCAAGACGCTCACGATCCTCCCCTGGCAGCCGAACGTCGCGCGATTTGCCTGCGACGTGACGGTCGAGGGCGAGCCGTGGCCGTACTGCCCGCGGACGATCCTCCGCAACATGCTCGCGCGCGCCCAGGAGCTCGGCTTCGAGCTGAAGATGGGCGCCGAGCTCGAGTACTTCCTGGTCCGCCGGCGCGAGGACGGCTCGATCGAGGTGGCCGACAAGCTCGACACGCTCGATCTCCCCTGCTACGACATGCGCGCGCTGACCCGCAACCTCGACTTCGTCTCGCAGGTCTCGCACGCGGTGACGGGCCTCGGGTGGGACAACTACGCCACCGATCACGAGGACGCCAACGGGCAGTTCGAGCAGAACTTCCAGTACGCCGACGCGCTGACAACGTGCGACCGCGCTGTGTTCTACCGCTACATGGTGGAGTCGCTGGCCCAGCAGCGCGGCCTGATCGCCACGTTCATGCCCAAACCGTTCGCCAACCTGACCGGAAACGGCTGCCACTTCCACGTCAGCATGTGGTCGGGCGGCGAGAACCTGTTCGAACGCGAGCCGGCCGACGACCCGCGCGGTCTGGGCCTGTCCGAGCTGGCCTACCAGTTCATCGGCGGCCTGAAGGCGAACGCCAAGGCGTACATCGCGGTGACGGCGCCGACGGTCAACTCCTACAAGCGTCTGGTGGTGGGGGCGCCCACGAGCGGCGCCACCTGGGCACCGGCATACGTGAGCTACGGCTACAACAACCGCACCCAGATGCTCCGTATTCCGGCGCCGGGACGGATCGAGGACCGCACGGTGGACGGGTCGTGCAATCCGTACCTGGCGGCGACCGCGATGCTCGCAGCCGGCCTCGACGGGATCGAGCGGGGGCTCGAGGCCGGTGAGCCGAACTCGGCCAACCTGTACGAGATGCATCCCGAGGAGCGCAACCGGGCCGGGATCGAGCTGCTGCCCGCGAACCTGCTCGATGCGGTGCGCGAGCTAGAGCGCAACGACGTCCTCCGCCGCGCGCTGGGCAAGACGGCGACGGAGGACTACGTCGACTACTACGTGAAGGTGAAGCTTCGCGAGTGGCAGGCCGCCCACGAGCAGATCACCCAGTGGGAGCTTGACCGCTACCTACAGCTGTTCTGAGGTCCCGGTTCTCGGGCACGAATTGGCTCGCGACGAACGTAGCGCCCTGCGGGTCCGTGAGCACCGCCATGCGGACCCAGGGCGCGTCGAACGGCCCGGCGAGCACCTGACCCCCTAGCTCGCTCGCCGTCCGGGCCGTTCGGTCCGCGTCGTCGGTCGCGAACGTCACGCTCCAGTTGGCCGGGCCGCCCCGCTCCTCCGCGATCGGGTTGAGCGTCGCCACGACATCCGCGAAGCCCGGCGGCGCGCCCACGGACGCCATCCGCTCGAGCGTTCCGGGGTTCAGCAGCTCGAGGTGATCGCCGTAGCCGGGCAGGGTCCACCCCTCGGCGCCGCCGCCCATCGGCATCGTTTCCCAGCCGAACACCGCGCCGTAGAACGACTTCGCGGCCTCCACGTCGCGGGTGTTGAGGTTGTTGAAGTTGACCGAACCGGGCTCGTTGACGATCGCGGCGCCCCTGTGCCGCCTGGGCTCCCAGACGCAGAACACCGCGCCCTCCGGGTCGCTGAACACGGCCGCGCGGCCCGCGTCCATGACGTCGCCCGGCTCGACGAGCACGCTGCCCCCCGCCTCGGTGACACGGTTTGCGGTCTCGTCGGCGCTCTCGACCCAGACGTACGTGTTCCACACGACGGCCGGCGAGGTTCCCGCGGGGACCGGGCCGATGCCGGCGACGTCGCCGCCCCGGATCCGCGCGATGAAATACTGCCCCTCGGATCCGGGCGGCATCATGTTCTCCACCTCCCAACCGAACAGGTCTCGGTAGAAGGCGACGGCGGCCTCGGGGTCCGGTTGGTTGGTGTCGACCCAGCACGGCACGCCCGGGATGTACCGGTCTCGTTCAGGCATGGCTGCTCCTCTTCCTCGCTGGCATTGGCGGGAACATATCCCCGGACTAGGTCAGGATCAGACCTCGGCGTCATCCCGGCCCGAAGCGCCTCGCCCCCCGCTTCCGGTCGTCCCGGCCGGTCACCAGCGATCCCACGGTCTGCGGCGCCACCTTCTCCAGCAGGCTGGCCAGGGAGATGAACAGCTTGGCGGTGGTCAGGGCGTCCCCGAGCGCGTGGTGGGGCGGCTCGGTCGGCTGGCCGAGCGCGGCCGCCAGGCGCCCGAGCGAGATGCCGTGCGGTGGCGCCGCCCCGTCGCGGTGGCGTAGCCAGCTGCGCCCCAGGACCTCGGTGTCTGCGGCCGCCGGCAGCCGCACGCGCCGCTGGGCGAACTCCCGCTCGAGGAAGGCCGTCTCGACCTGAGCGGTGTGAAACACCGGTACCCGCCCGGCCAGCGCGCCGAGCAGGAGATCGACGGCCTGATCGAGCGTCGGCGCGTCCGCCACGTCGGCCAGGCGCAGCTTGTGCACCAGCACGGCGCCGACCTGGGAGCGCTTGGAGGCGCGCACCAGCGTGTACATGCCGCCGCCGAGCCGGATCCGGCCGCCGTCGATCGGCACCGCGCCGATCGCCACGATCTGGTCCGTGCGCGGGTCGAGCCCGGTCATCTCGAGGTCGACCGCGCACCAGCCGGCCTCCCGCCAGCCCACGCCGTCGGCCGGACGCGGCGCCGCGGAGAACGAGGCGGCCGCACCCTCCGGGGTCCGGCGGAGCTTCACGTGCGCAGCCTCCCCTGCACGGCGCTCACCGCGCGGAACACGTCGCGCAGGTGATCGCGCAGCAGCGGGCTGATCCGGGCGCAGTCGAGCTGGTCATCCGGCGGCTGACCTTCGGCCAGCCGCTCCATGTGGTGGTCGATCCGCAGCTCGAGCCCGAGCTCGAACGCGTCGGCCAGCGTCCGCGCGTCCTCGTCCCGAAGGACGCCGCCGTCGGCCGCCGCCCGCAGCCGCTCGGTCGTCGATCCCTCGACCACGCCGACCGCCCCCGAGCCCCAGCGCGCGAGCTCGACGATCGGCACGATCGCCGCGCGCCGGATGTCGAGCCGAGCGCTCCGCGTGCCGTCGGCCTCGAGCACCGCGTCCCCGTCGAACCCGGTGGGAGGCGCGCTCCCTAGTGCCCGCCGGGCCAGCGAGGCGAGGATCGTCTCGCGCGCGCCGTCGTCCACCACGGGCAGCGGATCGACCGGCGTCCCCCACAGCGCCCGTCGCTCGACGAGCACCGCGAGCTCGAGCTCGTCCGATCCGTCGGTCGAGGCCCACTGCGCCGGGCTGCGCGCCACGACCTCGCCGGGGAAGCCGCAGGTCGCGAGCACCGAGCCGGCCGAGCGGACCCAGTCCGCCGGGACCTGACCGCTGGCGACGAGGGCCCCTTGCGGCGTCGAGACCGGGGTCAGCTCCCGCCGGGCCTGGCTGCCCACCGCGACCCACACGAGTCCGTCGCCCGGCGCGGGGCCCGCCAGCTCGAGCGCGCGCGTGATCAGCGCGTCGACCAGCGCGGACAGCACGCGCACGACCTCGACCGCTCGCAGCCGCGCGGCGTGCAGATCGGTCACGATCCCGGGCAGGCGGCGGGCCACCTCGGCCAGGTCCTCCGGAACGGCCGCCCGGGAGATCGAGCGGCGCGCCCCGAACCAGGAGCGCGTCGGCGCGGCGAACAGGTCGGCGTCCTCGATCACCCCGATGAGCTGACCGGCGTCGCTGACCACCGGCGCGTGCCGGATCCCCCGCTCGAGCAGCTCGAACAGCACATCGCCGCCGAGGCGGTCGGGCGTCACCGTGAACACCGGCGTGGTCATGACCGTGGCCACCGGCGCGCTCAGCGGCAGCCCGGCCGCGACGATCTTGGTCCGGATGTCGCGGTCGGTGACGATCCCGAAGCCATGCGCGCGCAGATCTACGATCGCCGAGGTCGCGCCCGCGGCGGTCATCCGGCGCGCCGCCTCCCGGATGCTCTCCATCGGCTCGCACAGCACGGTCCGCGAGCGGATCAGCCGGGTCACCGGCTGGCGGGCCGGGCCGCCGGCGCTGATCTCGAGCTCGCGCTGCTTGACCCGGTCGAGCAGTGCCCGCGCGACGCTGACCGGGATGCGGTAGCACAGCGTGTCCTCGGCGGCGCGCGCCTCGAAGCCGGGGGGCAGGCCGGAGAGCATCGCGGCGTGGCCGAACGTGTCGCCGGCTCCGAGCAGGTCGAGCAGCCGGCCGTCGTGGATGATGTCGACCGCGCCGCTGTGGATCACGCGCAGGAAAGTGACCGGCCCACCGTCCTCGGTGAGGATCGCCGTTCCGGCCACGTGGAACTCGATCTCGGTCTGCGCCGCCAGCTCACCCAACTCGTCGGGCCCGAGCGCGTCGAACGGCGCGCGCGCGGCGAGAAAGCGAGCGATCTCGCTCAGCGCCGCGTCCAGCGAAAGCCCCTCGGCGTCAAACCCGACATGTCCCGCAGACAGACTAACGTGGGCGGGGTACCTGCTCCGTGTTCGGGGGCTGTCTCATAAGCTGCCGGTATGAGCCCGTGGGATGACGATGAGGATTGGGTCGGTACCCCGCCCGAGGGCCGCTACACCCGCGATCGCGCCAAGCCCGAGTTCTGGTGGCGCCAGCGCCCCGTCAGCCTCGCCGGGGCCGGCCTGTTGCTGGTCGTGATCGTGGTGGTCCTGATCGCGGTCCTGCATTAGGCCGCGTATCAGGCGAGGTCGCGCACGGCGCGCTCCGCCTCCTGCAGCTTCGCCTCGGCCTCGGCGCGCTCTCGGTCGGCGTCGGCGAACGCGCGCTCGGCCTCCTCCAGGACCTGCGCCGCCCGGTCGCGCCGCTCTCCGGCCATCTCGGCCGCGCGGACGGCCCGTTCCGCCCGCCGCCGCGCCTCGCGCTCGGTGGCTCGCGCCTCGGTGCGCGCCCGCGCCCGCTCCTCGGCGGCGGCGCGCAGGGCTGCCTCGTCCTTGGCTCGCTTCGGCTCGGCCTTGGCCTTGCCGCCGGCCGGCGCCTTCGGCTCGCGCGGGCGGGCGGGCGCGCGCCCGGTCCCCGTTCCGGCACCGGCGCTCACGCCGGCCGCCATCATGCCGAGCCCGATGTGGCGAAGCTCGCGCTCGAGCCGCCCGGCGCGGACCTGCTCGCGCGCATCGTCGTCGAGCGCCGCCGCGTGCAGCGTGTCGGCGACCCGGTCGACGATCGTGGGGCTGAGCTCGTGTCCCTCGCTGCTCAGAAGCCCACGTGCCGCCTTGGCCAGCGTGTCGACCGCGGCTCGCTCGCCAGCCACCGCGCGCCGCAGTGACTCGGCGTCGCCGCGCCCGGCCAGCACGTCGTCGTGCGCTGCGCGCAGCGCGTCGCCCGCTTCGAGGAGCTCGTCGAACGCGCGGCGCTGCGTCCTGACCAGCTGATTGACCGCCCAGGCGGCCACCGACGGCTTGCGCAGCGCCCCTACCTGACTCGCCTCCTCGCGCCGGCCGGCGCCGCGCAGCTCGCGGGCCAGCGCGGTCCTCCCGGGAACGAAGCGATCGAGCGGAAGGCCGTAGAGGTCGTCGGCGTCAGGCATACAGCTCGGGACGGCGGTCGGCGAACACGTCGTTGCGCTCGCCGATGCGCTTGATGCGAGCCTGCGCGAGATCGCAGCGGCTGAGAACGGTCTGCGGCCGGTTGGCGGACACCGGGCCGGCCAGCGGGTACCCGTCCGGGCCGACGATCACGGTGCCCGCGACCCATTCGACGCCGCGCTCGGCGCCGCACCGGTCGCAGGCGGCGATGAACATCCGGTTGCTCGCTGCGCCGGCCTGCACGCGCACGACCTCGGCGGGCCGCTCGGCGGGCGGGCGCGGCTCGCGCGGCCAGTTCGTCGGCGCGCACAGGAGCTCGGCGCCGGCCAGCGCGGCCAGCCGCACCCATTCGGGGAACTCGAGGTCGTAGCAGATCATCGTCCCGATCCGGCCGTGCGCGGTGTCGACGACGGGCGGAGGCTCGGCACCGGGCTCGAAGAACAGCTGCTCGCGGTCCCACAGGTGCGCCTTGCGATAGACCGCCCGAATCCCGGTCGGGTCGACGATCACCGCGGTGTTCCGCAGGCGCGGACCGTCGTCCTCGCACAGCCCTCCGACGATGACCAGGTCGTGCTCACGGGCGAGCGCCTCCCAGGCAGCCGTCGTCGGGCCGTCGAGCGGCTCGGCGCCGGCGCGCGCCTCCTCCACGTCGGCGAACACGTAGCCGCTGCCGACCAGCTCGGGGAGCACGACGACCTGCGCTCCGTTTCGGGCCGCCTCGACGATCGCGTGCCGGCCCTGGGCCAGATTGTCGGCCCGCTCGCCGATGCGCGGGGCCAGCTGGCAGCACGCGACCCCGATCTCGCTCACCGCCGTGTCACCGCCAGCAGTGCGAGCAGGTCGAACGCCACGGCCGCGGCGTTCAGCGCGGTGATCTGCCCGGGCGAATCGTAGGCCGGCGCGACCTCGACGACGTCGAAGCCGGTGAACGAGATCCCGGCCAGCGCGCGCAGGAAGCCGAGCGCCTCGCGGGGGTGGACACCGGCCACCTCGGGGGTCCCGGTGCCAGGCGCCGACGCGGGGTCGAGCACATCGATGTCGAACGACAGGTAGACCGGGCCTTCTGCGCGCAGGCGCTCGCGCACGCGCGCGCCGTACTCCTCGGGGCTCAGCTCGATCAGCTCCGGTCCCGGGATCACCTCGAAGCCGAGCTCGCGCGGCAGGTCGAGGTCGGCCGGCTCGTACAGCGGGCCGCGCATGCCGGCCAGCAGCGAGCGCGACGGGTCCAGCAGCCCCTCCTCCACGGCGCGGCGGAACGGCGTCCCGTGGAAGTAGCGCTCGCCGTAGTACGCATCCCAGGTGTCGGCGTGGGCGTCGAGCAGCACGAGCGCCACCGGGCCGTGCACCGCGTGCTGGGCCCGGAGCTCGCCGAGCACGATCGAGTGATCGCCGCCCAGCACGAGCGGCACGATCCCCGCCTCGAGCACCGGCCGCAGCGCCGCGTCGATCTGCTCGGTGGTGCGCAGCGCGTTCCCGGGGGTCACGGCCACATCGCCGGCGTCGACCACCGACAGCGTGCCGAACACGTCGACGTCGAGGACCGGGTGGTAGGGCCGCAGCAGCGCCGAGGCGGCCCGGATCGCCTCCGGGCCGAACCGCGCGCCGCTGCGAAAGCTCGTCGCGGTGTCGAACGGCACCCCGATAACCGCCGCGTCGACGTCGTCGCGCGGGAGCTCGACGTGCGGCAGCCGCGCGAACGTGCGCACGCCCGTGTAGCGCGGGGCGAGCATCGG
Source organism: uncultured Solirubrobacterales bacterium (assembly GCA_963811135.1). Classification (GTDB taxonomy): domain Bacteria; phylum Actinomycetota; class Thermoleophilia; order Solirubrobacterales; family Solirubrobacteraceae; genus Palsa-465. Next base: position 298,719 of record CAWEQG010000020.1, on the reverse strand, counting down.
GTCGGGCGGCTCGAAGCGGGTCACCTACGCCAGCAGTTCGGAGTCGTGCTCTTCGAAGATGCGACCCCAGTCGGTCCGATCACCGGAGTGCAGGTCCTCGATCAGCGCGTGGATGCGCGGCGTCATCACCAGCAGATAGTGGGTCGGTTCCGCCACCGCGTTCCAGTACGAGTGCGGCGTGCCGCGCTCGACCAGGAGCGACTCGCCGGCTCCGACCTCACGCGTGACGTCGCCCACCTGGAAGCCGAGCCGCCCGGAGAGCACGTACCACGCCTCGTCGTCCGAGCGGTGAACGTGCAGGCCGGCGATCGGCCGCTCGCGGCTCGTCACGCCCGGGTCGGTCCAGTCGGCGATCACGAACGAGTCGCAGACGATCACGGTGGCAAAGGCTACGACGTGGGGCGCGTCATCTGGAAGATGCGCTCGACCACCGTGTAGTCGCCCGGACCCCCGCAGCGGGCGATCGGGCGCAGGCCGGCGGTGTCGATCCCCGACCCGGAGGGCGCCATCTCGAGCCCGGCGCGCGAGAACTCGGAATCGCCCCGGGCCAGCGGCGCCGAGGTCTCGTTCATGTGCTCGCGCAGCTCCCAGGTGACCAGGTTCCACACGAACTCGCGCAGCTCGCCGGCGAACGTCGAGGAGTCCTTGGCTCCGTGGCTCGAGAAGGCCAGCATGTACGGCCCTTCCCCGACCGCGTTGCAGAAGCTGTACGGCGCCAGGTTGACCCGGCCGGCCGCGTCCATCGTCGAGATCCAGCCGATCGGGCGCGGGACGACCAGCGCCTTGAACGGGTCGTGCGGCAGCACGCTGCGGTCGCGGCGGCCCGGTTCGTAGAAGATCATGCGCGGCGCGAAGGCTACGCGAGCAGGCCGAGGCGCTGTCCGCGCTGGACCGCCTCGGTTCGGTTGCGGACGCCGAGCTTGCGGTACACGGCGCTCGTGTGCTCCTTGACCGTGTGCTTGGACAGGTGCAGCTGCTCGGCGATCTCCGGATTGGTGGCGCCCGACGCCATCAGATTGAGCACGTCGCGCTCGCGGTCGGACAGGCCGAGCGCGGAGGTACGTTCCTGCTGGTCGAACACCATCTTGCCGAGCCCGACCATCCGCACCGCGCTGGCGATCTTGCGCGCCGGCCAGTCCTTGTACGCGAACCCCGACGCGCCAGCCGCCCGGGCCGCCGGCGCGGATATCTCGCCGGCGCCCGAGAACAGGAGCACCCGCGTCATCGGCTCGGCCGCGCGCAGCTGCTCGCACACCTCGGCGCCCGACTCCTCCCCGATGAACAGGTCGACGAGCGCCACGTGCGGCCGGTAGCGCACGGCCAGCTCGATCGCCTCCGAACCCGAGTGCGCGCTGAGGCACCGGTCGACCCACGGCTGCTGGGTGAGCATCAGGCGGATTCCCCAGTGCACCACGTCGTGGTCGTCGACCACCAGCACGCTCAAGCGCTCGGGGCTGCGCAGGGAGACTTGGTTCCCGCCCGCCTGGTCGCCGCCCGCCCGGGACTCAGGAGTCAACCGGCACCACCAGCCTCACCTGCCAGGTCCCGGGCTCGCGCTCGCCGAACTCCACCACGCCCCCGCTCTGGAGCGCCTCGAGCGCGGCCAGCCGCAGGCCCACGCCGGCGCGATGCCGGCGACCATGGGCCACGCCGTCGTTGGCCACCTCGAGCACGAGCGCGCCGTCGAGGCGCCCGACCCGCACGCTCACCCAGCTCGGGTTCGCGTGCTTGTGGGCGTTGCGCACGGCCTCGGCCAGGACCGACTGCGCGAGCGGCTCGAGGCCAGGTGGCACGTCACCCTCGTCGCCCGCCTCGAGCGTCACGCCCAGGTCGGGGTGCACGCGAGACAGGCGCTCGACCTCGGCCACGAACGTCGTCTGGGTCGCGCGAGGGGCGCGGCCAAGCGGGCGCTGAATCGCCGAACGCAGATCGGACAGCGCCTCCTGCACCTCGGTCGCGCAGCGCAGGCGGGCCTCGGCGGACAGGTCGCCCTCGCCGTCGAGCGCCATCGAGATCCCGAACAGCCGCTGGATCACGCCCTCGTGGATCTCGCGGGCCAGGTCGATCCGCTGCTCGAGCTGGCGTGCCCGCTCGCCCTCGGTGGCCACCATGCGCGACACCGAGGCGAGCGCCGCCGCCTTGCCGAGCGTCCACAGCAGGTGCCGCTCGGCATCGTCCAGCGGCGGCTCCGACAGCACGCGGTCGGCGAAGATCACCCCCAGGTCGCGTCCTGCCGCCGCCATCGGGGCGCACACCAGACGGACCGGCTCCGGAAACACGTCGATGTACTCGTCGGGGAACTGTCCGGTCATGTCGCCGGCGATCTCGATCACGCGATCCTCGTGCAGCGATTGGGCGGCGATCGGCGCCGACTCGACCGTCACGTGCGCATCGGCGAACGGCTCGAGGCTCAGCCCGTGGGCGCCCACCGCCCGCACCCGCCGGCGACCCGAGTCATACCGGAAGATCAGCGCGCGGCGCATGTGGGCCAACCGGCACACGGCCTCGCACAAGCGGTCGTAGAACACGTCGCCCGAAGCGTCGTCTGACTGCGAGAGCACCTCGACGAACAGCTCGAGGGCGTCGACCCCGACTTCGGATCTGGCAATCAGTGCGCGGCGCCCATCAACGAGAGACGCAGCGCCTGCTGCGGCTCCAGGTACACCCGCCAGCTCTCCTCGCACCGTGGGCAGCGGCATTCCACCGACGGATCGTATCCGTCCAGGGCCGCGTGCCATTCGAGGTCGTCGCTGCGCAGGCAGATCGGACAGGCGAGCGACGCGCGCACGAGCGCATCGGGGTCGTCGGTCCGGAACCTGGCCGTGTCGGCGAGAGTCACCATTGTTCGAGGATGCTCGCGCCTCGGGGTGCCTGCAACGCGTGCGCTCGGACAACCCCCCGGGTGGGGGGAATCGGCCCCCGGTGCATCATGCAGAACCTGACAATCAACGCGCCACCGGGGGACGGTGGCAGCTTACGCATCCCCCACATGCAGATCCTGCCAACGTCAGATTCGCCGCCGCCGATTGGCAGGTTATGCACGTGCCACCGCGGCCGCCGCCGCGCAAATGGCCGACGGCACCGGGGAATTCGGGCCCGGAAGATCACGGCTCGAGTGGCGCTGCCGCCTGAAGCCGGATTCGCCCTAGACCGCGGCCAGGGCCTCGGCCCGGGCGATCGGGCGTTTGCCCCAGCGGCTCCAGGTGGCGAAGTCGAGCAGGCGGCCCATGTAATCCCTGAGCGGCGTGACGCTGATCCCGGCCGGCTGGAGTCGCCCGCGCGTGAACGCGTCGTCGAACGTGGCCTTCACCGAGAAGTACGGGAAGTACATGGCGCCTTCCTCGATCAGCGACCGCGCGACTCCGTGATCGGCGGACAGGAATTCGGCCGGCGAGAGCAGCCGTGGCGGAGGCTGCTGGAAATAGATGCTGGCCAGGTCCGCGATCTCGGCGATCGTGCTCGCCGATGCGCCGGCCGTGAGGTGATAGGTCTGCCGGATCCCGCCGGGCGACTCGCACAGCTCGTGGATGCCGTCGGCGACGTAGTCGATCGAGACCACGTCGACCGGCGCGGATGCGACCGCCGGCACCGCCGGGAACAGTCCGCGCGCGAGCGCCCGCAGCGGCCAGTACAACACGTTGAATGCGGCGGTCCAGCCGCTGGTGCAATCGCCCACCACGATGCTCGGACGGAAGATCGTGAATGGCAGCTCCGGACGCGAGCGCACGAGCTGCTCTGACTCGAACTTCGACTGCTCGTAGGAGTTGTTGAAGTCCTGCCCGACGTCGAGGTCGGCTTCCGAGAACCGGCCCGCGTGGGTGCCGGCGACGTACGCGGTCGACACCTGGGCGTAGCGCTCCAGGACGCCGAGCGCCTGCGCCCGGCCGGCGAGCTCGAGCATCCGGCGGGTGCCCTCGACGTTGATCGCCCGGGCCTCGTCGAGCGAGAGGCCGAACGACACCGAAGCCGCGCAGTGAACGATCATCGTCGACTCGGCCGCGAGCCGGTCCCAGCACACGGGATCCAGGCCGAGCCTCGGCGCGGTCATGTCACCGGCGATCGCCGTGACGCGCTCGCCGTAGCGATCCGCGGAGTCGCCGAACAGGTTCGCGAGGACGGCGTCGATGCGCTCGCGGGCGGACTCGTCGCTGCCGGCGCGAACGATTGCGAGCACGTGCCGCTCGGTCCGCTCGAGGTAGCGCGCGAGCAGCTCCATGCCCACGAATCCCGTGCCGCCGGTGAGGAGAACCGTGCCGTCCGTACCGGTCATCGTCTGGCTCCCAGCGAACGGAACGCCCACAGGAGCCGCGATCGGGTTTCATCGGGGACGATCAACTCGTCGATGTGACCCGCGCTCGCCGCCACCCGCGGGCACAGTCGGGTCTCTGCGTAGTCGGCGGCCAGCGCGTCGCGCGTGGCGTCGGGGTCCTCGGCGGCGGCCAGCTCGCGACGGTGGATGATCCCCACCGCCGAGCGCGCCGCCATCACGCCGATCTGCGCGTTCGGCCAGGCGAACACGTAGTCGGCGCCCAGATCCTTGGAGTTCATCGTGATGTACGCGCCACCGAACGCCTTGCGCAGGATCAGCGTGATGCGCGGCACCTCGGCCGCGGCGAACGCGTGGACGAAGCCCGCGCCGAAGCGGATCACGCCGGCGGACTCCTGCCTGGTGCCCGGCATGTAACCGGGCGTGTCGACCAGCACGAGCAGCGGGATGCCGAACGCGTCGCACTTGGAGACGAAGCGCGCGCCCTTCTGGGAGGCGTCGGCGTCGATGATCCCGCCCAGATAGCGCGGCTGGTTGGCCACCACGCCGACCGTGCGTCCGTCGATCCGGGCGAAGCCGGTGACCAGGTTGCGCGCCCAGCCGGCGGCCACCTCGAGCAGCTCACCGCCGTCGACCAGCGCCCGGATCACGTCGCGCACGTCGTAGACCTGACGGTGGTCGTCGGGGACCGGGTCGCCCGGGTCGTAGCCGAGGGGCGGTCTCGGCGCTGCGACGGGCGGCGCGGCATCTCGGCTCCCGGGCAGGTAGCCGAGCAGCTCGCGGGCCAGGTATGCCGCGTTCGCGTCGCTCGGCGCGACGAAGTGGCACACGCCGTTGCGCTCGTGCACGCGAGTGCCACCGAGTTCGGCGGCGGTCACGTCCTCGCCAAGCGCCTCCCGCACGACGCCCGGCCCGGTCAGGAACATGCTGGACTGCTCGGTCATCACCACCCAGTCGGTCAGCGCCGGCGAGTAGGCGCCGCCTCCGGCCGACAGTCCGGTGACGATCGAGATCTGCGGCACGCGCCCCGAGAGCTTGACGATGCGATGGAAGATCCGGCCGTAGCCGCCCAGCGCGGCGACGCCCTCCTGCATCCGCGCGCCGCCCGAGGACACGAACCCGACCACCGGCGCCTTGGCCCGGTCGGCCAGCTCGAGCACGCGCACGATCGTGTTCGCGTGCTGCTCGCCGAGCGAGCCGCCGGCGTACGTCTGGTCCTGGGCGTAGCAGAACACCGGACGGCCGTCGATCTCGCCGGCGCCGGCCAGCACGCCGTCGCCCGAGCGGGCCTTCTCGCCCATCGCCGCCGACTGGGCGGCGGTGCGGATCAGCTCGAGCGAGCCCGGATCGCACAGCGTCTCGAGTCGCCCCAACGCGTCGAGTGCCGCGGCCTGGGTGCCGTCGGTCCGGGGGCTCGGTGCGACGGCGATGCTCACGACGCACCTGCCAGGCAGAGCACCGCGTTGTGCCCGCCGAAGCCAAACGAGTTGGACAACGCCACCAGCCGGTGGTGACCGTTCCCGTTGCCGTTGCCGTTGCCGGCGCGGACCAGCGGGCGCGGGCCGTCGGGGACGTAATCGAGGTCGAGGTCGGGGTCTGGCTCCTCGTAGTTCAGCGTCGGCGGCGCGATCCCGTCGTTCAGCGCGAGCACGGTGGCGATCGCCTCGACCGCCCCCGCGGCGCCCAGCAGATGGCCGATCGCCGACTTGGTCGAGGACACCGGGACGCGGTAGGCGTACTCGCCCAGCGCCAGCTTCAGCGCGGCCGTCTCGGAGGCGTCGTTGAGCGGCGTGGACGTGCCGTGCGCGTTGACGTAGTCGATGTCCTCCGGGGCGACGCCGGCATTGGCCATCGCGCGGGTGATCGCGGTGGCGGCCGGGCGACCCGTGGGCTCCGGCGCGGTCAGGTGATGGGCGTCGGCGGTCGACGCGTAGCCGAGCACCTCGCCGAGCACGCGAGCGCCGCGCTCGGCGGCGAGCTCCTCGGACTCGAGCACGAGCACCCCGGCGCCCTCGCCCATCACGAACCCGTCGCGCCGAGCGTCGAACGGCCGCGAGATCCCGGTTGGCGAGGTGGCCTCCATGGCCGCGAAGGCGGCCTTCGCGAGCGGAGTGAGGGTGGCCTCGGCTCCGCCCGCGAGGACTGCCTCTGCCTCTCCAGCTTGAATCATCCGGGCCGCCTCGCCGAGTGCGTGCGTGCCCGACGCGCAGGCGGACATCACGCCGAACACGGGACCGCGCACGTGATGGCGCATGGCGACCAGACCGGCGGCGGCGTTGCCCATGATCAGCGGGATGGCCAGCGGCGAGACGCGCTCGGGGCCGCGCTCGCGCAGCGTGTCGCAGGCCGACTCGAACGTGGCCATCCCCCCGATGCCCGAACCGATCACGCAGCCGACGTTGGCTGGATCGCTCGGCAGCTCGCCCTCGTCCCACCCCGCATCGGCGGTGGCCTGCGCGGCCGCGGCGATGGCCAGCTGCGCGAACCGATCCGAACGCCGCGCCTCCTTCACGGTCATGAACTCGGTGGGGTCGAACGCGGTGCAGGCGCCGAGTCCATCCTCGATGCCGGTGCGCCCGGCCAGCCAGCCCTCGTGCAGCTCGTGCGCGGTGTTGCCCAGCGGCGTGACCGCGCCGATGCCGGTGATGACGACTCGTCTCGCGCTCATCCCAGACCCCACTGAACGACGGTCGCGCCCCAGGTGAAGCCGGCCCCGAACGCGCCCAGGAGCACCCGCTGACCCGGTTGCAGCCGCCCTTCGCGTTCTGCATGCTCGAGCGCCAGCGGAAGCGTGGCGGCCGAGGTGTTGCCGTACTCCGAGATGCAGTCGACGATCCGGTCGGCCGGCAGGCTGAGTCGCTCGCCCACCGCGCTCAGGATCCGTCCGTTGGCCTGGTGGTAGACGAACAGGTCGATGTCCTCCAGCCGGGCGCCGACGGCGCGCACCGCCTGCACGGTGGCCAGCGAGAGCCGCGCCACCGCCTCGCGGAACGTCTCGTGCCCGCGCATCTGGATCGTGCCGTTCTCGCGCGGGACGATGATGTGATCCGCGCCGGCGCCGTCGCAGCCGAGCACGATCGGGCCGATGCGGCTGTCCTGCGCGGTCGCCCGGAGGACGACCGCGCCGGCGCCGTCGGCGAACACCGCCGCGGTCGAGCGATCCTCGGGGTCGGTGATCCGCGACATCAGGTCGGCGCCGACCACGACCGCGGTCTGGACCCGCCCCGATTCGATCTGGGCGGCGCCGACGGCCAGCGCCGACAGGAAGCCCGAGCACGCCGCGCCGATGTCGAACGCGCCGGCGCGGACAGCGCCGAGCTGATGCGCGACCTGGGGGGCGGCGTTCGGCATGACCTCGTCGGGCGTGGTCGTGGCGACCAGCACGAGGCCCACGTCGGCGGCCGTGATCTCGGCACGCTTGAGCGCAGCCGCGGCCGCGCCCGTCGCGTGGGTGACGAGCCGCTCGTCGGGGGCGGCCACACGCCGGGTCCGGATCCCGGTCCGGCGCACGATCCAGTCGTCGGTGACGCCGATCCGCGGCGCGATCTCGGCGTTGGGGACGACGGCCTCCGGAAGACTGATGCCGACCGACGCGATCGCGGCGCCCAGGGGGAGGACCGCCGCGACCGTCTCGCTGCACTCGGGCATGGTCACGCTCATGCGAGACAAGCTGTCCAATGACGGGCCGGATGCCAACGGCCGTGCGGCCCAAACCCGACACGCGGGGGGTCGGCCAGATTGGCCCTGGGGCCAGTCCGACCGACCCGTTGTTGCCGTGCGGTTAAGAAGCCGCCGCTTGCTCGATCTGCTCGCGGCTGGTCGCCGGCGGACCCGTGCGGTCCCACACCGGTCGCACCTCGACCGACCCGTAGGCCACGTTCGGCATACGTGAGGCGTGCTCGAGCGCGGTGTCGAGGTCGGGGCAGTTGATCAGGTAATAGCCGGCCAGGAACTCCTTGGTCTCGGCGAACGGGCCGTCGGTGAACTGCGTCTGGCCGTCGCGCTCGCGCACCGTGGTGGCAACGTCGGCCCGCTCGAGTGCATCGCCCGCGACGAACACGCCCGCATCTCGCAGGCCCTCCGTGTAGGCGTCGAAGCGCGGCCCGATCTCGCGCATCTGCTCGGGGCTGAACTCGACGTCGGCCGGGTTGTAGATCAACAGCATGTACTGCGGCATCACGCCTCCTCAAGGTGGGTTGGCCGCTCTCGATTCTGGCGGCTTCAACCCTATGACGGGCGAGCATGCCGCGTTTCGACATGCTCGCCCTTCGGATCCGATTGCCCCGTCGCCTACCGACCCCGACCGCCGCCGTCGCCGTCGCCGATGCCCGGCAGCACCTGGGTGCCCTCGATCCGCACCGCTTGCAGTGCGTTCGGATCGAGCCCGAGCAGTTGCAGGATCGTCGGCGCCACCTGGGTCGTCTCGACCCACCGGTCCGACGAACCGGGCCGGACGGCGCCCGGGGCATACACGAGCAGCGGAACGTCGCGGTCACCCGGGTTGTCTCCACCGTGCTCGGCGATCTTGGTGCCGCCGGTGTAGACCGTGCCGACCTGCACGCGACCGAACACGTCCGGGTAGCGCGGGTCCCCGTAGGGCACGCCGAAGAACGCGGCGGCCTCATGACCGGCGTAGATCTGCGCCAGGCCGGAGTGCGGTACCTGCTCGGTCCCCCGGTTCACGCCGTCGTTGTCGTAGAGCACCGCGGTCGCGCTGTGGTTCCACAGGTAGTTCTTGACGAAGTCAGCCGCTTGCTGGGTCTTGACCGACAGGTAGCTCTGCCACAGGTCGTCGTCGGTGCCGGCCACGATCAGGTTGCCCGAACCGGGGTGAGCCGCGGTCCACGCCGCATTGATCGCATCGATGATCGGGCCGTCCTTGATCCGCTTCAGCAGCAGCGGATTCTGCGGCGACTGACCGTGCTTGGCCGTGACGACGATCGCGGTCGTCCTGCGCGTGTCGGGGTTGGCCTGGATCGCCTCGACCATCCGCTGCAGCTGAGCGTTGACGTAATCCAGCGCGCCGGCCAGCAGCGGGCGCGGCGTCGTCGTGCCCGGGTAGTAGCCGGCGAGCTCGACCGGCCCCTCCGTGTAGGTGCCGTCCGGGTTCTGCGTGAGGGTGCTGGGCGAGTCGACCTTCTCGGCGACCGACACCGTCTGGAAGTTCATCCCGAAGATCGCCGGCGTGCCCACGCGGCTCCTGCCGCTGTGGTCGTAGCCATTGACCTCGTTGACGACCGCCTGCACCTTGTAGGAGTCGTACTGCTTGGTGGCGGCGTCGTCGTGCGCCCAGTCCGTGTCGGTCGGGTACGGCACGCCGTTCGGCTCGACCGCCTGCGAGTCGATCTCCGGGCCGAAGAAGTCGTCGATGCTGTTGCCGCCCGAACCGTGGCCGTTGAACGACGTGTAGATCGCGTGCTTGTCAGACCATGCGGTGCGCATGCGGGCGTTCTGGATCACCTGGAAGATCGAGTTCACCTTCAGGTAGTCCCACGGCATGATCGGCTGACAGGTATTCGGGTCGACCGGGAAGCTCGCCGGGTTCAGACCCGACTGCGGGTGCGGGGTCAGCTTCATGATCGCGCCCGGGTTCTTGTCAACGCCGTTCGGGTAGATCGAGCCGCCCTCGTCGAAGGACGGGAACGTCTGGCCGCTGGTGTTGCCTGGGATCAGGTCGGGCACGGCATTGAGCGTGTCGTCCGGCGAGTCGTAGATCACGTCGCCACCCGGGACCGGCCCCGAGCAGCTCGTGGTACCGGGCGGGAACACGCCGTGGCTGTATTCGACGTCGTAGTACACGCCGGTCGCGCGCGGGTCGCCGCCGGTCATGATCGCGGTGCCGCCCGGGTCGGAGTCCGACGGGTCCGAGGTGTGGTTGTTGGTGAACTCGGCCCCGCCGGAGGCGAGCCGGGCGAGCTCCGAGCCCGGATGGTTGGCGACGTACCAGTCGAGGTCGGACTGGTGCATGCCATCGACCGAGATCAGCAGCACGTGGCGGATCGCGTTCTGGGGGTGACCACGGCCGGTGTCGGCCGAACCGACGGCCGCCGAGCCCGCGATCGCGCCGGCCGCCAGTACGGCAGCCGCCGCCCCGAGCCTCGTGACTCTTCGCATGCAATGACTCCTTAGAGTTGGTTGTGCGGCACTTCTATGTGGGCGCGAGACCCCGGTTGTTGCACACGGGTGTCCGCAATGTGTGCGTCTGCTTAGAAGCGCGAACTCGTGGGGCCGCTTCGGGATATCAGCGTGCAGATGGCAGCAAGCACCGATTTGCCGGTTGCGGAGGGCGACGCCGATGCGATCGCCGCCTCGCTGCACGAACCGGCACGTTTCGCCGTGGTGTTCGACCGTCACTACGAGGAGATCTCGGCCTACCTCATCCGGCGGGCCGGCCGCGCGCTCGCGGAGGAGCTGGCCAGTGAGACGTTCGTGCGCGCGTTCGCCGCGCGGGCCGGCTACGACCTCGCATACCCGGACGCAAGACCGTGGCTGTACGGGATCGCCACCAATCTGTTGCGAAAGCACGCCCGGACGGAGGAGCGACGCCGGCGAGCCTATGAGCGCGCGATCGAGCACGATGGGTTTTCCGACGAGCTGGACGCGGTCGCCGAACGGATCGACGCCTTTGCCGGCGCCCGAGTCGTCGCTGCGGCACTGACGCGGCTGTCACCGGCCGATCGCGACACGCTGCTGCTGTTCGCCCTGACCGACCTCGACTACGAGGGGGTCGCGCTCGCCACCGGAGTTCCGGTGGGCACGGTCCGCTCGCGCCTGCATCGAGTCCGGCGCCACCTGCAGGCCGCGTTGTCCGAACTCGATCCGATCGATGAGAGGAGCCGCAGATGAGGACAGATCTGGATCTCGAGCTCGTGCGCGAGCTGCACCCGGCCGACTCCGATGGCGACCCCGCGCACGAGCTGGCGCGTGAGCGTGCGCGGGCCGCGCTGCGGGCCGAGATCGACCGCGCCGCGGTTCCGTCTGGCCGGCGCCGTCAAGCGATTTCAAGGTCATCCCGTCGACGTCGCCGCCTGGCTCCACTGGGCCTGGCGGGTGCGCTGGCCGCGGCCGCCGTCGGGATCGTGCCGGCTATCTCGCTGGACGGCGGCGCCGCCAATCCGCCCTCTGCGGCGGCGGTCGTCCTTCAACACGCGGCCCACGCGGCCGAGGCGGCCGGTGGACCGCGGCAGCTGCGCCCCGGCGAGTACTGGTACGTGAAGAGCATCTGGACGACCCCCGGCGTCCAGTTGGCGGAACCTTCCGGGCGCAGCTCGGACACGATCGTCAACGCCTTGTCGACCTACGAGCGCCAGGCCTGGATCGGCCTGGACCGCCCCGGCCGGGTCGAAAGCCACGTCGTCGGGCCGATCACGTTCCTGTCCGTGGCCGCCCGCCGACAATGGATCCGAGCCGGACGTCCTCGGGAGCTGCCTGGGTACAACGGATCGCTGCCGGCGAACGCGTTCATCGAGCCCTATCAGAAGCTGCTGCGGCTTCCGACCAATGTCGATGCGCTCTGGCAGCTGCTCTACCGCGGGGCCGGCAAGGGATCCGCCGCGTGGAAGCGCCACGAGATGTTCACCGAGATCGGGGACCTGCTGCGCGAAGACCCGATTCCGGCCAAGGTGCGAGCCGCGCTATATCGCGCGGCCGCGCGCATCCCGGGAATTGAGCTGCTCGGGCTCACGCGTGACGGCATCGGGCGCCCGGCGCTGGCGGTCGCCCTGAACGACACGCTCTACGGCGAACGATCCGAGCTGCTGTTCGACCCGAAGACCTCGCGGCTGCTCGGCGAGCGCTCGGTCGTGGTCAAGCCGCCGCCGGCGTATCACGTCAAGCCCGGGACCGTGCACGAAGGCGCCACGTACATCACCTCGGGGATCGTCGAGCGGATCGGGCAGGTGCCGGGGAGCTAAGCCGCCGCGGAGGGCGCTTCCGGTCCGGCGGCCAGGTCGTCGATCAGCGCCGCCAGCCGGATCAGCAGATCGGGCGCAAGCTCCTGCTCGGCCGGCGGCAGTGATGCGTAGAAGGCACGCTGGCGACCCCGGAGCCAGTCCTGCTCCGCGTGCAGAAGCTCATCGCCGAGCGCGGTGAGGCTTACCGCCACGGCGCGGCGATCCTTGGTCGAGCGGGTTCGCCGTACGATCCCGCGTCGCTCGAGCGCATCGAGGATGCGGGTCGCCGTCGAGGGACTGATGCCGGCCCCCGCGGCCAGGTCCTGGATCCGCGCCGCGCGCCGGCTGGCCAGGCCTTCGAGCAGGCCGTACTGCGACAGCGTCAGGCCCCCATCCGCCCCATGTCCGCTGGCTCCGCGCGCTCGCCGCACCGCCTGCGCGAGCGCATCGAATCCGGCGAGAAAATCGTCGCTGTCAGAGCGTTCCATTACGGTCTTGCCGAATATATCGTGGCATGCTAATGTTTGGCAAGCCAAGCTTTTTGGAGCACTCCATGTTCCGGAACATCCTCGTCAGCGTTGATGGTTCACCCCACGCCCAGCGCGCGCTCGACGAAGCGATCGACATCGCACGGGCCGGCCGCGGACGGCTGACCATCCTCACCGCGGTCAACCAGCCGCCTGCCTGGGCCGCCTCCTCGATCGCGACGGGCGCCGCCGCCATGTCCGCGCTGGACCTCGAGCGCGAGGCGATCAACGTCATGCGATGCGCGGTGGCCCATGTGCCCGACGACATTCCGGTGACCACGCTGATCAGCCGCCGGCCGATCCGCGCCGCGCTGATGAAGGCGGCCGCGTCGGGCGACTACGACCTCCTGGTGATGGGATCACGCGGTCGGCGCGCCCTGACCGCATCGCTGCTCGGGAGCGTCAGCCACCACGCGCTCAACCACAGCCCGATCCCCGTCCTGATCGTGCACGCCGACGCGCCGGAGGAGGAACGTGCGGAGACCACGCGCGAGCGGTCCTCGCAGGATCCGCCGGCGGAGCCGAGCGGCCCGGCGATCGTGCCGGCGTAGCCGGGGCGCGCCCGTTGGCGACATGAGCATGCACACCATGCTTACGGAGGCGGCAGCGCGGAGATGCACTTTGGCGCGAAACACAGGTTGCGCTGTTCCGCGCGCGGTGCCCGACGTACGACCCAGGCGGCGCGCGCGCACCGCCACCGAGGCGCTCCGGTGGCAGACCACCTGCCCTTGCGCCCGCGGCCCCTCCAGGCGTCCGCGTGGCACCAAGAGCCCAACTTCGGCGATGCGCTTGGTTCTAGCGTCAACCGGGCACGACCGGATCATAAGACCGCGCCACCCTTTGCTCAATGCCTGACGCCGGCCCGTGGCGTCAGTTCACCGGACGTAGCAGTTCCTCGGTGGCGCGGATGATGTCCTCGAGCGCCGGCAACGCGGCCACGTCGACGGGCATCTGGCGCTGCGCGGCGCGCGTGTAGCAGGCGCCCACGAACAGGATCGCCGCGGCGTACGGGTCGACGCCCGCGCGCACCCGCCCGGCGGCCTGCTCCGACGAGAGGTAGTCGCCGAGGGCGCGAACGCCGCGATGCGGACCGAGATCCTGTTCGGTCATGTATGCCGCCATCGCGTCGCGCAGCGCGCGGTCGGACTGGGCCGCCGCCATGACCGGCAGCGCCTGGTCGAGGAAGTTGTCGAGCGTGTGTGCCAAGCGGCTGAGCACATCGTGCAGGCCGGCGCCGGACAGCCCGCCCCCCGACGACAGGGCCTGGAGCGGCTCCAGACCCTGCTCGAAAACCGCCTTGAGCAGGCCGGCCCGGTCCTTGTAGTGGTAGAAGACGCTCGCCTCCGAGACGCCGGCACAGGACGCCACCTCGCGCGAGGTGACCCGGGCGATCCCGCGCTCGCGCAGCAGCTTCAGCGCCGCCGCGAGGATCGCCTCGCGCCCCCCGGCAGGAGGCCGGCCCCGACGTCGCGGAGCGTCGCCGGGAGTCGACGCGGGCAGCGTCGTCACGAACCCGAACCGGGTCGCCGGGAATTACTGAGCACGGACTCAGTATATCTGCTAAGCTGGCCGTCCGCCCGCAACAGGAGGTAGCCCGATCGCACACAAGTGGTGGACCTTGCTCGCCGTCTGCACCGGCGTCTTCATGCTGCTGCTGGACATCACGATCGTCAACGTGGCTTTGCCGTACATCCAGCAGGCGTTCCACGCTTCCCTGTCCGATCTGCAATGGGTGATCGACGCGTACGCGCTGACGCTGGCGGCCTTCCTCCTGACGGCGGGCTCGATCGGCGACCTGGCCGGACGGCGGCTGGTGTTCGCGGTCGGAATCGTGGTGTTCACGATCGGCTCGGCGCTCTGCGGGTTCGCGCCCGATGCGACGTTCCTCGCCGTGTCGCGCGCGTTCCAGGGCATCGGCGGCGCGATCATGTTCGCCACCTCGCTGGCCCTGCTCGCCGCGGCGTTCCCACCCCGCGAGCGCGGCGTCGCCTTCGGCGTATTCGGCGCGGTCACCGGTGTCGCGGTGGCAGTGGGCCCCGTCATCGGCGGCGCTCTGACGAGTGGGCTGTCGTGGCGGTGGATCTTCTTCGTGAACCTGCCGATCGGCGTCGTCGCCCTGCTCGTCACCCTGCGCGAGGTCGACGAGTCACGAGCGCCGGTGGCACGGCGGCCTGACTGGCTGGGCTTCGTGACGTTCACGCTCGGCCTCACCGCGCTCGTCTACGGCCTGATCCGCAGTCACCCCGACGGCTGGAGCTCGACCACGGTGGCCGGATCGCTGATCGCCGCCGCCGTCCTGCTCACGCTGTTCTTCGTGATCGAGGCGCGCTCGCGCGCGCCCATGCTGGACCTCGGGCTCCTGCGTGTCCCGACCTTCAACGGCGGGCTGATCGCGGCCTGGGCGATCTCCGCCTCGCTGTTCTCACTGCTCACCTACATCGTGCTGTATATGCAGAACGTGCTCGGCTCCTCCGCCATCGACACCGGCATCCGGCTGCTGCCGCTGACCGGCGCCACGTTCTTCACCGCGGGGCTGGCCGGACGCCTCACCGGGCACGTCCCCACCCGCTGGCTGATCGGACCCGGCTTCGCGCTGATCGCCATCGGGCTCTGGCTGATGCGCGGGATCACCCCGACCGACGACTGGACGCACCTGCTGCCCGGGATGATCGTGGCCGGCATCGGCGGCGGGTTCGTCAACGTGCCGCTGGCCTCGACCGCGGTGGGGGTGGTCGAACCGGCCCGGGCCGGAATGGCCTCCGGGATCAACTCGACCGCTCGCCAGGTCGGCATCGCCACCGGGGTCGCGGCGCTCGGCAGCATCCTGGCCAGCCAGGCCAGCAGCGCGGTCGTCTCCCATCTCAGCCGCACCCCGCTGGCCGGTCACGCGCACGCGCTGGCGCAGGCGGTGAGCAACGGGAGCGTCCTGCAGGCCATGGAGACGGTCCCCCCGCACCTGCGCGGCCTGGCCGGGGGCGCGGCGCGCGGGGCGTACATCGACGGCCTCAACGAGGTGCTGCTGATCGGCGCGCTGATCGCGCTGGCGGCCGCCGTCTTCACGGTCATCCTGATCCGGCAACGCGACTTCGTCGACGTGCACACGCCGGCCGAGCAATCGGAGCCGACAGAAGTTCCAGTAGCGGCATAGCGAAGTTATCGTTGCCGTGGTGATCAAGGCGCCGTGACCGGACCGGCCGCGGCCCGGCGCGCCGCGGCCGGTAACGCGATCATGTTCCGGTGGGTGCTCGGCGAGCCATCGTCGTGGTCATCGCGCTGGCGGCGTGCTCGAGCGGCTGCGGCGCTCACCATTCTTCGACCGTCACTCGCACAGCGGCGGGTCCGTCCCGCCCGACGCTTACGGACTTCCATCCGTGTCCCGGTCGGCCGGGCTTCACGTGCTCGACGCTGCGCGTGCCGCTCGACCACGCCGGTCAGGCCGGCGGCACGCTGGCGCTGGCCGTGGGCGCCGCGGACGCATCACGGGCGCCTCGCGGCGTGCTGCTGTTCCTCACCGGCGGGCCCGGACAACCGGGGGTTCCCTTCCTGACGCGGATCCAGACGCGACTGCAGGCCGCGTTGGCGGGTTACCGGCTCGTGATGTTCGACCAGCGCGGCACCGGCGCCGGGGCGCTCGACTGCCCGGCGCTCCAGCGCGCCGCGGGCGCCTCGGATCTGACCGTCGTAGCGCCGGCCGCGGTCGCCGTGTGCGCGCGTTCGATCGGCGCGGCCCGGCGCTACTACACCACGGCGGAGACCGTGGCGGACATCGAGGCGCTCAGAATCGCCCTGCGCGCTCCGCGCCTCACGCTCGATGGAGTCTCCTACGGCACCTTCGTCGCCGAGCGCTACGCGCTGACGCACCCGACCCACGTCGCGCGGCTCGTGCTCGACTCGGTCGTCCCACAAACGGGCGTCGATCCCCTCTACCGCGCCGCGCTGTCGGGCGCCGGGCGGGTGCTCCGATCGGTCTGCGCCGCCCGACGATGCGGTTGGGACCCGGCGGCCGACCTCGCCGCCGTCGTAAGCCGCCTGCACGACGGTCCGGCGGTGCTCGACGCCCTCGTCGCGGACAGCGTCGCCGCGCCCGACTTCCCGGGGGTTCTCGACGACCTCCACGCCGCGCGCGCCGGACGGCCCGGACGGCTCGACGCGCTCCTGGCGGTGATCCGGCGCGATGAAGCGGCTCCCACGGCCTTCCTCAGTCAGGGCCTGCACGAGAGCACGCTGTGCCTCGACCTGGCCGCGCCGTGGGATCCCGCCGCGCCGGCCGGGCAGCGCGCCTCCACGCTGTCCGCCCTCGTCACCTCGACGCCCGAGGCGGACCTGTACCCGTTCGACCGCGCCACCGCGACCGGCAACGGCCTGGCTCAGGGCTGCCTCGGCTGGCCGCCCACTCGTCCGCCGGCGCTGGGCGACGGCGCTCCGGGGGCGAAGCTTCCGGCGGTGCCGGTCCTCCTGTTCTCCGGCGAGCACGATCTGTCCACGCCGCTGGCCTGGGCGCGCGCCGAGGCCGCGATGGCCCCCGACGGGCACCTCCTGGAGGTCGCCGGCGCCGGCCACTCGGTTCAGCTTCGAGCCCGCGATCCCCGCGTCCGGCTGACGCTGGCACGCTTTCTCGCCGGACCCTAGCGGGCCGTCGCGGCTCAATGGTGATGCGCGTGCGCGTGCATGCCGGCGCCCGGCCGCGCGCTCAGCCCCATCAGGCCCCCGAACACGCCGATCCCGATCAGGTTCAGCACGAACTTGTAGTTCAGCTGGATCGAGCCGAACACGTCGGCGCGGGTCGGCCGCGGGCCGGACGGGATCAGGCCGAGCAGGCTGAACACCCCATTGACCAGGAGCGCCGCGAGGATCATCGTCACCAGCATCAGCGCGACGATCCGCAGCGCGAACCGCCCGCCGTAGTACTTGCGGTAGATGAGCACGATCGGCAGCACGATCAGGTCGGCGAACAGGAACGCGAGGACGCCGGCGAAGCTGATCCCGCCCGACCACAGCACGGCCGCCAGTGGCACGTTGCCGATCGAGCAGACGAAGCTGAGCACCGCGATCAGCGGACCGACGATCGCGTTCTCGAGCGTCGGGATCGGGTGCGGGGCGTTCGTGACGAACAGCGAGGTGAAGAACGAGTCGCTGAACTGAGCCGCCACGCCGGCCAGCAGAAAGCCCGCCGTGATCTCCTTCCAGAGCATCATCACGTCGCCGCGGAAGTTGCCCGCCACGTCGGTCCAGCCGCTCACGCTGAGCACGCGCTCGCGCCAGCCGCCATCGGACGACCCCGTGCCATGCATGTGACCAGGCTCGGCCCGCTGGGCGTGACCGCGCGCCTCGGCCTCGAGCCGGCGACTCACGAACAGCCGGAGCAGGACCGCCATCAGGACGATCATGACCAGACCCCCCAGGTACTCGGCGACAGTGAACTGCCAGCCGATCAGCACCCAGAGAACCACGCCGAGTTCCCAGACCAGGTTGGTCGAGGCGAACTGGAAGGCCAGCGCGCTGGCCGCGGTGGCGCCCTTGACGAACAGCGAGCGCGCGATCGCCACCGCCGCGTACGAGCACGACGACGACGCCGCCCCGAGCCCGGTGGCGCGGGCCACCGGACCGGATCCATTCCCGCCCAGCGTCTGCTCGACCCGCGCGCGCGGCACCCACGCCTGCACGATGGCCGAGAAGGCGAAGCCGAGGACCAGAGCCCACCACACCTCCCAGACCATCAGCCCGGCATCGCGCACCACATGCCAGAGAAAATCCGCCAGCGAGCTCATCCCACGATCACCGCCACTCACTATATACCCCTAGGGGGTAATGGTATGGTTATGACCATGGCGACAACACAGACCACACCGAACCGGGGCTACACCGCCACCAAGGACCAGCTCCTAGGGCGCCTTGCCCGCATCGAGGGCCAGATCCGCGGGATCGAGGGCATGGTTCGAGACGACCGCTACTGCATCGACATCCTGACCCAGATCGGGGCCGCGCAGGCCGCGCTGGACAAGGTCGCACTCGGCCTGCTCGACGATCACGCCCACCACTGCGTGCTGGGGGCCCGCACCGCGCGCGAGCGCGACGAGAAGACCGACGAGCTGATGGCCGCCGTCGGGCGGCTCGTAGGCCGCGGCTGAAACGGCCGCCACACACCGCCTGCCATGATCCCGGGGAAGGACCTCGGGAAACGAGAGCAGGTGAAGATCACAGTCGTCGGGAAGGGGAACGTCGGTGGCGGGCTTGCCGAACTGTGGGAGAAGGCCGGACACGAGACTCGAGGGCAGGATCGTGATCGACGCCACCAACCTGATCGGCGCCGGCGCTCCCGACGGCTTCGCCTAGAACGCGGAGTTCATCAAGTCGCGCACCGGAGGTCCGACCGCGAAGTCGTTCAACCTGAACTTCGCCGCGATCTACGACAAGATCGCTGAGTCGAAGGCGACCCCCGGCAACGTCTGGTGCGGTGACGATGAGGCGCGCCAGGTGGTCGAAGAGCTGATCCGCGACGCCGGCTATGACCCGATCTACGCCGGCGGCCTCGACAAGGCCGCCCTCATGGAGAGCACGCTCCAGTTCTTTTCCGCGATCGCCCAGGGCGGGATGGGTCAGTTCTTCTATCGGATGGCCCCGCCCGACCGAGTTCTGAGACCGTCCTACCATCGAGTACGTGCGTCTTTCCGTCCTCGATCAGTCACCCGTCCCCGAGGGCCTGTCCGGCGCCGACGCGCTGCGCAACACGCTCGACCTGGCTCGCCTGGCCGACGAGCTTGGCTACCACCGCTACTGGGTGGCCGAGCACCACGGCGGGCCGATGCTCGCCAGCGCGAGCCCCGAGGCGCTGATCGGCCCGATCGCGGCCGCCACCCGCGCGATCCGGGTCGGCAGCGGCGGGGTCATGCTCCCGCACTACAGCCCGTTCAAGGTGGCCGAGACGTTCACGATGCTGGCCGGGCTGTTCCCGGGTCGGATCGACCTCGGGCTCGGCCGCGCGTCGGGCACCGACCCGCTGACCACGTTCGCCCTGCAGCGCGACCGCCGGCAGGCCGCGCCCGACGACTTCCCCCAGCAGCTGGCCGAGCTGCTCGCCTACTTCGACGACAGCCTGCCGAGCGACCACCCGTTCCACCGGTTGGCCGCTGTTCTCCCCGGCCGTCCTGAGCTCCCCGTCCCGTGGCTGCTCGGTTCGTCGGCCCAGAGCGCGATCTGGGCCGGGCAGCTCGGGCTGCCGTACGCGTTCGCCGATTTCATCAACGCCGAGGGAGCCTCGATCGCGAAGCTCTACCGCGAGCGCTTCGAGCCGAGCCGCGACCTCCAGGCTACGAGGACCGCCGTCGCCGTCTGGGTGCTGTGCGCCCCGACCGACGAGGAAGCCCTGTTCCTCTCGACGAGCAGTCGCATGTCGTTCACGCTCCTGCGTCGCGGCGAGCTCATCCCGGTCCCACCGCCCGAGAAGGCGGTCGAATTCCTCGAGCGCGAGGGCAAGCCGCTGAACGGCGGGCGCCCCGGTCGCCGCTCGATCGTGGGCTCTCCGGCCAAGGTGCGGGGCGAGGTCGAGGCGGTGGCGAGCGAATACGGTGCCGAGGAGGTGATCGTGGTCACGATCACGCACGACCACCAGGCACGCCGGCGCTCCTACGAGCTGCTGGCCGAGGCGTTCGACCTCGAGCCGCGGCCGGCTACGCCGAGCCCAGCGCTCGCGTCGCCGCGCTGACCATACCCTGGGCCATCGAGTCGCCCACCCCGCCCAGGGGCACGAAGCGGGGAACGTCGAGGTTCGCCGCCAGGTCGAGCCGGACGTGGCTGGCGTCCCCTTGCTTCACATGCCAGGTCACGTCGAAGCGCTCCTTGTCGCCCGACTCGTGCGGGATCCGGCTCAGCCTGACCACTCCGGACGGATCGACGATCACCGACATGAGCAGGTTGAAGTCCCGCGTCACCGGACCATGTGCGACATGAAGCTTTGTCCGCGCGCGCGTCGGACGACCGTCGGCGTCGCGCTCGACCACCTCGGCCTCCTTGACCACCTCCGGATGCCAGGTCGGATAGCGATCGACCGCCGCGAGGAACGCCACGCACTCCTCACGTGAGGCGGCGGTCGTGGCGAACGCGCTCCCGGTCAGCTCTTTCACGTCACGCTGAACGTTACTCGGCCGTACCGATCTCCAGCGAGCGACCCGTCGCCTTGATGCCGAACAGGATCAGCCCGCCGGCCGCGAGGCCGGTTATCGCCATGACCAGAAACGAGGCGGAGAAGCCCCATGCGGAATTGGCGCCGAGCACGATCAGCGGGGCGAGCGCGCCGCCGATGTGGCCGAGTCCATCGGTCAGCGCGACCCCGGTGGCCCGCGCGCTGGTGGCGAAGTGCTCCGCGGTGTAGGTGTAGAGCAGCGGGACGAGCAGGCCGATCGAGGCCGACGCGATGAAGCCGAACACGATGATGATCGCCGGCGAGACGAAGTAGCCGATGACGAACAGCGAGATCGCCCACATCACCGCGATCGACGCGAGCGAGTACTTGCGCTCGAAGCGGTCGCTGAAGTGAGTCGTCGCGTACGCGCCGAGCAGGAAGCCGATGCCGGAGACGACCAGGTAGGTCGTGCTGTCGGCCAGGCTGTAGCCCTTGTCGGTGAACAGCGTCGGGGCCAGGGTCAGCCAGCCGTAGTTGCCGATGTAGTACACGAACCAGATCGCGACGAACAGAGCAACGCGGCCGACCATCGGGCGCCGCAGGAGCGCCGCGACCGGCACGCGTTCGGCCGGTGCCTCGTCCGGCACGGGCTCCGGCTCGGGCAGCCGGTCGCCGTCGATGTTCTCGAGCGCTGTCTCCTCGGCGGTCGTGACTATCTCGCTCGCCTCCTCGGTACGGCCCTGCGACACCAGCCACCGCGGCGAGGGCGGCAGGCCACGGCGCATGAACAGGATCGTGGCGCCGCCCAGCGCTCCGATCAGGAACAGGATGCGCCAGCCCGAGGCGAATGTGGGCACCAGCCCGCGTGCGATGAACGGCACCACGGCAAACCCCGCGTAGGCCGCGGTGGTGGCCCAACTCGTGTACCGGCCGCGCAGGCGCGCCGGCGAGAGCTCACTGATGTAGGTGGTGACGGCGGCGATCTCAGCGCCGATGCCGAGACCCGCGATGAACCGGAACACGATCAGCTCGGTCACGTTGGTGCTGACCGCCGCGAGCACCGTACCCAAGGTGAAGACCGCGACCGACACACCGAGGCTCAGCTTCCGGCCCCACTTGTCCGCGATCGTCGAGTCGGCGAATGCGCCGATGATGTAACCGATCAGGCTGCTGGTGACCGACAGGGTGACCGTCGCCTTGGACACGTGGAACTGCGTCGCGATGACCGGCGCCGCGAACGAGATCGTGACGATGTCGAAGAAGGCGAAGAAGTAGCCCGCCCCGACGATCCACAGCAGCTTGCGCTCGTACGGCCAGACCGGGAGCCGGTCGAGCCGGGCGGTGACACTGGCACTGCCACGGCCGCCTCCCACTGTCGAAGATCCGGTCCGACCACGGTGAGGGGCTACGTGTGACATGCGCTCGATAAACCTCCCTTTCGGGAGTTCGCTTACCCGAGAGCGGCGCACCGAAACTGGGCGTCGGAGAGCGCTGGGAGGGATGCGATGCCCGGGACGCGCCCTGTCCCGGGCCGAAACGTGACTAGGTGCCGTCCGAGGGTGAGTCGCCGGCGGCGAGCAGCTCCTCGGGAGCGTCGACCACGGTCAACAGGTCACGCACCCCGGTGAGCGTCAGCACGCGCTCGACCTGGTCGGCGCCCCGCACGAGCGCAAAGCGGCGGCTGGTCTCCTGCGCCCGCTGATGGGCACCGAGCAGAACGCGCAGGCCGGTCGAGTCCATGAATTCGATCTGGCGCAGGTCGAGGATCACGAGCTCGGCGCCTGCTGCCCACACCCGATCGAGCCGCTCCTCGAGCTCCGGGCTCGTCCGCAGATCGAGCTCGCCGCTGACGGCCAGAATCCACGCCGACCCTACGTTCCTCTCTTCTAGGCTGAATTCGCTGTTCACGGCTGGAGTCGTCACCCCAAGTTGCCCGCCGGCTGAGACGACTGGAAAGCTACCACCCGTGGCGCCGGCAACGCCGCTCAGGTCGGCTCGTCCCATTCGGTGCCGACGATTCGCTGGCCGCTGCGGTCGGTCACCGCCAGGTGCAGCGCGCCGGGCACGATGACCTCGGGCGAGAGCAGCTCGACCCCTGCCGGCGCGCCGTCCGGGACCATCCCGGTGGCGGTGGCGCCACCCGGCGCCAGCAAATTGATCACCACGCCGGTGCCGTCGAGCTCCTGCGCCCAGACCTCGGTCATCGCCTCGAGCGCCGCCTTGGACGGCCCGTACGGGGAGAACCCACGCCGCACCATCGTGGCGTGATTGATCGTGACGTTGATGATGCTCCCCCGGCCGGCCGCCAGCATGCTCGGCACCACGGCGCGCGACATGAGGAACACGCCGACGATGTTCGTCTCGATGACCATCCGCCAGGCGTCCGCGTCGGCCTCCCAGAACGGCCTCGGGTCGGTCATGAACCGCTCGTTGACGAACCGCATGCCCCGCGCGGCATTGTTGACGAGCACGTCGATCCGACCGCGCAGCGACAGTGCCCGCTCCACCAGCCGCTCGACATCGTCGGAGACCGTGACATCGGCCTGGACGGCCTCGATCCTGCCCGGCAGGGCCTCGCTCTCGGCCGCCACCGCCTCAGCCTCGCCACGGTTGCGCGCCGCGCTGATCACGACGTCGGCGCCGGCACGCGCGTAGCCGAGCGCGATCGCGCGGCCGATGCCGCGACCGCCGCCGGTCACGATCGCCACGCGCTCGCGCAGATCGACGGGCACTCAGTTACACAGGACGCAGTGCCCGGTCGAGCACGAGCACGCCGGTAACTCGGCCTGCGTGTGCCCCGGGCGCCAGTGGCGCAGCCAGTCGAGCGCCGCGCGCTCGGTGCGATCCTCCGGACCGCCCGGCCAGCAGGCAGCCATGATGAGCGAGGCGAGTCGCCTCGCCTCGGCGCCGCCGCGGGGGGCGGCCGAGTCGATGTGCTGACGGAGCTCTTCGCGAGTCATGAGGATCGGGCGCTTGGGCCCAGAGGACCGGCGTCTCGGGCCACGGCGTGTATTACCCGATTTGGCGTCAAACATCACAATCCTCCCTGAGGTGTGGGAGACGGCATGCGCCGGGGGCGGCGCGCGGGCCGCGGCATGACCGGCCGCGGCCCGACGGACCGACCTTCACGAGCGCTGGGGGACCTTGGCGATCGCCTCGCGATAGATCTCCATCTGGCGCGCAACGCCCTCGTTGGTGTGGCCCACGATGTGGCGGAACCGGTCGACGATCATCGTCGCGTCGGCGGTGTTGCGCACGAACTCGTCGTCCTGGCGAAGGGCGTCGATCTGCGCCGCGCTGCCACGGATCGCGACGTAGCCGTTCAGCTCCCCGTTCGGTTCGAACACCACCACGTCGAACGACTCGATGCGCCTGTCCTGCTGCATGCGACCAAGCAGGCCGAGCGCCTCGTTGAATACCTCGAGCCCCCGCTCCTCCAAGCCGCGGACCGCAGTCCCCCAGCTGACGAACAGCACGTGGTCGGCCATGCCGACTCCTTCCAATAGCGGTCCGGTCGCCCGGCCGGACCTGACCAGGCGACTCTCCCACCACCCGCCGGCCGGCGCAACCGGGTTCGGCTCCTCGCGCCCGGCCCCCCGGGTAAGTGGCGACCGCCGGGACGCCCGGTTAGGCCTGCGCAGGGTGGGCGTACGTGTAGAGCGAGGTTGGGGCGAGTCGCAGGTAGATGCCCTGGCCCTTCCACTCGCGCGGGCTCTGCCGGCCGAGCCGGAGCTGCGTCTCGTCGAGCTCGGGGAACGCCGGATCGTCGCCCGCGATGATCGTGACGCGTCCGTGGGCGATGACGGCCATCGCCGCGCCCTCGAAGTAGGTGAGGCTCGCCGAGGGACGGCGGGCGAGATGCCTCGCGCGCGCGGACTCCGCGACAGTGGGAACGTAGAAAGACCCCCGGAGGAAGAACGCGTTGATCGGCGCCACCCGCGGTTCGCCACCGGACGTGACCGTCGCGAGCGCGACGGTGAGCGAGCCCTCGAGGCGCGCGGCGGCCGTCTCGAGCATCCGCTTATGCCGCGCTCACGCCAGCGCGACCGCGAGCGCGATCACGTCGGGCAGCCCCGGCTCCAGGCGCGACCACGTCTCGCCCGCGTCATGCGTGACCAGCATCGATCCGCCCCGCAGTCCGACGAGGAGCCGGCCGGGTTGTTCGGGCACGGCCGCCAGCGCGTAGGGCATCGGCCGCAGCTCCGGGTCATCGCCCCAGTCATCGATGGCCGACCAGCCGTCGCCGCGCGAGCGCAGCAGACGCGCCTGCCCGTCGCCGCGACCGTGCGCGGCGTACGGCCCGCGGCTCACCGACGCGTACCACAGGTCCGGATCGCCGGAATCGACGGCGGTCGCCCACGCGTAGTGCCGGTCAAGTCCGTCGTCCAGCCGGCGCCAGCTCTCCCCGCGGTCGGCCGATAGCGCGATCCCCTGACCGGCGACCTCGTACACGCGCTCGGGCGCGAGCGGGTGGGTGAGCAGTTGGTGCGCGTCGCTGTGCGCCTGGGGGTTGTGGTCGATCCAGGTCTCGCCGCCGTCGGCCGAGCGCATCACGCCGCCGAGCTCAATCCCGACGATCAAGCCTCCGGGGTCGGTCGGGTGAAGCGCGATCGTGCTCACGTGGTGGGTCCACGGCCGTGGGGGAAAAGACCAGCTTGGCTCGCTCGGCAGCCGCCGCAGCTCGGGCAGCAGCTGCCAGGTCTCTCCCCCGTCCTCGGAGCGGAAGAGGTTGCTGGGCTCGGTCCCCGCGTACACGACCGACTCGCCCGCCACCTGATGCGAGCGCGACACGGCGACGGACGTCACCCGCCGGTCGGCGACGCCCCGCCATGCGTCGTGCCAGGTCTCGCCGCCGTCATCGGTCGCGTACAGACCATCGTCGAACGTCCCAACGTACGCGCGGTTCGGGTCCCGTGGATCGACCGCGACGCACCGCGGCGCGGCAACCGCGAGCACCGTCTCGGCATCGTGCGCGCGCCGGCCGGTCAGCGTGAAGCGGACGACCTCGTCGCCGGTGACCACGAAGATCCGGGAGCGCTCAGGCACCCGACCGCCTGGCGTTCTGAGCTCGCTCGTAGGCCATCCGGAACAGCTCGATCGCGCGCTCTGCCTCCTCGGGCGAGCGGATCGAGACCGTGATCCAGCCGGACTCCGGCAGCACGTGGTGCGGGCGAGCCCGGCCGTTGGCGATCAGCTGGTCGCGCACGCGGCGCGGGAACGGTAGATCGGCGATGCGGTCGCCGTGCAGATGGCCGAGCTCCCGCCGGCCCACGCGGAACTCGACGCCGCCAAAGCGATGCGGCGCTGCCTCCACGCCCGGCCACGACTCGACGACCGTCGCGATCTGCTCATTAGTGCTCATGCCTCCGCAGCCTAGGGCGCCCCGCGCTCGTTCACCAGACGCAATTGGTCCTTAGTACGTTGGTCGCATGCCCGGCCGGCAGAGCTTCGACGTGGTGATCGTGGGAGGCGGCCACAACGCGCTGGTAGCCGCCACCCTGCTGGGCCGCGCCGGTCGCGCCGTGCTGGTGCTCGAACGCCGCGACGAGCTCGGCGGTGCGGCCGTGTCCGCCCAGCTGTTCCCCGGCTTCGGAGCCCGGCTGTCGCGCTATTCGTATCTGGTCAGCCTGTTCCCGGGCGCGCTGATGCGCGGCCTGGGCCTGCCGGTCGAGTTGCGCCGGCGCCGCATCGCCGCGTATCCGCCGATCGCAGGCGACCCGGCCTTCCAGGCGATGCTCGCCAACGTCGCGGAGCGGCTGTTCCCGACCTTCACCGAACCGTTGCGCTCGCGGGAGGAGTTCCGGCGGCTCCTCGACGACGACGCGTCGTGGGACGCGCTGTTCGAGACGCCGCTGTCCGAGTTGCTCGAGCGGACGTTCGAGTCCGACCTGGTGCGCGGGACGGCCCTCACCGACGCGCTGATCGGCACCTTCGCGCCCGCGGACGATCCGCTCCTGCGCCAGAACCGCTGCTTCCTCTACCACGTGGTCGGAGGGCCCTGGGACGTGCCGGTCGGGGGCATGGGGGCGCTGTCGGGTGCGCTGGCCCTCGCTGCCCGCAACGCGGGCGCCGAGCTCGTCACCCGCGCAGAAGTAGTCGCCATCGCCACCGACGGTAACGGCGCCGAGGTCACGTGCGCCGACGGGCGGACCTACGGCGCGCGCGACGTGCTGGCCGGAGTGGCGCCCCACGTCCTGACCGGGCTGCTCGGCGACGGCGACGGCGCCGCGCCCGCGCCGCCCGGCAAGCCCGAGGGCGCTCAGCTCAAGATCAACATGCTGCTGAAGCGTCTGCCGGACGTGCCGGGGGTGAGCGCGGAGGAAGCCTTCACCGGGACGTTCCACGTCAACGAGGGCTACGAGCAGCTCGAGGAGGCCTACCGGCAGGCCGCGGCCGGCGAGGTTCCCGCCGTACCGCCATGCGAGGTCTACTGCCACTCGCTGACCGACCCGAGCATCCTGTCCGACGACCTGAACGCCCGGGGGATCCAGACGCTCACGCTGTTCGGGCTCCACATGCCGGCGCGGCTGTTCGCCCGCGCGGGGGCAAAGGAGCGGGCGGTGGCGGCCACCCTGCGTTCGCTGAACAGCGTGCTGGCGGAGCCGATCGAGGAGCTGCTGCTGGGCCTCGAGGCGCTCACTCCCCCTGAGCTCGAGGCGGAGCTCGGGATGCCAGGGGGGCACATCTTCCATCGCGACCTGGCCTGGCCTTTCGCCGAGTCCGAGGAGGAGGTCGGACGCTGGGGCGTCGAAACCGAACACCCGAACGTGTGGCTGTGCGGAGCCGGCGCCCGGCGCGGGGGCGGCGTGAGCGGGATCCCCGGCCACAACGCGGCCCGCGCCGTCCTCGCCGCCCCAATCGGCTGAGGCCTCACCCCTCCCTGGAAACGGGTACGTACCAGTAATACTTTGGTACGTACCTGTCTACGGACGGGGTCGGGCGGGTCGGGACGCGATCAGAACACGATCACGGCCCGGCCACGCAGGCCGCCGGCGTCCATCGCCCGATGAGCGTCGCCAGCCCGCTCCGGCGGGTACTCACCGGCCACGCGCAGCTCGAGCCGGCCGGCCGAGGCGAGTGCACGCAGCTCCTCGAGCCAGTCGGTTCGCTCGAGCACACGCGCCACCATCACCGGATGGACCCGGACCCCGCGGTCCTCGACCTCGTCGCCGTCCCACCCCCGCACGCACACGATCTGTCCGCCGTCGCGAACGGCGGGAAACGCCTCGCGGTAGAGCAAAGCGGTGTCGTAGACCGCGTCGACGCCGTCGGGCTCCACCTCGCGCACGGCGTCGGCGAAGCTGTCCGACCGCGGCACGACCACGTCGGCGCCGAAGCCCCTGACCAGCTCCTCGTCCTCGGGCTTGGCGTCGGCGATCACGCGCAGGCCCTGCTCCTTGGCCAGCGGGATCACGTAGGAGGCGAGCAGCCCGGCGCCGCCGGCCACGGCCAAGGTCTGCCCGGACGACAGGCCCAGCATGTCGAGCCCCCGACGCGCGGTCAGTCCGTTCATCGGCAGCGTGGAGGCCTCGACGAGGCTGGCCCCGTCCGGGATCGGCACCACCGAGGCGGCCGGCACCACGAGCAGCTCCTGCTGGGCCCCGCCCTCCGGCCGGCGCGGGCTGACCGCCGCCATCACCTCCTGACCGACGCGCAGCCGGTCGACCCCCGGACCCACCGCGTCGACCACGCCGGCCGCATCCATCCCCGGCACCCACGGCGGCCCGGGATCCTCGCCGCCGCCGCGCTGGCGCAGGCCGATGTCGGTCGGGTTGACCGCCGCGGCCTTCACCGCGATGCGGACCTCGCCTTCGGCGGGCTCGCGCGCGGGACGGTCCTCGACGTCGAGGACGTCGACGTCCCCCGGCTTGGTGATCACGACGGCTCGCAAGGTTCAGACCTCCTGTGAGGGGTTAGGGGACACGACCTGTGACGGATTGAGGGACGCGACGAGCAGCGAAGCGTGCGTCTCGCCGTCCGGACTGACGATCCACCGCCGGGCGCCGTCGCGCAGGACCAGCTTGTCGCCCGGCTGCGCCGGTGATCGGTACTCGATCTCGACGTCGATCGATTCGATGTCGCCGTCGCCGCCGGCCAGCAGCTCCTCCTCGAGCGGCTGCAGGTACGCGGTGTTGTTGATGTGGCCGACGAGGTCGCACTCGGTGGCGCGAAACCGCCAGGGAAAGCTGTCCTCTGCGCCCGAGGGCGTGCGATGGTGCAGGCGCGCGGTCACCTTTCGCCCCGCGGTCGACTCGCCCCACGCCGCGACCTCCGCCTCGGACAGCGGCGTCGGCCGCCCGCTCGACGGGTCCAGATGCACCCACAGTGAGACCACCTCGACCTCGCCCGCCACGTCACCCGAGATCGTGGTCCGGCGCTCCGCCCACATCCGGCCCAGGCCGCTGCAGAACGTGACGAGCTCGAGCCGCTCGCCGAAACGGGGAAACCGATCGACCCGCATGCGCGTGCGCCGGACCACCCAGGCCGCGGTCCGCGAGAGCCCGACCTCGTCCGCGTCGGCGTAGGCGATGTCCTGGACGAAGCGGGCCAGGGCATCGAGCCTGATCCGGCCGCTGGGGGCGCAGTCGGCGAGCCCCGGCCGGACGGGCGGCTCGGTGAACACGCGTCCGCGGCCGGGCGCGGCGACGAGCTCGCTCAGCTTGACCCTAGACAAACAGTCGCGGATCTGCCGTGGTGATGCCGTGCACGCCCAGCCCCTTGAGCGACGCGATCGCTCCGCGCGAGTTGACCGTCCAGGCGTACAGCCGGCCGTCGCGCTCGACGACGTCGCCCAGCAGCGACTCGTCGACCAGCCGGTGCTGGGCCATCAGAGCATCCCATCGCCCGCTGTGCATGCCGGCCAGCGCGCCGGCGCGCCAGTCGCGCCACCGGCGACTCAGCCGGGACAGTCGACCGCCGACCGAGATGCCCACCCGGGCGCGGGGCTCGAGCTCGCGCACGCGGTCGAGCACGGCGGGCACCTGCGAGGAGATCAGGGTCCGCTCGAGCAGCGAGACGTGACGCAGCCGCTCGAGCAGCGCCGCCTCGCAGCCGACGTGCTTGACGTCCACGTTCAGCTCGACGTCGCGGAAGCGGCGCCCGGCCAGGTGGGCCAGCGCCTCCGTGAGCCGGACGTTGCCGCCACGGCGCGCGTGCAGCACGGTGTGGGCGAGGACCAGATCGCCGTCCCAGGAGCGCACGTCGAACTCGACCATGTCGACCCCGATCTCGCGGGCGGCGTCGAACGAGGCGAGCGTGTTGGCCGGCGCCAGGGCGCTCGCGCCACCGTGACCGATCCGCTGGCACACGCCGTTCAGCGTACCTGGGCCAGCCAGTCGGCGACCGCGCTCCGCACCGCCTCGAGGTCGCCGGTCAGGCTGTGGTTGCCGGCCACCGTGACCACGGTCCGGCGAGGACCCGCCGGCGGCATGCCGAACGGGTCGCTCTCGCCCTGGACGACGAGCGCCGGCACCGATACCCCGTCGAGCTCGTCCAGCCGGCTCTTCTCGGGTCGTCCCGGCGGGTGAAGCGGGAAGGCCAGGCACAGCACTCCCACCGCCCCCGTATCGGCGGCGGTGCGGCAGGCCACCCGCGCTCCCGAGGAGCGCCCGCCGGTGACCAGTGGCAGGCGCTTGAACGATCCGGCCCGCAGCGACGCCACCACCGCCGACCAGGCCGCGTCGAGCTGGCGCGCCGGGGCCGGGGAGCGTCGGCCGGCCACCCGGTAGGGCTGCTCGACCAGCGCCACGCTGAAGCCGGTCGCGGCCGCCGCCTCCGCCGCGGCCGTCAGATCGCGGGCGGCCACCCCGCCACCCGCGCCGTGGCCGAGGATCAGCCCGCCGGTGGCGCCCCGCACCTTGTTCAGGTGCACCCGCGCCGGGCCATGCGGGGTGTCGATCTCGATGACGTCCATGCGAGGCCCCGATTGTCCCCCTCCTGGGTCATAAGCCCGCACTCGGCCGCTGCCGTGAGGCGAGTGCGGATCCGGAGACATATATCGGACACAGGCCGGATCTCGGCCGAGAGCGAGCGTCGAGTGCCGGTATATGACCCCCCACCCCCCACCCGCCACCCAGAACTCCGCCGCGCGCCATCATCAAGTGGCCATGCTCACTCTGTTCGGCGCCACCGCGGTCACGTTCATGATGGTCATGTACGCGCTCGAGCGCCGGCATCCCGGCTTCGTGCTCGCGTTCGCGTGCGGATGTGCGCTGTCGAGCGCGTACGGCTTTCTCGCCGGCACCTGGCCGTTCGGCGTCGTCGAGGCGATCTGGGCGGGGGTGGCGGTGCATCGGTACCGCGAGCAACGCCGGCGCGCCGGCGTCCGGGAGCGCATCGGCGCAGGCCCCTAACCCATCGCGCCACCACCGCCACCTTGCGCCACCGCCACCACCGGCGCGAGGATTGACCGTCGCCGCAAACACGCCCCGAAAACGGAGGTCCCTGCAAATGCCCCTCTACCTCGGCCGCTTCAGCTACACGACCGACTCGGTCAAGGCAATGCTCGCCAACCCACATGACCGCGCCAAGGCGGCGTCGGAGGCGGCCGAGACGCTCGGCGCGAAGATGATCGGGTTCTGGTGGGCGCTTGGCGAGTTCGACGGCGTGTTCCTGCTCGAGGCGCCCGACAACGTGACGGCGGGTGCGCTGTCCATGCTCGTCGGCGGATCCGGTGCCCTGTCGAACCTCGAGACGACGGTGCTGCTGACCATGGACGAGGCGCAGGAGGCGCTCGCCAAGGCAGCCGCCGCCGCGTACCGTCCCCCGGCAGGGTGACCAGCGCGCGTCTGTACCTCGACCAGAACTACCTGAGCGGGATCGCCAAGGACAAGCCGGCGTTCCGCGAACTCGCCCCGGTCCTGAGACAAGGTGTCGACAGAGGCGCCATCACCGTCTTCGAATCCGCCGTCCACGAAAAGGAATCGGCCCCCCGCCCCGACCTGAGGCTGCTGGAGATCCTGCGCGAGCTCTCGCGAGGCCGGAAGCTCCCGACGGTCCAATCCCGCGCGTCCCGCGAGGCCCGCCGGCGCATGAGCTGGGTCATCGAGCACGAGCTGCCCGAGCGCCGCGCCCGCCCCAGCGACGCGGCCGACCTCGACGCACTCGCCCAGGCCCTCAACCATTGCGACCTGGTCACGACGGACGCGTTCATGGCCGACGTGATCAAGCGCGCCCGCCTCGACCTTCGCCACCAGGCAGAGCTGTTCAGCGGCCGGCGCAGCGACGTGCGTCGCCTACACGATCACCTGCTGACCCTCGTGGCGGGCGATAATCACACTCGAGCGCACGAGACCCGGAGGTTCATGACGATGGCCGACAACGACTTGCACGAGACCGCCAAGGCGCTGGTCGCCGAGGGAAAGGGCATCCTCGCCGCCGACGAGAGCGACGGCACGATCAAGAAGCGGTTCGACTCGATCGACCTCGAATCGACCGAGGACCGCCGGCGGGCGTACCG
Organism: uncultured Solirubrobacterales bacterium; assembly: GCA_963811135.1. Taxonomy (GTDB): domain Bacteria; phylum Actinomycetota; class Thermoleophilia; order Solirubrobacterales; family Solirubrobacteraceae; genus Palsa-465. The sequence continues at coordinate 266,456 of CAWEQG010000020.1, read as the reverse complement.
CGAGATGCTGTTCACGACCCCGGGCGCCGAGGACTACATCAGCGGCGTGATCCTGTTCGACGAGACGATCCGCCAGTCGACCAAGGACGGCACCCCGTTCCCGAAGCTCCTCGCAGACAAGGGCATCATCCCCGGCATCAAGGTGGACAAGGGGGCCAAGCCACTCGCCCTCTCGGACCACGAGACGATCACCGAGGGCCTCGACGGCCTGAGGGCAAGACTCAGCGAATACCGAGAGCTGGGCGCCAGATTCGCCAAGTGGCGCGCCACCTACTCGATCACCGACGAGCTGCCCAGCAACTACTGCATCTGGACCAACGCCCACGCGCTCGCCCGCTACGCAGCGCTGTGCCAGGAGGCCGGTCTCGTCCCGATCGTCGAGCCCGAGGTGCTCCAGAACGGCACGCACACGATCGAGCGCAGCCACCACGTCACGGCACTCGTCCTCGACGCCGTCTACCGGGAGCTGTTCGACCAGCGGGTGGACATCCACGGAACGCTGCTCAAGCCGAACATGGTCCTGTCCGGATACGACGCGAGCGAACGCGCTGAGCACCAAACCATCGCCGAATGGACGCTCGACTGCCTCTACAAGCATGTGCCGGCGGCGGTGCCCGGCATCGTGTTCCTGTCCGGCGGCCAGACCGACGAGGACGCCACCGCCAACCTGAACGCGATGAACGCCTCCGGACCGCACCCGTGGCAGCTCTCGTTCTCCTACGGCCGCGCGCTGCAGGCGCCCGCGCTGAAGGCGTGGGGCGGCAAGGACGAGAATGCGGAGGCCGGCCAGCGCGCCTACTACCACCGGGCCAAGATGAACGCCGCCGCACGGACCGGCTCCTACGCGCCCCAGATGGAGCGCGAGGCCGTGGCGGCGTAGGAAGCAACATGTCCAACATCACCGGAAGCTCGACAGCTGAGATCCAGGCCCCCCTCGCCACCGTGTGGGCGCTGGTCGAGGACGTGGAGCGCGCGCCCGATTGGCAGGGCGGGCTCAAGGGCATGCACGCACTCGAGCGCGACGGCGACGGCCACGCGATCCTCTGCGAGACCGAGAGCGACGCCAAGGTGAGGACGATCAAATCGACCGTCCGCTTCAGCTACGACGGCCCGACGACGCTCAGCTGGACGCAGGAAAAGGGCGAGCTGAAGTCGGTCGATGGTCGCTGGGAGCTCGAGGACCTGGGCGGCGAGCGAACCCGCGCCACCTACCGGCTCGACGTCGAGCTCGGCCGCATGCTCGGCCTGGTGATCCGCGGCCCTCTGGTCGACCTGCTCCGGGACATGCTCGTGAGCGCCCGCGCCGGCGAGCTCAAGAAGGCGATCGAGTCAGGCTGAGGCGGAGTCAGGCTCAGACGGAGTCAGGCTCAGACAGAGTCAGGCTGAGACGGCCGCGGCGAGCTTGTCGAGCATCTCGCCGTAGATCCGCTGCAGGACCTTCGGCGCGAACGTCCGCTCGAAGAAGCCGCCGATCCCGCCCGCTCCCCGCCAGGAGGACTCGAGCGTGACCCGGGACCCCCGGCCGTCCAAAGCCACCGTCCACCGGCTGACGAACGAGGACAGCTCGTCGCGCTCGGACAGCCCGCCGCCATCCTCCTCCACGCTCATCCGGTAGTCGCGCTCCCGGCGACCGGAATTGAAGTGGTAGCCGATCACGGTGCCGGCGCCGTGGCCGCCCTGCTCGACCCGGTAGGCGGTGTAGTTGTCGGTGAGGATGCGGGGCCGCGCCTCGCGGTAGTCGCGCAGGAACTCGAGGACGCGCTCAGGCGGCGCGTCGACCGCTCTGGTGGCGCTCGCGGTCACGGTGGCCATACCGCCTCGGATTGTCGCACCGCCGGGCCGGGGTCGCCGCGCCCCCGGCGCCCCCTCAGGCATGATTCGACGCCATGCTCGCCGTGTTCGCCGCCTCCATCGACCGCGACGACCCCCTGAGCGGGCTGCGGATCGACGACCGCCCGACCCCCGACCCGCCGGAGGGCTGGACCACGATCACGGTCAGGGCCGCCTCGCTCAACCACCACGATCTGTGGTCGCTGCGCGGCGTCGGGCTGCCCGAGGACCGCCTGCCGATGATCCTCGGCTGCGACGCCGCCGGCATCGACGAGGACGGCAACGAGGTGATCGTCCACTCGGTGATCAACCACCCGTCCTGGCACGGCGACGAGACGCTCGACCCGCGGCGTTCGCTCCTCTCCGAGCGCTATCCGGGCACGTTCGCCGAGAAGGTCGCCGTCCCACGCTGGAACCTCGTCCCCAAGCCCGACGAGCTGTCCTTCGAGGAGGCGGCCTGCCTGCCAACGGCGTGGCTCACCGCCTACCGCATGCTGTTCAGCCGCGGCGCCGTCCCGCCCGGGGCCACGATCCTCGTCCAGGGCGCCTCGGGCGGAGTGGCCACCGCGCTGACCGTGCTGGCCAGCGCCGCCGGCATCCGCGTCTGGGTCACCGGCCGCTCGGAGGAAAAGCGGGCGAAAGCCCTCGAGCTCGGCGCCGATCAGGCCTTCGAGCCCGGCGCGCGCCTGCCCGAGCGGGTCGACGCGGTGATGGAGACGACCGGCCAGGCGACGTGGGCGCATTCGATCCGTGCGCTCAAGCCGGGTGGCACGATCGTCATCTCGGGTGCCACGACGGGCGACGCTCCTCCCGCCGAGCTGACCCGGATCTTCTTCCTCCAGCTATCGGTGGTCGGCTCGACGATGGGCACGCGCGAGGAGCTCGAGCGGCTGGTCCGCCTGTGCGTCGACAAGGGCGTGCGGCCGGTCATCCACAACACGCTGCCGCTGAACGAGGCGCGTCAGGGCTTCGAGACGATGCTGAACGGCGACACGGGCGGCAAGATCGTCTTCACCGGCGCCACCGCCGCCGATTCATAAGCGTCACTTATCACTCTCAGCGAAACTACGTCTTGGACAACTAGGTCCGGGACCGTCATCATGTCGCTCCCCTCCTCCCTCGAGCGCGCCCCACCAGCCGGCCCGTCCACTTCGCCGGCTCCTCGGGGCGCGACTCATTTAACCCGCCGCGCCGGCGACCGAGCGGGCCAGGCAGACGCGGGTCACGAACGGCAACGTGAGCTCGTTTCCGTTACGTTCGATCGCATCGGCCACCGCGGCCACGAGCGCGTCCCGCTGGCCCGGGTCGAGAACCCGGATCGTCGAATGGGTCTCGAGCAGCGCGGCGTAATCGCGGCCCGAATACGCGTGGCTCCATTCGTAGTCGCGAACCTCGGCGGCGGTCAAGCCGCCCGTCGCCGCGACGGCGCGCCGCCAGTCGTCCTGGTCGCTGGGCAGTTCGCTCGCCGGGTGGATCGGATCGGTCTCAGCCAGCAGCTCGGGCGCAACCCGCCGGTAAACGTCCAGAACCACGTCGCGCAGCTCGGCGCGGGCCCAGACCGCACGGTTCCAGAACGCCGCGAGCACTCCCCCGGCCGCCAGGACGCGGGCCGCCTTCGCGAAGCCGACGGTCGGCTCAACCCAGTGCCAGGCCTGCGCCGCGAACAGCAGCGGAAACTCGCGTCCCGCCGGATCCCATTGCTCGAAGTCGGACCGCTCGATCTGCACCTGGGGACGGTCGCCGAACATCCGGCGGGCCACGGCGGCCATCTCGGCGCTTGGCTCGACCGCGAGCACATGGATCCCGCGCTCGGCGAACATGGCGGTCGCCTTGCCGGTCCCGGCGCCGACTTCGAGCACGAGCGCGCCCGGCTCGAGCGCGGCCAGATCGATCAGATCATCGACCACCGCGTCCGGATAGGCCGGGCGATACCGGTCATAGAGCTCGGCCACCTCGCCGAACACGAGACGCTGCTCGCGCGTCATTCGCGGATGACCACGCCGGCCGATGCGCAGGTGGCCAGCGCGAGCGGGAGGTCCTGGGAGTCGACCCCGCTCAGATCGGGGTGCTCGAGATCGATCTCGACCGTGTACCGCTCGAGCAGCTCCGGATCGAGGCCGAGGCTCCGGTGCCCGTTGCGGCACAGCTCGGCCCACAGGTCGCCGACCGCAGCCAGGAGGCCCGAGCGGAGGCGGCGCTCCCGGCGCGAGCCGGTCTCGAGCTCGCGCGCCTCCTCGAACGGGTCGATGCGGACCTGGGAGTCGCTGCCGATGGCCAGCGGGACGCCGGCCTCCGCGTAGGCCATGGCCGGTAGATAGCCGTCGCCCAGGTTGCCCTCGGTGGTCGGGCAGGACACGATCGTCGTCCCCGTCCGAGCCACGATCTCCACATCGACCACCGACACGTGGATCCCATGGATCACGCTGGCCCGAGGCCCGAGGAACCCCGTTCGCTCGAGCAGCTCGATCGGCGAGCAGCCGTGCTCGGCCTGGCACTCGTCGAGCTCGCGCCGCTGCTCGTGCGCGTGGACGTGGCGGACCAGACCGTGAGCGTCCGAATACGCCGCGATCGCCTCGAGCCAGCCGCGCGGGACCGCGCGCACGCTGTGCGCGGCGACCCCGATCTCGACCCCGGGCACCGACTCGGCCCACACGCGCAGAGCCTCGACCCGGCGCAGGAACGTGTCGACATCCGGGTCGCAGAAGCGCCGCTGGCCGAGGGCCGGCGGCAGATCCGAGCCCTCGGCCCAGCCACCCCGGTGGTAGGCGGCGGGCAGGAGCACGATCGCCAATCCCGCCTCCGCCGCGGCCTCGGCGACCGCGATCGCCATCTCGTTGGGCTCGGGGTAGGGCGTCCCGTCGGGCTGGTGGTGGACGTAGTGAAACTCGCCGACAACGCCGTAACCGGCGCCCACCATCTCGGTGTAGGTGTCATGGGCGACCTGGCGCATGCTGGTCGGATCGAGGCTCCCGGCCAGCCGGAACATCTCGGTCCGCCACGTCCAGAAGTCATCGTCCTGCGCGCCGCCCGGGCGCTCGGCCCGTCCCCGCAGCGCCCGCTGGAAGGCGTGCGAGTGTGCGTTGGGCATGGCCGGGACGACGGCGCGCGCGGTCATCTCGGCTCCTGAGCGACGAGCGCCACCACCCGCGCGGCGGCGGCCGCGTCCTCGAGCTCGACCGACTCCTCCGGGGAGTGGCTGATGCCGGTCGGGTTGCGCACGAACACCATCGCGGCGGGCACGCGCTCGGCCAGCACGCCGGCATCGTGGCCGGCGAAGCAGACGAGCTCGGGCAGGGCGTGACCGACCACGTCCCGGCTGGCGCGCATCAGGTCCCCGCGCAGCGCCGGATCGAACTCGCGAGCATCGGTGCGCGAGACGACGGCCACCTCTATCTCGACCCCGGAGCGCTCCTGCAGCTCAGCCGTCAGCTCGCCCAGCCGCTCCCGCCAGGAATCGATCAGCCCGAAGCTCGGCGCCCGCGCATCGAACCACAGCCGCACCTCGGCGGTGATCGTGGTCGGTGCGTTGGGTCTTGTGATGATTCTCGACGCAGTGACCGTGAGCGGGCCGGGCTCGCCATCGAGCGTGCTGTCCGCGCCGGCCAGGTCCTCGGCCCCGACGATCAGCTGGGCCGCCGCCGACAGCGCGTCGCGCCGCTCCGAGCGCGGTGTGGTCCCGGCGTGATCGGCCCGCCCCGTCAACCGAACCTCGAGGCGGGTTCGCGCCCCCAGCCCGCTGACCACCCCGACCGGCTCACCCGCCCTGGCCAGCTCGGTCGTCTGGTCGATGTGGATCTCGATGAAGGCGGCCAGGCGGTTCAGCCACGGCACCGCGTCGGCGATCCCGCCCGGATCGACCCCGGCCCCGCGCATCGCGTCGCGCAACGACATGCCGTCGTCGTCGCGGCGGTCCAGCACGGCGGGCAGCTCGAGGCGACTGGCCAGCGCCTTGCTCCCGAACGTCGGCGTGTTGAAGCGGGCGCCCTCCTCGTCGGCGAACGACAGCACCGCGATCGGGCCATCCACCTGGGCGGCGATCTCGAAGCCGCAGGCGACGCCGAGCGGCCCGTCGAACCGACCGCCCCCGCGCACGCTGTCCAGATGCGATCCGATCCCCCACCAGGGCGGATCCGAGTCCGGGCAGGCCCACAGGTTGCCGGCCGGGTCGCGCTCGACCCGGAGCCCGACGTCCGCCGCCTGGCGCTCGAACCAGGCCCGGGTGGCGGCATCCTCCTCCGTCCAGGCCAGCCGGAACACGCCCTCGGGCCGAATCCCGACCTCGCCGAGCGCGTCCAACCGCGCCGCCAGAGCCTCCGCGGTGATCATGCCGTCATCATGCCGGACGTGAGCGTCGAGAGCCGGAGCCATCCCGCCTTCCTGTTCGACCTGGACGGGACGCTGATCGACAGCGTCTACCAGCACGTGCTCGGCTGGCGCGAAGCACTCGACTCGGTCGGGATCAACCTGTCGGTGTGGAAGATCCACCGGCGGATCGGGATGAGCGGCGGCCTGTTCGTCAACGCGCTGGTCCGCGAGCTCGACACGGACCTCGATCCGGACACGCTCCGAGCGCTGCCGCGGTTGCACGAGGATGCGTTCATTAGCCACTACGACAGCGTCCACCCCCTGCCGGGCGCGCGCGAGCTCCTGTCGACGCTGACCGAGCACGGGGTGCCGTGGGCGATCGCCACGAGCGGCGTGGCCCGCTACGCCGAGCTGGCGCGCGACATGCTGGCCCTTCCGCCCGACACGACGTTCATCACCCGGGACCAGGTGAAGTACGCCAAGCCCGATCCCGACCTGTTCCTCACCGCCGCCGAGCGCATCGGGGTCGACATCCGCGACAGCATCGTGGTCGGCGACAGCGTGTGGGACCTGCTGGCCGCCCGCCGCGCCCGCGCGCTCGGGGTCGGCCTGCTGTCCGGTGGCTACGGCCGTGAGGAGCTCATCTACTCAGGGGCCTACCGCGTGTACGAGGACCCGCACGACCTGCTCGTCCATCTGGACGAGGTCGGCGTGCGGCGTCCGCTCTAGCCCGCTCCGCGACGGCTTCTCAGAGGCCATCGTGAAGACGAGAACGAGTGCTCTAGCCGGAGGTTGCGGTCGACCCGCTCGCCGGCTGGCTGTACGCAGCGCGCGAGCGACGGGTCGAGTCCGTGCTCGAGCGCTCCGGGCGTCGCTCCCGGTGCAGCGCGAGCGCGGCGACGACCAGCGAGACACCCAGGAGCTGGCGGGCCGTCGGGGTCTGCCCGAGCACCACGAGTCCCACCACGGTGGCGGTGGCCGGGAGCAGCGAGACCATCAGTGAGTAGGTCGCGCGCGCCAGCCGGGCCATCGCCAGCTGGTCGCACACGTACGGGATGACCGAGGAGGTGATCCCGACCCCGATGCCGGCACCGAGCGCGACCGGGTCGAGCAGGTGGGGTATGACCTGCCAGCCGCCGAGCGCGCTGACCGCCGGCACCGCGAGCAGCATCGCCGCGGCCAGGCCGTCGATGCCCCCGACGCCCGATTGGCGCGACACGCGATGCGCGAGCACGATGTAGAGCGCGAACAGCCCGGCGTTGGCGAAGGCCAGGCCGAACCCGAGCATCCCGCCCCGGAGCCGCACCTCCATCAGGACGTAGACGCCGGCCACGGCCAGCCCGAGCGCGCCGGCGTTCCGCGGCGAGCGGGCGCCGAACGCGGCCAGCGCGATCACCGGGAGGAACTCGATCGCCGACACCGTGCCGAGCGGCAGCCGAGCGATCGCCTCGTAGAAGCAGCTGTTCATCGCCGCCAGCACCGCACCGAGCGCGACAACGAGGCGGACGGTCGAGCCGTCGGCGTTCCGGAGCGCCCGCCAGGGCCGGCGCCAGGCGGCGAACACGAGCGCGGCGCTGACGATCCGCAGCCACGCCACCCCGAGCGGCGCGACCCGGCTGAACAGCAGCACGGCGAAGGCGGGCCCCAGGTAGTGGAACACCGCGCTGCCGGCGAAGTAGGCCTGCGGGGGAACACGGCGGGAGGTCATGTAGTCGATTCTGCCCGGCACGGCGCACCGCGTACATAGGCCATCAAAGGCGCTAGGATGGATCGGCCTATGAATGACATGTCCATGGACGCCACCGACCGAAAGATCATCGGCGAATTGGCCCAAGACGGTCGAATCTCCTTCGCCGAGCTGGGACGCCGGGTGAGTCTGTCCTCCCCGGCGGTGACCGAGCGTGTCCGGCGCTTGGAGCAGATCGGCGTGATCACCGGCTACCGGGCCGAGATCGATCCGCGCGCGCTCGGCTACTCCCTCACCGCGATCGTCCGCGTCAAGCCGGCCGTGCGCCAGCTCTCGAAGATCGCCGAGCTGGCCGCCGGCATTCCCCAGATCGAGGAGTGCCTGCGGATCACCGGCGAGGACTGCTTCTACATGAAGGTCCACCTCGGCTCGATCGAGGAGCTTCCGAGCCTGCTCGACCGGTTCCTGCTCTACGGCGAGACGACAACCTCGATCGTGAACGCCACGCCGGTCCCCCGGCGCGATCCGCCGGCTATCGACGGGAGCTGACCGCTACCCGCCGGCTCCCGGCGCAGATCGAGGTGGCAAACGGCTGCCGGCGAGCACTTTGCCTCAGCTCGTGGGAGCGACGATCACCGGCGGGCCGGTGGGGACGCGACTGCCGCCGGCGGGCTCCTCGGTCACCAGGATCTCGCTGACGCCGCGCAGCCCGCCCGGGACGCCGATGTCGGCCGCCCCATCGGCGGTCACGCTGAACAGAGCGGTGGTCGGCGCAGGAGCCGCGCTCGGCCGCTTCAACCACACCTCGTAGATGCGCCCCGCAGACGGCGGGCTGAGATGCCGCACGAGCAGTTCGGCGTGGCCCGCGCCGATTCGAAGCTGGGCGTTCCCGGTCGAGCCGACCACGGTGGCGGGGAGCAGCCTCGGGCCGGCGGCGTTCCGCGTGGTGATGCTCGCAAACGCAATCACCGCGATCACGAGTGCTGCGGCCGCCGCGACGAGCGCCGGCACGAACGCGGGCTTGCGGGGCCGGGACTGCCCACGCACCGCGCCCACGACCCGGCGGCGAAGATCCGCCGGCACCCGATACTGGGGCGCTCCCATCGGGAGCAGATCGGCCACTCGCTGGAGCATCGCCACCTCATCGCGGCAGTCGGCGCACTGGGTCAGGTGGCTCCGGTAGGCCTCGGCTTCGTCGGGCTCGAGCGCGCCGAGCACGTACGCGGCGCTGTCGCTCCCGCACTCCTCGGAAGGGCGAATCTCGCGCGTCATGTCGCACTCCCGGCGGCGCGTTGGACGATCCTGGGGTCGCCGAGCGACAGCCGCAGCTTGACCAGGCCGAGCCGCACCCGGCCCTTCACCGTGCCGGCTGGGAGCTCGAGCATGGCGGCGATCTCGGAGTGGGTGAAACCGCCGCAGTACGCGAGTTCGATCACCCGCCGCTGGTCCATGGGGAGCCGCTCGAGCGCTCCTCGGACTCGCCGCGCGTCGTCCTGTTTCTCGATCTCGAGGTCGGGACGGTCGCGCGCCGCGATCCGCTCCACGGCGGGGTCGTCGTTGACGTCCCGGCCGCGCTTGGCGGTCTCATGGCGAAACGAGTCGATCGTCTTGTGGTGAACCGCTCCGAGGACCCACGAGCGAACGCTGCCGCGCGCGGCGTCGTATCGAGCGCCGCCGCGCCAGAGCGACAGAAACGCGTCCTGCACGATGTCCTCCGCCATCGTCTGGTGGCCGCACATCCGGTAGGCGAGCGAGAACGCCGCCCCAGCATGACGGTCGAAGATCACTCCGAACGCCCGCGCGTCACCGCCGTGCACGACGGGCATCAGATCCTCGTCCGCGACCGCCGACAGGTGGCCGCGCCTGGATCCAGCGGATCGAAACATCATCTCCCTGCCTGGGATCAGCCCGAATGCGTACGCCCGGGTTCAACCATCACTTCGCAGCCGGGCCGCGACCGGATCACTCCAGTCCCGCGGCCTGACCCGAACAGCCGTTCGAGCGTCACCGAGAATTGACCCGTACCCGTGTAGCCGGAAGGGACCCGGGGTAGCGAGGAGTACGCCGCAGGACAGCGAGCCGGCACGCTGCCTCCCGCGAACTCCCCCCATGCTCTCCGCTCTGCTACTCGCAGGTCTGTGTGCCGCGCCGATCGCCACGGTGGCGCTGTTCCTGCCCACCACCCGGCGTCCCCGCCGCGACGAGAAGCCGTCGAGCTGGCGGGCCCGACTGGCGCTGGCGCTGGTCTGGTCGATGGTCCTGATCGCCGCCGTCGTCGCGATCCTCTCGCTGATCGGCGTCACCACCGGTCACATCGAGGCGGCGGTGATCGGACTGGCGCTGGCCAATCTGGTCTGGCTCCCTGTGTCCCGGCGCTGGAATGCCCGCGCCCACGTGTGCTGGGCGACGACGACGTACGTGTTCGCCGTCTACCTCGCGTTCATGCTCTGGTGGACGTTCGCCAGCCACCTGGGCATCACCGGCGACATCGGCGGGTCGATGCTGTGGCTGCTCGAGGTCGTTGCCGCACTGCTCGGCTGCGCCTACTTGTGGGAGCTGTGCGACACGCTCGGCCGGGCGAGCTGGCTGCGCCGCGTCGGCACCCGGGAGCTGGCCGAGCTGCCCGACGGCCCGTACCCCCCGGTCTGCCTGCAGGTCCCCTGTTACAACGAGCCGCCCGACATGGTCATCGAGACGCTCGAGTCCCTGCGCTCGCTCGATTACCCGAACTACGAGATCCAGGTCATCGACGACAACACCGACGACGAGTCGCTGTGGCGCCCGATCGAGGCCTGGTGCCGGGAGCACGACGTGAAGTTCGTGCACCTGAGCGACTGGCCGGGGTACAAGTCCGGCGCGCTCAACTACGCCCTGGAGCATATGGTCGAGGGCTCCTGCGAGCTGATCGGGGTGGTCGATTCCGATTACCAGATCAACCGCGAGTTCCTGCGGATGTGCACGCCGCTGTTCGCCGACGAGAAGGTCGGCTTCATCCAGGCGCCCCAGGATTACCGTGGCTGGAAGGACGCTCCCTACTACCGGCGCCTCTACTACTCCTACCGGTACTTCTTCGCCGTCTCCCAGCCCTCGCGCAACGAGCGCGACGGCGCCATCTTCGCCGGCACGATGGGGCTCATCCGCCGCCGCGCGCTCGAGGCCGTCGGCGGGTGGGACGAGTGGTGCATCACGGAGGACGCCGAGCTGTCGCTGCGAATCCTGCGCGCCGGGTGGTCCGGGCTGCACGTCGACCAGTCGTTCGGCCAGGGGATCATGCCGCTGACCTTCGAGGCCCTCAAGGGCCAACGGTTCCGCTGGTGCTTCGGGGGGATCCAGATCCTCCGCCAGCACTGGCGCTCGATGCTGCCGGGCGGAGAGCGGGAGAACCGTCTCAGCCTCGGCCAGCGCTGGGCCTACCTTTCCGGCGCGATCCAGTGGTACGGGGACCTGCTCGCACTGCTGTTCTTCCTGTGCCTGCTCGTGGGCGCCGGCAACATCGTGTTCGGCGCGGGCCTTGTCTTCCGCAAGCTCACCGGCTTCCTCCTCGCGGCGATTCCGCTGCTCGTGGCGATCGGCCTGCTCCGCGCGGTCGCGCTCCTGCGCCGCGGCACCGGCGCCTCCTGGCGCGATGCCTTCGGCGCCTTCCTGATCTGGCAGTCGACCGTGCTCACGGGGACCAGCGCCTCGGTCCAGGGCCTGTTCGCGAAAGAGGCGGCGTTCCTCCGGACGCCCAAGACGGCCGGTGAGCCGCGCTTCAGCGATGCGATCAAGGCGAACTGGGTGGAATGCCTCTTTGCTCTGCTCGGCCTGGCCGGCCTGGTGGGTTCCGCGGCCAGTGGCTCCCCCACCGGTGAGCTGGTCGCCGCGCTGCTGATCTGGCCGACCGGGAGCTTCCTGGCCGCGCCGTACAACAGCCTGAGCGCGCAGCACGCCGCGCTGCCCGCGGAGCTCAGGGAGCGGCGTCGCACCGAGTACCTGCGCTCCGGCACGCGCCGGCTCACGCTCGCCTTCGGCGGTCTCGGGGTGGCCGGCGCGGGGGCGGCGCTCGCCCTCGGGCTGTTCGTGCCGGGCCCGGCCAACATCACCGCGCCGCGGATCATCGGTCCGGCGAAGGGTCAGCCGGTGCACTACGGGGCGGCGACGCAAACCGCGCCCGCGCCGACCCAGACCACGCCGAAGCACAGCGGGTCGCACAAGCATGCGACCAGCACGCCGACCGCGACCAGCACGACGTCAACTACCTCGACGACCTCAACGACCTCCACGTCGACGACCCCGACGTCGAGCTCGTCCACGACGGCCACCACCACGACGACGGCCACGCAGCCGACCACGACGACGGCGACGACTCCGAGCACGGCGTCGGCCACGGCGACTGCGCCGACGTCGACGACGTCCACGACGCCGTAGTGCGGTGCGCTGGCTCCTCGCCGTGCTCGCGCTGTCGCTGGCCATGACCGCGTGCGGTAGCTCCCAGAGCGCCACCGAGACGACCGGCCGCTCCCCGGCGCCGGCACGTCCGGCGTCTTCGTCGACGCGCGCCGCCGCCGCGCGCTTCCTGGACCGGTACGTCACGCCCGACGGCCGGGTGATCCGGCACGACCAGGGCGGCGACATCGTCAGCGAGGGCCAGGCCTACGCGCTGTTGATCGCCGAGGTGGCGGGCCGGCCGGCGCAGGTGCGCACGATCTGGTCGTGGACGGACGCTCACCTCGGGCGCTCGGACGGCCTGTTCGCCTCCCATGCAAACGGCAGCGGCCATGTCGAAGATCCGCACTCGGCCACCGACGCCGACACGCTCATCGCCTATGCGCTGCTGCGCTACACCGGGCCCGACCAGGACGCGCTCCACCGGGCGGGTCGCCGGGTCGCGAGTGCGGTGCTGGCGGGCGAATCCGTGTCGTTGCCCGGCGGCGCGCGGCTACCGGTCGCGGGTCCGTGGGCCAAGTCGACCTCGCCGCCGATCGTCGATCCCTCCTACCTGATGCCCAGCGTGTTCACGGCCCTGGCCGCTCTGACCGGCGACGACCGCTGGATCGGCGCGGCGGGCGCCGCCGTGACGCTGATCGGCGACCTGGCCCAGGGAGGGACACGTCTCCCGCCCGACTGGGCGACCCTCGAGCGCGACCGCCTCGTTCCGATCGCCAACCCGGGCGGCGGCGCCGGCGTGCAGTACGGCTTCGACGCCGCCCGGCTTCCGATCTGGTTCGCCACCGGGTGCAGCGCCGGCGCGCGCGGCATAGCGGCGAGTTGGTGGCGCCGCGTGCTCGGCTCGAACGGCCGCTCCGGCCCACAGGCCCTCGGACTGGACGGCACCACGATCAATCCGGCCCCCTCCCCGGTCTTCCTGATGGCCGGCGCGGCCGCGGCCACCGCGGCCGGCGACGCCCAGTCCGCCGGCGCCCTGCGTGCACGAGCCGCCACGCTCGCGCTGCAGGATCCCACCTATTACGGCGACGCGTGGCTCGCCCTCGGACCGGCGCTGCTCGATCGCGCGATCGATCCCTGCTCGCACGCGTAGGGGGCAGAGCCCGAGACCTGTATCTGGAGCGGCCGCCGCCGCTCTTAGTGGTCGATGGAACGTAGGGGAAGACTTGTGAAGCGCCGCGTGCGCGTGGCGCTGATCGTGGCGGCGATCACCGGGATCGCTGGAAGCTTCACCGCTCCGGCGCTCGGCGCGGTCAGGGGCTGCAAGGACGGCCGCGTCGCGTTCGACAGTCTCCGCAACGGCAGCCGTGACATCTACGTGATCCCCGGCCCGGGCACCCAGGGGCAGCCGCCGGCTCCCGACGCAGCGCCACTCCGGCTGACGACCGGTGCGGACGACGAGAAGCCGTCATGGTCGCCACCGGACCAGAACGTGAACAACTTCTGTGACTCGCCGCCCATCGACCCGAGCTACAAGCCTCCGCCGACGATGATCGCCTTCCAGCGCTCCACGAGCGACGGCAACACCAACATCTACGCGATCAACGCGGCAACGCCCGAGCCTGGGGGCCAGGCGACCCAGCTCACGCATGATGCGGGCGCGGACACCGCCCCCGCCTGGGCGCCGGTCACCCCCGCCGGGGCGCCCCAGTTGACCTACCCGCCGATCGCCTTCGTGCGCAGCGTGAACGGCCACCACGACATCTTCATCGTGAACGCCAACGGGACCGACGAAACCGATCTGACCAACAGCTCCGGCGCCGACTACGGCAGCCCTGACTGGTCACCTCTGGGGGACCTCGCGAGCGGGCCGCCGCAGACGATGAGCCTGGCGCTCGACAGCAATCTGGGCGGGCGTCGGGAGATCTGGGTCATGGACATCACCTACGACGCGACGAACCCTCCTGGCCACCGTTACGTCAATCTCGGAATGCGAGAGGTCACCGGCGGTCAGCCGGTCAGCTCGAATCCGAGCTGGTTCACGTTCAGCACGACCAACCCCACGCCGATCATCGACAGCCTCGCGTTCGCCGGCCCCGACCAGGACGGCGGACCCAGCCAGATCGACACCGCCCAGCCCACCACGATCGACAACACGCTGCCTCCGTTCTCCGATCCCACCAGCATCGACTATTCGGCGCTGACGAGTGATTCGACCGACAATTCCGCGCCGGCCTGGGCTCCCAAGGGTGACTTCATCGCATTCCAGAAGGCCTCCGCCGGCGGGCGCTCGGACATCTACGTCCTCGACCCCACCCGCAACGACGAGACCGGCGATGTGAACCTGACCGAGGGTGCGGGCGACAACCGCAATCCCGACTGGGAGGCCGTCCAGCTCCTGAGCGTCGACGTGTTCCCGATCCGCCCGCTCGGCCGACGACATCACAAACGGCTCGCCGAGTCGGACGTCTCCCCACAGACTCCGCTGCCGCCGACGCCGCCAAAGCCATCGCAGCCAGGACCGCCATCGCCGCCGCCCCCGCCGCCAGCTCCTGCCTTCGCGGCGCGGGTGCTGTCGATCACCGCCGTCGGGCATGGCGTCAGCCGGACGGTGCTCATCCGCGTCCGCGTGAACGGGACTGCCACCGTCACGGCCGTACTCCAGACCGGACATCGTCGTCCGCCGAGCCATCGCCGGCACGTCGGCGCCGGCAACGTCCTCGTCCGCCTGCGGGTGCCGCTCGGCGTGCGACCGGGCGTCTACCTGGTCCGCGTTACCGTGGTGCCGGCACACGGTCCGTCCGAGACTTTCGCGCAACGCGTGCACCTCGGGCGGTGACCGCACCGACGCCCTCGAGCGCCCCGGCCTCACAGAGCCGGAAGTTGCTCACCCGCAAGCGCCTCGTCGGTGCCCTCGCGGCGACGGCAACGATCATCGGCGTGCTCAGCAGCAGCACGTCGCTGTTCGACTGGCTCAAGGCCACCGTGAGTCCAGCCACGCCGCTGCCGGCGAAGATCGATGCGGCGGTGAGCGCCCCGACGCTCATCGACGCCAACAAGCCGCTCGAGGCCTACCTGTCGGACACCAACCAGTCCGCCGCAGGACTCGACCGCTACCAGCTGGCGGAGCAGGGGTACGAGTTCCTCGTCGACATCCACCTGCAGGGCGACCGGGCCCAGCACATCGTGCTCAGGTGGTCGATCGTGGACGAGGCCACGGGCAACCCGCTGCCCGGAACCACCTACAACCAGGACGCCGCCGACCTGGTGGCCCGCGTTCAGGATCAGGAGCGGGAGTGGCCGATCTGGGTCCCGTCACCGCCGAGTCGGGGCCGGTTCGCGCTTCGGATCATCCTGCTCGACTCCCAGCGCCGGCCGCTTGCCGAGGCCGACAGCAAGCCGTTCACGCTGACCAAGGCGCCGCGCGAGTAGCCCACTAGCCCCGCGACGCGCACCTCATTCCCCGGCGAGCGCGTCCCGCAGCTCCTCGTGCCAGCGCAGCTCCGCCTCGATGCGGATCTCCCCATGGCGAAACAGAAGCTGACCGACCACCGGCAGGTATCCCGCGTCGGTCAGCCTGGTGCGCTCGTCGGCCAGACGGCCGAGGAGCTCTCGGAGCGTGACGCAGCGGCGCTCGATCGCGGCGCGTAGTTGCTCGCCCGGGAGCCCGGCCGACACCCAGAGCGCGACGTCGAACGGATCGCTCGGGAGCGCGATCTCATACAGCAGCTTGTCGCGCAGGGAGGCCAGCTCGGCGCGACCGGCGTCGGTGAGCGCGTAGATCGTTCGGGTCGGCCGTCGCCCGACCTGCTCGCTCCGGGTCGGCTCGATCAGGCCTTCCCCCTCCAGGCGCCGGATCGCGTTGTAGATCGACCCCACCTGGGCATCGCTCCAGTTCTCCACGTCGATCCGCTCGGCCAGTCGGCGGATCTCGTGGCCGTGCGCGGGCCCGGTGCTCTCGAGGGTCCCGAGGACGAACAGCCTGGCTACGCGTCCGGCGTCCTTAGATGGCATTCCGCGCTGACACCCGATTCCTCGTTGACCAGATTCCTCGCTGAGCTTTAGTCCTTGCTTACCCGGTCACCAAAACTAGTTTATGCAAACTAGTTCAGGAAGGATGAGAATGGATTATGAGTGCTGAGGCGGCGGTGAATCCCGAGGCGGCGGCCGGAAGACCACACGGCTCGTCGCTGAGAAGCATCATCCGGGGACGTCCGATCGCCGTGGTGGCCACCGCGGCGGCGGGCTCGGCCCTCGCGGCCGCGGCGCTCACCTGGGCGCTCGAGTCGCCCGGCCCGCCGCCGCCGGCCAAGCCGCGGGCGTCAAGGGCGGGGTCGCCGCATTCCTCCACGGCTCCCGCCGCTTCCCGGGTCGACCTCGGCCAGATCTGGGGCCGCGCCTTCGCCGGGCGGGCAGCTCAACACGAGTCTCTCGGCCGCACGGAGGCAGAGGCAAACCAGGTGCCCGCCGGCGCCACCGTCGATCGCGCCGCCAATCAGATCCGGTTCACGACGCGAGATGCCGCGATGACGGTCGTGGCCAATCCGCCGAACGGCCGGGACATGGCGTTCCGCATCGCGGGCATGGAGAACCCCACGATCGAGGTCGCACGCGGAGCGCGGGTCGAGATCCGGTTCGTCAACGGCGACAGCGACAGCGCTCATGGCTGGCTCCTGCTCGATCCCGTCGTCCAGGTCGGACGCGAGGTGCACGGTCCGCGCGCGTTCGCCGGCGCGTACGCGCCGATGCTCGGCGATCCCACGTCGGCCGGCCAGCCGGTGGAGACCATCTCCTTCCGCGCCACACGGGACGGCGTCTACCGCTACGAGTGCCCGGTCCCCGGGCATGCCGCGATGGGCATGCAGGGCAGCTTCGTCGTCGCCGGGTGAGTGACTGCTTCCGTTCATTACCGCCGGTCGCTTGACATATTCCTATATGGGCATATTATGTCGGCATGGCACGAGCGGCAACCACGACCGACGCGTTCAACGCTGTGGCCGAGCCTCGGCGCCGGGACATCCTCGACGCGCTGGCCGACGGCGAGCGGCCGGTGAACGAGCTCGTCGAACTGCTGGGACTTGCCCAGCCGCAGGTGTCCAAGCACCTGCGGGTGCTGCGTGAGGTCGGGGCGGTCGAGGTCCGCGACGCCGGACGCCAGCGGCTCTACCGGCTGAACGGCGACGCGCTCAGGCCGATCCACGAGTGGATCAGCAACTACGAGCGCCTGTGGTCCGACCGGTTCGAGCAGCTGGACATCGTGCTGGAGGAGCTCAAACGGAAAGGAGAAGGAGATGGCGGTGACGAGTAGCAACCGGGCGAGGCTGACCCTCCCCACCGACGAGCAGATCCTGATCGAGCGCGAGTTCGCCGCGCCGAGGCACCTGGTCTACCAGGCGTACACGACACCCGAGCTGGTCAAGCGCTGGTGGCACGCGAACCGGGGCGAGGTGACGCTCGTCGAGATCGACCTCCGGGTCGGCGGTCGGTGGCGCTACGTGATGACCGCGTGCGGCGGGCAGGAGGTCGGCTTCCACGGCGAATACCGCGAGATCGTCCCCAACGAGCGGATCGTCTCGACCGAGTTCTACGAGGGCGTGCCCGATGGGGTCTCCGAGGAGGACGCGACGACGCTGAACACCGCCACGTTCGCCGAGGCGGGCGGCGGCACCAGGCTCACGATCCTGATCGAGGCCAAGAGCAAGGCGACGCGCGACGCGATCATCGCCTCGGGGATGGAGGACGGGCTGCAGGACGCGCTGGATCTGCTCGAGCAGATCGCCGCCTCGCCTCGCTGAGCGAGGACGCGTTCGCCCTTCGGGCGCGCACGGGCTTGGGAAGAAACTTCAGCATGGACGCAGTTTCTTCCCAAGCGAGCTTAGGCCCCGCGCACTCGCGGGTAGGCATGCACCGATGGTGGGAGGTCTGACGAAGGCGCTGGGCGGCCCGGCCGGGGCGTACCTGCGCATGCTCGCCGCGGTCGGGGAGGACCTGGCCGGATCGGTCTCCTCCGACGGGGTGCGCGACCCGTTCGCGCGGCGCGATCCGGACTACATCGAGCGAACGCTGCCGGCGCTGCGCCTGAGCTCGAAGCTGTACTTCCGCGCCGACGTCCGCGGCCTCGAGAACATCCCGCCCGAGGGCCCGGTGCTGCTGGTCGGAAACCACTCCGGCGGGACGTGGATCGCCGACACGTTCATCTTCTCCCAGTGCTTCTATGACCACTTCGGGACCGAGCGCCGATACCACCAGCTCGCCCACGACCTGGTGTTCAAGGTGCCCGGGCTGAGGGCGCTGGTCGAGCGCTACGGGACGGTTCCCGCCTCGCGCGAGAACATGCGGCGGGCGCTCCGCCAGGATGCCGCGCTGCTCGTCTACCCGGGGGGTGATCACGAGACGTTCCGCCCGAGCTGGGAGTCCGACCGGGTCGACTTCGCGCAGCGCACCGGGTTCGTCGAGCTCGCGCTCAAGCACCGGGTTCCGATCGTCCCGGTGGTCTCGGTCGGCGGCCAGGAGACGGCGCTGTTCCTCGGGCAGGGCCGGCGGCTCGCCCGAGCCCTCCAACTCGACCGCCGCTTCCGGCTGAAGGTCCTGCCCGCGGTCCTCGGGCCGCCCTTCGGCATCACGATCATGGACCTCCCGGCACGCTTCCCGCTGCCGGCCAAGATCTCGATCCGGGTCGGCAAGCCCATCGACCTGCGCGACCGGCTCGGCGCACATCCCGATCCGCAGGAGAGCTACGAGCTCGTCACCTCGACCATGCAGCGCACCCTGACCCGCCTCTCGAACCAGCGGTCATTGCCGGTCGTGGGGTGAGGACGCCCTGGCCGCTGCGGTTCGTCCTCCTGGCGATCGCCTGGGGGTCCACGTTCCTGTTCATCAAGATCGGCGACGAGGCGCTCGCGCCGCTTCAGGTCTCGCTCGGGCGGATGCTGGTGGGAACGGCCACCCTGCTCGCGATCCTGGCGCTGCGCGGCGACCGGCTGCCGGCGGGTGGGCGGTTGTGGGGCCAGCTCGTGATCGCCGCCGTCCTGCTCAACGTGGCGCCGTTCACCCTGTTCGCCTACGGCGAGCGTGACGTCTCGAGCGTCCTGGCCGGCATCTGGAACGCCACCGTCCCGCTGTTCACGCTGCCGGTAGCGCTCGTGGTGCTGAGCGACGAGCACGCCGGCGCCCGGCGCCTGCTCGGCCTCGCGATCGGGTTCGCCGGCGTGCTCACGGTCCTCGGCGTGTGGCGCGGGCTCGGGACCACGTCGCTGGCCGGCAACCTGCTCTGCCTCGGCGCCGCCGCGTCCTACGGCCTCGGCTTTCCCTTTGCCCGGCGCTATCTCACCGGGCGGGCGCACGGACCGCTCGCGCTGGCCACCGGTCAGCTGATCTGCGGCACGGTGATCCTGGCCATCCTGACCCCGCTGTTCACCTCCGCGCCGCACGGCCTGGCCGCCAAGCACGTGCTCAGCATCCTCGTGCTCGGGGTGATCGGCACCGGCCTCACGTTCATGCTCAACTACTCG
The DNA here is from genome assembly GCA_963811135.1 of uncultured Solirubrobacterales bacterium. Taxonomy (GTDB): domain Bacteria; phylum Actinomycetota; class Thermoleophilia; order Solirubrobacterales; family Solirubrobacteraceae; genus Palsa-465. Next base: position 246,758 of record CAWEQG010000020.1, on the reverse strand, counting down.
CTGATCCGCGACGTCGGCCCCACCGTGACGTCCACGGTGGCCTACGTGATACCGATCGTCTCGACCGTGCTGGGCGTCGTCGCGCTCGGCGAGCCGGTGGGCTGGTACGAGCCCGTGGGGGCCGCGATCATCGTCCTCGGCGCCGTGCTGGCCCAGTCGCGCGACCGGCCCGGCTCTCAGGCCGCGACCGTCTCGCCGCGCTCGGGCAAGACCAGTCGGTCGGAGACGCCGTTCCCGGCAAAGGCCGCCCGGAGCTCGCGCGCGCCCTGGGTGAAGTGAGTCCACCCCTCGAAGTGGACCGGTAGAGCCGCGCGCACGCCGAGCAGCTTCGTCGCTTCGGCCGCCCGGTCGCTCGACAGCGTCAGGTAGGCGCCGTCGAACCGGTGCGCAAGCTGGACCGCGCCGGCGAACAGCACCGCCACGTCGATCTCACCGACGCGCTCCGCGATCGCGCGCACCACCTCGAGCGACGCGTTGTCGCCCGATACATACACCGTGTCCTCGCCGTCCGCCTCGAGCACGAAGCCGATCACGGGGCCGGTGATGTGATCGGTCCCGTCGGGCCCGTGCTGGGCCGGGACGGCGGTCACGCTGACCGGCGACCCGCCCGCCCCTCCGCCCGCCCGGTCCACCTCCGCCGATGACCACGGCTCGAGCCCGATCGCGTTGCCGCCCAGGCGCTCCGCCCCCTGCACGGTCGTGAGCACCCGCCCGGCCCTGGGCAGGAACTCGCGGCCGGCAGGGTCGAGGTTGTCGCTGTGATGCTCGTGCGAGAGCAGCACGACGTCGATCGGGGGCAGCGCGTCCGGTTCGATGGCCGGCCCGGTGGTCTTGACGAGGCCACCGGCGTATTCGCCCGGCGGCGACAGCGCAGGATCGGTCAGCCAGCGGAGTCCGGCGTATTCGAGCACCGCGGTGGGTCCGCCCACGAGCGTGAGCTCGACCATGATCGCGTCACCGCTCGACGAAGTACGTTCCGCTCCCCTGTCCGCTCGAGAACCACCGGCTCGTGACGGTCTTCTTGCGCGTGTAGAAGTCGACCGCGTCGGTGCCGTGGGCGTGCAGGTCGCCGAGGAACGAGTCCTTCCAGCCGCTGAACGGGAAGAACGCCACCGGCGCCGCGACGCCGATGTTGACCCCGATCATCCCCGCCTGGATCTCGTGGCGGTAGCGGCGGACCGACGAGCCCGACTCGGTGAAGATCGAGGTGCCGTTCCCGAACCGGCTCGCGTTCACGATCCCGATCGCCTCATCCAGCGTCGGCGCGCTGATCACGCACAGGACCGGGCCGAACACCTCTTGCTGGGCGATGTCCATCTCGGGCGTGACGCCGTCGAGGATCGTCGGGCCGACGTAGGAGCCGTTCGGATCCCCGCCCGCCTCGCGGCCGTCCAGCACCACTTTCGCCCCGGCCGCCTCGCCCCGGTCGATCCATTCCCGGATCCGGTCGCGCGCGGCGCACGAGATGACGGGGCCGACGTCGCTGCCCTCATCGAGGCCGTCGCCGACCTGCAGCGCCCGCGACGCCTCGACGAGCGGTCCCATCAGCTGCTCGTGCGCGTCGCCCACGGTGACCACCACCGAGCCGGCCATGCACCGCTGCCCGGCTGCGCCGAAGGCCGATCCGATGATCCCCTCGACGGTCTTGTCGATCACCGCATCGGGCATCACCACCATGTGGTTCTTGGCCCCGCCCAGCGCCTGCACGCGCTTGCCCGCCTTGGCCGCCCGCTCGTAGACCAGCCGCGCCACCGGGGCCGACCCGACGAACGACACCGCGTCGATCCCGGGGTGATCGAGGATGGACTCAACGACCTCGCGGCCCCCGTTCACGAGATTCACAACTCCCGGCGGAAGCCCCAGCGCGTCGAGCTCCTCGAACGCGATCTGCTGGGTGAGCGGCACCTGCTCGGATGGCTTGAGAATGAACGTGTTGCCGCAGGCGATCGCGAACGGCAGGAACCAGAACGGCACCATGGCCGGGAAGTTGAACGGCACGATCGCCGCGCACACCCCGACCGGCTGGCGGACCGTCTCGGCGTCGATGTTGCGCGAGACGTCCTCGAGGATCCGCCCCTGCATCGTCGTGGGGATCGCGGTCGCGGCCTCGACCATCTCGATCAGCCGCGCCACCTCGGCCCGCGCGTCGCCGATCGTCTTGCCCATCTCGGTCGTCACCGAGCGCGCCATATCCTCCTGGCGGGCCGCGAGCCGCTCGCGCAGCTCGAACAGCTTGCGCGCCCGCGCGATCGTCGACACCGCGCGCCACTCGGGGAGCGCCTCGCGCGCCGCGCGCACGGCAAGATCCAGGTCAGACGCGCCCGACAACGGCACGCGCGCGAGCACCTCCCCGGTCGCAGGGTTGGTCACGTCGAGCTCGCCGGTGGCGGCCTGCGCCGGGGTCCACTCGCCGTCGATGTAGTTGTCAAGAAGCCGGGTTGCTGTGACTGCCATCAAGGGTCCATTCGTGGTCGGGGTCGTTGACGACGGCCCACAGACGTTGCGGGCCGGCCATCACGTTCAGGTAATACAGCTCGTAGCCGGGCGGGGCGGAGACCGTGTGGTAGCCGCGCGGCACCAGCACGCAATCGCGATCGCGGAAGGTCAGGGCCTCGTCCAGCGCCGTCTCGTAGTCGTACACCCGCATCAATCCGAACCCCCGCTCGGGCTTGATGCGGTGGTAGTAGGTCTCCTCGAGCAGCGATTGGCGCGGCGGGTCGTCGTGGTCGTGCTTGTGCGGCGGATAGCTCGACCAATGCCCGGCCGGAGTCATCACCTCGACCACGAGCAGCGACCCCGCCCCTTCGTTCTCCATCAGGATCGGCCGGACGAACCGCTCGTGCGCGCCGTGTCCGCGGGTCTCGACCTGGATGGTCGCGCCCGGGAGGACGCGCGGCTCGGCGCCTCTCAGGGCCGGCGCCCAGCACAGGGCGACCTCGGTGCCGTCCTCGCCGGCGCGCAGTCCGACGTGCGACTCCGGCGGCAGGTAGGCGGCGTCGGGCATGCCGTCCCACGGATCGGCCCGGCCGCCGAGGTCGAACCATTCGCCGTGCTCGGAGGCGACGTGCACGACGCCGGAGATCACCACCACGCACAGTTCGCGGAAGCCGCACGCGCGCTCGGCGGTACCGCCGGCCTCGAGCCGCAGCACCTCGAAGCCGACGTACTCGAACCCCACCGTCTCCGGAACGACCGACAGGATCGTGCCGTCGGGCCCGGGGGCGGAGGAGCCGTGAATCAGGAGCTCAGTCATGGACCGAGCGTAAATACTGACGCTGATCTGCGTGGGCCCGTTCGTAGGCCTCGCGCGCGTCGCGCACGGTCTCCTCCTCGGACACCTCCGCCACCGGCACGTCCCACCAGCTCTCGTAGCCGGGCACGCCGTGGTAGCGGTCGGCCTCGATGTGGATCACCACCGGCCCGTCGGCGCCGCGCGCGTTCGCCAGCGCGTCCCGAAGCTCGGTGGTCGTCTTCGTCCGTATCACCCGCGCCCCAAGGCTCTCCGCGTTGGCGGCCAGGTCGAGCGGGAGCACTTCGGTCGAGGCCGGGTCGAGCGGCACCGAGCCGTTGTCCGAGAACCGGTAGAGCGTCCCGAAGCCCGACGAGCCGATCGACCGCGACAGCGCACCGATCGACGCGTAGCCGTGGTTGTCGACCAGCACGATCACGATCGGCACCCGCTCGGCCACCGCCGTCACGAGCTCGCCGGGCAGCATCAGATAGGAGCCGTCGCCGACCAGCACGTACACCTCGCGCTCGGGCGCGGCCAGCTTGACGCCCATCCCGCCCGGGATCTCGTAGCCCATGCAGGAGTAGCCGTACTCGACGTGATAGCCCTTGCCGGCCGGGTCGCGGGCGCGCCACAGCTTGTGCAGGTCACCGGGGGCGGAGCCGGCCGCGTTCACGAGCACGCCGGTCTCGCCCGCCGCGTCGTTGATCTCTTTGATTATTTGTGCCTGGGTCGGTGGGCCACCGGGCTCGCCATCGAGCGAGACGACCCGCGCCACCTCCTGCGCCCACGCCGCGGCCTCCTCGCGGGCGCGCCCGTCCCACTCGTGCGCCACGCGCCAGCCGGCGAGCACCGAGCGCAGCTGCTCGAGCGCCACGCGGGCGTCGGCCACGACCGGCAGCCCGCTGTGCTTGCCGGCGTCGAACCCCGCGACGTTGATGTTCACGAACCGCACGTGCGGGTCCTGGAAGGCGGACTTCGACGCGGTTGTGAAGTCGCTCCAGCGGGTGCCGATCCCGATCACCAGGTCGGCCTCCCGGGCGATCCGGTTGGCGGCGCTGCCGCCGGTCGCCCCGATCGCGCCGAGGCTCAACGGGTGATCCGACGTCAGCGCGCCGCGGCCGGCCATGGTCTCCGCCACCGAGATGCCGGTGGCGTCCGCGAACGCGCGCAGGGCGCCGGTCGCCTCGCTGTAGATCACTCCGCCCCCGGCCACGATCAGAGGCCTTCTGGCGGCCCGGATCAGCTCGGCGGCGCGGCTCAGGGCGTCCGGCGCGGGCGGCTGGCGGAACACGGTCCACACGCGCCGCTCGAGGAATGCCTCCGGCACATCGAAGGCCTCGGCCTGCACGTCCTCGGGCAGCGCCAGCGTCACCGCCCCGGTGTCGGCCGGATCGGTCAGCACCCGCATCGCCTCGAGCGCGGCGGGGATGAGCTGCTCGGCGCGCTCGACCCGTTCGTAGAAGCGCGACACCGGGCGGAAGCAGTCGTTGACCGAGATGGTCGCGTCGTGCGGGACCTCGAGCATCTGGAGAACGGGGTGCGGCGTGCGGGTGGCGAACGTGTCGCCGGGCAGGAGCAGCACGGGCAGGCGGTTGATCGTGGCCAGCGCCGCCCCGGTCAGCATGTTGGTCGCCCCGGGTCCGACCGATGTGGTGCAGGCGAACGTTCCGAGGCGGTTGCGTTGACGCGCGTATCCGGTCGCAATGTGGACCATCCCCTGCTCGTTGCGCGCCGGGTGGAACGGCAGCAGCTCGCGGTACTGGTGTAGGGCCTGACCGATCCCGGCCACGTTCCCGTGGCCGAAGATCCCGAAGCACCCGTTGATGAGCCGCTGGCGGGCGCCGTCGCGCTCGGTCTCCTGCACGGCCAGGAAGCGGACCAGCGCCTGTGCCACGGTGAGCCGGGTCATGCCAGACACCATGATGACGAGTCCACCTCGGCCCGCAGTCGCGTGAGCATCTCGGTCAGATCGGGCAGCTCCGCGCCGAGTGCATGTGCGGTGGCGCGCGCGTCGAGCCGCGTGTCGCGCGGGACGGGCTCTCCGCTCAGGACCTCCGCCGGCGGCGGGGCTGTGTCGAGCAGATCACCGTCGAGCTCGAACACCTCGATCGCGCGCCGGGCCAGCCCGATGCGGTCGGCGTGCTCGCGGCCGCAGCAATGCAGGACGCCGGTCACCTCTCGCTCGAGGGCTCGCCACACCAGGCGCGCGGCGTCGCTGGCCAGCGTGGGCGTCGCGATCTGGTTGAGCCCGGGCCCGTCCCACAGCGTGAAGCGCTGGCCGGCGCGGAGCGTCTCGGCCAGCGAGGCCACGAGATAGCCGAACCCGGCGTCCTGGGCACGCGGGAGGTTGGGTCGTGCCCGGTGCACGCCCTGCACGCCGGCGATCCGAGCGACCGTTCCGCGGGCCGCGGTCTCGCCCACGACGAGCTCCGACGCGGCCTTGAGGAAGCCGTAGGCGTTGACCGGGTTGGGCGGCTCGGTCTCCGCGGCCGGCCCCTGGGTCCCGTCGAACACCCAGTCGGTCGAGATCAGCACCACGTGGGCGTCGATGGCGTTGGCGGCCGCGACCACGTTTCGCGTGGCGCCCACGTACGCGTCCCACGCCCGGCGCCGGTCCGAGCGAAGCCCGGCCGGGTCGTTCCAGATCGCCGCGTGGACGATCGCGTCGGGACGCGTGGCCAGCACCGAACGGCGCACGACCATCTCGTCGGTGAGGTCGACGTGCTCGTGGCCGGGGGCCACCACCTCCGCTCCGCACTCGTGCGCGAACACGTGCGCGAGGTTGGATCCGACGAATCCTGATGCGCCGGTCAGGTAGATCCTCATGCGGCGTGCACCTCCTCGGTTCGGACCGGGCGTCCTTGCTGCAGCGAGCGCAGCGCGGCGAGACCGATGACGAGCGGCGCGCGGGCGTCGCCGGCCGACGCGGGCGGGGTCCCTCCCGTCTTCACGGCCTCGACGAACGCCTGCCACTCGCGGACGTAGCTGGGCAGGTAGCGCTCGAGGAAGAAGTAGGGGTTCGGCGGGCGCCGCTCGCCCGCCGCGGTCAGCACGGTGCCGTTGTGGCCGTGCGGGTTCTCGGACACCGCCATCCCCGCCGAGCCGAACACCTCGACCCGCTGGTCGTAGCCGTAGGCCGCGCGCCGTGAGTTGTCGATCGCGGTCAGGCACCCGTCGTCGTGCACGAGCGTGACCAGCGCGGTGTCGATGTCCCCGGCCTCGGCGAACCACGGCTCGACCCGCACCGCCCCGCGCGCGAACACCTCGACCACGTCGCGGCCGGTCACGAACCGGGCCATGTCGAAGTCGTGGATCATCATGTCCAGGAACAGGCCGCCCGAGGACTTGACGTACTCGAGCGGCGGCGGCGCCGGATCGCGGCTCGAGATCCGCACCAGATGCGGCTCGCCGATCTCGCCCGACGCGACGGCCTGCTGGACCGAGGCGTGCCCCGGATCGAAGCGGCGGTTGAAGCCGATCTGGAACGGGACGCCCGCGTCCTGCACCGCGTCGAGCGCGCGGTCGAGCTCGCTCAGCTCGAGCGACACGGGCTTCTCGCAGAACACGGCCTTGCCCGCCTCGGCGGCGGCGATCACCAGCTCGACGTGCGTGTCGGAGCTCGAGCAGATCGCGACCGCGTCGACGTCCGAGTCGAAGATCTCGGCCAGGCTGGCCGCCGCGGGGACGCGCAGGTCGGCCGCCACGCCACGGGCCGACGGCTCGTGCGCGTCGTACACGGCGGCGAGCGCGGCGCCCGGGACCTGATGGGCGATCAGCTCGGCGTGCATCCGGCCGATCCGCCCCACGCCGATCACCCCGATCCGCAGCGGCGCCACTGCGGTGCTCGCGGTCACGAGCGCACCTCCTCCGAACCCCCGCTCTGCGCGACGTCCTCCCGATTCCCGCTCTGCGCCACGTCCTCCCAACCCCCGCTCTGGGCCGAGCGCAGGAGGGCGTCCTGCACCTGGGCCCAGGCCAGCGCCTGCTCGAATCCCGGCTCGAACCGCCGCTCCTCCGCGACCGCGGAGCAGAACTCGTAATCCTCGATCGTGACCAGGTCCTCGAACCCGATCGCGTTGCCGCTGCCGGGCACGAACGTTCCGTGGTGTTTGAACCGGTCGCCGCCGAGGACCGTCGTGTACCCCGAGCCCTTGTCCCGGGTGGCGCGATACAGGCGGAGCTCGTTCAGACGCTCGAAGTTCCAGCCGACCGCCCCCCGCGTGCCGTAGACGTCGAAGGCATTCTCGCTTTCGGGCCCAACCATCGTCCGGCTGACCTCGAACGTGCCGCGGGCCCCGCACGCGAACTCGCACAACATCGCGGCATAGTCCTCGTTGGTCACCGGCGTGCGCGGGTCATCCGGCCTTCCCCGTCCGTAGTGGCTCGCGCCATCGCCGGGTGCGGGACGCTCGCGGATGAAGGTCTCGAGCGTGCCGGTCACCCGGGTGATCGGGCCGAGCAGCATGTGCGCCAGGTCGACGGCATGGCTCATCAGGTCGCTGGTGACGCCGTAGCCGGCCTGGTCGAGCTGGAAGCGCCAGGAGTTCACGCCGAGCGGGTCGGCGCCGTACATCGAGAAGAAGCGCCCGCGGTAGTTGGTGATCTCGCCCAGCTCGCCGCCCTTGATGAGCTCGTCCGCGTAGCGCACGAGCGGCGCCCACCGGTAGTTGTAGCCCACGCCACTGATCACGCCGGCCCTGCGGGCCGCCGTCGCCGCGCGCGCCACCTGCTCCGGCGTGCCCCCCACTGGCTTCTCGCAGAAGACGGCCTTCCCGGCCTGCGCGGCCGCCTCGACGAGCTCCACGTGCACCATGTTCGGCGCCGCGATGTACACGACCTCGACGTCGGGATCGTCGATCACCGCCTCCCACGCGGCCGACGCGCGCTTGAAGCCAAACGAGCCGACCGCCTGGTCGAGGCGCGCCGGCAGCGCGTCGCTGCACGCCACGAGCGTCGTGTCGAAGCCGCGCTGCTCGAACAGCGTCGGGATCCGCAACAGCGAGCGCGTGTGTGCCTGCCCGAGCCAGCCGAACCCGATCACGCCGACGCCGATCCGCCGGCGGGCCGCGCCGGCCGGAGCGCTCGCCGCCTTCGACGCCGCGGTCGCGCTCATACCGGGCTCCCCTCCACTAGTTCGAGCACCTCGTGCTCGTAGGGCATCGCCTCTGAGCAGAGCAGGCGCGAAGCGACGATCCCGCCCGCCGCGTTGGCGAAGGCGACCGCGCGCTCCGGCGGCCATCCGCTCAGCAGGCCGTGGCACAGCGCGCCCCCGAACGCATCACCGGCGCCCAGGCCGCACAGCACTTCGATCGCCGGCGGTTCAACCAGCCGCTCGCCCTCGTCGCTCGAGACCAGGACGCCGTCACCGCCGAGCTTGACGATCGCGAGCTCGACACCGCGCCGCCTGAGCCGTGCCGCTGCCTCGGCTGGATCGTCTGAGCCCACCGCCACCGCGCATTCCTCGCGGTTGCCGACCGCGATCGTCGCGTGGTCCAGGGCCGCCCCGATCTTGGACTGGGCCTCCTCGCGCGAGGACCAGAAGGTCGGGCGGTAGTCGAGGTCGAGCACGGTGTGGCGGCGGCGGGCGCGAGCCTCGAGCATCGCCTCGACCGTCGATCGGCTCGGCTCCTGCGAGAGCGCGCTGCCGGTGACCCACAGCATGGGCACCGTGGCCACGATCTCGCGGTCGACCTCGCCGAGGCGGAGCTGCAGGTCGGGCGCGGGTGGCTCACGGCGGAACAGGAGCGGTGGATCCTCCGGCGGGTCGAGCACGCCGAAGGCGAGCGGCGTGACCGTCTCGGGCTCCGTGGCGACGTAGCGGGTGTCCACGCCGAAGTCGCGCAGTTCCGCGATCGCGACCTCGCCGAACGGGTCCGCTCCGACCTTCGTGTACACGGCCGCGCGGTGGCCAAGCCGGGCAGCGGCGATCGCCACGTTGGTCGGACTCCCGCCGACGGCCTTGGAGAACGTCCGCGCCGCATCCCAGCCGGCGCCGATCTGATCGCAGTACAGGTCGATGCTGATCCGGCCGACCGTGAGCAGCTCGAGATCCGCAGCCATCGGGTCAGGCGGGCGCTTTGGTGTGGGACGCCTCGGCAGCGAACTCCTTGGCGACCTCCTTGATCGACGGATCGACCGCGCGCTGGAGCTCGTGGCTCAGCTCCTCGAGCTCGGCGCCGCCGGCCATCAGCGAGGTCAGCTGCTCGATTGACGTCTCGGCCTTGAGGTGCGAGCCCAGCATGCGGCCGCGCTTGAGCACCACGAACCGGTCCCCGACCGGGTAGGCGTGATGCGGGTTGTGGGTGATGAAGATCACCGCACGCCCCATCTCGCGGGCCTGGATGATGTACTTGAGCACGATCCCCGACTGCCGCACGCCGAGAGCGGAGGTCGGCTCGTCCAGGATCAGCACCTTGGCCCCGAAGTACACGGCCCGCGCGATCGCCACCGCCTGGCGCTCGCCGCCGGACAGCGTCCCCACCGTCTGGTTGGGATCGCGCACGTCGATGCCCATCTTGGACATCTCCTCGCGCATGATCTTCTGGGCGTTCTTGATGTCCATCCGCTGGAACGGCCCGCGGCCGCGCGTCGGCTCGTTGCCGAGGAAGAAGTTGCGCCACACCGACATCAGCGGCACGGTCGCCAGGTCCTGGAACACGGTGGCGATCCCCAGGGCCCGCGCCTCTCGCGGACCGGCGAAGGCCACCGGCTCGCCGTCAAACCGCACCTCGCCCTCATCCGGGTTGTGCACCCCCGACAGGATCTTGATCAGCGTCGACTTGCCGGCGCCGTTGTCCCCGAGCACGCACGTGACCTGCCCCGCGTACACGGCGAGGCTGATGTCCTCCAGCGCGTTGACGCTCCCGAAGTACTTCGATACCCCGCGTACCTCGAGTGCCGGTGCTCCGTTCACCTGCGGCGCGACCGCGGGGGCGTTCTCCTTCACGTCCCCGGCACCCGGCGCACTGTCGCTCATGTTCGAGGCTCCTTCGCTCATCGCCGCGCCTTCAGAGCCCGCCGATAGATGACGGTGTTGACCACGACAGCCAGGAACAGGATCACCCCGAGGAACGCGAAGTCCCAGGAGCTGTCCCAGCCCGCGTAGATCACGCCCTCGAACGCCATGCCGATGATGCACGCGCCCAGCGCCGCGCCGACCGCGGACCCGTATCCGCCGGTGAGCAGGCAACCGCCCACCACGGCCGCGATGATGTAGAAGAACTCATACCCGACGCCCTGTTCGGACACCGCCGAGGACGCCTGGGTGAACGAGATGATCCCGACCAGCGCGGCGGCCAGGGCCGTGGCCACGAACAACAGCACCTTCGTCCGGTTCACCGGCACGCCGACGTTCCGGGCCGCGTTCTGATCACCGCCGGAGGCGAAGATCCAGTTTCCGAACGTCGTCCGGCTGAGCACCCAGGTCCCGACGATCGTCACCGCGATGAACCACAGGATCGCCGTCGTGTAGCCGCTGGGGAGTGATCCGCTCGAGAAGAACGAGCTGCCGAAGATTGACTTCGCGCTGCTCAACCCGGCCGGGTGCGCCGTGGTGACCGTGATCTGCGTACTGCCGCTGTTGAGCAGCAGCACGGCGCCGGTGCTCGCACCGCGCAGGATGAAGAACGTGGCCAGCGTGACGATGAAGCTCGGCAGCTTGGTGAGGACCACGATGTAGCCATTGATCAGCCCGATCGCGGTGGCGAAGACCAGCGTGATGAGGATCGCGAGCCACGTGTCCACGTGCCACTTGCCGACCAGCAGCGCCATCACGATCGCGGTCACGCCGGTCATCACCCCGGCCGACAGGTCGAACTCGCCGCCGATCATCAACAACCCGACCGGCACCGCCACGATCCCGAAGAACGCCGCCTGCTGGGTCCAGGCCGCCACGCCGGTCTGCTTGAGCCAGAGATGGTTCGAGCTCGAATCGGTGATCGCGAACATCACGAACACGAACAGCGCCGCCAGGAACGAGCCCAGCTCCGGCCGGCGGAGCGTGCGCGTCAATCGACTGATCGGAACCAGTCGTTCGTCTTGCGCCGCCGGGGCGCTCGGCGGCGTTGCTATCGGTGGTGAGGTGGCGCTCATAGTGGTGGGGGGTGGGTGGGTGGGTGCCTATTCGTGTGTCTCGCCACCGGGCGGGCCTGCTTCCCGCCCGCCCGGTGACCTTGTTTCTGTGTCTGTCGCTTACTCGGCGATCAGTCCTGTCCGGCCGCGATCGCCGCGGCGACCTTTCCGATGTTCGCACTGGTCACGACCAGCGGTCCGCTGGCGACTGTCGTGCCGCCGCCCACGGTCTGGCCGTTCTTGCGCTTGTACAGGTCGAGGAACACGATCGGCAGGTAGCCCTGCAGATACTGCTGCTGATCGATCGCGAACGCCATCTTCCCGCTCTGGAGGTCGCTCTGGACGCCGGAGTTGAGGTCGAACGTGGCGATCTTCGGTTTGCTCGCCGGCGCGCTCGTCACCAGCGCCGTGCCGATCGCGTTGTTGAGGGCCATCACCGCGTTGATGCCGGTGTGCGTCTGCAGGTAGGAGGTGACCTGGCCGATCGCCTGCTGCGGGTTCGAGGCCGCGTTCGGCGTGGACAGGTTCAGCTCGGTGCAGGCCGGCCCACTCGACGGCGCACTGCCGTTCTTGCACTGCTGACCGACGCCCAGCGCCTGCGCGATGCCGTTGCAGCGGTCGAGCAGGTTCTGCCCGGACTGGTGGATGACGCACAGGACGTTCGTGGCGCCGAGCTTCTTGAAATACGCGCCCGAGGCTTGACCGGCGAGCTGCTCGGGCTGGCCGACGCAGGTGAGCGCCGCGCTGGCGGCGATGTCGGCGTCGTCGCAGCCCGCGTTGAGCAGGACCACCGGGATACCGGCCGTGGCCGCCTTGGCCAGCGTCGGGTTCATCAGGCTCGGATCGTGATCGGACACCGCCATGCCGTCCACGTGTGCGTTGATCGCGTCCTGGATCTGCGCGTTTTCGGCGTTGTCGTCGGGCTGCGCCTGACCCTGCTGCTGCGAGCCGTAGGTCTCGGTGAGCGTGCACCCGAGATCCGCGGCCGCGTCCTTGGCGCCCTTGTACACGACGCTCCAGAAGCTCCCGTTGTCACCGTGGGTGATCAGGGCGAACTTGTAAGAGCACGACTTGTTGCCGGTGCCGGCGGCGATGTTCACCGCGCTGGTCGTAGATCCGGCACTCGAGCTCTTGCTCGAACTGCTGCCACACGCCGCCACGAGCAGGGCCGCAACACCCACGCAGGCGACGATGCCGATACTGCGGGGCAGTCGTCTCATCGATTGTTCTCCTCCGTCGTCCGAGCCGTTTGGTGAAGGAAGGCGATGCTCTCGCGAGCGTCGCGCATCGGCCCGCCGTCCACCGTCGGCTCATCCCCGGTGATAGCGGTGTCCTGCTCGAGCACGAGCCACCCGTCGTACCCGTGGCCCTGCAGGGCGGTCATGACCTCGGCGATCTGTGCGTCGCCCGTGCCGAGCGCCCTGAAAAGACCCTGTTTGGTCGCGCTCAGGAGCGAGCACCGACCCTCTCTGACGTCGGCGGCCAGGGCGCCGTCGACGTCCTTCAGATGTACGTGGGTCACGCGGTCGCCGTGCTCGCGCGCGAACCGCACCGGATCGGTCCCCCCGATCAGCAGATGCCCCGTGTCCAGGCACCAGCCCACATCGACCGCGTCGAGCGCGCGCTCCACCTGCGCGGACGTCTCGATCAGCGTGCCCACGTGCGGGTGCAGGGCAACCCCCATGCCGTACTCGTCCGCGGCCAGCGACTCGATCGTGTCGAGGTGCTCCGCGAGCTTCGCCCACCCCACGTCATCCAGCGCCTGGGGCGTGCCCCAGTTCGCGTCCTGAACCGCCGCCAGCACGAGCATCTCTGCCCCCGCCCCGCTCATCAACGCCGCGGCGCGCCGCGTCTCCTCGATCGCCTGGTCCGGGGTTGGCTCGTGCAGCACGAGCGGAACGAACCCGCCGACCAGCTTCAACTCGTAGCGGCGCAGGATCTCCGTCAGCGCCTTCGGATCCTCGGGCAGGAACCCCGGGGGACCCAGCTCCGTCCCGCGGATGCCGAGCTCCGACATCTCTCGCAGCACGGTCTCGGGCGCGGGCATCACGCCCCAGCCCGGCACCTCGCACGCGCCCCACGAGATGGGTCCTGCCGCGAGTCTGTCGGCGATGGCGCGCGCGCCACGGACCGTGCGCGCCGGCGTCGCTTGCATGCTGTGTGGATCCTCTCCTCGGTGGTTAGATCGCTCTAAGCCCCGGTGGCCGTTAGAGCGCTCTAATGACTGACGGGGGCGACTATATCCCGTGCCTTCCGGAGAAGTCAAGGGGTCGCAGCGCTGCCCGACACGGGTCGCACCGCCACCCGACGCGGGTCGCACCACCACCTGACACGGGTCGCACCGCCACCCGACTCGGATCTCATCGCCCCGCCGGCGGTCGTCGTCCTCGCCTAGCGCCGGGGAACTACCCGAGCCCATCCCCCGCCACCGGAACCACGACACCAGTCCGGGTCGTGGCAAGCGGTGCGCTTTTCGACGTTGTGCACCGTCCCCGAGCGCCCGCCACCGCCACCCGAACCACGCCCTCGCCACCACCACCCGAACCACCCCCTTGCCACCGCCACCCGAGCCACCCCCTCGCCACCGCCGCCCGAATCACCGCCACCGGCCACCCCAACCGCGGCAGATCCGGGAGCCATCCCCCGTTCTGTGTAGAGCGCGCTAACGCAATTGCAATATTGTCGCGCTCTAAGTAAGGTCCGCCCGCCATGTCCCCCTCGCCGCGTCGCCCCGGCTCCCGACGATTCGCGATCGCCACCGACTCCGTCGTCCGGCGCGCCCCGACCATGGAGGATGTGGCGCGTGAGGCCGGCGTGTCCCGGGCGCTGGTCTCGCTGGTCATGCGCGAGCGACCGAATGTCAGTCAGGAGCGCCGGCGGCGCGTGCTCGATGCCGCCGCACGGCTCGGCTACCGGCCGAACGCCATGGCGCGCAGCCTGGCCAGTCGCCGGACCAAGACCGTCGGCGTGATCCTCGACGACCTGCGCAACCCGTTCTTCGCCGAGATCGCCGGCGGCGTCGAGGAGCTCGCCTCGGATCTCGGCTATCAGCTGCTGCTCGCGTCCGGCGGCCGGCAGTCCCGGCGCGAGCGGGTCGCCCTCGGAGCGCTGCTCGAGCACCGGGTCAGCGGGATCATCCTGGTCAGCCCCCGCATGCCGGCCGGCGACATCGTCGCCGCGGCCGCCGAAGTCCCGACCGTCATCGTTGGGCGCGCCGTGCGCGGCGTCGACGCCGATACCGTGCTGATCCATGAGGCGCACGGCACCGGCCTGGTGCTCGATCACCTGGTCGGACTGGGGCACGAGCGCATCGCGCACGTCGACGGCGGCAGCGGCGCCGGCGGTCCGCAGCGCCGCTCGGCCTATATGCGCGAGATGCGCGAGCGGCGCCTCGGGCGTCACGCGCTGGTCATCCCCGGCGACTTCACCGAGGAGGCGGGCTTCAGCGCCGCGGGCGAGCTGCTGCGCCGGCGCGAGCTTCCCACCGCGATCTTCGCCGCCAACGACATGGTCGCCGCCGGCCTGCTCGGCGGCTTCGACCGGGCCGGCGTGGAGGTCCCCCGCGACGTCTCGATCGTCGGCTACGACAACATCTTGATCGCCCACCTGGCCCACGTGTCGCTCACCACCGTCGATCAGCCCCGTACCGAGATGGGCCGCCTCGCGCTCGAGCTCCTGCTCGACCGGATCGACAACCGGCGCGCCAACGAGGTGCGGCTGCTCGAGCCTTCGCTCGTGGTCCGCTCGACGACGGCGCCACCCCGCACGGTGGCGGCGCCGGCGGTGGCCGCGCTGGCCTGAGCCGCGGGCATGGGAGCCTGCGCGTGTGGCCCAGTTCTCCCGAGGAGCTGATCGAGGCTCAGCGCGCGCTCGCCGCGGCGGCGCCCCAACCTTGGCGCCCACCCGTCACGGCGCAGCCCGAGCTGGGGCGTCTGCCCATGGACGCCGATCCCGTTCCAGAGGCGCCATCCTCCTACCCCCTCGCGATCGGTGCCTGCGCGATCGTCTTCCCGCGGGGCCTGACGGGACGCGGGGCGCGCGGTGATGCCGCCTGGGCCGCGGCGGCGGTGCTGCTCCGACGCCGCGTCGTAGCCGAGGCGACGGTGGCGAGCGAGGCGGCGGGACCCTACCGGCCGGGCCTGCTCGCCCTGCGCGAGGGACCCGGCCTCGAGGCGGCGGTGCACGCGCTCGCGGTCACCCCCGACGTGCTGCTGGTCGATGGCACCGGTCGCGACCACCCCCGGCGCGCCGGCCTCGCTCTGCACCTCGGGGCGGTGGCCGGCCTCGCCACCGTCGGCGTCACCCACCGGCCACTGCTCGCGGAAGGTCCGTGGCCCGAGGACGAGCGCGGCGCGCACGCGCCGCTGTCAGTCGATGAGGAGGTGGTCGGCGCATGGCTGCGCACCCGGCCCGGCGCGCGGCCGGTCGCGGTCCATCCGGCCTGGCGCACGACGCTCGAGGACGCTCTCGACATCGTGCTGTTGGCGTCGCACGGTCATCGCACGCCCGAAGCATTGAGACATGCGCGCTACCTGGCGCGCATCGCGCGCGCAAATGGGTAGCTTGTTGAGTGTCTACTCGCGCGCGTGGAGCGCGCGTCGAACATCACCGGGACACGAGCCTGCACGCACGATGCCAACGCTAGCCTGCATTGCCATCAGCAAGTAGGGTCCGCCGGTCTATCACAAGGAGGAAGGAATGCCCCAGGCCAGAAGCAGCGGTTCCTCGGGTGGCTCGTCGGGCGGCAGCCGGTCTTCGCGCTCGAGTGCAAGTCGTTCGAGCAGCAGCCGTGCGAGCGGCACGCGATCGAGCGGCAGCGGGTCGAGCGGCGCGCGTCGGAGCAGCGCCAGCGGCAGCAGCGGCGGCAGCACGGCGAGCCGGGCTCGCTCCACACGTTCCTCCGGCGCGCGGTCGGCGCGTTCGAGCGGCGCGCGGGCGGCGAAGTCGGCCAGCGCCGGCGCGGCGAGCGCGGCGAGCGCAGCCGACGCACGCGTCGAGGCGGTCGCACAGCGCGTCCGCAAGCTCAACGAGCGCATCATCGAGGAGAGCAAGTCCGCCGGCGAGGCGACGCTGACCGCCTATGAGAAGGCACTCAAGGCGATCGCCAGCTCGCTCGAGCGGGGACCCGGCAAGAGCGACGTCGAGTGGATCTCGACGCTGGCCACGACGCAGGCCAAGTGGATCCGCGACGTGACCTCGGCGTGGACGTCGGCCGCGCGCGGGATGCTCAAGTAGCCGCCGCTCGCCCCATCATCTGCCGCTCGTGCGCGAGCGTGAACGCTTGAGCAGAGCGATCGGCGCGGTCGCCAGCACGGCGGCCGCCGCCGCGAACAGCGCACCGGTTGGGTCCGCGACGCGCGCCGCGAGGCCCACGGCCGGCCCTCCGATGCCGACGCCCGCGTCGAAGTAGGCAAAGAACGCGCCGGCGGTGCGGCCGTGCCGGCTCGGGGGAACCGACGCGAGCGCGATCAGCCCGAGGCTTGGGACGGCCAGCCCCTGCCCGACCGCTATCACGACCAGCGCCGCGAGCGCCAGCGGCGTGCTGCTCGCGGCGGCCAGACCGGCCAGACCGGCGGATTCGAGGAGCACGGCGATCGACAACGTGCGCGGGGCGCCCAGGCGATCGGGCACCGAGGCCAGGACGGTCCGGCTGGCGATCACGCCGAGCGCGAACACCGGGATCACGAGCCGGGCGATTCCGGTTCCCTCCTCGGTCGCCGCGGCCGCCCCGAACGAAAGCACCGCGACGTAGCCGAAGTTGACCAGCATCAGACCGAGACCGGGCCGGAGCGTCACGCGCCACGTGCTCCGGCGCTCGCCGCCGTCGGCGTCGGCAGCATCCTCGTGCGCGCTCTCGTGCGCGTCAGTCGCCTCCGGCCCGCGGGCCAGGCCGGCGGCGAGCCCCACCGCGACCAGCGGCAGGAGCGCGGCGGCGATCCACACCCTGGACGGATGGGCGTCACCCGCGAGCATCTGCGAGAGCGGCGGCCCGACGGTCAGCCCCGCGTAGTTGGCCAACCCGACGTGTCCCATCGCGCGGCCACGCCGTTCCGGACCGGCCAGGCGCAGCAGCCACAGCACCGCCGCGGCCATCATCGACGCCTCCCCCACGCCGACCAGCAGGCGGCTCACCAGCAGCACCGGCAGCGCCTGGACGAAGGCGGGGATCGTCCCGACCGCCATCACCAGCGCACCGCCGATCATGATCCTCGCCGGCCCGTGGCGATCGGCCAGCCGTCCGCCCAGAGGCCGCGCCGCCGCGCCGGTCAGCGCCGGCGCGCCGACCGCGAAGCCCACCAGCACGGCACCGCCACCGAGCGAGTGCACGTAGTCGGGCAGGATGCCGAGCACGACCCCGAGCGCGGCGTAGCACAGCACCGCGGTCCCCAGCACGGCGAGGTAACGGCGCGTGGTGGCGCGATCCCGAGCGGCAGGCGCCGATTCGCGCGCAGAACCACCCTTGCTCTTGGTCTGCGTCGTCTGCCGGCGCGGGAGAACGGCTTCGAGCAGTGAGGGCATGTCTCGATGTTGCCCCCGGAACGCTTCGCCGTAGCCCGAACTGTCATGTGCGCGGCGTCACAACCTGGGTCATAAGCCCGCACTCGACGATCACCCCGCGCCGAGAGCGGAGTTAGCACCCGTATTTGGCGCTGAATCCGCGTTCACACGTCGCGGCGGGGCCGAGTGCGGAGTTGTGACCCTTGGATGCGCGGGCAAGTGCGCGATCGTGGCGCCGCGCCGGTGGCGGAGGTCCGGGCTACGCGCCGGCGGAGGTCCTGGCTACGCGCCGCCTAGGAGACGTCGAGCACGACGCCGCCCGGGATCGCGGCGATCAGCGCGTCGGTCTCGACCTCGAACACGGCGTACGGCGTTCCCGCCGCGCACCACACGGTGGCGAACCGGCGCAGCGACGAATCGATCAGCGTCTCGAGCGGCCGGTCGTGCCCGAGTGGCGGGATCCCGCCGATCGCGAAGCCGGTGCCGGCGCGCGCCTCCTCGGCGGTGGCCGAGCGCAGGCCCAGCCGCTCGGCCGCTACCCGGCGGTCGCCGGCGCACAGCACCATCACCGGCTCCTCGTCGCGCACGAACACCAGCGACTTGACGATCTGCCCGACCTCGCAGCCGACCGCGGCGGCCGCCTCGACCGCGGTGCGCGTCGAATCCGGAAGCATCTGGACGGAGACGTCGAGCCCGAGCGCGTGCAGCCGCTCCGCGAACCGGGCGGCGGTCGGATGCAGCGCGGTCACGACCGCAGCTCGCCCGGTTCCAGATCGGGCGGGAACGGGAGCTCCTGGGGCGACACCGGCTGCTCGTCGGCCCAGGACGGGAACGCCTCGCCGTCCCGGCCCTGGTGCTCGCCCGCGCCACCGAGCGCCAGCAGCACGAGCCGGCCCGGCCCCAGGTTGACCAGCTGGCGGCGGACCTGCGGCGCCACCCGGATCAACTCGCCTTGCGCGAGATCGGTTGGCGAATCCTCGAGCACCAACGTGAGCGTTCCCTCGAGCACCACGTACACCTCCTCCTGGCGCTTGTGGCGATGGATCCGGCCGCGCTGCCCCGGCTGGAGCACGATCTGGTTTATCCCGAACGAGCTCACCCCGAGCTGGCGGCGCAGCGCCAGGAACCGCTCGGCGGTGTCGGGGTCCAGCCGCGTCGTGGTCGTGCCGTCCTCCACATGGGGATCTTCTCATGACGGCGGCGGCGACTATCCTCGCCCCGCGTGGTGCCCGACCCTCGTCAGGCCGAGCGTCTGGAGCGACGAGCGGCGGCCAAGCGAGCCCGCGTGCGACGTGAGCGCCGGGTGGCGGCGACCGTGTTCCTGATCGCCGTGTTCGTGGTCGTCGTGGTCGCCGCGTCCGGTGGCGGCTCCGATCACGCGCAGACCACGCGCGCGGCGGGTGACGCGCGCGCGATCAAGTCGCGCCCGCGGCGCCTCCCGATCGTTCCGGGCGGCCCGATCGCGCCGGCGCGCTACGGCGGGCTCGCCGCGCTGTGGGCCCCGCGCAACGTCGTGGGGCTCCAGCCGGGAACGGCGGCCGCGTACCAGAAGGCCTCACGGCTCACCGGCCTGCCGGGCTACCTGCTGATCGCCGACCGCGGCAACAACCGGATCCTGATCGTCGATCCGCAGCGGCGGATCGTCTTCCGCTACCCGAGCGGCGCGGACCTGGCAGCCGGCCACCACCTGTTCTACAACGACGACACGTTCGTCGAGCCCGGCGGCCAGGCACTGATCGCCAACGAAGAGGACAACCACGCGATCGTCGAGATCGGAATCGCCGATCACGCGCTCACCCTCCTGTTCGGCCACCCCGGCGAGGTCGGATCGGACGCGACCCACTTGAACACCCCCGACGACGCCTACCAGCTGCCCGACGGGTCATTCACGGTGGCCGACGCCTACAACTGCCGGATCCTGTTCGTGCGCGCCCATGCGATCGTGCGCCAGCTGGGCCACTCGGGCGACTGCCACCACGACCCGCCGAACGCGTTCGGTCCGGTCAACGGCGACACGCCGACTCCCGGCGGCGGAGTCCTGGTCAGCGAGATCCCGGGCAGCTGGATCGACGGCATCAGCGCGAGCGGGCAGCTGCAGTTCGCCTTCCAGGCGCCGATCGCCTACCCGTCGGATCCCCAGCCGCTCCCCGGTGGCCGGATCCTCCTGGCCGACTACTCGAGCCCCGGACACGTCCTGATCGTCGACCACCACGGCAACGTCCTATGGCGCTACGGGCCCAGCGGTGGCTACGGCCGCCTGGACCATCCGTCGCTGGCCATGGCGCTCCCCAACGGCGACATCGCGGTCAACGACGACTTCCGCGACCGGATCGTCGTGATCGACCCCCGGACCCGCCGCATCGTCTGGCAGTACGGCCACACCGACGTCCACGGCACCGCGCCCGGGCTCCTGCACATACCCGACGGGATGGACTTCATTCCGGCCGCCGCCGACGGCTCGCCGGATTACGCCGCGGTCGTGCATCCCTAGGGGCAACCGCCGGCGCTGGGTCGGTCCCCGTCACGCCTCGGGCGGTCCCTCTCTTTGCTCGGCCTCGTGGATGTCCTCGGCCACCTCGTGCACGTCGGCGGCAACGTCATGCGCGGCCTCCGTGACATCGCGCACCGCTGCCGAGGCTGTCGCTCGGACCTCCTGCAGCGCCCGCCGATGCGCCGCATGTGCGGCGAGAATCTCCTCGGCGGTCGGGCTTTCATCTGGATGGTGCTTGCGGCAGACGACGTACGTCGTTCCGGCGACGGCGTGACGCCCGATGCGCAGGCAGCCCTTTGCGTGACAGTTGTGGCGCCGAACGATCGCGTACCCGCCCCGATGAGGGTGATGTCGGCCAGCGGGCCGCTGATGAAGTTGTAGCCATCCGGGTCGTGCCAGGTCCAGCGCGCGGCGTGATAGAGCCAATCGAAGACCGTCGCGCCGATCACGAGGTCGTCGAGCCTAGCCCCGGGCTCGGACGCCCGGCGCTAGCCCCGGGCTCGGACGCCGGCTGCCTCGGCCACCCGGGCCGCGCGACAGAATCACGCCGCGTTCGTCCGCCCGTAACGCGGACCGTCAAGCCGCCCCGGCAGCCCCCAGCAGATTGGCCTCGACCCGCGCGAGGTGCGCGTCCATCACCGCGACGGCGCGCTGGAGCTCGCGGGCGCCGAGCGCATCGACGAGCTGCTCGTGGTCGTGGTGGTAGGCGAGCCGGCGCTCCCGCGAGTCGTTGCTGCGCTTGAGGCTGCCCCACAGCGCGCCCTGGCGCGCGCGCTCGACCTCTTCGTACATGGCCACAAGCAGCGGGTTGCGGCTGGCCGCCACGATCGCATGGTGCAGCGCGAAGTCCCACACCTCGAACTCGTCGTAGCTCTGCGCTCGGGCGCCGCCGGCCAGGCAGCGGCGCATCTCGTCGAAGTCGCGCGCCGTGGCCCACGCGACCACGAGCGGCAGGACCTGCGGCTCGATCAGACGCCGGGCGGCCATCACGTCCGCCGGGCCGACGTCGTCTGATCGCGCGGGCTCGCGGTCGGCCCGGGACGCGGTCGGCCGGACGGGGCCCCCGCGGAGGAACGTCCCCCGGCCCACCTCGCGCGAGACCCGTCCCCGCGCCTCGAGCAGGGCGAGCGCGTGGCGGACCATCGTCCGCGTCACGCCCAGGTCGGCGGCCAGCCTGCGTTCGGTCGGCAACTTGGCTCCCGGCCCGGACGCACCCGCCGAGCAGCGCTCGAGGATCAGCTCCGCCAGCTCCTCGGTGTAGGCCGGTGGGCGGGATAGCGAAGACGAGGACACGGCAACCAATCCTACCAATCCGCGTCGCAAGAAAACCAACACAACCTTCATTTGACGCCCCGCACGTGCGTCGCTACGGTTCGACCAATCTGACTAATCGGACCAGTGCCCACCGATATGTCACAGCAGGGTCGTAGGCCGGTCAGAGGAGGAGAGGACGAGTGACCGAGGTGATGACTCCCGGGCGGGAGACCCCGCGTGCTGCCCGAGCCCACGAGGCGGGCCGGTGAGACTCGCGACCGTGAACACTCCCCAGGGGCCACGGCTGCACGTGCGCGGCGCGGACGGCTACGTCGACGTGGCCCGCGCCACCGGCCGGAATGACCTGGCCAGCCTCGCCGGCCTGCTCGCAGGCGATTCACCCGAGGCCTGGGAGCTGGTCAGGCGGGCCGCCGAGCGAGAGGGCAGCGCGATCGAGGAGTCCGCGCTCGGGCCCGCGGTGCCGGCCCCCCGGAGGATCCTCTGCCTCGGGGTCAACTACGCCGATCACGCCGCCGAGGGCGGCCGACCGCCGACCACCTGGCCCGAGGTGTTCGTACGGGGCGGCGATTCGGTCGCGGCGCCCTACGGCGATCTCGTCAAGCCGGCCCTCAGCGAGCGGTTCGACTACGAGGGCGAGCTCGGCGTGGTGATCGGCCGGGGCGGCCGCTACATCCCCGCCGACGAAGCGACCGCCGCAATCGCCGGATTCGTCGTGTGCATGGACGGAACCGCGCGCGAGTGGCAGCGCGCGGCCTCGCAGTGGACGGCCGGCAAGAACTTCGACGGCACGATGCCGATCGGGCCCGAGCTGGTCACGCCCGACGAGGCCGACGTGTCCGACACCCAGCTCACGACGATGCTGAATGGCGAGGTCATGCAGTCCGCGCGCACCTCGCAGATGATCTTCGACATCCCGCGCACGATCGAGTTCCTGTCGTCGTTCACGACGCTCAGGCCGGGGGATGTGATCGCGACCGGGACGCCGGGCGGCGTCGGGTTCGCCCGCCAGCCGCCGGTCTGGCTCCAGGCGGGCGACACGCTCGAGATCACCGTCGAGGGCGTCGGGCGCATCGCCAACCGCGTGGTCGACGAGGACCGCGACGGGAGATCCGGGTGGCCCTGGCACCCGCCGGTCAAGGCAGGAGCGACGTTCTAGTCGTGGGGCCACATGGTCCCGAGAGGAGGAGAAGATGTTCAAGTTGACAAACCGACACCGGCTCGCATGGCCGGTGGCGCTCGCCTCGCTCATCGCCCTGGCCGCCGCCGGCTGCGGCTCGAGCTCGAGCGGCGGAGGCGGAGGTGGAGGCGGAGGCGGAGGCGCGAGCGCGTCGAGCGCCCCGTCGGGCGCCACGCTGACCGTCGCCGACGTGGCGCCGTTCACCGGACCCGACGCGGCGCTCGGCCCGACCTACCTCGTCTCCTGCGACGCCGCGACCAGCGCGATCAACGCCGCCGGCGGGGCGCTGGGGCACAAGTTCAAGTGCAAGGCGGTCGACACCCGCGGCGATCCGGCCGACGCCGTGCCGGCCGTGCGCCAGATGTACGCCTCGACCTCGAACCTCGCCCTGATCATCGGCTGCACTTCGGACGAGGCCGCCTCCGTCGTGCCGATCTTCACCGCCGACAAGACGGTGTCGTTCTGCATGACCGGCCAGTCCGAGTTCGACCACGTCAAGTTCCCCTACTTCTACCGGCTGGTCCCACCCGACCTGTCGGAGTCCTACGCGATGATCTGGATCGCCAACAACATGCGCCACTACAAGCGGATCGCGCTGGCCTTCGGCAACGACATCGGGTCCCAGACATTCATCCAGCCGGCGATCGCGGCGATCAAGACGGCCGGTGACACGCTGGTGGCCAACCAGACGCTCGACCTGAACGCAACCACGTTCCGCACCGAGGCGGCCAAGATCGTGGCGGCGAAGCCCGACGTGATCCTCACCGAGGCGCTCGGGCCGCCGGAGGCTGCATTCCTCTCCGAGGTCAAGCAGCTGAACGGCGGCAAGCTTCCGCCGGTGATCGGGACTTCGGCGACGATCTCGCCCGACTGGTTCAAGTCGGTCACTGCCGCGGTCGGCGCGAGCAACCTCGCGCCGGACTTCTGGGCCGACAACCTGGTCACCGAGACGAGCGGGCCGGCATTCAGCGCGTTCTCCAAGGCGATCTACGCCGAAAAGGGCAAGGTCGGGCAAACCGGTGACTTCTCGACGTACCTGACCGCGCCGGGCGCGGTTCACCTGTACGACGGGATCAACCTGGCCGCGCTGGCCATGATCCAGTGCAAGAGCACCAACCCAACGGTGTTCAAGCCCTGCATTCAGACGATCGGCAACGGGGCGCCCGGGGCCGAGAACGTCTACTCGTTCGCCCAGGGTGCCGCGGCGCTCAAGGCGGGCAAGGCGATCCGCTACATCGGGCCCGGCGGGCCGACCAGCTTCGATGCCTACCACGACTCGACGGGCATCTTCCAGGTCGACACCTACAGCCCACAGGGTCAGGTCAACGTCGCCGCGAACATCCCAACCGCCCAGCTCCGCGCGCTCGGGCTATAGGTATGCCTATATATCTATATATATGTCTGTAGCTATAGCCAATCGCTCTCCGGGCCGCCGATGACGTGAGCGTCTTCGTCGAATCGATCGGCTTCGGACTCGTCACCGCGGCGGTGCTCGCGGTGGCGTCGGTCGGGTTCACCCTGCAGTTCGCCGTGACCAATGTGCTCAACCTGGCCTACGGCGGGGTGATGATCGTCTCGGCTTACGCCGCCTACGCGGTCAACGAGCGTGGCGTCTCGATCTGGATCAGCGCGCTCGCGGGCATCGCCGCGGGCGCGTTGCTGTCGGTGATCCTCAACAACTTCATCTACACCCCCTTCCAGAGAAAGGGGACGTCCCCGATCGGGATGGTGATCGTGTCGCTCGGCATGACGCTCATTCTGGTGTTCGGCACCCAGGCGCTGGCCGGACCGACCAACGTGTCCTACCGCGCGAGCCAGGGGGCGACGGTCACACCGCTCGGCCTCAACCTGACCGTCGTGCAGTTGGTGATCATCGCGCTCAGCATCGTCGTGATGCTGGGCGTCCACATCCTGATCCGCTACACCCGGCTCGGCAAGGCGATGCGCGCCACCGCGGCCAACCGCAACCTGGCCCGCAACTGCGGCATCCGAACCGGCCACGTCGTCACGATCACCTGGTTGATCACCGGCGCCCTGTGCGGCCTGGCCGGCGTGGTGTTCGCGCTCGACTCGGGGACGTTCGGCGCCACCAGCACCGACCTGTTCCTGGTCCTGATCCTCGCCGCGGTGTTCCTCGGCGGTCCGGGCGAGCCGTACGGCGCGATGCTCGGCGCGCTCGTGATCGGACTCGCCACCGAGGTCAGCGCCTCGATCATCGTGTCCGACTACAAGGACGTGGTGGCGTTCCTGATCCTGATCGCGATGCTCGCCCTGCGCCCGAGCGGGCTGCTCGGGGCGCAGGCCTGACGCCGGCGAATGGTCTACTACATCACCACGATCCTGGTCTACGCGGGCGTCGACGCGATCGCCTGCCTGGGCCTCAGCCAGCAGTTCGGCATCGCCGGGATCACCAACTTCGGCTTCATCATCTTCCAGGCGGCCGGCGCCTACGCCGCCGCCGTCCTGTCCCTGCCGTCCGACTCCGCCAACGGCGGCTTCCAGTCCTATCTCGGCGGGCTGAACCTGCCGTTCCCGTTTCCGTGGATCGGCGCGGCGCTGATCGGCGGCTTGATCTCGGTGCCGTTCGCGCTGGTGGTGGGAAAGCGGCTGCGGGGCGACTTCGCGGCGGTCGGGCTGCTCGTGACCGCGGTCATGTTCAACCTGCTCGTCACCAACTACAAGCCGCTGGTGAACGGCGCCGCGGGCCTTTCGCTCGTGCCCGCACCGCTCCAGGACGCGATCAACCCGCAGGGGGTCGACTATCAGTGGTTCTACGGGATCGTCGCGCTGATCCTCGCGTTCCTCACCTACCGCTTCGTCGTCCGCATGACCGAGTCGCCCTACGGCCGCTCCCTGCGCGCGATGCGCGACAACGACCTGGTGGCGGACTCGCTGGGCAAGAACCTGCGCGCGCTTCGCACCTCGTCGCTGGTCATCGGCGGCGCCATCGCCGGCCTGTCCGGAGGCGTGCTGGTCGGGTTCATCAACCTGTGGGACCCGCAGGCGTGGGGCTACGCCGAGACCGTGGTGCTGTTCGCCGCGGTGATCATCGGCGGCCTCGGCAACCACCGCGGGGCGGCGCTCGGCGCGATCCTCGTGCCGGTCACCTTCGAGGAGGCCACGCGCTACATACCCGCGAACGCGAACAACCCGGACCTGGTCCCGGCGCTGCAGTGGGTGGTGATCGGCCTGCTGATCGTGCTGTTCCTGTGGTTCAGGCCGCAGGGGATCCTGCCCGAGCGACGACGTGTCATCGTGGGCAAGCGCCCCGGGCGGTTCGCCGCGCCCGAGGCGAACGCCGACCCGCCGCGCGCCGCGGACCGGCCGCCCGACGCCGACCCGCCGCGCGACGCCGACCGGCGGCCCGACGTCGACCTGCCTCCCGGCCTCGCCACCGCGATCATCACCCCGCGCGAGCCGTTCCCGGGCCGGGTGATCCTCCGTTGCTCGGGCCTCACCCGCAGCTTCGAGGGCGTGCGCGCGGTCGACGATGTGTCGATGTCGTTCGAGCGTGGCCGGTTGACCGGGATCATCGGCCCCAACGGCGCCGGCAAGTCCACGACACTGGCGATGCTCGCGGGCACCCTCAAACCCACCGAGGGAATCATCAGCTTCCGCGACGAGGACATCACGGGACTGGCCGCCTACCGGCGTGCCCGCCTGGGGTTGGTCCGCACCTTCCAGCTGGCGAGCGAGTTCAAACGCCTGACCGTGATCGAGAACCTGCTGTCGGCGATTCCCGACCAGCGTGGGGACAGCGTCAAGGGCGCGCTGCTGGGTCGCCGGTATTGGGGTGCGCAGGAACGAGAGGCGGTCGAGCAGGCGAAGGCCATGCTCGACCGCTTCGGCCTGCTCGACCTGGCCGACCGCTATGCCGGTGACCTGAGCGGCGGCCAGCGCCGGATGGTCGAGATCATGCGGGCGCTCATGGCGCAGCCCGACGTGCTGCTGCTCGACGAGCCGATGGCCGGTGTCCACCCGCGGCTGGCCCATCAGATCGGCATGCGCCTGGTCGCGCTGTGCGAGGCGGGCATGACCGTGGTGATGGTCGAGCACGAGCTCTCGATCATGGACGAGTTCTGCGACCCGGTGATCGTGATGGCCGAGGGGCGGGTGCTGGCCGAGGGGACGATGGAGACGCTCCGCGCCAAGGAGGAGGTCGTGGAGGCCTACCTTGTCGGCTGAGCGCGACGCGACCGTGGCGCTGATCGAGCATCCGGTGGGCGGCATCGAGCTGCGAACGGTCGAGCTGACCGCCGGCTACGAGCGCAGTCCGGTCGTCCACGGCGTCTCGATCACCGTGTCGCCCGGCGAGGTCGTCTCGATCGTCGGCCCCAACGGCTCGGGCAAGAGCACCCTGCTCAAGGCGATCGTCGGTCTGGTCGAGATCATGTCGGGCCGCGTGCTGGTGGGCGACGAGGACGTCACCGGCTGGCCGTCGGAGAACGTGGCCCGCATCGGCGTCGGCTACGTGCCCCAGGTCGACGACGTGTTCGGGCCCCTGACCGTGCGCGAGAACCTCGAGATGGGTGGCTACCTGCTGGGAGCGCGCGAGGTGCCCGGCCGGATCGCCCACGTCCTCGAGGTGTTCCCCCGCCTGAACGCGATGCTGAGCCGGCGCGCCGGCAAGCTGAGCGGCGGCGAGCGCAAGATGCTGGCCATGGGCCGGGCCCTGATGCTCGAGCCGGCGCTCGTCCTGCTCGACGAGCCGACCGCGAACCTGGCCCCCGCGCTCGCCACGTCGGTGCTCGGCGAGCACGTGCGCCGGCTGGCCACCACCGGCGCCTCGGTCCTGGTCGTCGAGCAGCGGGCCCGCGCCGTGCTCGAGATCTCGGATCGCACCTACGTGATGGGCGGCGGTCAGCTCGTGATGGAGGGCACGCCCGCCGAGCTCGGAGCGAGTCCGGAGTTCGTCGAGTCGTTCCTCGGCGGCGGGCGGTCCTCGCGCCGAAGCCCGTAGAGGGACCGCGGCCTGCCGGAACCACGCGATTCTCAGGGTCGGGTCAAGCGGCGCCCGGACGGGCTCAGGCCCGTCGTGCCTACCGGGAAGGAGGAGCGGTCGACTCGCGCACGACGAGCTTGGTCTCGAGCTGCACGTGCAACGCCTCGATCCGCTGGTTCTGGAGCTGGCGGACGAGCAGGTTCACCGCCATCCGTCCCATCTCGGCCAGCGGCTGGCGAACGGTGGTGAGCATGGGGGTGACGATCGACGCCTCGAAGGTGTCATCGAACCCAACCACGGACAGGTCCTCGGGCACGCGCAGCCCGCGCACGCGGGCCGCCTGCATGACCCCAATCGCCAGCATGTCGTTGAAGGCGAAGACGGCGGTGGGCGGATCGGGTAGGTCGAGCAGCGACAGTGCCGCCTCGACGCCGCCCTCGGCGTGGAAGTTCGATTCGACCACGAGCTCCGGTTCGGGCATCACGCCGGCGGCTGCCAGCGCCCCGCGGTAGCCGCGCAGGCGCTCCTCGGTGGCGATCCAGCCGCGTGGCCCGGTGATCGCGGCGATCCGCCGATGGCCGAGCGAGAGCAGATGCTCGACCGCCGCGCCCGACCCCGACGAATGCGCCGCCGACACGGTGGGAACGCGTTCGTCGAGCTGCCGCAACGGGTCGGCGATCACGAACTGGTAGCCGTGCTCGTGCAGGGCGGCGAGCTCGTCGGGCGACTCCTCGGGGAGGATCAGCAGCGCGCCGTCGGTGGTGCCCTCCATCAGGCGCTCGAGCAGCGACACCTCGCGATCGTGCTCGTGGTGGGTCGGGCACAGGACCATCCGCATGTCCTGCTCGTAGAGCGCCTCGCCGGCGCCGTCGAGGATCACCGCGAAGTAGGAGTGGTGCACAACCGGCGTGGTCACGCCGACCAGGCCTGTGCGCCCGGCCGACAGGCCCCGCGCCGTGCGGTTGGTGCTGTAGCCGTGCTCGCGCACGACGCGCAGCACGGCTTCCCGGGCCCGGTCAGAGACCTCGGCGCGGCCGTTGATCACGCGCGAGACGGTCGCCGTCGACACGCCGGCCAGGTCGGCCACCTGCCGGATCGTGAGGCGGCTGCTGCGACCGTTCGAGGGGCGTGTCGTGGAACTCATGTGACGTATTGAATCACGATCTCCGAAACGTTACAAGCAAGATTACGGCCATACCACAGCCAGTTCGCCGCAAAATTCCGGTTAAATCCGTAGAACACAACCTTGACACAGCCGAAACAGTTCCGGTAGCGTTTTCATCGCCGAGGGCAGTCAGTATAAAGCCGAGGCCACCCCGCGGACCGAGAGGAGCGAGCAGGCTATGTGGTTCATCACCCGGCGGTTGACGTTTTACGTCGTTGCAGCCTGGGTGGCGATCACCGTCAACTTCGCGATCCCGCGCGTCCTGCCGGGCAACGCGGTGAACGCGATGCTGGCGAAGTTTCCCCAGCTCGACCCGTCGTCGCTCAAGGCGCTCGAGGCGGAGTTCGGGACCCACACCCACGGCAGCCTGATCAGCCAGTACTTCTCCTATCTGGGCAACCTGGCGCACGGGAACCTCGGCCTGTCGACGAGCATGTACCCGAGCAAGGTCACGACCGTGATCGCCCAGACACTGCCGTGGACGCTGATCCTGGTCGGCATGGCGACGATCATCAGCTTCGCGCTGGGCACGCTGCTGGGAATCCTCACCGCGTGGCGGCGCGGCGGCTGGCTCGATCGGTTGATGCCGGCCTTCACGTTCCTGCAGGCCACTCCTTACTTCTTCCTCGCGCTGGTCGTCATCCAGTTGTTCGCGGTGAGCTGGGGCCTGTTCCCGTTCGGCCAGGGCTACAGCCTGAATACCTCGCCGGGATGGAACTGGTCGTTCATCTCGAGCGCCGCCTACCACTCGTTCCTGCCCGCGCTCACGATCGTGCTGACCTCGATGGCCGGCTGGATGCTGCAGATGCGCAACATGATGATCACGACGATCTCCGAGGACTACGTGCTGGTGGCCCAGGCCAAGGGACTGTCGCCGCGCCGAGTCATGTTCACCTACGCGGCCCGTAACGCGATCCTCCCCAACGTGGCCGGATTCGCCCTCTCACTCGGCTTCGTGGTGGCCGGCGCCCTGGTCATGGAGATCGTCTTCTCCTATCCGGGCGTCGGCCTGACCCTCTACAACGCGGTTACGTCCGACGACTTCCCGCTGCTGCAGGGCATCTTCCTGGTGATCTCGCTCTCTGTGCTGGCCGCCTGCCTGATCGCCGACATCGTCTACTTCTTCGCCGATCCGCGGACGCGGACCAGGGGCGCGTACTGATGTCCGCGCTCGCGACCCCCACCGACCCGGTTTCCAGCGGCAGCGCCGAGGCCGCCGCCGTCATCGTCAAGCGCCGGGGCGACGCGCTGCGCCGCTTTCCGCCCAAGGCCCAGGTGGGGGCGGCAATACTCGGCCTGTTCATCCTGGTCGCGATCATCGGTCCTTCGATCGCGCCCTACGACCCGTCGGCGAGCATTCCCGGCCAGGCGCTTCCCATGGCGCCGACCGCCTCACACCTGCTCGGCACCACCGCGACCGGACAGGACGTGCTCTCGCAGCTGCTCGCCGGGACGCGCTCGACGGTCGTGCTCGGGCTGCTCACCGGGCTGATCGCCACGACCCTGTCTGTGGTGATCGGAACCTCGGCCGGCTTTCTCGGCGGGCTGCCCGACGAGGGCCTTTCGCTGCTGGCCAACGTGTTCCTGGTTCTGCCGGCGCTGCCGTTGCTCGTCGTGATCCTCGGCTACCTCCCCCACACCGGCGAGCTGCCCACTGCGATCGTGCTGAGCGTGCTCGGCTGGCCGTGGGGGGCGCGGGTGATCCGCGCGCAGACGCTGTCGCTGCGCGGACGCGACTTCGTGGCCGCCGCGCGTGAGTCCGGCGAGAACACCCGGCGAATCATCTTCTTCGAAATCCTTCCCAACGAGATCGGGCTGATCGCGGCGAGCTTCGTCGGAACCGTCCTCTACGCGATCCTGACCTCGGTCGCGCTCGCCTTCCTGGGCGTCTCGAATCTGTCCACCTGGAGCTACGGGACGATGCTCTACTGGGCGCAGAACGGCAACGCCGTCGAGCTGAACGCCTGGTGGTGGTACGTGCCGCCCGGCGTGTGCGTCGCCCTGCTCGGCATGAGCCTGGTCCTGCTCAACTTCGGACTCGACGAGCTCGGCAACCCGCGTCTGCGCACGGCCGGCAGGCTCAAGGTCGGGCGCCGCATCTGGCGGCCGTCCGATCCCACTCCGGTGCTCATCGACGAACCGGGAGGCGACGAATGAGTGCCGGCGTCGAACCCCGCGAGGCGAGCGTGCCGGTCCCGGTCACCGCGGGCTCGGAGCTGCGCGAACCCGTCCTGGAGATCAAGGACCTGTCGATCGCCTATCGCACGAGCGGGGCGGACGTCCGGGCGGTGCGCGGCGTCGACCTAACCCTTCACCGGGGCGAGGTCGTGGGCCTGGCCGGGGAGAGCGGCTGCGGCAAGTCGACGCTGGCGTACGGCGCGATCAGGCTGCTTCGCCCACCGGCCGTCATCACCGGAGGCAGCGTCACCTACCGCGGGCGGCGCGCCGGCGTGGAGTCCGTCGACGTGCTCGGCGCCAACCCCGCACAGCTTCGAGCGCTCCGCTGGCGGGAGATCGCGATCGTGTTCCAGAGCGCGATGAACTCGCTTAACCCGGTGCTCCGCGTGCGAGACCAGCTCCTCGATGCACTCGGCGCGCACCTGCCACTCAGCCGCGAGCAGCGCCAGGATCGGATCGTCGAGCTGCTCGAGATGGTCGGGATCCCCCGCACCCGCCTCATGAGTTACCCCCACGAGCTCTCGGGCGGGATGCGCCAGCGCGTGATGATCGCGATGGCCCTCGCCGCCGACCCCGAGGTCGTGATCATGGACGAGCCCACCACCGCGCTCGACGTGGTGGTTCAGCGCGACATCCTGGCCGAGATCTTCGACCTCAAGTCGCGCCTGGGCTTCTCGGTCCTGTTCATCACCCACGACCTGTCGCTGCTGCTTGAGATCGCCGACCGCGTGGCGATCATGTACGCCGGGAGGCTCGTCGAAGCCGGCACGCGCGAGCAGATCCACCTGCGCGCCGCTCATCCGTATACGAAGGGCCTGCTCACGTCGTTCCCGCGGCTCCAAGGACCGCGGGTCAAGCTGTCCGGCATCCCAGGCTCGCCTCCGGATCTGCGCGGTGCGCTGATCGGCTGCCCGTTCAGGCCCCGGTGTGGCTTCGCCACCGATGCGTGCGCGACGATCGACATGTCGCTGGCGCCGCTCGAGCCCAACCACGTCACGGCGTGCCCATTCGTAAACGCGGCCACCGCGGAGGCCACGGCGCCGTCGGCCCAGGCGGAGGCCCGCCCCGCGAGCGAAGGTGCCGTCGCGCTCGAGGCGGTCGAGCTGAGCAAGCGGTACCGGCTCGGGCGTCACACGAGCGTCGACGCCGTTCGCGAAGTCTCTCTTGGGCTTCGCCGCGGCACGATCACCGCGCTGGTCGGCGAGAGCGGATCTGGCAAGACCACGGTCGCGCGCATGCTGGCCGGACAGGAGCGCCGTTCGGGCGGACAGATCCTGCTCGAGGGCAAGCCGATCGAACCGGCGGCCCGCCGCGGCTTCCGCGCCTACAAGGGCGCGGTGCAGATGGTCTTCCAGGATCCCTTCGCGTCGCTGAACCCGCTGCACACGGTGCGCTATCAGCTGACGCGAGCGCTGAGCCTGCACCAGCAGCGCACGGGACGCGCGCCGACCCAGGCCGAGCTCGACAGGCTGCTCGAGCAGGTTCGGCTGTCTCCACCCGAGCAGTTCCGCGACGCCTATCCACACGAGCTTTCCGGCGGCCAGCGCCAGCGCGTGGCGATCGCCCGCGCGCTGGCCGCCTCTCCGGGCGTGCTGCTGGCCGACGAGCCGGTGTCGATGCTCGACGTGTCGATCCGGCTCGAGATGCTCGACCTGATCGAGGAGCTCCGGGCCCGGCTCGACCTCGCCGTGCTCTACATCACGCACGACATCGCGTCGGCGCGCTACTTCGCCGACGAGATCCTCGTGATGCACGACGGCGAGATCGTCGAGCGCGGCCCGGCCGAGCAGGTCACGCAGACGCCCGCCCATGCCTATACCCGATTGCTGATCGAGTCCGCGCCCGATCCCGAGGCCTTCGGCCGACAGCTCCAGCGGCGAAGGGAGGATCGAGCGATGACGTGATCGTCCCGTCGATCGCGCGGGCGAAGGGTCCGTCACGGACCTCTTTAAAGCCCGCACCCCCGGCCTCACCCGGGGGCACGTGACCGTCCACATACGCGACACGAAACCTGGCACGCACCAGGAACGTGAATGTCTACATACGCGACACGAGTCTTTTATCAGAGAGAGAGGTGCTCTTCCATGAGACGCCGAATCAACCCACAACGCCTGCTGGCCGTCTGCGCGGTGCTCGGCACCGCCGCGGTGCTTGCCGCCTGCGGAGGCAGCTCGCACAGCAACAGCTCGACGGTGAGCGCCAAGAACGCCGCGAGCTCGGGCAACAGCAACGCCGTCCTGACGGTGGAGTCAAGCCAGCAGAACGCGATCACCCAGAACTTCAACCCGTACATCCAGTCGTCGGCGGCGTCGCTGCTCGGCGCCACGTCGCTGGTCTATGAGCCGCTGCTCCAGGCCAACGCGATCAAGCCCGGCCAGTACTACAACTTCCTGGCCACCGCGTACAGCTGGTCCAACGGCGGCAAGACGCTCACGTTCACGATTCGCCCGGGCGTCAAGTGGTCAAACGGCACGCCGATGACCGCGGCTGACGTCGCCTTCACGTTCAACATGATCAAGAAGTACCCGGACGTCAACACGACGGGTCTGGCGACCACGAGCGTGACCTCGAGCGGCAACCAGGTCACGCTGAACTTCGCCACGCCCCAGTACGCCAACCTGCAGAACATCGCGGCCCAGACGTACATCGTTCCGGAGTCGATCTGGAGCAAGGTGGGCGATCCCGGCAAGTTTGCCGATCCGAACCCGGTCGGCAGCGGGCCGTACACCGTCTCGCAGTTCTCCTCGCAGGGCGTCACGCTGAAGGCAAACCCGTCCTACTGGGGCGGGAAGCCGGCCGTCGGCACGGTCCAGTTCCCGACCTACGCATCGGCCAACACCGCGCTGGCCGCGCTGCAGACCGATCAGCTGCAGTGGGCGGGCAACTTCATCCCGGGTGTGCAGCAGGTGTTCGTCAACGGCCACCCGACCCACCACACGTGGTTCGTGCCGATTCAGACCAACAGCCTGATGCCGAACGTGACGAAGTTCCCGACCAACCAGCTGGCCGTGCGCAAGGCGATCAGCCTGGCCATCGACCGCACCGCGCTGAGCCAGCAGGCGGAGGGCGGCATCGAGCCCCCGGTGCAGAACGCGTCGGGGCTCACGCTGCCGATCTTCCAGCAGTTCCTGTCGCCAGCGGTGGCGAACCTGACCCTCAACCAGCACTCTGACATCGCTGGCGCCAAGCAGGTGCTCCAGCAGGCCGGCTACAAGATGGGGTCCGACGGCCTGTTCCGCACCCCATCGGGGCAGAAGCTGACGATCGAGATCACCAACCCATCGTCGTTCAGCGACTACGCGACCGGCGACCAGATGATCGCCGGGTGGCTGCGCAAGGCCGGGATCGACGCGAGCTTCGTCGGTCAGTCGGTGACCGGTTGGTCCTCGGACATCGCGACCGGGAACATGCAGATGACCTCGCACTGGTCCCAGACCAGCGTCTCGCCCTACCAGCTCTATAACAGCTGGCTGAACAGCGCCCTGGTCACCAACAACGCGGCCGGCAACTTCGAGCGGCTGAAGGACCCGAACGTCGACGCGATGCTGAACAAGCTCGCGCAGGCGAACACCGTCGCCGACCAGCAGGCGGACGTGGCACCGATCGAGCAGTACGTGGCTCAGAACCTGCCGATCATCCCCACCGTCTACGGAGTCGTGTTCGACGAGTACAACACGGGCAAGTTCACCGGCTGGCCGTCGGCGAGCAACCCGTATGAGTCGGGTAGCCCGAACGCACCGACCAACGAGGTCGTGATCCTGCACCTGAAGCCCACGAGCTAGCCCTCGCGCAAAGCGCCCGCTTCCCGTGCCTCCTCTCATCGCGGGAAGCGGGCGCATTTCTCGCGCTCCAATCTTTCAATTCGAAGGAGAAGACATGACTGGGACATCAGGCGCGGGCGCCCATGCGCCGCGCCGGTTTCCACCGGGCTTTCTCTGGGGGGCCTCGACGTCGGCTTACCAGATCGAGGGCGCGGTCAACGAGGACGGCCGAGGTCCGTCGATCTGGGACACGTTCAGCCACACTCCCGGCAAGACGCACGGCGGCGACACGGGCGATGTCGCATGCGATTCGTATCACCGCCTCGAGGAGGATCTCGATCTCCTGAGCGAGCTCGGCGTGGGTGGCTACCGCTTCTCGGTGGCCTGGCCGAGGATCCAGCCGACGGGCCGCGGGCCGGTCAACCAACCCGGCCTCGACTACTACCGCGCGCTGGTCGAGGGCCTGCGCGAACGCGGGATCATGCCGGTGGCCACCGTGTATCACTGGGAGCTTCCCCAGGCCCTCGAGGATCTGGGCGGCTGGGCAAATCGCGACACGGCGGACCGTTTCGCCGAATACGCGCAACTCCTCGCGCACGCGCTGGGGGACCAGGTGGCCATGTGGATCACGCTGAACGAGCCCCAGCAGACCGCCCACCAGGGCTACCGCGTGGGGACCCACGCGCCCGGCAAGACGAACCTCAAGCTGGCCGCCGCGGCGACCCACCACCTCCTGCTCGGCCACGGGCTGGCCACGCAGGCGATGCGAAGCGCGCTTCCGGGGCGCGTCCCGGTCGGCATCTCGCTCGATGTGCATCCGGTCCGCCCCACGAGCGACGACGCGCTCGAGGCCGCGGCGGTCCTCGATGCCGAGCACAACCGGATCTTCCTCGAGCCCGTGTTGCATGGCACCTACCCGGCGGCGGCCCGGCCCGAGCTCTTGCCGCCCGCGGGGCTGATCCAACCCGACGACATGCGGACGATCTGCGTGCCGGTCGACTTCCTGGGCGTCAACTACTACTGCCCGTACTATGTCCGCCTCGGCGACTGGGAGGATCTGCGCCTCGGCGAGAGCCCGATCCCGGGTCATCCCGGCGTCGTCAACTACGCCCCGCCCGAGCTACCGAGGACGAACATGGGCTGGCTGATCGAGCCCCGCGGCCTGCATGACACGCTGCTCGCGCTCGATCGCGAAGCGCCGCAGCTGCCGCTGTACATCACCGAGAACGGCTGCGCGGCCGACGACTACGTCACGCCGGACGGCGACGTCAACGATGCCGAGCGGGTGGACTACCTGCGCGGCCATTTCGAGGCGGCCTGGCAGGCCATCCAGGACGGAGTCAACCTGAGCGGCTACTTCGTGTGGTCGCTGATGGACAACTTCGAGTGGGCACGCGGCTATCAGCGCCGGTTCGGGCTGTATTTCGTCGACTTCGGGACGCAGCAGCGCCTGCCCAAGCGAAGCGCGGCCTTCTATTCGAAGGTGGCGAGGACCGGCACGCTGGCGCCCGACGGCGAGATGCTGCAAGCTTCCGCCGATGAGCTCGACATCGGAGGCATCCCGCGCGAAGAGCCCGCGGCGCGGCCTGTTCCTGGCGCCCTTTGACGAGCTGGTCGATCCGCTCGTGCTGGTCGACCTGGCCCGCAGCGCAGAGTCGCACGGCTGGGACGGGGTGTTCTTGTGGGACCACATCGTCCACCGCCCACCGGTCCGGGCGGTGGCCGACCCGTGGGTGGCGCTGAGCGCGATCGCGGCGAGCACCGAGCGCCTCCGGCTTGGCCCGATGGTCACCCCGCTGTCGCGGCGGCGCGTTCAGAAGCTGGCCCGGGAGACGGTCACGCTCGACCACCTGAGCCGCGGCCGTCTGACCCTGGGCGTCGGCCTGGGAAGCGACAACCCGGCCGAGCTCGTGCCGTATGGCGAGGTCACCGAGCCGCGCGAGCGGGCGCGCCTGCTCGACGAGGGGCTGAGCCGCCTGGCCGCCTTCTGGGACGGCGAGTTCGAGCCGCCGCCGGTGCAGCAGCCCCGGATCCCGATCTGGGTGGCGGGGCGCTGGCCGAAGCGGCGGCCGCTGGCGCGAGCGCTTCGGTGGGACGGCTTCTTCCCGATCGAGCTGCCCGGACCGGAGGCTCTGGCCGAGTTGGCCGCCGAGATCGAGCGACAGCGACCCGCCGACGCGGGGCCGTTCGACCTGGTGGTGGAGGTCGAGCCGGACGGGGACACGGCTCCGTGGGCGCAGGCCGGGGCCACCTGGGTGCTCACCGGCTTCGGGCGAGCGCCCCGCCTCCAGGACGTGCAGGCGGCGATCGACGCCGGGCCGGGCTAGATCGGCGCGGGGCCGGGCTAGATCGAGGCGGAACCCTGCTCGGCCGGGGGCGCCGCCGGTTACGCGGCGCGGACCACGGGGTGGGCGGCCGGCTCCTCCTCGCTCGAGTCGAGCGATTCCAGGAACGCGCCGACCACGGTCGGATCGAACTGGGTGCCGGAGCAGCGGATGATCTCCTCCCGAGCGGCGGCAGGCGGGATGCCGGCGCGGTAGGGGCGGTCGGCCACCATCGCCTCGTAGGCATCGGCCACGGCCAGGATGCGCGCCTCGAGCGGGATCTCCTGGCCGGCGATGCCCCCGGGATAGCCGCAGCCATCGATCCGCTCGTGGTGCGCCCGGACCCAGCCGGCGATGTCGGACAGCCCGGCGTGCTCGAGGATCCGCGCGCCGATTTCCGGATGGCGCTGGATCTCCTTCCACTCGAAGTCGTCCAGACGGCCCGGCTTGTGCAGGATCGCGTCGGCGATTCCCAGCTTGCCGAGGTCGTGCAGCACGCCGGCGGCGTGGATCCGCTCCACGCGCTCCGCGCTCAGCCCGAGTGCCGCGGCGGTGTGGCGGGCGTAGGCGCCCACCATGCGCGAGTGCTGCGCGGTGCCGGCGTCGCGCAGGTCAAGCGTCTCGGCCAGCAGCATGACGGCGGCGAGGCGCAGCTCCTGGGACTGTTCGCGCGCGGCGCCGGCGCCGGCGGCCTGGCGCTTGGCCTGCTCGACGGCCAGGCCGGCCTGATCGGCGACGGCCATCAGCACGTCGAGCTCGGAGTCGTCGGGTCGCCGTCCGTGGAGCGGCTGGTCGAGCGAGGCGAAAGCGAGCACCTCGCCGGAGGCATCGCGCAACGGCAGCATGAGCATGTCGTGCGGGTGCCAGGCGTTCGGATCGGGGGCGGCCGCGGCCGACGGGGTCCAGAACAAAGGCTCGTCATCCCATTCGTAGGCGCCGGCCGGCAACCAGATCGCTCCCCGGCGGACATGCTCATCCGACGACAAGAGGCCTTCCCACTCGCTCCAGGGGCTGGTCGTCCCGAGCAGGGTCTGGCGCGCCTCCTCGTCGCCTTCCACCACGAGCGCGCACAGCTCCTGCCGCGCGTCGTCAACCAGGTTGATCGCCACCACCTGGAAGGACAGCTCGGCGCGGATCACCCCGGCGAGCGCCTCGAGCACGCGCAGCACGCCCTGCCCGGAGGCGGCCGCCCGCGAGAGCGCCAGCATGCTGCGCAGCTGGCGCTGGACGGTCCCGCCGTCCTCGGTCCGGGCGCGGGCGTCGGTGGCGCGCTCGGCCGCGGTCTGGCTGGCCATCACCACGCGGTTGCGTCCGTCGCGCTTGGCCTCGTAAAGGGCCGCGTCGGCGCGCGCGAGCAGGTCGCCGTAGCTCCCGCCGCCGCAGGCCACCCCGATCGAGACCGTCACCACGCCGCCAATCCCGGACGGGTGGGGCAACGCCGCGGCCTCGACCGCCGCGTGCACTCGCTGGACGGCGGCCGCCGCCTCGGCCGCGGCGGTGCTCGGGAGCAGCAGCAGCAACTCCTCACCGCCGAAGCGGTAGGTGAGGTCCTTGGCGCGCAGGGCGCCCCGGATGGTGGCGGCGATCGCCCGCAGCGCCTGGTCGCCGGCCAGGTGGCCCAGTTCGTCGTTGTAGGCCTTGAAGTGGTCCACGTCGCACAGCGCGACCGCGAGCGACTCGCCGCTCTCCAGATGGCGAGCCTCGAGCACGGGGAGCTCCTCGGCCAGGGCCCGGCGGTTGCGCATGCCGGTCAGCGGGTCGCGGCGCGAGTCCTCCATGAGCTGCTCGTTGAGCCGGGCCAGCTCCGCCTCGCGGTCGGCCAGGCTGGCCAGCGCCGAGCGCTCGCGCCGCAGCATCCGTCGCAGGCGGCCCTCGAGCACGCTCGAGCGGATCACCAGCGACGCGCCGGTGAACAGCAGCCCGACGGCCAGCGCGCAGGCGGTCACGCCCGGCGCGTCGCCGAGGTAGGCCCGCACGAACGCCCCCAGGATCACCACGAACAGCGCCGCAGGCAGGATCCCACCTCGCAGGCCGGGCTCCTCCTTCGAGCTTTCCGCCTCGGGCCGAGCCGCCGCCAGGGCACCGCCGGCGCCGATCGCGAGCAAGCCGAGCACCCAGATCGGATCGAGCACGGTGTTCCCGGAGTGGTAGGTCTGGCTCAGCAGCCGCTCGCTCCACAGGCCGAACGCGACCGCCTGGGCGACGATTCCGCCCAGCGTCAGGCGCGAGGCGAGCGAGCGAACGCTGGTCACCGCCCCGCCCAGCATGGCCTGGAGGGCCAGCACGGCCGCCGACACGTACAGCGTGGGATACACCAGGGCCGACAGGCGAGGCGCCGGGGCCAGCATCGACGCGTACGCGTAGTGCCACAGCTCGGCGAAGGCGAGGGCCGCCGCGGCGGCGATCACCGGCAGCACCTCGGCCGCGGCGACCAGCCGCAGCGCCCGCGAGCCGGTCGGCATGCGGGCGATGCTCAAGATCACCAGGACGGCGAACGCCCACCAGCCGAGATCGGCCGGGTTCGGGCTGGCCGGCGAGCCGACGATCCCGAACAGGTTCCAGGCGAGCTGTCCGAACAGCCAGCAGCCCGCCGCCGCCGCCCAAAGCGTCCAGCGGCTGCGGTGATGCCCGACGGCCACCCGCCGGGCTGCCAGCGTCCCGGAAAGCGCAGTGACCGCGCTGGCCGTCCAGGCCAGGTCCCACAACACCCCGCCGGCGGAGGTGAGGTCGGCCAGCGCCATGGCGATCAGCGCCAGGGCAGCCGGTATCGCCACGAGCCAGAACGGCCGTGGTGAGCTGTGCGCTCGCAGTCGTTGCATCACCTCGGGTAATCGACCCCGAGACTGCCTACCTGAACTTCGGCCCCTGTCAGATAAACGCCCGGGCCGACTGCTACTCGTCCGCGTCGGCCAGGGCGGCCTGGGCTGCGGCGATTCGGGCGATCGGCACCCGGAAGGGCGAGCAGGACACGTAGTCGAGCCCGGCCCGGTGGAAGAAGTCGATCGAGTCGGGGTCTCCTCCGTGCTCGCCGCAGATCCCGAGCTTGAGCCCCGGGCGCTCCTCGCGGCCGACCCAGGCGGCCAGGCGAACCAGCCAGCCCACCCCGGGCGCGTCGATCGTCTCGAACGGGGAGCGATCGAGGATCTTGCGGTCGATATAGGTGGGGATGAACTTCGATTCGACGTCGTCGCGCGAGAAGCCGAGCGCGGTCTGGGTCAGGTCGTTGGTCCCGAACGAGAAGAAGTCGGCGTGCCGTGCGATCAGGTTGGCGATGAAGCAGGCCCGCGGGAGCTCGATCATCGTCCCCACCGTGTAGTCCTCGCCCTCGCGCATGTCGTGCTCCTTCCCCACCGCCACGACCAGCTCGCGGGCGATCTCGATCTCGTGTTCGTAGGCCACGAGCGGGATCATGATCTCGGGGTGGGGAGGCTCGTCGATCCGCCTGGCCGCGCGCATGATCGCGTGCACCTGCATCTCGTAGATCTCGGGATAGAGGATCCCGAGGCGCACGCCGCGGGTCCCGAGCATCGGGTTGCCCTCGTGGATCTCCTCCACCCGCGTCAGCAGCTTCTCGAGCTCGTCCAGGTCGTCGGTCACCTCGATCCGGGCGCGCTCGACGTGGGCGCGCAGGTCGGGCAGGTTGGGGAGGAACTCGTGCAGGGGAGGGTCGAGTAGGCGGATCGTCACCGGGAGCCCGCGCATCGCCTGAAACAAACCGACGAAGTCCTCCTCCTGGAGCGGCAGCAGCTCGCGCAGCGCCGCACGCCGGCCCTCGCTGTCGTCGGCCATGATCATCGCGCGCATCTTGGGCTGGCGGTCCTCGGCCATGAACATGTGCTCGGTCCGGCACAGGCCGATCCCCTCGGCCCCCAGCTCGCGGGCGCGCGCCGCGTCGGCCGGCGTGTCGGCGTTGACGCGCACGCCCAGGCGGCGCAGCTCGTCGGCCCACTCGAGCACGGTGTCGAAGCGCTCGTCGAGCTCGGGCTCGATCAGCTTGGCGCCGGGCTCGACCACCGCCCCCTCGGTCCCGTCGATGGCGATCTCGTCGCCGGCCTTGAACGTCCGGCCCTCGATCGTCATCTCGCCGGCCTCGAGGTCGATCGCCACGTGCGCGCCGGTCACCGCCGGCACGCCCATGCCGCGCGCGACCAGGGCGGCGTGCGAGGCCTTGCCGCCCTCCGAGGTGAGGATTCCCTTCGCGGCGTGGAAGCCGGCCACGTCGTCGGCCTCGGTGAACGGCCTGACCAGGATCACGTCCTTGCCCGACGCCGCCGCCGAGACCGCGTCGGTGGCGGTGAACACGATCTGACCGGCGGCCGCACCGGGCGAGGCCGCCACGCCCTGCGCCAGCACCTCGTAGCCGTCGCTGCGGTCGAAGGTCGGGTGGAGCAGCGCGTCGAGCGAATACGCGTCGATCGTGCGCAGCGCCTGCGCCCGGGTGAGCAGGCCCTCGGACACCGCGTCGACGGCGAAGCGCACCGCGGCCTGCGCCGGGCGCTTCGCGTTACGGGTCTGGAGCATGTAGAGCTGCCCCTCTTCGACCGTGAACTCGACGTCCTGCATGTCCTTGTACTCGGCCTCGAGCGTGCGCATGATCTCCATCAGCTGCTCGTAGGCCTCGGGCATGACTTCGCGCAGCTCCGAGATGTCACGGGGGGTACGGACCCCCGACACCACGTCCTCGCCCTGGGCGTTGACGAGGAAATCGCCGCTTGGCTCGGGAGCGCCGGTGACCTCGTCGCGGCTGAAGGCCACGCCCGTGGCGGAGTTCTCGCCCCTGTTGCCGAACACCATCTGCTGGACGTTGACCGCGGTCCCCCAGTCGTCGGGGATGCGGTTGATCCGCCGGTAGGAGACCGCGCGGTCGCCGGCCCACGAGTCGAACACGGCGCGGATCGCCTGGCGGAGCTGGTCCTGCGGGTCCTCGGGGAAGTCGTAGAAGCCCTTGAACTCGTCGACCAGGCCCTGCAACGCGTCGACCGCGAGCTCGGCGTCGGTCTCGACGCCCGCGTCGCGCTTGGCCTTGGCGATGGCGTCCTCGAAGCGCTCGCCCTTGACCCCGTGGACGACGTTGCCGAACATCTGGACGAGGCGCCGGTAGGAGTCCCAGGCGAAGCGCTCGTTGTCGGTGGCGCGCGCCAGCCCCTGCACCGACGTGTCGTTCAGCCCGACGTTGAGGATCGTGTCGAGCATTCCCGGCATCGACTCCCGCGCGCCGCTGCGGACCGAGACGAGCAGTGGATCCTCGTCATCGCCGAACGTCTTGCCGGCGGTGTCCTCGAGCCGCTTCAATGCGTCGGCCACCTGCTCGTCGAGGCCTTCTGGCTCGGAGCGCTCCTTCATGTACGCCACGCACGCCTCGGTGGTGATCGTGAAACCGGCCGGGACCCGCTGGGTCCCGAGCACCCGCGTCATCTCGGCGACGTTCGCCCCCTTGCCGCCGAGCAGCTCGCGCATGTCCTTCGAGCCCTCGGCGAAGTCGTAAACCCACTTGTGGTCGGACATCGCTCGCGACGGGCAACCTATCGCTCCTATCTGCGCGATGGCAACTCGGAGGCGCTTGATAGCTTGGAGTCATGGCCGCCACCGATGCACCAGCTGCCGGTCGTCAGTCGGCGATCGGCGTCTCGACTCCCCGCCGCGACTCCGAGCCCAAGGTTCGCGGCGCGACCAAATACGCCGCCGATCTGCCGGTGGCCGGGTTGCTCCACGCACGACTGCTGCTGTCCCATGACGCGCACGCGCTGATCAGGTCGATCGACACCGGCGCGGCCCGGCAGGCGCCGGGGGTGCTCGCCGTGCTGACCGCCAAGGACCTGCCGATCGTGGCCAGCGGCCCGCAGCGCTCCCGTGAGCCGCTCGCGCGCGAGGAGATCGTCTACGCCGGGCAGCCGGTCGCGATCGTCGTGGCGGAGACCGAGGCACAGGCGAGCGACGCGCTCGAGCTGATCGACGTCGACCTCGAGCACCTCGAGCCGGTGATGGACCTCCAGGACGCGATCCGCCCGGGCGCACCGTTGGCGCGAGTCCGCGTCGCCGACGCAGAGGGCGAGGGCTCCGATGTGGCCGATGCGCACGCCTCGGTCTCGGCCGGCGACTCCGGGCCCGACGAGGAGCTCTCCGAGAATGTGCTCGGCACGATCCGCGTGGCCAATGGCGACGTGGCCGCGGCGCTGGCCGCCAGCCACGTCGTGGTGCGCGGCCGCTTCCAGACGCCGTGGGTCTACCAGGGCTACCTCGAGCCGCAGACCGCCATCGCCTGGTTCGACCCGGAAGACAACCTGATCGTCAGCACGTCGACCCAGGGCGCCTTCAACGCCCGGGACGAGATCATCGCGCTGTTCGGGCTGCCGGCCGACAAGGTGCGCGTGCGGGCCACACCGCTCGGCGGCGGGTTCGGCGGCAAGCTGCTGATTCCCGACCCACTGGCGGCGGCGGCGGCCTTGACGCTGCGCCGGCCGGTGCGCCTGGCCATGACCCGCAGCGAGGATTTCGCCGCCTCCAACCCGGCCGGCGGAGAGCTGCTCGAGGTCGAGCTCGGCGCCGACCGGGACGGGCGACTGACCGCGATCCGGGCGCGCGTGCTGGCCGATCGAGGGTCCACCCGTGACTTCGGCGTCGAATCCATCGCCGCTCTGCTCACGGCCGGTCCGTATCGCTGGCAGGCGCATGAGCTGGTCGGCTATGGCGTCGCGACCAACCGGGTGACGTTCGGGGCCTACCGGGCGCCGGGTGCACCCCAGGCCGCGTTCGTGGTCGAGTCGCTCATCGACGAGCTGGCCGAGCGCCTGCGTCTCGATCCACTCGAGCTGCGGCTGCGCAACGTGCTCACCGCCGGTGACCGCACGGTGGCCGGCCAGGAGGTGACCGTGTTCGGCGCGCAGGAATGCCTGGAGCGCGTGCGCGAGCACCCCGTGTGGGCGCGCCGTGCCGAGCTGCCCGCCGGCGAGGGCATCGGCGTATCGGTCGGCTGGTGGCCGGGCGGCTATGAGCCGGCGGCCGCCGCCTGCCGCATGGACTCCGACGGGCGGCTGACCGTCGTGACCGGAGCGGCCGACATGACCGGCGTGGAGACGACCTTCGCGGCGATCGCCGCCGACGCGTTCGGCGTGTCGACCGACCGGGTCCGGGTCGTGTATGCCGACACGGCCAGCGCGCCCTACGTGGGGATGAGCGGCGGCAGCAAGATCACCTACACGGTCGGCCGTGCGGTCGAGATGGCCGCGCGCGAGGCGCGCGAGCAGTTGCTCGACGTGGCCGCCGAGGAGCTCGAGATCGCCCCCGAGGACCTCGAGATCGTCGACGGCGCGGTGCAGCCGGTGGGCGTGCCGGCCAAGGCCATGACGCTCGAGGAGCTGGCCGGCAAGATCCTGACCTTCGGCAGCCCGTACGCGCCGGTCGAGGGGCTCGGGCGCGTGTCGCTGTCGGCGGCTCCGCAGTGCGCGGCCCATCTGTCGCACGTGCGGGTGGACGGCGAGACCGGCGCGGTCACGGTCCTGGCCCACGTGATCGCCCAGGACGTGGGCCGCGCGCTCAACCCGGCGCTGGTCACCGGGCAGATGCAGGGCGGCGTCGCCCAGGGGCTCGGCTGGGCGCTGCTCGAGGAGCTGGCCTACGACGAGCACGGCCA
This sequence comes from uncultured Solirubrobacterales bacterium, assembly GCA_963811135.1. Taxonomy (GTDB): domain Bacteria; phylum Actinomycetota; class Thermoleophilia; order Solirubrobacterales; family Solirubrobacteraceae; genus Palsa-465. The sequence continues at coordinate 202,015 of CAWEQG010000020.1, read as the reverse complement.
GCCGGTCACGGGCTCGTTCGTCGAGTACGCGATGCCGACCGCCGGCGGGGTGCCGGCCATCGACACCGAGATCGTCGAGGTGCCCGCGCCGGAGGGCCCGTACGGGGCCAAGGGAGTCGGCGAGGCGCCGGTCGTCGGCGTGGCCGGCGCGGTGGCCAACGCGATCGCGGCGGCCACCGGCGGGGTCCGCATGCGCCGCCTGCCGATGAGCCCCGAGCGCGTGTGGCAGGCGCTCCAGGAACGCTGAGCGGCACGGCCGCCGGCCCGGTCGCCGAGCAGCTCGCGGGCTGGGCGAGCAGCCTCGATCCGTCGGAGGACGACCTCGCGCTGGCGCGGCGCTCGCTGCGCGACACCGTGGCGGTCATGCTCGCCGCCCGCACCGACCCGCGAGCGGAGCTGTTTCGCCGGCTGGGCTCGGAGGCGGGCCGGTGGGCGGCCCTGGCGCACGTGCTCGACTACGACGACCTGCACATGCCGTCGACCACCCACGTCAGCGCCGTGTGCGTGCCCGCGGCGCTGTCCTGTGGCGGCGGTGCCAACGCGTACCTGGCCGGCGCGGGCGTGATGGCGCGGCTCGGCACGGCGCTCGGGTGGCGCCACTACGAAGCCGGCTGGCACGCCACGTGCACCGCCGGCGCTCCGGCCGCCGCGGTGGCGGCCTCGGCGGCCCGCGGACTCGACGCCGAGCGCACCGCGGTGGCCATCGCGCTAGCGGTGCCTGCCGCCGGCGGCGTGCAGCGCGCGTTCGGCACCGCGGCGAAGTCGTTGCAGGTCGCGTTCGCGGTCGAGGCGGGGATCCGGGCGGCGGAGCTGGCCGAGGCGGGCGCCACCGCGGACGTGCGCGCGGTGGAGCAGTGGATGGCGCTCCTGGGGGGTGATGCCGAGGCGCTCGGAGCCGTCGGAGCGGGTCCAGCGGCGGTGCCGGGCGGCTTGGCCGTGAAGCTATACCCCTGCTGCTATGCGCTCCAGCGCCCGATCACCGCGGCATTGCAGCTGGGGCCGCTGGCGATCGACCGGGTGGAGGGGATCCGCGTTCGGACACCCGCCGTCTCGCTCGCCCCGCTCAGCCATCACCGGCCGCGGACGGGGCTCGAGGGCAAGTTCAGCCTCGAGTACGGCATCGCGGCGGCGCTCATCGACCGGCCACCGGGACTCGCGAGTTTCGACGATGAAGCCGTGAGGCGACCCGATGCCGTGCGCCTGACCGAGGCCGTCGAGACGGTCGCGACCACCGACGGCGGGAATCAGGGGCTGCTGGCCGGGGAGGTGCACATCGAGGTCGTTCTCGATGACGGGGAGAGCCTCGAGGCGAGCCTGGCGCGGCCGCCGGGAGCACCCGACCGTCCCCCGACCGACGACGAGCTCGCAGAGAAGCTCGAGCTGTGCGCCGGCGGCGATGCGGACGCGCTAGCCGAGCTGTCGTGGGAGTCTGCGGCGAGGTACCTGCGGGCCAGGCTTGCGGCCTGACCCGCCGGCAGTTCCGGTGGCGTTGAAGATCAGCGGGCGACCTGGGCGAGCTGGGCGCGCCACTTGGCCAGCTGGGCGCGCTGGCATGCGGCACACGTGCCCACGTGGGCGGTGTGGCCGCAGGCCTTCGCTCCTTGACCAAGCGATCCGCGCGCGGCGCTGGCGGCGGGGGCTTGAGTGCGTAGCATGGTGATTCCCGGTCTCTCGTTGGGCTCGAGAAAAATGACTTCTGAGCCCTTTATCGGCCGCGCTGCTCCTGGGTGTAGCGCGACTTCGCAGATCTACCCGGAACTCGGCAAAACTAGGCGCACCGGCCGTACGAAACCCGCCGACTCTGCGCTCTTCATCAGCGTCGCAGCCGTCCTGTAGCGTTAGGTAAGAAAGAGGGCACCACATGAGCCGGCCACCCACCATCGAGACGGGCGCCGAGCCCCGGCGATCGAGGGCCATGCAGACGCCCGCTCAGCTGAAGGAGGTCATCGCCGCCGAGCGCACGGGCTATCCGTTCCTCGTCTGGCGGACCGACCAGGGCGAGCAGCGGCTGCTGCTGCTCGACCAGCAGCGCTGGCGGGTCACGATCGGCCGCGACGCGGCGGCCGACATCCCGCTCGCCTGGGACGCCGAGGTGTCGCGGACCCACGCGCTGCTCGAGCAGGTGGGGCGCGGCTGGACCGTCGTCGACGACGGCCTATCGCGCAACGGGTCGTTCGTGAACGGAGCGCGGGTGATCGGACGTCGGCGCCTGCGCGACAAGGATCGCCTGGTGTTCGGCGCCACCACGGTGACCTATCGCGAGACCTCCGGGGGGACCACGCAAACCGCGTCGGCGATCGACGCTCCCGCGGCGATCCCGCTCACCCCGATGCAGCGCAAGGTGCTGATCGCCCTGTGCCGCCCCGTGCACGAGTCCGACTCGGCCACCCCGGCCACCAACCGCCAGATCGCGGAGGAGGTCTACCTGACCGTCGACGCGGTCAAGGCGCACCTGCGCGTGCTGTTCGAGCGCTACGGCCTGAGCGAGCTGGCGCAGAACGAGAAGCGCGCCCGCCTGGTGGCGTCCGTGCTCGACGCCGGCGTGCTCGCCCCCCGCGACTTCTGAGCACAGGTGTGAGCGAACCACCCTAGGGGTGGTCGAAATAGATCCCGGGCGGCCGTACCTTGTCACCCATGACGAGAAGCCACACGGGGACACAGCAGGAAGGCAGTGCACAAGGGCACGGAGGTGGTTTCCCGTCATGGGGGCCCGGCCGAAAGACTCAGGGGGCTGAGCAAGGCCGACACACAATGGGGGCCGAAAAACACTATGGGCTGGGGGCTTCACACGGGGGCTGTAGTGAGACGGTCGTTGCCCTTCCGGAACGGGGATACACGGTTCACGTCGGGTCTCTCCCAGAGCTTCGGGGGTTGCTCTAGCCGGAAGGGCGGCGTCCGCCCTGCATGGACGCGCGTTGCCGTATGCCGATCATGTGTGCTGTGATGCAGCCGCATGATCGGCGTGCGGCGCCAGACCCAGATCTATCTCGACGGCGTCAGCGGCCGCCGGCCTCCGATCCCGCTCGACGCTGAGCGACTGCAGGACGCCGCCGAGCGGCGGATGCGGCCCGAGGCGTTCGCCTACGTCGCCGCCGGGGCGGGCAACGAGCGCACGGTGGCGGCCAACCGTGAGGCGTTCGACTGCTGGCGGATCGTGCCCCGAGTGCTGCGCGACGTCGAGCGGCGCGACACGAGCGTCGAGTTGTTCGGGCAGCGCCTTCCGAGCCCGTTCCTGCTGGCGCCGGTCGGAGTGCTCGAGCTGGCCCACCCGGAGGCGGACTGCGCGGTGGCCCGCGCCGCGCGCGACACGGGCACCGGGATGGTGTTCTCCAACCAGGCCTCGCGCCCGATGGAGGGCGTGGCCCGGATCCTCGGCGACACGCCGCACTGGTTCCAGCTCTACTGGAGCCGGTCCGATGAGCTGGTCGAGAGTCTGGCCGGGCGCGCCGAGCGGTGCGGCTGCCGGGCGATCGTCATCACGCTCGACACCACGATGCTCGGGTGGCGCGCGCGCGATCTCGAGGGCGCCTACCTGCCGTTCATGTACGGCAAGGGCATCGCCCAATACACGAGCGATCCGGTGTTCACCCGGTTGATCGCCGAGGGGCCAACCGCGGACGGCGAGCAGCCGCAGCCGCGGGCCAACCTGGCCACGCTGCGTGCGTTGATCGCGCTGAGCCGCGCCTACCCCGACCGGTTCTGGCGCACGCTCGCGTCCGGGCGCGGCCGGGCGGCCGTCCAGCGCTTCACCCAGATCTACTCGCGTCCGTCACTGAGGTGGGAGACGCTGGCCTTCCTGCGCGAGCGGACCGATCTCCCGATCGTGCTCAAGGGCATCCTGCACCCCGACGACGCCGCCCGCGCCGTGCAGGAGGGCATGGACGGCGTGATCGTCTCCAATCACGGCGGCCGCCAGGTGGACGGCGCGATCGCCACGCTGGATGCGCTGCCGGCCGTGGTCGAGGCGGTCGATGGCCGTATTCCGGTGCTGCTCGACTCGGGCGTGCGCGGCGGCGCCGACGTGTTCAAGGCGCTCGCGCTGGGCGCGCGGGCGGTGCTGATCGGGCGGCCGTACGTGTGGGCGCTGGCCATCGCGGGCCGCAGCGGCGTGCGGGACTACCTCCTGAACCTCGCTGCGGATTTCGATCTGACGATGGGACTGGCCGGTTGCCGCTCGGTGGCCGAGATCGGGCCCGACGCGCTGGCGCCGGCCCCCGGGTCCGCGCATCTCAGTTCACTGAAAAGCCGCTGAACGTCGCGGTCGTCGTCCAGGTGGGGAGGCCGGACGCGTGGAACATGCCCACGTCCTGGTTTCCCGTCGACGCGCTGCCGGCGACCGTCACGCTGTCGACGGTCGCCCAGGTGGCGCCCCCGTCGGTCGAGTAGTAGCCGGTGTAGGTGCTCCCGTTGCGCGCCAGCCGAAGGATCACCGGAACGTGGACGATCACGTTCTGGATCGAGACCCGGGAGTCGACGTCCGTGCCGCCGGTCGCGTTCCAGGACATGACGATCGTTCCGGCGCCGTTCACGAACAGCACGACACCGGCGGGCGACCCCGCAGGGGCGCTCATCGCGTCGCGCTCGATCAGGCCGGCACCGCCCGCCGCACCCCCGGCCAGGTCGGAGGTGACCGTCACCTGTGCGGTCGATACCGCGCCGGCGCGCTGGGGCTCGTAGACCGCCGCGTAGGACCCGGTGGGTGGCGCATTCAGCGGCTGGAGCACGCCGGTTCCCCGGGCGCTGACCGCGAACGCTCCGTCTCGCGCGCCGAACGCGGCCGGATAGTTGCTGGGATCGGCGGTCGCGAACGGCGCCGGCACCGGCGCGAACACCCTCTCGCCCAGGACCGCCGACCGCGCGTGCCAGCCTTGCGGCGGGTCATACGTCACCCCGCCGGCCAGCGCGCCCAGCATGAAGGGCGGACCGCCGCGGGGCGCGGTGACGCGGAACGCGACGGTGAACCGCTGCCCCGCCGACAGGCGCGGGACGCGCGCGGGGCCCAACCGCTTCAGCCGCCAGTGGGGGCCGACGCGGAAGGTCAGCTTGACGCGCGTGATCGGGGTGAGGCCGTCGTCGGCGAACGTCTCGCGCACGAGCGTGGAGCGTCCCGAGTCGAGTTCCGCCGCCGCCGGGGCGAGCGACAGGACCGCGTGCGGCGCAAGCCCCCTGGCGCGCCGGCGGTCGACCGGGCTCACCCGGTACATCGTCACGCCGTGCGCCGGCACGAAGTCACTGATCCGGCCCCCACTCTCGGTCACGGCGTTGCTCCACAGATCCCGGAGGCGGTACGCCGGCGCTCGCGGTAGCCCGACCGCCGCGGCCGTGGTGGTGATGGCGGCCGCGGTATCGGTCGAGTTGAACAGCGCCACCGCGCGGTCGCCGCCCTGGAGCGGTTTGGTCAGGACCCACAACCCGCCGGCGCTGGACACCGGCACGCCCTGCATCCCGAGCGGATCCTGGTCGACGGCGATCACGTTGCGGTTCAAGTAGATCGAGAGCGCGATGGGTGACAGCGTCGTGACGTTGGTGCTGGCGATCAGCGGCGCGGCCATCTCCGCCCACAGGCTGAACTCCGAGCGGTACTCGGTCGGTGTGCTGCCGCCGTTGCCGACCTGGAGGAGATCCGGGTCGTTCCAGGCGCCCGGCCGGGCATCTGCGAACCGGTTGACGTTGCCCTCGAAGTTGACCAGCATCGACCCGAAGTTGTCCTGGATGTCGGTGGTCGTCCGCCACAGGTTGGCGATCGGCCCACCCCACTCCCAGGGGTCGTCCGTCGGGTCGGGATTGGCCATGGAGAAGACGATTCCGTGCCCGGTCGCGGCGAGCGCATTGCTCATCCGGGTGTAGAGCGTCTGCTGGACCTGCGGCTCGCTCTCGCCGGGAAAGTCCCCGTACGGGATGTTGCACCGGTCGTACTTGAGGTAGTCGATCCCCCAGGACGCGAACGTGGCCGCGTCCTGGGCCTCGTGGCCGTAGCTCCCCGGCAGGTGTGCGCACGTGGTCGTGCCGGCGTCCTCGTAGATACCGATCTTCATCCCCAGCGCGTGGACGAAATCGGCCACCGCCTTGATCCCGTCGGGGAACCGGACCGGATCGGCGGCCAGATTGCCGGCGCTGTCCCGGCTTCCCGCCATCCAGCAGTCGTCGATGTTCACGTAGTCGTAGCCGGCCGCCTTCAGGCCGTCGTCGACCATCGCCTGGGCGGTCTGCTCGATGAGCGGGGCGCTCACGCCGCAGTAGACCGAGTACCAGTCGTTCCAGCCCATCGGCGGCGTGAGCGCGAGCCCGTTGTTCTCGGCCGCGGCGGCGGGAGCGAGGTACGCGAGGCAGGTGGCGATCAGGATCGCGGCGAGGAGCCAGACGTCGCGGCGGCGCATGTGCATACGATGCCGGTCGCAGCGGCGCATCCGGTCCCCGTGGCGCATCCGGTCGCTGCGGCACATCCGGTCGCCGTGGCGTATCCGCCCGCGATGAGATTTTCGGCCAACCTCAGCTTCCTGTTCAAGGACGTTCCGTTCGCGGAGCGCTTCGCGCGCGCCCGGGACGCCGGCTTCGCCGGGGTCGAGTTCATGTGGCCGGGGGCCGGAGAGCTGCCGGCCGTGGAGCGTGCGGTGGCCGACACGGGGGTCGAGGTCGCCCTGTTCAACTTCGACGCGGGCGATATCGCGGCCGGCGACCGCGGGCTGCTCAGCGATCCCGAGCGTCAGGATGTCTTCCGCCACAACGTGCCGGTCGCGCTCGAGCTCGCAGCGCGGATCGGCTGCCCGCGCCTGAACGCGCTGGTCGGGGTCCGCCTGCCCGGAGTCGAGCTCGAGGCGCAGCTCGAGCTCGCGCGCGAGAACGTCGCCTGGGCCGCCGAGCAGGCCCGGGCGCAGGGCGCCAGCATCATGATCGAGGCCGTCAACTCGTACGAGAACGGACCCTACCTGCTCGATACGACGGCCAAGGCGGCCGACTTCCTGGACGCCGTGGGAGCCGACAACGTCCGGCTCCAGTACGACGTCTACCACATGCAGCGCATGGAGGGGAACCTGGCCGACACCATCTCTCGCATGCTGCCGCGGATCGGTCACGTGCAGGTGGCCGACCCGCCGAGCCGCGGCGAGCCCGGCACCGGCGAGATCAACTATCGCTTCATCCTCGGCCTGCTCGAGCGCAGCGGCTACGGTGGCTGGGTGGGCCTCGAGTACAACCCGTCGACCGCGACGACCGAGGAGAGCCTCGGCTGGATAAGGGAGCTTGGCTATGCCTGAGGAGACCGTCGGGTTCATCGGCCTGGGGATCATGGGACGTCCGATGGCCCTCAACCTGCTGCGGGCGGGCTATTCACTGGTCGTACACAACCGCACGCGCGCCAAGGAGCAAGAGCTGGTGTCGGAGGGCGCGCGGGCGGCGGGCTCGCCGCGGGAGGTGGCCGCGGCGTCCGAGATCGTCATCACGATGCTGCCGGACTCGCCCGACGTCGAGCAGGTGTACCTCGGCGAGGACGGGGTGATCGCCGGCGCGCAGGCGGGGCAGCTGCTGATCGACATGAGCTCGATCGCGCCGGCGGTGGCCGTGGCGGTGGCGTCCGCGGCCTCCGAGCACGGGGCCGACGCCCTGGATGCACCCGTATCCGGGGGTGACGTGGGCGCCCGCGAGGGGACGCTGTCGATCATGGTCGGAGGCTCGGATGAGGCGTTTAAACGCGCGAAGCCGCTGTTCGATGTGCTCGGCAAGACCGTCGTCCACATGGGCGGCGCCGGCACCGGCCAGACGGCCAAGGCCTGCAACCAGATCCTCGTCGCGGTCACGATCGAGGCCGTCAGCGAGGCGCTCGTGCTCGCCTCGAAGGCCGGCGTGGATCCCGATCGCCTGATCGAGGTCCTGTCCGGAGGTCTGGCCGGAAACAAGGTGATGGAGGTCCGCAGGCGCAACTTCCTCGAGCACGACTTCACGCCCGGCTTCAAGCTCGAGCTCCATCACAAGGACCTGGGGATCGCGCTGCGCACCGCTCGCGAGCTCAGCGTGTACGTGCCGACCACCGCGATCGTCGATCAGATGCTGGCCGCGCTGAAGGCGGCCGGCGACGGCGGGCTGGATCATTCGGCGCTGCTCAAGGTGATCGAGGAGGCGTCAGCGCACCGGATCTAGTCCGGCGGCTCGGGCACGGAGGTCGCGGGCGCCGCAGCCCAGGCGTCGGGGTTCAGGCAGCTGGCGGGAAGCCGGCCGGCGAGCAGCTCGCGGAGATTGGCCAGGACGGCCTGCCCGGTCAGGTCCAGGCCGAGCTCGGTGTAGGAGCTGACGTGCCCGCTGAGAATCGTGTTCGGGGCGCGAAGGATCGGGTCGTCGGGCGGGAGCGGCTCGCGCTCGAACACGTCGAGCCCGGCGGCGGCGATCTGCCCGGCGTGGAGCGCCTCGACGAGCGCGGCCTGATCGATCAGCTCGCCCCGCGCGGTGTTCACGACCACGGCGTGCGGGCGGAGCCGGTTCAGCTGCTGGGCCCCGATGAGGGCGCGTGAGGCGTCGTTGGCCGGCGCGTGGAGCGTGAGCACGTCGAGCCGCGGAAGCATCTCGTCGAGGGTCGTCAGCTCGACCTCGTAGCGCGCGCAGAACTCCCGGTCGGGGTTCGGCTCGAGCGCGAGCACGCGGCAACCGAAGGCGCGCAGTCGCCGGGTCACCGCGCGTCCGATCGCGCCGAGGCCGACCACCCCCACCGTGGCGCCGGCCAGGTCACGGGTCGGCGCGCCGATCCGCCAGGTGGCGCTCCGGACCGCTTCGTCGAGCTGCGGCAGCCGGCGCACGCAGGCGAGCATCAGCGCGAGCGCCATATCGGCCACCGCCTCGGCGTTCGCCCCGGGAGCGGTCACCACGGCCACGCCCGCCCGGGTGGCGGCGGGGACGTCGATCGCGTCCGACCCGGTGCCCCAGCGGAGGATCGCCCGCAGACCCGGCACGGCGGCGAACAGCTCTCCGGTGTACGGCTCGCTTCCGGCGATCGTCGCCCACGCGCCGGCCAGGCCCTCAGCCAGCGCGTCCGATTCACGCGCGTGCGCGAGGTCGTAGCGGACGTGCACGTCGGTCCCCTCGATCTGCTCGAGCTCGGGGCGGATGCGCTCGGCAGCCTGGAGGGTGAGGACGATCCGGCTCAGTACCAGTCCTGCACGGTGATCGACCAGTGGGCGCTGTCCAGGCCCGGCTTGACCGTGACCTGGTACTGGCCGGGGCCGGTCTTGAACACGTTCGTCTGGCCGTCTCCGTCGCTCAGGCCGAAAGACGTGTCGGTCGCGCGCGTCCCCGTGCCGAGCACCTGGGCGCTGGGACCGTCGCAGAACAGCACGAAGTCGCAGGTCCCGTCGTAGGACATCTGGTAGACGACGCGCCATTGCGCGCCGCGGACCTTGAACGGGACCGAATGTCCGCTCCCGTCACCGGAGAAGGAGGTGACGGATCGCCAGCTCGGCGTCTCGGCCACGAACAGCGTGACGGTCGAATGCACGCGCGCGGAGTGGTGGGCCTCCGGAGATTGCCCGGTCACCGTCCCGGGCGCGGTGCCCGGCAGGTCGGGTACGTAGGTGACCTTGGCGTTCAAAGCCTTCCGGTGCAGATCCGTCGTCGCGGCGCTCGCGCTCCGGCCGGTCAGCGACGGGACGGGCACGGGCGCCGGCCCCCGGCTCAGCCAGACCTGCAGGGTCGAGTCCTGCTTCACCCGCGTACCGGGGTCCGGCGTCTGGCCCACCACCGTCCCCGCCTTGGCGTGCTGGTCGAACCGGCGCGGGTAGTCAGCCTGCAGGTGCAGCCGGCGCAGCTTCCCCTTCACCTGGCCCTCGGTGAGGCCTTTCAGCGACGGGACCTTCACGGTCGGCCCGGCGGCGAGGACGATCGCCGCCACCAGCATCGCCCCGAGCAGCGCCAGCGCCACGCCGAGCGCGGCGATCCTGCGCCGGCGCGCCGCCGGGTTCACGTTGCGCCGCGGGGTGAACCGCGGCGCGACCCAGGTCGGGTCGCCGGGCGTGCGCGGCGTGTCGGTTCGAGCCGTCCTTGCGCCCGGCCTCGAACCCGCCGGCCGCGCGCGTGCCTGCGCGAGCTCACCGGCCATCTCGGCCGCCGACTGGTAGCGCTCGGCCGGCTCCTTGGCCAGCGCCCGCTGAACGATCTCCTCGAGCGCCCACGGCGTTCCCGGCGGCAGCGGCGGCACCGGCGCCTGCACGTGCCGGAGCGCGATCTCGACGGCCGAGTCGCCGTTGAACGGCGGATGGCCGTCGAGCATCTCGAACAGCACGATGCCGGCGCTGTAGACGTCCGTCGCGGGCGTGACCGGCTGCCCGCTCGCCTGCTCGGGGGCCATGTAGCGCGGAGTGCCGACGATCGTCGCCGTGCCGCCCTCGGTGGTGCCGTCGGCCAGGCGGGCGATTCCCAGGTCGCCGACCTTGACCTGTCCGTGCCGGGAGAGCAGCACGTTGGCCGGCTTGATGTCGCGGTGGACGATCTGCTGGGCGTGAGCGTGCTCGAGCGCCCGGCAGAGCTGCTCAGCGATCTCGCACGCTTCCCACGGTGAGATCCGCCCACCGCGCTTGAGGCGAGCGCCGAGGCTCTCGCCCTCGACCAGCTCGGTCACGTAGTAGAGGCCCTCCTCGGCCTGGCCCACGTCGTAGATCTGCACGATGCCGGGGTCGCTCACGCGGGCCAGCAGCTGCGCCTCGCGCCCGAAGCTCTCGGCCCACTCGGGGTCCTCGGCCCACCAGGGCTTGATCACCTTGATCGCGACGTCGCGGGCCAGCCGCCGGTCGTAGCCGCGGTAGACGCGGCCGAATGTGCCCTCGCCGATCAGCTCCTGCAGCTCGTAGCGGCCGTCGAGCGCACAGCCGACGAGGTCGGGCGCGTGGGGCACGTCCTACGCTCCCCGGGCCGCGCTCAGCTCGCGGCTGATCGCTGACTTGAACAGGTTCGTGTCGACCGCCACGGTGATCAGGCGGAAGCCGCTGCTCGCGTACTGCTCGGCGGCGACGCCGCTCCCGCAGTGCATGCCGGCGACCAGACCGTTGGCCTCGCACGCCTCCCGCACCCGCTCGATTGCGTCGAGGAGCGGCTTCTGGTCCGCGCTCAGCTCGCCGGTCACGCGCCGTGGCGGCAGCCCGAGGGCGATCGCCAGGTCCGACGGGCCGATGTACAGGCCGTCCAGACCGGGAGTGGCGGCGATCTCGTCGACGTTCTCGAGCCCCTCGCGCGTCTCGATCATCGCGAAGCACAGCGCATCGCCCCCGATATCGTCCATGGCCGCCGAGCCGAACACCATCTCGGCTCGCACCGGTCCGTACGAGCGCCGCCCGACCGGCGGGTACCGGCACGCCTCCACCGCACGCCGAGCCTCAACGGCGTTGTCGATCAGAGGCAGGATCACGCCCACCGCGCCGAGGTCGAGCGCGCGCATGATCAGCCACGGCTCGTTCCAGGCCAGCCGGGCCAGCGGCACCGCGCCGGCCGCCTGGGCGGCCTGGAACATCGAGATCATCGTCGCCTCGTCGCTCATGCCGTGCTGGAGGTCGACGCACACGTAGTCGTAGCCGGCGGCCGCGGCGAGCTCCGCGGTCAGCGAGCTCGGGATCGCGGCCCATAGTCCGAACGCGGGCTCCCCCGCCTCCCACGTGGCACGCAGGCGCTGGCCCGCCAAGATCGTCGTCCCCATCGGGCCAATGGTAAGCGCTACGGCATCTCGACGGTTGGCGCTTCCCCCGGCCGCAGCGACCCCCGCGGCATCGCGTCGGTCGAGAACGGCCAGCTCACCCGGCCGGCGGCATCGATCGCGATCAGCCCTCCGGCACCGCCGCACTCTGCGACCTCGTCGAGTGCGGCCCGCCCCGCCTCATCCAGATCGCGTCCGCGCTCGACCAGCGCGGCCACCAGCCTCGCCGCGCCCGCCCGCACGAACGCCTCCCCCTGACCCGTGCACGAAACCGCCACGTGGCGGTCGGCCCAGGTGCCGGCGCCGATCAGCGGCGAGTCGCCGACGCGTCCGGGGCGCTGGCCCTGGAGTCCGCCGGTCGACGTGGCGGCGGCGAGCAGGCCGCTCGCGTCCAGGCACACCGCCCCCACCGTGCCGCCGTCCGCGGCCAGCCGCGCGGCCAGGCGCCGGCGCTGGCGCTCGGTCACGAACTGCGATGGATCGCGCTGCTCGAGGCCGCACGCCGCGGCGAACGCATCGGCGCCTTCGCCGGCCAGCAGCACCTCGAACTGGTCGAGCAGCGCGGTCGCCGCGGCCACGGGATGCCAGGTGCGCCGCATTACGGCGACCGCGCCGGCCGCGCGGTCTGACCCGCGCATCGCGGACGCGCTCAGCTCGACCGTCCCGTCCTCGCACAGCGTGGAGCCGTAGCCGGCGTTGAACAGCGGGAACGCCTCCATCGCCATGACCGCGACGCGAACAGCGTCGACCGCGTCACCCCCGTCCGCGAGCGCCCGCGCGCCGGCGTTCAGGGCCGCGGCCAGGGCGTCCCGGTATTCGTCGGCGCGCTCGGCGAGCTCGGGTCCAAACCCGCCGGAGCCACCGTGCACGACGATGACCGGTCCGGTCACGGCGCCGGCAACGGATCGACGAGCTCCGCGAACAGCCCGTCGAGCGTGGCCTGGGGGTCGTCGGACAGGCCGGTGTGGACCTCGGACGGCTGGATGATCGTGCTCGACGGAGCGACCAGCCAGCCGAAGCGTTCCGATGGCGGCAGCTCGGCGATCGCCCCGCCGTCCGGGCTCCCGGCCGCCACGCGCACCAGCGCGTCGAGGTGCGCGCGCACGACGTCCGCCGACGTGCCGGGGGCCAGCGCGGCCAGCCTCCGCTCGTCGAGGCCGACCTTGACCGCTAGGAAATCGCGCTGGCGGCAGAACAGCACCACGCCGGCGTTGAAGCACTCGCCGCGCTCCACCCGCGGGACCACGCGCAGGATCGCGTAGGTGAACGGGCTAGGTGCCGGCTCGGACATGTTCGGCCTCCTCGGCGAACCCCGCGCTCTGCACGCGCCGGAACAGGTACTCGACGTATGTCTCGGCGCCGTCGCCTGTGAACCAGCCCGGCGGCACCAGCGCGACGACCTCCTCGAGCAGTGCGCGGTCGACCGCGGGCGCCAGCCGCTCTTGCGCCTCGACGATCGATCCCGCGAGCGGCAGCAGCACGTGCTCGGCGATCAGCGGGAACGGCCGCTCGGCGTGCGCGGCCGGGTCGAGGCCTCCGTGCTGCAGGTAGAGGGCGGCGCCGTGGTCGATCAGCCACAGCCGGTCGTGCCAGATCAGCATGTTCGGGTTGCGCGGGGTGCGATCGACGTTGGTGGTCAGCGCGTCGAGCCACACGATGTCGGCCGCGAGCCGCGGATCCGGGCGCCGGGGGCCGCCGGACGTGTAGGGCAGCGCGCCGGGGAGGAAATCCACGCCGAGATTCGAGCCGGCGCTGTCGGTGATCAGCTGCTGGATCTCGGGGTCGGGCTCGGCCGCCCCGAGCACCGGGTCGAGCTCGACGTCGACCAGCTCCGGCACCAGGAGACCGAGGCGCCGGGCCAGCTCACCGACGATCACCTCGGCCACCAGCGCCCGCAGCCCCTGGCCGGCGCCCCGGAACTTGACCACGTAGAGCCCGTCGTCGTCGGCCTCGACCAGGCCCGGCAGCGAGCCGCCCTCGCGCAGCGGGGTGACGTAGCGGATCGCGGCGACCGACCGCAGGGCGGTGGAGATCGACATCCCGCGGAAGGTACGCGTTAGCCGAGGACTGCGCGCGCCGCGGCCTGGATATCGCGATGAACCCGAGGCAGCTCCGCGCTCTCGAACAGGCGCTGCGTCAACACGATCACGATCACCCCGCGCGCCGGGTCGACCAGCCACGAGGTACCGAAGCCGCCGTTCCAGCCGTACGCGCCGTCCTCGTACACGGCCTGGCAGAAGCCCCACGACTTGTTGGCGAAGAAGCCCGGCCCCAGTCCGCCGCCCGCCTTCTGGGCGTCGGTGAGCTGGTCGCTGGTCATCTCGCGCACCGACTCGGGTGAGAGCACCGGCGCGCCGCCCGTCGCGAGCATCCGCGCGAACGCGAGCAGGTCGTCGGCGGTGGAGACCAGGCCGCCGGCGCCGTCGCCGAAGGCCGGCGGCCGGCTCCAGCGCCCGCCGGGCTCGTCCCACACCTTCAGTCCGCTCTGCGCCGGCAGGTAGGCAGTGGCCAGGCGGTCTGGATCGCTCGCCCAGAACGCCGTGTCGCGCATCCCGAGCGGCTCGAACAACCGCGTTCGGAGCACCTCGCCGAGTGACGCGCCGGCGGCGCGCGCGGCCAGAACGCCGAGCACCGATGCGCCCGTGTTGTAGAGCCATCGGTCACCCGGCTGGGCGATCAGCGGCAGCGATCCGAGCCTGGTGATCCACGTGTCCGGGTCTGGCTGGTTGCCCGGGTCGGGCGGCCCGATCGTCGACAGGTTGAGCTCGTGCGATGCCGCCACGACCGGCCACGGGGCCGACGAGCCGAACATCTCTGCCGCCATCCCGAAGCCAAACGTGAACGTCAGCAGGTCGCGGGTCGTGATGGCCCGCGTCGCCGGAACGGTCTCGTCGAGCGGGCCGTCGGGGCGAATCAGCACCTCTCGATCGGCCAGTTCCGGCAGCAGCCGGTCGACTGGCTCGTCGAGGCCGATCAGGCCCTCCTCGACGAGCGCCATGGTCAGCGCGGCGGTGATCGGCTTGGTCGTCGAGGCGATCCGGAACAGCGAGTCGCGCCGCACGGGCGGGCGGCCGATGCCGAGCCGGCCGAGCGCCTCGACGTGAACCTCGTCGCCGCGCGCCACCAGCGCGACGAGCCCGGGCACGCGCGCGTCGCCGACGTGCGGCTCGGCCGCGGCGCGTACCCGTTCGCCCAGATCCAACGCTCAGAGATTGATCGCGGCCATCCCGGCCTCGTCGTATCGGCTCCCCGCCACCGGCGGGAGCTCGGATTCGATCCGCGCGAGATCGTCGTCGGTCAGCTCGACGTCGGCCGCCGCGGCGTTCTGCTCGAGATACGTGCGCCGCTTGGTGCCGGGGATCGGGACGATGTCCTCGCCCTGGGCCAGCACCCAGGCGAGCGCCAGCTGGGCGGGCGTGATCTCCTTCTCCTCGGCGATCTCGGCCACCTTGGCGGCCAGCTTCAGGTTCGCTTCGAGGTTCTCGCCGGTGAAGCGCGGGCCGTTGCGGCGGAAGTCGTTCGCGTCGAGCTCGTCGGGCGACTTGAAGCGACCGGACAGGAACCCACGGCCGAGCGGCGAGTAGGGCACGAACCCGATGCCGAGCTCACGGCAGGTTTCGAGAACCCCGTTCTGCTCGGGGTCGCGAGTCCACAGCGAGTATTCGGTCTGAACCGCGGTGATCGGGTGGACCGCGTGAGCCTTCCGGATCGTGTCGGGCGCCGCCTCGCTCAGCCCGATGTGGCGCACCTTGCCCTGCGCCACCAGCTCGGCCATCGCTCCCACGGTCTCCTCGATCTCGATCTGAGGATCGACGCGGTGCTGGTAGAAGAGGTCGATGTGATCGGTCCCGAGGCGCTCGAGCGATCCGTCGATCGAGCTGCGGACGTGATCGGCCGAGCCGTCGAGCTGCCCGACCGTGGACATGTCGCCCGGGGTCGCCCCGTCCATCCGCCGGGCGAACTTGGTGGCGATCACGTATTCGTCGCGCCGCCCCTTGATCGCGCGGCCGACCAGCTCCTCGTTGGTGAGCGGGCCGTACAGCTGCGCGGTGTCGAGGAAGTTGATCCCGAGCTCGAGCGCACGGTGGATGGTGGCGATCGCCTCCTGCTCGTCGGTCGAGCCGTAGAAGGCCGACATCCCCATGCATCCGAGGCCGAGCTCCGAGACCTCGAGCGATCCGAGCTTGCGCGTGTTCATGGCTGCTCCAGTCGTTCGCGATAGAAGTGATCTCCCACGATAGGGCCGTCGCAGTCTTGTTCGGTTCAACGAGGCGGCGCTCCGGGCGCCTCACCTGGCCCGGACCGTGAAGTGCAGCCCGCCCTTCGGCCCGAGCGTCGGCGTGGTGACGATGTGCGGATCGGCGGTCGAGCAGGGCTCGAAGCGGACGCGGGTGAGCAGCACCGCCGCCAGCGCGCGCAGCTCGTACTCGCCGAAGCGCTTGCCCAGGCACATGCGCGAGCCGCCGCCGAACGGGATGTAGGCGCCGCGGGGCAGGGCGGCCTCGCGCTCGGGCAGGAAGCGATCCGGGTCGAAGCGGAACGGATCCGGATACAGCTGGGGCAGGTGATGGGTGGCCCAGGACGAGTACTGCACGCCGATCTCGGCCGGGACGGGTACGCCGGCCAGCGTCACGTCTCTCACCGTCCGGCGCGGGCCGACCCAGGCGGCCGGATAGCAGCGGAGCGTCTCCTTGAGGGCGCGCTCGAGCACCGGCAGGGCCTGGCCGTCGAGCGCGGCGGCCCTCGGCGCGCCGCCCGCCACCGCGGCGTCGAGCTCCTCCTCGACCGCGCTTCGCACCGACGGATTGCGTCCGAGCTCGTGGATCAGGAAGGTGAACGTGGTGGTGGTCGTGTCGTGGCCGGCGAACAGCAGCGTCACGGCCTGATCGCGAACGACGCCGGTGGGCAGCGGCGATCCGGCTTCGTCGGTAGCGGACAGGAGCAACCCGAGCACGCCGTGGCCTGCGTCTCCCCGTCGGCGGCGGTCCTCGATCTCGGCGCGCACGAGCGCGTCGAGCGCGCGGCGGGCCGCGATGGCCCGCGCCAGCGGCGAGCGGGGCAGCGGCAGCAGCTGGAGCGGAACCGGCTCGCCGTGGATGGCCAGCGACGCCTCGAACGCGCGAGCCAGCGCCTGCTCACGCCCGTCGGTGGCGTCCAGTCCAAGCAGGCCGCGCAGCGCGATCCGGAGCGCCAGCTCGCGGACCCAGTGGTAGATCTCGACGACCCGCCCGTCCTCCAGGCGCTCGGCGGCGCCGGTCGCCTCCTCGATCATCGTCTCGGCCAGCGCGGCGATGTAGTCGCGGTGGAAGGCGGGCAGCATCAGCATCCGGAAGTCGCGGTGGTAGGGGCCGTCGACGTTCAGCAGCCCGTCACCGAGCAGCGGCCACAGGTCCGCGAAGCGGCCCTCGCGCCACTGAAAGGCGTCGAAGTCGCTGACCAGGATCTGGTGGTTGACCTCGGCGCCGATCGCCCACACGATCGGTTCGTGCAGCAGCCGGATCGTGAACACCGGCCCGTACCGCCGCTCGTGCTCGAGCAGGAGGCTCAGCGGGTCGGCGATGATCGCGCGAGTGTTCGACCAGCTCGGCGCGAGGCTGCCCGGCGGGAGCTCGGCCCGCCGGCGTACGCGGCGCTCGCGGCGGATGTCGTCTCCGATCCGCTGCAGCAGCCGCTGCTCCATCGGGCCGGGGCGGGGAGCACTGATCGTGCGATTCGGGGTGAGGGGCGGAGCGGTGGCCATGATCTCAGCCCCGAATCATCCTGCACCGCGTCCTAGGACAGGATGCGGAAGTTCGCGCGCGCGACCGTCGAGCGCGCGCCGGCGACGCCGGCGGCGACTGCATCGAGCCGGTAGGAGCCTGGCGCGAGGGCCTTGTTGTTGATCCGCCCGGTGAACCTGAAGGTGACCGATCCGGCTGATGCGACCCCGGAGGCCGGGTAGCCGAACCTGCCGGGCACTACGACGTATCGGGTGCACGACCGCCGGTGGCGGTTGCCGGCGCTGGGTGCCACGCACCGCCCGCCAACCATGCGTCCGGACGATGCCCGCTCGACCGTGAAGGTCACATACGCGCGCTGGCTCAGCCTGAAGCTGACCCGGGCGCCGGCCTTGGTGGAGACGCTCCCGCCGCGTTGCGCGGGACGGACGGCTCTCGAGAGGGATGAACTCCCTCCCGAGAGCCGGGCGTGTGTCGGTCAGGGCGGCGCCCGTGAAACGCTCACAGCCTGCGGGGCAGGTCCGGGACGTACTCGCCTGAGCGCCGGCCGCGCCGTTCTTCCGCGCGCAGCCTCTCGATCACTTCGAGCGCTTCGACCTGGGTACGACTCCGACGTTCCTGAGCCCGCACCAGCCACGCGGACCAGCGCCGGGTAGGCGCGACCGCGAGCAGGCGCGCGCTAGCCGCCTGCGGGTTACCTCGCATGCGAGGGCCTCCTCTTGGTGTATTTGGGTTGGGTGAAATGCGGCGGCAGTCAGCCGCCGTGCACTGTCACGTGCGAGTGACCTCGAAGGTCACTTTTGGCAACAAAAAAGGCGACCCGCTTTGGGTCGCCCTCGCGATCGGCCGGTATGCGCGCCTGGTTTCAGCGCACCCGCCTCCCAGCGAGGGCCACGTCGCCGTCCTGGATCGTGCCACGCGTCATGAGCCATGCGGCGGCGAGTCCGGTCGGGACGGCTGCGGGGAAGTGTGAATCGAACGCTGTGTACATGGTGGTCTCCTTGCTGCTCGGCCAGGGTAACTCACGATCCGGCTGAATACAAGAGGTACATGCCAAATTAATTCACACGTGCGCGGCAACCAAATGAGCACGCCCGGATGCGGGGCCGGCGCTAGGCTCCCGGGCCCGCGCACCGCGCCCGTCCAGGAGATCGGCCGGGCGCGGCGTCCAGAGAGGAGATCGAGATGGCGGGTCGGATCGAGCGGGTCGTGATCATGGTCCAGGAGAACCACACGACCGACAACTACTTCCGGGGCCTGGCTCCGTTCGGCGCCGCCGTCGCCAGCGACTGGCCGATCTCGCCCAATCCGCCGGCCAAGGACCAGGTCCACGATCGCCACGCCTACTTCGAATGGCTGACCGGCGCCGGCACCGCCACCCACAACCAGTTCGACACCCGCGCGGTGCTGCCCTACTACCTGCATCACGCGCTGACCGGCGCCTTCCTCGAGAACCACTGCGCCGGCTTCGGCACCAACTCGACAGCGAATCACCTGCTGATCGTGGGCGGCCAGTCCCCGACGCTCAAGAACCCTTCGGCGCGCCAGCCCTCGCCGGTGTGGGACATGCCGTCGCTGCCCGGCCTGGCCGAGGCGCACGGCGTCGCGTGGCGGGCGTACGCGGCTTCGAACGATTATCCGGTGGGCTTTTACACGCAGCTCAAGGGGTCGTCCAACGTCGTCTCCTCCTCCCAGTTCATCGCCGATGCGCAGAAGGGTGGCCTGCCGGCGCTCGTCCTCCTGTGGCACAACAGCCCCTACGACGAGCACCCGCCCGCCAACGTCACCCAGGGGATGGACCTGATCTGGCAGTCGGTCGACGCGGTCGTGCGGGGTGGCGGCTGGGAGCAGACGGTGTTCATGCTCACCTGGGACGACTGGGGCGGCTACGACGATCACGTCACGACGCCGGCGCTCGAGTACACGCCCGACAACGTGCAACTCGCCCTGGGGCCACGGGTCCCACTGCTGATGTTCGGCGGCGCGGTCAAGCCCGGCATCGACAGCCGCTGGTGCTCGCACGTCAGCATCCCGAAGACGGCTATCGACCTGCTCGGGCTGCCGGCGCTCGGCGTGCCGCGCCTCGACTCCGACCCGGGCCTCGCCGACCTGGTCGACCCGGCCCAGCCGCCGACTCCGGCGCCACCCGCCTACGGCAGCGCGATCGAGCTGCCGCCGGCGCCCGCCCCACCGGTGGCGCCCCGGCCGGCCCCGCCCCACCCGGCCGGCCGGCCGGTGCCGGTCGGCCCGGTCATCCTCCGGGACGGCTCGACGCTCCCGCCCCCGAACGACGCGCCGCTTCCCCAGCAGCCGAACCCACCCGGTGGATGACGGACCACGCGTCGGCACCCGGATAACTCGTCACGACCCGCCCCCCTCCCGAGGCGTGACGACTTAAGCGTGCCCCAGCCGCGCAATCCGTCACGCCCTGCGGTGGAACGCGGTAGTGACGAGTTATCCGGGTCAGCGGGACGCCCGCAGGCGCTGGCCGGGGCCGGACGCGGGACGCCCGCAGCGCTGGCGGGCAGCTAGCCGCGATCCGCGGCCGCCACCGCCGGCCGGCCAGCGGCGATCTCGGCCAGCGCGATCGCCGTCGCCACCGCGGCGTTCAGGCTCTCCACTCCCTCGCGCCCGCCCGGGATCCGCACCAGCGCGTCGCACTTGGTGCGGGTGCGCTGGCGCAGGCCCTGCCCCTCGGCGCCGACGACCAGCACGGTCTGCGGGTCGAACTCGGTCTCGCGCAGGGTTCCCTCGCCGCGCTCGTCCAGGCCGTACACCCAATAGCCGTGGCCCCGCAGCGTGTCGAGGCTGCGCGCCAGGTTGATGACCCGGTAGACGTCGACGAACTCGGCGCCCCCCACGGCGATCCGCGCCACCTTCGGCGTGAGCTCGGCGGAGCGGTTCTTGAGCAGGAGCACCGCATCGGCCCCGAAGAAGGCGGCCGCCCGCAGTACGGCGCCGAGGTTCTGCGGATCGGAGATCTGGTCGAGCGCGATCACGATCCGCCCCCCGGCGAGGCGATCGAGCTCGTGCTCGGCGAACACCCGCCGGGGCTTGGCGAGCACGCACACACCCTGATGCTTGTCATCGTCGGTCAGGCCGGTCAGGCGGCGGAAGGCCGGCCAGTCCACGAACTCGGGCTCGACGCCGGCTTCGCGCGCGGCGGCCACCGTCTCCTCGTGGTAGGCCGGCTTGCCGCCCAGGATCAACCGTCTGACGTCGTCCGGGCGTCGCAGGAAGACCGCCCGGACGGAATGCTTGCCGTAGACAAGCTCTCCGGCTAGGCCCGTGACAGGTACCGCCCCTCGCGGGTGTCGACCCGGATCGTCTCCCCCTCCGAGATGAACAGCGGGACCTGGACCACCACGCCGGTCTCGAGCGTGGCCGGCTTGGTGCCACCGCCCGAGGCGGTGTCGCCGCGCAGCCCGGGCTCGGTCTCGGTCACCTCGAGGTCGACCGACCCGGGCAGCTGGATGTCGCTCGGGTCGTCGTCGAGGAACAGGACGTCCACCTCGTCGCCGGTCTTGATCCACTTGAGCGCGTCCTTGAGCGCCTCGCCCGGCAGCGCGATCTGCTCGTAGGTCTCGGTGTTCATGAAGTGGGCGCCGTCTCCGTCCGCGTAGAGGAACTGCATCTTGCGTCCTTCGCTGCGGACCGAGCGCAGCTTCTCGCCGGCGCGGAAGGTCTTGTCGATGACATTCCCGTCGCTGGCGCGGCGCAGCTTGGTGCGCACGAAGGCCGCGCCCTTGCCCGGGTTGACGTGCTGGAACTCGAGCACCTTGTAGACGGTGCCGTCTACCTCGACGTGATTGCCGCTCTTGAGTTGGTTGGTGCTGATCGACATATCAGGGGGGCGAGGATAGCGTCGGTCAGCGGGGTTGACAGCGCCCTCGCGGTCGGGGAGGCTCCGCGTCACGGTCAGCCGCAACCGGGAGCGAGGGAACATGGTTCGTCTCAGGGCGTTTGCATGGGCATTGGTGGTCATCGCGATCGGCGCCTTCCCAGCTGTGGCCAGCGCCGGCGTGGCGCCCGGCCCGATAGGCGAGATCGACTGCAACGGCCTCAGCCCGATCCAGGTCCCGGCCCATCCGACCGCCGCGTGCGCCGACCCGCACGGCGACTGGGCCGGCCGCTTCTACGAAAACGGTCATTACATCGGCCACGACGAGCCGGCAGTCAGGTTCATCTCGAACGCTCCCGGGTCGGGTAACGACGTCACGTTCGTCGAGCGGCTGGGCAGGGACCCGGCGCATCTGCCCACGGTGAGCAGCCCCGGCCACGACTACACCCACTACTTCGAGTTGACGGTCGCGCCGTGGATGTCGCTCACAGTGTGCGATCCGAACTCGACGCCGCAGCTGCCATGCACTCCCGAGTCCGATGCCAACGCGCCGCGTGGCAGCTATCCGGGGGCGGGAGCGGCATTCGTCGAGTTGCAGTTCTACCCGCCGGGGTTCGCGCCGTTCGCCGACAGCATCAGCTGTGACAACGCTCACTGGTGCTCGGCGCTGACGATCGACAGCCTCGAATGCGGCCCCGACGGGAACACGTGCAACCCCGCGTGCGAGGAACCCGCGAACTTCGCTTTCATCCAGAACGACGGCGTGCCGACCGGACCGCCCAGCCCGCAACTCTCGGACTTCTCGTCGTTCACCCCGAACGCACGCACGCTACTGATGAACCCCGGCGACACGATCGTCATACACATGTTCAACGCGAGGCTCCCCGGGGGTGGGCACGCGCTCGAGGCCTACGAGTACGACGCGACCACCCACCGCAGCGGATTCATGATCGCTTCGGCCGCGAACGGCTTCATGACCACGAGCCAGGCAGACTGCTCGGGCACGGCGTTCAACTTCGAGCCGGAGTACTCCAGCGCGGCCGCGCAGAACCTCATCCCGTGGGGCGACGGCCCGTACATGCTTGACACCGAGTACGAAATCGGTCACTTCGAGCCGTGCACGAAGGTGACCGGCCCGGGATCGGTGCAGATCAGCGACACCGTCACCGACACGTACTACTCGAACTGCCACGGCCCCTACGACAGGGCCGCGGAGGACCCCAACCTCGAGCCCGACGACAGCCCCTGCTTCCCGTTCGGCGACACCCACGGCGGCACGGCACCGCCCAATCTCGTCACCGGCTGCGACGTGTTCTTCGATGCGATCGGCGACCTCGACTACGACGGGACCCCCTATTACGCCGACTGGCCCACGTCGAGCGAGCCGGGGCTGTTCCCGGGAACGACCCCCCAGGCCCAGCCGACCAGCCAGGGCCGGACCTATCCCGCGATCCAGTTCGAGACCGACCTGCCGGCCACTGAGTTCAACACCAACTGCAACCTGCTCACCGGCGCCGGATGCACGGTCCCGCCGGCCGGGCCGGGCCACTTCTACCCGTACTGGACCCTCGTCAAAGACCAGCAACTCGGGTGCACGTGGCAGTTCGGCAACGCCGGCCGCACCGGCAACTCGTTCGGCGGCGACGCTCAGTACGGACAGATCACATTCAGCCCGCCGGGGGCGTTCACCAGCGAGATCCAGCGAAACCCGAACTGCTTCGAGCAGCGGTAGATGATTGGTTCCACGATCGATTAGACGGCGCGGCCGCGGCACTCGCGCCGCCGACGCCCCGCGCCACCACCGACCCGCTCGGCACCACCCCACATCCATGAGCCGGCTCAACGCGAGTAATCCGCCACTCGGCCGATCCCGGGGCCCGAGTGGCGCGATACTCGCGGTATGGCCGAGCGAACCGCCATTCACCCCGCGCGCGGCGGCGAGTGGCGGAAAACTCGCGCGAGGGCGAGCGGCCGCAAGTGTGTGGGGCGGCCGAGCTGCGCCCGCCGGGCCTCCGTGCCCGCGAACCCAGCCGCGAGCGAACGATCGAGCGCGGACGCCGCGCGGTCACTCGTCCAGCCGCGAGTCGTAGAACTCCTCGCGCCGCAGATCGGCGAGCACGTCGGCGTCGTGGCCGAACACGAGCCGCGCGCCGGTGCGGTCGGCCAGCGTCTTCACCCGTCGGTAGCTTCTCCAGCACGCGGCGTCCGGCGGCGACAGCTCCTCGTATGTCTCCCCCTCCTCGGGGTCGTGCGGGCGCATCCTAATAAGCTCAGCCCACGACGCCGAGCGAGTTCTCCACCTACTTCCGCCCCCGGGGCCTGGCCGGGATCGAGGCGCTCCACGCCCGCTTCGTCGAGCACGCCTACCGGCCCCATTCGCATCCGACCTGGACCGTCGCGGTGGTGGAGCGGGGCGCCGCGCGGTTCTCGCTCGACGCCACCCAGCAGCGGGCAGCTCAGGGAGAGCTGTTCGTGCTCGAGCCCGAGGCGGTCCACACCGGGATGGCCGCGGTTCCCGAGGGCTGGGCCTACAAGGTCCTCTACATCGAGCCGCGGCTCTTGCACGACTGGGACGAACGGGACGCCGGCCCGCCCCGGGCGGCGCGCTGGGTGGTGTTCCGCGATCCCGCCCTCCGGGCTGCCCTCGACCATGCCCACGCCGCGCTCGTCGAGGAGCCCGCGGGCGGATTGGCCGTCGAGGAGGCCGTGCTGCGCGCCGTCGCCGCGCTGCGGCCTCACCTGCGGCCTGGCCCGTCCCGCCGCGCTCGCGCGCACGCCGAACACACCGCCGTGCGCCGGGCCCGCGATCGACTGCGCGAGCGCTGGGACCAGCGGGTCACGCTCGCCGAGCTCGCGACCGTGGCCGGGCTCAGCCGGTTCGAGCTGGTTCGCCGCTTCCACGCCCAGAACGGCGTGACCCCGCACGCGTTCCAGGTCAACCTGCGGGTCGAGCACGCGCGCCGGCTGCTGGCGGCGGGTGTCGCGCCCGCCGAGGTGGCCGCCGCCTGCGGCTTCGCCGACCAGCCGCACCTGAACCGGGTGTTCAAGCGCGCGGTGGGCGTGACCCCGGGCCGCTACGCCCGCGCCTGCTGAGCGCAAGAACGTTCAAGACAACCCCGGGGGCCGGCGCGACCATCCCGGCCATGGGAGTGGGTCAGTTCGAGACCAAGGTCGCGGTCGTGGTGCGGGACGATCTCGCCACCTGGCAGCGCCTGAACGTGACGGCGTTCCTGATCAGCGGCCTCACCGCCGCAGCCGGCGCCGCGGCGATCGGCCACGACTACGAAGACGCCGACGGCCGGCGCTACCTGCCGCTGCTCGTGCAACCGGTGCTGGTGTTCGAATCGAACGCGGCCAGGCTCAAGACCGTGCGCGAGCGCGCGGAGCGGCGCGGCGTCACGATCGCGATCTACACGAGCGACATGTTCGCCACCGGCAACGACGAGGACAACCGCACCGTCGTGCGCGCGGTGCCGACCGAACACCTCGATCTGGTCGGGATCGGATTGCGCGCTCCCCACCGTGACGCCGACGCGGTCCTGCGTGGTCTGGCCCGCCACCCGTAGGATCGACGCGTGCCCTCGCCCTGGCCCGCCAATGAGCCCACGGCGGCGCACCGCGCCGCCTACGCCGACGCCGTGCCGCGGTCGTTCTGGCTCGACACGCTGCCCGCGCGGCCGCCCCATCCCCCGCTCGAAGAGACGCTCGAGACCGATCTGTGCATCGTCGGAGGTGGCTACACCGGCCTCTGGGCGGCGCTCTACGCCAAGGCGCTCGATCCGGGCCGCGAGGTCGTGCTGCTCGAGGCGACCCGCTGCGGCGCCGGCGCCAGCGGCCGCAACGGCGGCTTCGTCCAGTCCTCGCTGACCCACGGCACACGCAACGGGCTGACTCGCTTCCCGCGCGAACTGGGCCGGCTCGAGCGGCTCGGTCGTGAGAACTTCGACGGCCTGTCCCGCGATCTGGACGCCCTGAACATCGACGCCGAGTTCGCGGCCGCCGGCGATCTCGTGGTCGCGCTCGAGCCACGCGAAATCGCCGACCTGGCCGACGAGGCCGACCTGCTGCGCCGCTTCGGCCACCAGGTCGAGTTGCTCGATGGCGAGCAGGTTCGGGCTGAGATCAACTCGAAAAAATTCATCTCAGCCATGTGGACGCGCACCGGCTCGGCGCTGGTTCACCCGGGCAAGCTCGCCGATGGTCTGCGCGCCGCGGCCGCCCGCGCCGGCGTGCGCATCCACGAGCACAGCCCGGTGCGCGAGTTGCGCGACCGCGTCTCGGTCATCACCGACGGCGGGGTGGTCAAGGCGCGTGGCGTGCTGCTCGCGACCAGCGCCTACCCTCCGCTGCTGCGCGCGATCAGGCGCTACGTGGCGCCGATCTACGACTACGCGCTGGTCACCGAGCCGGTCGATCAGAGCCTGGTCGGATGGCGCCACCGCCAGGGCGTGAGCGACATGGGCAACCAGTTCCACTACTACCGGATGACGGCCGATGGGCGGATCCTGTGGGGCGGCTACGACGCCGTCTACCGCTACGGCGGCCCGGTCGGGCCGGCGTACGACGACCACGACCCGGCCTTCGCCCGGCTCTCGCAGCACTTCTTCACCGTGTTTCCCCAGCTCGAGGGCGTGCGCTTCAGCCACCGCTGGGGCGGCGCGATCGACACCTGCAGCCGCTTCTCGGTCTTCTTCGGCCGGGCGCTGGCCGGCCGGGTCACCTACGCGCTCGGCTACACCGGCTTTGGCGTGGCGGCCAGCCGCTTCGGCGGCCGGGTCGCGCTCGACCTGCTCGACGGCCGCGCCGGCGAGGCCACCGAGCTGGCCCTGGTGCGCCGGCGACCACTCCCGTTCCCGCCCGAGCCGCTGCGCAGCGCCGTCATCCAGCTGACCCGCAACCGGCTGGCCGCCGCGGACCGCAACGAGGGCCGGCGCGGGCTGTGGCTGACGGCGCTCGACCGGCTGGGGCTAGGCTTCGACAGCTGATGGCCGTCGCATTCGTCACCGGTGCGAGCTCCGGGCTGGGCGAGGCGATCGCCCGGCGCTTCGCCGGCGCCGGCACCCGCGTCGTCGCCACCGCCCGCCGCGGCGATCGACTGACCGGGCTGGTGGACGAGTTCGGCGAGGATTTGATCTTTGTCTCAGTGCTCGATGTCCGGGACCGGGCCGCCATCGAGCAGCTCGTCGCGTCGCTCCCCGGGGAATTCGCCGAGGTCGACGTGCTGGTCAACAACGCGGGGCTGGCTCTCGGCCTGGGGCCCGCGCAGGACGCCAGCCTCGACGAGTGGGAGCAGATGATCGAGACCAACTGCACCGGCCTCGTCTACGTGACGCGCGCGCTCCTGCCGGGGATGGTGGCCCGGCGGCGGGGTCACGTGGTCAACATGGGCTCGGTCGCTGCCACCTACCCGTACCCGGGCGGCAACGTGTACGGCGCGACCAAGGCGTTCGTCCGCCAGTTCAGCCTGAACCTGCGCGCGGACCTGCACGGCACGGGGATCCGCGTGAGCTGCCTCGAGCCCGGCCTGATCGGCGGCACCGAGTTCTCCGAGGTCCGCTTCGGCGGCAACGCCGAGCGCGCGGCCGGCGTCTACGCCGGCACCCAGCCGCTGACCCCGGAGGACATCGCGGCAGCCGTCGAGTGGATGACCTCCCAGCCGCCGCACGTCAACGTGAACCTGATCGAGCTGATGCCGGTGGTCCAGAGCTTCGCGGCACTCCCCGTCGACCGGCCCGGAAGCTAGTGGTCGCCCCCGCAAATACGCGGGCGCCCACCAGGCGCTCCGCGTCCCGATCGCGCTACTGCACCTTGCCCCGCGCCGCGATCGGCCAGACCGCCTCGATACGCCCGGAGCGGTGCGCGTGCATGGCGTCGTGGAGGTTGATGGTCGTGTCGATGTGCGAGGGAATCAGAGTCACGCGGTCGCCTACCGCCAGCGCGCGGCGATCGGGCGCACCGGTTGCGGTGAGCCTTCCGTGCTCGTCGCCGGCGGGCTCGTAGCTCCACCCGGCTGCGTCGATCAGACGCGCCGGCCCGCAGTCGTTGGACAGCGTCTTCAGCCCGCCGTCGATCACCGCGCGCTCCGGCGCCGGGTGGCTGACCACGGTCGAGATCACCGTGAGCGAGGACTCATACGGGACCCCGCCGGTGTCCAGGTAGTCGGCGTCCATGAACGCGAACGAACCGGGCTGAACCTCGGTCACCACCTCGTGCGCGGCACAGAACTCGGCCGTACCGGTGCCGCCGGTGCTGACCACGTCGACCACGTGCCCGCCGCCCCGAAGCTGCCGGGCGACCGACTCCAGGCGCGCCATCGACTCGTCGCATCGCCGCCGGCGCTCGGCGGGGTCGCGCACGTGTTGCAGATTTCCCTCGTAGCCCTGGATCCCCACCAGCCGCAGGCGCTCGAGCCCCACGATCCGATCCGCCAGCGCGAGCGCGTCCTGCGGCGCCACCCCGCAACGGTCCTGCCCGACGTTGACGTCGACCAGCGTCTCGAGCGCCCGGGGCAGCGTGGCATCGAGCGCTGATGCGCCCTCCCAGGAGTCGACTACGACCCGAATCCGCGCCGTCGGCCATGCGGAGGCCAGCCGCGCGAGCCGCTCCACCTTGACCGGACCGGCGATCTCGGTGGTGATCAGCACGTCGTCGATTCCCTCGGCGAGCATCACCTCGGCTTCGCTCAGCTTGGCCACGCAGACGCCCTGCGCTCCGGCCTCGATCAGCCGCCGCGCCACCTCCGGGCTCTTGGCGGTCTTCAGGTGCGGCCTGACGTTCACGCCGGCGAGCCGGGTCAGGCACGCGCTCACGTTCCGCTCGAACGCGTCGAGATCGACGATCACGGACGGCGTGTCCAGCCGGTCGATCGTGTCGGGCGCGGTCACGATGCGGCCATCGTACGATGTCCGCCCCAGCCCGGAGGCCGACCATGAAGCTCGGAATCAACCTGTATCTGTGGGCCGATCACATGCACGACGGGCTATCTCCCGTGCTCGAGACGCTGAAGGAGATCGGCTACGACGGCGTCGAGGTTCGAGTTCTTCTACCTGGACACGGAGCCGTCGCTGAAGATCATCCTCGAGTCGGGCAGCGGGCACGCGATTGATCTGGTGCCCGACTACACGTATCCGTAGCGCTCGCGCGGCAATGGTCTTTGGCGCTGGACTCTCGTTTATGCCAGGTGCATCGCCAAAGTCCTTGGACAAGGTGTCGAATCGCGACCGCCCAATCCTGACGCGCCGGGCCTTTCAATCAGCGCGCCCGCCCGCCAACCTTGTAGCCGACAACTTCGAAGAAGGCGGTGAGACCGACATGGGCATGACCCACGAGCAGCTCCAGCAGTCCGCGCGAGAACACCTGCTGCTGCACTTCACGCGCCACCACTCCGCGCTCGCCGACGGTCACGAGCTGCTCGTGCTCGAGCGGGGCGAGGGGCCGTACGTGTTCGACACCCGGGGGCAGCGCTACATCGATGCGCTGTCGAGCCTGTTCTGCTGCCAGATCGGCTACTCCTACGGCGAGGAGATGGTCTCGGCCATCGCCGATCAGCTGCCGCGACTGGCCTTCAACACCAACTGGGGCACGGCGCATCCCCCGTCGATCGAATTGGCGCAGCGGCTGGCCGAGGTCATGCCAGGAGATCTCAACCATGCGTTCTTCACCTCCGGTGGATCGGAGTCGGTCGAGGCGGCGTGGAAGATCGTGCGCGAGCACTTCGAGGCGACCGGGCAGCCCCAGCGACGCAAGGCGATCGCGCGCAACATCGCCTATCACGGCGTGACGCTGGGAGCGCTCGCCTTTACCGGCGTCGAACCGATGAAGGCGGCGTTCGGCCCGCCGCCGATCGACGTCACCCACGTGTCCAACACCAACGCGTTCCGCGCGCCCGACGGCGCCGACCCCGAGGCGTTCTGCCGGCGGCTGCTCGACGAGGTGCGCGACGCGATCGATGCCGCCGGCCCCGACGAGGTGGCGCTGATCATCGCCGAGCCCGTCCAGAACGCCGGCGGGTGCCTCCTCGCACCGCCCGGCTACTGGCAGGGCCTGCGCGAGATCGCCGACGAGTGCGGCGCGCTGCTGATGGCCGACGAGGTCATCTGCGCCTTCGGGCGGCTCGGGGAGTGGCTGGGCATCGAGCGCGAGGGCGTCGTTCCCGACATCGCCTCCGTGGCCAAGGGCCTGACCTCCGGCTACGCCCCGATGGGAGCCGTGCTCGTCTCCGACCGCGTGGCCGAGCCCCTGTACGAGCCCGGCGTGCTGCTCCGGCACGGCATCACGTTCGGCGGTCACCCGCTGGCCGCGGTCGTCGCGCTCAAGAACCTCGAGATCTTCGAGCGCGACGGCGTGCTCGAGAACGTGCGCAGCCACGAGGCCCGGCTCGAGGAGCACCTCCAGACGCTTCGCTCCCTGCCGATCGTGGGCGACGTGCGCGGTCGCGGGTTCTTCTGGGCCATGGAGCTCGTCAAGGGCGCCTCGAACGAGCGGTTCGACAAGCCCGAGCGCGACCGCCTGCTCCGCGGGTTCCTGCCGGGGCGGTTGCTCGAGGCCGGCCTGATCGCCCGGCCCGACGATCGCGGCGACAGCGTGCTCCAGATCGCGCCGCCGCTGATCGCCGACGCCGCCGTGCTCGACGAGATCGTCGACCGGCTGCACGACGTGCTGGCCGACGCGGGCCGGTTCATGGGCGTGGCCGAGACCACGGCCGTGGCCTGAGAGGTCACCTCTCTGAAAGAGTCCGGCCACCGGCGCCGTCTTTGGCTGTATGCAAACTCCAGGAGACACCCTTGCCGCAACCTTCGTCGAGCCGCGCGGGATGATCCGCTCGGCGGTGGCCGCGACCGCCGGTCGCCAGGTGCTGGGCGCGCTTGGCTCAATGAGCGCCGAACGCGCCGCGGGCGCCGGCACGGAGGGCGCGTCCCCGCTCAAGAAGGGCGAGATCGCGTACCTGTCGGTCTCGCGCGATCAGATCATGCTGTGCAAGGCCAAGCGCGGCGCGTTCAAGCCCAAGCCGACCGACGAGGTGATCGCGTCCGCCCCGCGTGCGGCCGTGCGGAGCGCCACCGTCGAGAAGGGCAAGCTCGCCGGCGTCCTTCAGGTGTCCTTCGAGGATGGGAGCGCGTGGGCGTTCGACGTCCCGAAGGTGCACCTGAAGGGAGCGCAGGAGATCGCCGGCGAGCTGTCGAGCGGCGCCGGCGGGTAGACCGGATCCCGAGTTTCGGCACGCTCGGCGCGGGCCGCGGATCGAGTGAGACGAAACTCGCGCTATAGCCGAGTTCCGGCGCACTCGGGCTCCGAAGCGGCTCGAGTGTTGCGTTTTTCGCCACCGGAAACAGGTGCATCGTGGCCGGGGCCCGGCAGGAGCCGCGTCAGCCCGGCGACCACCACGAGCAGGAGCGCCAGCTCGCCCAGCGCGAGCTCGAACGCGCGCGCGTAGCCGGAGTGCAGCGCGCCGAAGAAGATCACGCCGGTGAGCGCCACGCCGAGAGCGTTGCCGACGCTCTGCATCGTGGTGAGCATCCCGGAGGCGGCGCCGGCGCGCTCGGGCTCGAGCGACTGCATGATCGTCGAGGCGAGGGGCGCCAGCACCAGGCCCATACCGGCGCCGACCAGCACGAGCCCGGGCACGAGCGCGACCAGCGCGCCGCCGACGCCGATGTCGGACACCGCGGCGAGCAGCAGCGCGTGACCGGCGGCCAGCACCAGCGCGCCGACCGCGATCACGCCGCGGCCGTGGCGCGCGGCCAACCCGGGCGCCCGCATCGAGGCGGCCACGTACGCGACGGCCAGGATCGTGAACACCAGGCCGGCCGGCAGCGGATGCAGGCCGCGGCCGTTCTGCAGATACAGCGCGAGCACGACGAAGAACGACGCCTGCCCCGCCCAGAAGCAGAGCTGGGTGACCAGGCCGGCGCTGAACGAGCGATGCCCGAACAGCGACATGTCGAGCAGCGGGCTCCCGCCCCGGCGGGCCAGGCGGCGCTGGTGGACGACGAACCCGGCGAGCAGGCCGGGGGCCGCGGCAAGCGACAGCCAGGTCCATGCCGGCCAGCCGTGCTGGCGCCCCTCGAGCAGGGGCAGCACGACCGCGGTCAGAGCCGCCGTGGCGAGCAGCGTGCCGCGCCGGTCGAGCGCGGGCGCGTCCGGCTGGCGCGACTCGGGGATGACCCGGGGCGCCAGCGCCAGCGCGGCGATCCCCACCGGCAGGTTGATCAGGAAGCAGCTGCGCCACCCGAGACCGGCCGGGTCGGCGCTCATCAGCAGGCCGCCGATCAGCTGGCCGCCCACCGCGGCCAGGCCCATCACGGTCCCGTACACGCTGAGCGCGCGCAGACGGTCCGGCCCGGTGTACAGCACGCCGATCAGCGAGAGCACGTTCGGGGTCAGCAGCGCCGCGGCCACGCCCTGCACGAGGCGGGCGATCACGAGCTGTGACGGCGTGGCGGCCACGCCACACGCGGCCGAGGCGAGGGTGAACAGCGCGAGGCCGAGCGAGAACACGCGCCGGCGGCCGAAGCGGTCGCCCAGCCGCCCGGCGCTGATCACGAAGATCGCGGAGGTGAGCGCGTAGCCGGCGATCACCCATTCGATCGCGGTGTTGCTCGCGCCGAGCTCGGACTGCATCGAGGGCAGCGCGACGTTGACGATGAAGAAGTCCAGCACGACCATGAACGTGCCGGCGAGGACGACGGGCAGCGGAAGCCAGCGGCTGGCCGGCACGGCCGCGCCCGTGGTGGCGGAGATTTCGTGCGTTGTCATGCACCGGACGATCCCAGTGCTCGCCGGCGCCGTCGATTACCTAGGAGGTAATCACTCCGGGGGGAACCGTGACCGTGATGTTCGCCCGCTTGGCGGCCGCCGTGGTCCCCACCCGCTGCGCCCACGCGGCCGGTGAGCGCATCCAGTCTGGCAGCCCCGCCGGCACGTCGAACTCGGGGATCTCGACCAGCTCCTCCGGCTTGAAGGCATCGCCGTACGGGACGAGCGGGCCCTGCACATCGGGGTGGGTGATCAGCGGGTGCAGCACGGCGAGCGCCTGGTTCCAGTTCTCGAGCATCGCGGTGATCGCGGCCTTCAGCCTCGCCGGGTCGCCACCCGAGCTCGACTCCGGCTCGGTGGGGTGGGTCACGTGCTGATAGCCGGGCGAATAGCTCTGGCTCACCGGGGTCTGCTTCCACTTCTGCCACGCGTCGTCGGCCAGCGAACCGAGCGCGAGCACCGCCTCGATCTGGTTGGCCCCGAAGATCGCCCGTAGCCAGTTGTTGCGGTACTCGACGATCCCGGCGTCGTCCTTGTGCTGATCGCCGCCGGTCTGCCCGTAGACCGAATACAGGAACGTGTTGACGAGCACGTAGCTGCGATCGAATCCAAGCTTGGCCATCAAGCCCTGCGTGCGGTGCCCGGCCTCGCCGACCAGGATCCGGCGGACGATCGCCTCGGACTGGGCGGGGTCCTGCCCGATCACCAGCAGGCGCGCGGTCCCATCGAGCCGGCCGCGATGGAAGATCGGCCCCCACTCGACGCGGAACGACTGCGGCGGGTAGACGTCGGGGCCGGGGTAGGCCTCGATCAGCGAAGCGTACGGCTCGCCGCCCGGCCCAGGGTCGAACGCATGAGGCATGGAACTGTCCCGGCGGCAAGTGTACGGTAGGCGTCGTGGCGAACCAAGCCGCACCGGGAGCCTCCGCCGCTTCGCCGATCGACCCCGCGAGCAGCCCCAAGTGGGCCCTCTACGGCCGCATCGTCACGATGGATGCCCGCTCCACCGTGGTCATGGACGGCGCTGTGTGGATCGCCGATGCGGCGATCGCGGCGATCACGCAGCGGGGCGACCCCGCGCCGGCCGGGTTCGAGGCCGTCACGCCACTCGAGACCGGCGGAACCGTGCTGCCCGGGCTGATCGAGCTGCACAACCATCTCGCCTACAACGTGCTGCCGCTGTGGCACGTGCCCCAGCAGTACGGCAACCGCGACACGTGGGGCAACTCGGCGCAGTACCACCAACTCGTCACCGCGCCGATGAAGACGATCGGCGAGGCGACCGACCTGCTGCCCGCCCTGGTCCGCTACGTCGAATGCAAGGCGCTGGTCGGTGGCGTGACCACCTCCCAGGGCATCGCGCTGTTCAGCGCCCCCGGCGTGCGCCGCTACTACCGCGGGATCGTCCGCAACGTCGAGGAGACGGGCGACCCCGCGCTCCCCGAGGCGGGCAGCCGCATCGCCGACGTCGAGGCGAGCGACCCGCAGGCGTTCCTGACCGAGATCCAGCACAAGAAGTGCTTTCTGCTGCACCTGAGCGAGGGCACCGACCCGGCCGCCCACCAGCACTTCGAGGCGCTGCAGCTCCCGGGCGGAGGGTGGGCGATCGCGCCGTCTCTGGCCGGGATCCACTGCGTCGCCCTCCAGCCCGCCGACTTCGAGGTGATGGCCGCGCACGGCGCGTCGATGGTGTGGTCGCCGTTCTCGAACCTGCTGCTCTACGGCCAGACCGCCAACGTCGCGGCGGCGCTCGCCGCGAGCACCCCCGGCGCGCCGTTCAAGCTCGGCCTCGGCTCGGACTGGTCGCCCACCGGATCGAAGAGCCTGTTCGGGGAGCTCAAGGTTGCGCGCGTGTACAGCCAGAACAACGGCAATCCGTTCAGCGACGAGCAACTCGTTGGACATGCCACGTTGCAAGCGGCTCAGATCCTCGGCTGGGATCGCGAGCTTGGGTCGCTCGAGGTCGGCAAGCGCGCCGACCTGGTCGTGGTGGCCGGACAGGACGACGCCGCGCTCCTAACGCCGCTGTTCACGGGCGACGAGCGGACCGTCCAGCTCGTGGTGATCGATGGCACGCCCCGCTATGGCACGCCGGCGCTGATGGCCACCGACGGCCCCGGGCTCGAGACGCTGACCGTGGGTGGACAGCCCCGCGTGCTGTACCTCACGCAAGCCACCGAGGATCCCGATGTGGCCGCGCTCGGCTACGCACAGGCCAAGGCGAAGCTGACCGACGCGCTCCAGAACCTCCAGACGATGCGGCTCGAGCAGGAGGCGGCCCAACCCGCGCCGGCCGGACCGGAGGCACTGGCCGCGGCGCCGGAGGTCGAGCGCGGGCATCCCCGCCTCGCGCTCGACGAGTTCGAGCACACCGATCTCACCCAGCGCCCCCACCTGCCGCTGCACGGAAAACTCACCGGTCCGCTCGATCGCACCGCCGCCGCCGCGCCGGACGTGCCGCTGTCGTCACTGCTGTCCCCAATCGAGCTCGACGCCTTGACCGTGGCGGATGACCCGGGCTGGCTCGACCGCGTCGCCGCGGAAACAAACCTGAAGGGGTATGTCGTGACCGGCCTGCGCACGCTGTACACCTGACCTCGGCGGGCCGTCGACATTGATGTTCAGTTAGGGAGAAACGCCAAAGTTGACCGTCCGTGCACGGCCTCCGTTCCACCCGTGTAGAACTGGCCACAACATCGTTGACAATCGTTAACATCGGCGCCCGCGCTGCTCCGGTAAGCCACAAATTCCGGCTGAAAGGCGGCGCCGGCGAATAGGCTGCACGAGGAGGAGAGGCCCAGGATGAGCGACGCCATCCGTTGGAGCAGGCTTGCCGCTGTTGCAGCCTGTTTGTTCCTGATCGCCGCCGCGGTGGCAGCGTGCGGTGGTTCCAGTTCGAGTACGAGTTCCTCGGCGTCGTCCGCGTCGGGGTCAAGCTCCACGTCGTCGACGGCGGCGGCCACCGGCACCCCGAAGCCGGGCGGGTCACTGACCGTGCTCGAACTCGGGGGTTACGCCGGCGCATGGCCAACCGGCCTTGATCCTGCGACCAATGTCAACGGCGCCGCGGACCAGGATCAGATGAACTCGATCTTCGGCCAGCTCTTCCAGATCGCCGAGGGCGGAAAGCTGATTCCCGACCTGGCCGCCTCCGCCACGCCGTCGGCCGGCGGCAAGACGTGGACCATCACGCTTCAGCCGAACCTCAAGTTCTCCGACGGCACACCGCTGGACGGCGCCGCGGTGTTGTCCAACTGGAAGCGCGATTTCGCCAGCCCGTGCACCTGCAAGCCAAACGGCCTCCCGCCGATCAAGTCGATCACCGCCCCCAGTGCGACGACCGTCCAGATCAACTTCGCGGCACCCGACGGCGCGTTCCAGAATCAGCTGCTGGTCGCCAACCTGAACTGGATCGCCTCGCCGACCGCGATCAAGCAGATGGGCGAACAGGCGTTCAAGATCAAGCCGGTGGGCGCCGGCCCGTTCACGGTGGTGAGCGACACGCTGTCGAACTCACTGGTGCTGAAGAAGAACCCCAACTACTGGCAGAGCGGGCGTCCGTACCTGGACAACCTGACCTTCAAGGCCACGGCCGATGACGAGGCGGCACTCGAGGCCCTGCAGTCCGGCAGCGCCCAGGCCTACGACGGGATGGCGACCCCTTCGCTGGTCAGCCAGTACAAGTCACACTTCACGACGACCGAGCAGCCCGCGACGTCTCCGTACGACATCCAGCTCAACACCGCGGCGCCGCCGTTCAACAACGTCAAGGCACGTCAGGCGATCTACTACGCCACCGACGCGGCGATCATCGACCAGAAGCTGTTCGGCAATCAGTTCCAGGTGGTCCAGGGCTTCACCGCACCCGGTGGCCTGTTCTATTACCCGAACGTTCCGGGTTACCCGACGTATGACCTGAACAAGGCCAAGCAGCTCGTGCAGCAGATCGGTGGTCTGAATGTGAACTTCTTCACACTCGCCTCGCCGGTCAACCAGAACTTCATGGAGGCCCTCCAGACGCTATGGAAGCAGGCGGGGATCAACACGTCGATTCACCTGTACAGCCTGGCCGGGTTGATCCAGCAGTTCGTCTCCAAGAAGTGGCAGGCGGCGCTGCAGACGGCCGGTGCGTGGGATCCGGCCGCAGGCGTCGGCCTGGGATTCCGCTTCCTGTCCGCCTCGCCGTTCAGCGGCGTGCACGATCCGAAGCTCGACGCGCTGATCCTGGGCGGCCAGGCCGCAGTCGACCCGACCGCTCGCGACAAGATCTACCAGCAGGCCGCGCAGTACATCGCCAAGAATGCCGACGGGCCGTTCCTGTTCCCGCTGGCTTCCTGGAACGTCGCAGTACACGGCGTCCAGGGCCCCGGGCTCACCACGGTGATTCCGTCGGTCGTGGTGAACACGCCGCCGCAGTGGCAGAACGTGTCGTTCACGCAGTGAGGTTTTCGGCGCAGGGGATATCGACATATGAGTAGTACGTCCGCGCCGCTCAGCGCTCCGCTGGCGGCGCGGGCCGGCTTGGGGAGCCGGCTCGCCGGCTCCCCCACGCTGCGCTTCATCGTCCGCCGGCTGCTCGCGGCGATCCCGGTGTTGTTCGGCGTGACCTTCCTCTCCTTCGTGGTGATGAATTCGTTGCCGGGCGATGCGGCGCAGGAGCTTCTGGGTGCGCAGGCGACGCCGTCGGAGATCCACCAGCTCGAGATCAAGCTCGGCCTCAACCACCCGTTCCTGACCCGCTACTGGGACTGGCTGCACGGGGTGCTGACCGGACATCTCGGTCACTCGCTGTCGAGCGGCCAGAGCGTCGGCTCGATCCTGGCCTCGGACCTGCCGGTGACGTTCGAGCTCGTGGCGTTCGCGTTCGTCGTCTCACTGCTGCTCGCGGTGCCAATCGCGCTCCTCTCAGCGCGCAAGCCGAACGGCGTGGCCGACCGCGTGAGCATGATCTTCAGCATGGCCGGTCTCTCGGTCGCCCCGTACGTGCTGGCGCTCGTCCTGGTCTACGTGTTCGCGGTCACGCTCAACGTGCTGCCCGCCATCGGCTGGGTGCCACCCGGGCAAAGCGTGTGGCAGAACATCCGCTATCTCATCATGCCCGCGGTGTCGATCGGGTTGGGCCTCCTGTGCTTCTACACGCGCCTGCTGCGCGCCGATCTGCTCGAGCAGATGCAGGGGGAGGACTACGTGGTGACCGCGCGGGCCAAGGGGGTGCGGCCGTGGCGCGTGCTGACCCGCCACGCGCTGCGAAACTCGCTGTTCGGACTGATCACCGTGGTGGCCCTGAACCTCGGCACGCTGCTCGGCTTCACGGTCGTGATCGAGGACATCTTCGGGATTCCGGGGATCGGCCACGAGTTGCTCCAGGCGATCGACAACCGTGACATCCCGGTGATCGAGGGCATCGTGTTCGTCTTCGCCGTGATCGTGGTGCTGTCCAACCTGGCCGCCGACGTGCTGTATTCCGTGCTCGATCCAAGGATCCGCTATGGCCGACCTACCGAGTGACCTCGTCGTAGCCGGAGTCGCGCCCGCGGCCGACGAGGCCGCCGCGGCGAGGGTGGGCGGCCTGTGGCGAAGCCGGCTCGGGGTGATCGTGCCGGGCGTGATGGTCGCGTTGATCTTCCTGCTCTGCTTCGTCTGGCCGATCATCGGCCCGGTACCGCCTCCGACCGGCGGCAACATCCTGGGCGCGAGCCTTCCGGCGTTCTCGCCCGGCCACTTTCTCGGCACCGACCCGGTCGGGAACGACGAGTGGTCGCGCCTGCTCTACGGCGGCCGCGCCTCGCTCGAGATCGCGCTTGCCGTGCAGGCGATCGGAATCGTGATCGGCGGGCTGATCGGGGCAATCGCCGGCTACCTCGGCGGGTGGCGGGATGCCACGATCATGCGGCTGCTCGACGTGCTGATCGCCTTCCCCGGACTCGTGCTCGCCGTGGCCATCGCCCAGGGCCTCGGTCCGAGCGAGCTGCACACGATCTGGGCGCTGTCGTTCTTCAGCGTCCCGGCCACCGCGCGAATCGCGCGGGCGGCCACCCTGCGGGTGCGCGAGCAGACGTTCATGACCGCCGCGCGCCTGTCGGGCACGAGCACCCCGCGCATGCTGTTCGGTCACATCGCGCCCAACATCCTGCCCCAGCTCCTGACCTACGCGCTGCTCGGCATGGGGATCATCATGATCCTGGAGGGCGCGCTCAGCTTCGTCGGCCTGGGCGTCCCGCCGCCCGCCCCGAGCTGGGGCAACATGATCGCGCAGGGGCAGAGCACGCTGTCCGCGCAACCGCGCTACGTGTTCCTGCCGAGCGCCGCGCTGTTCATCACGGTCGTCTCGTTCAACCTGCTGGGCGAGGGACTGCGAGCCCGCTGGGGCAGTCAGTGAGCGAGTCGCTGCTCGACGTCTCGGACCTGCGGGTCGACTTCCGCCACGCCGGGCAGCTCGTGCGCGCGGTCGACGGGCTGACCTACTCGGTGAGCCGGGGGCAGACGGTGGCCGTCATCGGAGAGTCCGGGTCGGGCAAGACGGTCAGCTCGCGGGCGATCATGGGGCTGCTCCCGCCGAGCGCGACGGTCACCGGCTCGATCCGGTTCGACGACGCCGAGATGGTCGGGCTGGGCGAGAAGGCCATGCGTCACCAGCGCGGGCGCGGCGTGGCGATGGTCTTCCAGGATCCGACGCGCTCGCTGAACCCGACCATGCGGGTCGGCGCCCAGATCCGCGAGGC
This sequence comes from uncultured Solirubrobacterales bacterium, assembly GCA_963811135.1. Classification (GTDB taxonomy): domain Bacteria; phylum Actinomycetota; class Thermoleophilia; order Solirubrobacterales; family Solirubrobacteraceae; genus Palsa-465. The sequence continues at coordinate 163,318 of CAWEQG010000020.1, read as the reverse complement.
GATCCAGACCCACGAGAACATCTCACGCGCAAGCGCCCAGGACCGCGCGCTCGAGCTGCTCGAGCTCGTGCGGTTGCCGGCCGGGCGGGAGCGACTCGAGCAGTATCCGCATCAGCTCTCGGGCGGGATGCGCCAGCGCGTGATGATCGCGATCGCGCTGGCCGCCAAGCCCAAGCTGCTGATCGCCGACGAGGCCACCACCGCGCTCGACGTCACGACCCAGGCGCAGATCATGGAGCTCCTGCGCGACCTCCAGCAGCGCCTCGGGATGTCGCTCATCATGATCAGCCACGACCTGGGGCTGGCCGCGAGCTTCGCCGACGAGGTGGTCGTGATGTACGCGGGGCGGGCGGTCGAGCGAGCTCCCACCCGGAAGCTGTTTGCTCACGTCCGGATGCCGTACACGCGAGCGCTGCTGGACGCGATCCCACGGCTCGAGAACGCCTCCCACTCGCTGCTCGCGGCCGTGCCCGGCCAGCCACCCAACCTGGCGCTGCGCGAGCCGGGTTGCCCGTTCACGCCGCGCTGCCCGAACGCCACCGATCGCTGTCGTGAGCACGCGCCCGCGTTCGAGGAGCACGAGCCCGAACACCAGTGGGCCTGCTGGCATCCGTGTGCCGACGAGGTGCCGGTGTGAGCAGCGGCGGCCCGCTCCTGGAAGTGCGCCGCCTCGTGCAGGAGTTCGATGTCCGCGCCCAGGGCGGGGTCCGGAGCGGCGTGGTGCAGGCCGTCTCGGATGTGTCGTTTTCCTTGGAGAAGGGCGAAACGCTCGGGCTCGTCGGCGAGACCGGCTCCGGAAAATCCACGCTCGCGCGCGCGATCCTGCAGGCGCCGCGCCCCAAGGGCGGCGAGGTGCTGTTCGAGGGCGTCGATCTCGTCCAGCTGCGAGGGCGGGAGCTGCTGGCCGCGCGGCGCCAGATGCAGATGGTCTTCCAGGACCCGTTCGGGTCGCTGGACCCGAAGTGGTCGGTGACGCGGATCGTCGAGGAGCCGCTGATCGCGTTCCGGACCGGGGCGCGCGAGGAGCGCCGGCGCCGGGTGGTTGAGGTGCTCGAGCTGGTCGGCCTGGACCCGGAGCGCTACGGGGACCGGCGCCCGCGATCGCTGTCGGGCGGTCAGGCACAGCGCGTGGCGATCGCGCGCGCGCTGGCGCTCGATCCCGCGCTGATCATCTACGACGAGGCGGTCTCCTCGCTCGACGTGCTGATCCGGGCTCAGGTCCTGAACCTGCTCGAGCGCCTGCGCTCCGAGCTCTCGCTCACCTACCTGTTCATCGCGCACGATCTGGCCCTGGTCAAGCAGGTCTCAGACCGGGTCGCGGTCATGTACCTGGGCAAGCTCGTGGAGATTGGGCCGGCCGAGTCGCTGTATCGGGAGCCGCTTCACCCCTACACGGTGGCGCTCCTGGCATCGATCCCGAATCCCGATCCGGCGGCACCGAGGGCGCCCGTGACGCGGACGATCCAGGGTGAGCCGCCGTCGCCGATCGATCCACCGACCGGCTGCCGGTTCAGGACCCGCTGCCCGCGTGCCCAGGACGTGTGCGCCGCCGAGGAGCCGCCGCTGCGCAAGCTGGCCGACGGCCACTTCGCCGCGTGTCATTTCCCGGTCGGGCGAGTGGGATCGAGTTCATCGCCGGCGTCGGGGGCCCGCGAGCCCGCCCGGCTGGCAGGAGGAACACATGACTCTGCAGCATCCAACTGACACGCTCGACATCCAGGCCCTGTTTCCCGACGGCACGCACCTGATCGGCGGGGAATTCGTCGCGGGGCGCTCCGGTGAGACGATCCCGGTCATCAACCCGGCCACGGGTCAGATGCTCGCTCAGGTTCCGCGAGGCGGCGCGGACGACATCGCCGACGCGGTAGCCGCCGCCGAGCAGGCGTTCCCGGCCTGGCGGGATTTGAGCCCCAGCCGGCGCGGGCAGCTGCTGCTCGACTGGGCGGCGCTGTGCCGCTCGCATGCGGCCGAGATCGACCTCCTGGAACGGTTGGAGGTGGGACGACCCAAGTGGGGCCCGGCCGGGCCGATGGCCGGGATCCTCACCTTCACAGCGGGCCTGGCCGACAAGGCGACCGGCACGACGCTGCCCTCGATGTTCCCCGACGTGATCGGGATGACCCTGCGTGAGCCGTTCGGCGTCTGCGGGAGCATCATCCCCTGGAACGCGCCGGGGCCGAACACGGTGAACGACGCCGGACCGGCGATCGCGATGGGCAACACGATCGTGATCAAGCCGGCCGAGGACGCGCCGCTGACGTGCTTGCTGCTGGTGAAGCTGGCTCATGAGGCGGGGATCCCGCCCGGGGTGATCAACGTGGTGACCGGGTTCGGTGTCGAGGCCGGCGAATCGCTCGCGCGCCACCCGACCGTGCGACGCATGAGCTTCACCGGCTCGCCCGAAACCGGGCGCCGGGTGATGGAGGCGTGCGCGGCGCACCTGATCCCGCTGCACCTCGAGCTCGGCGGCAAGTCTCCGCAGGTCGTGCTGCGCGACGCGCCTCTGGAGAAGGCGATCCCCACGATCGCGCGGAGCATCACGCTGAACACCGGGCAGATCTGCGCCGCCGGCTCGCGCGTGGTCGTCGATTCGTCGATCCGCGAGGAGGTGGTGTCGGGGCTGGCCGAGGCGTTCTCGCGGGTCCGGGTGGGGCCGTGGTACGAGGAGGTCGACATGGGTCCGCTGATCAGCGCCAAGCAGGAGCAGCGGGTCCTCGGTTATCTGGAGAGCGGTCGCGCGGAAGGAGCCAGGGTCGTGGTCGGGGGCGGAAAGCCCGCCGGCCCGTCGTATGACGAGGGGTTCTTCGTCGAGCCGACGATCTTCGACGAGGTGACGCCCGACATGCGGATCGCCCAGGAGGAGATCTTCGGCCCTGTGTTGTCGGTGCTCTCGACCGACGACGAGGATGAGGCGCTGTCGATCGCCAACGGCACCCGGTACGGGCTCGTGGCTTCGGTGTGGACGCGCGACGTGGGTCGTGCCGTGCGGATGGCCCGGCGGATCGAGGCGGGGCAGGTGTCGATCAACACGCTGTGGTCGGGCGGGGTGATCGGCGCGCCGTTCGGCGGCTACAAGTCGAGTGGGTTCGGGCGGACGGTGAGCGCCGACTCGATCCTCGACTACACGCAGGTCAAGAGCGTGATCATCGACGGGCGGGCCTGAGGCTTCGTGGACGTCTCGCTCGAAGGCAAGGTCGCCCTGGTCACCGGCGCGGGGCCGAACATAGGCAGCGGGATCGCGCTCGCGCTGTCGCGCTACGGAGCGCGCGTGGCGTGCAACGACGTCTCGTCGGGTGCGGCGGAGGCGAGCGTGCGGCGGATCACGCGCCATGGCGGCGACGCGATCGCCGTGGTGGGCGACGTCTCGAGCGAAGACGACGTGATCCGTTACGTGGGCGAGGTGCTCGACGCATGGGGTCGGATCGACATCCTGATCAACAACGCGGCGCTGCTCGGCGGCCGCGGCGTGCTCGAGGAGAGCCTCGAGTTCTGGAACCGGGCGGTCTCCGTGGCCGGCGCCGGCACCTTCCTGAACACCAAGCACGTGGCGCTCGCGATGATCGAGCGCGAGATCAAGGGCTCGATCGTCAACATCCTGTCCTCGAACGCCTGGCAGGGCTGTGCCGGCGTGATCGCCTACGCGTTCCACAAGGGCGGGCTGGCCAACTTCACGCGGGCGGCGGCGATGGACCTGGCCCCGTACGGGATCCGCGTGAACTCCTACTCACCCACCGCGCCACGCCCGGACAACCCCGAGCTCCTGGCCGACATCCCCGGCGGGTTCCGAAGGCGCCCGGCGACGTCTTCGGAGCGCCCGGCCTGGTGGCGCGAGCCCGGCAAGATCGACGTCCGGGGCAACATGCCGATGGCGCCGTCGACGCCGACCGACATCGGGCACTGCGTGGCGTGGATGTGTTCGGACTACGCGCGGCTGATCACCGGCTGCGACTTCGTGATCGACGGCGGCGCGCGCGCGAAGTACTGGGGCTACACGCCACCGTCGGACAAGGCCGAGCCGATACCGCTGATTCCCTTGTATGAGGACGAGACGATGCCGGGAGGGTTCTAGATGGGTTCTGTGCGCGGCGCGGTTCAGACCGGACCGCTTGAGTATGAGTTGCGGGAGTTTGAGAGACCTTCTATTGGTCCGGACGAAGGGTTGCTGCGCGTGGAGGCGTGCGGCGTGTGCGGGTCAGACGTCGAGCAGTACCGCGGTCACCTGGTCCGGCCGGGGATGTTCCCGCTGATCCCGGGGCACGAGCCGCTGGGTGTGATCGAGGAGGTGGGCGAACGCGCGGCGGAGCGGTGGGGCGTCTCGGTGGGTGATCGGGTGGCGGTCGAGATCCTGAGGCCGTGCCGTGCCTGCGACTACTGCCTGACCGGGCGCTACATGTCGTGCCCGAACCGGGACGGCGCGTACGGGATGACGCCGCTGTCGCGCGCGCCGTCGTTGTGGGGCGGGTTCGCCGACTACCTGTACCTGCATCCGTGGGCGATCCTGCACAAGGTCCGGCCCGACCTGCCGCCCGAGATCGCGGTCATGTTCAACCCGCTGGGGGCCGGCGTGCGCTGGGCGGCGATGCTCGGCGAGGTCGGCCTCGGCGACACCGTGCTGATCCTGGGGCCCGGGCAGCGCGGGCTGACGAGCGTCATCGCGGCGCGGGCCCGGGGGGCCGGGACGATCATCGTCACCGGGCTATCTCGCGATGCGGGGAAGCTGGCTCTGGCCCGCGAGTTCGGCGCCGATCACACGATCGATGTGGACTCGGAGGACGTCGTGGAGCGCGTGCGCGAGATCACCGACGGCAAGATGGCCGACGTCGTGCTCGAGCTCACGCCGATCGCGGATCAGCCGATCCGCGACGCGATCGAGTGCGTGAGGCACAGCGGCCGGATCGTGCTCGCCGGGCTGAAGGGCGGCAGGTCGGTTGAGCTCGTGACCGACCGGCTGATCAACAAGGGCGTGACCGTGCGGGGCGCGTTCGGCGTCAACGCCGAGGCGTACATCGAGGCGATCCGGATCATCGAGTCGGGCCGCTTCCCGCTCGAGAAGATGGCCTCGGGAACCTTCGAGCTGGCCGACACGGAAGCGGCCATCCAGGCGCTCGCCGACGGCGACGCGATCCACACCTGCGTCTGTCCGGATCCCTCGGCAGCGGCCATGACGAACGTCGCCGCCCTGACCTCGGCGGAAGGGAACGCCTGATGCTCGTTGACATGCATGCGCACGTGATTCCGGGAGCGCTCGATCCGGTCGGGGCTTCGGAGGATCATCGGGGCCCGCGGATCGGGCCCTGCGACGACCCGCACGCCCGCCTGCTCGAGAACGACCGGGGGATGCAGTTCAAGGCGATCGACGCCTTCTACACGGCCGAGCGCCGGCTCGAGGAGATGGACCGCAGCGGCGTCGACGCCGAGGTCGTCTCGCCGATGCCGCCGCTGCTCGACTACGCGCTGTCCGGACCCGAGGGGCTCGACCTGTCCCGGCGCGTGAACGAGTTCGTGGCGTCGCTCTGCGCGGCGGATCCGCGGCGGTTGATGGGAATGGGAATGATTCCCATTCAGGCGCCCGACCTGGCCACGGCGGAGCTGGGGCGCGTGCGCGACGCTGGCCTCGTCGCGGTCGAGATCGCCTCGAACGTGCTCGGCCGGGCTCTGCACGGTCCCGAGTACGCGGAGTTCTGGGCCGAGGCCGAGCGCCTCGACATGCCGGTCTTCATCCATGCGATGCCGGCCGATTTCGGCGAGCGGCTGCCGGCCGGGCTTATCCCGATCGCCGCGTTCGCGGTCGGCGCGGACGCCCTGCTGGCCTGTGCGGGAATCATCACCAGCGGCCTGGCCGAGCGCCACCCGCGCCTGCGCCTGGCCTTCAGCCACGGCGCGGGCGGCTTCCCGATGATGCTCCCCCGGGCCCAGTTCTTCTGGGGCAGGACGTGGAACGAGGAGCCTTCTTCCGAAGGCGAGGGCGTCTCGCCGGCCGAGCTCACGCGTCGCTTCTACTACGACGGGCTGGTGTTCGACCGCCGCGCGCTGCGCCTGCTGATCGAGATGGTCGGCCACCGGCAGGTGCTCGTCGGCACCGACTTCCCCGCCGTGGTGCGCGAGCAGCCGTGCGGGCGTACGTTGCGCTCGCTCGACCTGCCCGCGGATGTGCTCGAGGACATCACCTGGCACAACACGTTCCGCTTCCTCGGCATCGAGGCGCCGGCTTTGGTGGGCGCAGCCAGTTCGACGACAGGAGAGACACAGTGAAGACACGCGCCGCAGTCGTGCGCGGGCCCGGTCAGCCCTGGGAGGTGACCGAGCTCGAGCTCGACGAACCCAAGGAGCACGAGGTTCTCGTCCGGGTCATGGCCTGCGGGCTGTGCCACTCCGACGAGCACGTCCGCGAGGGCGGTCCCTACCGGTATCCGATGATCGGCGGCCACGAGGGCGCCGGCGTGGTCGAGAAGGTCGGCCCGTCGGTGTCCCGCGTGCGCGAGGGCGACCACATCTGCACCTCGTGGATCCCCGTGTGCGGCCACTGCCGCTATTGCTCGACCGGTCACCAGAACATGTGCGACGACGGGCTGAACGCCGGGACCGGCATGTTCAAGGACGGCACCTTCCGCTTTCACCAGAACGGCGAGGACATCGGCGGGATGTGCGTGCTCGGCACCTTCTCGCAGTGGATCGTCATCTCGGAGAACTCGTGCGTGCCGATCGATGAGGACCTCCCGTTCGAGGTCGCCGCGCTGGTCGCCTGCGGGGTGACCACCGGCTGGGGCTCCTCGGTGTACGCCGCCGGCACCCGCGCCGGCGAGACCGTGGTGATCTTCGGCACCGGCGGGGTCGGGATGAACGCCGTGCAGGGCGCCGCCTACGCGGGCGCGAAGCACGTGGTCGCCGTCGACCCCAATCCGTACAAGCAGGAGATGGCCGGCAAGTTCGGCGCGACGTTCACCACCGGCGACCCATCCGAGGCGCTCGAGTATGTGCGCGATCGCACCCGGGGCCAGATGGCCGACCACGCGGTGATCACCGTCGGCGTCATGCACGCCGAGGTGCTTCGGCACGCCGTGGACATGATCGGCAAGGGCGGCAACGTCGTGGTCACCGCGGTCGGCGGCGAGGGCGACACGATCGCCATCCACGGCTCGCCGGTGACCGGCTGGCACAAGAACATCCAGGGCTCGCTGTTCGGGGGCGCCAACCCCCTGTACGACATGCCGCGGCTGCTCGGCCTGTACAAGAACGGCGACCTGAAGCTCGACGAGCTGATCACCAACCGCTACACGCTCGACGACATCAACCAGGGCTACGAGGACATGCTGTCCGGCCGCAACATCCGCGGCGTCCTCATCCACGACCACTGATGCCCTCAACCCCTTCTCGCCCGACGGTGCAAAACCCGCGAAACCCCTCCCACCGAATCCGCCACCCGCACATAAGCGCCTCACAGACGCTTATCTGCGGAAGTCGACCGCGGGCGGGCCGCTTTTGCGGGTTTTGCACCCCCACGACCCGAACGGAGGCTTCACCGTGACCAGCGCGATCCTTGATCCCACCGGCCTGAGCACCCGCCCCAAGGCACCGGCGTTCGCCCTGGCCGCCCGCCCCGCCGACCTGAGCGGCGTGAAGATCGGCCTGCTCGAGAACGGCAAGCAGAACGCGCGCCGGTTCCTCGAGGAGGTGGCCGACGTGCTGCGCGAGCGCTACGGCGCCGGCGAGGCGACCCTGCGCCGCAAGGAGATCTTCTCGCAGCCGGCTTCACCGGAGCTCGTCGACGAGTTGAGCCGCGAGTCGCACGTGGTGGTGGTCGGGATTGGCGATTGAGGCTCGTGCAGCGCGTCGGCGGTCGCCGACGGAATTCTCTTCGAGCGCAGTGGCAGGCCGGCGGCGGTGATCTGCTCCGACGCATTCCGCGCCACCGGCGACGCGATGGCCGAGGTGCAGGGCGCCCCCGGCTACCGCTACCTGACCACCCCGCACCCGGTGGCGGGGCTGACGCCCGAGCAGGTGCGCGAACGCGCGGAGGCGGTCGCCGACGAGGTGGCGAACATGCTCACCGGTGAGGGGAGTTGATGGCCGAACCCGACCCCGACGTCGCCCGCGCCGCCATCGAGTACTGCTACGAGAAGGGCTGGAGCGACGGCCTCCCGGTGATTCCCGCCACCGAGGCGCTCGTCGAGGAGTTTCTCGCCCACACGAGCCGCTCCCCCGATGAGGTGCTGTGGCGCATGGACCACCTGGACCGGGAGTGCACCGTGCACACGGCGGCGATCAACGCCGTGATGGCCGGCTGCCTGCCCGAGTACTTCCCGATCGTGCTGGCCGCCTGGGATGCGGTCATGCGCGACCGCGCGGCGAAGGGCGGCGGCTGGCAGTCGACGAGCGGGCCGGCGCCGCTGATCGTGATCAACGGCCCGATCCGCGGCGAGCTCGGGATCAACTCGACCGGCGGGATCTTCGCCGCCGGCTTCCGCCCCAACGCGACGATCCCACGCGCGCTCGGGCTGATGCTGCGCAACGCGTTCGGCGTCGTGCCGCACGTGTTCGACCAGACCACTCAGGGCATCCCGGGGCGCTGGGCGATCTGCTTCGGCGAGAACGAGGAGGAGAGCCCGTGGGAGCCGCTGGCCACCGAAACCGGGCTGGAGCCGGGCGCGAACGCGGTGTCCTGCACGCTCACCCGCACCTACGAGTTCGTCGACAACCGCCACACCCAGGACCCCGAGCAGCTCCTGAACGACTTCGCGGACACGCTTTCGCGCACGGGGTCGCTGATCTTCCGCGGCCAGTCGGCCGGCGTCGTGTTCTGCCCCGAGCACGCCCAGATGCTGGCCGATGCGGGCATGTCCAAGGCGGACGTCAAGGACTGGTTCACCGAGCACGTCGGCCGGACCGAGGCGGATCTGCGCCGCGCCGGCAAGGACGCCGTTTCCGAGAGCGGCCCGGGGGCGCGCTCGGCCGGCGAGACGGAGCGCGCCCCGGCCGAGACGTTCACGCCGTACTTCTCGGCGCGCAAGGACGTGCCGATCATCGTGGCCGGCGCGCGCAACGCGGCGATCTCGATGGTGTTCCGCGTGTTCGGCGAGTGGTCGAACACATCGGTGGAGATCGAGCCGGCGCCCGTGGCCGCCGTGAAGGGAGGCTGATAGATGTTCAGCGAGCAGGGCTTGAAGGACGTGCAGGCGATGCTGGCGGTCGACGGATACGCGCTCGCCGCGTTCGAAGAGGGCGACCAGGTGGTCGTCACGATCGAGGCCACGCCCGAGGCGTGCGAAGACTGCCTGGCCCCGCCGGACGTGATGCGGGCGATTCTCGGCAAGACGCTGGCCGTGCCCGTCGAGGCGATTGAGTTGCACTACCCCGAATGAGAATCGACGTCGACGCCCCGCTGAACGCCGAATGGATGAGCGGCCGGACGGCGCTCGTCACGGGCGGCGGTGGTCGAGGCGGCGGACCCGGCACGGTCGGGTGGGCGATCTCGCGGTTGCTGGCGCGCCATGGCGCCGCGGTGGCGGTGCTCGACCGCGACCCGGTCGCCGCGGACCGCACCGTCTCGCAGATCCAGGCCTGCGGCGGCACGGCGATCCCCGTCATCGCCGACGTGACGAGTGACGCGGACTGCGCGCGCGCCGTGGCCGAGGCGCGCGAGGGCCTCGGCGGCCTCGACACGCTGGTCAACAATGTCGCCGCCTGGAGCCCGGCCGAGCTGTTCGACGTCGAGCCGGCGCAGTTCGACGATCTCCTGACCCTGAATCTGAAGACCGCCTGGCAGATGACCCGCCACGCGGTCGCGGTGATGCCGCAAGGCGGCGCGATCGTCAACATCACCTCGGTGGCCGCGCGCCGGGCGGGCACGATGTACGGCCTGGCCAAGGCGGCGCTCGAGTCGATGACGAGCGGCGCCGCCCACCTGCTCGGCGACGGCGCTCGTATCCGGATCAACGCGGTCGAGCTCGGCGCGCTGTGGACGGCGGCGGTGGCCGACAACCTCCCGCCGGAGGCGCGCGAGCCGCGACGCAAGATGTCGGCCCTGGGCACCGAGGGGGACTGCTGGGATGCGGCGGCCGCCGTGCTGTTCCTGGCCTCCGAGAAGGCGCGGTGGATCTCCGGCCAGGTGCTGACCGTCGACGGTGGCGGGCCGCCCCGCGCGGCGTACCCGGGCGTGACCCGTGAGCCCGCACGCACGGGGGCCGCATCATGACCCAGCGTGTGGCGCTCATCACCGGATGCGGCAAGCCCGACGGCAGCGGCCAGGCGATCGCCCGCGCGCTCGCAGCCGACGGCGCGGCGGTCGTGGTGGCCGATCGCCGTCCCACCGGCGTGCCCAACCGGCGCCAGGAGATCGTGGGCAGCGGACAGCCGGAGGAGTGGCACGGCCTCGACACGCTGGTCTCCGAGCTCGAGAGCGCCGGCGGCCGGGCGATGGCGGTGCTGGGCGACATCGGCGAGGAGCCCGATGCCCGAGCGATGGTCGATACGGCCGTGCGCAGATACGGCCGGCTCGACATCCTGGTCAACAACGCGGCGGCGCCCCAGGGGCTCGATCGCGACGTCATCGACGAGATCCCGATCGAGGTGTTCGACGAGGTGATCCGGATCAACCTGCGCGGCGCCTGGCTGATGTGCCGCGCCGCGGTGCCGGCCATGCGGCGCGAGCGGTGGGGGCGGATCATCAACGTCTCGTCGATGGCCGGCGTTATCGCCGCGCCGCGCTCGACGCCGTACTCGGCCTCGAAGGCGGGCATCATCGGCCTGACCCGCGCGCTGTCGATGGACGTCGCCGCCTGGGGCATCACGGTCAACGCGATCGCGCCCGGAGCACTCGACACCAGCCGCTCGGTGCTCAGCCTCGATCCGGATCTCGACGTCCGCGCCGAGATGGAGCAGCGCGGCCGGCGCCTCCCGGTCGGCCGGGTGGGCCGACCCGATGACGTCGCGGCCGCCGTGCGCTACCTGGCCGGCGACGGCGCCGAGTTCGTGACCGGCCAGATACTTGTGCTCGACGGCGGCGGACCCGCTCCGTTCCCGCTGCCACGACCTGAGGAGGAGACGGCTTGAAAGTCCGCGTGCTGATGGAGCCGCGCCACGGCGCCACCTACGACCGCATCGTCGCGATGGCGCAGGCGACCGAGGAGGCCGGGTTCGACGCGTTCTTCCGATCAGATCACTACCTCGGCATCGACTCGACCGATACCGACTACCTGCCGACCGACTCGTGGACGACGCTCGGCGGCCTGGCCCGCGAGACGAGCCGGGTCAAGCTCGGCACGCTGATGACCGCCGGCACGTACCGAAACCCCGCGAACCTGGCCATCGCGGTCGCGAGCGTCGACCAGATGTCGGGCGGGCGGATCATCCTCGGGATCGGGACCGGCTGGTACGAGCGCGAGCACCATGCCTTCGGGATCCCGTTCCCGCCCATCGGCGAGCGCTTCGACCGGCTGAACGAGGCGATGCAGATCATCCGCGGGCTGTGGGAGACCCCGCACGGGGAGACGTTCAGCTTCGACGGGAGGTTCTGGCAGCTCGACGAGTGCGCGAACTTCCCCGCGCTCGTGCAGCAGCCCAGGCCGGAGATCGTGATCGGCGGCACCGGTCCGCGGCGCACCCCGCTGATGGCCGCCCGCTACGCCGACGAGTTCAACAGCGGCGGCGGCAAGGGCAGCCGCGAGCGGTTCGAGAACGTCCGGCGGATCTGCGATGAGATCGGCCGCGATCCCGCGACCCTGCGCATGTCGGCCACCTACCAGGTGATCTGCGGGTCGACCCGCGATGAGGCCCAGCAGCGGCTCGAGCGACTCGGGCCGCCCGGCGAGCGCATGCTGGCCAATGGCGTCGTCGGCACCCCATCCGAGGTCGCGGGCGCCCTGCAGGAGCTGGCCGAGCAGGGCTGCGAGACCGTCTACCTGCACATCTTCGACATCGACGACCTCGACCACCTGCGCCTGATCGGCGCCGAGGTGGTTCCGCAGGTCGCCTGAACGATCGACCGGGAGGAGAGACACGCAAATGGCGAGCATGACGACGCGAGCGGCCGTGCTGCACAAGGCCGGGACCGACTGGGAGATCACCGAGCTCGACCTCGATCCGCCCAAGGAGTACGAGGTCCTGATCCGCTACAAGGCGGCCGGCCTGTGCCACTCCGACGAGCACATCCGCCGCGAGGGCGGCAGCCACATCCGCTTCCCGCTGGTCGGCGGGCACGAGGGCGCCGGGATCGTCGAGGCGGTCGGCCCGGGCGTCACCCGTGTCCAGCCCGGCGACCACGTCGTGACCTCCTACATCCCCGCGTGCGGAAAATGCCGCTACTGCTCGACCGGTCACCAGAACCTGTGTGACCGCGGGCTGTACGCCGGCGTGGGCTGTTTGCAGGACGAGACGTTCCGCTTCCACAAGAACGGCGAGGACTTCGGCGGGTTCTGCGCGCTCGGCACGTTCTCCGACCACACCGTGGTGTCGGAGTACTCGTGCGTGCGGATCGACGAGGACATCCCGTTCGAGGTCGCCTGCCTGGTCGGCTGCGGCGTGACCACCGGCTGGTGCTCAGCGGTGCGCGCCGGCGAGGCGCGCGCCGGCGAGACCGTGGTCGTGCTGGGCGTGGGCGGCGTCGGCATCAACGCGGTGCAGGGCGCCCGCTACGCCGGCGCAACCCGCGTGGTTGCCATCGATCCCAACCCGTTCAAGCTCGAGACGGCCGAGCGGCTCGGCGCCACGCACTCGTTCACCAACGTGGACGAGGCGCGCGAGCAACTGGTCGAGCTGACCCGTGGCCAGATGGCGGACCTCGCCGTGGTCACCGTCGGGGTGCTCGACGCCGAGATCACCGCCGCCGCCGTCAGCCTGATCGGCAAGGCCGGGCGCGTCGTCCTGACCTCGGTCAGCCGCTCCGACGAGCACTCGATCAGCCTGACCGGCTCGCCGATGGTCGGCTGGCACAAGCGGATCCAGGGCTCGCTGGCCGGCGGCTCGAACCCGATCTTCGAGATGCCGAACCTGCTCAGCCTCTACAGGTCAGGCCATCTGAAGCTCGACGAGATCATCACCCAGCGCTACTCGCTCGAGCAGGTCAACGAGGGCTACCACGACCTGCTGGCCGGCAAGAACATCCGCGGCGTGGTCATCCACGAGAGCTGAGCGCGTCGGCCCCGAGGACGCGCTGGAAGCCCTCCGGCACCAGCACGTCGTCCGGCACGAGCTCGCTCGTGCTTGCGCGGCCGAGGCCGATCAGCGCCGACTCGATCCCGGCGCGCATGATGTCGAGCACGTTCTCCACGCCCGCCTGGCCCGCCGCGGCCAGGCCCCACAGGTAGGCACGGCCGATCATCACGGCCCGCGCGCCGAGAGCGAGCGCCTTGACCACATCGCCCCCGCGCCGGATCCCGCCGTCGAGCAGCACCTCGATCTCGTCGCCGACCGCCTCGGCAATCACCGGTAGGGCCCGGATCGAGGCGGGCGTCCCGTCGAGGTTGTTGCCGCCGTGGTTGGAGACGGAGATCGCGCTGTAGCCGGCGTCCACCGCCCGCCGGGCGTCGTCCACGCGCATCACGCCCTTGAGCATGAACGGACCGTCCCACTGCTCGCGCAGCCAGCGCAGGTCCTCCCAGCTCGGCGGCGCGGTCATCATCCACTCACCGTAGGCGCCGAAGAACGTGGGCGCCGGCCCGCCGCCGCCGCTCATGTTCGGCACGGTCAGGTCGGGCGGCCCGCCGGCACGGGTCCAGGTCACGAACCATGCCGGCCGGGTCAGCGCTTCCGGCAGGAGGCGGATCGCGGTCCGGAGATCCATCTTCTCGGGGATCTTCGGGCTCCCCCAGTCGCGGCTGTGGGAGAACGACCAGTCGAGCGTGACGATCAGGCCGCGAGCACCGGCAGCGCGAGCGCGGTCGATCCGCGCCGCGATCTGCTCGCGCGAGCCCGCCCAGTAGAGCTGGAAGAACGTCTGCGGGTTGGCCGCGACCACGTCTTCGATCGATTTGCTGGCGAACGAGCTCAGCCCCATCGCCGTGCCGCGCGCGGCGGCGGCCCGCGCGACGGCCAGCTCGCCGTCGGGGTGCACCGACTGCACGCCGGTCGGCGAGATCAGCACCGGCAGCGAGACCTGCTGACCCATCACGGTGGTCGTCATGTCCCGCTGCGGGGGCGCCCCGCCCACGTGCGGCGCGAAGCCGAGCTCGCGGAACGCGGCCAGGTTGTCGCTCAGGGTGACCCCCGCCTCGGAGCCCGCGACAAGCGCGGAGTACACCGACTTCGGCAGGTGTCGCTTGGCCCGCCGCTCGGCCACCGCGACCGACTCGAACCAGGGGTTGCGGGCGAATCTCACCGTGAATTCACGACGGCGAGCGGACTTTCGTCGCAGGCCCTCGCCGGCGGGCGATTCTTGGACATGTCCACCGACGGCCGCGGAATCGGAGCCTCGCCGCGCTCGGCCAGCAGGCGCTCGCCGTGCCCGAGCACGCACTCGGGATCGGGCCCGGCCAACGGCAGCCCGGTGAAGAACTTGGCCGCCATGCAGCCGCCGCGGCACTTGTCGAACAGCCCGCAGCTGGCGCACGCGCCGGCGCTCTGGGGCCGGCGCAGGTCGGCGAACAGGTCGGACTCGCGCCACACGCGAGCGAAGCCCCCGGGCTCCCGGACGTTGCCCGCGCGGAACTCGTCGTGGATCACGAACGGGCACGCGTACACGTCGCCGACCGGGTCGATCAGGCACACGACCCGTCCCGCGCCGCACAGGTTCAGGCCGGGCAGCGACGCGCCGTAACCGCCCAGGTGAAAGAACGAGTCACCGGTGAGGACTTCCTCCCCGTGGGCGAGCAGCCACTCGTAGAGCTCGCGCTGCTGGGCGGCGGTCGGGTGCAGCCGGTGCCATACGTCGGCGCCGCGCCCGGACGGCCGCAGCCTGGTCAGTCGCAGCTGGGCGGCGTAGCGATCGGCCAGCGCCTTGAACTCGTCGAGCTGCGAGACGTTCTCGCGGGTGACGACGACCGACAGCTTGAAGCCGGTGAAGCCGGCCTCGGCCAGGCGCTCCATCGCGGTGATCGCGGTGGCGTACGACCCGGGGCCGCGAACGAAGTCGTTGACCTCGGCGGTCGCGCCGTCGAGCGAGATCTGCACGTCCACGTAGTCGGACGCGGCGAGCCTCCTCGCCCGCTCGGCCGTGATGCGCGAGCCGTTGGTCGAGAACTTCACGCCGACGCGATGCGCCACCGCGTAGTCGACGAGCTCCCAGAAGTCGCGGCGCACGGTCGGCTCGCCACCGCCGATGTTGACGTAGAACACCTGCATCCGCTCGAGCTCGTCGATCACCGCCTGGCATTCGGCCGTCGTGAGCTCGCGCGGATCGCGCCGGCCCGAGCTCGACAGGCAGTGGATGCAGGCCAGGTTGCACGCGTAGGTCAGCTCCCAGGTCAGGCAGATCGGCGCGTCGAGCCCGGTCTCGAACTCGTCGTTCAAGGAGCGCACGGCGTCGGCCCGGCGACGCACAAACGACAGCCGCCGCGTACCGAAGTGGTAGGCCAGGGCGCCGAAGCGCTCCGGTCTCAGCTCTACCTCGGGATCCAGCCGTGCGGCCCGCTTGAACTCGGCGGGCGTCGCTGTCCGGGTCTCAGTAGACGCCGCACATGCCATCGATCGAGACGTCCTCGACGATGAGGTCCTCGACGACGAGCGCCTCGTCCGGCGGCCGCGGCGTCGGCGTCTCCTCGGGCTCCCGCTCGACGGCCGTCTCCTCGAGCTGCTCAGGCGCGGTGCTCATGCGTGCTCCTCTCCTCGCCGACGGTCGGGATCACGCGACCCACCTCTCCTCGCCGGCGATCAGGCGCGATAATTTAGCACTCTGTGACAAATCTCCCGGACGTGTCCTGGACGGAGGTTGACCTGACCGCGCGCCGGGTGCTGCTGGTGCCGCTCGGGTCGCTCGAGCAGCACGGCCCCCACCTCCCGCTCGACACCGACACGCGCATCGCAAACGCCGTCGCGTCGGGCGCCGCGCGCGATCGCAACGGGGTCGCGGTGGCGCCCGCGGTCGCGTTCGGCTCGAGCGGCGAGCACGCCGGCTTTCCCGGCACGCTGTCGATCGGCACGCGCGCGCTCACCGAGCTGCTGGTCGAGCTCGGCCGCGACGCCTCGCGCGACTGGGCGGCCATGCTGCTGGTCAACGGCCACGGCGGCAACCGCGACGCGGTCGCCGCCGCGCTCGCGCGGCTGGCTGCCGAGGGGAGGCGCTGCGGGGCCTTCCACGTGGCGCCGGTAGCCGGCGATGCGCACGCCGGCCGCACCGAGACGGCGCTGCTCCTGCACCTCGACCCCGCCGTCGTGCGGTTTGACGACGCCCAGCCGGGCGAGCCCGCCCCGCTGCACTCCCTGATCGACCGCCTGCGCCGGGACGGCGTGCGTTCGGTCAGCCCCAACGGGGTACTCGGCGATCCGCGCGGCGCCACCGCCGAGGAGGGCGAGCGGTTGCTCGCCGAGCTGATCGCCGGCTGCGCCCGGGCACTCGATGCGCTGCTCGTCATGGAGCCGGAGCCGCTTCGTGCCTGAGGGCGCCGGACTGGCCGTCATCACCGGCGCGGCACGCGGCATCGGCGCATCGGTCGCCCTGGCGCTCGCCGAACAGGGGTTCTCGCTCGTGCTGGTCGACGCCTGCGCCCCGCAACCGGGGGTGACTTACGAGATGCCCGCGGCCGCCGACCTCGACGCGGTGGGCGAGCGCTGCTCCGCCGCCGGCGCTGTCCAGGCGGACGTGATCTGCGCCGACGTAGCGGCGCCTGACTTCGCCGCCCAGCTGACCGACGTGCTCGCCGGGCGCACCGCCGACGCGGCGGTCGCCGCCGCCGGAGTGATCGCCGGCGCGCCCGCCTGGGCCACGGACGACGCGGTGTGGAGCACGCTGATCGACGTGAACCTCCACGGGACGCGCCGGCTGGCCGAGGCGACGATCCCGAGCATGGTCGAGGCCGGACGGGGACGGTTCGTGGCCATCTCCTCGGCCGCCGCGCTCCGCGCGATGCCCCAGCTCGCCGCCTACTCCGCGGCCAAGGCGGCGATCGTCGCGTTCGTCCGTGCGCTCGCCGCCGATCTGGCCGGCACCGGCGTGCTGGCCAACGTGATCTGCCCCGGCTCGACGCGGGGCGCGATGCTCGCCGCGAGCGCCGGCGTGTACGACCTGCCCGGTCAGGAGGAGTTCGCCGGCCAGCACCTGGTCAGGCGACTGCTCGAGCCGGACGAGGTGGCGGCCGCGGTCGTGTGGCTGTGTGGACCGGCGGCGTCCGCCGTGACCGGTGCGGCGATCCCGGTCGACGGTGGTCTGACTGCTTGATGGCCGCGGGCGCGGACGGTCGCGGGGCGGCCGAGGGCCCGAACGGCAGCGTTCCCGTCCCCGCCGGCTGGCGCCTGCGACCCGCTCGTGGCCTGCACACCGCGCGCGACGGCGAGGTCCTGCTCGGCGGCTCGCCGCTGCGGGCTCTCACCCTCTCCTCCCGAGGCACCGCCCTCGTCTCGGCCTGGCTGGCTGGCCAGCCAGTGGGTGAGGACCGGGAGGAGCGCCTGCTCGCGCGGCGGCTGCTCGACGGTGGTCTGGCTCATCCCGATCCCCCGGCCGAGCCGCCGGCGGCCGTCCGCGAGGTGACCGTCGTCGTGCCCGTCTTCGCCGACCCGGAGCGTCTGCGCACGTGCCTGGCGCCGCTGGCCGGCGGCCCGAGCGTGATCGTCGTCGACGACGGCTCGCCCGACCCGGCGGCGATCGCGGCCATCGCCCAGGCGGCGGGCGCGCGCTACGTCCGCCATCCGGAGAACCGCGGGCCCGCCGCCGCCCGTAACACCGGGCTGCGGACGGCCACGACCCGGCTGGTCGCGTTCCTCGACGCCGACTGCGTCCCGCCGCCGGGCTTTCCCCGGCGCCTGCTCGATCACCTGGCCGATCCGGCGGTGGCCCTGGTCGCGCCTCGGATCGTCTCCTCCGAGCGCGGGCGCGGCCCGATCGCCGCCTACGAGCGGTCGCGTTCGGCGCTCGACATGGGCCCGCGCCCTTCGCTGGTCCGCCCCTACAGCCCGGTCTGGTACGTGCCGAGCGCGGCGATGCTGGCGCGGCGCGACGCGCTCGGCCGCGGCTTCGACGAAGGGCTCGTGCTGGGCGAGGACGTCGACCTGGTCTGGCGGCTGCACGACGCCGGCTGGCAGGTGCGCTATGACCCGGCCGCCGCGGTCGCGCACGACGACCGCGTCCGGCCGCTCGTCTGGTACCGCCGGCGCGTGGCGTACAACGAGTCGGTCGCGCCGCTGCTCGAGCGCCATCCCGAGCGCGTGCCGGTGCTGTTCCTCTCGCCGCCGGCGGCGATCGCCTGGGGAGCGGCGCTCGCCGGCGCGCCGGTGGCGTTGCCCGTCCTCGCCGCGGTCCGCGCGGTCCGGCTCCGCCGCACGCTGTACCGGTACGTGCCGCGCTCGGGTTCTCGCGCCGCCCGGATCGCCACCGAGATCACGCTGCGCGAGGGACGCGACCTCGCGCGGGCCGTGGCGGGCCCGTGGGCGCCGTTCGCGCTCGCGGCGCTGGCCGCGACCCGCGGGCGCCGGCGCCGCGGCCTCGCGATCAGGCTCGGCTCACTCGTGGCCGCGATGGCGCTCGGCGACTGGCTGGTCGACCGGGCGGGCCTCGATCCGGCGAGCTACGCCGCCCTGCGCATCGCCGACGAGTCGAGCCGCGGCGTGGGCATCTGGCTCGGGTGCACGCGCGCCCGGGACTTCAGGGCGCTCCTCCCCCGCCGCCCTCCGCCAGCCAGCCGGCGCTGAGGTGTCATATGGGGAAACTCCGCCGAGGCGACGCTGAGGGGGTCATAAGTCCGCACTCGCGCACCGCGCGGAGCCGAGAGCCGACCTGTGACCCATATGTGGCGCTGAATCGGCATTCACCGCGGGGGTGGGTGCCGAGTGCGAGCCTATGACCCACCGTGGCCGCGACGCGCGTGAGGGCCGCGTCGCATCGACGCGGCCCTCACAGAGGGCCAGCCCCACGCACCGCTCGTCGAGCTCGCGCTCCAGCTGTACGACAACGGACGTCTGATCGAGGAAGGCGGCGTGCTGTCGCAGGCTTCGACCCACGTGGCCGGGACCTTCAGCTACGCCGACCGGTACGCGGAGGCGGAGGAGGTGCTCGCACGCACGGACGAGGAGGCCAGGCGAATCGGCTCGATGACGGCGCTCGCGGCCGCGTGCCAGCTACGCGCGCGCCTGCGGCTATGGACCGGATCGATCGCCGACGTCCTCGCCGACGCCACGACCGCGGTCGACATCTTCTCCAGTGGACGGCAGATGTACCTGCCCGCCTCGGCGTACTGCCTGGCCCGCGGGCTGATCGAGAACGACCAGCCGGACGAGGCGGAGGAAGTCCTGGCCACGATCGAACGGGACGCACCGCCCGCCGGCATCTTCGCCGCCTGGCAGCACGAGGCGCGCGGTCGCCTTGCCGCGGCGAGGGGCGACTGGGCGCGCGCGCTGGAGGAGTTTCGCGCGTGCGGGCGGTGGACGGGGGCAAGGGTCGAGCTCGCCTACACGCTTCTCGACCTGGGCGAGGCCATTCGCCGGGCGGGACGCCCGACCGAAGCGCGCGACGCTCTGCGAGAAGCGATCTCGATCGCCGAGGCGATCGGCGCCCAGGGCCGCACCAACCGTCAGATCGCCGACGAGCTGTTCGTCACCGTCAAGGCCGTCGAGTGGCATCTCGGCAACTCGTACCGCAAGCTCGACATCCGCGGACGCGGCGCGCTCGCGCAGGCTCTCAGCCGGCCTCAGTGAACGTCGCCGGTCACGGGTTCGTCGACGCACTCGAATCCATGACCGGTGTCGTGCAGGACCTCGACGCCGAGGTCGCGGGCGGCGGCGAGCGCATCGGGCGGGTACTCGCTCAGGGCCGGGATGATCACCGAGGCCTTCACGTTCTTGAGGTTCGGATGCTGCTCCTCGAACGACTGAACGCCCGCGAACACCGAGTGCACGGTGTCGCCTGAGCGCGTCGGACCGGGCAGCCTGATGAGCAGCGTCTCGGAGTCCTTGGATGCGGTCAGGTCGATGTCGTTCGTGTCTACGTCCCACGCGACGTTCCAGCCCAGCGACTGGAAGTGGCTGATCGTCCGGTCCTGCCGGTCGAAGTGCTGGGTCAGCGCGTCGGCGTCCGGGAACGGCGCCGCTACGTCGAGCATCTCGTAAAGCTTTGCCTTCAGCCCGGGGCGCTTCTGGAGCAGCGGCGCGAGCACCGGGTCGATCAGGGTGGCGTCGACCAGACGCTGGCGCTCCTGGCGCTGCGTTTCGCGGACCGATCGGAGCAGGCGCTTGGACGCCGTCGTCAGGTCCCCCGCTCGCGTGTAGAAGCAGGCGAGGTTGAACTCGGTCTCCGGTGAACGGTGGTGACCCAACTCGACATACGCGATCAGCTGCCAGGGGTTGATCGCGTCCGCTTCCAGCGACGCGATGATGTCAGCGCGGGTCGGCCGCTCACCAGGAGGCCATTCCCTGGGTCGTTGTGGGAGCGGAACGACGGTGCCGGCCAGCAGCGTCAGCGCCGACGGTTCGATCGTTCCCTCCAGGAACGGCTGAAGGGTGTTCCGCAGATACGCCTTGGACGTGGTGCGCCGACCGCGCCGGTGGTTCGCGAGACCGTCGATCGCGTCGAGCGTCGTTTCGGCGAGGGTTCTCGCCTCGTCGGCCGCCCGACTGGCCCGCTTGTCCCGGTTCATTCCCGGCTCGCTGTCGGCCGCCCAGTTCGAGTAGAGGGCGGCGAGCTGGTACTTGATCCGGAACCAGTCCGGGTTCTCGATCGGCCGCAGATACGGTGCCATCCTCGCCCCTTCGGTGGGCACCAGCGCGCGGTTCAGGTAGTCCTCGGCGTCGGCATAACGTCGTGTGCGCCGGTAGATGATCCCGAGGTTGGCCATTGCTCCGACGTTCGTACCGTCGGCCGCCAGAGCCTGCTCGTAGAGCACCTGGGCGCGCTTGGGGTCACCCAACCGCTGAGCGTCCATGCCGCTGCGGAAGAACGCCCAGCTCTGCGGATCGCTCGTCAAGAGCCCGCCGGCGTCGAGCGCCTTCGTCATCTGAATGTCGACCCACGCGGCGCTGGCCACGGCCAGCTGCTGGTACGCGGTCGCGTTGGACTGGGGGGCGCAGTGAAACGACGCCCCCCACATCGACGTCAATGCCTCCGCGTCGCCGTTCTTGCTGAGCTCGAGGCTGATGCCGACCCCCTCCTCGCCCGCCGGCTGAAGCTGTCCGGTCAGCGCGAAGCGCCGGCGAGGCAGCAGCGCGGTGAGGGCCGTGATCACGGCCACCGCGGCCTGGGCCTCGCCGGACACGTCGCCGAGCCCGCTGAAGGCGGACGCGACACCGGCCTGTCCGCTGACCAGGTTGAGGCCGAAGCGGTCCGTTCGCCAGGTGACCCGCCCTCGGATCAGCCCGGCCACGGCCGAACCGAGCGGGTCGGTCCCGGTGTCGGTCAACGGCGCGACGCTGAACGCCGGGCGACGGATTCCCTTTGCCGGCCACCGGTCACGGAGCCACGGCGTGCGGGTGAGAACCTGCAGCACGAGCAGGGCGGCGACACCGATCAACAGCAGCGCGAGCAGGATCGCGCCGATCGCGGTCGCCGTGTCCTTGGCGACGTTGCCCACGGTGGTCCAGAGCGACGCGCCCGGTGCGAGCGTCTCCCGAACGCCGAGCATCGCGCATGGGCTGCCGGTGTCCGCCGCGAGCACGTGCAGGTACGCCGCGTGAGCGGCCTGACGGTCGCCGTCGCGCTGGAGCGCAGCCGCGTAGGCGCATGATGGCGCCGCTGCGCCGGCGGCCGGCGCCGCCGCGGGAAGCGCCGCGAGCGCCACGACCACCGCGACCACTGAGACCCACGAGTGAACTGTGACCTTCACGCTTGCCCCCAAACGTGAACCGATACCGAACGAGATGCGCTGGATATCTCAGCACAGTTCGAGCGGATGGTGTGACTGCACACCGGTTTTGTGGTGAGGTTTAGCTAGGTTTCAGGGGGTTTTTCGCCATCGGCGTCGTGGACCAGCGCAGCGTGCACTTTCTCCCCCGGGCCGATGGCGATGCGCCATCCTGACCGTGTGGACGATCGGCCCACCCACCGCGCGAGCAACGGCGACGCCGAGCTGCGGTTGTCCGAGGTGCTCTCCGGTCTCTCCTATGCCCTCGACATCACCGAGGGCCAGGTGCCGGGTCATATCGAGCGCAGTTGCGTGATCGGGATGCGACTCGCGGGCGCCCTCGATCTGGACGATGCGACCCGTTCATCGCTGTTCTATGCGTTGCTCCTCAAGGACGCGGGCTGCTCGTCGAATGCCGCGAGGGTCGCGGCACTGTTCGGCGCCGACGACGCGGTGGTCAAGAGCTCGCGACGGCTGACCGACACGAGCAACAGCGCACAGGCGGTGTTGCACGTTCTGCGGCACGCCGGCACGGGCGGATCGCTACTCGAGCGTGGGCGGCATGTCGCATCCGTGCTCAGATCCGGGCGCGCGGGCGCGCGCGCGTTGATCGAGTTGCGCTGCGAACGAGGCGCGGAAGTCGCCCGCGCGATCGGACTGGACGAGGTCGCGGCCCGCGCGATCACGGATGTCGACGAGCACTGGGACGGCAGGGGCTACCCCGCGGGAATCTCGGGCGAGGAGATCTCGCTGGCTGGTCGGGTGCTCTGCCTCGCGCAGACCGCGGAGGTGTTCTGGCGGCACGGTGGGCCGCACGCCGCGTGCGAGATCGCGCGTAAGCGAAGCCGCACCTGGTTCGACCCGGCCCTCGTCGACGCTTTCGTCGCGCTCGAGTACGACGCAAGCTTCTGGCAGTCGCTGGATACGCCGACGGTGGCCCCGCTCGAGCCGCCCGGCTACGTGCTCGCCGCCGATGGGGTGCGGCTTGACCGGGTGGCCCACGCGTTCGCCTCGATCGTCGACGCAAAGTCCCCCTACACGGCGCACCACTCCGAGGGAGTGGCCGACATCGCCGATGCCCTGTCCGTCCTGCTGGAGTTCGACGATCGGGCACGAGCGACGCTGCGCCGCGCCGCGCTGCTGCACGACGTGGGCAAGCTCGGGGTGTCGAACCGGATCCTGGACAAGCCGGGCCCGCTCACAGCGAGCGAGTGGACGCTGGTCCGTCGTCACCCTCGCTGGTCGATGGAGATCCTCTCGCGCGTGGGCGCCTTCGGGGACGTCGCCCGGATCGCCGCCGCCCACCACGAGCGACTCGACGGGAGCGGCTACTACCGCGGCCTCACCGCCGATCAGCTCGACCAGCCGTCGCGGATCCTCGCGGTGGCGGACGTGGCCGAGGCGCTCAGCGCTGACCGGCCCTACCGGGCCGCGCTCGACCCGGACGAGGTCCTCGCCGCGATGCGGCCCGATGCCAACCGCGGACTCGACCCCGATGCGCTCAGCGCACTCAGGCAGGTGCTCCCCGCTCTGATCTCGTCCTGGGCCGCCGCCGGGCGCAGCTGACGACCGAGCCGCTCCAGCGAGCTGCGCAGCGCGCCGGCCCACGCGGATTCTCGCCGGATCGTTCCTTCGTCCGCTTCGGGATCCTTTATCTGGGGCTCCGACCGGCGGCGCCCGATGTGGTCCGCCATGCAAACCAAAGACGACGTCGACGTCATCCACGTCACCACGGCGGCGCTCATCCGGCGCATGAGCGACGATCAGATCAATCGTGTGATCGGTGAGCTCGAGTACATCGCCGAGGAGCGCGGAGACCGCACCGGCGAGAGCGCCCATGCTCAGGCCGCGCAGCACCTGGTCGCCGCCCTGGAGAGCCGGCGTGAGCGGCGCGGCGGTCAGAGCGTCCCGCCACCGTCGCCCGACGTCTCGGGCAACGGTCACGAGGCATAAGCCGCCGGAGGGTTACCTCGGCCGGCCGGGTGGGGCCGCGCGCGACCCGTCGCCGCGGCTCACACCTATTCTCGTGAACAAGGTGGAGCGAGCGTTCGACACCAAGTCATTGCCGCAGTACCCAGACGCGGTCGCCCCGGACGGATCCGACGTGCGGGTCCTCCTCCAGGGTCGAGGCGGCGGGCTCGCGCACTTCGAGCTGGCGGCCGGGCAGACGTCCGTCGCCGTCCGGCACCGCTCGGTCGAGGAGATCTGGTACTTCCTGCGCGGGAGGGGTGAGATGTGGCGGAGGTCGGGCGACGACGAAGCGGTCGTGGCCGTCTCGAACGGCGTGTGCATCACGATTCCGACCGGTACGGCGTTCCAGTTCCGCGCGGTCGGTGAGGAGCCGTTGGCGGCGCTCGGCGTGACGATCCCGCCGTGGCCGGGCAGCGGTGAGGCGGAGATCGTCGCCGGGCCATGGGAGCCGACCGTCGGATCCGGGACCGATCTAGTGGACGAGCGCCGTCACGAAGAACCGTTACGGCGGGTCATGCGTATAGACCGATGAGAAACGACCGGACGGGAAGTCGAAACAGGCATAGCCCGTTCGTCATATAGACAGCACGGTCGGTAGTCGAGAGAGGAAGGCGAGCATGGTCTATCCGCACATCGCATATTGCGGCCCGGCGTATCCGGACCACCTCCAGTCCAGCCACTCGGAGATCGCCCACGAGCACTCGGAGACCGCCCGCGAGCTCGACAGCCGCATCAATGACGGCATCCACGTCCGCCTGCTCTGGCACCCGACCGACGGGCACGTGACGGTCGCCGTGCACGACACCAAGACCGGCGACGCGTTCGAGTTGCCGGTCGGCGCCGGCCACCGCGCGCGCGACGTGTACCAGCACCCCTACGCCTACGCGGCGAGCACGCGCATCGCGGCCTAGGCGAGAAAGCGCGCCACGTCCTCGGCGTCGGCCTCGAGCGCTGCACGGTCCGCGCGCGCGAGCCGCCCAAAGGGCTCGAGCGCCACGCGTCCACCCGACAGGCGCCACGTCGCCACGGCACGGCCCCGGACCAGCGCGAACGGCCGGAACAGCCCGCCGGTGACGACCGCCGGTGCGTGCCGCCCGAGGACCGGCGTCCGCGACGTCCATCCCATCAGCAGCGGGTCGAACGAGCCCAGCAGACGGGGCGGCGCCGGTGGTTGTGGTGGGCCGGCGGAGACCTGTCCGACCAGGCTGACCAGACCATCCGGGCGGACATCGAGCTCTCCGGCGATCGCCTCGAGCCCCGCGCGCGCATCACCGAGCGGGAGCCCGCTCCACTTGGCGAGGTCGCGCGCGTCAGCGGGAGCATGCCCGGCCAGATAGCGACGGGCGAGCTCGGCCAGGGCGCGCTCTCGCGGCACGGGCCTGGTTTCGCCCAGCCAGTCGCGAACAAGCGCGTAGGCATGTTGCCGGCCCGCCATCGGTCCGCGCACGGTCAGTCCCCGCAGCGAGGCGAGCACCAGCAGGTGGGCGAGGGCCTGGCCCTCGGTGCGCACGCCGGCGCCTGCGATCCGATCGCGCAGCTGATCGCGGGTGAGCGGTCCTTCCGCGGCCAGCGCGCGCTCGATCACCGTGACCGCCCGCTCGGCCGCGCCTGAGCTGACTCCCTCCTGGGCCAGCCGACGGGCGTTGCCGGTGAACAGCGGCGGTGTGGTCAGCGCGTGGAGCCACGGATAGTCCTCGCTCGCCACCAGGTGCAGCGTGCCGCGGTTGAGCCACGTGATGATCAGCGAACGGTCCGCGGTCAGGCACCGGTCCACGTCCAATGCGGTGAGGCCGGTCGTCCGGGCCCGGATCGCCAGCCTGGCGCCGCGCGGGTCCTGGCCCTGCACGGCCAGCAGGCGTCTGACCACGGCTTCGGGGTCGACCGCCGCCGGGCCCGCCAGGAGCTGCGCGGTGAGACGATCCGCGATCATGCGTCTCCTATGCTCGCTGGTGTGCGCTGGTTGCTGGGCACAATCTCCGTCGGGTTGCTCTGTGCCTGCGGCGCCTCGGCGCATCCGCTCGGCCCGGTCAAGGTGTCGGGCACGGTTGCGCGCGTCTGCCCCGGTCCCCCGGTGGCCGGG
Organism: uncultured Solirubrobacterales bacterium; assembly: GCA_963811135.1. Classification (GTDB taxonomy): domain Bacteria; phylum Actinomycetota; class Thermoleophilia; order Solirubrobacterales; family Solirubrobacteraceae; genus Palsa-465. The sequence goes on along the minus strand of CAWEQG010000020.1, from coordinate 137,356 downwards.
CGCCCGCCGACCTGTCTGCAGACAGCGGTCCTTTCCGGCCCGGGGCGCAGGGTAACCGTGCGAGGGCGCTTCACGGTCATGCTGGCACCCGGCCGCTACCGCGTCACGGTGGACGGCTGCGCGCAGCGCACCCCGCTCATCATCAAGCGCCCGGTCTCGGGCCTGCGGCTCTTCCCGCAGGGCTGCGCCTTCCCCGCCTGATCGGCTCCGTCAGCGCCGGAAGGCGGGGTGAGTTCGCGCGCGTGGCGCTCCTCCACTCGGGGTTTGCCTGCCACCCCGCCCGGGCCGATCGAGCAATGCGTCCCAATGGACCAGGAGCCTACGCGGCGATGCGAACAGCTCGTGATGAATTCACGAAGAGCTTGAGAAGAGCCGTGCGGTCAGCTGCTCGTCGGGACCAGCTCGCGCAGACCATGGCCGAGCAGCCGGTACGCCTGCGTCAGGTTGGCCACGAGATCGCTCGAGGGGTCGTCGACCCAGACCAGGAACGCGGCCATCGAGGTGCCGAGCGCGGCATGCGCCACCGTCTGCGGGATCAGGTCGCCGGGTTCGACGGCCACCCGTGCGGCGACCCACTCGGCGATCACCTCTCGCCATTCGGCGTAGCGGAGCGCCGAGTGGGCCTGAAGGGCCGGCACGCCGGTGATCAGCCGCATGCGGATGCGCAGCTCGGGCAGCTGGTCGTCCTCGTAACGGTTGGACTGCACCACGGCCCGGCCGAGCGCCTCGTGCAGCGGCTCGTCGGGCTTCGTGTCCTCGAGGCAGCGGCGCAGGCGCGCGAGCACCCAGTCGAAGTCGCCCCACACCATGTCGTTCTTGGAGGCGAAGTAGCGAAACAGGGTGCGCCGGCTGACGCCCAGCGCGTCGGCGATGTCGTCGACGGTCGTCTCGTCGAATCCGCGCTCGGCAAACATCTCGAGCGCGGTCCGGGTCACCGCTCCGCGCGAGGTGCCGGGCGGCCGTCCCGGACGCTGAGAGACGCTCCCGATCACTACTCCTGGACGGCGCGCACCGCGACCGCGCCGGATGGCTCCACGTCGCGGTGCGCGCTCAGGTTCTCCTCGAGCAGGCATTCCCCGGGCAGCCGATCACCGCTCACGATCGCCGCGCGCAATTCCTCATAGCCATCGGCGCTGATCGACAAACAGTCCCTCTCGGCCGGGGCGCCGCCCACCTTACCGCGGCGGGCGACCGGCTGGCCTACGATCGCGCGCGTGGAGCTCGCAACCGAGCGGCTGCTGCTCAGACAGTGGCGCGACGATGACCTCGAGCCGTTCGCGGCGCTCAACGCGGACCCCGAGGTGATGCGCTACTTCCCGGCGCCGCTGACCCGGGCCCAAAGCGACGCGACCGCCCATTGGGTCCGCGCGACGATCGACCGGCAAGGCTGGGGATTGTGGGCGGTCGAGGTTCGCGGCGGGGCTTCGTTCATCGGGTTCGTGGGGCTGAGCCGGCCGACCTTCGATGCCCACTTCACGCCAAACGTCGAAGTCGGCTGGCGGCTCGACCGCCGCCATTGGGGCCTCGGCTACGCGACCGAGGCGGCGTCGGCGTCGCTCGCCTTCGCCTTCGATGAGCTCGACTGCCCCGAGACCGTTTCGTTCACCGCCGCGCCCAACGAACGATCGCGACGAGTGATGCAACGGCTGGGCATGAGCCACGACCCCACCGACGACTTCGACCACCCGAGGGTCGCGGAGGGTCCCCTGCGCCGGCACGTCCTCTACCGGATGTCCGCCGAGCGCTGGCGGGACCAACCTGGATCACGCGGCGGTGGCGGATAGTCGCGCCGCGAGCCCCGAGGCGCGCGCCACCGGCCGCTCGACCGCGCTGCGCACCGCGTCCTCGGTGCCGACCAGGATCAGCTCGCGGCGGGCGCGGGTGAGGGCCGTGTAGAGCAGCTCCCGGGTGAGGATGCGCGAGCCGGCCGCCGGCAACAGAACCGCGGCGGTGTCGAACTGGGAGCCCTGGCTCTTGTGGATCGTCATCGCGTACACCGTCTCGACGGCGCCGAGCCGGAGCGGGCTGAAGTGAAGAAGCTCACCGCCGCGCTCGAACACGGCGGTCGGGTGCTCGCCGGCGCCGGCCACGATCACGCCGGTGTCGCCGTTGTAGAGCCCGAGCTCGTAATCGTTCTCGGTGATGAGCAGCGGCCGGCCCACGTAGTCGCGCTGCTCGGCGTCGAGGTCGGGAAGCTCGGCGCCCAGCCACGCCTGCACCCGGGAGGTCCAGTCGCTCACCCCGTACGGCCCGCGGCGATGCGCACACAACAGGCGGAACGTGCCGAGCGCCGCGAGCGCGTCGTGCGCGGCCCCGGCGCGCGCCGTCCCGTCGCGCGCCGCGGCGAACACGGCCGACCCAGCGGCCACCGCGCGCTCGCGCACGAGACGGAGCTCCCGCTCGATCGACGCGCCGTCCTCGAGGTCGGTCTCCAGCCAGGTGATCTCGTCGGGCGCCGCCCGGAGGGCCGCGACCGCCTCGTCAGCGTCGCCGAGACGGACCGCACCCGCAAGCCGCGCGATGCCTCCACCGAAGCGGTGCACGTGCTCGAGCACGACGACGCCCCGTCCGGCGGCGACGATGTCGGCGAGCACCACGCCGGCTTCGATCGAGGCGAGCTGCCCGGGGTCGCCCACGAGCACGAGCCGCGCATCGGGACGTACCGCCTCCGCGAGGCGCGCCATCAGCGACAGCGAGACCATCGAGGTCTCGTCGACGATCACGACGTCGTGGGGCAGCCGATTCGCTCGATCGTGCGCGAAGCGGCTGTGGCTCCCGGGCCGCCAGCCCAGGAGCCGGTGGAGCGTCGATGCCCGCAGACCCATCACGCGCTCGCGAAGCGCATCGCCGAGCTCGAGCATCGCCGCCTCCTCGTGAACGGCCTCCTGGAGTCGCCCGGCCGCCTTCCCCGTCGGCGCAGCCAGCGCGATCAGGGGCGCCGGCTCATCCCGCCCCCCCGCGTGCTCGATCTGCTCGATCACCATCCGCGCGACTCGCGTCGTCTTCCCGGTGCCCGGCCCACCGGCAATCACGTCCAGCCGCCCGCTCCTGGCCAGCTCGTTCAGGTCGGCCGCGACCGCGCGCTCCTCGCGCCAGTAGCGATCGAGGTAGAGCCGCGTATCGAGTAGCCGCAGCGGCGTTCGTTCGTCGGGTCCAGCGTCGTCCTCCCCGAGCGCGACCAGTGGGCTGCTGCGCACCGCGGTGAGCCAGCCGTCGCTCGCCGGCCAGGGGAGCGACGAGAGATCGACCGGCTCGTCGGACTCGACCGTCGCGCTGTCGCGAATCGTGGCCAGGTCCACGTACACGTGCCCGAGCCGCGGCCCGCGTACGGCGAGCGCGACGGCCAGCTTCACCGCGTCGTCTTCCTCGCCCGCCAGCGCCGCCACGCGCGTCGCGACGTGAACGTCGGCGGCTGACAGCAGCCCTATGTCGTTGAAGACACGCAGCAGCCCGGCGGCGTGCACCGCCCGGCGCGCCTCGAACGGATCCGCGACCGCGCTCACCCGGTCCCTCCGCCGAGCACGTCGCTCAGCGCGACGACGAGCCTTCCCGGCGGCCGCCACGCGAACACCCCGGACCCCGGCTCACCGACCCCACCCGCCATCCCGCGGACGAACAGGTAGAGCACGCCGGCGAGATGACGTTCGGGGTCATAGGCGGGCAGCCGCCAGCGCAGGTATCGGTGGAGCGCCACCGTGTAGAGCAGTGCCTGCAGCGAGTAGTGGGCGCGGCTCATCTCGGCGGCCAGCGCGTCCGGCCGATAGTGCGCGAGGGTCAGCGGCTCGTCGGCCGGCCCCAGCCAGTTCGTCTTGTAATCGGCGATTGCGAAGCGGGGGGCGGACGGGCGTCCAATCCGGATGACCAGGTCGATGCTGCCGGTGAGGAATCCGCGCACGTGCGAGCGCAGGGCCGGATCCTCGAGTCGGGCGGCGTACGCGGCCATCGGGTCCTCGGGCGCCACGTGCTCGACGAGCGTCCGGGCGATCGCCCGGAGCGTGAGCTGCCCGGTCGGCGAGTCGCCTCCGGCCAGCGGCAGCTCGAATTCGAGCTCGTCGAGCCGGTCGGCGCGGCCCAGGTCGCGCAGGCGCAGGTCGTCGACGATCGCGCCCAGCGGGGTCTCGATCGCCGCCCGCAGGCCGGCGACGATCCCGCCCAGCTCGCCGAGCTCGACCTGGCTGCGCGACTGCGCCGCTCTGACCTGCTCGCTGAGCTCCCGGTCGAGATCGCTCGCGGCGAAATCGGTCGCCTCGAACACCCGGTGCACGAACGTCCCGAACGCGAGCCCGGCCGGCATCGTCCCGAGCGGCGATTCGGGCTCGAGCGTCAATTCCCGGCCCGGACCGTCGACCGCCACGGGCGCCGGCGCGGACGGCTCGTCGTTCAGGACCGGCTGCTCGGGCTCGCTCGCCACGACCGCATCGTGTGCCTCGGAGGTGATGTCGCTGTAGGACGTTCGACGCCACCACTCATCGAGACGGCGGTCGAACCGCGCCGCCGCCAGATCGACCGGCGGCTCGAGCGGCGGGCTCCACGTCGCCGGCCCGCCAAGCGCCGATCGCTCGACGCCGATCGCCCCGTCCGCCTGCTCGGCGAGCTCGCCGAAGCGCGCGTCGGCGGCGTCGTCGGTCGGAGTCGCCCGGCCCTCGGGCGCGATGTTGCCGTCGGGTCCCTTCGCGAACAGCAGGCGCCCGAGGGGCGAGTGTCGGCTGTCGTAGGAGCCCGCCCACCAGATCACCGCCTGGTGCTTGGCGCGGGTCAGCGCGACGTAGGCGAGCCGCAGGTCCTCCCCACGCTGCTCGTCGCGATGGCGGCGCACGTGGGCATCCCACGCCCGCCCGTCCAGACCGACGTCGATCGTGCGCCGGAACCCCGCGGCGGGATCGTGGAAGAAGACCGGCTCCGGGTCGCGGGGGATGTAGCTGGGCTCCCACAGGAACGGGCAATACACGACGGGGAACTCCAGGCCCTTGCTGCGGTGGATCGTGAGCACCTGCACGGCTTCGGCGTCGGACTCGAGCCGTCGCGTCCGTTCGTCCTCGGGGTCCTCCCGTGCGGCATCGACGATCCGCTCGGCCAGCCAGCCGCGCAACGCGGTCACCCCCAGCCGCTCGGCGCCGGCTGCGCGGTGCAGCAGCTGGGCGATGTGGCTCAGGTCGGTGAGGCGCCGCTCGCCCGCCGTCTCGGCGAGCATCCGCCCGGCCAGGTCCTCGCTGACCATGATCGCCTCGGTCAGCGCGGCGACGCCGCTGTCGCGCAGGATGCGGCTCCAGTGGTGCAGGCTCCGGTGAACCTCCTCCCATTCGGGCTCGTCCGCCATGGCGATCCGTTCCCCGCTCCAGCCGAGGAACGGCGTGGCTGCGGCGGTCCTGGCCCGCAGCGTCGAGGCCGGCCGCTCGAGCGCCTCGAGCAACCGCAGCCACGCGCGCGCCGTCGGCGTGTCGAACACGTTCCCGCCGCCGTTGATCACGGCCGGGATCCGCGCCGCGTCGAGCTGGGCGCAGATCAACTCGGCGTTGGCATGCGTGCGCACCAGCACCGCGATGTGCCGCGGGCAGATCCGCTCCTCTCCGGCCGGCTCGCCGTCAGGCGTACGATGCTCGAGCGTCGCGCCCGAGTCGAGCAGGCGCACGACGTCGGCCGCGAGATCTCGGGCCACGTGCTCGCGGGCCGCCGGCGCGCGGGCGTATCCGTAATTGGTCAGCTCGATCGACGGCTCTGAGCGGTGGACCACCCGGATGCGCAGAGCGCCGTCCTCCGGCGCGCCGCGCAGACGCGCGGTCTGGTGGGCCGGCGTCGCCCGGAGCTGCCGGTAGACGATCTCCGGGTGGCCGAGCCGCGCGTCGGCGAACAGCGCGTCGAAGGCGTCGAGCAGCGGCTGGTCGCTGCGCCGGTTGACCGGCAGCGTGTCGCGAGCGCCCGCGATCTTGGCCGCCTCGAGGTACGCGTACACCTCCGCGCCCCGAAACGCGTAGATGGCCTGCTTGGGGTCCGCCACCAGCACCAGCGTCACTCCTTCGGTCGCGAACGCGCGGGACAGGATCTGCCATTGGATCGGGTCGGTGTCCTGGAACTCGTCGACCAGGACGACGTCGTAGCGGGCGCGCAGCCGCTCCTTTGCCGCCGCGCCGTTCGGACCGACCAGGATGTCCCTGAGCCGGGTCAGGAGATCGTCGTAGGTCATGATCGCCAGCCGCCGCTTTCGCTGCTCGAGCTCACGCCGCACCCGCACGGCCAGGCGGTAGCGCATCGAAGCGGTGCTGTCTTCGGGCTCGTCCGCCGGCTCGAGCTTCGCCGTCGGGTTGAACACGGCGGCGCGCCCGATCTGCAGCGCCTGCGCCCGGGTGAACCTCGCGGCTCCGCCGCTCCGCGGGCCGAAGCGCCGGACGTAGAGATCATCGAGCGTCTGCTCGAGCAGATCCGAGACGTCGTCCACGAACTCGGTCTCCCGGTCGAGATCGCCGATCGTGCCGAGCTCGGCCAGCACCTCCTGGCAGAAGCCGTGGGTGGTGGCGATGGTGGCGGCGTCGAAGTCGGCCACCGCGCGGGCCAGCCGGTCCCGCCGGCGGCGCACGTCGTCGACCGGACCGGCCGCCAGCAGGCTGACCACCGGGTCGGGGTGGATGGGTGCCAGGGTCAGCGCGCCGGCCAGGATCGAGGAGAGCTCCTGCTCGCAGGCGACCAGACGCTCCCGCACGCGATCGCGCAGCTCGCCGGTGGCGATCCGCGTGAACGTGATCAGCAGCAGCCGATCGAGCGGCGTGCCCTCGGCCACGTAGCGGGCGGCGAGCGCCGCGATCGCGTACGTCTTGCCGGTGCCGGCGCTCGCCTCGAGCACGGTGACGCCCGACGGCAACGGGCCACACAGGTCGAACTCGGTGTACGCCGCGGCGAGGCTCACCGGTCGCTGAGCTCCTCGACGGCCAGCAGGCCGCGCCACAGCCGCATCGCGTAGCGCCCGAATCTCGTCCCCTCCGCGTCCTCCCAGCTCTCGTCTTCCCGCGGGGCTTGCTCCAGCAGCCGGCCGAACGGGACGGCTTCGCCGAACACCAGCTGGTGCTCGGGCTGGCGATCCTCCTTGTCGAAGCGGAACTCGGTCTCCCACGCCCTCCGCGCCGCGGCCTCTCCGTCCTCGCCCGCGGCGACAGCCTCTGCGTAGGCGGCCGACGTCTCCGAGGCGAGCGGCAGCGGCTCGCGCATGCCGCGGTCGTAGAGCTCGAGCAGCCACGTGAGCTGCTCGAGCGCCACCCGCCGCCGGGAGTCCGCGTCACCGGCCATGGCCGGGATCCGGGATACGGTCACCCCGGCGCCGCGCACACCCGCGCGGGCCCGACCGATCACCACCGACTCGAACGGCCGCTCCGGTCGTGCGGCGCTCAGCGCCAGCAGGCGGACCCACGCGCGCAGCCGATCGCGCGGCCTGACCCGCGAATAGGAAACCGCCCGGATCGTGTCCCCGCACACGCCGATCACCGTTCCGGCCAGCGTCCGCCCGTCCGGCAGGGCAACGCTGACGTCGAGCGACCCCGGGGCTCCGCCGGCAAGCGTCCGTGCCGCCTCGGCCACCTGCTCGACGATCGCGCCGATCCGCGCGAGCGGCGGGCGGGCCAGTTCGCCCGGCGGGAGGGCACCGCGTGCGACCTCTGCCTGCATGCACGCGCGGAGGTCCGCGCCGCCCAGGACGCCGTCCAGCAGGCGCTGCCCGACGCCCCACTCCTCGAGTGGGTCGAGCTCCACCGGCATCGCGTCCTGGACCTCGTCGAAGTAGTCGCTGACGCTGATTCCGAGCCGGTCGCGCAGCAGGGCGCGCGTCGGGTGCTCGATGAACCGGATCAACAGGTTCAGCTCGACGATCGGGTCGCGGCGCTCCGGGAGCGGCGCGGGCAGGAACATCCCGCGCGGGACCCGGCGGCCGCTGAGCGCCCGCGCGCCGCCCAGCGCCTGCTGGTTGAATCCCCATGGCTCCCCGGCGACGAGCTTCCCGGCGATGAAGTTCCGCGGATCGAACGGCTGGAGCGGGTGGTGGATCACGACCGACTCCCGCGCGGACTCGGAGTCGCAGCGGACCGTGCGCTCGACGATGTCGAGCAGCTCCCCGACCGGCACCGCCGGCGGCCGGCGCACGTTCGTCCGCTCGTCGTTCCCGGTGTAGGTGATGATCAGCCGCTCGGTCGCGGCCAGCACCGCGTCGAGGAGCATCTGGCGGTCCTCCGCCCGCGGATCGCGGTCCCCGACGTGCGGCTCGGCGAGCATGAGATCGTCGCCGTCGCGGCGGGCGCGCCGGGGGTACTCGCCGTCGTCGAGCCCGAGGATGCAGACGACCCGGTGCGGCACCGAGCGCATCGGGACCAGCGTGCAGACGGTGAGATGGCCCGTGCGGAAGTTGGCGCGGGTGGGACGCCCACGGAGCCGATCGGCCAGCAGGACGCGGACGTCGGCCAGCTCGAGGGTCGGATCGTGCTCGGCGCCGTCGGTCGCGGACTCGGTGGCGATGTCATCGAGCAGGCGCTGGAGCTCGCGCCGCTGCCAGGACTGGCGATCGCTCGTGGCGGTGAGCGCGTCGGCCACGCCGGCGATGGCCGCGGTCCAGTCGCTGACCGACTGGGGATGGGAGAGCGTCCCGACCGCCGCGTGGACGCGGTCGACGAACTCGGCGAACCGCCCGGCCAGATCGATCGCCCCGCTCTCGACGTCGTCGAGCGGCAGCACGCCACCCACGATCGGCCGCTCCTCCTCGGTCATCGCCACCCCGACGAGGATGCGATCGAGGCCGCGGCGCCACGTGTTGGCGCTGACCATCTCGAGCTTGAACGGCTCCCGGTGGGGGCCATCGAAGCCCCAGCGGATCCCGCTCGCCGCCACCCAGTCCTGCATCCGGGCGAGATCGTCGTCGTCGAAGCCGAACCGCCGGCGCACCGGCTCACGCGCCGCCAGGTCGAGCAGCTGGGACGCGGTCGCGCGCTGGTCGGCCAGCGCGAGCACGTGGCTGACCACGCCGAGCACGGGGTTGGTCTGGCGGAGCGCGCGATCGGCCAGCCTGACTCGGAGATCGGGGAGCCGGTCTTCGTCTCGACCCGGAGCCGGAACGTCCTCGGCGCGGTCGGTCAGCGCCGTCCCCGTTCCGAACGTGGCGTGGATCAGCGGCGCGAACGTCTCGATGTCCGGGCACATCACGATCACGTCGCGGGGCTCCAGCGTGGGATCCTCGGCCAGGAGATGGAGCACCGCGTCGCGCAGCACCTCGACCTGGCGCGCGCGTCCGTGGCAGGCGTGGATCTGGATGCTGCGGTCGTCCAGATCGAGGCGCGGGCGCTCATCGGCGTGATCGGGAAGCGGCGGTCCGGGCGGCGGACGGTCCGCTCGGATGTCGCGCTGAACCGCCGCGAGCAGCGTCCGCGGCTCCTCTGAGCTGCCCAGCTCGTGGTGGTGATCGGTGGATTCACCGGTGCCGGCGAGCACGAGTTGCAGCTCGCGCGCGTCGCGGCCCCATGAGGCGAGCAGCCGGTTGACCGGCAGCCCGGCCGTGCGGTCATCGCTCCGGTGGGTGATCGCCGGGCCGCGCGCCAGCTCCGCGGCGATCCCATTCCACAGTGACGGGGACGGGTGCAGCACGAACAGGTGGACCTCACGTCCGGCGGCGATCGCGGCCAGGACCTCGAGGTGACTGCGCGGCATCCGCGTCAGCCCGAACAGCGACAGCCGCGGCGGCAGCGCGAGCAGGGCGGGTTCGCGGCGAATCCGCTCGCAGGCACGCTCCAGTCGCTCGGCCGGGCTCGGTGCGCCGATCCGCTCCCGCAGTCGGCGCCACAGCTCCGGTTGCCAGCCACCGGCGCGGCCGTCGTTCCCGGCCGCCCATCCGCGGACCATGGCCGGGCGGTGGACGCCGTAGCGGTCGAACAGATCCGCCACGTGCCGCACCACCCCGAAGCGTCGCGGCGGCTCCTCGGTGTCACCGCGCGCGCCCTCCAGGTGGCTGGCCAGCGTGGCCAGCCACGGCTCGGCCAGGCAGCCGTCGACGACCTCCAAGAGAGGCCACACCGACCGCTCGGGCAGCCACGGATCGCTCTCCGGATCGATCCCGGTCGCCGCGGCCAAGGCGGCCATGATCAGCCGGCCCGGGAACGGGAACTCGACGTTCGCGCACACGCCGTCCTGTCGGCCTGCCGTGGCTCCGAGCCGTGTCGAGAGCCGCTGGGTCAGCCAGCGCTCGACCCCGCGCGTCGGCACCGCGACCACGTCGGGCGCGAACGGGTCCTCGAGCGGCGCGAGCAGCGTGTCGGCCAGGCCGCCGGCGAGCCGGTCGGCGCGTTCGGCTCGGTGGATATGCAGCATTTTCGGTGAGCTTAGGGGGTGGTTTCCGGGTCGTCTGGGGTGGTTTCCGGGTCGTCTGCGACTCTAGGTGTCGATGCCGACGGCTGCTTCCGACACCTTTGCCCCGGTCGCCCTGGATCGCCTGCGTACGCTGACCGCCGACCCGGCGGCGGACTTTCGGGCCGATCAGCTCGAGGCGATCCGTGACGTGGTGGTCGACCGGGCCCGGGTCCTGTGCGTGCAGCGGACCGGCTGGGGAAAGTCCGCCGTGTACTTCATCGCCACCGCGCTGCTGCGGGAGGCCGGAGCCGGACCGACGCTGATCATCAGCCCGCTGCTGGCCCTGATGCGCAACCAGATCGCGGCCGCCGAACGGCTCGGTCTGCGGGCGCACACGATCAACAGCACCAACCGCGAGGACTGGGATCTCGTGCGGGACCGGCTGGAGGCGGGCACGGTCGACCTCCTGCTGATCAGCCCGGAACGGCTCAACAACCCCCGTTTCCGCGAGGGCATGCTGCCCCTGTTCGCCGCCTCGGTGGGGCTGCTGGTGATCGACGAGGCGCACTGCATCTCTGACTGGGGCCACGACTTCCGCCCCGATTACAGGCGGGTCAAGGACATGCTCGATCGCCTGCCTTCCGGTGTGGCTGTGCTTGGGACCACCGCCACGGCCAACGACCGGGTCGTCGCCGACGTGGCCTCGCAACTTGCCGACGGCGATGCGCCGCAGCTACGGGCCTACCGGGGGCCGCTGGCCCGGCGCAGCCTGCGCCTCGAGGTGCTCGAATTGCCCGCGCCGGCGCAGCGCCTGGCCTGGCTCGCGACCCACATCGCGGGCCTGCCGGGATCGGGGATCGTCTACACGCTGACCAAGCGCGACGCGGAGCAGGTCGCGACGTTCCTGGCCGGCCGGGGGATCGCGGCGGTCGCCTACAGCGGCGAGCACGAGACCGAGGCGCGGATCTCGATCGAGGACGAACTGCTCGAGAACCGGATCAAGGCGGTCGTGGCCACCAGCGCGCTCGGGATGGGCTATGACAAGCCGGATCTGAGCTTCGTCGTGCACTACCAGGCCCCTGGCTCGGTGATCTCCTACTACCAGCAGATCGGGCGTGCCGGGCGCGGCATCGAGCACGCGGACATCGTCCTGCTCCGCGGCGGCGAGGACCGCGCGATCCAGGACTTCTTCATCGAGCAGGCGTTTCCCGGGCGCGAGCACGTGGCGGCCGTCCTCGGTGACCTCGCGGACGCGGGCGAGAACGGGCGCACGACGCGGGAGCTGATGGCGGTGGTCAACCTCGGCATGGGGCGGATCGAGGCGATGCTGAAGATCCTCGACGTGGAGGGCGCGGTCGCCCGCGCCGGGAGCCGCTGGTGTTTGGTGCCCGGCTCCGGGTGGACCTATGACGCCGAGCGCTACGCGCAGGTCACGGCGCTCCGGCGCGCCGAGCAGCGCGCGATGGCCGCCTTCGGCTCCGACGGCCGGTGCCTGATGCGCGTCCTGCAGGAGGAGCTCGACGACCCGGCGCCGGCCGACTGCGGGCGCTGCTCGGTGTGCGCCGGCCCGCGGTTTGCCGCGCCGCTGGATCCGTCGGTGGTGGAGGCGGCGGGGCGCCACCTGCGCTCCAAGCCGATCGAGCTCGAGGTCCGGAAGATGGCGCCGGACGCCGCCGGTGCGATGCGGAAGATCCCCGAAGAGGTGCGCGTCGAGCCCGGGTGGGCGCTCGCGCGATTTGGCGACGGCGGATGGTGGCCGGCGATCGAGCGGGGCCTGCGCGCCGGCGAGTTCGAGGCTGACGTGGTCGCCGCGCTGACCGATCTGTTGCGCGCGGCCGGGGTCGAGTGGCTGACGTGCGTGCCATCGGTGGCGCTCGGCGATCGGCTCGAGCGACTCGCCGAGTCGTTGTCGGTCGCTCACGTGCGCCTGGTCGAGCGCGTCGAGGAGCGGCCGCCCCAGCGCGAGATGGCCAACGCCGCCCAGCAGGTGGCCAACGTGCGGGGCGCCTTCCGCGTCGTGGGCACGCCGCCGCCCGGGACGGGCGCGCTGCTCGATGACCGGCGGCTGTCCGGGTGGACGCTCGCGATGGTCGGCGGGCAGCTCAGGCGGGCCGGCGCCGCCCGGGTGGTCCCGGTGGCGCTGGCCACCCTGCAGTAGTCGGCGGCGCATCGCACCCCCGGCGCATCGCACCCCCGCGCATCGCACCCCGCGCATCGCCGCGCATCGCACCCCGAATAAGGTCGCACTCGCCAAGCCGCCCGTGCCGAGTGCTGCGAAACTCGCGCCTGGGACGAGTTTCGCCGCGCTCGCGCCAAGCGTCGGCTCGAGTGCGACCTTACTCGCCCTGCCGGAGCCGGACGAGCCGAACGGGTCAGCCGGCGTGCTGGCGGGCGTCGGGCGATGCCTCCCAGAAGTCGTCGAGCTTGGTCGCGTCGCCACTGCCGAGGCGGCGCGACACCGCCCACATCTCGACCGGCTCGTCGCCCTCGTTGCGGTGCGAGCGCGGGGTCTTGGGCGCCACGCGCACGGCGGCCGGCGCGCTCACCGTGCGGATCTCATCGCCGAAGCGCATGGTCAGCGTGCCCCGGCTGACCAGATACAGCTCCTCGATCTCGTCGTGGAAGTGTCCGGTGCCCTGCTCGAAGTCCGAGTGAGGTGGAATCCGGATCAGGGTCACAGCCAGCTGGTCGCAGCCCAGCGCCTTGGTCAGGCTGCGGAACTCGCCCGGGACGTCGCTGCCCGCATAGGCGTCCTCGGCATCGTCGGGGTTCAGGATCGCGAAGTCGGTGGTGGTAGTCATGGCAGCCCTCTACCCATTCGCGCCGCACTACGCTGGACGGCAGACATGCCTGAGCTGCCCGAGGCGGAACGCGCCCGTCAGACCCTCGAGTCGGCGCTGGGACGTACGATCGTGGCCGTCGACGACCGCGACTCCTACGTGTGCCGTCCGCACGCCCCCGGCGAGATCGCCGCCGCGCTGACCGGCCAGACGCTCGCCACCGCTCACCGGCGAGGCAAGTTCATGTGGCTCGAGACCGACGACGGCCCGGCCCTCGGCCTGCACCTGGGAATGGCCGGACGGATCGTGGTCGATCCCGACGACACAAGCCATTGGGACCGGTTCGCGCTCGAGTTCGCCGACGGTGGGCGCCTGGTCCTGCGGGACAAGCGCCGGCTCGGGCGGGCCGTGCTCAACCCGGACTTCTCGCACGTTGGACCCGACGCGGCCGAGGTGGGGCGCGAGGAGTTCCGCCGCCGCATCGGTGCCGGCCGGACGCCGATCAAGGCGCGCCTGCTCGACCAGCAGGCGATCTCCGGGATCGGGAACCTGCTCGCCGACGAGATCCTCTGGCAGGCCCGGATCTCGCCGCTGCGCAGCACGTCAGAGCTCTCGCCGGACATGCTCGACCGGCTGCGCCGGGAGGTGCGCGCCGCGGTGCGGTCGGCGATCCGCAAGGGCGGCGCCCACACCGGCCGGTTCATCGAGGCCCGCCGGCGCGGCGGCCTCTGCCCGCGTGGCGGCCACAACCTGGAGCGCGCCAAGGTCGGCGGCCGCACGACCTACTGGTGCCCGGTCTGTCAGACGTGAGCGACCGGCCCTCGCTGCCGGAAGGCTTCCGGGTCGGGCACTGGACGGACCCCGACGCCCGGACGGGCTGCACCGTCGTGCTCCCCCCGCCTGGAACGCGCGGCGGCGTCGACGTGCGCGGAGGCGGCACCGGCACGCGCGAACTCGAGACGCTCTCGCCGCTCGCCAACTCCGAAGGGCCGAACGCCGTGCTGCTCACCGGTGGAAGCGCGTTCGGCCTGGCCGCCGCCGACGGCGTCGCCCGCTGGCTCGAGGAACGCGGCATCGGGCGCCCGACGCCGGGCGGGGTGGTGCCGCTGGTCCCCGCCGCGGTCGTGTTCGACCTGGTCGAGGGCTCCTCCGGGCGGCGCCCCGGCCCGGACGACGGCTACGCCGCGTGCGAGGCGGCGCTCGCCGGAGGCTGGGAGCGGGGCGCGGTCGGCGCCGGCGCCGGCACCGCGGTCGGCAAGCTGTTCGGCCGCGAAAAGGCCACCCGGGGCGGAGTCGGCCGCGCCGCGACCCGGCTGGATGACGGCACGATCGTCGCCGCGATCGCGGTGGCCAACGCGTTCGGCGACGTGATCGGGCCTGACGGCGAGTTGCTGGGCGCGCCACGTGGCGAGGACGGGCATCCGGTTCGGACCGCGGACCGCCTGGCTCAGATGGCGAAGCTACCCGACTTCCGCGAACTGGCCCCGCGCGCCACCGGCAACACCACGCTCGCCTGCGTGTGCACCGACGCCTCGGTGGACAAGCGCTCGTGCGCGATCGTGGCCCGGATGGCCAGCGCCGGCATCGCCCGCGCGGTCGATCCGGCGTTCACTCCGCTGGACGGCGACGTGGTGTTCTGCCTGGCCTCGGGCTCCGAACCGCCCACTGCGCCCGGTCTCGCTGCCTCCTGGTCGATCACCGTGCTCGGCGCGGTCGCGGCCGGCGTCACGGCGGCGGCGATTCGGGATGCGGTGCGCGCGGCGGCAATCGGCTGAGGCGTGAACGGAGCGGACGACCGGCCGCTAGTGGACGCTTCAACCGCGGCCGGGCGGGAATCCGACCTGCCGCGTCCCGTCGGCCCAGATGATCGTCGGGACGATGCCGCGATTGTTGGTGTAGCCCATGAGCTCGTCCCGCCAGGCCGAGCTCGTCGTCGCGTCCCGCTCCTCGACGGTCTCGCCCTCCGCGGCCAGGTGCTCGCGAGCGGCCTGGCAGTACGGGCACCGCGGCTTGACGTACATGACGACACTCATAACGCTCTAGGTCCAGGATAGCTACGGGATGACCGGTGGCGGCGGGGGCGACGGCGGCGCTTCGTCTTGCCGGCCTTCGACTTCGACTTGGTCTTGGCCTTGGTCTTGGTCTTGGGCTTGCCGTGACCGCCCGTCGGTCCCGCCTGTCCGCTCTGGATGACGCTGGTGGTCGTGATCGCCGTAGTCGCGGCCGTTCCCGGGCAGCCGGACACGGTGAACGTGGAACCGACGACCGCGGTCTGGTCGGCGTTCTGGTTCGTCAGTGTCGCCGTCGCCGTGCCGGTGGGCGTCTGGCAGGTCGTGAGGAACAGTCCGTCCGGGCCACCGAGCAGGGAGACCGTGAGGTTCGTGAGCGGGATGTCGGGGAGACCGGTGAACGCGGCCGAGTCCGTGAGCAGGTCGACGGAGCCGGTCAGCGTGAGCGGGAACGGCGCCGGGAACAGGAGCGTGAGCGACAGCCCGGACGAGGAACCGGTCAGGTACGCCTTGCCCGAGAGCGGGGTCGGGTAGAGCGGGGAGGTGGCATCGACCGCGCCGATCGGCTGGCAGGTGCCGGAGGCCGGGTTCAGGCACAGCGCCTGGACCGACGCGATGTTGGGCGCGAGCGTCGCCGATGGAAACGTCAGCGGCGGTCACGCCGACGCCCTGCGCCGTCGCGGGGCACGTGGTCGGATATCGCAGGCCGTCGAACGTGCTGTTGATCTCGTCGTGATCGGCACGCCGACCAGGCTGTTCGGCAGCGTCAGGGCGATCGTCACGCCGACTCCCGCCGGGTCGCTCGACGGCCGGCTCTTGATGTCGCCCGTCGTCCCGACCTGCGAGCCGTTGGAGTTCACGGCCAGCCCCGCGAGATCGCCCGCCGCCGGGGGCGGGACGAGGTCGAACGTCACCGGAGTGGGGGTGGGAATCGTGCCGAGCAGGTCCGCGGTCACCACGCCGGTGCCCACCTGGCACGCGGTGTCGTTCAGGTCGGTGGTGGCCAGGCATGCGCCGCCGTCGATCGACGCGTTGGCCAGCAGGCCCGGGGGCAGGTTGATCGTCAAATCCTTAGGCGAGTCGCCGGCGCTCGAGGAGAACTTGAGATCCATGCCGAGGTTGGCGAACGAGCCAGCGGCGGTTCCCGCGCTCTGGTCGAGCGTCAGGGACGGCACCGTCGACGCCCCGGCTCCGGGCGCCGCGGCGGCGCTGACCGCCACTGCCAGGACGCCAAGCAGAACGATCCGTTGCACCCGCTGCCACATCACGTCGTCTCCCGCCTCCGCTTGCCGGCGCAATCCTGACGCGGTGCCCACGTGCGGGTGTTGAGCTGCGACACTCGGGGCGGGTGAGGGTCCAGCGGATCGATCAGGGGGGATGGCGCCGGCGCGCCTGCCGGCGCCTTGCGGCCGTGCTGCTCGCCGCGGGCGCGTGCGCCACGCCGGCTTCGGCCGGCGTCGTCTCGCAGACCGGGCACGGCGCCGCCCGCGACCCGAGCCTGAGCGCGGCCGAGCGGCGGGCGATCACGATCGCCTCGGTGAACGTGACCGGCGATGGCTCGCTCGGCGTGTTCGTCCGGGTCACCTTCCAGGGCGACATCGAGCGCTTCCTCGGTCAGGGCCACCTCAGGCGCGGCCTGCTCGCGCTCGCGCTGACGCCGGCCGCAGGCGGTGAGCCGGCCGGACTCGTGGACTCCGGCGGAGGTTCCGCCGAGCGCGTCCTGCGCTTCACCCCGGCCCGGCCGGCCGGCGTCGTCCGGCACGGTAGCCAGGTGACCTTCTACGTCGCCGGCGCGCACCTCGGCCGGTTCCCGAAGATCGAGTTGAAGGTGTTCGCGACGAGCTCCGGACATGCGACCTGGCGCCAGATCCTCGCCGCGCGGCCGGCCGCTCAGACCTCGCTCAGGGTCGACTCAGGCCCGCTCACGTGCTCGCAGCTGGCGGCGCTCGCCGGCCAGTTGGGCTCGCTCGGCGGCGCCTCCGATGCTCGCCGGCAGGAGCAGGCGCTGAGCACGATCCGGGCCGCGGTCGGTCGGGCCAGGCTCACCGCGTGTGCGGCGCCGCCCTCCGCCTCGCCGCCCGCGCCGACCACCACGCCGACCGTCGCGGCCGCGTCGACCCCGGTCGCCCCGGCGTCCGCGCCGCCGGTCGTCGTCGTCCAGACCGACGCGGCGCTCTCGCAGCAGCTCGCCTCCCAGCCCGGCCTCTCGTTCTCGGCCGCTCCGCCGTCCGGGGAACCGGTCATCGCCGTCGACGATCAGGTCGCCTACCAGAGCTTCGGCGGGCTCGGGGCGGCGCTGACCGACAGCGCCGCGTGGCTGATCTACAACCGGCTCTCATCGGCTGACCGGACGACGGTCATGCAGGAGCTGTTCGGCGCGTCCGGCATCCACCTGAACTTCCTGCGGATCGCGATGGGCGCCTCCGGCGCGATGACCGTCGGCTCGCCGTACTCCTACGACGACGAGCCCTCGGGCAAGACCGATCCGACCCTGGCGGACTTCTCGATCGCGCACGACAACGCCTACATCATCCCGACGCTCCAGCAGGCGCGGTCGATCAACCCCGGCCTGGAGATTCTGGCCAACCCGTGGAGCCCGCCGGGCTGGATGAAGGACAACGACTCGCTCGGCAACCAGAACGACTCGGGGACGCTGATCGCCTCCGACTACGAGCCGCTGGCCCACTATTTCGTGAACGTTCTCCAGGAGTACGCGAGCGCCGGCGTGCCGATCGACGCGATCACGCCGCAGAACGAACCGCGGACGACCGGATCCGGGACGCAATATCCCGGCCTGACCCTGCCCGAGCCCGACGAGGCGCAGTTCATCGCCCAGGACCTGGCGCCGGCGCTGCGCAACGCCGGACTGCACACCAAGATCTACGGCAACGACCTGAGCTGGGACTCGACCGCCTACGCCAACGGGCTGGTCTCCGACGCCGACGCCGGCCCCGACCTCGCGGGAATCGCCTGGCACTGCTACTTCGGCTCGCCGACCGTGATGAGCCAGCTCGAGCAGAGCACCCCGGGTCTCGATCAGATCGTCGACGAGTGCTCGCCCGAGATCCGCGGCTTCGGAGCGCCGGAGTTCCTGATCTCGTCGCTGCGCAACTGGGCCAGCGTGGTGTCGGTATGGACCGCCGCGACCGATCCGAACGGCCAGCCGATCCAGCCCGGCAACGACTGCAAGGGCTGCCGCGGGCTGGTCACGATCGACCAGAACACGCACACCGCGACACTGCGGACCGAGTACTACCAGCTGGGTCAGGTGAGCTCGTTCGTGGAGCCCGGCGCGCACCGGATCGACTCGCCCAATTTCGTGACCTATGCCGTCAACGGCTCGAACATCGAGACGGTCAGCGCCGGGCTCGACGACGTCGCCTTCCTCAACCCCGACGGCACGAAGGTGCTCGTCACCGACAACAACTCGACCGCGCCGATCTCGTTCGCCGTGCAGTCCGACGGCCGGTACTTCACCTACACGAGTCCGGCCCAGGCCATGACCACGTTCTCGTGGCGCTGAGCGCGGAGGTCACACCGCCTGCGAGAAGCCGTTGAACGGGTCGTCGCTGGTGACCCCGCCCGGGAGCGCCGCGACCGCCGCCTGAAACTTCGACCACGCGTTGCTCGCCGCATCTCCGGTGAGCTGCGCGTAGAGCGCGGCGAGCGTCCCGGAGTCCCCGAGCGCGACCATCGCCTGGGCGATCTGGCTCAGGCGATGGCCCTGGCTGAGCAGCCATGAGATGAACGCCATGCCGCAGCCGGTGCTGACCGCGTCCTGGTCGGTCTGCTCGGTCTGGTTCACCCAGTCCGGCATCCCGGCCTGCGCCCACGACGGGGCGGTCGCGAAGTCCGACAGCGCGTTCGAGGAGACCACCGCGGCGCACCAGCGCGACAGCGCCTCGCCGGTGCTGTAGCCGCACAGGTTTCCGTTCATCGCACATTCGCTCAGCTCGGCCTCGAACAGCCCGATGACGCGGTTCGGGCTACCGAAGGCGGCGTCGACCTCGATCGCGTTCCCGGTCGTGAAGTCACACCCGCCGTGATCGGCGCCGCCGGTGCCATCGGTGGCGCCGCCGATCGCGTACACGATGACGTCGACCGGACCGCCGGTGATGCCGAAGAAGGCGTTGTTCTGGTCGACCACGCTGTCGGCATCTGAGAGCAGTGACTGCGCGTTCTGCGTCCCCGAGGCGCCCAGCGACTGATCGACGTACACCGTGACGCCGCTACTGCTCGTGCCGACGAGCGTGGCGGTGCCGGTGAACGTCGGCCAGGCCGGAGTCGCGGCAGCTCTGGGTGGGCGCAGCGGATGCAGTGATGGCATATGGCTCTCCTCCTAGGTCGAGCTGAGCGCGCGAGCGAGGGCGTGATCGAGTGACTCCTCGCCGGCGTTGACGTACAGGATCCGGTGGTTTGCCCGCTGATCGTGCAGGACGGCGGCGAGCACGTCGGCCACGTCGTCGCGGGGTATACGGCCGTGGAACGGTTCGGTGTCGATCCGGACGCGGCCGCTCCCCGGCTCGTCGGTCAGGCCGCCCGGCCGGACGATCGTCCAGTCGCGGTCGCTCGCCTGCACGGCGGCGTCCGCCTCGGCCTTGGCGCGCAGGTAGACGCTGAAGACATCATCGTCGCCTGGAGGCGGGGGGTTCTCGGCGCCGATGGAGCTGACGATGACGTAGGGGACCGCGCGCTCGGCGGTAGCCTCGAGCAGCTTGATCGCGCCGTCGCGGTCCATCGTGAGCTTGCGCTCGGCGCCGCTGCCGGGTCCCGCGCCGGCGGCGAACACCACGGCCTCGGCGCGCCGCGTCGCCTTTGCGACCTCCTCGACGCTCGACTTCTCCAGGTCGCACACGACCGGCTCGGCGCCGGTTGCCTGCACGTCCCCGGCGTGATCGGGGTTACGGATCAGGCCGATGACGGTGTCGCCTCGGGCGATCAAC
Source organism: uncultured Solirubrobacterales bacterium (assembly GCA_963811135.1). GTDB lineage: Bacteria > Actinomycetota > Thermoleophilia > Solirubrobacterales > Solirubrobacteraceae > Palsa-465. The sequence continues at coordinate 117,316 of CAWEQG010000020.1, read as the reverse complement.
CGCGTGGCCAGACGGCTCGCGATCTTCCCGTGGGCTCCGGCGATGGCGATCCGTCCATGCACACGTCACTGGCCCGTCCTCCTGTTCAGAGACGGTCGAGCAGCGTGCGCCCGCGACGCGAGCGCGGCAGCAGGTGCTCGGCGGTGAGATCGGCCGGCCACGGCTCGCGGCCGCACCCCACGCAAGTGCCGCCGTCGCGCGCGATCAGGATCTCGCGGGTCATCCACGTATCAAGGTAGCGGCGAGCGCCCTCAGAGTAGACACGACATCGCGGGACACGGGCACCAGGCTCTGAGAAGAATCATTCACAGAACCTGCACATGTTCTGCAATTCTGAGCGGCGCTGGTGCGAGGGGATAGCGTCCGAGCCGAGGGCATCTGAAGAAGGACGGGGTTGTGGAGAGCACATACGACGTGGTGGTCGTGGGCTCCGGGTTCGGTGGCGGCGTGACCGCATGCCGGCTGGCCGAGCAGGGCGCGCGCGTGTGTGTGCTCGAGCGCGGCCGCCGGTTCGGCGCCGGCGATTTCCCCGACCGGCCCGAGCAGGCTCCGCTGGCTTTCTGGCATCCGACCCTGAATCCAGGCGGAATGCTCGATCTGCGGCTGATGAAGGACCTGTCGGTGATCACGGCGGCCGGGGTGGGCGGCGGATCGCTCGTCTACGCCAACGTGCAACTGCGGGCGCCGGCGGACGTGTTCGAGGAGGCGCATTGGCCAGACGCGATCACCCGCGCCGAGCTCGACCCCTACTACGACCGGACCGAGGAGGCGCTCCAGCCGCGCGAGACGCCGCCCGACCCCGAGCTTCCCAAGATCCGCGCCTTCGACGAGATGGCGCGGCGTGCCGGGCGCACCGCAACCCGGCTTCCCTTGGCCGTGCACTTCGGCGAGAGCCGGCGGCATCCGTTCAGCGACGTCTTCCAGCAGGGCTGCCAGAACCTCGGCCGCTGCGACGTGGGGTGTCCGGTGCTGGCCAAGAACACGGTCGACATCACCTATCTCGCCCGGGCCGAGGCGTACGGCGCCGAGGTCTATCCGCTTCACGAGGTGCTGCGGATCGACCCTCCTGGTGCGGCGGGTGGCCGGTGGCGGGTCGGCTTTCGCGACCTCCAGTATCGGGTCACCGGCGCGGTGGAGGCGCCGCTGCTCGTGCTGGCCGCCGGCACGATCGGCTCGAGCCGGCTGCTGCTCAAGAACCGCGGCCGGCTGGGGCGGCTGTCACCGGCGCTCGGCAGCCGCTTCTCCGGCAACGGCGACGCGCTGGCGCTGGCGCTCGATCCCGCCGCGCCCGGAGTGGTTGGCGCTCACACCGAGTTCGGGCCGAGCATGACCAGTCGCATCGACTTCACCGACGAGCGCGGCTTCATGGTGGCCGACGGCGGCCTGCCGGGCAACTTCGGCGGCCTGCTGGCGGCCGTCCGTGAGGTCAACGCGCTCACCGGCTGGGGTCGCGTCGTGCTCCAGGTCAAGAACGCGGCGACCAAGCTCGGGCTCACCGACCGCCACGTGACCCACCGCAACGTGCGGCTCCGGGGCCAAGAGCCGATCGGCGACTCGCTCGTGTTCTTGATGATCGGGCGAGACGCCGCCGACGGTCAGATGCGGCTCACCCCGATCTTCGGCTGCTTCGACATCCGCTGGCGGAAGTCCGACAGCGCCGGGTTGTTCGCGGGCATGCGCGAGGTCGCCGGCCAGCTGGCCGGCGCCGCCGAGGCAAAGTCGTTCTTCGCCCTCGACGCCGGGCCGCTCGGCAAGTTCATCACCGTTCATCCGCTCGGAGGCTGCCCGATGTCCGACGATCCCGCGCACGGCGTGACCGACGACCGGGGGCGCGTGCACGGCTACGAGGGGCTGTATGTGCTCGACGGATCGATCGTCCCCACCGCGCTGGGGGTCAACCCGTCTAAGACGATCGCGGCCCTCGCCGAGCGAGGGGTCGAGGGATTGCTCGTTCAGCGAGGGTCGTGATGAGCGCGTCGCCCCGCTTCGACGTCCGCCACAAGTGGCGCAATCACCTCGGGAACCAGGAGATCGACCCGCTGCGGATCTACACGCCCGGGAGCATCGAGGAGGTGAGCGCGATCGTCGGTCAGGCCGAGGCCGACGGAGTGACCGTCCGCGCGGTTGGCTCCGGGCACTCGTGGTCGGATGTCGCGCTGACGCGCGGGTTCCTGCTCCGCACCGACGGGCTGTCGCGCCCGGTCGCTCCTGACCCCGACTTCCTGCGCCCGGACTGGAGCGCTCGCAAGCTCGTGCGGCCGGAGGGCGGGATCCGGATCAAGGAGCTGAACGCCTACCTCGACGCGAACGGCCTGGCGCTGTCGAACATGGGCGGCTACGACCATCAGACGATCGCCGGCGTGATCTCCACCTCGACGCACGGGTCGGGCATCACGTTCGGTCCGCTCAACGACTTCGTCCGCTCGGTCGACATCGTCGCCGCCGGCGGCGCCGTTTACCGGATCGAGCCCGCCGACGGTCCCACCGATCCTGACGCCTTCGCCGCCCATTTCGGCGAGCGCCGGATGCTGGTGCAAGACGATCATTGGTTCAACGCGGTTGCGGTCAGCATGGGGTGCATGGGCGTGATCTGCAGCGTGATGCTCGAGGTCGAGCCGAAGTACTACCTGCGTGAGGTACGCGAGTTCCACACCTGGGAGAAGGTGCGCGCCGATCTGATCGACGGCGCCGTCCTGCAGGAAAACCGGCACTACGAGGTCCTGTTCAGCCCGTACCAGCGCAAGCACGCCTATCCGTGCCTGGTCACCACGCGCAATTACACCCGCAACCCGTCGCGTAAGCCGCTCGACAAGCGCAGCCGCAACTGGGCGGTCGAGGCCGCGTCGGCCTTCCCGCTCACGCCCTATTTCATCAACCTGATGGTCGATGTGAAGCCGAGCCTGTCGCCGGCGATGATGGAGAACGCGATCCAGGCCCTGGTCAAGAAGGAGTACGACGAGGTGTCCTACAAGGTGCTGAACATCGGCGCGGCCAACCTCCTGCCCGCGTACTCCGGCGAGGTGGGCGTCCCGATGGACGGGCGTCACGTCGAGGCCGCCGACGCCTTGATCCGAGTGGCGGCCGAGTACCGCAAGCTCGGCGACGTGTATCAGAGCTCGCCGATCTCGTTCCGTTTCGTGAAGGCGTCACCCGCATACATGTCGATGATGCAAGGCCGCGACACGATGATGATCGAGCTGATCGAGCTCAGCCGCTGCGACGGCGGCTACGAGCTGATCGCGGCGTATCAGCGAGAGCTCGCCAAGTTGGGCGGACGTCCCCATTGGGGACAGGTCAACGGCCTGAGCGCGATCGAGGGGCTGCTCGAGACCATGTATCCCCGCTATCCGGACTGGCTCGAGGTCCACGGCCGGTTGAACTCCAGCGGCGTGTTCGACAGCCCGTTCACCGAGCGAGTCGGGATCTCCAGGCAGCGCTTCACGCCATGACCGGCGTCGACCCGAGCGGCGTCGACCCGAGCGGCGTCGAGCCGACCGCCGTCGATCACCAGCGCCGCGCCGACTGGCTCGAGCTGGTCGAATTGCTGCTCGTCGTCGTTGCCGCGGTCGCGTACATCTACGTCATCGGCTGGGTGATCAGCTGGGTGCGGCTGACCGCCGCGCGCGTCCCGGTCGACGCGTCACTGCCGATGCTCGACAAGCAAGTGGTGTTCCTGGCCGGGCTACGGCTGGTGGTGGTCATGGCGATCGTCTTCGGCGCGATGTGCCTGGTCGCCTATGCCGTTCACACCGGGACCTGGCAGCGGGTTGGCGCTCAGTGGCACAGCGTGGTCAAACACGGCCGTCCGGCGGCGGCCGAGCGGCACCGCGACCGGCCGGCGACGAACTTCAACGCCCCCGTCGGGGACCGCTACGTACGGGTGATCGCCGGTTTCGACGTGGGCGTGATCGCCGCCACGTTCGCCCTCGCGTTGGCGCGCGTGTTCAGAACCTTCATCGACCAGGCGTTCGCACCGGGTCCCTGGTGGGATCTCCTCCTCCCGTGGGCGATCCTGACGGTCCTGTTCTCGTTCGGACTCGCGCGGCTCGGGCCGCTGTGGGGCAACCGCTGGTTCCACGCCGCGCTGTGGGTGGTGGTGGTCGTCGTGGCGCTGGTCTCCTCGGCACCGATCGGGCTGCTGCTCTTCACCTGGGCCGGCGTCGCGTCCCTGGGCCGGACGTTTGGCAAGGTGCGCAGCCAGCAGGGACGGAGCGTGCTCGCCACCAGCCACCCGCGGCATTTCGCGTTCGCGCTCTCGCCCCTGCCCTGGATGCTGCTCACGGTCTATGCGCTGGTCGGCGTCGCCTACTACGGCCAGCCGCCGGTGACCTTCTCGCAGGCGACCGTGACGACGCGGACCGGCGGGCAGGTCGTCGGCGGTTACCTCGCCCGGAACGGGAGCGGTGTGTATCTGGTCAGCTGCACCCCGCTGGCCGACGCCAGCTCGACGAACGAGCGGGTGTCGGTCACGCCGGCCGCCGACGTCAAGACGATGACGACCTCGACGACGCCGTTCATCGTCGACTCGGGACTGCGACCGTCGCTGCCGTCGGTCCTCCTCCACTCGTTCGGCATCGACGCCAGTACGCCGGCGTGGATCAGGCCGGATGTGCGCACGATCCGCCCCACCTGCGCCGGTGATCCGCTCCCCGCCTCGAGCGTGGGGTACCTCGCACCCTCTCTCGGCGCCGGCGTGATCGCCGGGCCGGCGCCGGCCGGCGGGCAGGCCGCCGACGGCGAGCCGACGATCGAGCAGACCACTCAGGGCATCGCGGCGCTGGCTCGCCGCTACCAGCCGACCGTGCTGGTGACGGCGGCCGATCCGTTCTGGCCGGTGTCGGTCGGGGCGCTGCTGGCCGACCGCGGTGCGAACGGGCAGCTCACATGCCTGCACGAACGTGGCGGGGTCACCTGCCCGGCGAACCCGGCTACGACGATGAACGACCTGGGAGCGGCCGGCAGCGGGGCCGACGACTACCTCCAGTATCCGGTCTCGCCGCCCCTGACCACCGAGCCCGGCCCACAGCTCGCCGCCTTCCTGCGCGGCCAGCAGGCCCGGCCCGGCGGGTTGCCCACCCTGCGCCGGCGGCTGGCCGACCCGGGCCTGCTCGACCCGTGGAAGACGGCCCAGGTGTACTTCTACTACGCCGCCAATGCCAATCCGGCCGGGTGGCCGGCCCCCGACCGCGCGATCACCGGCAAGCTGATCGCGCTCCAGTACTGGTTCTTCTACGCCTACAACTACTACCCGACCGTGTTCGACGCGGGGGTGCTGAACGATGCGCCGGTGGCGGGCGATCTGATCAACACCGACCTGCATCAGGGCGACTGGGAGCACGTCACCGTGCTGCTCGACGCCAAGACCAAGCAGCCGCTGTGGCTCTACACCGCGCGCCACTCGAACGAGGGCCAGTACTACGCCTGGAACAGCCCCCTCTTGACATTCGACGAGGGGCACGTGGTCGTCCAGGCCGCGCTCGGGGGCCATCCGACCTATGACGCCCATTGTCGGGAGAGCCTGCGCTTCAACCCGGCGCTCGGCGCGATCCGGGGCCGTGTGGCCGACTGGGTGGTGTGCGGCTCGGGCCGCTACGCCTTCCGCTGGCAGAGCACGCCGCTGGTCGACATCGCCAAGACGCCGTGGGCGTGCTGGCAGGGCCACTTCGGCGTCGCCACCCCCACCGAGATCGGGAACGCCAAGAAGACCGAGAGCTCGATCCAGCGCACGATCGACTCCAACTACGAGGTGGCCGGCCCCCGCTCGCCCCTCTGGCAGGCCGAGAACGGCCGCCTCGCCGCCGACCAAACAGCTTCGTCCAGCAATCCCCACCCGACCGACAACGGCGTGTGCACCGACCCACGCGGTCCCGCCGCACCCGAGAACGCAGCGATCAATCACGGACTCTGAGCCTCGGCCCCGACGACCCCCACAGCGGCCCTGCCGGCACGCCCAGGGGGCCTTGGCCGCCGGAAAGCCGGCGCCGGTGGACAACAGCGTCTGCGCCGACCCCCGCGGTCCTGCGGGCCCGAAGCTGCGGCGATCCAGGGCGGGCTCTGGCTAGAGAGGGAGCTCCTCGACGAACACGGGAATGTCCTGGCGCCTGACCACGGTGACGATGCTCCCTGGGATCGCTGGCTGCTTTCGTCGTTCCAGGAGGGTCGGGCCATGACGTCCGCTAGGCGGCCCCGGCGCCGGGTATCGAATACGTGTGCCCGTCGACCGGGCCCGAAGCTGGTCGAGCGCCCCTGCTCGCGATGCGAATGCATCGGCAACCTCGCCGCGCTGCGCACGTGCCGCCGTGCTTACGACGTCGTCCGCGTCACCGCCAGAGGATCCTGAGCGGAGCAATCTCACCAGCTGGAAATCGGCGAGGTCGCCGTTCACGTCGCGCAGCGGGCCTGGTACACGCCCGAGGAAGTCAACCTGACCCACATAGTCGGCAACAAACCAACGAGGGAATACGAAATCGGACAGGGGGATACCGGTTGGTCCTTCGTAGTAAATCTCCACGCAGGCATCACACACCTCCAGAGGAAATAGCATTCCGGTGCCGTCGCCGAGATCGACCAGGTTCACGCCGTGAGTACTCTGATCGGCGAGCATCTCCAGCATCTCGTGCGAGATGATCGCTGTGGTCGGCTTGCCGAGATCCCGGCAGAGCCCGGCAAAGATCACGGCCCAAGGCCGGTAGTTCGCGTCCACGGCATGGTAGCCCAAGCAACCTTCTGGATCGGCGGGACCAGGGTAATCCGTGATGATCATCGGCACGCCATGGCCGTCGATATCCAGCGAGGCGTAAAGACCCCAATGCCACCAGAACTCCCCGTTCTGACTTACCTGCGATTGCAGGTCGGCCACGGCCAGAGAGAGCTCGGCGTCACTGAACGCGGTGGACGCGTTGTGGATGCTTATGCGGCCGCCTATGACGAACTCCCAATCATGAACTCACCCACGCTCGACTCGGCGTAATGATCGGTCCCCGCAAGGCGGCTGAACCGCGCTGAGTTCCCTACCCCCAGCGCGCACGGCGCAAGTCCCATCGCCGTCCCCACCAAGTACATCGTCGCATAGAGGGCGCCGACGTTCTTCAGCGTCGTCGCGTAAGCGATTCCGGCGTATTTCCACGAGACGCGCTGAAACCTCGAAGCAAGTGTCAGAAGCACTTGTGGCCGGCAGGTCTGCCCCGATGCCACGTAAGCATCATTCAAGAGAGCCTCCGTGTCATCGTTCGGCCCGGCCAGCGACGCGAGGCCGTGTTCGACCGCGTCGTAGTAGTAAAACCCTGAAGTGAGGTCCACGCATCGATCTATGACCAGATACAACTCAAGCTCATAGCTCGCCCCCCCGTTTGGATATGGACGTCTCGTGAACGGACCGTCCGGCCCGGGCTGGAAGTCGACGACGCGAGTGCAGTGGTACAGGAAATCGCCTAGCTCGCGACGCGTAACGGGGAGCTGAGCGTGTTTCCGTACGGACGCGCGTCGCCCCAGGAGGCTTGGAAGATCAGAGTCGAGCGGGAGCGGTCGCGTCGGCGGTGTGAAGGCAGTCGTGAAGTGGAACGGCCGTTCTGCAATACAAGGAGGCGGCTCGATCTGGCCGCGAAAGCGGAAAGTCGCACCCATCTCGTCGTCGTGGTGCCCGAGCCGGCTGCGGGTGTGGAACAGGAGGTCGTGAGGCTCCCATTGCCGCAAGGCTGGCGTCTCATCCACCTCGGCCGTCCCGTCTTGGGTCGCGTGGCTCACGATCGCGCCGGAGACGAGCAACTCGAGAAACGCATGCATCTCGGGCGGGCGCTCAGCGCCGTCGATCAGGCGTTCTGCGTCGACTCCCGAAGCAAGGGCTCCCAGGGCACTCACGGCGGAGGGGTGAAGAATTCGAATCGAGACGACACCGAGAGGGCTCTCGACCACGAGATTTCCCTTCTCAGCGCGGACGTGCGCGAAACGAGACATGACGACGGGGCCTCGCGGCACGGCACGCAGGCGAAACCCTGGCGCCATCGGCCGGAGCTCGGCCAGGCATTCGTCCCCGGAGCCGGCGGCAAAAGTGACCACCTGTGCGTCTGCTAGAGCGTCGAGCTGAGCGTGAAGCCCCGAGATCGCCTCTACGCTTGGGCCCGCTACTCGCTCCAGATAGGCCATCGCGACCGCGCCGCCCCTGAGGACAGGCGGAAAATTCTCTTCCGCGACCCCACCGCGAGGACGGACCTCAAGCGCCGAGCCAGATCGCACGGCGGGGGGTGACGATCCGTCCGCAGCCGGAGTGCTCGGCGGTTTCAGAGTCGAAGTCATACGAACATCGCGATCGGATTTAGCTCATCTTCGGGCGTCGGCTTCGAAATCCAACCCAGCTCGACGGGGATGTCGAACAAGCGTCCTGGGGCAAATCTCGCCCAGAAATGCCGGAGCCCGGGTACTATGACCTTCGCCACGGGAAGCCCGACGTCCGGCCGCGTCTGATCCAGTACCAGCACCTCGTGACCACGGCTCTCGAGCGTGGCGACGATCGATCGAAAACGATCTTCCGCCGTCTCGGTTCCTGGCGCGGCACTCCAGTCGAACCGAGTGGGCGGGGTCGACGCAAGCGGAGTCAGGTATGGCTGATTCGCGACACGGGCGGATTGCCACCACCGGACGGTGTCGGGGTCGTAGACGTGATAGTGGGTCGTCCCATCTGGCGCGACATCCAAGACGGCAGGCATGAACTGATTCATCTCAGCGAGCGCACGGCTCGCTGCCACCAGTGGATCGTGGTGCGCCCCGAATCCGATCACGATGTCTTCCGTGTGAGCTCCGCGCCGCCGGCTCAGGGCGGCAAAGCACGGAATCCAGAGGTCGCTCGTCAGGTCGAGGAGCCAGAATTCTCGGCCAACGCGTTCATAAAACGACCGCAGCGCTTCGAGCCAGTCGGGCTCCAGCCCCTCCATGACGACGCCCGGTCGACGGATCCGGTTGTACCACCAGAGAGCAACGCAGTCCCGCTCGATGAGCTCGTAGACCCCTTGCAGGCATGCGTCGACAAGCGTTGGCCCTGCGGCGCAGCCATTCGAGTCGGCCAACGCGACGAACCGTTCCTCGTCACGTGGGTAGCCGTAGTAGAGATAACTCGTCGGCAGGTACCGCACTCTGGCGTACGTGAGCGACCAAACAGGCGACCAGTCCAGAGGCAAGTCCGGATCGAACGGAAGCGGAACGAGCTGGAATCCGTTGCCGCGAGAGAGCCAATCCTCTCGCTCCCGATATTGCCGATCCGAGAAGAGCATGCAGGTTCGAGGATCCACGGCGGCGTCGCCGAGGCGCGCAAGCGTGCTGTTTACGGCTGGCTCGTCCCCCGTGTACACCCCGGACGCGCGCTCAAGTGCTTCGCACAGCGCACTCGTTCTTGCCTGTTCGTCGGTGCGTCCTTTCCCCGAGCTGTGCATCCGCAGCGTGTCCGCCGCGACCTGGAGGCTGTCACTGGCAAGCGCACGGTTGTGCCCGGCCGAATACGACCGCAACGGGCTCCGGGCATTCCAGGGTGACGGCAACACGGCGGAGACGACGCCGGTCACGGGGCTGACCAAGTGTGCGTAATGGTCGAACACGGCCGTAGGTGCTTGGGTGTGCTCCCTTCCGTCCCGAGCCACGATCGGCCCAGGGCCGCCACTAAGGTCTGGAGGCCTCGCGGCGGGGACAGCCAGTGTTGGATCACCGCAGTTCGCACACTGTGGCCGACGTGAGACGCGATGCCAAGACGGTGTCAGCCGGAGCGTCTCGAGAACAACCAGCGTCGATTCGACCGGTGGCTGATCGGTGGCGCAGCCCACCCATCGGGCCACCTGCGTCGCCGCCATCGCATATGCGTGGGATGCCGCCAGGCGCGATCGCGCTCGACCGAACGGAATCGGGACGCGTGGATCATCGTGACGATGCAGGTAATCGTCCACGGGTCGGTTTCGGCGAATCTGGTCGGCGAGGCAATGCCAGCATGGCGACTGGCCGGGGACGATCCCAGGTCCCGCCCACACGTTGACGCCGCTGGGCTTTACCAAGAACCATCTCTGGCCGCTCTGCGCTGCGCGGCCGTCTACCTCGGCCAGGCGTGGATCGAGGTAATCCTCGACGACGACGATCTTGACGTCCGACTCCTCCGGGTCATCGGCCACGGCGAAACCGAAGTCACTAAGGGCGTCAGGGAGGCCGGTTAGGCTGTCGTTGATCAGGGCCTCGATCCCTACCGTGAACCCATCGAGAACTTCGCGGACCCGGAACTCGGATACCCCGATCTCGGCCCACAGCATCGAGATCGACGTCGCCACGTCAGCCGATTCGACCACGAGGCCCGCGTCCGTCAGTTCAGCGAGGGCGGCGTCGACCTGCCGCCTATCCACTCCGGGGGCGAGGAAGCCGGCTATTTCCTCGGTGCTGCGATGTCCATCGAGGAGCGGGACGAGATGTTGCGCAACTGGGTTGCGAATGAGCGCGGTCCCGTTCTCGCCCACGAACGCGACGGCATCGCCGGCGACGACCTCGGCATGGTACCGAGTGCTGACGAGCGGACGAACTGGTAAAGCACCGCCGAGCATACCCCGGCTAGGCCAGTCGTACGACTCGCCAGGCGGGGTCACGCGCTAGCGGGAGCCGCCGGACGGCCGTCCACCGACCCACTGAGGCGCGAAGTCCCCAGGCGCCGGGTTGGAACGCATCGTCGCTACCTGCGAGGCGGCGATGCACCCCCATCTGAAGGTTCCGGCGGCACAGGGCCAAGACACAATTGATGCGGCGGCACATCCCGACATCACCGATGCGGCTGCACACCCAGACATATGTGATGCGGCGGCACACCCAGACATCACCGATGCGGCCGCACACCCAGACATATGTGATGCGGCGGCACAAGAGTACGTGGCAGAACTACCAAAAGACTGGGAGCCCGATCCGAGCGTGGGTACGTGAAGGTGAATCGAGGTGGGCTGGCCGGCACCGGTGCCGTACGCGCCCGGCTGTGGAGCGTGATCCGATCCACAGGTAGGGCAGCACGTGGGGGTGTAAGGCGGGCAGCACGTCGGGGTGGAAGGCGTGCAGCAGCTCGATCGTTCGGCACCCCTCAGTGCCTCACGCATAACCTCCAGGTCCTCGTGGACGGCGTCCAAATCATGCAGCGATGGCTTGAGCCACCCGTGGTGGACCGCATGTCTCACGTCGACGTGATGTACGTCAGCGCCGAGCTTGTGCAAGACCCTTGCCGGATTGGCTTTCAAGCGTCGGTAAACCGCCGGGTCATGGAACGCTAGGGAGATGGCACGGGCCCACGCGATCTCGATCTCGGGCGTGATTCTCCGTTTGTCCCGCGCCCCTTCGTCCCCGTCCTCTTCGCGCCGGTCCTCTCTGTCCCTCTCGTCCCCCGCCTCGGAGTCAGCCACGCCAAACCTCCCCGTCTCGTCCTCACTTGCCCGCGCTACAGGCGCAGTCTAACTCGATGCTCTAGCCAGGTGTAGATGTTTCATGACAGAGCTCCACGCAATGCGTCAGCAGCGCCCGGCTTCGCTCGGCGCCGGGCTGGTCCCCTTTGAGGGAGAAGAGCTCCAGCGCCGCCTCTGCACTCGCCACTGCCGCATCGAGACGTCCGAGCGCGAACTCGATGCGGGCCAGCTCCAGCTTCGCCCCCGCTTGGAACACGATGTAGTCGGTCTGAGATGCGTATTCGACGGCGCTCCGGGCCCAGCGCAGAGCGGCCTCGCCATCTCCGTCCGCCAGCGCGAGTCGCGCCCGGACTTGGTGTGTGACGGCGTAGTTGAGAACATCTTCAGGCGCGCCGAGGCCTTCAGCGATCTCGATCGCGGCAATGGCCGCGTCGCGTTCGCCGAGTAACTCTTGCGCCTGAGCTATGTGTGCTTGCGTCGTGGATCGTCGCAGGCGCTCGCCCAGCTGCAAGAGAATCGTCTCACTCCTCCGCAGCGGGCCCAAGGCGGCCTTCGGATCGCCGGCGGAGAGTTCCATGCGGCCGAGATCCTGCTCGCATTGGGCCGCGTACCACGGCATCCCCAGTGCGTGAAACCCGTCGATCGCAGCTGCCATGAGTTGGCGCGCGGTCTCGAAGTCACCCTCCAAGCGAGCCAGCTCTCCTCGGGTCAGGTCAATGCGTGCCGCGAGATAAGACCCGGGCTTGACATCCTCGATGCGATCGAGTTCGTGCTGAATCGCCCGTGCATCTTGGCGCCCGTACATGATGGAGGTGAGATACATCGCCAGGGCGCGTGACTGGAGACCCTCGTCGCCGGCGCGTCCGGCGTGTTCAGCGGCAAGCCGCGCCTGCTCGGCCGCTGGCGTGGCCTTGCTTTCGAGCACGTGCATCATGCGCATCGCAAGGTGCGCGCGGGCAAGTCCACACTCATCGCCGGCCCGCGCGAGACGCCGCAGTGCGCCCGGAAGCTTGTCGGCAATCTCCCCCGCTGCATCGTGCGGACGTACGCGGATGAGCCATTCGAGCCGGCTCACCACGGCCGCATCCGCATAGTCCGGGTCGCGCTCGGCTCGGGCGAGCAGCTCGTCGGCGCGGGTCAGCTCACCTGCTTCGATCAACTCCTCCGCGAGGTCGAGGCCGATCCGCACCGACAGGCTCTCTCCTTCGGGCGCCAGCGCGAGCCCGCGCTCGAGAAGCTTCTGGGCTGCATCGGCGTCATTCCGCTCGCGGGCCTTCAGTCCCGCCACGTGCAGATGCTGGGCAGCGCTGACCGCAAGCCGCGCGTCGATCGGTCGACCCAGCTCTTCTCGGTAGCGGATCGCTCGCTCGAGGTGCCAGGCGAGGAGCTGATCCTTTTCGGCGATGTCGTCGGGTGTCTCCTCGAGCCAGTGGGCGAGGCGTTCGTGGAGATCGGCGCGTTTGTTCTTCGGCAAGGCGTCGTACGCCGCGTCGCGGATGAGCATGTGCCGGAAGGAGAAGGCATCGTCACCGTCGATCGTCGCCGGGTGGGGTCGGATGAGCTCTTTGCGGGTCAGCGTCGCGAGCGTGGCCTGAAGTTCGGAGGCAGGCGGGTCGACGCCCAACGCTCGAACCACGCGCTGGTGGAATACCTGGCCCTCGATTGCGGCTCGCTCGAGCAGGTCGCGCTCCTCGGGTCTCAGGCGTTCAAGCCGCGCAGCGATCAGCGCGTGGATCGTCGGCGGAACGGCGGTCGACTGCCGTTCGCGGGCCAGTGCCGCCATCTCCTCGAGGAACAGCGGGTTGCCCTCACTCGCGTCGACGATCCGCTCTCGAACGTCGGAGTCGAGCCCATCAACGACGAGGTCGAGCAGGGCCTCGCTATCGGATGTGGAGAGCGGTTCCAGCAGCACCGTCGTCGCGTTGAGTTTTCCGCCCGCCCACGTGGGCCGCTCGTCGAAGAGCTCGGGCCGAGCGGTGCAGAGCACCTCGATCGGGGCGCCCCGAGAGAGATCCACGACGTGCTCCAGGAGATCCAGGAGCATCGGCTCTGCCCATTGAAGATCGTCCACGTGCAGGATCACCGGTCGCTCGGCCGCCAACGACTCGAACAGGCGCCTGACCTCCCAGAACAGCTCCTCCCGGGTCGCGGCGCCGCCGTGCGTGAGAAGGTCGAGGATCGGTTGAACGGCCGCGCCGATTGGATCCAAGGCCTCGATCAAAGGCCAAAACGTGATTCCCTCGCCGTAGTGCAGACAGCGCCCTTGGAGCACCCAAGCCGCGTCGGCCACCGTCCCTAGCAGTTCGGAGACCAATCTCGACTTCCCCACCCCGGCGTCGCCGAGCACCGTGAACAGATGACAACCGGCCTCGTCGACGACCCGATCCCATGACTCGCGCATGAGTCGCAGTTCGCGGCGCCGATCGACGATCGGGACGTCGAGCCGACGAGCCACGCCGGGCGCCAGCGGATCGACGTCGACGATTCGGAAGACGGTTACTGAGTGCGTGCCGCCCCTGAGCGTCACGGGCGGCAGCGGCTCGACCTGCACGGCGTCACGGACCAGGTCCAGCGTCTCCGAGCTGAGGCGGATCTCCCCTGGTGCGGCCGCCGCCCCGATCGCGGCGGCCACGCTCACGGCCTGGCCGGTCACGCGGCTCCCTCCCGCCCCGACGAGCGTGACGCCTGTGCTGATTCCACACCGACACCGGACTGGGCCGCCATGTTCAGGGTCCGTGGCCCGCAATCTCGCCTGGATCTCCGCCGCCGCCCGGACCGCTCGCGCCGCATCGTCCTCGTGGAGCTGAGGGACGCCGAAGACTGCGCTCACTCCGTCCTGGGTGCGGTTCTGGATCGTTCCCCCGTGAGCGCTGATGCTCGCGCGCATCACCGCAAATGCCTCATCCATCGTGTCGGTCAGAACCTCCGGATCCAGACCGGCGAGCCCAGTTGGATCGCAAACTTCACAGAACAGAACCGTGACCACCTTGCGCACCAGACGGGCTGCCTCGGCCTTGGCCTCGGCGTCGAGCACGACGTCACGGTCGCCGCCCGTCGGACCAGGGCGCGGCTCGTGTGACCCATCGGCAGGTTGCCCCACCTCGGAACCGTGGCTCTCCGGGGATGGTGGAGGCAGCTGTAAGGTCGGGTCTTGCCGCAGTATCGCCTCGTGCAGCTCACGCAGGGCAAGCCCCGGCTCCACCCCCAGTTCGTCGATCAGGCTCTGGCGCGCCAACCTGAAGCCCTCCAGTGCGTCTGCCTGGCGTCCGCACCGGTAGAGGGCGAGCATGAGTTGACCTCGCGAGCGCTCGCGAAGCGGCTGCTCGCGCACGAGGGCCTCCAGTTCCGGCACCAATTGCTCGTGACGTCCGAGAGCGAGCTCGGCTTGGATGAGTTCCTCGCGGATGCTCAGCCGCAGCTCCTCCAGGCGGGCGATCGCGGCTTGGGCGAACGCCTCGTAGGTGAAGTCGGCAAGCGGGACTCCCCGCCATAGCGACAAGGCTTCGCGCAGGGTTTCCTGCGCTCGGGCGTAATCGCCGGTGGCGATGGCTGCCCGCCCAGCCGCATACAAGCGCTCGCAGCGAGTGGCGTCGATCGCGTCCGCATCGACGTCGAGGACGTACCCGGGATCTCTGGTTATGAGGCAGCCCGAGGCAGGCCCGAGCGCCCTCCGCAGACGAGAGACGAACACCTGCACCGTATGCAGCGCTGTGGGGGGCGGCTTTGCACCCCAAAGCTGATCGATCAGCCGGTCGGTGGAGACAACCTCGCCGGCATGGAGGACGAGCAGGGCCAGCAGGGCGCGCTGACGCACGCCGCCCAGAGCGACCGGCGCTTGACCGTCGACGCGCACCTCGAACGGCCCAAGCATGCCCACCTCGACAAGGGCCCCCACACGCACAAGGTAACACGTGGCAAAGGCGACTCCAAAGGGCCGGCGAGAGGTTGCTGATCGCTCGCTCCTGCCGCGATCGGGCCCTTGCCGGCGCTCGGGCGGGGTCTTCACGACCTGATTCGCGCGAACACCCACAAGCTCAAAGCTGGACTGACTCCGAGATGTGCCGACCGGTGCGGCTCATCTGACCTCCATCTTGCGGGCACCGTGGACGATGTCTGCGGGGATTCGGCCGCGGGCCGCACGGCCCGGTCGGACTGGATGCGGGCGGTCTGAGCGGCGACGAACTGCCGCCGAGCCTCCTCTTGCACCGCCGCGGGAAGCGGGTCCAAGACCAAGGCGATTGCGGTTAGCCGCTCGAGCAGGACATCGTCAGACTCGCCGACGACTCCGGCGCGATCGGTTTGGCGTGACTCCACTGGGGACGGGAGGCGCGAGACCATGGGCGTGATACGTGCGGCCCGACCCTCGAGGCCCGAAGCCCCCCGGACCTCATGTTCTCGCTGGTCTCCAGGTCTCAAACGAGCGGCACACCGTTACGGAACGGCGAGCGGGATGCTCGACGAGCGCAAGACGACCCCGGACGCGCGAGACGCTCACCGGACCCCCGACCACGCTCCGGGTCCAGCTGCGTGCGCCATCGCGCCAGCTGGGCGCGCTGGCAGTTCGGACAGGTGCCGACGTGATGGGTGTGGGCACACGTCGTCATTCGGCCACGGTCTCCGCGCGCTGGGCCAGGGTCTCGTTGCAGGACTCGGTCAGTCGCCATAGCCGCTCCAGGTCGCGCGCTGAGGCCTCTTCGCGGTCGAGCGCCGCGAGATAGGAGAGGTAGGCTGGCTCGCGCTGCTGCCCGGTCGATTGGAACCAGGCTTGGAGCGTCGCCTCGCATTCGCTCTCAGCACGGAACCACGCCAGGACGGCATCGTCCAGGAGCCGAAATCCGATTTTCGCGACGTCCGTTGCGATGTTGTCGATCATTTCTTGGACCTCCATTAGTCGATCATCATGGTTAGGGCGCGCTCGCTGTCCAGCTGCTCTCGCAGCCGCGCGAGTGCGCGTTGGCGGGTTGGGCCGATGCTTCCGATCGGCATGTCGAGAGCGGCCGCTATCTCCTCGTAGCTCGGGCGAGGGTCGGCCATGAGCAGGCGGAGCAGCGCCTGATCGCTCGGGCGCAACCGTGCGAAGCCATGCCACAGGGCGGCGTCACGCTCGGAGAGGAGGAGCATGTCTCCTGGCGACGGGTCGGGCGACTCGTGCTCGGGAGTGTCGTCGCCGTACAGGACGCGGCGTTCTCTATCCCGCAGCACGCGCAGACACTGTCGGCGTGCCGTCGTCGCAAGCCAGGCGCCCACCCGGGCGGGATCCTTGAGATCGCCCAGGTGCTCGAGCAGCGCAAGCCACGTCGCCTGCGAGACGTCGGCGGCGTCGGCATCGCGCAGGCGGTGGGCGCGGGCAATCGCCCAGATCATCGGCCCGAACGCCCGGGTCAGGGAGTCCCAGGCCTGCTGATCGCCGGCCATGGCCGCGGCGACCAGCTGGGTTGCCACCTCACCGGAAAGGTGGCGATCGGGTGGCAGCGGAGCCCGGCGGGGGCTGAGTGTGGCAGTCATGTCGGTGCGCTCCCTTGGAATCGAGGTCGGCGCTCAGCGCTGTTTCGCCCCGGCGGCTGCGGCCGTCTGAGCCGGCTGTACTGATCGCTTCCGGCGGCGCGTCCGCTTGGCCTTCGGGGTCGCCTCGGGCCGCGGGGCGGCGTCGCGATGCAGGTCGGCGATTCGCTCGGCGGCGATCGCGATCATGGTGTGGGAATTGACGACGGTCACTGGTGTCTCCTCAGTGGTCGCTGACGAGAGCCAGGATCCGCGGGAGCGCTCACCGGCAGATCACCAGTCGCTCACCAATCGCTCACCAAGGCTTCAGGCCGGACACGACCGGCCGGAGAGGGCCGGCACGGGCAAGAGCCTGGCCCGCGGCGGAACGCCCAACGCTGCGGGTTCGAGGCGCGAGCCCCCGGTAGCGCGCGCGACCCCGGCCTAACCCCCAAGTCCGTTCCGGGCCGCGCGCGCTACGACTGGTTAGAGCGACACGGCGCCCGCCTGATACACCGTCGACTCGACCGCGGAACGCAAAGCTTTACGGACCGACTGACGTCGATGCTTTACCTCGTACCAGCGCCGGACCTCATCCGGGCGAGTTGGCGGCCACCCGGTCAACGGCCCGCACGCGGCGGCGCCGCTCGCACGTGTCCGACCGTGAGCACCTGAGGGCCGGATGGCGAGATACTGCTCCGATGATGGAGGAACTGCCCGAGCACGTGCGCCGCAACCGCATTGCGTGGGACGCGCTCGCGGCCGAATATGAGAAGCCGGGTCGCCACGGCTGGCAAACGGAGCCCTCGTGGGGCATCTGGTCTGTGCCCGAGACCGAGTTGCGAGTGCTGCCCGACGACCTGGCCGGCCGCGACGCGATCGAGCTGGGTTGCGGAACCGCCTACGTGTCAGCCTGGCTCGCGCGCCGCGGCGCGCGGCCCGTGGGGATCGACAACTCGGCCGAACAGCTACGTTCGGCACGAGCCTTCCAGCGCGAGTTCGGGCTGGAGTTCCCCCTCTGGCACGGCAACGCGGAGGCGGTTCCGGCGGCCGACGAGAGCTTTGACCTGGCGATCTCCGAATACGGCGCCAGCATCTGGTGCGACCCGTACCGATGGATTCCCGAGGCGGCTCGGCTGCTGCGTCCGGGCGGAGAGCTGATCTTCCTGGTCAACGGCGTGATCGCGGTGCTGACTTTCCCGGACGATCCCGATGCGCCGGCAGGCGACAGGCTCCTGCGCCCGTACTTCGGCATGCATCGCTTCGAGTGGCCGGGCGAGGAGTCCGTGGATTTCCATCTTCCGCACGGCGAGATGATCGCGTTGCTGCGGCGGTGCGGGTTCGCCGTCGAGGAGCTGATCGAGGTCCGCCCGCCCGAAGGCTCGACGACGAGCTTTCCGCTCGTGACGCTCGAGTGGGCTCGGCAGTGGCCCTGCGAGGAGATCTGGAAGGCAAGAAAGCAAGGCTGAGACGTGAGGCGCCCATGTTTCCGGGGATGTTCAGTCCGCGCTGAAGCTGGGCTTGTACCCGTGTCCTCCAGGAGCACCTCACGCTTGACGTCTACGTGCTCGTGGTGGTGGTGAGGGCTGATGTGGCTGATGGTCGAAGCTCCTTAGTCGGCGAAGATCGAAAGCGGCAGGGTGAATCCGACGTTCCACATCCCCGCGTCGACCACCTCGAGTATCTTGAGGTCGCCGGCCAGGCTGCACAGCATGTAGGCGTCCTGTCTCGTCAGGCCGTGCTCGGCCACGATCCACTCGATCATCGCGAGCACCGACTTCTTGGTGCCTTCCATCAGGTCAGGTGCGATCCCCATCGCACCGTGGTGCCCGCGGGCGTCGACCTTGGGCGTCAGCGCGCCGGCCGTCCGGAAGTACGGCGCCGTGATCGTGCGCTGCTCGACCGAGAAGCGCAGGCTCGCGCGCATGTCACACTCCATCGCCGCGACGCACACTTCGCCGTCGCCCTGCATGGCGTGCGCGTCCCCACAGGAGAAGAGCCCGCCCTCGCACCACACCGGCAGCCACAGCGTCGATCCCGCGGTCAGATGGCGGGTGTCGATGTTGCCCGCCCCTTTGTGGGGCGGGAACGCCGAGGCGGTCGCGGGCTCGTCGGGGTGGACGCCCATCGTGCCGAGGAACGGCCCGAACGGGATCCTGATGCCCGGAGCGAAGTCGACGTGGGTGCCGCTCCGCAGATCGAACGTGCGCAGGTAGGGATCGGGGAAGTGCTCCGGCAGAGTGCCGAGCTCGGGCAGCTGCACGCACCACCCCCAGTCCCCGGGCGTCAGTTCGAGGATCTCGATCCTGAGCGCGTCACCCGGCTTCGCTCCCTCGACATACAACGGACCGAGCAGGTTGTAGAGCGTGTCGAAGTCGAAGTTGGTCTGCTCGAACGTGTCGCCCTCGTGGACCTGACCGCTCCCGGCCATCAGGATGTCGTAGTGCACGACATCGCCCGATGCGACGCGCAGTGTCGGCTCGAGCGTGTTGTCCCACGAGTGGTGGATGCGCTTGGCGTCTATCTGGTGCTCCATGCCGGTCTCCTCCCTGCCTCGATCTCTCTCCATTCGCGGATTGCCACCGACCACACGTCGACCACACTTCCCTCGTCCACCACGAACATCCGGGAGTGGAGGTTGGCCGCAGGGCAGGCGTGATTGGGAACCACGCGCAGACGCGCGCCGACCTGGATATCGCACGGCGCCTCGCTGCACACGATCGCCTGCTCCTCGTACAGGCGCTCGACTCTGAGCTCGGGGTGGTCCTCGATGAGCCCGAACCCGGGGGTGAGGGTGCTCAGGCGCTCGGCGGCGAGCGCCTTGGAACCGGAGTCGAGGATCAGCCTGTCGGACGCCGGTCGCGAGATCACGGTCGCCAGCACCGATAGCGCGCACCGCTCCGGCGGGACGATCCCGAGCGCGACCTGTGTCGCGTCATAGAAAACGTAGTTGCCGGGCCGGATCTCGGTGATCCCTTCCCCCGTCTTCATCGCATGCGAGGTGGGCGTGCATCCGACGCTGCGCACCGGGACTTCGACGCCTCGGTCGAGTAGCCCACCGACCGTTTCGATGATCGCCTCGTGCTCGTCGCGAGCCGCGGCCGCAATCCCGTCCGGACCGGTCGCCGCATAGGCATGTCCGCCGAAGGCGAGCAGCCCGTCGAACGACGCGTGGGTGGCGATCTCGAGCGCCCTGGCGATGTGCTCCACGGTGGCGGCGCCCGGGGGCGTGCCGAACCGGGCCACGCCGCAATCGACCTCCCACACGTAGCCGACGGTGACTCCGGCGCGCCGGCACGCCCGGTCGAGCGCCGCAAGAGATTCGGCGCCATCGACGACGACGCGGACGCGGGCCCGGCGGGCAAGCGCAATCAGGCGCTCGAGGCGCCAATCTCCCACGGGAGGCGCTGTGAGCAGGACGTCGTCGATGCCCTCGTCGGCAAACGCCTCCGCCTCCGTGACGGTGGCAACGGTCAAGCCGGTTGCGCCGTGGTCGCGCTGGAGGGCGGCGATGGCCGGCGACTTGTGGGTCTTGGCGTGGGGCCGGAGCGCGACGCCGAGCGAGTCGGCCCGCGCGGCCATCTCCTTGATGTTCCTGACCAGGCGAGCGCGATCGACGATCAGCGCCGGCGTGGCCAGCTCGTCGAGCTCGGGCAGGCCTACCATGGCGGCGTCGCCGCCCCGATCACCGCCGCCACTCCCACGCGCGAGGTGTTGCGAAACGCATGCGGCCGGTCGGTCCGGAAGCGGATCAGGTCACCCTGACTGAGCTCGTGGCGTGCGAACCTGCCGTTCGTTTATCGCGGACGTTTTGCATAGTGTTCGCGTCGCGCGAACGCTATACCGCGCAGGCGACGCGGCGCAAGAGGCGCGGCTTACTGCGTGCGTCCGAGCAGGCGGTCGGTCGCCTCGTCCGGGACGCCGCCGAAGTACTTCTCAAGAACCTCGCCGAACACCGCCTTCTCCGGATCCGCCCGAGCGAACAGCGTCATCGACGAGCGGAGCTTCATCGCGTCGATGCCCCCGAACACGTCCGCTGCGCTCGTTCCTCCGAGCCCGTTGACGATCCGAGCGCATTCGATCAGCCGAGGCCCGAGTACGGCGTGAGCCAGGTACGCCCGCGCCTCGTCCAGCGACGCGATCGCGTACCGGCGGGACGTCGGGGATTGCCCCAGCCCGGCGATCTGGGGGAACACGAACCACATCCAGTGACCGCGCTTGCGCCCGGCCCGCAGCTCCTCGACCGCCGCCTCGTAGGTGCCGCCGCCATCCTGGGCGGCCACGAAGCGCTCGAGATCGAAGCGGTCGGTCACGTCACCCGGCTGCGGGGACGAGGGAGCGGAACGCCTCTGTCCGGTGAGGCAATCGGGCAGTCGACCGAGTCATCGAGCTCACGCACGACACCGTAGCGGGCGTCCGAGGTCAAGCGGTCGCGTAGGACCGGACGAGCTGCTCGGGCGCGGCGGGGCATACATGCTCGACGTGCTCACCTGGGACAACGGAGACCCTGATCGCTGGCGCCTGCTCGTCCTCGAGGACGCCGGAGAGCTGATCGCCGCCGACGCCCGCGCACTGGCGGGACAGGCGCTGTCACGGCTGCTCAACGTCGCCGACGGCGTGATCGGGCAGGGCACGCGCACACTGATCCTCATCACCACCAACGAGCCCGTGGGCCGGCTTCACCCGGCCGCGCGGCGCCCCTGCCGCTGTCTCGCCGACGTCGAGTTCACAGCGCTGTCGGTGGACGAGGCAAACGCCTGGCTCGCCGCGCGCGGCATCGATCGCCGCGTCGAGCGACCGACGCCGCTCGCGGAGCTGTTCGCGCGGCGATCGACCGGCCCGTCACGGCCAAGACGCCGGCTTCTCCCGCCTTCGGCTTCGCCCGGGCCCTGGTCGACGGTGACGGAGCAGGTGACGCGGCGCTCGACCGCCGCGCCACCGCCCGCCACAAGCGTCAGGGATGAATCGCCTTGTTATCCGGCTGGACCGGAAGGACCGCGAAGCGCTTGCAGGCCTGCACCGGGATCACCAGCCGTTGCTTGCCGTGGCCGGCCGGAGGTGTCACCGCGATGGCCTTTGAAGTCGGGCACGATGTCGCCGGCGCTGTGTTGTCGATCGCGAACGAGGCCCCACCGCCCGGACTCACCACGACCCTCGGCTTCGGGGAGGTGCCGAACATGTCGCTCGTGATCCGCTGCTCGTGAGAGGGCAGCGCCGCGCCGTGCGCGTTCAGCAGCACGACCGTTGGCCACCCCGACATCTGACATGCGGTGTGCGCCACGTTCCGCAACCGCACCGTCTGGCGGAAGTGACCCAGCGCGGACACCCGCGGCCCCTGGCTGAGTGTGAAGTCGCCGGCTTGGCAGCCCCGTGGCTGAGTGGCGCCCGTACCCGACGAGACGAGCGCGAAGAAGACAGCCACCAGCAGCCCAGCGATTGCTCCAACCCTTCGCAACATGTGCGCCTCCTAGGAAGTTGTGTAACCAGGGATTCCGACACCGGCGCGCACCGGACCCACGACCAGCACGCCCTGGTGGGCGCAGGCCCCGAACGAGAACGGCACCGGCTCGGACCGCGTCGTCCCCGGGGCGAACACCTTGAGCCCGGCCGCCGGTACCTCGGGCGAACACACCGCGCCCCAGTCGACCACGCGGAGGATGGCATGAGCGGTGGCGCCCGGGGCGAGCGTCACCGTGCCGTGATGCTGCCCGTTGCGGCTCGCGGCCGGACCGACCTGGGCTCCGCTGTTCCCATACGCCGAGACGCCCGGATATCCGTTCAAGCTGCACGCGTGACGCCCGACGTTGCTGAACTCGAGCGGGTAGTACGTGCTGCCCGCCGTGCCGCCACCCACGCCCAGACCCAGCCACACCTGCACGTGCGCGGCGGTGCACTTCGGTGCGGCCGCGGACGCGGCGCCACGCGGCAGCGCCCCGGCCGAAGCCGAAGCGAAAGCCAAAGCCGAAGCCACTACGGACACGACCACACAAAACGCCATCCGGCGCCGCCAAGCCAGGTTCATCTCTCGCTCCCTCCCCACGGTTCGAACTACCCGCCCCAACCATATCCGGCGGCAGGCTCGCAGTGCTAGCGTCAAACGCCGGACGGAGCAGCCAAATGAGCCAGCACGACATCGAGTGGGTCCGCGAATTCGTTCCGCGTTGGCTGGGCGCCTGGAACGCCCATGACGCCGACGGGGTCCTGGAGTTCCTAGCCGACGACGTCGAGGTTCGCGACGACTCCTGGCCGAAGGCGATGCACGGGCACGCCGACGTCCGGGGGTTTCTCGCGGCGCTGTGGCGGGGCATCCCCGACATGACCTTCGAGTTGCTCGACGGGCCGTACGTGATTCCCGGCGAGCCCCGCGCGTCGTTTCACTGGCGCGGCTCCGGCACGTTCACCGGCCCGATGGATCCTCCTGGCTTTGCCCCGACCGGACGCCGGTGGGAGGTCGACGGCGTCGACTTCCAGGAGTACCGCGCCGGGCGCATCAGCCGGCTCAGGGTGATCTGCGACCTGATGTCGGTCTCCCGCCAGCTCGGCCTGATGCCGGCGTCCGGGAGCCGCGCCGAACGAGCCATGGCCGCGGCGCAACGCGGGGTCATGCGCGTGCGACGTTGAGTCTCGCCAGCGCGATTCTCGCCCGGCGAATGCGCCTGCCACGGGCGCAGACCCGCGCCGTCGTGCGCGACCCCGACCTGCGCGCGTCGATGGACGACGGCACGGTTCTGCTCGCCGACCGGTGGGTGACGCGGGCGGGCCAGGGCCGCCCGCAGCCGACAGTCCTGGTCCGCTCGCCGTACGGGCGGCGCGGAGCGGTCGGCCTGATCTTCGGACGGCTGCTGGCCGAGCGCGGGCTGCAGGTCGTGATCCAGAGCGTCCGCGGCACGTTCGGCTCTGAAGGCAGCTTCAGCCCGTTCGACGAGCGCGCCGACGGTCTCGCCACACTGCGCTGGATCGGGCGGCAACCGTGGCACACCGGACCGGTCGGGATGATCGGGCCAAGCTACCTCGGGCTCGTCCAGTGGGCGGTCGCCGCGGACGCCGAAGCCGACCTGGCCGCCCTGGCCATCCAGGTCAGCGCTTCTCAGTTTCACGCCCAGACCTACGCGGGCGGCAGTCTTTCGCTGGAGACGGCCGCCTCGTGGCTGGTGCTCGTGGCCGAGCAGGAGCGCCGAGCCGCGCCGATCGCGATCGCGCGAGCCCTGCGTCGGCTGCCGGCGCTCCTCTCCGAGCTGCCGCTGTCTGACCTCGACGAGCTCGCGACCGGCACCGAGATTCCGTGGTATCGCGAGGGGATGGCCCATCCACGGCGCGAGGACGCCTACTGGGTCGCCCGCGACTACGCCGCGGGCGTGGCGAAGGTCACGGCGCCAGTGCAGCTGATCGGGGGGTGGTACGACATCTTCTTGCCCTGGATGCTCGACGACTTCTGCGCGCTGCAGGCCGCCGGACGCGAGCCGCAGCTGATCATCGGCCCGTGGACGCACACCGCGCCGGGCGGCTTGACTGCCGGAATCCGGGAAGGCCTGGGCTGGCTCCGGTCCCACCTGCTCGGGGATGACCGGCTACTGCGCTCGGCACCCGTCCGCCTGCGCGTCACCGGCGAGCGCGCCACCGCCGAGCGCGCCATCGGCGAGCGACCGAGCGACGGCTGGCGCGAGCTGCCGACGTGGCCACCGCCCGGCACGCGCGAGCACCGCCTGTGGCTGTCCGCCGGGAACCGGCTCGAGCCGCATCCACCGGCCGACCAAGCCGCCCCGGCCGACCCGGGCGCCCCGGCCGCCCCGGCCGACCCGGGCGCACCCGGCGACCGCTACCGCTATGACCCGAACGATCCCACGCCCTCGATCGGCGGCCCGGTGCTGCTGGCGCGCGAGCCGGTCCTCGACAATCGCTCGCTCGAAGCGCGGCCGGACGTCGTCACGTACACCACGGAAACGCTCCCGTCGTCGCTCGAGGCGATCGGACCGGTGCGCGTCGAGTTGTACGCGCGCGCCAGCTCGCCGTATTTCGACCTGTTCGCGCGGGTCTGCGACGTCGACGAGCAGGGCGCCTCCTGGAACGTGTGCGATGCGCTCGAGCGGGTCAGCCCCGCGACGTTCGAACATCGCGACGACGGGAGCTGCCATGTCGGCTTCGACCTGTGGCCGATCGGCCATCGCTTCGGCGCCGGGCACCGGATCCGCCTGCAGGTCTCCTCCGGCGCCCACCCGCGCTACGCGCGCAACCCGGGCACGGGCGAGGACCCGATGACCGCCACCGTCCTGCAGCCGGTCGACGTCGAACTGCTGCGCGACGCGGCCCACCCGTCACATCTGATCCTGCCTCGCACTGGCGATCGATGACGCCCGGGACGATGCCGTCGCAGCGGCCGGCGCGCCGAACAGGAAGCCCTGTCCGTATTCGCACCCGAGGTCGGCGAGACGCTCGAGCTGGCTCGGGCGCTCGACCCCCTCGGCGGTGACGGTCAGCCCGAGCGCGTGCGCGAACTGGATCACCGCGCCGACGATCGAGGCGTCGTCGTCCGATTGGTCGACGGGGCCCACCAGCGATCGATCGATCTTCAGGTGCCCGACCGGGAGTCTGCGTAGCTGCTCGAGCGACGTGTAGCCGGCGCCGAAATCGTCGAGGGCAAGCCGTATGCCGGCGGATGGGAGGTCGGCCAGAGAGGCCAGGGCGTCGGGCATCTCGTCGAACAGGATGCGCTCGCTCAGCTCGAGCACCAGCCGGCTCGGGTCAAGCCCGGTCTCGGCGAGGATCGCAGCGGTGTCGCCATACATGTCGCCGCGGCGCAGGCGACCAGCGGAGACGTTGACCGAGACGACAACGGACGGCGGCCACCGGGATGCTTGGCGACAGGCCTCGGCCAGGACCCAGCGGTCGACCGCCTCGATCAAGCCTGTCTCATCGGCCAGCGGCAGGAAGCTGTCGGGCAGGAGCACGCCGCGTTCTGGATGGTTCCAGCGCACGAGTGCCTCGTAGCCCACGGTCCTACCTGAGACCAGCTCCCGGTAGGGCTGGAAGAAGACCATGAGCTGGCCCGACCGGAGGCCTCGGCGGAGCTCAACCTCCATCTGCTGGCGACGCACGACTTCCTTCTCGAGCAGATGGGTGAACGTCTCGGCGCGGCCCCCGCCGCGGGCCTTGGCGCGGTACATGGCAGCGTCCGCGCTGCGCAGAAGGTGCTGCACACCCGCTCCGTCCTCCGGGAAGATGGCGACGCCGATGCTCGCGTTCACCGTCAGCTCGTGCCCCCCGATCACCTCTGGATCGCCCAGCGCAGCCAGGCACTTGTCGGTCACCAGGCGGCTGTCGCTCCGATTGGCTATCTCGGGCAGCAGGATCGCGAACTCGTCGCCGCCCAGGCGTGCGAGGGTGTCCTCGGCCCGCAGGCAGCGCCGCAGCCGCTGGGCGACCATCACCAGCACCGCGTCCCCGATCTCGTGCCCGAGGCTGTCGTTGATGATCTTGAATCGATCGAGGTCGAGGAACAGGACGGCCACCGGAGCGTCGCGCCGCGCCGCCATCGCCAGCGCCTGCTCGAGCCGGTCGTGGAACAGCGACCGGTTCGGCAATCCGGTCAGCCGATCGGTGTAGGCAAGCTGGCGCAACTCACGCTCGAGCTCACGCCGGTCGGTGACATCGCGGAACACCAGCACGCGACCGGCCGTGGCGCCGCGAGGGTCCGCCAGACCGGTGACCGCGAGCTCCATGTCACGTTTTCCGTGCGCGGCGTTCAACCGCACGTCGTAGACGCCCGGGTCGGGGAAGCCCATCGGCTCCGCGAATTCGGACAGGACAGCCGCCACCGGGCGGCCGACCAACTCGCCGGCACGCGGACCCAGCAGCGACAGCGCCGCCGGATTCAGATCGACCACGTGCCCGTGCGCGTCGGCGACGAGCACCGCGTCGCGCATAGTCTCGACCACATGGGTGCGGGCAACCGGACGCAGATCCAGGAGGCGGTAGCGCAACACGCCGAACGCGAGCACCCAGGCCGCGACCGACGTGGCCAGCGGACTCGGGTCGAGGTGCTGGAACGGCGGCGCGTTGAAGTCGGTCATCGCGTTGCCGATCAGCGGCACGCAGATCGCCACCAGCAGCGTGATGCTCTGCCTCCAGTAGAGGCGCGACACGCGCACCACGGTGACCAACAGGATCGCGCTGCCGGTCAGGACCAGGGCGTTGCTGTAGACGACGTGCGGCCAGTAGAGAGCTCCGGCGCTGGCCGTCGGGATCGGCTGCGGCGGCCCGGGCGGGTAGAACCGAATCAGGTGCCGGGCGCTGGGAACCGCCAGCAAGCCGAGCACGACCACCGGTTCGACCGCCAGCGCACCGAGGTAACGCGCGCTGGGCCTGCCCATGCGGCCCGTGTACTGCAGGGCGAATGTGAGCCAGGCCGGCGGCAGGAGCGTGACACCGATGTACTTCAACGCCCCCCAAAGCACGCGATCGCCGGTGCCCGTCGCCGACAGCTCGAGCGCATAGGCAAACGACCACGCCGCGGTCGCGAGCATCGCGACGCACAGGCTGTTACGGCCAGGGCTGCCACGTCTCCGCCAGACCACGAACGCCGCAGCGACGTCCGCGGCGCCGCTCGCGATCAGAACCCCGGCGTAGAAGGTGACGTGATAGGCCGGAGGTGCCATGGGCTAGGGGGGTGGCGCCTCCGCCGGCACGAGATCCATCGTCCCACCTCCCCCAAGTCGCCAACCGAGCTCGAAGCCGAGCAGGAATGACTCTAGGACAATCGAGCCTGTCCTGCACCTGGCCTGGACGTTTTGTCCATGGCGCCCGGATTGCCTATAGGAACGGCTCGCCCGGCAGCTCGGGGGCCGTTCGATCGGCGATCCAGCGCAGGACACTCGCCCCCACGTCCGCGAGCAGGCCGTCGTGGCGGCGCCCGTCACAACCGGGAAAGACGGCCAGCAGCGGTGCGTACTCGCGCGTGTGATCGGTGTGCGGAGCCGTCGGGTCGACGCCGTGGTCGGCGGTCAAGACCAGCAGGTCGTCCTCGCGGAGCAGCGTGAGCCACTCCGCGACGGCTGCGTCGATCTCGACCAGCGCATGCGCGAACCCGTCGACGTCGTGCCGGTGCCCGTAGACCTGATCGGTCTCGACCAGGTTCACGAAGATCAGCCCGGACTCGACCTCACGCAGGAGCCGGCCGGTCGCGGCGATCCCCGCCACATTGGTCGCGCCGGCGTGCTTGACGTCGACCCCGACGCCGGCGAACAGGTCGTGGATCTTGCCCACGCCCTGCACCTCGGCCCCGGCTTCCTGAAGCTCCTGCAGATACGAGCGGGCGGGCGGCCGCACCGAGTAGTCGCGGCGTCCCTCGCGGCGACGGAAGTCGCCCGGGACCCCCTCGAACGGCCGCGCGATCACGCGGCCGACCGCGTTCTCCCCCGTCATGACCTCGCGTGCCGCGGTACACGCCGCGTACAGCTCGGGCTCGGAGAGCACATCGACGTGGGCCGCGATCTGGAGCACCGAGTCGGCCGAGGTGTAGAGGATCGCCTCCCCGGTCTCGAGGTGATGGGGCCCGTAGTCGACCAGCACCTCGGTTCCGCTGTACGGGCGGTTGCAGCAGAAGCGCAGGCCGGTGGCCGCCTCCAGCGCCTCCACCACCGCGGGCGGAAAGCCGTCGGGAAAGGTCGGCAGCGGTTGCGAGGGCACGACACCCATGAGCTCCCAATGCCCGGTGGTGGACTCCTTGCCGGGTCCGAGCGGGCGCAGGCGGCCATGGACGACCGGCTTCTGCGCCGGCGGCACGCCGATGATCGGCACGATCGAGCCGAGCCCGAGCCGCTCGAGCGTCGGCAGCCTGAGCCCGCCGGCCTGCTCGGCCAGGTGCACGAGCGTGTTCGAGCCGGCGTCGCCGTAGTCGGCGGCGTCCGGGAGCTCGCCGACGCCGCAGGCATCCAGCACCACGACCGTCGCCCGCCGCAGGCTCACGCCGGACCCCCGGACCCGAGCGCCGGACCCGCGGACCCGAGCAGCCGATCCCGGGACCCGACCATCGGCCAGACGACCTGCCCGGCCACGCGCACCTCGGCGATCGACTCCTCGCGCGCGAGCGTGAACAGCGCCCCCAGCGCCGCTTCGAGCGACTCGCTGCGCTCGAGCACCGCGCCGAGCGTGCTGTCATCGGGCGGGCGTACGAGCACGAAATCGGCGCTCTTCCCCGGCGAGAGATCGCCCACCTCGTCACCCAGCCCGAGCGCCACCGCCCCCGCCCGGGTCGCCAGCCACAGCAGGTGGGCCGGCGCCAGCCGGACGCCGCCAGCGGTGAGCATCTGCCCGTGATACGCCATCAGCCCCTCCTTGAGCATGCTCAGCCCGGTGCCGGCGCCGACGTCGGTTCCGAGCGCAACCCGCACCCCGTGCTCGAGGTGCCGGCGCAGGGGGAACACGCCGCTGCCCAGGAACCCATTGCTCGACGGGCAATGGGCCACGGTGGCGCCGGCGCCGGCCAGCCGGCGCAGCTCGTCGTCGGAGACGTGGACGTTGTGGGCGAACACCGAGCGGTCGCCCAGCAGGCCGTAGCGCTCATACGTCTCGAGGTAATCACGCGCCCAGGGAAACAGCTCGGCGACGAGCTCGACCTCGGTCCGGCTCTCGTTCAAGTGAGTCGTGAACAGCACTCCCTCGGACTCGGCTGCCATCTCGCCGGCCGCCGAGAGCATCTCCTCGGAGCAGGAGACGGCGAAGCGCGGCGTGACCGCGTACCGGATCAGGCCCCGGCCGTGCCAGCGATCGATCAGCTCCCGGTTCGCCTCGAGCGCGGCCTGCACCGATACCTCGAGCTCTGGCAGCAGGCAACGGTCGGACATAACGAGCCCGCTGAACAGACGCAGCCCGGCCGCGGAAGCGGCGGCGAACAACGCCTCCTGCGCGCCCGGGAAGTGCGACCCGAACACCAGCGCGGTCGTCGTGCCGTTCGCGGCCAGCGATCGGATGAACCGATCCGCCACCTCGGCGGCGTACGCCTCATCGGCCAGACGGCTCTCCTCGGGCAAGCAGCGCACGCGCAGCCAATCGAGCAGCTCGAGCCCCATCGCGCCGATCACCCGAATCTGGGGATAGTGGACGTGGGCATCGACGAAGCCCGGTAGCAGGATCGTGTCGCGCGCGTCCAACACCTGCGCATCCGGATGGCCGTAATGGACATCGGCGAACGCGCCGCAGGCCAGGATCCGGCCGTCGGCGAACGCCAGCGCGCCGTCCGCGAACGTCTCCAGAGCCGACTCTTCCGTGAACGGATTTCCCGGTGTGTGCGCCACCTGTGCCCGGACGATCGTCTTCATTTCTGAAGAGCACGTTAGGCCACTTCCCCGCCGTCCCGTCCAGAGGTTATGGTTGCCCATTGAGTTCTGGCGGAAAGGAGATCAAGTGACGGGGAGGATCAGGCCGGTCGGCCTCGTTGCTCTCGCCACGGGCGCGCTGGCTCTGGGGCTGGCCGCGTGCGGCAGTAGCAGCAGTAGCACTAGCAGTACCACGACGGGCAGTGGCGGCGCGGCCGCCACCAGCACTACCAGCACGGCGGCAAGCTCATCGTCGAGCGGCTCGGGCATGAAGGTCGGTCTGGTTACCGACATCGGCGGGCTCAACGACCACGGCTTCAACCATCTGTCCTATCAAGGCCTGCTCCAGGCCGAGTCTCAGCTCGGCGTGAAGGGCACGGTGCTCCAGTCGACGTCCGGGGCCGACTACATCCCGAACCTCAGTCGGCTGGCGGCGGCCGGAAACAAGCTCGTGATCGCGGTCGGCTTCCTGATGGCCGCCCCGCTCCAGCAGGTCGCCCTCAAGTACCCGGGCACCCACTTCGCCATCATCGACAGCCCCGGCGGCACGGCTCCGGACACGGCCAAGAACATCGAGGGGATCGACTTCGCCGAGCAGCAGGCCGGCTACCCGGCCGGTTACCTCGCCGGGCTCTACCTGAAGCAACATGGCTACGGCACTGCCTCCACGGTCGGCGGCCAGAGCATCCCACCGGTGAACCTGTACATCGCCGGATTCCAGGCCGGGGTCAAGGCAGCGGACCCGTCCGCCAAGCTGCTCAACGCGTACTCGCAGGACTTCGTCGCTCAGGACAAGTGCAAGGAGCTGGCGCTGAACCAGATCAACGCGGGCTCGAAGGTCGTCTTCCAGGTCGCCGGCGCGTGCGGGCTTGGCGCGATCTCGGCGGCCGTGCAGAACAAGGACCAGGCGATCGGCGTCGACGCCGACCAGAGCTACCTGTCGCCGACCTACGTCCTGACCTCGGCCGAGAAGAAGGTCGACACCGGCGTGTTCACGGCAATCAAGAACCTGCAGAACGGCCAGTTCTCGAGCAACCTGCAGGAGGACATCACCAACGGCGGCGTCGGGATCGGCAAGATCGGTCCGGCCGGCGCTCAGTACGAGTCGCAGATCAACAACATCATCGCCCAGATGAAGTCGGGACAGATCAAACCTCCGACCACCCTGTTGGTCGCGAAGTAAGACCAAGGACGCTGTGACAGGGTCAGCCCCTCCGGCTCTCGAGCTGAGGGGGATCACGAAGAAGTTCGGCTCGGTCGTCGCCAACGACCGAGTCGACTTCGACGTGGTATCGGGGGAGGTCCACGCGCTGCTCGGCGAGAACGGCGCCGGCAAGTCGACGCTGATGTCGGTCCTGTACGGGCTGTACAAGCCGGACGAGGGCGAGATCCTGATCGACGGCCAGCCGGTCGACATCAGCTCGCCGTCGGCGGCGATCGGTCTTGGGATCGGCATGGTTCACCAGCACTTCATGCTGGTGAACGTGATGACCGTGGCCGAGAACATCGTGCTCGGCCAGGAGCCGACCCTGGCCGGCGGCAGGCTCGACCTGAAGGGGGCGCGAGCTCGGGTCAGGGACCTCTCAGACCGCTACGGCCTGGTCGTCGACCCCGACGCGCGGATCGAGGACATCACGGTCGGCGCCCAGCAGCGGGTCGAGATCCTCAAGGCGCTCTACCGCAACGCGAGGATTCTCGTGCTCGACGAGCCGACCGCCGTGCTGACCGCGCAGGAGGTCAAGGAGCTCACCGGCGTGCTGGGCCGCCTCAAGGAGGACGGGACCGCGATCGTGTTCATCTCTCACAAGCTCGGCGAGGTGCTCGAGGTGGCCGATCGGATCACGGTGCTGCGGCGCGGCAAGAAGGTCGACACCGTCCCGCGCGAGGGCGCGACCGAGCTGAGCCTCGCGCGCCTGGTCGTCGGCCGCGACGTCATGCTCGCGGTCGACAAGCGCCCGTTCAAGCCCGCAGACCCGCTGCTCGAGGTGCGCGACCTGCACGTGCGCGACGACCGCCAGCTCGAGCAGGTCTCCGGGCTCTCGCTCACCGTGCGCGGGGGTGAGATCGTCGCGCTCGCGGGCGTAGACGGAAACGGCCAGCAGGAGCTGGTGGACGCGATCGCCGGGATGCGCGCGCCCGAGTCAGGCGTGGTGGCGATCGACGGTCAGGACATCGCCGGCAGGGGCGTGCGCGCGGCGACGAACGCCGGCGTGGCCCACATTGCCGAGGACCGCCAGCTCCGTGGGCTCGTGCTCCCGTTCACGCTCGCGGAGAATCTCGCGCTGCGCGAGTATCGGTCGCCCGAGCTCAGCGGGCACGGCTGGCTGCGCCTCGGTTACATGAGGGAACGCGCGCAGAAGCTGCTGGCCGAGTTCGACGTGCGCGGCGGCGGATGCGACACATACGCAGCGGCGCTGTCGGGCGGCAACCAGCAGAAAGTCGCCGTGGCCCGCGAGATCGCCTGCGACCCCAAGGTGCTGCTCGCCCACCAGCCGACCCGGGGGCTCGACGTCGGCGCGATCGAGTTCGTGCACCGCCGGCTGATCGAAGAGCGCGACAAGGGTCGCGCGGTGCTGCTCGTGTCACTCGAGTACGAGGAGGTGAGGGCGCTGGCCGATCGGATCCTCGTGATCTACGAGGGCAAGATCGTCGGCGAGTTCCCGCCCGACGCGACCGAGGAGGAGCTCGGCATCGCCATGACCGGTGGGAAGGCGCAGACCGCCGAGGTGGCGCCGTGAGCCTGCTCGAGGAGGAACTCCAGGCAGAGCCCGACGAGGGCGGGGGCGCCGCCGCGCGGTCCCCAGCCACGCTGACCGCATTCCGGCGGGGTGCCAGCGGCGTCGTGGTGCCGATCATCACGACGATAATCGCGTTCATCGGCGGCGGGCTGATCGTGCTGGCGACCGGCCACAATCCGCTCTCGACCTACCAGTCGATCTTCAACGGGACCGGCCTCAACTGGCTGTTCCCCTGGGTCACCGGGTCCGAGCGTGCGACCGCGGCGAGCAACCTCCAGCAGACGCTGATCCAGACCACACCCTTGATCCTCGTCGGGCTCGCGGTCGCGTTCGCGTTCCGCGCCGGCATGTTCAACATCGGTGGCCAGGGCCAGTACACGGTCGGCTGGATCATCGGCGTATGGGTCGGCTCGTCGTTCGCCGGGATGCCGGCGGTCATTCACGTCGTGTTCGCCATCGTCGCCGCAGCCGCCGCCGGCGCTGCGTGGGCGGGGATCGCCGGTGTCCTGAAGGCGACCACCGGCGCCAACGAGGTGATCTCGACGATCATGCTCAACTGGATCGCGATCTGGCTCGGCGTCTACTGCTTCCAGCTAGGGGGGCCGCTGCACAACCCGCACATGCCGTCGACGCCGGTGTCCAACAACGTCGTCCCCGGGGCGAAGCTGCCGGTCTTCTGGGGCAGCGCCTCGCTCCAGGGGCTCAGTATCGGGATCTTCATCTCGCTCGCGCTCGCGGTGGCGTTCGGCCTGTTGATCAACCGCACGCGGCTCGGCTACGAGGCGCGCACCGTCGGCTTCAACCCGGAGGCCGCGGGCTACGCGGGGATGAACGTCGGCCGCACCTGGATTCGCGTGATGCTGATCTGCGGCGCGTTCGCCGGCGTAGCGGCCTCGCTCGACATCCTCGGCTGGAAGTACAACCTGTTCACGAACGACATCCAGACCTCGCAGATCGGCTTCTACGGGATCGCGGTGGCACTGCTCGGCCGGAACACGGCCGGCGGGACGGTCGCCGCCGCGCTGTTGTTCGGGGCGCTCCTGACCGGCACCTCGAATCGCAACATCAACCTGAGCATCGACCCGACGCTGGTCCAGTACCTGACGTTCATGATCGAGGGGATCATCATCCTGCTCGTCTCGACCGACGTGATCACGCTCAGGCTGCTGAAGGGCGGGCGGCGAATAGGCGTCGTGTTCAAACGCCGGCGTTCGGAGGAGGTCCCAACGACCCAGGGTGGTACCTCGTGAGCGTGGGAACGATCGCCGTGGCGCCCGCGCGGGTCGTCTCGCCGAAGCAGGTCGGCATCGCGGGCATCGTGCTGGGCGCGATCGCGTGGGTGATCACGATCCCTCCCATCGAGGTTCGCGGGATGACGGCGTCGGTCGTGCTGGCCGCAATCGCCGTGTTGGCCGGCGTGTGGTCAATCGCCGGCGGCGAGCGCAAGCTCGGGTCCGAGGCGATCGTGGTCGCCCTGTTCGCGGTAGCCGGCGCGGCCGCATCGGTGAACTCGGCGACCGCCACATTGGAGTCGGTTTTCACCTGGTCGGCGCTGGTGGCGGCGACGCTCCGCTACGCGACGCCGCTGCTGTTCGCGGCGCTCGGTGGCGTGATCTCCGAGTCCAGCGGCGTGATCAACATCGGGCTGGAAGGCATGATGCTGATGGGCTGCTTCTGGGGCATCTACGGGGCCGACCTGCTGGGCTCCTGGGTCTGGGGCATCGTGGTCGCGATGCTCGCCGGGGGACTGCTGGCGCTCCTGCACGCCGTCTTCTCTATCCACCTGCGCGCCAACCAGATCGTCAGCGGCACGGGCATCAACTTCATCGCGCTCGGGATCACCGGCTACTTCCTCGAATACCACTACGGGCCGAACGGCACCCCGCTGAACATCTCGACGATCCCCAACGTCAAGATCCCGGGGATCCAGCACGTCGGGTTCATTGGGACGGCGTTCGGCAGCGCGAACCTGATGACATGGGTCGGGCTGGCCCTCGTGCCCGCGCTCACCTTCTTCCTGTTCCGGACGCGCGGCGGCCTGCGGCTGCGCTCAGTGGGCGAGAAGCCTCGCGCCGCCGACACCGTTGGCCTGCCGGTACTGCGGATCCGGTACGTCGCCGTCGTCACGTCCGGCATGTTCGCCGCGCTCGGCGGCGCGTACCTGTCGGTCGGCTTCGTCGGGTCGTTCAGCAACAACATGACCAACGGTCGCGGCTTCATCGCGCTGGCGGCGATGATCTTCGGCAAGTGGAAGCCCTGGGGCGCGCTGTGGGCATGCCTGCTGTTCGGATTCGGAAGCGCGATGTCCGATCGGGTCTCGGGCGTCAATCAGACGCTCGGGACGCTGTTCGAGGCGCTGCCGTACGTGCTCACCCTGATCGCGGTCGCGGGTCTCGTGGGCCGCTCGCGGCCGCCGGCGGCGGACGGCATTCCGTACGTGAGGGAGTAGCTTCCGGACATGGCGGTAGCCCGGTTAGCCCTGACCACCTTCGCGGACGGGGAGGTCCGCCTCAGCGATGAGGTCGAGCTCTACCAGCGCACCTACACGACGCTGCTGCGCTCGAGCGGCGAGACGCAGCTGCGGGTGCTCGAGCCCTCGCACATGGCGATGGGCTCGAGCCTACACCCGCTGGCCGCCAGCGAAGAGCTCGACCTGGGCGCCTTCCTGTACGCGGTCCGACGGCTGCCCGACGGGATCGTCGGCGCCGAGCTCGTGGTGATGGGCCAGGACACCGAGCAGCTTCGCAACAATGGGGTTCCGGCCCAGTCCTGGCAGGAGGCCGAGGCCCCGGCCCGGCGCCGGCGCTGGTATGACAGCGGGGCCGGGATGCTCGCGGTCCTGCTGGCCAGCGCCTCCGACGTCGACGACCTCGTGCCGACGCTGGTCGCCTTCCAGATCGAGTGGAACAAGATCCGGGTTCGTCTGCGGGCCAGCGGCTGGCCACGAGCCACCGACCCGGATGTCCCCCAGGACGAGCTCGCCCGCGAGCTTGGCGGCGGCGCGGAAGACTGGGCCCGGCTGAGCGACGCGTGGGGCGACAGGTTCGGAGAGCGCATGCGGTTGATCGGCGAGAAACGGCTGTCGCTGCGGGTGCGCATGCTGGGTGGCACCCATACCGGGTACGCGCGTCTCACCCGCCGCTGGTGGACCCCGGTGAGCGCGGAGCTGGCCGTGGAAGGCCTGGCCGAACGTCCGCTCTACTTCGTCAGCTCGAACTCGCACAGCCTGGTGAACATCGTCACCGGGATCGCCCGCGAGCGCGAGGCCGAGCTCGTGACGTTCGTCGAGCAGCTGCCCGAGGACGACATCCTGCGCCAGGAGCTGACCGCCTTCCGCGAGGGCCGCAGCGAGGGCTCCTGGGAGAACTTCCTGTACTTCGTGGCCCGCCTGTACTTCGGCGAGCGCGGTCGCGAGGTCGCCGCCGAGCGCCGGGAGCTCGAGAAGCAGCGCGGCGTCACCCACCTGCGAAGCACCACCGCGCTCCGGGTGCCGGCCCAGGTCATCCCGCTCGGAGCCCTCGATCCTCGCGCGCTGGATCCGCGGGTCGGCGAGATCGACGCGGGCGCCCTGACCGCCAGCGGCGCGGTGATCGTCAACATCGACTATCCGCTCGGCGTCGCGGCCTACAACATCCTGCGCGAGGTGGCGGTGGACCGAGCCGCGCTGCGCGGCGTGTACGTCCTCGGCAAGGCGGCCACCCTGAACGCCGACGTGGGCGACGTGATGATCTCGAACGTCGTCCACGACGAGCACTCGGGCTCCACCTACTGGCTCGACAACGCGTTCACCGTCGACGACCTGGCCGCCGACCTGCGCTTCGGCACGGGCCTCGACAACCAGCGGGCGGTCACCGTCAAGAGCACGTTCCTCCAGAACCGCTCCTACCTCGACTTCTACTACCGCGAGGCGTTCACCGTGGTGGAGATGGAGACCGGTCCCTACCTCGACGCCGTGTACGAGATCGCCGACGCCGACCGCCACCCGACGGGTGAGGCGATCAACTTCTCGAAGCTGCCGATCGACCTGGGGGTCATCCACTACGCCTCAGACACGCCGTACACGCAGGCACGCACGCTCGGCGCTCGCGGCCTCAGCTACTACGGGATGGACTCCACCTACGCCTCCTCGCTGGCCATCCTGCGGCGCATCCTGCGCATGGAGGGAGTGCTCGTCGACACCGACCGGGGCCGGGGCCTGACCCGCCCGTACGGGATGCCGGCGCCCCCTCGGGACGCCTGATATCGTTCGGCCACCGCACGACCCGCCGCACGATCACGATCCGCTGACCGCTCGGAGACCTGCGGGATGTCGATACGATCGGTGGATGCGCACCGCGCGGGCAGGAGTCGGCATCGCGATGGCGGTGTTCCTGCTGTCGATCTCGGCGGCGTCGGCAAGGTCGGCACCGACGCTCGGCGTCCGGGGTCATGAGGGCTCTGGGTTCGGGCAGGTGAAGCCCCAGAAGATCGACTACG
The DNA here is from genome assembly GCA_963811135.1 of uncultured Solirubrobacterales bacterium. Taxonomy (GTDB): domain Bacteria; phylum Actinomycetota; class Thermoleophilia; order Solirubrobacterales; family Solirubrobacteraceae; genus Palsa-465. The sequence goes on along the minus strand of CAWEQG010000020.1, from coordinate 79,909 downwards.
GCGGGGATCCGACCAGCTTCGTCTCGAACGTGAAGTGGCAGAGCTGGGGCGGAGCGCGCGCGGTCGGGCAGGGACGGGCGGTCTGGGTGTGGCCCGGCTGGTGCGTCGCGTGCGGCGGAGTCTCGCTTCCCGCGACGGTCGTCGCGTTCGGCCGGACCACCTGCCAGGGACACAGCGCCTACGCGTACGTCGAATGGTTCTTCCCGAGCCGCGGCCAGTCGTTCGACCGCCGGCTCGCCATCGAGAACATCTGCGACTGGAAGTTCCAGCCGGGCGGATCGGGCAAGGAGCTCAAATGCGGGCAGGTCTCGCTGGGATCCGGCGGCGTGGTGGCCAAGAACATCGAGATGTTCGACTCGCCGATCAGCTGTGCCACCGCTCGACAGTTCGTCGCCAACTCGGGTGCGGGTCGCTACCTGGGTAGGAACGCGCGATTTACCGTGGACGGCTGGTGGTGCGGCTCGCAGCTCAGCATGTCTTTTGGCGGGCTGCCGCAGACTGTCCAGTGCGTCAGTGGCGACTTCACCAATGTCATCTTCGAGCTCAAGCGCGGATAGCCGGGATTCACGTCCGCACGGATCGACCGGCCGGAACGTGACCGCTCAGACCAGGTTCAGCTCGATGATCACGGCTCGGCCGCCGGCGCGGAGGGTGAGCGCGTAGCGCCCGCGCTGCAGGCGCCGGCGGTGGAGCAGCGAGGTGAGCGCATACCGGTTCGTGCCCCGGTGGCCGCTCACCGAGATCCGCGCCACGTCGCGGGCCGCCAACCGCCCGCGCGCAGGTCCGCTGAAGCTGATCTGGACCCGCGACCGTGCCGACAGAGTGAACACGAGGCCCGGGCCGCCACTGCCGCTGCGGACGGCGACACGGGTGAGCGTGACCGCACCGGGCTGCGACGGCTGCATGGGTTGGGTCACGGCGACCGGCGCCGGGGCAGGCGCGCCTGTCCCCGCTGAGGGGGAAGGCGCGGGCGGTGGCGCAGGCGTGCCCGGCGGGATGACCGCCGCCACGGCAGTGGCCGCGTCGAGCACGCCGCCGGTCACGGACAGTCCGGCCAGCCGAGGCACCGGATTGACGCTGGCCAGGAGGGCCGCCTTTAGCTGGGCGGCTGTGAGCGACGGGTTGCGCGCCAGCATGAGCGCGAGCGCCCCACTCACCATCGGCGTGGCCATCGAGGTGCCGCTGGCGTAGACGTACCGGCCGCCCGTCCAGGTGGAGGCGATGTTGACTCCGGGCGCGAACAGGTCGACGTTCGCGGCCCCGTAGTTCGTGAATGATGCCAGCCGATCGTTCTGGTCGGTGGCGCCGACGCAGATCAGGTTGGCCTCGGGCAGGTCACAGGGATAGGAGGGGGTGCTCGGATCGTCGTTGTTCGTGGCGTTGTTGCCCGCTGCGACCACGTACAGCGTGTTGGGGTTGTCCGCGATGGCGTGCTCAAGCGTCTGAGATGTCGCCGCGCCGCCGAGGCTCGCGTTGACGATCCTGACGCCGTTCTGGCCGGCGTAGTTGAACGCGGCGGCCACGTCGCTGACGTTGCCGTTGCCGTTCGCGTCCAGCGCCTGCAATGGCATCACCTTCGCCCCTGGGGCCACGCCGGTCACGCCGACGCCGTTGCTCTGAATTGCCCCGATGATGCCGCTCACGAAGGTCCCGTGGCCGTTCTGGTCCGGCGTCGGCGTTCCCTGGATGCCGCCCAGGAAGCTCTGCCCGGCGACCGTCTGTCCGGCCAGGTCGGGTGCGGTCAGGTCCACTCCCGTGTCGACCACCGCGACGGTCACCCCGGCTCCCGTCGAGTGGGCCCAGGCAGATGTGGCGCCGATGTCGTCGCCGGGGGTGCCGCTCGTGCCCAGGACCGATTGGCCGGCGTTCGACAGCCCCCACTGCAGCCCGAAATAGGGGTCGTTCGGCGTCGATGTGGCGTGGACCTCGCCGTTGGGCTCGGCGTACTGGACCTGGTGATCGCGCGCCAAGGTGGCCACCACGGCGGCCAGTCTGTCCGCCGGCGCGCGATCGATCTCGGTGTTCGGCAGGGGACCCGGGCCCACGTAGCTGACCCCGGCCTGCGCGCGCAGCGTGGCCTGCTCGGCCGCGGTCAGGCCGGCCTTGCGCTCGACGATGACCTCGCGGACGCCCTGCGCCTGCATCGCGCTGATGTCGGCAGCCGACATCGACGGTCCGTAGATGGTGGACGCGGTGGCGGGGGAAGCGACGACCATCGCCACCACCAGCGCTGTCAAAGCAGCGCGCGGGCTCCTTGCCGGCAGGCGCATGGGCCGTTATGTCGACCTGCCGCGGCCGGGAAATGACGCATCGCGCCCGTCCTAGACGATTGAACGACCCCGGCGCCGTCCCCCGGCGCTCGGGCGGTTCACCAGTTCTGAGCGCTGCTCGCTATCCGGTCACCGCTGGCGGCGCAGTCGCCTTCGCCCGGAGAATCTTCACCAGGACCTTGACCTTCGCGATCGGCGGGGCCGCGGCGATCGCGGCCGTCACGTTCGCCGGCAGGTCCGGTAGCTGCACCCCAGCGAGCGAACCTAGGCCCGGCGACTCGCTCGGCGTGAGGTCGGCGATGTTGGCCAGGGTGCCCGGCGGTGTGTCCGCGTCGACTCGTAGATCGATGTGGAAGCCTGTGCGTTGGCCGGGACCGAGGCGCGGGATCATGAGGCACCGCCGGCTGCCGATGCGACGCAACTTCCTGCTGGCGCTCACGAACGTCGTCCCATGCGGGATGCGGTCGCACAGCTCGAGGTTCCGAGCGACCAGGCGGCCGCGGTTGTGGAAGGTGAGCTTGTAGCCCGCGAGGCCGCCGGCGGTCACCGTGGGCGAGTCCGCGGTCTTGTCGATCGTCTCGTCGCAACCTGGTGGACCGCCGGTGCTACTCGTGGTGGTGGTGACATAGTCAAACAGGTAACCACCGCCGAGCAGGGTCGGGATATCACCGGTCCGGTTGCCGACGAGGAACAAGAGACGGTCGGTGATCGGGTCCGGGTTGTAGGTACTCTCCCAGGTCGTGAAGCACTGGCCAGAATCGTGACCGTCGATGGAGATCCTTACCAGGTCGTTGTCCGGGCCAGGATTGAACTGGATCCAGAACCTGACCGTGTGCACCTGGTTATGTGAGAGGGCGGGGTTGCCGAGGACAATGCCGAGGCCAGCACCAGCGAGGTCATATTCGGTGTAGTCGCCGTCAGGGGTGGTGTCGTAGAAAACGACATGGATGCCGTCCGGCATGTCGTCCAGGCCAATGTAGGACATCCGTCCGCCCTCGCCGTTGTCGGGGCTGACGGAGATCCGGAGCCCCGGCTGCACGCCGGGAAACACGGAAATGAACGAGAACTGGCCGATGAAGACGGTATCGGTCAGGTCCTGGCCGGCTGGGTCTGTGTTCGGCGTGGAATAGGTCTGGTAGTGGAACTCGGGAGGCCCACTGTTCGGGTCTGTTGGAGCGTATGCGTTTGAAATGCGCAACGAATTGGCCCCGAACGCGGTGGGACCGGGCGGAGGTTTCCCGGCAGCGGCGGCAGGGATTGCAGCGTTGGCGACAACTGCCTGGTCATACCCGTTCAGCAACGAGGGGATGTTGCCCGGGACAGCGCTCTTCCAGCCAAACTGTCCGTCGACGCTTCCAAGCGCAAAGTTGTCGAAGTTCGTTGTGACGCTATCCGCGGCTGCAACTCCACATGTGAGCAGCACGGTGGCGGCGGTGGCTAACAACCCCACGATCGCCTTACGCGGCAGGACAGGACGGACAACGATGCTGAGAGGCCGCACGGCGACCACCTCCCCCGAGATGGCTTGACGCGACGGGAGGCGCTGAGACCCGTCGTCTAGGGCGACCCTACCCCCCGCACATGGCAGCCGCAATCGTGCACGCGCTACAACCCAAGGGGGTACACACACGTTGTCGGGAAGCGGCCCTGCCCGGTGTTCCGGGGGCCGGACGGGCGTCAGGAGCCAGACGCGGCTGCGAGCTCACTCCACCCGCACGGGAATTCCCGGCAGTGCCCCGGCGCCGATCAAACCGACAAGCCAATCGATCGACGAGTTATCGACCCGGATGCAGCCATGGCTGCTGGCCGACCCGAGCGGATCCAGCAGGCTCGCGCCACCGCGCCCATGGATACCGACCGTACCGTCGCCCCCGTCGAACTGCTGCAGTGCATCGCTGTGGGCAGTCAGCGCCAGGATCCACGAGCCCAGAAACGCATCCGGCGGGTCGGCCCACGCACCAATGATCGAGAACAGTCCCACCGGGGTCGGCGTCGAGGGCTTGCCGACCACGACCGGTACGCGCCGCACCAGGCTGCCATGACGATAGACCGAAAGCGTCCGGTCCGAGGTTGAGACCACGATGCGCCAAGCGGTCGGGCGCAGGATCACCCGGGAGGCCTCAATCCAGCCGCTGGCCTCGTTGGGCCGCGATGGAAGCCGGACCTGAAGCCAGCACCGGCCGCTCCGGGTGCGGGCCGCATCGAGCACCAGCAGCCACGACGCGTGCGCCGGACCGACGAAGATCCGGGCCCGCGTGCCGGCGCGCGAGACACCACCGTAGACACCAGTCGGTCCGAGCAGCTCGGCCCGCCACGCCACCTTGCTCGTGAGTCGACCGACAACCGAACCCGACGCGGTGCCCCGGTGACACAACACAGCAGCGGACGCCGGCAGCGCCGACCCGAGGCAAATCCCGACCGATACGAGAACGAACGTCCAGGCCACCACCCAGCGCCGCGCTACCCGCCGGCGTCCCGCCGCGCGAGGCAGACGTGTCACCACACGAGCACACACTGTGTCACCGTCAAGCGCCGACCGGGTGCCAGGCCGTCTTGAGCTCGGTGACCGACTCGAGTCGCTCGAGCGCGTCGCCGGTCGCCTGCTCGTAGCTCGTCGCCGCCGCACCGTGGCGCACCCGCTTGATCGTCTCGGCGGCCAGGCGGTCGAGCTCGGCCGACAGCGCGGCGTCGCCGCCGGCGTCGACGATCGCGTTCAGGTCGCGGTGGGCGGCCAGCGCCTTGGCCAGCTCGCCGCGGCGTCCCGACAGGAGGTTGACCACGCCGCCCGGAACGTCGGAGACGCCGAGCGCCTCGGCCAGGTCGAGCCCCGGAAGCGGGCGCGCCTCGGACAGGATCGCCACGACGACGTTGCCGGCCGCCAGCGCCGGGCTGATCTCGGCCACCAGCCCGAGCAGCGGCGGCGAATCGGGCGCGACGACCCCGACCACGCCGGTCGGCTCCGGGAGCGAGAACGACAGGAACGGGGCGGCGACCGGGTTGACGCAGCCGAGCACCGCATGCAGCTTGTCGGTCCAGCCGGCGTAGTGGAGCAGCACGTCGACCGCCGCGTCGACCTCGTCGCGCGGCACGCCCATCACGTTTGCCCGCGACTCCAGCGCCTCGGCCGCGCGGTAGAGGATCTGGCCGCGGTTGTAGGCGGTGCGGGCGGCCCACGGTCCGGCCGCCTTACGCGCCGCCGCCACCGCGTCGCGCACGTCCTTGCGCGACGCCCGCGGGTAGTTCACGCCCTCGGCCTCGTCGTAGCGGCCGGATTCCGAGCGCACGAACGCGCCGCCGATCCACAGCTTGTAGGTCTTGCGGACCTGCAGTCGGCTCACCGCACGACCCTCAGGTACGGTCGCAGCCCGGCCGGGCCGCCCTCGCGCCCGAAGCCCGACTCCTTGTAGCCGCCGAACGCCGCGGTCGGGTCGAAGTGGTTGTAGGTGTTCTGCCACACGACGCCGGCCTTGAGCGCGCTGGCCACCTCGAACGCCTTGGCGCCCTTGTCGGTCCAGATCCCGGCCGCCAGCCCGTAGCGCGAGTTGTTGGCCTTCTCGATCGCCTCGGCCTGGGTGCGGAAGGTGAGCACCGACACCACCGGCCCGAAGATCTCCTCGGCCGCGATCCGGTGGGCGGGCGAGACGTCGGTGAACAGCGTGGGCGCGAACCAGTACCCGCGCTCGGGCATCTCGCACTCGATCGTGCGCCTCGTCGCTCCCTCCTGCACTCCGGCCGCTACCAGCACCTCGATCCGCTCGAGCTGCTCGGCCGAGTTGATCGCGCCGACGTCGGTGTTCTTGTCGAGCGGGTCGCCCACCCGCAGCCGGCGCATCCGCTGCCACAGCTTGGCGATCACCTCGTCGTGCACGCTCTCCTGGATGAGCAGCCGCGAGCCCGCGCAGCACACATGGCCCTGGTTGAAGAAGATGCCGTTGACGATGCCCTCGACCGCCTGGTCGAGCGCGGCGTCCTCGAACACGATGTTCGCCGACTTGCCGCCCAATTCCAACGTCAGCCGCACCTCACTGCCCGCGAGCGCGGCCTGGATGTCCCGGCCGACCGCGGTCGATCCGGTGAAGGCGATCTTGTTGATCTTGTTCGAGCGCACGAGGGCCGCACCGGTCTCGCCATTGCCCGGCAGGATCGAGATGACGCCCGGCGGAAGCTCGGCCTCCTGGGCGATCTCGGCCAGCAGCAGGGCGGTGAGCGGCGTGGTCTCGGCCGGCTTGAGGATCGCCGTGTTCCCGCAGGCCAGCGCCGGCGCGAGCTTCCAGGCCGCCATCAGCAGCGGGAAGTTCCAGGGCACGATCTGGCCGACGACGCCGAGCGGGGCGACCTCTCTGGCGGCCGTGCCGTAGCGGAGCTTGTCGGCCCAGCCCGCGTAGTGGAAGAAGTGCGCGGCGGCCAGCGGGATGTCGACGTCACGGGATTCCCGCAGCGGCTTGCCGCCGTCCATCGTCTCGACCACCGCCAGCTCGCGCGAGCGCTCCTGGATCAGGCGGGCGATCCGGAACAGGTACTTGGCGCGTTCGAGGTCCCTGAGCGCCGCCCATTTCGGCTGCGCCTCCCGGGCGGACCGCACGGCGGCCTCGATGTCCTGCGGCCCGGCCCAGGCGACCTCGGCGATCGGCTCCTCAGTGGCCGGGTTGATCGTGGGCTCGTATCGGCCATCGGCCGGCTCGGAGAACTCACCGTCGAGGAACAGCCCGTAGCGGTCCTTGAGCCGGATGTGGTCGGCTGACTCAGGCGCCGGGGCGTAGTCCCAGACGATGCTCGTGCGTGTCTCGACGCTCACCGGGTCATTCCTTGGAGAAATCCTCGGACCGGCCGTAGCGCCCGGTCTCGGTCTTGGCGTACTGCATAAGGAGATCATTGAGGACGGACGACGCGCCGATCCGGATCCGGTCGGCCGTCAGCCACTCGTCGCCGAGGGTCTCCTTGACCATCACGAGGCGGTGAAGCGCCGCCTTGCTCGTGGAGACACCGCCGGCCGCCTTGAAGCCCACGATCCGTCCGGTGCGCTCGGAGTAGTCGCGGATCGCCTCGAGCATGACCAGGCAGACGCCGGGGGTGGCGCCGGCCGACGCCTTGCCGGTGGAGGTCTTGATGAAGTCCGCGCCGGCCTCCATCGCGATCATCGAGGCGTGGCGGACGTGGTCGTAGGAGCCGAGCTCGGCCGTCTCCAGGATCACCTTCAGGTGCGCGTCGCCGCAGTGCTCCTTGACCGCGACGATCTCCTGCATCACTCGCGTGTCGTCGCCGGCCAGGAACGCCTCGCGCGAGATCACCATGTCGATCTCCTCAGCGCCGGCCGCGACCGCGTCCTGGGTGTCGCGCAGCTTGGCCTCGAGCGAGACCTGGCCGGCCGGGAATCCGGTAGCGACGCTGGCCGTCTTCACGCCGGTTCCGAGGAGGGCCTCTCGGGCCGTGGCCACGAGCTGGGGGTACACGCAGATCGCGGCCACCGACGGGATCTCGGGCATGGTCGGCGCCGGGCACACTCCCTTGGCGCACAGGTGGCGGACCTTGCCGGGCGTGTCGGCGCCCTCGAGCGTGGTCAGGTCGAGCATCGACACGGCCAGGCGAATGCCCTGCTGCTTGGCGGTGGTCTTGATCGAGCGCTTGCCGAGCTGCGCGGCGCGCTCCTCGATCCCGACGCGGTCGACATGGGGCAGGCGACGGATCACGCCTGCGAGGCTACTACGCTCCCTGATCGTGAAAAGCGTCTTGGTGTTCTGTGGCTCGAGCCCCGGTGCGCGACCGGAGTACGCCGCGGCCGCCGCCGAGCTCGGCCGGCTGCTCGCTCAGCGCGAGCTCGAGGTCGTCTTCGGCGGGGCGAGCGTCGGGCTGATGGGGGTCGTGGCCGACGCCGCGCTGGCCGCCGGGGGCACGGTGATCGGCGTGATTCCCACCCGGCTGGTCGAGCACGAGATCGCCCACGCCGGCCTGACCAAGCTGCACGTGGTCGACACCATGCACGAGCGCAAGGCGCTGATGGCCGAGCTGTCCGACGCGGTGATCGCCCTGCCGGGCGGGAGCGGGACGCTCGACGAGCTGTTCGAGCTGTTCACCTGGAAGCAGCTCGGGCTGCATCGCAAGCCGATCGGCCTGCTCGACGTCGACGGCTACTGGCAGCCGCTGCTGGCCTTCCTGGAGCACGCGGTGAACGAGCGCTTCCTGCGCTCCGAGTATCTCGAGGACCTACAGGTGCGGCGGAACGTCGCAGAGCTCGTCGATCGCCTGGCCGCCCACGAGCACCGCAGCTACGACAAGTGGCTCGACCGGCCGGGCGCCGATCAGGTCGTGCCGAACACCCGGTCGCCGGCGTCGCCCAAGCCGGGCCGGATGTAGGCGTTCTCGTCGAGCTCGCGGTCGACCGCAGCGGTCCAGATCAGCACGCCGGGGTGCTCCTCCTGCACCGCCTCGATCCCCTGCGGGGCGGACACCAGGCAGACCAGCTCGAGCCGCTTGGCCCCGGCCCGCTTCAGATGATGCAGGGCATGCACGGCACTGCCGCCGGTAGCCAGCATCGGGTCGAGCACGTACACGTGGGCCTCGGGCAACCTGGGCGGCAGCCGCTCGTAGTAGTCGATCGGCACGTGCTCGTCCTCGTCGCGGTAGATGCCGACGTGGCCGACGCGGGCGTCGGGCAGCAGCCGCAGGAAGCCCTCGACCATGCCGAGCCCGGCCCGCAGGACGGGCACCACCGCCACCTCGTCGCGCAGGCGCGGCCCGGTCGTCGGCTCCAGCGGCGTCTCGATCTCTACCTCCTTGACCGGTAGCTCCCGCGCCACCTCGACGGCCATGATCGCGGCCGCCTCGAACATGGCCTGGCGGAAGTCCCCGTGGCTGGTCTCCCGGTCGCGCATCACCGTGAGGCGATCGGCCAGCACCGGGTGCTCGACGACTGTCAGAGTTGGGGGCACGGCTGCGATGCTATCCGCGATGGCCTACACGAACGTTGAGCTAAAGGCGAGAGATCCCAATCCCGAGGTGACGGCCGCCCGCTGCCTGAACCTCGGTGCCGTCGCCGTCGGCACCCTGACTCAGACCGACACCTATTTCGACGCGCGCACCGGACGGCTCAAGCTCCGGACGCACGACGGCGACGGCGGCAGCGAATTGATTGCCTACCACCGCCCTGACGCGCTCGAGCCGACCGAGAGCTCGTACTTCCGCGCGCCGGTTTCGGACCCGGATGCCGTGCTGAACGCGTTGAGCGCCTCGCTCGGCCAGGTCGTCGTCGTGTTCAAGCGGCGGCGGCTCTTCCTGTGGGAGGGGGTGCGGATCCATCTGGACGAGGTCGAGCAACTCGGCAGCTTCGTCGAGTTCGAAGCGGTGCTCCCGGACGCGGGCGACCTCGCCAGCGCCCACGAGAAGGTGACACGGCTGCGGACCGAGCTGGGCATCGAGGACCGCGCGCTGATTGCCGAGGGCTACGCCGACCTGCTGCTCGGCGGGGCCCAGATTCTGCTGCGCGCCGCCGATTCCGCCATGCGGCACGCCTATGCGCCGTATTCGGAGTTCAAGGTCGGCGCCGCGGTCCGGGGGCGCAGCGGCGCGATCTACGCCGGCGCCAATGTGGAGAACGTCGCGTACCCCCAGGGGCAGTGCGCGGAGGCCTCGGCGCTCGGTGCGCTCGTCGCTGCCGGCGAGTCGGCGATCACCGCGGTGGCCGTGGTGGCGGAAAGGCTCGAGCACTGCCCGCCCTGTGGCGGCTGCCGGCAGCGGCTGGCCGAGTTCGGGGATCCGTCCACGCCCGTGTATCTGGGACGTCCCGGGGCCGATCCGCGGACGGTGTCGCTGGGCGAGTTGCTGCCGGGAGCATTCGGACGCGAGGCGCTGGCGTGAACCTGGGGGCACCGCGCGTCGGCGTCGTGCTCGGGTCGGGCCTCGGCGCGGTGGCCGACGCCGTGGAGGACCCGGTCGTGGTGGGCTACGAGGAGCTACCGGGCTTTCCCCGCCCGACCGTCGCCGGGCACGCCGGCCGCGCCGTGCTCGGGTCGATCGGCGGCGTCCCGGTGGCGGTCCTGCAGGGCCGCGCACATCTTTACGAGGGCGGCGATCCCGAGGCACTCCGTGTGCCCGTCCGCGCGTTGCGCGCCGCCGGCGCCGAGATCCTGGTCCTGACCAACGCCGCCGGGTCGCTGCGTCCGAGCGTCGGGCCCGGGTCGCTGATGGCGATCACCGACCACATCAACATGACCGGCGTGAACCTGCTGATGGGCCCGAACGACGACGCGATCGGGCCCCGCTTCCCGCCGATGGCCGACGCCTACGACCCGGCCCTGCTGGCTGCCATGCGCACGTCCGCCCGCGAGACCGGTATCGAGTTGGCCGAGGGCGTGTACGTGGCGGTCACCGGCCCGAGCTTCGAGACGCCGGCCGAGATCCGCGCCTACCGGACGCTGGGCGCCGACGCGGTCGGGATGTCGACCGTCCAGGAGACGATCCTCGCGCGTCACTGCGGGCTGCGCGTCGCCGCGGTCTCGATGATCACCAACCTGGCCGAGGGCATGGGCGACGAGCCGCTGTCCCACGAGCAGACGCTGCGCGCCGCGCAGGACGGCGCCGGCGACCTGGCCCGGCTGCTCCTGGAGTTCATCCCCCGATGCTGACCGCAGAGCTCATCCGGCGTAAGCGCGACGGCGGTGAGCTGAGCGCCGAGGAGATCACGCAGCTGGTCTCAGGCATCGCCGACGGCAGCGTCACCGACGCGCAGGTCGGCGCGCTGGCCATGGCGATCGTCTGGCGGGGCATGAGCCCCGCCGAACGCGTGGCGCTCACCGGCGCGATGACCCGCTCGGGCGATGTCCTCGACTGGAGCTCCGCCGGACTCTCCGGGCCGGTGTTGGACAAGCACTCGACCGGCGGGGTGGGCGACAAGGTGAGCCTGCTGCTGGCCCCCATCCTGGCCGCCTGCGGGGCGTTCGTCCCGATGATCTCGGGCCGGGGGCTCGGGCACACCGGCGGCACGCTGGACAAGCTCGAGGCGATCCCCGGCTACGACGTCACGCCATCGAACGACCGCCTGCGCGAGGTGGTGGCGGGGGTGGGATGCGCGATCGTCGGCCAGACGGCGCGCCTGGCCCCGGCCGACCGCCGCCTCTACGCGATCCGCGACGCCACCGGGACGGTCGAGTCGATCCCGCTGATCGTCGGCTCGATCCTGTCCAAGAAGCTCGCCGCCGGCCTCGACGCGCTGGTCATGGACGTCAAGGTCGGCTCGGGAGCGATGCTGCCCGAGCTCGACCGAGCCCGTGAGCTGGCGCAGGCGATCGTCCAGGTGGCGGTGGGCAACGGCATGCCGACGGTGGCGCTGCTGACCGACATGAACCAGGTGCTCGGGCGCACGGCGGGAAACGCGCTCGAAGTCCGGGAGTCGATCGACCACCTGACCGGCGCGGCACGCGACGAGCGGATGCTCGAGGTGACGCTCGCCCTGTCCGCCGAGGTGCTCGTGCTCGGTGGGCTCTATCCGGATGTCGGCGCCGCGCGGGCGGCGGCCGCCCAGGCGCTCGACTCCGGTGCCGCCGCCGAGCGCTTCGCGGCGATGGTCGACGCGCTGGGTGGGCCGGCGGACCTCCTCGAGACGCCGAGCCGCCACCTGCGGGCCGCGCCCGTCGTCCGCGAGGTCGAGCCTTCGTCTCCCGGCGCGGTGGCGGGGGTCGACGTCCGCGCGGTCGGCATCGCGATCGTCAACCTCGGCGGCGGCCGGGCCCGCGAGGACGACGTCGTCGATCACAGCGTCGGCCTGACCGAGGTCGCCGCGCTGGGCGAGCGCGTCGCGCCGGGCGGGCGCCCGCTGGCGCTCGTGCACGCCCGGGACGAGGTCACAGCCGCGCGCGCGGCGGACGCGGTGCGCGCCGCCTACGCGATCGGCGACCCGCCGAGCGAGATCGGGCCCCCGGTCATCGGGGCTCAGCGCACCGTATAGACGCCGGTCGAGACCTCGTGGTAGCCCTTGGCCCCGATGCTCCGCGCCAGGGGGCTGCGCGGGTCCTGTCCGTTCGCGAGCAGGTCGAGCGCGTGGCGGAAGTCGTAGCGCGGCGTCCAGCCAAGCTCCCGGCGCGCTCGCTGGTTGACGTACACCCGCTCGATGGCGGGAAACATCCGCCAGCCGCGCACTGAAAAAATTTCCTCGAAATCCGGGTAGAGCCGCCGGACCGTTTGCGGCAGGTCGGTGCGAACGGCGGCCAGGTCGCCGGGCGTGAACGGCGACGTGGCGCTGATGATGTAGCGGCCGAATCCGATCTCCGGGGCGCGCTCGAGCGCGAGCAGGTGGGCGCTCACGACGTCCTCGACGTCGACCCGCCGGTAGAGCAGCTCGTTGACCTTGATGTTCAGGTCCGCGTAGGCGCTGCGGAAGTCGTCGCGGTCGTCCGGCTCCGGGAAGAACCGCGACGTGCGCAGGATCAGGACGGGCAGATCCTGGTCGCGCCAGATGAGCTCGCACAGGTCCTCCGCGGCTCGTTTCGTTGCGCCGTAGATGTTGCGGGGAATCGGGGTGACGTCCTCGGTGATCCATGCCGCCGGCTCGCCCTCCCCGGGGGTCAGCGCCCGTCCGAAGGCGCTGGTCGTGCTGGTGAAGATGAACCGGCTCACCCCCGCCGCGACCGCCTCCTCGAGCAGGTTCAGCGTGCCCGCGATGTTCGTGGCGATGAACTCGGCGCGACCGTGGGAGGCCACGTGCGGCTTGTGCAGCGTGGCGGCGTGGACGACGGCTTCCACGCCGGCGATGGCTCTCCGCACGGTCTCGCGGTGGGCGATCGATCCGACCATGGTGGTGTGGGGCGACTGCAGGATGTCCAGCCCGACCACGTCGTGCGCCTGCTCGGACAGCACGCGGACGAGCGCCTCACCAAGGTGTCCGGAGCTCCCCGTGACGAGAATCCTCATGCCACGAGACATATCAGACGCGCCTGCTGGTAAACCTCCGGCCCCATGTGCGCCGTGCCGAAAGCCGAGCTTCACGTCCACCTGGAGGGCACCGCCCCGCCCGAGCTCGTCACCCGGATCGCGGCGCGCAACGGTCTGCCCGTCCCGGAGCGGATGCTCGGCAGCGACGGGCGCTTCCGCTACACGGACTTCCTCGACTTCCTGCGCACCTACGACCTGGCCGCCAGCGTGATCCGCACCGGCGAGGACTACCGGGACATCACCTACGAGTACCTGTGCTCGTGCGCGCGCGAGGGCGCGATCTACGTCGAGCTGACCGCCTCGCCCGACCACGCGGCGCTGGTCGGGCTGAGCGACGAGGAGCATTGGGACGGGATCGCGCGCGGGATCGACGACGCCCGCCGGGACACGGGCATCGAGGGGCGGATCCTGATCTCGGCGGTGCGCAACTTCGGCGTCGAGCAGGCCCTGCGCGTCGCCCGCCATGCCGCCTCGGCTCCGCATCCCTACGTCGTGGGATTCTCGATGGCCGGCGACGAGGCGGGATACCCGGCCCACGATTTCGTCGAGGTGTTCCAGATCGCCGCCGGCGCCGGGCTCGGCTGCACGATCCACGCCGGCGAATGGGCCGGGGCCGAGTCGGTCCGCGCCGCGCTCGAGCTCCCCGTGACCCGGATCTCCCACGGCGTCCGGGCGATCGAGGATCCGTCGCTCGTGTCCGAGCTGGCCGCGCGCGGGATCGTGCTCGAGTGCTGCCCGACTTCGAACGTCGTGCTGGGCGTGTACGGCTCCTACGAGGAGCATCCGCTGCTGCGGTTGCGGGAGGCCGGCGTTCGCGTCACCCTCGGCTCCGACGATCCTCCGTATTTCGGCGCCACGATCGGCGGCGAGTACGCGGTGTGCGCCGAGCGGATGGGCTTCAGCGAGACCGATCTGCGCGACATAACCGCCACCGCGATCGACGCGGCGTTCTGCGACGAGGAGCTGCGCGGCGCGTTGCGCGGTCGGGTCTGAAACCGAGCCGTTACGCGCGGGCCGAGCCGTTACGCCGCGAGCGCGAGCCGTTACGCCGCGAGCGCGTCTCGCCAGCGGCCGGTGTCGGTGACCTGGACCAGCTCGGTGATTCGCCCGTCGGCGAAGCGCATGATGTGCACGAACGCGGCCGACAGCGGGTGGCCGCTGGCGCGGCCGGTGCCGAGGTAGCGGCCGATCACGATCACCCGGTCGGACCCCACCGGGCAGAACTCCTCGGGCTGGGGATGGACGTCGAACCGTTTGAACACGCGACCCCAGCAGTCGCGAAGCATGCTCTCCGGCCCCTCGTAGGTACCGCCGAGCGAATCCGGCATCCCGTCGGAGGCCACGCCGCGGAAGGAGGGGGCGAGTATGGCCAGCGCTGCCCTGCCGTCATGCGCCTGGATCGCTTCATACAGGCGCTGCGCGGTCCGGAGGTTCTCGCTCGAGGACGTCACGAGGAACCCCTCGCCGCCGGCCGGGGGGCTCCGGCCGTGAGCAGGCTGACCATGCGCTCGAGGCGCTCCGGTCGCTGCGCGGCGATCTCCGAGTTGCGGCGCAGCTGATGGTGGCCGAGATAGAACGCGTAGGCGAGCCAGGCGCGATCGGCCGCCTCGGTCGCGCTCAGGCCGAGCTCGAGGAAGATCCTGCGCAGAGCGTCCATCCGCTGAAGGGTCACCCGAGCGAAGATCGGCCCGATCAGCGGGTCATCGCCAACCGAGGCGAGCGCGAGCTCGGCGGGGTCGACCGAACGCTCATAGACCGAGCGCAGCAGGGACCGCAGACGCTCGGTCGGGTCCGCGATTGCCTCGAGCCCCGGAAGCTGATCGGTCGTGGTTTCGCGGGCCCACAGCTCGAGCGCGGCCTCGATCACCTCCTCGCGCTCGCGGAAGTGCCAGTAGAAGCTCCCGCGGGTCACCCCGAGCCGGGCGGCCAACCGGTCGACCGCCACCGCGCCCGGACCGCCGTCGCTGATCGCCGTCAGCGCGGCCCGCGCCCAGTCCTCGCGCGAGAGCAGGATCTTTCCGTTGCGTGTCGCCATCTTCCAAGCAGAGGTGTATGGAGGACGTTCCATACACTACTGCATGGAGGCGCGTCTGGCGCAACCGACAGCGGAGGTGTTTCGATGAGCAACGTCCACGAGTACCGGTGTCGTCTGGACTGGAGCGGATCGACGGCCGCCGGCTATGAGGCCTACGACCGGACGCATCGGGCCTCCTGCCCGCCCGCGGGCGCCGAGCTCCGGCTGAGCAGCGACCCGGCCTTCGGCGGGAACCCCGACCTGCTCAACCCCGAGCAGCTGCTGGTCGCCGCCGCGAGCTCGTGCCAGATGCTGTCGTTCCTGGCCTACGCCGGCCGCGCCCGGATCGACGTCGTCTCCTACGTCGACGAGGCGGAAGGCGTCATGCCCGAGGACGACAAGCCGGTGCGCATCACGGACATCGTGCTGCGCCCCCACATCGTGGTCGCCGGCGACGTCGACGAGGAACGCGTGCGCCGTTTCGTCGAGCGCGCCCACGAGGCGTGCTTCATCGCCAACAGCCTCAAGACGAACATCACGATCGAGCCGGAGATCGAGTTCGCCTGACCACATCCCGGTGTGCACCGTGATTTGTGAGACTGCGCTGCGGTGGAACATCCCGTACGCCAACTCGACCCCGAGTCGCTCGGCTCACACGTCGCGCGCCTCTATCGCGCGGCGTACGGTCTGTGCGGCTCGCGCCAGGACGCCGAGGATCTCGTGCAGGACACGTTCGAGCGGGTGCTCCGGCGCCCGCGGTTCATCCGGCGCGACGAGGATCTGGTCTACCTGCTGCGCGTGCTGCGCAACACCTGGATCAGCAGGCGGCGGTCCCGGCGTGAGGTGGCCACCTCGCCCGCCGGGGAGGAGATCGAGCAGGTCGAGGCGCCGCACGACCCGATTGCCCAGGCGATCGAGGGAGCTGCCGTATACGAGGCGCTGCAGGAGCTCACCCAGCCGCTGCGCGAGGCGCTCGTGGCCGTCGACGTCATGGGCCTCTCCTATCGCGAGGCCGCCCAGGCGCTGGGCACGCGGGAGGGGACGATCATGAGCCGCCTTCATCGCGGGCGGGCCCAGATCGCCGCCCGGCTCGAGTTGAAGGGCTGACCGGCTCGGGAAGGGCGGTCGGCTTGGTTACGCCCGGCGCTGGGCGAGCACCGGCGCCGCGGCGAGCGCGAGGACGTTGTTCGGCGTGGTCTTCGCGGCCAGCACGCAGGTGCGTCCAAACCGGACCAGCGTGACCACGGAGAGGCCGGACGAGGTATTGAACTCCCGCAGCGGCACGCCGTCGAACACGACGTTCCTGACGTTTGACGGCAGCGGAACCGCCTTGCCCGAGAACACCGTGTAGCTGAGCGGGGTTCCGTCCGGCAGGCGGTAGTAGACGGTCAGCGCGGGGCGCCCGCCGATCCGATCGGTGCGTGTTCCGGTCGGCGGAACCTTGAACTTCGCATAGTTGGGGAAGGTGACGCCCCCGTAGGACGCGTCGAGGAGCTGTGCGCTCTTGACGCCCGGGGCGGGGCTCTTCGAGGGCGCGAAGGCGAGCGCAGCGGCGGCCGGGATGCTCGGCCCGCTGCTGCCGCCGCCCACCCCGATGGCCACGACCACGATCGCGGCGCACACCGCGGCCAGCCCTCCGAGGGCGACGGCCGGGCGCCAGGCGGAACCGGACCCGAGAAGGTTCCGCCGCGGGCGGGGAGCGGCCGAGCCGTAGGCCTCGCGTACCTTCGCGTCGACACTGCGGACCAGCCCGTCCGGCACCGCGGGTCCTCCGGTGCGAAGCGCATCGGCGACGCGCCGCTCAGCGGCGACCTGGCGGCGGATCTCAGGCCGGTCGGCCCATCGGTTCGCTTCGGCCGGCTGGGCGCCGGTCGCCGGCTCGTCCACGAGCCGGGTGATCGCCTGGTCTTCCTTCTCCTCGGGTGACTGCCGGAACCGCATTTCTCGCTTCGATCATAGGAGGTCCTACCGGTACTGACGACGCTGGGGTCCGGCTCATTCCATCGCCTCGCGAGACCGGGATTTGGCCGCACCCCACGATTCTTTACGACGCAATCGCCGGACGTCCTATTCCATCTTTCTTGGCAAGAATTTTCTACGAATCCGGATGGAATGCGCTGCTCCGGAGCTGCGTCTTACTGGGACATCGGCACCTCGTGGGGGCCGGGAGAAAAAGTCGGTCGGTGACTTCTTCCGCCGCCTGGTGTGACCTCAATCCGTCTCATGTAAGGAGAACACATGCCTAAGCATGCGAACAAGCGTGCGCGCTCGCGCCGTGCCATTAACTTGACCCGCCTCGCTGTCGCGGCGGCCGTTCCGGCCATCGGCGCCGGCGCCGTCGCCAGCCCGGCGCTGGCCACCCCGCACATGTCATCCAACTACCGCTTCACGACGCTCGACAACCAGGGCGACGCGACGTTCAACCAGTTGCTCGGGATCAATCAGCACGGCCTGATCGCCGGCTACTTCGGCTCAGGTGAAAAGGGCCATCCGAACCAGGGATACCTGCTGACCGCTCCGTACGGTCAGGGGAACTACCGCAGTGAGAACTGGCCCGAGTCGACGCAGACCCAGGTCACCGGCCTCAACGACCGCGGTGTGACCGTCGGCTTCTGGTCGAGCACGAACAACGGCGGCGGCGACGACAACCGCGCCTTCGTCTCCGTCCACGGGTACTTCATCAACGGTGACTTCCCCACCAACACCCCGGCCTCGCCGCCCGTCGACCAGCTGCTGGGCGTCAATGACAACAACGTGGCGGTCGGGTTCTACAACGACTCGGGCGGCGACACCCACGCCTATGCGTTCAACATCCGCCGTAACCAGTTCACCGAGATCATGCCCACGGGCATCACGGGCCCGACGGCCGCCGGGATCAACAACCGTGGTGACATCGCCGGCTTCGGCACCGACGCCACGGGCGACTCGTCGAACGGACAGGTGGTCGGCTACCTGCTGCGGCACAACGGCCAGGTGACCATCCTGAGCGTGCCCGGCTCGAGCATGACTCAGGCCCTGGGCGTCAACGACAACGACGAGGTCGTGGGCGTCTACCAGGTGGGCTCCGGCGACAACGCGATGTCGCACGGGTTCACCTGGACCCCGTGGGGCGGGTTCCAGACCGTCGATGACCCGCACGGCATCGGCGCCACCACGATCAACGGCGTCAACGATCAGGGCACGCTGGTCGGCTTCTACACCGACGGCGCCGGCAACACGGACGGCCTGCTCGCCATGCCCAACCAGCAGGGCGGGTTCGGTCAGCACCACCACCACCGCTGATCGGAGCTCTCTCCTCCCCCAGCCGGGCCGGGCCGCGAGAATCGCGGCCCGGCCCCGTTTTTTTGGCGGATACCATCGGATGATGGGCGCACACGAGATAGACCACCTGGTTCGCGAGTACGGCGGCCTGCTCGTGTTCGTGGCCGTCGCCCTCCAGGCCTTTTGCCTGCCGCTGCCGGGAACCACCGCGCTCGTCGCGGCGGCGGTGTACGCCGCCACCGGGCAGGGACCGCCGATCTCGGTCGTGATCGCCGCCGGCGCGCTGGGCGCTGTGACCGGAACGACCGCCGCGTATGTCGTCGGGCGGTGGGGCGGCGAGCGTTTGCTGCTTCGTCTCGGCGGGCGCCTTCGCCAGAGCCCGGAGCGCGTGCAGCAGCTTCGGCGCGCCTTCGCCGAGCAGGGGGTGATGTGGGTCTTCATCGGCCGGTTCATCACCGGACTGCGCAACACCGCGGGCCTCCTCGCCGGATCGAGCGGCATGTCCTTCGGCCGGTTCCTTCCGGTCAGCGCGGCGGCCGCGGTCGCGTGGGCGCTGGTGAGCGCACTCGAGTACTACTGGTTCGGCCACGCCCTGCTCGGAGCCGGCACGTGGGTGCGGGTCGCGCTCATCGTCGCCGGGATCGCGTGGCTGGTGGTCTCGTTCACCGTGCTGCGGCGGCGGGCGCTGCGCCACCTGCAGGCCGCCGCTGCGGGCGCGGATCCGACCTAGGTCTCGAGCGGTTCCAGCAGGCGGTGCTGGTCCCTCAGGGCGATCGCCACCGGGTCATTGCGGCTGCGCCCTCGGCCCTTCCGCGGTTCGGTGAGGATCTCGCCCGGCCCCGGAACGACGCCGCAGTTTGAGCAGCGGCCGTCCTCGTCGAGGACCGTGCCACACGTCGCGTGCATGAATACGCGGCTGTTGGGCTGGCGGTGGCGGCTGCCCCAGCCGATCAGCGCGTGCATCGCCGGCCACAGGTCCTGTCCGCTCTCCGTGAGCCGGTAGAGATGCCGGCCGGCGTGGTCGGGGTCGCGCACGCGCTCGAGCAGCCCTTCGGCCACGAGCGCGTTCAGCCGGTCGGCCAGGACGGCCTTGGGGATGTCCAGATGCGCCTGGAAGTCGCTGAAGCGGCGAACGCCGTAGAAGGCGTCCCTGAGGATGAGCAGCGTCCAGCGCTCACCGACGACCTCGAGCGCGCGGGCGAGCGCGCAGTCCTGGTCCACGTAGTCCTTGCCCAGCATGTCTAACCCATCCACTTCGCCAGCATGTCTAACGCCTTTCCTTCCCCGGCATGCCTACCAGCGTAGCACCGGGTTCGGTCATTGAACCCGTTGTGCTAGCATCACCGGTTCAGTCATTGAACCGAGCCAGGAGGCGCTTTCGTATGCCTACAACCGAGCTTCGGGGGACCAGTCTTCGGCGTGCTCATCGACAGGGGCTGACACGCGCGTGGATACCGGTGGCCGGCTTGCTGGCCGGCGCGGGCTGGGGGTCGAACCAGTTCACGCCGATGCTGCTCGTCTACCACGCCCGCTTGGCGCTCTCGACCCCGACGCTCGAGGCGCTGTTCGGCGCCTACGCGGCCGGTCTGATTCCCGGTCTCCTGCTGGCCGGACGCTGGTCCGATGCCAACGGCCGGCGCAACGTCGGGATCTCGGCCGCGGTGATGTCGCTGCTCGCCACCGCGTTCCTCATCGCGGGCGCGCACGCGCTCGGCTTGCTGTTCGTCGGGCGGCTGCTGGCCGGCGTGAGCAGCGGCGCCGCCTTCGGGGTCGGCACCGCGTGGCTCCGCGAGACCTCGCTCCCGCCCTTCGGGGAGGCCGACCACGCGACCGTGGCGCGGCGCGCCGCCGTCGCGATGACCACCGGCTTCGCGCTGGGGCCGCTCGTGGCGGGCGTGCTGGCCCAGTGGGCGCCGGCGCCGGCCGTCGTCCCGTACCTGCCGCACATTGCGCTGATGCTCGTCGTCCTGCCCGCGCTGCTCGTCGTCCCGGAGACCATCGAGCCGCGTCGTGCCGCGACGACGGTCGTTCGCGAGTCCGACGCGAGTGACCGACGCCTGTCCGACGTGAGTGCCCGGCGGTTCCGGCGCCTGGTCGTCCCGATGGCGCCGTGGGTGTTCGCCGCGCCGGCGATCGCCTTCGCGCTGCTGCCGAGCATCGTCGGCACCGGCCACTCCGCCGACGGCGTGGCGCTGACCGCCGCGGTCACCGCCTTGACCGCGCTCGCCGGGGTCCTGATTCAGCCCGTCGCCCGCCGACTCGACTCGAGCACGCGCGACCACGCCGCCGCCACGGTCGGGCTGACCGTGCTCGCAGGCGGCCTGGCCCTGGCCGCGCTGACCGCGGCGGTGCGGGAGAACTGGCTGCTGTTCCCGTGCGCGATCGTGCTCGGCTCCGCGTACGGTCTGCTGCTGGTGGCCGGGCTGCTCGAGGTCCAGCGGCTGGCGCCCGAGCGGGCGCTGGCGGCGCTGACCGCGACGTTCTACGTGTTCACCTACGTTGGCTTCGCGGCCCCGTACCTGCTGTCGGTGGCGGCGAATGCGATCAGCTACGGAGTTCTGCTGGTGGTCGCCGGCGGCCTCTCGCTCGTCACGGCCGCGGCAGTTCGAGCCGCGGCCGGCGGCGTCGCAGGCCCGGTCTATTCGATGGGCTCGGGGTTGTTCACGCGGGCTCGCGGCGGATGACGATCGCCTCGTCGTCGAACACCGCGCGGATTTCGAGCCGGCCTCCGAGAGCGTCGACGTAGTAGGCGAGAGCCGACAGGTAGAGGTCTTCGCGGCGCTCGGCGTCGGACATGCGTTCGTCGACGCTGTCGAGCGCCGCGTCCACCACGTCGTGCGCCACGCCGCGCCGGTAGCGCGCATGCGCGATCTGCTCCTCGGCCTCCATAAGTCGCTCGTAGATCGCGACCCGCATCTCGTTCACCGGCTGATCGGCGACGACGTCCTTCCAGCGCCTCGTTGGCCTAGCCACCGAGCCTCCTTTCCGATGCTTCGTTCGTGATCGAGGTACAGCCGCTCCGCGAGCCGAATCTTTGGTGGATACCACCGGTTCCACTTCCCGGCCTTGTCGCCGCCCACGAGCATGACGGGGTTGCGGTTCGAGTCAAAGGCGAACAGCAGACGCGTGCTCTGGTCGACCCGTGCCTCTTTCAGCTTGTGGATGCGTGACCCATGGATGACGTCCACGTGCGGCCGCCCCAGCGTCGGTCCGATCGCTGCGATGCGTGCGATCGCCGCGCTGACATTGCCTCTCTTCTCCGTGTCCAAGCTTTGCCACCAGCGCTCGAACTCCGCCGTCGTCACTGGTTCCCGCGGTCTGTTCATCACTGACCAGAGCCCGGAGCGCCGTACTCTCCTCCCCGGTCATTCGCCGGTCACCTGTTACGCCGCGGTTCAATTCAGCTACGGGCTCGCAACAAAGCGCCCCGATGACCCCACGGGCGAGTTCCGCTCAGCCATATTCCGCGCCATGCGAAACGATTGGTTGGACGACGACTCACCTGAGGAGTGGTATGACGAGGCGCACGCGACCTGGTGCGAGACGTGGGAACCGCGCTGCCCGATGGGCTACTCGCAGCGGCCGGCCACCCTGGTCGGTTACCGCGAGCGCGAACCCGGATGGCTCCAGCTCAGGGCGGTAATGCGCGCCGGAACCGAGGGCATCTGCGACGTGATCGCCGAGGAGGACGACGAAACCGTGCGCGTTCG
This sequence comes from uncultured Solirubrobacterales bacterium, assembly GCA_963811135.1. Taxonomy (GTDB): domain Bacteria; phylum Actinomycetota; class Thermoleophilia; order Solirubrobacterales; family Solirubrobacteraceae; genus Palsa-465. The sequence continues at coordinate 57,734 of CAWEQG010000020.1, read as the reverse complement.
CGTCCTCCTGTGCTGGGAGGACCCGTGCGAGCACCTCCGCGATCGCGACTACGTGGACTGCCCCGTCCATGTCGACCTCGAGCAGCCACTCGGCGACCGGAGCGTGATCGAGGTTGACGAGGAGCAGGTCCTGCCGCTCTTCGTACCCGACTGGTAGATCGACCGGCTCAGAGAGCGCGACCGTGCAGCATCGCGTCAGAGAACGCGACCGCGCAGCACCGCGTCAGAGAACGCGACCGCGCAGCATCGCGCACGTCGCCGCGGCCACCAGCACCATGACCGTCGCGAGGATGGCCGCGGCAGCGACCTCAGCGTGCAGCGTGACGGCGACGACCGAGCAGGCCACCAGGCCACTCACGACGCGCGAGAAGTAGCCCACGGCGCGGTCCCGTTCGTCTCCCATACCGGAGAAACGCTCCGGCAAGCCGCAAACTTGCCGGAGCGCCCCGAAGCATGCCGGAGTGCCGCGCCAGCATCGACGTGCTTCGCGACCGACTGCTGGTCGGGCCGGTATTCGCCGGGCCTAGCTCGGCGCTCTATGCAGCGTCCGCATCGGCAGACGTCCCATCCTCTCCGGGCTCATCGATATCGATGATCACCACGAGCTTGGGCTCCTCGAAGATGAGCCTGATGCAGGTGAACCCGTACTCGACGTAGTCCGGCTGAGGCATGTCGTTCGCCTCGAGCAACTCCCGCATCTGCTTCTCGGCCTTGATCTTCTGAGCCACCGTTGCCATGCCACAGGATCACCCCCAGCCCTGTTACGGATCAAGACACAGATGTGCCAACTCTGCGCCAACTTCGGTACATCTCTGCTCACCCCGCACCGTCTCGCGCTCGGCCCCTACGCCTCCTCGCTCCCGGTCAGCTCCCAGATGACGTCAGGCCGGGCGGGGGAAGCAAGCTTCAGCTTCCAGACCAGCGCGTGCTTCGTTCGTCGCCGGTCGCTCCCAATCCACTTGCCGTGGTCGCTGGCGAACACCGCTGCCTCGATCTGGACCCAAACCCGCATGTGCGGCGGACCCGACTCGAGATCGATTTCGATGACCTTCCAATCCACGAGCCTGGCGTCACGGATCATGCGGTGCACGGCGCCGTTGCCGGGGTGGATCAGCGCCCGGATCGCCTTGACGCTCGCCATGTGTTTGAGCGGCCACCCCGAACCATCGGTGTGCGCCTCCCAGGCCTCCACGAGATGACGCAACTCCGCCTCGATCAGTTGGGGCGAGAAGCGGTCATCCAGCGTCGAGAGCTCGCGTAGCTGCTGTGGCGCGGGCAGCTCAGGGTCGGTCGCGTCTCTGAGCTCGGACGCGGGAACCGTCTGGCGACCCGCGATTTCGCGGAGCGCGGTCTCACGCACGCGCTCGTCATCCTCGACCGGCGAGGCGATCAACGGCGAGGTGATCAGCTCATCCGAGATCGGGTCGCCGCTGACCGACGCGAGCAACCACCGGTCTCGCCGCCGCACGAGCGTCCATCGCTCCTCGACCGGCACGATCCGCTGCGCGAAGATCGTCTGATCGCCCGGCTCATTCCCCGAAGCCTTCGGGTCGCGGTGGACTCGCAGGTGCAGCCGGACGATCGCCCGGTCCTCGGTCTGATCCTCGCGGTTGACCACGCTGACGATGTCGACCTTCGGCCGGCCGGCGATCCGAAGCGCGGCTCCGAGCTGCCGCCGGTGGGAGTTCGCCCACCCACGGAGCAGCTGAATGTCTCGCCGCTGGCGATGCTCGCGCTCCTCCCGCCCGGCCCAGACCGCCTGAGCCGCATCGAGCATCTCTGTCACGGAGGCTCGGATCGCCTCGGGCGAGAACGCCGGATCGTCCACCGACGCCGCCACCGCCACGCGCTCAGCCCGGCGGGCCCGCATCCGGGTGAGCACGCGGAGCTGCACACGACGTTCGGCGCCGACCGCCGAGCGCACCGCGGTCGCGGTGACGCCGAGGAGGAGTCCTCCGCACGCCACCCACTCTGCGACACCGGCACCCGTCACGGATCGATCGTACGGCGTCGACGCGGTGCTCGCGCCAGACGGACGGGCCAGCGCGGCCTCCGGGTACTGCTGGCGTCTACGGCACGACTTGGATCGAGTCTCCTACGGGGCGCAGCGGTGAGCTTGAAGCGTCGTTGAGCAACTGGCCCTCGGATGCGAACTGGGTCGAGCCGCCGCCGTCGAGGTTCATCGCGTCGACTGCGCCGAGCGAGCGCATCACGTCGGCCTCCTCCGTGAGCGTCAGACCGGCGCTGACCCCGGGGATGCCGTCGACGGTGGCGAGGAGGAGCCGCCCGCGAGAATCGATGCCGACAAACGTCCGGGCATGACGGTAGGCCGAGAACGTGTAATCGTTCAGATCGCGGGGGTCGAGCACGCCTTCGTTGACCGCATCGATCGCGTCGTGGCCACGCCGTAGCAGGACCGGTCCGGCGCTGGAAATGCTCATCTGCGAGTTCAGCGGGAACGGCGCGCCCCACGCGCTCCGAAGCTGCTCGAACACGCTCACCTGCTGGCCGACCGGCGCGTGAGCGCTCAGCCACGCCGCGTCGCTTCCGATCGCCTGCACCGCGGAGTCGCCAGCCGGAAGCGTCCCGCCCGGCGCGCCAACCGACACAACCCGGCCCTGCGGGTTGAGCACTGCCTGCGTGGCCGGGCCGGAGCTCGGGGCCGGCGGCAGCGGTGCCCCGAACATCGGCGTGAACAGCACGAGGTCGTTCGCGCCGGTGCAGAGGGTGTTCTGGCGCGGCTGGCTCGTCGGCGCGAAGCCTGCCACGCCACAGTCCTCGGCGCTGCCGGGTAGCCGGTTGATGCCGAGGATTCGGATCGAGCTGGCGCCCGCGCGCAGCAGCACGAGCGACGTCAGGTTCTCGATCTCAGCCGGGCGATGGCCGTCGAGCACGAGCGCGGCGCGGTCGCCGTTGGCGAGTGACTCGATCTGGCCGTTGTAGACACTCAGGCCGGTATTGACACCACCCACCGCAGCAAGCGGCGCGTCGATCGTGAAGTACCCGCCGTTCGTCGCCGCCACCGAGTGCAGTGCCGCCGACGAGGCCGTGACCGTCTCGCGGCTCGCGATCGCTGACCCGTGGTAGGCGATCACCTGGCCGGGGAAGCGCCGCGGGTCGACGACCGCGACGTGCAGCAGCTCCGCGTCCGGGCCAGGTTGTGGATCAAACCCCGTCCACTCCACCAGTGGCGCGAACCCATCGGCGGTGAGCGTCGCGGCCTCGCTGGTGGCCGCGGCCTGCGTCGCGAACTGACCGACGCGAACCCGCACTCCCACGACCCCGTGGGGGTCGTCGACGTAGTTTGGCCATGGCAGCACGGTTGCCGTGGGATCGAACCCGTCCGCGGTCAGCGATGTCTCTGTCTGCTGCGCCCACGTGGCGCTGCCGGCCTCGGCTTCCTCCACGCTCCCGCCGAATGGGCTCGCCACAGGCGCCTGGATCGTCACCGTCCAGTAGGGATTCGCGCTCGGATCCGAATAGACACCGCTCAGGAGCGTCACCCCGGGCGCGGGCGAGCTCGAGCTCCAGTGGATCTGGTGCACGAACCCGGCCGAGTCACCGCCGCCGGCCGGCCAGGAGGAATCCCGCTGCGGCCGAGCCTGCGCTGCCGACGCGCCGAGAAGGACGATCCCGGCGATCGCGCCGGCGACCCCGACGCACGTCATCATCCTGCACGCCGTTCCAGCAGCAATCTGCCCAAGCGATCGACTCGGCACGTTTGTCTCCCCTGCTCGCGGTCAGAAGTCCGTGCTCGATGCTAGGCAGCGCGTCCGCCAGCGTGTGAACGCGCCGTGATCTCGGCGAGTGAATCTTGAGACGTCCGCCCGCGGTGTCAGTTGCCCAACCGAGTGGGCGGAAGCGGATGCCCGTGAGCGTAGAGGCGGACGGGGAGAGCCCCGGCTGGGCGCTTTTCCCTGTCCGTGCGCTCCGCGTAGCGCGTGTAGATCTCGGTTATCTCCGTCATGATCGCGGTGAGCTCTGAGGCAGTGACATACGCGACGCTGTTGGACATGTACGCGGCGCGCCGCCATTTCACCGGGTAGGTGAGGCGTCGCGACCACCATTCGCGCAGCTGATCGTGGGTTCGCTCGATCATCGTCCGCTCGAGCGCCTCCCCGGCGGCGACGACCTCTGGGTCCGCCATCCCGGTTTCGAAGCTGCGGGAATCGCTGGTGAGGCGCCAAGGACGACTGCGCCCGCGCCCTTCACCGGTCTCCTCCACGAAGCCATACTTGGCCAGGGTCTGGAGGTGCCAGGACATGTTCCCTGGGCTCTCGTCGAGCAGCTCCGCCGCACGAGATGCGGTGATCGGTCCATCGCGGCGCATCGCCTCGAGGAGCGCGACGCGCAACGGGTGCGCGAGCGCGCGCATGGCTCGTGCGTCCGTGACGACCTGCCGAGACGGGCGCACTCGTTCCGACTCGGTGGCGGCCGCGTCCGCCGCGGGGCTCGTCGATGGATCCTGCGCGCTGTGAGCACGCTTGGACATGGTCTTCCGACTGGGACGCTTGGGGGTGCTCATGCGAATCGAGCTCGACGACTCAGCCTCATCGCCCACGTGCCAAGGGATGGTTCGCCGCGCCGCGAGGCATGGCGATCCGCAGACCCATGTCGACGAGTAGCCATCCGATTCCGTGGCGGGCGGCCGCGACGCGTTTGTGCCGGCGCTTCTCGCGTCGGTCATGACCGGTTGCCGGACCGGCGTGGCGAAGCGCGGCGACCCGGTCTGTCATCAGGGGCTCACGCAGAGCGGGGTGCTGAAACACGGGATCTCCTTGTTCGCGACAACATCTCTTGTGACAAGACTACTTGTCACAAGAACTCTTGTCAAGGCGCGTGTTGTCGAGCCCGATTCGGTTCCGCGCCGCCGGCTAAGGAGCGACGATCCGGCGCTCGCGAGCGGCGCGGCGCGCCGCCTCGAGCACGCGCAGTGCCTCGACCGCGTCCCGCGGGTCGACCGGCGGCGGCCCGCCATCTCTCAGCGCGTCCCTGAGCAGCGCGTAGAAGCGCGGCCAGTCGCCAGGTTCTGGGGGCACGGGAACGCTGCGCTCGCCGGCGGTCAGTCGCCCGTAGTCGTATGGCTCCGGCCTGCCCCATGCCTCGGGTGTGCCGGGGCGGGCGCCCGCACGCAGCGCCGCTTCCTGCGGATCCAGGCTGGGGACGAGAAAGCCGCCGGCCGTTCCTTGCACGCGCAGCCGCGGACCGACGGAGGGCGTGACCGCCGACGCATGCAGGTGGCTGATGGTCCCGCTCGCATGGCGCAGCGCGACGAACACGTCATCCTCGGCGGGGGCTCCGCGGCGCGAGTCGATCTCCGCGTAGACCTCCGTGGCCGCGCCGAACAGCACCAGGGCCTGATCGACGAGGTGGACGCCGAGATCGAGCAGCACTCCGCCGCCTTCCTCCGGCGACAGGTTTTCGCGTGCCTTGGTCGGATCGAGAGATGGGCGCCACCGTTCGAATCGCGATTCGTACCGGGTCACCTCCCCCAGGGCGTCCTCGTCGATGAGGCGGCGCAGCGTCAGCTGATCGGTGTCCCACCGCCGGTTCTGGAATACCGTGAGGAGCAGGCCAGCCCGGTCGGCCTGCTCCGTCAGCGCCTCGGCCTCGGACGACGTGAGGGCCACCGGCTTCTCGACGACGACCGGCACGCCGCGCTCGATCGCCGCCGAGGCGATCGTCGCATGCGAGTCGTTGGCCGTGGCGACGACGACGAGGTCCGGCTGAGTCGCCGCCCACAGGTCCTCGACGCTCGGAACGACCCGGGCGTCCGGATGCTCGGCCGCCGCCTGGCGGACCCGCGCCGCGTTCGAGGTGACGATATGGCTCACCTCGAGTCCGTCCGTGGCAGCGATCAGCGGGGCGTGGAAGACGCGGCCAGCCAGCCCGTAGCCCACAATCGCCACTTGCATGTCAGGCACGTCTAGCTCGTTCCCGGGGCATCAGCCCAGGATGATCCCCGAAGCTGTGCGCGTCATGCCGCCTCTTTGTGCTAGCAATTAGCATAATCTTTTCGCTATTATCGCGTTCATGGCCAACCAGCCGCTCGCGCAGTCTCGAGCCGACCAGCGCCGGTTCGTCGATCGTAGCCGCGAGACTGACGCGATCATAAGAGCAGTCGCCGCCTCACAGCCCGTCCTCCTGCTCGGAGACCGTGGTAGCGGGCGCACCTCACTGCTCAATCATGTGGCCTGGGTACTCGCGCGCCAGAAGGAGCCGCGCCAGACGGTCATCGTCAGCGGCGAGCTGGCAAATACTTCCTCTCAACTGCTCGGCATTCTCGTCGCTCGGGTCCAGCGGCTCGCCGAGCCGGGCGGCTCCCGCGCTCGCTGGATCGAGGACCTGCAGGCACTGTCGATGCCGGATGGGCCATTCGGGCAGGTCGCCCAGCCGGCGATCTTGATGGAGCTCGTCGACCTCCTGGGCGAGCAGCTCGCCGCGCTGGAGCGTCCGGTGTGCCTGATGGTCGACGGGCTCGCGCCGAAGGTCGCCCACGGAGTGTTCGGGAGTCTGCGAAACGAGCTGTGGGCGCTCCAGGGCGCCGCCTGGGTTCTCGCCGGCGACAGCGGCGCCGAGGCGCTCTACCTGGAGCCGCCCGCCGATGCATTCTTCGAGCACACCGTCAGGCTTGGCCCGCTGACCGAAGCCGACGCGGCGAAGCTGCTGCGCGCCCACGTACCCGACCTCAGCGACACCGACATCGAGCGCGCGATCGAGGTGGCCGAGGGCAACCCGCGACGGTTGCTGAGAGCTGCCGCCGACATCCAGGCGGGCATCGCACCGGTCAGCTCGGCGGCTGACGAGGTCGCGCGGCAGGCGACGGCAGTCGGCGGCCCGCTCGCCGGCGCGATCGTGGGGTACGTCGCAGCGAATGGGCCAACTGGAGCGTCCGACGAGACGATGCTGCGGCAGATCGGCGCGAGCCGGCAGCGGGCCAGCCAGCTCATGCACGAGCTCGAGTCCGCCGGACTGCTTGAGACGATCGAGCAGCGCGAACCGGGGCGGCGCGGGCGCCCGGCGCGGCGCTTCGCCTTACGGACCCCTGCATGAGCAACGAGATCCTGACCCAGTTACTCGGCACCCACGCCTTCGACGGCAGCCCGCTGCACGTCGACATGCCCGCGTTCCACGTCCCGTTCGACGACCGCGGACGCACCGGCACCGAGAGCAGCGTCGTCCGCTCAGCACGAAGCACGGAGCGCCTTGGCGTGAAGGGGCCGATCGGCTGCGGCAAGACGAGCCTGCTGCGCTACACGCTCGATGACCCCACCGCGACGATCGCGCCGATCTGGGTGTCGGTCGCCTTTGACGATGACGAGGTCGTGCTCGATGTGCGGCGATTCGCCGCGCACCTGATCCAAAGCGTCGTGCGCGACGCCCAGCGCGCCGGCACGTTGACCGCCCGCGATCGGGACGCGATCCTCACCGCCGCAGCCGCCAGGCGCCCCCTGCCGGGCAGCGAGCGCCGGCTGGCCGCCAAGCTCGCCGCAAAGTTCTGGGTCGCCAGCGGCGAACTCGCCGGCGACGTCACCGCCACGCTCGAAGGCGTCGACCTGCAGCGACCGGCTCGAGACGTGCTGCAGACCGTCAACCGCGCCCTCGAAGCGATCGCCGCCTTCGACCGCCAGCCGGTCATCGTCATCGACGACTCCGACAGCTTCACCCGCCGCCACGGCAGCGGCACAACTCGCGACCAGCTTGTCGGCGCGTTCTTCGGCCCAGTGCTGCGGGCGCTCACCGAGCTCCATGCCGGAGTGATCGTCGCCGTCCACGACGAATACCTCGAGATGGAGTCGTTCGAGAGAGCGCGACGCGAGCATGGCGCGCTCGAGCGTCTGCTTTCCGTACCGCCCATCGTCAGCGGACAGCTCGGGCGGATCCTCGACCGGCGCACCCAGCTCGCCGCGGACGTGAGAAGTGACGCCGCCCTATCGCCCGCCGCCGTCGAAATGCTCGCCGAGCTCAACCGGGCGCGCACCGCACGCAACCTCCGCGCCACGCTCGGGATCGCCCACGCCGCGCTCGTCGCCGCCGTCGATCGCGACGCCGATTTGATCGGGGAACAAGACGTCGCACGCGCCGCCATCGAGCAGCTCGGTACCGAGGCCGGTGAATGAGCCGCCCGACGGCGGGTCCGCAGCGAAGTCCGTAGAGCTGGCCGGGTCGCGCCTACTGCGGCGGGTCATCCCCGGGTGCCGGGGTCCCTCCGCCGCCCACGGGCTGCGACGGATTCTCTTCCGACGGCAGAGTTTGTCCGGAAGGCTCGGCTTGTGACGGGTTCTCCTTCGGTGCCCCGATGACTCCGGCGGCGGCTGTTTGTGGCGGGCTGCCGTTTGAGGACGCGGTCGCTCCGGTGGTCGCGTCCCTCGGCTGGCCGAACGCCACGCTCAGGAACGCGACGACGTAGCCAGCGAACGTGACCGCGAGAGCCTTGATCGAGGCTGGTGTCTCTTGCTCGTTCAGTGCGTATGTGATTGCGACGGCGCTCCCGACCAGCTATTGGCCACCTGGGATGCAGCAGGAGGTAGCGCCGCAGGGGGCGTGTCCGGATGGTTCGCAACCGGATATCACAGCGACGCCAACGAGGATCACTGCGTCACGCTGTGCGGCTACGGACCCATGTCCTGGCTCGCGCAACAACTCCACGTCCAGGTTCCTCACGGTGTCGACGGAACGAAGCCGGGATACGCCTTGTTCACCTGGGATTCCATCGGGATCATCGACGCGCCTTCGATGAACGCGATCACCCACGAGGCGTGGCTCAGGCGCCCGACCACCGTGACGAAGACCTCGACGGGCTGGCACCATGCGGACCTGACCGCCGCGACCGGCGCGCCGGCCGCGAAGGCGGGACCATGCGCCTACATGTTCAACGCGCAAGGAACCCAGCACGTCGACTTCGTAGGCACCGACAACCACATCCACGAACTCTGGTGGGACAACAACGGCTGGCACCACGCCGACCTCACCGCCGCCACCGGAGCACCCGCACCCGTCGGTACGCCCGTCGGCTACGTGTTCGACCCGCAAGGAACCCAGCACATCGACTACCGCGGGACCGACAACCACATCCACGAACTCTGGTGGGACAACAACGGCTGGCACCACGCCGACCTCACCGCCGCCACCGGCGCACCAGCCGCGACAGCAGGACCGTGCGCCTACATGTTCAACGCGCAAGGAACCCAGCACGTCGACTTCGTAGGCACCGACAACCACATCCACGAACTCTGGTGGGACTAGATACGGGGCATTGACACGATTCCGCCGGCTGCCGAGCCTCCCGGGGTACGGCCAATAGAGCCGGCGCCACGCTCGGGCCTAAGAACGTTTCATCTGGACACCGACGGGCCATCGCTGATGGCCCGTCGGCGTTCGTAGCGGGGACCTCCTGGCGCCAACCGCCAGCAAGGTGTAGCGTGCACACGGCAGCGGTCATCTACACCGCAACCAGAGGTTGCACCATGGAATTGAGACGGACCGGAGCAAAGGCTTCGGCAACGGTGGGTGTCTTGATCGCTCTGGCTGTCTTGCCTGCGGGAGCTGACGCGTACTCGAAGCACTGCGCGCACGTCCGCGGGTACAACGACGGGACGGTGACCGTCCAAGCGCTGACCTGCCAGCGTGCGGCGAATGTCCTCTGGCAGGCTCGCGAGGGGCACCTCAACCTCTCCGGATCTCACTGCACGCCCAAATCGGCGTACCCCGGCGGCGGCTTCCCGCTTTGGATCACATGCAAGCGCGGACGTTCCGCCGCCCGCGGCAGCGTTTTCGACGGACAGGCGTGATCCCGCCGTCACGCGTGAGCTTCGCGCGGAACGCGGTCACGGCCACCGTTGGCCGAGCGCGGGCGATGAGCCGTCTACGTCGGCTCGGTCTCGGTGGTGTCTTGAGTTTCGGGCTCGTCTGGGGGTGTTTTTCGGCCTGGCGCGGGCGCAATCTGTGACGTTCAGCTCTACGGGTGGCGAGCAGACATTTACCGTCCCAGCGCTTGTGACGACCCTGCACGTCGTTGCCGTGGGAGGCCATGGTGGCTCGGAGAATGGCTCTTTCGGGCCGGGCGGCTTCGGCACGACGGCCAGTGCCGATGTGTCGGTCTCTCCCGGCGAAGGTGCACGGTACACGCGGAGCTGAGCCGCCGGTCGTTCCTTCTTCTGCGACCACGCGTTCCAAATTCGCATCGAGTTAGCAACAAATCGGGCCGTTTCCCCCACACTCACCTATCCGTGCCCGAGAATCGCCGGTGTGAACGATCCTCGGCACGACCTCTCACCTCAGTCTCCGGAGCAGCCGCTGTCGCGGTGGGAGCGGTGGGCAACAACGAGACCGGTCAGCCAATTGTCGAGTTTGACGCGGAGGCCCACGACGAGTGGTGCGCGAAGTGGGCGCCTCCATGCCCGGTCGGAAACCCACGGCGTCTCCGCCGTGCGCTTGGGTTTCGCGAGCGCAATGTCGCCGAACTCGAGCTTCGGGTCCCGCTCAGCGTCACCGAGCCTGAGGGCGCCTGCCAGGTCATCGTCGAGGAGCGAGACGACGAGGTATACGTGCGCGTCACGGTGTGCTACGAGGATGAAGAGGACGAACGCGAGGACGACGTGCGGCCACGCCGCCACGAGTACGTGGACTGCCCGGTGCGCGTGTGGCTGGAACGGCCGCTCGGCGAGCGAGCCGTGATCGACGTGGACGACGACGAGGAACTCCCTCTGTACGTACCGGAGTATCTGAACAACGTCGTCCAGCCCGACCATGGGTACCACCCGGCCAATCGGCGACGCCGACGCCCGGAGGCGCTCGACGACAAAGACGATGTCGAACCGTGATCACGTCGTGGGCACCGCCTAGGCTGACCGGCATGAGTGAGTTCTCCGCGCGGGCGACCGCGTTATTGCGACGGCTCGAGGCGGGCCGCTCGGACACGTGGGCGCAGTCGGAACTGAGCGAGCTGCGGTCGCTGTGGCGCACGCTGTCCACCGAAGAGCGCGATCAGGCAGCGCCGCTGGCCTCGGCGCTGGCGGCTGCCCAGTCCAGCGAGCCGCGGCAGATCTCGATGGTCCAGGAGGACACAGCGGCGCGGCGGGCGCTCGCCGGTCTCGATCGGATCGACGAGTTGGACGACATCATCGATCGGCTTTACCACGGCCCGCGCGACCCAGATGCCCTGCTCGCGCACTTCGGTCTCGACGCCTTTCGGCCGGGACAACGCGACGCGGTCACGGCCGTGCTTGCCGGCCGCGACAGCCTGGTGGTGATGCCGACCGGCGGCGGCAAGAGCCTTTGCTACCAACTTCCCGGCATCGCCTCGGCTGACCTGACGGTCGTCGTCTCACCGCTGATCGCGCTGATGGCCGACCAGTACCGGCGTCTGCTCCGGGGCGGCCACCCCGCGGCGATGATCGCCTCCGGCATGGACGGCGCCAGGGTAAGCCGAGCGCTGGCGGATGTGCGCGGCGGCCGCAGCCGTATCGTGCTGTGCTCGCCGGAGCGGTTTGCGTCGGCGTCGTTCATGGACGCTCTGGCCGAGCGACGGGTGGACCTGTTCGCCGTCGACGAGGCGCACTGCGTGTCCGAGTGGGGCCACGATTTCCGCCCCGACTACCTGCGGCTCCGCAGCGTCGTCGACCGGCTTGACTCTCCGACCGTGATGGCCTGCACCGCGACCGCGACCGAGGAGGTGGCCGATGAGATCCTCACACGGCTCGGCCTGCGGGACCCGTTCGTTCTGCGGGCGGGGTTCGACCGGCCAAACCTGTCCTTCGACGTGATTGGGGTCGACGGGGCGGGCACCAGGGCACGGAAGGGAGCGCTCCTGTCGCTGGCGCTGTCGGACGCATCGATGCGCCCCGCAATCGTCTACTGCGGAACCCGGCGCGACGTGGAGGAGGTGACCGAGCTGCTGCGTTCAGAGCGACTGCTCGCGGTCGGATACCACGCCGGCATGGCCCCCGATGAGCGGGCCTCAGCCCAGCACCGCTTCATGACTGGAGACGCCGAGATCGTCGTCGCGACCAACGCGTTCGGGATGGGCGTTGACAAGGCCGACGTTCGCGCCGTGATCCACTGGGCGATCCCGACCAGCGTCGAGGGCTACTACCAGGAGGTCGGCCGCGCCGGCCGTGACGGCGCGCCCGCGCGCGCGATCCTGCTGTCGAGCCGTTCTGACCTCGGCCGGCTGCTCAACTTCATCAAGCGCGACACGATCGAGCCGAGCGACGTGCTCGCGTTCGTCCGCCGGCTCGAGTCGCGCGGCGCCCAAGACACGCTCGAGCTCGACCCGTTATCCGACGATCGCGAACGAATCTGCCTCGGAGTCGCCGAGCGCGCCGGCTACTGTCGATTGGCGCCCGCTCGTGGCGGCCGTTTGGCCGTAACGTTGACCGGCGCCGGCACGACCGCCCGGCTCACCGTGATCTGCCGCGAGGCCCGCGACCGAGCGTGGCGCCACTACCACGCGGTCCAGGCGTTCGCGTGCGCGCCCGATGCCTGCCGCCGGCGCACCCTGCTCGACCACTTCGGCGACCACCGCCCAGGCGCACCGAGCGGCCGCTGCTGCGACATCTGCGACCCCGACACGATCGGCCTCCCAGAGCCGGCGACCCTCGCTCCTGCAAGGCGATCCCCACGCCGCCATTACGCCGCGGTCGGCGGCTCGGTTCCGGATTTGTCGGCGCGACCAGCCGACGAGGCGCTGTTTGCCGCGCTGCGTGAGTGGCGCCTGCGCGCGGCGGACGGCAAGCCCGCGTTTACCGTTGCCCACGACCGCACCCTGACCGCGATCGCAGCCACTCGGCCGGACTCGCTCGACTCGCTCGGGCGGATCCGGGGCGTCGGCCCCGCGTTCATCGAACGCTACGGCGCCGACATTCTCGCGCTGCTCGCCACCAGCCCGGCGGGCGACGCCGATCGCGACGGTCATTGAATAGGCCCGTATTCGCAGGCCTTGTTATGAACCCGGCGACGTCCGCTCCATCGGCCGCCTGCCGTTGTGGAGCGAGAGATGCTGGATATCGACTGCGGCCGAAGGCCACCGGCCCTGGGAGTCTGACAGCAGCCGTTCGATGAAATGGCGCCACGACAGCCTCTGCTCAGGCCCGGTCGCTAATCGTCCCCCCTGCCCGACGCCGGGAGCCACAGACACGACACGCCACGGCCTCCCAGTGGGCCAGTCGACAGGTATCACGACGCGCGCCGCTCACTCTCTATCGCACACGGAGCGCTCCGGCCATGTCCACTTTCCGATCTTTCGTGACATCGATCAGCCCGCCGCCGACGCGGCGGAGACCTCACGGCATCGACCGTGCAGCGGTGCTGATGCTCGTGTCTCTCTGCCTCGGTGTCGCCACGTTCGGTGCCGGGTGTGGCTCTTCGGCCAGCTCGTCCGTCTCCTCGGGCGCCTCGAGTTCCGCTCAAGGCCGTGCCGCTCCCCTCCCACCGCGGCTATCGGAGCCGCAGGTCAGCCAAATCGATCGGGCCTTCAAGAGCCAGCTCAGAAAGGCGAACCTCGCGTTCTCCACGCCCACCAAGCTTCGGGTCGGGGACAGCGGACTCGTTCACCTGCGACTGTCCATGCACGTCCCGGTCGGCGTTCTGCGCTCCCAGCTGGGTAGCGGCGGCGCTCGCACGGGAGCTCGGATTCTCGCCTCGAACACGATGGAGGCGACACTCACCGGCCTCGCGTTCAAGATCCAGGACATCAGTGCCGGCACTCAGCTGGTCGGTCCGGGCGTCACTGACTGGGACTGGGAGATCGAACCGGTTAAAGCCGGGCGTCTGCAACTGCACCTCACGATGACCGCGTTCCTCGACGTCAACGGCCAGCAGAACGACTACGGCGTTCGAACCTTCGACCGAACCTTGCAGGTGCAGAGTGTGCCGGTCGTGTGGTACACGACGCTGCCCCATTTCCTCACCGACAACTGGATTTGGGTCGCCGGCATCATCGGATTCCTCGGGGGCGCGATCAGATGGCTGATCGCCAGCCGCCAGAGGTTCGCATCGCGCGCGCGACCGGAGCGACAGGACGACGGTGGTCTAGACCATGCAAATCCGGAGGCCCCTCGCTCGGCCCCTCCGGGCCGCCGTCACCGACCGGAACAACCCAATCAGCGCAGCCGAGGCAGCGAACACACACGTAGCTAGCTGTGGCCCGTCGGGAGATCTCGATCAAAGCCCGGCTTCGCGTCGTGGTCATGTGGACCGCGAACCGCGTCGCGAACTACCGAAGCTGGAATAACGGACCGCGCGTGACACTTGAGAAGCTCGAGCAGGGAGGCGTCAAGCTCGTGCTGGCGGTGCTGATCGTCCCCTTGGACGAGATGGATCTCAGCCAGCCGTACGGCGCGCCGCCGCTCAAGCACTATTTCCCGGACCTACTCGAGCAGATGCGGCGTGTCGAGCGCGACCTCGCCGACCAGGATCCAAAGCACACACGACACGTGATCGCGCGTGGCCCCGACGATCTCAAAGACAAGGACCGCATCGCCTTCCTCCATTGCGTGGAGGGCGGCTTTCACCTCGGCACCACCCCCGACGAGGTCACCACGCACGTAGCCGAACTGGCCGACAACGGCGTCATCTACATCACGCTCGCGCACCTGTTCTGGCGGGACATTGCGTCCAACGCACCAGCGCTGCCGTTCCTCACCGACGATTGGTACGACCGCGTCTTTCCGCAGCCGCCGGGCGTCGGGCTGACCAAGCTCGGCCGGGCGGCGGTCGAGGCCATGTATCAGCACAAGGTCCTGATTGATCTGTCGCACATGCGTGCCGACGCGATCAGCGAGACGCTCGAGCTGCTCCACGAGATCGACCCGGAGCACCGCTTCCCGGTCGTGGCCACGCACGCCGGCGTTCGCTTCAAGGACAGCACGCAGCAGTACCAGCTGACCGAGGAGACGGTCCGGCAGATCGCCGAGCGGGACGGGGTCGTCGGCTGATCATGGCTCAGCACCAGCTCAACGACGGCGTTCGCAAGCGGCCGGCCAAGCGGCTCCGGGATTAGATCGAGGTGATCTGCCGGCACGTCGACCGGATCGAAGAGATCGTTGGCCCGGGCCACGTGGCGCTGGGGACCGATCTCGACGGCTTCATCAAGCCGACCATGGGCGGCATCGAGACCGCGGCCGACCTCGCCAAGCTGCGCGAGCCGCTGGTCGAGCACTACGGCGACGAGGCCAAAGTCGATGCCGTCCTGTATGGAAACGCACGGCGCGTGATCGAGCGGGTGCTTGCGGCTCGCGCGCCAAGCCCCAGCCCGGGAACCCCCCAATGACCGACACCGCGGCCCCCCCGCAGGCGCCGCCGGTCCAACCGGATCACGAAGGACGGGCGCGGCTCGTCGTGCCCATAACCGTCCTCGCGGCCGGCGTCATCTTGTGGATCGTTCTTCCGGATGGTGGACCGATCGTGCTCGGCGCCGGCGCGGGCCTCGTGGCGGTGTTCTCGGTTCGCGTGCACGAGCGGCTCACGTCCGCCGGCCGCAAGTTGGGCGATGTCCTCACGCCGGTGAGCCGCATCGGCGACGCCGTCGCAGAGCCGATCGTGTCGCTGCTGCTCACCGCCCGGCCGCTGATCCTTCCGCTGCTGGCGGCGCTCACGGTGGGGACCTTCGAGCTGGCCTGGCCGCTCCAGCTGCTCGCCGGCTGCCTGTTCGTGGTGATCGGGTGGTTCGTGGTGCTCCACCCGGAAGAGAGCTCAGTCGAGCTGATGCTCCACGCAGCAGGCCGCGACATTGATTCGTGGACCAGTCGGCTGCGCAAGCACGCGGTGTGGATGGCGGCGCTGCTTCTCCTCGCGGTTCCGGTCTGGCTTGCGACCAGATCGGCAATCACCTACTTTGGAACGATCGGCGGATTCGCCGCGTTCCTGTTGGTCTCGGCCCTGGTGATGTGGATCGCGGCGGTGCTGATGAGGCTGGCCGGAGACGCCACGTCTTACCTGCGGATCGTGCTGGCGTTCGTGCTGTCGGTAGGGCTGCTGCGTGGAGCCCTTGCCGTGGGAATCGTCCCGGGCGATCACGCCGCGAAGGCCGGCCTCCCGTGGCTGCCGACCGCCGTCATATGGGCGGCGATCGCGCTCGTGCTGCTCGATATGGCGCTCCATCTCGCGGACGCCTTGCTGCTCGGGCGTTTGAACGAGCGGCGGCTAGCCTGGCTGAACGCGCTGATCGGCCTCTCCGCCAAGCGTTGGCGGGGCGGCGTACCCCAACCACCCGCTGACGACCAGCCCGTCAGTCGACCCAGGCCGACGCGGCTGGACACCCTGCGGATCGTGCGGGAATTCGGACTGACGGCCGCCCTGGGCGCCACCGTCGTGCTGCTCGCCTCGGCGGTCTACGGGCTCGCCGCGACCGCGCAGCCCGGAGCGAGCCTGGGCAAGCCCGGCGTCCTGGCGGGCACACACGCCGTTCCCCCCGTGACCGGCGGCGATCGCGCGATCGCCGATGCGTATTCGCCGGTGCTCGCGCTGACCTCCGATGAGCGATGGTCGCCGATCCGCGTCGATGGATACCTCGAGCACGCCAGGCTGTCCGGCGCGAGCTCGCCCGTGGGCTCGATCTCGAACCTCCCGTCATCATGCCTACGGGCCGGACAGCACAACTGCTACCGGGTGACGATTGACTGCCCGGCCGGAAGCGCGCCGTGCGGCCACAGCGAGCTCGGGCCGAACTCGGGCCTGCGTCCCCCCAGCACGATGATTCACGTGCCGCCGGACGGAGCCACGTATGTCCGCGTCGTGCACAAGGACAGCCCGCCGACCGACGGCTCCCCGAACCCGTTCGCCGGCTGGAGCACAACGGACCGCGGGCTGGCCGGACTCAACACGCTGATCCAGTACTGGTACTTCTACTACTACGACGAGTGGGTGGCGCCCGCGTTCGCCGGCGACCTGATCCAGCGCCATGAGAGCGACTGGGAGGCGGTCACGGTGGGTCTCGCCGATACCCGCCCGCTGTTCGTCGCCTACTCCGAGCACTGCGCTGGCACATGGGTCCGATGGCCGCAGGCCGAGGTATCGAACGACCCGACCATGCCGGGTGGGACCCACCCGCTCGTCGCGGTGGCCCGCGGGTCGCATGCGAACTACCCCGAAGCCGATCAGCAGCGCTCGCCCGACTGGACGCACTGCCAGGGGCTGCCGGCGGGCCTCACCACGCTCGTGAGCTACGCCTCGAACATCCGCGACAAGACCGAGTACACGTGGCTCTGGCACGAGCCCGAGCCCGGTCTGATCCTGGTCGACGCAAAGACGCAACCGATGCTGTACCCGGGGTCGTGGGGCGGCCACGACGAAACGTACCTCTACAACTTCAACGCCAACCAGATCGCGATCAACGGTCCCGGGCCCCTCAGCCCGCCACTCCAGGCGCTCTGGCAGGAGCCGCTGACGAAGATCTACTGCAACTACTCCCACCCCGCCGATTTCGTCGTACCGGCACGCTGTACGAGCAGCTGAAAAGGATCACGGTCGCGCGTCTCCCCGCCTTGGCCCGTGGGGCGCAGCGACTGCGCTCCAGCGGAGCTCACTCAGTTCAGGTCCGGATTCACTAAGAAGAGGCCGTCACATATCGCCTCCGTTGCCTCACCCACGATCGCGCTGGCGATCGTGAGATCTCGCGCCGAGTGCCTACGGAGATCTCCGAGGACATCTCGAAGAACTGCGTGGGCGACGTCAGGAATCGGAGCAGCGTCAGGGACACTTCGCCCGCCGGCCTCGGATCGGATCATGTGGCTGACGATCTGGCTCAGGACGGCGCCGACGCCGAGAAGCTCGAAAACGAGCTTGTCAAGCGGGTCGTCCGCGATGGTTGGATCAGCTTGCTCGGTCATACCTGCCAGAGCGTCGACAGGTCTTGTATTCACCCCCTCCAGGCTCGAGCCGCCAGCGCCTCGGTCGGCGCTACACCCGTCGCCACTGCACTACAGTCGGACGATGTCCGCCACTGAATGGGACGACGAGGACGAACGGTCTCCCTGGGACGACAAGGCTCCTTCCGGCGAGCAGGGACTGCTCAGGCGCGAAGCGCCGGTGTTGCACGACGTGTTCTTACGCTTCGCGGTCAGGTTGGGAACCGAGCGGGAGGCCGCGACTTTTGCGCGCTGCTTCGGTCTTGTGTATACGCGCAGCGCCACGACCGCCCGGGGTCGGACCGCCTGGCTGAACTTCCACTGCGCAGCGGCCGACGCGCCGGACGCGGCCCTGCAGGCCGTGGTCGCGATCCGCAGCGTCACCGAGGAGAAGCGACTGATGTTGAACGGGGCGCGTCCCCAGGCGACCCGCTTCCACGACGCCCGTGTTACGGGACCGGTGGGCTCTGCGGAACTGCTTCGTGCTCACCAGGAACGCGAAGCGGCTCTTGCGAAGGCGCGCGCGTGGGGCCTGACCGCCGACTCGCTGATCGCTCAGGCCGAGGGACAGCCGCTCCTGCCAGAGCGGCGTTCCGAGCCGCTCAGCCGCTCGCCAGCGCCCGACGACCGACAACTCGGTCGCGGCTAGCGGGGCCGCGCCGACGTGCCGAGACGCGAGCGGACGCCGGTTCGCCGCGTGCCAAACGAAATCAAACGCGCGCCGACCCTTGAGCACGAAGGCCCCGATCGCTCGGAGGCCTCGATTTCGAGAAATTTGTAGGACGGCGGTTGCAGAAATCCCCGGAGCCATCAACGACGGGCGACCCGGCCCTGCACTCCGAGCGGGCTAGGCATCATCCGGTCATCGTCGCGTTGAGCGTTTGGGGGCTAGGCTCCACGTTGCCCATGCTGGTCTGGATTCGACGGCTAGCCCCGCTGGCGATTGCCGGGTGCGTTGTCCTATCGGCAAGCGTTGCCTTCGGGAACACATCTCGAGGTGGACCTCTGACCGGAACCTGGAGTGGCTATATCGCGGGTACACCGGGCAGCGGCGTCAAACGCGAGCACATACGCATCGTCGTCAATGCCAGTGAGAGAGGCGGGAGCTGGGAGATCAGCGCGACCTGCGACGGCCCTCTCACGCTCGACAGCATTTCGGGCGGCTACCACCACTATCTCCGGAAGTTGGCGCACGGTGCGAGCTGCGCCGGTGGTGACGTCGACTGCCTCAAGCGGGCGGGCGCGAACGTGTACGACGCCGTCACCTCGCACAGGGGCGGCGAGTACGACAGCAGCGGGACGCTACGCCGCGTCAGCAACTGAGCCGCGAATCCTGATGGGTCGCTCGCCGGTCGGCGGGACGATCGAAAACTCGGTCTCGACCGA
Source organism: uncultured Solirubrobacterales bacterium (assembly GCA_963811135.1). Classification (GTDB taxonomy): domain Bacteria; phylum Actinomycetota; class Thermoleophilia; order Solirubrobacterales; family Solirubrobacteraceae; genus Palsa-465. The sequence continues at coordinate 38,502 of CAWEQG010000020.1, read as the reverse complement.
GCGCATCGCGACCCGGAGTCCGCCGCCGGGTTGATCGCGGGGTAATGCCCCGAGAAGCGTTCGCTCGTATGACCTCCATGGACCGGGGAGTCAGGCGGCCTCCGCCCGGTCCGCGGGCATCCATCGACCTGCTGCGGTGCCTTCGGGTTCACAAACCGGCGAGCGCACCCGAGCCGTCGAAGAGCCACACCCCACGCCCGTCGAGACCGCCGTCGCTTCAAGCCTCAATCAAGAGAGGGGCAGTGACGGTCCGGGTTGTGCACGCAGCGAGCTCTTCAGCCGCGCCCGCGACCGCGGGCACGTCGCCTGTCGCCGCACCCCGAGCGGCGATCAGCACACGACGCCGGCCCGCCTCGCGCCCGACCAGGCTCGGGTGTGTTCACGTCGCGCGCCGCCCTCGACGGTTACGCCGGCATGGCCAGTTTCGCGACCAGCGCCCGGATCTCCGCGCCGACCCGCTCCACCGCTTCGTTCCCAGCTTCGATCAGGTTCACGAACGAGAAGAAGTCGTGGAACATGTCCGCGTAATGGCGGTGCGTCACCTGCACTCCCGCCGCCCGCAGCCGCTCTGCGTACGCAATCCCCTCGTCCCGTAGCGGGTCGTATTCCGCCGTGATCACGATCGCCGGCGGCAGGTTCGACAGCGACTCGGCGCGCAACGGCGATGCATCCGGCCGCGACCGCGCCGCGCGATTAGGGACGTAGCTGTTCCAGAACCACTCCATGTCCTTTGCGGTGATGAACAGATCCGGACCGCTCCCGCGCTCGCGGTACGACGGGGTCGTCATGTCATGATCCATCACGGGGCAGACCAGGACCTGCAACGCCAGCTCCGGCCCGCCACGATCGCGGGCACGGAGCGCACAGGCAGCGGCCATATTCCCCCCAGCGCTGTCGCCGGCAACAATCAGCGGCGCGTCCCCGCTCTCGGCCGCCACCGCCCGGAGCGCGTCCCAGCAGTCCTCGAGGGGGGCCGGGAACGGATGCTCGGGCGCCCGGCGGTAGTCCACCGCGACCACACGACAGCCCGAGCTCACGGCGAGCAGCCGGCACACCGCATCGTGCGTGTCCAGATCGCAGATCACCCACCCGCCGCCGTGGATCCACAGGATCGTCGCCGCGGCATCCTCCGGCACGTAGCGGCGCGCGCCGATCGTGCCCGTCGTGGTGTCACACCTGAAGTCCTCGACGATCGCCACCTCGGGGCCGGCGCCGATGAGCTCGGTAATCATCCCGGTGGCGCCGCGAGCCTCCTCGGGCGACAGCTCATACAGCGGCGGCGCTCCGGAAGCCTCCATACCAGCCAGGAACGCCTTCGCCTGCGGATTAAGGCCCATCACTCTTCCTCCTCTCGCACGCGCGAACGCGCGCAATCCTCGCACGCCGATCCCGCTCGCGCCATACCCAACACCGCCCCCTGAGCGCACCCAATCCGACGACGCGGGAGCGTCACATCCACCGACGGGCTCAGTGCTGGTCCCAGCGCGGGCGGAAGCTCAATCACCATGTCTGCGGCCGACGAAACTCGTTGCGATGGCTTCTTCCATGTCCGCGGGCATGTCGGCCGATGCATCCGCGAAGGCAAGTCCTTCCGGGCCGTCCGCGCGAATCCGTGGCGGTTCGTTTGCCTGGTGTTTGATCGTTCGCGACGACTCCCCTATTAACGGCGAGCCCATGGATGTCGGAGGCCGGACGAGGAGCTCGCGCCCTACACGCTGGAGTACTTGAGCAACGTTGTGCAGTCCGACCATTTGGATCGCCCGACGCTCGCGGCCGCCGAATGCCAGGCCTCGGCACGCCGCCACCGCGCGCGACGGTCTACGCGTCCGCCGGCAGCAGAGTGAAGGCCCCGCCTTGCAATGAGCGGATGGCTCGGAAGTGACGTTCGTCGAACGTGAGGAGCCGCAGGGTTCCCAGCTTGCCGGCGATGACCGCGACCGACAAATCGGCGAGGCCAAGGTTCAAATCGGCGTAGCGACGGTCCAGATCCAGCGCGGCTTCGTAGTCCCGGGTATCCAAGCCGGGACTCTCGTACCGGCGGGCGGAGAGGTCCTCGAGGAAGGCCCGGCGCGCCCGCGGGCCGAAGCGCTGGCCGAGCAGGTAGTCGATCTCGGCAGTCACGGGCGCCGGAATGAACAGGCTGCCCCGCTCGGCCTCCAGCAGATCCAGGATCGCTCGTCGTCGCGGCTCATGGATATCGGCGAGCGCAACCAGCGGCCCCGCGTCAACAACGAGCGTCACCCTCCGAATCCGTCCAGGAGCTCGTCCTCGGGTATCTCGGAGATCGGGCGCGCATCGTCGTCGATTCGGTCAAAGCCCACCGCCAGCGCAAACTCGCCCTGGCCCCGGCCCGCAGGAACGTAGGCGGTGATCGCCTCGCGAATGATCTCCGCCTGGGAACGCCCCTCGGAGCGCGCGAGCTCCGCGAGCCGCGCCGACTCTCGCTCCGTCAGGTACACGCTCGTCTTACGCAGACATGTAGGGTAGCATGTAGGGCAATAGGGGAGAAGGGTCCCACGACGGTGTCTGCGTGCGGACGTACGGGCGAGAACGGGTACCAGGGCCGAGGTCCCCGTGGCGGGTTAGATCAGCAAAACCGATACGGAGGTGAGCATGCTTCTCGCGCTTGCGGTCATTCTGCTGATCATCGCTGTGGCTGGCGGAATCGCCGTTCACCCGCTCTTGTTCCTGATCGCGATCCTGGCCGTCCTGGCCCTGGTCGCCGGACGAAGGTAGCGGCAGCCCCAGCGGCCGGCCCGTCGAAGCACGAGCCGGCCGCCGGGCGCAACTTCGCCACTCAGGTCATCGCCGCGACCAGGCGGTGATGGCGCAGCTCGGACGGTGGAGCGCCGTGCAACAACCAGACGCCGTCATCGCGGCGGCTGATAGCACCGGAGCGCGCGAGAGCCCCCATCGCCGTGGTGACGGAAGGGCGATGCGCGCCGACGAGATCGGCCAGCCGCTGATGGGAAAGCGGCAAGGGCACGGTGATTCCCTCCGATCGGACGCGGCCCCAGCGTTCGGCCAAGTGCCACAGCGTCAACAGCAGGCGGTCTTCGACGCGTGGATGGTGGGCGATTGCCAGGGCCACTGCCAGCGAATGCGCCCGGCGGGTGCCCCGGGCAAACAGCTCAAGACCGAGTTGGGGCCAGGGAGCCATGCGCGAGACGAGGCCCTGATCGAGCACAGCCAATTGGGTCGGCTCGAGCACCGCCCATCCCACTTCCGCGTGAACATGCGACCCGTCCGGATCCCACCGCCACGGACGCAGAACATCGCCCTCGCCGAGCAGCTCGACGCACTGGCGGCCCATCACATGCACCTCGCGCGAGAGCAGCCCGTCGACGATCAGAAAGCCGCGATGGTGGATGTCCGGCTCAACGGCGCCGACAGCATCCCACTCGCCGACCGACAGGTGGCGCACGCGAGTCAGCGCCTCTCGCCGGGCGCGCTCGCGCTCGTGCTCGTCCAGCAGATTCGCCAGATCCGCGTCGGCGTCGACGATGCTGATGAGATTGGTCAGCGAGCCCACGGGAACCGCGAGGGTAGCGTCCCAGTGGTCGGCTTCGCTGCGTTCAGTGGACGCGCGGCCTCCGGGATGTCCCAGCGGCTACGTACGCATGAGAACACGTTCGCCGGCGCTCTGCCTCACGGAGCCTAAGCTCGCCCGGCTGGGTCGTGTGCGGTCACGCAGCTTGCCGCGGAGACGCGTTGATCCTTTCCTCAACACGAAGCTTTGACAGCCCGCTCAGGATCGAAACCGTTCAGCGTGGCGGCTCGCTCGTGCTCGTGGTGCACGGGGAGCTAGACATCGTGACTTCCCCGTTGCTCGACGAGGCCCTGGCACGTGCACGGGGCACCGACGCGGCAAGCATCGTCGTTGACCTCCTCGCGGTCAGCTTCATCGACTCCACCGGCCTGCACGTCCTGATCAAGCATGCCCGATTGGAGGACGGCCGTGCGCGCGTCCGCTTGACGAGGGGCTCGCCCCAGACACAGCGGGTGTTCGAGCTGAGCGGAGCGTTCGAGCACCTGCCGTTCGTCGCGGAGTGACCTGCGCGGGTCAAACGAGATCAAACGCCCGCCGGACCCTTAAATGCGAAGGCCTCCGATCTTCGGAGGCCTCGATTTCCAGCGATTTTGTAATCGCGACCAGTCTGCATCAAGATGCGGCTAGGTGCGCATCTTGATGCGGTAACATCTGGCCATGCGCACAACGGTTACCCTGGCCGACGACGTCGCAGCGGCGATCGAGAAGCTCCGGCGCGAGCGCTCGATTGGGACGAGCGAGGCGATCAACGAGCTGGTCCGTGCCGGCCTCTCCGCCGAGCACCGAAAGACCCCGTTTCGCCAGAAGGCCCACGATCTCGGCAGAGGGATCGACTTCACCAACGTCGCCGACGCCATCGAGACGCTCGACGGGCCGAATGCCCGCTGATGCTCATCGATGCGAACCTGCTGCTCTACGCCGTCCACGAGCGAGCCGAGCAGCACGCGACCGCCGCTAACTGGCTGACCGAGCAGCTAAACGGGCCGCGTCGTGTCGGCCTTCCGTGGCAGAGCTTGGCGGCATTCCTGAGGATCGCCACGCACCCGCGTGCCTTCGAGCGGCCCCTTCCCGCGTCCGTCGCCTGGGCACGAGTGACCGACTGGCTGTCCGCTCCCGTCGCTTGGATCCCGGCGCCCGGACCAGAGCATGCCCGGATACTGGGCCAGATCATCACCGCCTATGACGTTCGCGGCAACCTCATCCCGGACGCGTTCCTGGTGGCCTTGGCCGTCGAGCACGGGTTGACCATCTATTCGAGCGACACGGACTTCGCCCGCTTCGACGAGGTGCGTTGGGAGAATCCCCTCCGCTGACGCGGGAGGGCGAGCATCGCCTCGCCCTCAACTGCCGGATCCTGGAGCGGCCGACAGTGGCATGGGCGACGGGATTCCCCGCTCGCCTCCTCGGGCGATCGCCGCCGATCGCCCCGAGACCGCTTTCCGTCCGACCTGCTTGCAACCTCCGCCGATCGCGACCTGCTTTGGCCCTCCCGCGGAACGCGCTGCCCCGGCGAGAGCGCGGCGAATTCCTCGCGTGGCTGACGTCGCATCCTGCTGCGGACTTACGGCCGGGATCCGGGCGCGACCGTTCCCGATCGGTGCTGGTTGTCGACACCTCGGCCGTCCTTGAGGCGATCGCCGCACGCGACGCCGGGGCTCGTCGAGCGAATAGCCGAGGATGGAGACCTCCGTGCGCCGCATCTCATCGACATCGAGCTGCTTCACGCCATCTGACGCCTAACCGCCCTCGGCGAGCTGAACGATCAGCGCGCCTTCGGACCGTTAGCAGACTTCGGCAAGCTCGCGACGGTTCGCTACCCGCACGTCACCCGGGGCGACCGAGTCTGGGAACCGCGCGACAACGTCACCGCTTACGACGCCGCGTACGTGGGCGCTTGCCGAGACGCTCGAGGTCCCGCTGGTGACCCGCGGCCGGCGCATGAACCACGCGCCCGGCGCCGCCGCGCACGTTAGCTGTCGGGCGGTGAGCGAGGTCTGATCGTCCGGAGCCGCTGCGATCATCGCGCGCCAGAGATGCCGCCACAAACCGCCCGACGCCCTTCTACTTCGGCCGGCACCGGTCCCCCCCAGCCGGCCCGAGGTTGGCTCCCGTCGACGGGGGCTCCTGGGGCAGCGCCCGATCTCTATGACGTGCTGCGGCGGCGCTTACAGGAGGGCTCAGGCGTGCACGATGAACGCTCCTCGCTCGTCGACCAAGCGGTAGCGATGTGGGCGCGGCCAGGATTCGAGACGTTCATGTGCATGCCGCGGCTGCGATTTGAACCGTTCCCGTATCAACTGGAGGCGGCCGCGCGGGTGCTGCGCCACATGCAGGGCCGGGCGATCCTGGCTGATGAAGTCGGCCTCGGCAAGACGATCGAAGCCGGCATCGTGTTGAGCGAACTTCGTCTGCGCGGGCTGGCGGGGCGTGTCCTCGTTCTCGCCCCCGCCGGCCTCGTCGGGCAATGGTCCGAGGAACTCGAGCGCAAGTTCGCCCTGCCGTGCGTGGTCGCGGACCGCCGCTTCGGGGCGCCGTCGGCCGAGGGCGTCGCCCCGATCGTGGTCGCCTCGCTCGCGTCCGCCAGACGAGATGGTTTGCGCGCCGAACTGACGGATGTCGAGTGGGACCTCGTCGTCGCCGACGAGGCCCACCGCTTGAAGAACGCGCGCACGGCGTCGGCACGGCTGGTTCGTTCGCTGCGGACGCGGTACATGCTGCTGCTGACCGCCACTCCGATCGAGAACCGGCTGTCGGACCTGTTTCAACTCGTCAGCTTGGTCCGCCCGGGGCTGCTCGGCGGCGCTGCCGAGTTCCGCGCCAAGCACGGTCACGGCGAGGGCACAAAGGTCCGCAACATCGCTTCGCTGCAGCTTGCCTTGCGTGACCTGATGGTCCGCCATCGCCGCAGTGAGATCAACGTGATGCTGCCGCGCCGGACGGCTGAGACGATTCGAGTGGCTCCTTCGGCCGCGGAAGCAGAGCTGTATCGCGCGATCTCCTCTCGGGTGCGGGAAGCGGCGCGTGAGGCGACCGCCGCCAAGCGGCTCGTGTTGCGCAGCGTCCAGCAGCTCGCCGGTTCGAGTCCGTGGGCATGCGCCGCCACTCTCGCGCGGCTCGGATGGGAGGATCTGGCCCTGCGTGCGGCCTGCGTGCCGAGCAGCGCCAAGGCCGCGGCGCTGGTCGAGCTGCTCGAACGCCTCCGGTCACGCGGCGAGAAGGTGTTGGTGTTCACGCAGTTCCGCCGGACGCTCGAGGCGTTGCACGGCATTCTGACCGGTCACGGCTTCGATGCCGCGATCTATCACGGCAGCTTGACGCGCGTGGAGAAGGATGCCGCGATTGCGCGCTTTGCTCGCGACGGGCAGGTGCTATTGAGCACGGAGGCGGCAGGCGAGGGTCGCAACCTGCAGTTCTGTCACGTGATGGTCAACTTCGACCTGCCGTGGAACCCGATGCAGATCGAGCAGCGACTCGGGCGAATCCACCGCATCGGGCAGCAGCACGACGTTCAACTCACCAACCTTGTCTCGCGGGGCACGCTCGAGGAGCACCTGATCGAGGTGCTTCAGGCCAAGATCAACCTGTTCGAGCTGGTGGTCGGCGAGCTCGACATGATCCTCGGGCGGTTCGCCGACGAGCTCGATTTCGAGTCGCTCGTGTTCGAGCAGTACATCGCGAGCCGTGACGACGACGAGTTCGCGACCAGGCTCGAGCGGGTCGGCGACGACCTCGCCAGCGCCCGGGTCGCCTACCTTGGCACCCGCGAGCGGATCGACGAGCTCGTGACGGCCGGTTGAGAGAGGTGGCCCCGTGCCGCTCCTGACCGACGAGCCCGCCCTGAGCTTCTGGCTCCGTTACGCCGAGCGCGAGGGTGCGCTCGTCGAGGATCGAGACGATCACGCCCTGGTGCTCTTGCCCGACGCGCTGCGACAGGACAGCGGACTGCCCGAGGAGGCGATGGTCACAGCCAAGCCGGACGTCGCTCGCGAGGATGGGGCGACCTTGTTGATCGCCGGGCACCCGGAGGTCGAGCGAGCCGCCGCTGCGGTCCTGGCCGAGGGGGACACGGGCTACGGGTATCTGCCGTGGCCGGCCTCGCGGCCGCCGACTCGCTCGACGCTCGAGGCTCGCGCGCGCGAGCTGGTGTCGGTTGAGCACGGGCGGATCGATGCCGCCGGCGAGCCGATCGCCGCTTATCTGCCGCTGCTGCGCGTCGGTGCGATGGTCAGCTTTGCGGCCTCGCTGGCGCTCCGTTTCCACGAGCAGCAGGAGGTGTGGGTCGACGCTCGTACCGGAACCGCGGTCAGCGAGCGCCTCATGAGCACGGTGCGGGGTCGGGCGCTTCTCCCCGTCCCGGACGGCGCAAGGCGTAGGCTCGAGGCGGATCTGACTGCGGCGATTCCGGCCGCCCACCGGCAGCTCGAGGAGCGCGCGCTGAGGCGAGAATCGTCCCTCGCCTCGCACGCACGGCGCGCGCTCGACACCGAGCTGGCCAGGGCCAACGCGTACTACGCGTCCGCGCTCGAATCGATTGCCCGCCGGCGTGCCAACGCGGCGCCGGATCGCGTCCGTCTGCTCGATGCCCAGGCCGAGGCGACGCGTGCCGAACGCGACCGGCGCTGCCGCGAGATCGAGGACGAGCATCGCCCCCGCCACGAGCTGCGGCCGTTCCGCCTGCGTCTCGAGCACTTGCCGGCGTTCGTCTTGCCGGCCGAAGTCCGCCGCGGAACCCGGCGGTTTGGGTTCGAACTCACCTGGGTTCCGGCCGCCGGCGAGTTCGCCCCCGTCCGCTGCCCGGCCTGCGACGCGCCCGAGCCGCTCGTCGCGACGCGCGAGCGGCTCGGCTGTCAAGCGTGCACGGCGCCGAGCGGTTCCGCGCCGACGGCGGGCGCAGCCGCGCGATCCGACAGCCCGAGGAGTTCGGCGTCGACGAGGAGTTCAACGTCGAGCGAGCCCGGGGCCGATGACGAGTCCCTCGGCCGTCGGCGCCACGCCGACGTCGTGCCGGAGCGCCGGGCATCGGACGAGCCGCGCGCTCGCCCCAACAGATCCCAATTCACTGGGTCGCCGAGCGCCACCGCCCGGCTGCCCAGCCGGCGGTCGAGTCCCGGGCAGGTGAAGCGAACTGGCAACAAGGTTGCGTTCACGTTCTGGGATTGCGTCGCCAACGGCGGCCGCTGGCCCCGCCAGAAAACCGCACGCGACTCACCGCTGCGCGCCCTCTACCGGCTGTACGGACGCGCCGGTCCGCTGTATGCAATCGGCGTTCCCCCCGGCGGTTACGTGGAGGAGATGGCCGCGTCCACCTACCCGAGCCACCCAGGGGCTCCCGAGCTGACCGTCGGGAACGTCAAGGCAAGCGGCGAGGTGTACCCGTACGCGATGTTCTGGTGGATCGCGGCGGGCAAGCCCGTTGTCGGCGAGATCATGCCGGCGCCGCATCCGCTGGCCCTCCCTCCGCTGAATGGTGAGACGGCAGAGATCGGGTGGCGCCTGCGGGAACGAGCCCCAACACCGATCGTCGCGCTCGACCCCGTCGCCTTGCTGCTGTGGCAGACGGAGCTTCAGCAGTCCGGGCTGCCGTTCGCGATCCGCTGCCTCGCCGCACGGTGGCGGCTACCGGAGCGGTCAGATCCGATCGCCACCGACGAAGCGGTGGCAGCCGCGGTGGCGAGCGCAGTAGCGCGAGCGGCTGGGATCAAGCGAGCGCTGAACGAGACCGCGGCAATGTACGGGACCGACCCGCCACTCGTGACCTTGACCGAACGCGCGTTGACGGCCGGGCTGGGGATCGATCCCGCGCGCGGCTGGTGACAGACCCGACCGTCGGAGCGCGGGAAGTACATTCACGCGGTGCCCCCGAGCCTCACCTGGACCGCGGCGGTTGATCGCCGCGCGCTGGTGGCCGCGGGGCATGAGCTGATCGAGTTCACCACGCTGCGACGGGAGGTCGTCGCGGCCGCGCGCAGGGTGGACGGGCGGCGTAAGAGCATCGACAACCCAGCGCAGGACTGGCTCGACCGCGTCGCGCGAGCGGATCGGCTGGCCGTCGTCGGCGTCCGGATCCGCAATCTGGATGATCTCGCGGCGCTGCACGGCTACGTGCTCGAGCCGGCGCTCCGGTCCGGGACCGCGTTGGTGATCGAGAGCGAACAGCGCCTCACCCGCCTGCCCCCAAAGGCGTACGTCGACCCTGACTTCGCCTATCCGTACACACTCGAGCGCGCGATCCACGGTGCCACACGTCTGTATCGCGGCTTCTCGGTGCCCGAGCCCCCAGGGCCGATGCCGTCTGCCGCGGTCGAGCTCGACGCCGAGCAGCGGCGTGCTGTCGACGCCCACGACGGTGTCGTCCAGGTGATCGCGCCCGCGGGGAGCGGCAAGACGGCGGTCCTGATCGAGCGCGTGCGCGAGCTGCTCCGCCGCGGCGTGCCCGCAGAGCAGATCCTGTGCACCACTTCAACCGCGACGCGCGGGTTGAGCTCCAGGAGCGCCTGCGGGCCGTCGGGGTACAGTCCGTCGCCGCCCGGACGTTCCACAGCGTCGGCTGGTGGCTGATGCGCGAGGAGGGGCTGGCGCGCCGGAACGGGGTGCGCGAGCCGTCGTTCAATCAATGGCGACGCCTGTGCGCGATCGGGTTGCGCGAGACGGGCACGTGGGTGGAGCCGGCGGACGCACGTGCCGCGATCAGCGGGATCAAGCTCGGGCTGCTGGCGACGCCGCGCGAGTTCGCCGAGCAGGCCGACGGGCATCCGGACGGCGAGACGTTGGCGATCATCTACGAGCACTATGAACGCCAGCTGACAGAGGGGCGAGTCCACGACTTCGATGACCTCGTGCTCGCCGCAGTGCGGGCGCTGCGTGAGGACGCCGATCTTCGCTGGCGCTGGCAGAGCCGCTTCCGGCAGGTTCTGGTCGACGAGTACCAGGACATCGAGCCGGCGCAGGAGCTGCTCGTACGGATCCTCGCGGCGCCTCAGGATGGGTTCTTCTGCGTCGGCGACGAGGATCAGACCCTGTACGGATGGCGCCGGGCCAGCGTGCGCCGGATCATCGAGCTCGACCTCGCCTATCCGGGGCTCGAGCGGATCTCGCTCGCGCACAACTATCGCTGCCCGCGCGAGGTCGTCGAAGCCTCGCGGCGGCTGATCGAGCACAACGAGGTCCGCTTCCCGAAGCCGATCCACGCAGCGTCCGCCGCCCGAGGCGAGCCGGTGCTGCGACTGCACGAGCACGAGACTCAACAGCACGGCGCCGGCGAGGTCGCGAGCGCGCTGGACGGCGGCACGCGCGGTGAGATCGTCGTACTCGCTCGTACGACCAACCTGCTGCGGACCGTCGCGCTGGCGTGTGCCGGCCTCGGGGTGCGGATCGCCGCGCCCGAGCCGGTGTTCGAGCCAGCCGGCGCTCGCGGCGCCCTCGAGGCGTACGTGCGGCTTTGCGCGGCCCCACAGCATGCCGAGCCCGACGACGTCGCGCGGGTGTGCCGGGCGCCCGCCCGCGGTCTGCCGCTCGACGCCGAACACCAGGTGGCGACCCTGCTCCGAGCCGGCCGCTCCTTCAGCGAGAGCTTCGCGGCGCTCGAGACCGGAGCCCGCCAGCGCGTGAGGCTCGACGAGGCCGCGCGGGTCCTCGATGCGCTGGCCGCGATCACCGACGCCGGCCGGTTCGTCCGCTACCTGCGCGGCCCCGGCGGGCTCGACGAGTACTTCGGCGAGCACGAGCGGGCATTCGGGGGCACCGAGCGAATCGAGCTCGAGGTACTCGAGCATGCCGGGCGCGAAGCGTCAGGCAAGACGGTTGCGGAGTACGCGACGCTCCTGCAGGCCCGGAGCGATGCCCTCGCGGCGATCCGCGACGACCTGCACGGCCTCGAGCTGACCACGATCCACCGCGCCAAGGGCCGACAATGGCCAGAGGTGCACGTGTTCGGCTGCGAGGACAGCCAGCTCCCGCATCGTCGTTCCCTCGAGGTCAGCCCGCAAGACAGAGCCGCCGGCGAGGGAATCGAAGCCGAGCGCCGGCTCGCCTACGTGGCGTTCACCCGGGCCCGGCGGACGCTCGCCGTTCACTGGACCGAAGGATCGGCGAGTCGCTTCCTGACCGAGGCTGGGCTCGTGGCGCCCGCTCCGGTCGAACCGCCCGATCGTCGAGAATCGTCAACCGGACGGCGTCGACCCGCCGGTGCGGGCGGCCGCCGGCACCGCGGCGCTGGCGTCATCGCCGACGCACAGCGCGTCGGTCTCGCCTACGCGCTGCGCGCAGCTCAGAGCCGTGAGGCCGCGCTCGAGGGCGCGGCCCATGCCCTCGAGCATCGGCTCGTCGGACCGGCCACCTCCTCGGCCCGGATGTCAGTGCTCGACCTCCTCGAGGCGATCGAGCAACTTGACGAGCACCAGTGTGCAGCCGTGCTTCGGTCGGCCGGGATCGACAACGACAAGCGCCGTGTGACGCGCCTCCATGCGAGGCCGCGCGCTCGCCTAGCGAAGGCGCTGCGCGAGCTCGCGGCGCGCACACGATAGCCCGCCGTCGCGTCGCGACCGCCGATCTCGCCCGCCGGCGCGGCCCCGAGCCGGAGCGCCGGCGGGGTTAGGGCCCGGAGCTGCCGTAAGGGCTTGACATCCTGCCCGCTGCCCAAGCATCCGCACGACGGTGTTTGACACGCGTTTGACCGGGCCTCTCACGGTCACGCTAACCCCGAACGACGAAGGCCACCTTGCGGCGGCCCTCGGGGTCTCAGTCGGCCGGTGTCGGCAGGGCTTTTGGGGTCCTGAGATTCGGTGGCTCACCTGGATCGTGGAGCGCACGCCCAAGCGTTAGACGCCACCGATCGCCGCGACGAAGCGGGTCTAAGCCGCGATTTCGGGCCGGTCGGGAGGGAGAGCGGCCTCGTCATCCCGACCATCCTGCGCACCGGACCCTCCGCGAGTTCCCGCAAGCGCCTGCTCCAGCTTGCTCCAGCGCTCAACTGACACCACGACCGCGCGCATCCGGTTGCGCTGGGTGAGCACAAGCTTCTCGACCTCGCCGCCCTCGAGCTCGGTGAGCAGCGAGCCGAAGTCGCGCATCGCTTCGCGGACGGTGCGCAGCTCGTCGGTGCGGATCCGGATCGACGGCGGCTCGGGCACCATTGCGCGACGGAAAGTAGACGCGGCAGCGGACGGAACGCGCTGAGGCGACGACAGATCGTCGACATTCCGTCCGACCCACCTGCGACCGTCCGCAGAACGATGGCACTCGAAACGCCGGAGCCGGAAGCCGGGCGGTTCAAGCCCTTCGCCTACTTGGCGGCGCAGAATGCCGGACTCTACCGGCGGGTGATGCTGGCATTCGTCGCCGCCAAGCGCCGGTTCGTCGTGCACCTGCGCACCGAGGACGTCGTGGCGGAGCTCGCAGCACACGGTCCGGCCGATCCGAGGGCGGTCACCGATGCGCTCACACAGCTCGTCGACTGGGGCAACCTACGCGCCGATCCAGACACGAGCCGGGTGACGAGCGTCGAGGACTTCCACCGCGCGCGTTTCCTGTACCAGCTCACCCACGCGGGCGAGGCGGCTGAGCGATCGCTGGCGTTATTCGACGAACGGCTCGGCCGGCCCGGAGCGTTGCAGGCAGTCGCGCTGGAGGACATCGCCAACGGGCTGCGCGCTCTCCAAGAGCTGACGCGGGAGACAGAGCCGGACGTGGCGGCGGGCGGACTGCTCTTGCGCGATCTCGTGCGGCGCTGCGTGGACCTGGCCGAGAACGCGCAGGCGTTCATGGGTTCGCTGCAGAGGACGATCGACCTGTACGAGCTGGACACCGAGGCCTTCCGCGCCTACAAGGACCGCCTGATCGAGTACCTCGAGCGGTTCATCAAGGACCTCACCGGGGTCGGCGGCGAGATCGCCGAGCTGCTCGGTGGGCTCGATCCCGGCGGCATCGATCGGCTCCTGGCGCTCGTTGCGCGCCGCGACGCAGAGGACACCGCGCCTGGTCCCGGCGCGGGCGAAGACTTCCGCGAGCAGGCGTTCGCGGCCGAGCTGGCCTCCTTGCACGAACGTTGGCTCGGGCTCCAGCAGTGGTTCATCTCCTCGCCCGAGCACCCGAGTCAGGCGAAGCTGCTCCGTGCCCGCGCACGCAAGGCGATCCCGGATCTGCTGGCGGTCGTGGCGCTGTTGAACGAGCGCCGCGCGGGCCGCTCCGACCGCACCGCCGACTTCCGGGAACTCGCCGTATGGTTCGCGCAGGCACCTGACGAGGCCGCGATGCACCGGCTGTGGCAGGCGACGTTCGGGCTGCACAGCTCCCGCCATCTCACGGTCGACGCTGACACCGCGCAGGCACGCCTCAAGGACCCGGTCTCCCCCTTCACGTCGTGGTGTGAGGCGCCGCCGCTGATGATCAGCCCCCGACTGCGCCGAACCGGTAGCTACGAGCGGCGGGGGAAACCGAACCGGGTGATCGACCGCCGCGTGGAGCGGCGGCTGCTTGCCGAGCGCGCCGCCGCAGAGGCTGAGCAGACCGCGACAGCACGCGCCCGTCTTGTCACCGCGCACCCGATCCGCTTAAGCGACCTCGGCCATCTCGATGCCGAGGCCTTCTCGCTGTTCCTGGCGCTCCTCGGCGAGGCGCTGGCCGAGCAGCGCCCCGGCGAGCGCGAGATCCGCACGACGACCCGCGACGGATCTTTGGAGATCCGGCTCACCCCGGTTCCCGGGGCCGCGTCGGTGGAGGTCAGCACCGACGCTGGCGTCTTCCGCGGGCGCGACCACGTCCTCCAGATCATCGACCTGACGACTGCTGCGCGGAGGCTTGTCGCGTGAGCCCCACGCTCGACGCAGCGCTCCAGGAAGCGCGTGACCGTGACTTGGCGCGCGCCACCCGCGGCGTGCTGCGCCGCCCGCTCCTGCGTCACGGAGCCGACCCAGACGCATTCCGCCTCGTGCGCCGGCATGCGACAGAGCTGCGCGACTGGTTCGATCAGAACACCGGCTGGCGCCTGCACGTCGACACCGAGGTCGCGCGGCTGTTCAAGGTCGCCGAGCCGGACGCGGACGGCATCCATCCCGCGCGCGAGCCGCGATCGCAGCTGCCGTTCGGCCGTCGGCGCTACGTACTCCTCTGCCTCGCGCTGTCGGTCCTGGAACGGGCGGACGCGCAGATCACACTCGGCCGACTTGCCGAGGGGATCATCGTGGCGGCGGACGACGAGCGTCTCGCCACCGCGGGCGTCGAGTTCGAGCTGAGCGGACGCGAGGAGCGCAGCGACCTCGTGGCAGTCGTGCGCGTCCTGCTCGAGCTCGGTGCGCTCGCCCGCGTGGCGGGGGACGAGGATACGTTCGTTCGCGAGGCCGGAGACGTCCTCTACGACGTCGAACGGCACGTGCTGGCGGTGCTGATAAGCGCGCCCCGCGGTCCGTCGACGATTGCCCCGCACGACTTCGACGCCCGGCTGCGGGAGCTTGCCGCCGAGCCCGAGCCACATTCCGAGGATCTCCGCACCCGCGCGATCCGCCACCGGCTCACCCGGCGATTGCTCGACGAACCGGTCGTCTACTTCGACGAGCTGTCGGACGCCGAGCTCGCGTACATCACTTCGCAGCGCTCCGCGCTGACCAAGCGGATCTCCGAGCGCGTCGGCCTCGTCGCCGAGATCCGCGCCGAGGGGATCGCGATGGTCGATCCGCGCGACGAGCTGACCGACGTGCGGATGCCCGAGGTCGGCACCGACGGTCACGTCGCACTGCTCACCACGGAATACCTCGCGGGTCGTGCGGACGACGAGCTCTCCGGCTGCCCGATCGGCGAGCTGCACGCGCTGGTCCGCCAGCTCGCGAACGAGCATCGGGGGCATTGGCGACGTAGCACCCGCGATCCGGGCGCCGAGGTCGGACTCGTGGAGCATGCGCTGGAGCGGCTCGCAGCACTGCGCCTCATCCGCCGGACCGCCGACGTCGTCCATCCGCTTCCCGCGCTCGCGCGGTTCGGCCTGAGGACGCCGACACTCCCGCCGGAAACGGAGAGGATCGCGTGAGCCGCCTGCCCGCACCGGCCCGCGAGCGCTGGCAGCCACTGCGGCTCGGGCTCGTCGACCTCTTCTACTACGACCAGGAGGAGTTCTCGTTCCGCGACGGGCGATTGCTGCTGCGCGGCAACAACGGGACCGGCAAGTCGAAGGTGCTGGCGCTCACGCTTCCGTTCCTGTTCGACGGCGACCTCTCCGCACACCGCATCGAGCCCGACGCCGACCCGGGCAAACGGATGGAGTGGAATCTGCTTCTCGGTGGCGAGCATCCTCACGATGAGCGGCTCGGCTACGCGTGGCTCGAGCTCGGCCGTCTCGGCGAGTGCGGCGTCGCGTTCTGCACGATCGGCTGCGGCATGAAGGCGGTGAAGGGCCGCGGGATCGCCGCGCACTGGTTCTTCGTCACCGACCAGCGCGTCGGCGAGGACCTCAGGCTGGTCGACGCTACGGGCGTCGCATTGACGCCGGACCGGCTCGAGGACGCAATCGGCCCCCGCGGAAGTGTGCACCGCCGAGCGCGTGACCACCGCCGAGCGGTCGACGAGCGGCTGTTCGGGCTCGGGGATGTGCGCTACGGGGGGCTCATCGACCTGCTGATCAAGATCCGCGCGCCGCAGCTGTCCAAGCGCCCGGACGAGCGCGGGCTGTCCGACGCGCTCACGGGTGCGTTACCCCCGCTCGACCAAGCGATGATGGCCGATGTCGCCGAGGCTTTCCGCGCGCTCGAGGAGGACGGCGAGCAGCTCGCCGCGATGGTCGAGGCGCGCGACGCCTCCGAGCGGTACCTGACCACATACCGCGCGTACGCGCGGATGGCGACCCGGCGCCGCGCCACACCCGTGCGGCAGGCGCAGACCGTGTTCGACCGCCTGAGCCGGGAGCTCGGCGAGGCCGACGAGAATCATGCGCGCGCGCAAGCCGAGCTCACGTACGCACGGGAGACCCTGGAGGCGCTTCGAGCCGACCGGACGCGCCTCGATGCCCGGCGTCAAGCGCTCCAGGACGACCCCGCGGCGCGCAGCGCACGGGAGCTGCGTCGGGCCGGCGAGGAGACAGATCAGGCCAGCCAGCGGCGCGCGGACGCGCAGCGCGCGGTCGAGCGTCTGGATCGGCGGATCGCCGAGCTTCGCAACCGGCTCACCGAGGCCGAGGCCGAGGAGACGGACGCGACGTCCGAGCTCGCCGCCGTCCAGCGCGAGGCGGATGACCACGCCAACCGCGCGCGCATCGCCGCTGCGGTGGGCGACGCGTTCTCCGAGGCCAGCTCCGCCGAGCTTCGCCGGCGCACCGAGGCGCTGACCGCACGCCAGCAGACGGCGATCGGCCGCGTGCGGACTCTCCTGCGGCGATTCGAACACGCGCGAGATGCGCTCGCGCGGGCGCGGGCGCACACCGAGGAGCTTGTCACCGAGCACGCCGTGGTGACCGCGCGGCGCGACGATGCGCTCGCGCGAGTCCGTGACTCCTCCGCCGCATACGCGCGCGCGGTCCGCGCCCACCTAACCGCCGCGCGCGAGCTGGCTCTCCCCGACACGGCTGCCGCGTTGGCCGCCCTCGAGGCGTGGCTCGAGACGGTGAGCGGCGCCAACCCGTTGGAGCTCGCAGTGTCCGCCGCCGGACGCGACGCGGCCCGGCGAATCGAGCGAGCGCAGGTGCAGACCAGCGCCGGCGCCGACGAGATCCGCACGGTGATCGATGGGCTGCAGCGCGAGATCGAGGAGCTGGAGTCCGGTGCTCACCCCACGCCTCGCGCCCCCTACACGCGGGAACCCGACACCCGAAAGCACCGCGCCGGCGCACCGCTGTGGCAGCTCGTCGACTTCCGGCACGACGTCTCGCCCGATGATCGTGCCGGGATCGAAGCGGCGCTCGAGACCGCGGGGATGCTGGACGGCTGGGTCACGCCGTCCGGCGAGCTGGTCGATCCCGACACCGAGGACGTGCTGCTCGCCGCAACCGACGGGGCGTGCGCGGGGCCGCGGCTGGCGGATGCGCTGGTGCCGGCGATCGGCGACGTCGCCGGCGTGTCGGAGGCAGATGTGCACCGCCTCCTCGTCGGCATCGGGCTCGGCGAGAGCGACGAGCCCGTGTGGGTCACCAGCGGCGGCCGGTTTCGTAACGGCGTGCTGCGCGGCGCGTGGCACAAAGAGGCTGCCGCGTTCATCGGCCACACCGCGCGTGAAGCGGCCCGGCACGCACGCCTCGCTGAGCTGCGGGACCGCTCCACTACCGCCGGGGCCGAGCTCACCGCTATCGAGCGGCAGCTCGCCGAACTCACCCGCCGCCACGCCGAGCTCGAACGCGAGCTGGCAGCGCTGCCGTCGGACGCCGCAGTCCGCGCCGCGGACACTGCGCTGGCCGCTACCGAGGCTGAGCTCATCTCGCTCGCGCCGCGCCTCGACGACGCCCGCGCCCGCGAGCAGCAGACGCACGCCGCCGAGCAGGAGGCCAATCGCACGCTGCACGCGGACGCCGCCGATCTCGACCTGCCCCCGGGCGGCGATGAGCTGGCGGAGGTCGAAGTGGCGCTCGGCCGCCTCCGAGAGACGCTCGCCGCGCTCTGGCCGGCAATCTCGCGACGGGAGCGCGCCGCGGATGCGCGCCGCCGGGCGACGGAGGACGCGCACGCCGCGGAGTCCGAGCATGACGAAACCGCGGCGCGGCTCACCGAGGCCGAGCACCACCTGGGGGCGGCTGTCGAGCGCCGCGACACCTTGCAGGCGACCGCGGGCGCGGCGATCGCCGAGCTTGAGCGCAGGCTCGCCGAGTTGGCCGGCGCGCTCAATGCCAACGACGTGGCGCAGCGGGGCACCGAGGACCGGCTCGGGAAGGCCCAGCGCTCTGAAGGCGCCGCCGAGGCCCTTAGCCAGGAGCTCCGCCACCAGCTGGAGGTCGCGACGGACGCAAGGCTCTTGGCGGTCGACAGTCTCCGCCGGTTTGCGACCACTGGGCTCATCGCCGTGGCGCTGCCCGGGACCGAGGTGCTCGACCCCGACGCGGAGTGGAACATCACCCAGGCGCTGCGCGTGGCGCGCGAGATCGAGCAGTCGCTGTCCGCCGACCCCGACGACAACGCGCGCTGGCAGCGCCTGCAGCGACAGGTGACCGACGAGCTCGGCGCCCTCGCCGACGCGCTGCGACGCCACGGCAACAACGCCGCCGCATCGTTCCGCGAGGAGGGAATCGTCATCGAGGTCACGTTCCGCGGACACACGACGAGCCTGCCGACACTTACCGCCGCGCTCGCCACGGAGGTGGATGAGCGCCGGCGGCTGCTCGACGCCCACGAGCGCGAGATCCTGGAAAATCATCTGGTCGGCGAGGTGGCGAGCACGCTGCAGGAGCTGATAACTGCCGCGGAGAAGCGCGTCGCCGACACGAACCGCGAGCTGGCCGAGCGGCCGACGAGCACCGGCATGCAGCTGCGGCTGCGCTGGACGGCCGATCCCGCCGGCCCCGACGGCCTCGCCGACGCGCGCGTCCGGCTCCTCCGCCAGACGACAGACGCGTGGTCGGACGCGGATCGCGCCGCGGTCGGCGGCTTCCTGCAGAACCAGATCAAGGCGATCCGCGCCGAGGACGCGACGGGCACCTGGCTCGAGCATCTCACGCAAGCGCTCGACTACCGGCAATGGCACCGGTTCAACGTCGAGCGCCGGCAGGGAGGCGCATGGCACCCCGCCTCCGGTCCGTCGTCCGGCGGGGAGCGCGTGCTGGCGGCGAGCCTTCCGCTGTTCGCCGCCGCATCGTCGTTCTACAGCTCGGCGGGCAACCCGCACGCACCGCGGCTAGTGATGCTCGACGAGGCGTTCGCGGGCGTCGACGACGGGGCACGCGCCCAATGCCTCGGCCTGCTCGCCGCCTTCGACCTCGACGTGGTGATGACGAGCGAGCGCGAATGGGGCTGCTACGCGGAGGTCCCCGGGCTGGCGATCGCGCAGCTCTCGCGGATCGACGGTGTCGCGGCGGTGCTCGTAAGTCGCTGGGAGTGGGACGGTGCGGGGCGCATCCGCGTCGAGCCCGCGCCGGAGTCGCCGCCGGTCGCCGCCACCACCGCACCTCCCGACGGGCCGCAGCTGTGGGACGCGTCGACCGCGAACGGCTGAACCGGCTCCTGGGGGATCCTGAGCTCGCCTGGGTGCTCGACCGGGTGCGGCGGCGGATCGAGCGAGGGCACCCTACGCACGGCACGATCGCCCAGCCCTCCGCCACTCCCGCCGAGCGCGACGCCGTGGCGCGGCTCTTCGGCCGCCCGCCACGCGCCGCTCGCGGCCTGACCGTCTCCCTCGACGAACTGGACGCGCTGCTGCGCCGCTCCGGGGTCCACGAGGGCGGTCTCGTCGGGGCCGTCGTGACGCTCACCGGCCCGGTGCCGGTCCGTGCTGCCCGGATCGCCGACGAGGAACGCGCATGGGCCGAGGCCTTCAGGCGGATCGAGGCGGCGGGCGCCGGCCGCGCTGAGCTCGCCGAGTGGCTCGTCCGGATCCGGATCACCGGGGTCGTGAAGCGGCTCGCGGGCGGCTCACCCACGGCGGGAAGAGAGCTCCTTGACACGCTCGCGCGGGTTGTCGCGGCGCTTCCCAGGCCTGGCGGCGAGTCACTGAGCACGTTCGCTGCACGCGCCACCGGCCGCGCTCACGCGCTCGACGAGGGCTCAGCGCTAGGAACGCTGGCGCTCAGCGCCGCCCGCGCCCTCGCCGGGCTCGAGGCTCCGGGGCCCGATGAGTCTCCGGCCGAGGCGCGGCGCGAGGCCTGGGCCGCCGTCGGCGTGCTGTGTGACGAGTTGTCGAGCATCGTGCTGACGCTCGGGCTCCCCGGCGACGCCTCCGACACCGGAAGGCTCCTGGCCGCCGCCCGCGCTGGCGGCGAGCCGCTGTGGCTCACGCTCCGCCAGCTCGTCCGCACCCCGCCACGGTGGCAGGGGATCGACGCCGTCCTCGTGGTGGAAAACCCGTCGGTCATCGCGCTCGCCGCCGATGTGCTCGGGGCGCGCGCCGCGCCGATCGTCTGCACAAACGGTCAACCGCGCGCGGCCGCGATGGTGCTGCTCCGCTCACTCGCCGCCGCCGGTGCTCGGCTGCGCCACCACGGCGACTTCGACTGGGGCGGGCTCACGATCGGCAACTTCCTACACCGGCGACTGCCCGTCGAGCCGTGGGAGTTCGACCGTGACGCCTATCTGCGCGCCGTGGCGATTCACCCGCATGCCGCACCGTTAAGCGGGTCGCCCGTCGAGGCGTGCTGGGATCCAAGGCTCGCGGAGTCCATGCTCGACGCTGGCCGCCAGATCGAGGAGGAGCTCGTAGCCGATGACCTGCTGGAGCCGCTCCGCTGAGGTGGCCACGCCCTGGAGTTCATCGTCATAAGCGCCGGCTTCTTCGGTCGCTGTCGACCTAGCGCGACGTCAGTCCGATGCGTCGCGCTTCGCAGCTCTTCGCAGGGCCGCGCGGAGTGCGGTTCTCTCTTCCGGCGTTGGCTTGCAGCACTCCCACTGGGCGAATACGGCCTTGATCGCCGTGCGTGGAGCGACCTCGTGGTACAGATCGCGAGTCACGTAGTAGAACGCGCGACCATCATCGGCCAAATGGAAGTAACACCGCGTCCATCGATGCTTGTACGCGTGCAGCACTGTTCCATCATCGAGCACGACGTCATGCATCCACATGAAGTGCGCGCAGAGCTCGTCTGAGCCGAGCAATGCCTCGAGTGACCTCCAGTCGGGCGTGTCGGGATGACACATCGATCCTCGCAGGAACGGTCCCGTCGTCATGGCCCAGAGCATGCGGCAGAAGTCTGTAACGGAACAAGACGTATCCGTCGCAATCCTGCGTCAAGTTCGACACGGAACGCAGCAGTCGCCTACGCGCACGGAACGCCCAAGTGGTATCACCCATGATACCATCACGGCATGGCAATGACGTTGCGACTGAGCGACGAGGAAACCGACGCACTGCGCCGGCGCGCCGAGCGCGAAGGGCGTTCGATGCAGGAGGTCGCCAGAGCGGCAGTCCGCGAGTACATCGATCGCACGAGCCGCCAGGAGCTCTTGGATGAGGTGCTCGACGATGAGCTCCCCCGTTTCGCCGAAGCATTGCGCCGGCTCGGCGAGTGATCTTCCTCAACCTCGAGGAAGTGCTCCACGTCGCGGCCCGAACGCTCGGGTCAGAACCGGGCATCCGTGACCTCGGACTGCTCGAGTCGGCGCTCGCACGGCCACAAGCATCTGCGTTCGGCGAGGCCGCGTATCCAACGATTCATCAGCAGGCAGCGGCGCTGCTTGACTCGCTCGCTCGCAATCACGCCCTCGTCGACGGCAACAAGCGACTCGCGCTCGCCGCGACGATCGCGTTCTACGGCATGAACGGGATGCGCCTGACGCTCAACAACGACCAGGCCTACGAACTCGTGATCAACGTCGCGAGCGGCACCCTCAACGACGTTCCTAGGATCGCCTCCATGCTAGAGGCGGGCACGGAGCCGCGCTGACGGCTGCTAGTGCGGGCGGGCGGGACGCCCTTAACGACCAAGACCCCCGATCGCTCGGAGGTCTCGATTTCCAGGCCATTTGAGGTAGCGGGGGCGGGATTCGAGCCCGCGACCTTCGGGTTATGAGCCAGGTTTGGGTCGTTCGCGTGGTTCGAGCTGATGCCAGCAAATCCGCGTGAATGCAGGGGTTTCGGGACCTGGATAGCCCTCTCATCACGCCGACTACCGACTCGTTCGGTCCGATTCGTTTGACGCCAGGTTTGACAAATCTCCCCCTTGGCGAGAGACCCCAGGCTGGGGTAGGCGAGGCATCAAAGACCTGCGAGCAGGCGTCAGACGACCGCCCCGGGCACCCATCGGAGCCGACTCCCCATCACGTCGGGCACGGCCGCTACCGTAGCCTTGTGAGCACCACCGCCGATGACTTGACGTTCGCAGCGGCGCGCCCTCTGGCAGCGCACCATCCCATCGGAATCTCGACAGGCGTGTTTGCCTCAGCGAGGGGCGATTGGCCTGGGCTGGTCGCCGAAGCGTGTCGAATCTCGACCTTCGCCGTCGAACTCTCCGCGCTCTCCGGTGATGAGCTGCCGGGACTGCTCGCGTATTTGCGGGCCAACCCTCGCATGCCGTTTCGTTATGTGGCCATCCACGCACCGGCCAAGAGCCGCGCGCCGGATGAAGCAGCAACCATTGGGATGCTGGCTGGGCTACCTCTTTGGGTGAGGTCGGTCGTGACCCACCCGGACACTCTCTCGGACGTCGGCCGGTACCGCGCTCTCGGTACCAGGCTCGTTCTGGAGAACATGGACGACCGGAAGTTCACCGGGCGCGTTGCCGATGAGATGGAGAAGTTCTTTGAGGACTTGCCCCACGCAGGCTTCTGTCTCGACGTGGCGCACGTTCGCGCAGTCGACCCGACGATGGCCGCGGCGCACGAGTTGCTTGATCGCTTCCGTGCACGACTGCGACACGTGCATCTCAGCTCGCTCGACGACGGGCATCATGTGCCGCTTACCGAGGACGACGAGAGGCTGTTCGCCGACGTCTTGAACCGGTGCCGCGACGTGCCGTGGATTCTCGAGGCGCTGCCACCTAACCGCTGGGCGGCGCAGATGAAGACGACGGCGTTCGTGGTGCCTGGCGCGGCGCCAGCCACCGAACAAATGTGAGCGCTGATCGGGGAGTCTCCGGACTTGAGGCGGCGACCCGCCAGCCTTTCCCTCACATCATGGCCGCGCGGGCCGAGACAAACCGTCGCCTGCGCGAGCGCCGCAAGAGATTCGAGTCGGTCGAGGTCGATGAAGATGCGACCGCTGTCCTAACCGGGTCGTGGGGCCGTCATGAGATCACCAGCGAAAGCGATGACGACTTCATGGTCGTATTCGAGGGCTCCGTGCGAGACGGCGCGCGACTGTCGGTCGAGCAAGTTGCTCGAATTCTCGGCGGCCGCTCGCCCGGCGTTGAAGACATTTTCGGCAAGCCGGTCGCGCTCGAGGATCTCCGCGAGAAGATCGGGCGCGACGAGGACACCAACGCGAATCTCACCCGCCGGATGCTGTTTATTCTCGAATCGGTGGCAGTCTGCGGCGCGGACGTTCACGCGCGAGCACGGACGTCGCTGATCGACGGCTACCTAGCCGCCAATGTGAAGGACTACAGGCCTCCCCGGTTCCTCCTCAATGACCTCGTTCGCTACTGGCGAACAATTGCGGTTGATTTCGAGAGCAAGATGCGGGCTCGGAAGGGCGAAGGCTGGGGTCTGCGCAACGCCAAGCTTCGCCTGTCCCGCAAGGCTCTGTTCGCCGGCGGACTCCTGCCCGTACTCGGCTGTTACCGCTATCCCGCCTCCGACATGCTCGACTACCTGGACGAGCGGATGTCGGTTCCGCCACTCGACCGGATCGCGGATGCCTTCCTCGATCACGGCGCTCCCGACCCGGGCGTTCGAGCGCTGAACGCGTATGACGAGTTCCTCGCCATCCTCGATGACAGCGACCAGCGCATCCAGTTGAGCGCGCTCGGCGTGGCTGAAGCTCGTGACTCGCAGCTGTTCACACGGATCGCGGAGCTGGGCAAGGAGTTCGAAGCCGGCCTCCTCACACTGCTGTTCGACGACCCCGAGCTTCACCGTTGGGTGCGTGACTACCTCATCTTCTGAACGAACCCGGCCCGACCGGGACCATATTCAGAATGGCGGCATCGCCTTCGACCTCGACGCCGAGATCGAAGCGGCCCGGCAGGAGCTCGCCGAGCTTGATCGTCGGCGAGAGCTCGCCGCGGCACGCTTGGCCGAGTTGGACCGCCTTCGGGGCTCACGCATCGCGACAGGTGCAGAGAGTAAGTGTTGGACTCCGGCTTCCAAGCTCCGGATCTTTCGCGATTTGTTTCGTGGCCGCGAGGACGTCTTCGCCGTCCGCTGGGAGAACCACAGCGGCAGTCGATCTGGCTACTCACCGCGGTGCGCGAACGAGTGGCAACGCGGCGTCTGCGGCAAGCCCAAGGTGCGCTGCGGCGAATGCGGCAACGCAGCGTTCATCACGTTCGACGACCGTCAGCTCCTGGCCCATCTTCAGGGACGCGAGGTGATCGGGATCTATCCGTTGCTTCCCGATGACCGTTGCTGGCTGCTCGCGATCGATCTTGATCGAGGCTCATGGCGCGCCGACGTGGAAGCGCTAACTCGGACAGCTCGCTCGCTTGGCCTTCAACCCGCAATCGAGCGATCCAGATCCGGCAACGGCGCCCATGTCTGGTTCTTCTTCACCGACCCGGTCCCAGCCGCCGAAGCGCGACGGCTTGGCTTCACCATCCTCACGGCCACCATGGCTGTGGGTGCGGCGCTCGGCATCGACTCCTACGACCGCCTGTTCCCAAGCCAGGATGTCCTCCCGAGCGGCGGATTCGGAAGCCTCATTGCGCTACCCCTACAACGCCACGCCCGCAACGCTGGCAACACCGAATTCCTCGATGAGAGGCTCGAGCCGCATCGCGATCAGTGGTCATACCTCGCGTCGCTCCCCAAGATCACGCCGGACCGTCTCACTGAGCTGATCGCCGATGGCGACGAGGACGGGGCCCTCGCCGTACGCCGGGCCGAGGAGCGCAGCGACCCACCGTGGCGGCCGCCGCGCACCCTGCGAGAGCGACTCAGCGAAACTCGACTGCCCGAGTCGATCGACACCACGTTGGCGGATCGCGTCTACATCGATCGTTCGAAGCTTCCTCCGACACTCGCTCACGCGATCAAACGACTCGCGACGTTCTCCAACCCGATGTTCGCCGAGCTCCAGCGGATGCGGCTGTCGGTCGCGCGCACGCCTCGTGTAATCGGGTGCTTCGAAGATCTTGATCGCTACCTGGCTCTCCCCCGTGGCTGCCTAGCTGACGTCGCCTCCCTGGTGGGGGAGCTCGGCGTCCAGCTCAACCTACGCGACGAACGTGTCGCCGGCGAGACGGTCGAGCTCGAATTTTCCGGTGGTCTCAACGACTCGCAGCACTCCGCTGCCCGCGCACTCCTTAAGCATGACGTCGGCGTCCTGTGCGCACCCCCTGGCTGGGGCAAGACCGTGCTCGCGACACACCTGATCGCCAGCCGCGCATGCTCCACGCTTGTGCTCGTCCACCGCAAACCCCTGGTCGAACAGTGGATCGAAAGGCTCTGCCAGTTCCTCGACATACCACCGAAGTCGATCGGGAGGCTCGGTGCTGGCCGGCGCCGGCTGACGCATCGAATCGACATCGCGATGATCCAGACACTCGCGCGGAGCGGGGACCTACGTGACCTCGTCCGGGCCTACGGCCACGTCGTGATTGACGAATGCCATCACGTGCCGGCAGTGCAAGCCGAACGCGTGCTCTCAGCGATCCCAGCCCGATACGTCACAGGCCTGACAGCGACACCGTACCGGCGTGATGGTCATCAACCGATCATCACGATGCAGTGCGGGCCCGTCCGCCACAAGATCAGCGGACCCAGGGTCACCGCGGGAAAGGCGTTGGGGCGGCGTGTGATTCGCAGGGACACGAGCTTCGACCGAAGCATCCTCCCAACGCAGGCGTCGATTCAGGAGATCTACGGCGCACTAGCGAACGACGTCGACCGGCTGGACTTCGTCCTCGCCGACATTCGAGAGCTCGTTCGTGAGGACCGCGCTCTCGTCGTCCTCACCGAACGCCGCGAGCACCTCGACCGGATCGCTAAGTCGATCGGAGACGAGGTACCCAACGTCGTCGTTCTCCACGGCGGGATCAAGCCCAAGGCCAGACGTGCGGCCATGGCCCAACTCGCCGCGCAGCCACAGAACGAGCCCCGACTCATCCTCGCGACCGGCCGGTACCTCGGAGAAGGGTTCGACGACCCACGGCTCGACACCCTCCTACTGACCATGCCGATCGCGTGGAAGGGAACGGTTGTCCAGTACGCCGGCCGCCTCCACCGCGCCCACGCCGCCAAGCGAGACATCCGAATCTACGACTATGTCGACGTCGAGGTGCCGGTTCTCCGGCGCATGTACGCGAAACGCCTCCGCACCTACAGAGAGATGGGCTACGCCTGCGATCGGTCGGCGCAAGAACTCAGTCTCCTAATTGGCTGAGCGTGTCCTTCGAGGGGTCCGCTCGCTCGCCGCACCGTTCGTGTCTCGGTCGCACACGCTCCATCTTCGGGTTTCGGCCCGAAGACTGCCGGGTTATGAGTCGCTCAACGGTCGTGAGGATATCGCTATTTGCAGCGTTTTCCTCAAATTGAGTGCGGCCCACGGGGGTCCGATTTGCTTGTCTTGGTACCCGTTTCGGTACCCGGTTCTTGGCTTGCCGGGGTCGCCGAGGACGGCCATTGCCCGCTGCTTCTAATCGGCGAACCGTAGGGTGGGCCCGCGGCGAACGGATTTCGTCGAGAGTTGCCCCTCACGCCCAGCCTAGACCGGCAGCGGTCTTCATAATGATTAACCTTATCGAGCGTTCATTTGGACACCGCCAGGGGCGGCCCATGCCGTAGTGACCGATCTCGCGGACGTCGCGCATTGCCTCCTCGTTCCAAGGCTTGGCTGTCGGCGGGGTCGAGGCTCAGGTAGAGAAGTAACCGCTGGCGCTGGATCTCGATGGTGAAGAACGAGCGCTTGCCACGGAAGTAGCCGAAGTACTGCTTGCGGACCCGCCGGCTGACATCTGCGCCGAGGCTGCGACCACACTCGTCGATCTGCTCGAAGAGGTCAACGATCGCTGCCGACTTTCCGTCGAGGTGGTGACCAACCGAATTCTCTTGGGCGTCCCGGCGCTGGACTGGCGCTTGGCGGCTTGGGTTTGGGCGCTTCAGTTGCCACAGCCGAATTGCGGACCGCTCCAATCTGGCTGTCAAAGACGCGCGCGACGCTCTTCCTTGAGCCGGTCGCGCGGCACTGCCGGCGTCCCCACGGCCTGCTCGATCGCGTTGAGGAACCCTCGCGGCGGATCAGCGGCCAGCTGCGAGAGCACCTTGCGCACACGCGCATCGGTGAACACGCGCTCGCCCCAGAGATCCAACTCGCCGTTTACTAGCGACGCACGGCTGAGCAGCCGTAGCGGCTTGGCCGGGGCCACCCCGCCGTCGGCGACGTCGGCGAGGTCGACTTCGAACAGCAGCTTCTGGTCCATCGCGACGGGCCATGCGCCGAAGGTGTTGGCGGCGCGCGGGACGCGGCTGGGGCTGATCCCCCACCCCCGCACGGAATCGTCCACATGGGTTTTCCTTGTGGAGGGGCCGCCGGACATGATCAGTGCGCGCTCGCGCGGGCTGCCCGCGATCGCCGTGCCGGGTGATGACGCCTGGGAGCCGGAGTGGGCGCGGCTGTTCGCCGGGCGGTATGTGTCGGTGGTGTTTGACTGTGACCACGCGGGGCGGGGAGGCGCCGGCGCGGATCGCGGCCGACCTGCGGGCGGTGGGCGTGCGCGGCGGCATCGTCGATCTCGCCCGCGCCCGGGCCGATGGCTATGACCTGACCGATTGGCTGGCCGAGCGCGCGGACGTGGGTGCGCGGGAGCTGCGCCGGGCGCTTGGAGCGCCCGGCGCCGGGCCGCGCGCCGGCGTGCCGGCGGCTGGTAAGTGACGGTCGGCGGCTATGCGGCGAGCTCGCCCGGTTCGCCGTCCACGGGCTGCGGCTCGTCTGCGCGCCCGTTGTTCGCGCCCGGGGTCGCGCGAGCGAGGATCGCGTGGATGGTGCCGTGCGAGACGTGGGCGGCGGCGGCGATCTCGCGGTGGGAGAGTCCGAGCCGGCCGGCGCGGGTGATCGCGTGCTCGTATTCGCTGTCGGCTTCGCGCTTTGCGCTTGGCGGCGCGGGTTGCGTGCCGCAGCACGTCTGCGCTGAGCGCTTGTGGGCGCGTGGCTCGCCGTCGTGTTCGGCGCCGGCGATCGCGCTCAGCCGCGCGCCGGCGATGATCGCGGCGGCTGGCGGCCTCGGCGACGCGGCGGGCGGCTTGGTCGATGGCGGATGGGTCCTGCCCGGCGTGGCGTGCAGCCGGTCGCGGGCGGCCGAGAAGACCAACGTCCGGGGAACGCCGATGCCGTTTGTTGTCGACTCCCGTGTCTCCCGCAGCACCACCACGTGCCGCGCATTGCGGCTGCGAGACCTGGGCCCCGAGGTGCCCGATCGGTCGGCCACGATTGTCGGCTACTGCGAGCGTTGGCCCGGCCGGCTGCATCTCCGAGCCGTACTGCGATGCAGGACCGAGGGCGTCTGTGACGCGATCGCGGAGGAGGATCAGAAGTGATGCCCGCTGCCCCGGCCGCGACTGCTGCGGGTCGCGGCGCGAAGAATTTGACGATCTGCTGCAGCTGGAAATCGTCAGAATCGGTGTGGGATGATGGAGTTGAAGGTAGTTTGTGGGGCAGTTAGTGAGAGGGAGGCTGAGATGGTCAAGGGTGCCCTACCTCGGAGCGAGTCGATTGACCAGGAACGTGGCCCTCTGATGGCGCGCGTGTCTCGGGGGACTCTGCTCAAAGGATCTGTCGCGGCAGTCGGCGCGCTCGCGGGTATCGCTGTGGGCGGCGCCGAGTTCGCCGCCTCGGCGGATTCGGGCGGCTCGGCTGCGACCGACCGCGAAATCCTGACGTTCGGGCTGCTGATCGAGCGACTTCAAGCCGCGTTCTACGCCGCGGCTCTCAGGGGTGGAAGACTGACTGGCGAGGCGCGGCAGTTCGTCCAGGTCGTCGGAGCGGAGGAGCAGGCACACGTCAGATATGTGAGCGCTGCGCTCGGGCCGAGCGCGGGGACCAGCCCTCGCTTCAGTTTCGGCGACGCGATCACGGACCCCGCGAAGTTCATCGCGACGGCCATATCCCTCGAGGAGACCGGTCTCGGCGTTTACAACGGGCAGGCAGTGAACCTCACGCCGACGACGCTGGCGGCGGCGGCGCGGATCGTATCCGTCGAAGCCCGGCACGCCGCGTGGGCGCGCGCGCTGGCCGGAAAGGACCCGGCCCCGGTCGCGGTCGACGTCCCGATCACGGTCGCTCAAGCCAAGCAAACCTTCCAACCATTCATCGTGCACTGATGCCCAACGTCAATTCCACCTACCTGCGAATCGACGATTTCGATGTCGACGGCGCCGTGCGCGAAGCGTTCGAGCAGATACCACGCCACACCCGGTCCGCGTTCCTTCGCCGGACGGTGGGAGTCGGGGCGGCCGCGGTCGGTGCGGCGACTGCGTGGCCATCCGTGACGTCCGCCAAAACAGCCTCGAGCGACGTCGTGATCCTCAACTTCGCGCTCTCGCTCGAATACCTGCAGGCGTCGTTCTATACCGAGGCCGAGCGGATCGGCGCTCTGCACGGTGCCCTAGCCCACCAAGCGCACGTCGTTGGCATGCACGAGCGCGCGCACGTCACGGCGTTCAAGCAGCTGCTCGGCTCCGCGGCGATCAAGGAGCCGATGTTCAATTTTCACGGCGTCACCGAGAACCCGGAGGCGTTCCGCAACACCGCGGTCGCGTTCGAGGACCTGGCGACGGCCGCCTATAAGCGGCAAGCGCCCCTGATCAAGTCCAAGAGCTACCTGGCCGGGGCGCTCGCGATCCACTCGGTCGAGGCGCGTCATGCGGCGTGGATCAGGCGGCTCGCGGGATTCCTTCCCGCAGCACACGCTTTCGATGACCCGCTGGACGATGCCAAGGTGGTCGAGATCGTCAACTCGACCCACTTCGTGACGCTGAAGGTTCCACAAACGGGCATGGAGGCCAATCCTCGGTTCATCGGGTAGGCATGGCACGCGGGAACGCGGGATCGGAAAAGCGGGTCGTGCTCGTCGCAGCGTTTGTCGTCAGCTTCGTGGTGGCGGCGCTGCTTTGCTCTCGCGTTGTGTCCTCCGGGGTCCTCGCTCACGGCCGACCCATGCCACCGCCGGCCTATGCTGGCGCGCCGCTCGTGTTGCTGCCGGGGGCATTCGACATCCGCCGCCTGATACCGCTCAGCGATCCGACAGCGGACACCCGCTGGGCGCCCGTGCTTCGAGCTACCGTCGCCCGCGGCGAGCCGAGTCCGAAAGGCTCGCCCGTCGGGCAGCTGCCAACCCTCACGCCGGACGGCACCACAAACATCGTGGTCGCCAACGGCGAGGCCGATGCCGACGGCACTACCTGGGTTCGTGTCGACCTGTCGATCCTTCCCAATGACACCGAAGGCTGGGTGCCGAGGAGCTCGCTCGGGGCCTGGTCGTTTGTCGATACGCGACTCGTCATCGATCGCGCCCGGTTCACCGCAACCTTGTACCGGGCAGGTCGCGTCATCTTTCGGGCGCCCGTCGGAGTGGGAGCTCCGGGCACACCGACGCCCGCCGGGCAGTTCTACGTGCGCGACCGCCTGAGTGGCTTCTCGAGCCCCATCTATGGGCCGCTCGCATTCGGCACCAACGCGCGCTCCCCGACGCTTACCGACTGGCCGGGCGGCGGGGTCGTGGGAATCCACGGGACCGACCAACCTGGCCGCATCCCTGGGCGGATCTCCCACGGCTGCGTTCGGCTTACCAACGCCGCGATCCTCAAGCTCGGAAAGTTCATGCCCGTCGGCACACCGGTGACGATCGAATGAGCCGGCGGCGCGGCATCGTGGCTGTGATCACCGGCAGCTGCCTGGCGCTGGGTGGCGTGACCAGCGAAGCCGTAGCGCCGGCCGTCGGCGCCTCCGGGGCGACGACCGCCCCGGGCCCTCAACAGCTGGTGCATGCTTATCCCCTGGGTCCGCAGCGGTTGTGTTGCAACGGACAGACCGGTTTGAGCGGGACGACCAGCTCAACTGCGCCGAGCCGCTCTGCGCCACCCGTCCGTGCGACGTCAGCGCCCGGACGGGCGCGGACAGCGGGGAAGCCGGCTGGCCACGGCGCGTCCGGTGCCGGGTCGGCCGTGCTCCTGACCGGCTTCGGCGTCGTGGTGGCGGGGCTCCTCGTTGCCGGCGGCACCGCGGCGTACCGGACGCGCCGGCGAACGGTGCCGGTCCTCGGACGTGGATCCCCCGCTCCGCCAGCAGTACCGCACTCGAACGGAACGGCTCCCGCCGCAAGTGTTACCACCGGCAACGCCCGGCCTGGTGCGGAACCCGGTTGGGATCGCTCGCTCGCCCCACCGGCTGCCGCGTCCGACGCCGAGGAGCGGGAGTTCCGCCGGCGAGACGACGAGGGCGACGCCGGCGGCGCTTTCAATCTCGGGGTCGTGCTCCATCAGCGCGGGGACCTCGCGGGCGCGACGGCAGCGTATGAGCGCGCCGAGGAGAGAGGTGACCCCGACGCCGCGTTCAACCTCGGCGTACTTCTGTACGAGGCCGGCGACCTCGACGGCGCCGAGGCCGCCTGGCGGCGGAGCGCGAGACGAGGGCACGTACGAGCGGCCGCAAACCTTCTGTTCCTGTCTCGCCATCGCCGCGAGTCGGAGGCCGGCCCAGCAATCCAGTCGGAGGCGCGGGGACTCGCGGAGTTCGACGAGCTCTACTACCGCCGTGCTGACGAGAGCGGCGCCGCCACCGGCGCGTTCAACCTGGGCGCGATGCTCCATCAGCAGGGCGACACGGCTGGAGCGGCGGCGGCCTACGAGCGCGCCGAGCGCAGAGGTGACCCCGACGCCGCGTTCAACCTCGGCGTACTTCTGTACGAGGCCGGCGACCTCGACGGCGCCGAGGCCGCCTGGCGACGGAGCGCGGGACGAGGGCACGCGAGAGCCGCCGAAAACCTGGAATTCCTACTTCGCCATCGCGAGGAGCTGGAGACCGCGGGAGTCGCCGGCGAAGAGGGTGAGGGCAGATGAGCGACGCGCAGAGACGTCGGGCGAGACGGCGCTCGACCGTGTCGCGACGCCGTCGCGACCGTGGCGTGCGCCAACGCGACCGTGACGCGTCCCGTCGCGGCCGGCAATCCGACCAACCACGGCGAACCTGACCCCTGAGAGGCGCAGCCATGCAACCTTCCACGCCACGTCGTGCCGGCGGACAGACCCCCTCGTCCACCGATCTGCCATACGGCCCGCTCCCGGTGCGGTCACGCCGAATGATGTCCGGACCGTCTGGATCCACGCCGCTTGAGGAGCTCGTCGACCTGTCGTGGCTAGGGCCGGAGGCGCCGCCGCCGGAGGCCGAGGTGGTCGAGGAGGACGCGGAGGCGGCAACCAGCAGGGACGGGTCGTCGGAGACCGGCGTAGGCATGTCGCTCACAACTCCGAACCCCGAAACTGACGACGACGTCCACTTCGACGTCGCGGCCAGGGCGCTCGGCGTCTCGCGCAGGACGGTCGAACGGATGGTCAAACGCGGACAGCTCGAGCGTGGACCGTCGGACGCTCCGGCGACGGTGTCGAAGCGGTCGTTGGTGGCCGCGCTCGAGCAACGCCGCCTGGACGTCAGCCATCTGACGCGGGCGACCGAGATTGAGCAAGCGAGATCAGGAAGCGAGTGGTTGAGCCGGGACTCGCCACAGGATCCGACCTCAGCGCTGCGAGAAGCATTGGTTCCGGTCCTGGCGCCATTGCTCGATGAGTTCGTGGCCGTGCGGACTCGGGCCGCGGTCCTCGAGAGTCAGCTTGACAGCATCAAGGCTCGCGCGGGCCAAGAGCGTAAGCGCGACGAGCTGCTGCTCGCGCTCGCCACGAGCGGCTGGTGGGGACGGAGGAAAACGCGTAAAGCCGTGCTTCGGCACTACATAGTCGGGGACGATCCGCCCCATCCAGGCTCCGGAGCTGACTGACCCTCAGCTCAGCTGCTCCGCCGAGGCTGGCGCCCGGTGGGCGTCCATCATGAGCGTCGTGAACTAAGCGGCATGGGGCGTGAGCTCGGCGAGGCTGGGCTGCACCGCATAGATCGGGCGCATCATTTGGTCCAGCCCTGAGATGCGGAACGGGGGCCAAATCTCCGCGCTTGATCTTCCCCGTCGACGAGCAGTTGCGAGATCAAGCTGACGCCGATCCCATCCGCCACGGCCCGCTTGATCGCCTCCGACCATTCGAATGCCCAGATCCCCGCAGGACGGCTACCCGGCGCGGGCCAGATGCCGCTCGGTGATCATCCTCGTGCTGGACCCCTCTGGACCCAGCAGGATAACTGTGACGCGCGAACTCGCCCATACTCACCGATCCCGAGTCCGAGTTCAACAGGCCGACGGACGCGATGCCCACGAGCTCGTCGACCAAGATCTGCTGGCGGACAACGGGCTCGGCGCACGCCACCTCGCCCGGCGATCCCGATGTCCACGGCCCCGCGCGCGACCTCCCGGACCACCGTCTCACCTCGGCAGGGTCCGGACCTTGACGCTCACGCCCGGCTATCTGAAAAGTCATGCAAGACCGGCGGGTATCAGGACCAGGCTGGGCGTATGGCTTGCGGCGAGTGCGAGTTCGCCCCCCTGCCTGGCGCGTTCAGTGGGTCCAGCGCCGATCGCATGCTCTCGAGAGTCGCCA
The DNA here is from genome assembly GCA_963811135.1 of uncultured Solirubrobacterales bacterium. Taxonomy (GTDB): domain Bacteria; phylum Actinomycetota; class Thermoleophilia; order Solirubrobacterales; family Solirubrobacteraceae; genus Palsa-465. Next base: position 4,554 of record CAWEQG010000020.1, on the reverse strand, counting down.
GCATCCGCGCGGCGTGCGAGGCAGCGATGCTTCCCCGCGGCCGTCAACTTGCTCCCGCGCCCGTTCCGGATCACCAGTCTCTTGCCCGACCGCCGTCTCCAGCGTCCGAAGGTACATCGATGCCGATGGCTGACCGATCGCACACCGCTTGGCGGCGGCAGAGATCGAGCCGGTCCGGTCAATCTCCAGCAGAACCCGCAGCCGGAGGGGATGGACATCCTCCCGCTGCGCGTGGTGCAGGCGCCACCACCGTTGACCGCGGTCAGCCTCGGCGGGGTCGCGGCCGCGCCGCAGAGGTCCGTCTCCGCGTCGATCGGCGTCGCCGGCCCGAGCGGCACCCGAGACGGTCGGCCGCCTGATCCGACCACTCGAGCGCAGCGATGCACGATCCACGATCTAGCCATTCTGCGCTCGCATGGCGCGCCGGGCGCTTACCTCTTCCACCTCTTGGCCGAAGCTCGAGGAGCGCCGCCCGAGCCATATTGGCGACTTCCTCGTCGCCGCGCTGCTCAGCACGACGATAAGCCGGCTCGGCCTCGGCCAGGCACCCCTGTCCGCGAGCAGAACGCCGAGATTGAACGCCCCGACCGCGTCGCCCCGTTCATCCGCGCGCCGAACGCCGCCTCGGCCTCGGCCAGCTCCCCCTGCTCCTAAAGCAGCACGCCGAGATCTGAGGCGGCAGCATTATGGCCGCGATCGGAGGCACGACCGTATGCGTCCGCGGCCTCATGCACTGCCCCTCGCTCCCTGAGCAGCACCGCGAGCCTGAACGCTCCCTCGGCGACGCCACGCTCATCCGCCCGGCGATACACCGCCTCGGCATCGGCGAGCGCACCCTGGTCCTCGAGCAGAACGCCGAGATTGAACGCCGCGGCCTCGTCGCCGCGCTCGTCGGCGCGCCTGATATGCCGCCTGGGCCTCGGCCAGTGCACCCCGGTCCGCGAGCAGAACGCCGAGATTAACGCCCCGACCGCGTCGCCGCGTTCTCCGCGCCAACGCGGCCTCGGCCTCGGCCAGCGCCCCATGCTCCAAGCAGCACGCCGAGATCTAAGGCGCAGCATTATGCCGCGATCGCGCGCGACCATATGCGGCCGCGGCCTCATCCAGTGCCCCTCGCTCCCGAGCAGCACACCGAGCCGGAACGCCCCGTCGGCATCGCCACGCGCATCGGCCCGGCGATACGCCGCCTCGGCCTCGGCCAGCCCCCCTTGCTCTTCGAGCAAGAGACCGAGGTTCGAGGCGGCGGCGCCATCGCCACGCTCATCGGCGCGCCATAGGCAGCTTGCGCCTCAACCAGCGCCCCCATGGCCGCCAGCAGCACACCGAGCCGGAAAGCGCCAGCGCTGTCGCCACGCTCATCGGCGCGACGATAAGCCGCCTCGGCCTCGGCCAGCCCCCCTTGCTCTTCGAGCAAGCGACCGAGGTTCGAGGCGGCGGTGCCATGGCCACGCTCATCGGCGCGACCATAGGCAGCTTGCGCTTCAACCACGCCCCCATGGCCTTCCAGCAGCAGACCGAGGTGGAAAGCGCCAGCGCTGTCGCCGCGCTCATCGGCGCGACGGTAAGCCGCCTCGGCCTCGGCCAGCCCCCCTTGCTCTTCGAGCAAGCGACCGAGGTTCGAGGCGGCGGTGCCATGGCCACGCTCATCGGCGCGACCATAGGCAGCTTGCGCTTCAACCACGCCCCCATGGCCTTCCAGCAGCAGACCGAGGTGGAAAGCGCCAGCGCTGTCGCCGCGCTCATCGGCGCGACGGTAAGCCGCCTCGGCCTCGGCCAGCCCCCCTTGCTCTTCGAGCAAGCGACCGAGGTTCGAGGCGGCGGTGCCATGGCCACGCTCATCGGCGCGACCATAGGCAGCTTGCGCTTCAACCACGCCCCCATGGCCTTCCAGCAGCAGACCGAGGTTGAAAGCGCCAGCGGTCTCGGCCGGCTCGGGGCAATCGTCCGCTTGTCCCTGGGAGAGCCGGCTGTCCACGCCATTGTCAATGCCAGCCGCACTGGCTCTGGCGTGATGCCCGCTGGTGTGAATCTGTGTGCTGTTCGTTCTGGCGACGGCTTCTTGGTCGCCATTCGTCGCTGTGAGGCCTGCCGGTTCGAGTGCCGCCGATTTCGCATCGCGGCCCGCCGTCACTGGGTGAGCGGGCTGTCCTTCGCTCCCCGAGGGCGTAGGCCGGAGGACGGCGATCAGTAACCGAGCAGCGAGTACCAACGCCAGCGAGAACGCTAGGCCGCCCAGGATGACCATCCACGGCACGGCTCCTGGGCCCGGCGGGTGGCCTCCTTGGGGCACCGTGCGCGCGGCACTCCCAGGACCCTGCCGAGGCGCAGAGGCCACGGTGGCGCCCGGTGGCCGCGAGTTGCGGTTCGATCGGGTCATCGGTGGCGCGGACTTTCCCGGTGGCGTGGACTTTTTGGGGAGCGGGTTCGATCGGCGGACCGGTGGTGCGGGCGTGGCTAGAAGCGCCAGCGTGCGCGGGCCGGCCATCCCGTTGACCGGCAAGCCGTGTGCGCGCTGGAACCGCCGGACCGCTCCATCGGTGAGCGCGCCATAACGCCCATCGATCGGACCGGGCAAATCGCCGGCAGACGCTAGGCGGCGCTGAAGCGAACGCACGACATTCGTGCCGCCCGGTCGATCGCCCGCCCCTGGCCCCAAGATGATGATTGGCCTGCTCAGCGCGGCCCATGTCCGAGGACCGACGACGCCGTCCACCTGCAGCACGTGCGCCGCTTGGAACGCAACCACCGCCTGTCGCGTGCGCGGTCCATACAGCCCATCGATGCCGGCAGACGGGTAACCCGCCAGCGCCAGACGACGCTGTGCGACTCGCACCAGCGGCGAGCCATCGGGGCTTCCGTACCCACTGCCCAGGACCAGCAGCGTATTGCCAAGGCCAGGGCCGGGGTCGCGCGATGGCCCCCCGCCGACGCTGTTTGCGGTGGGCTTGGGGCGCGCGGCACCCGTCTGAGTTCCCAGCGCGGTTGCCGGGAAAGCCAGCGCGAGAACGCTGATCGCCAGCGTAAACCGCGCTGCATTTCGGTGCTTCTGCGGGGGGTGAAGCCCGCCCCGTATGACTCTCATCGTTGCTGAGTCCTCTTTGGTTGACGTCCCCAGGCCCGGAACGAGACCGGTTGGGCAGAGCGTTGATCGAACGCGGTCACGCGAGGCAGCGGCGCCGGCGTGACGCGACGAGCACCTGAGCTAGGCGACCCGCCGTTGGTGATCAGCCGTGACGATCAGCCCGGACGTTCGAGTCGCGACCCGAGCAGCGTCGATCGCCACGTCGCGAGATCGAGCGAGAAGCGCACAAGGAGGATCGTCGCGAGCGCGAGAGCGACCTCAAACGCAGCCAGGACAGAGGGCGCGATCGAGCCAACGCCACCGCCGCCGGCTGCGGCCGCGCTGCCGACTGGCAGCCGTGTCTGAACCGGCGGCACCGACGACAGGGCCTGCGGAATCGGCCGGCGCGTATCGGCGCGCTGACGGCCGACGGACGCGGGCTTGGGCGACTGCACGTGGCGCGGTGGCGCGGCAGCCACGCGCGCCGGCCCACTCTCGAGGTCAGCGGAAGCGGCGAGGACGCGCGGCCATCCCATCGCCGGCCCGAGCGGTCCCCGGGCCAACCCGAGCGAGAGATGACTAGGCTCGCGGGAAAGGGGCGAGCCGGGCGGCGGAACGGGGCGAGCGGCCTGGTGCGTTTCGGCCCGCAGCCACTGCGTCACCAAGGACTGAAGTTGGTGCAGACGGGACGCGCCATTGCCCGTCGACGGCCGAGCTGTCGGAGCCTGGACCGGCTGCGTCGCGACAGGTTGTGTCGCGACGGATTGCGTCGCGACAGGGCTTGTTGCGCTCGGCGGAGCCGCGACGGGCAGTGTCGCGGGAGCTGAAGTCATCGGGGATGAAGTCCCGACTGGCTGCGGCGCGGGCGGAGGTTTGGCGGACTGCTGCGTCGCAGCGGCCTTTCTCGCGGACGGCGGCACCGCGAAGGGTGGTGTCGTCGTCGATGGCGTTGCCTGGGGCTCCGGCGTGGCGGGCTTCGTCGCGTCAGGCTTCGTGGCAGCCGGCTCTGTCGCGGCAGGCTTCGTTGCGGCGGGCTTCGTGGCAGCCGGCTCTGTCGCTGACGGCTGTGTCGCTGACGGCTGCGGCGCGGGAGGCTGCGCTGCGACCGGGGCCCCTCGGACCGAATCCGTGGGTGAGGGACTCGTCGGGGCGGAGGCTGTGCTCGTCGCCGACGGGACGGTGCCGCTGGTGGGAGCGCCTGCCGAGGTCTGGCCGCCGACGAGCGGGGTGACGCCGACCTCAACGCCGAGAGACGGCCTGACGGGTGTTGACGACCCCACCGTGGCCGGCGCCGCAGGAGGGGTGACCCGCACGAGTTGCTGGCCAGGGGTCGCCGAGCCGCTCGTCGGTGGGCCACTTGTGGGACTCAACAATCTGCCAGGCGCACTGGAGTGGTGGTGGTGCGCAGACCCCGGGAAGCGCGGTCGGAGTCCACGGCCGTCAGCGTTCCGTCCACGCGGCTCGTTGTTTGGGTGTCGGACTGGGAGCTGCCG
>CAWEQG010000019.1:0-307600 GCA_963811135.1 uncultured Solirubrobacterales bacterium | reverse complement strand
ATGGCGACATCTGAATCACGCCGATCGTCGCGGCCCGGCGCTGGCCGCACGATTGCATTCGCGCCGGCTGGCCTTCGGAGGCGCCTACCCGGCGCGCTTGCGCAATGCCACGATCTGGATCGGCAGCGCCACCCCGGCCGCGGGATCGCGCTCGCCGCGCTCCGAGCTTCGCACCTGGCGCAACCTCAGCCGGTGGACGCTGCCAGCGTGCACAGGTACCGCGCCGTTTCCTCAAGCGTTCGCGTGAGGATGCTATCGGCGAGATGTCGACACGCGGCTTCGGCACCGCGCCAACATCGGTGCTCGCTAGCCGCAACCGGGGCGCATCCAGTTGAGAGTCGGCTCCGCGCGTCCGGCGCCCTGGCTGCACTCACCGAGATGTAGACCACTGCGTGCGCTCGCCCGCAGAAGTCGCATTCCTCGGCGGCCACGAGCTCGTTGGCTTGCTCGACAGTGAGCGGGCGGCGCCCGACCTCGACGTAGAAGTCGGCGTCGGTCCGGTCGATTCCCCAGCTGCCATTGCACCCCGCATCCCGATTCAACGCTGACAGCGGGGTGCGTATCCATCCAGTGGTCGACATCTTGGGTCTCGCGTTTTACCGCTGCTATTTCGGCATCGCTCTGGAGCCGACGTCTTCGTGAGCCTCCTCGAGGATCCTGAGCGTGACCGGCACGGCGCAATCCTGGCACCCCTGGCTGTGGGCAACCGATCGTGATACGTCAAGCGTCACGGTGCCATGTTCCTTCCCGGCGGCGCCACCGCGATACACGGCTTCGCCCACTGGCCGCGCGGCTTCTTCAAGCTAGTTCCAATTTGTGCTTACGGACGGCTCTACGAGCCGGCGGCCCGATGAACGAACGTCGCAAGCCTCGCGGCTGGTGAAAAGCCGAAGCGGCTTCGCTCCGGTCGTGGCGTTCGTCGACTAGCTCCGCCGGTGGCACCCTCGGGTTTGACGCCTGGTCCAGCGCCGCCGGAGCGAAAACTTGCGACGCCAGCTCGAAAATTGGTTATGGTCGCGCGCGGCCGGATACAACGAGGTTCTGAGGAGGGCGACGTGGCGCCACGTTGGGGTAATCGGTGTACGGTGCTGTTCGGAGCGGGATTGCGAGTGGCAGCTGGACTGGGCGGCGCATTGGTCGTGCTCGCCGTGTCGGCCGGCCCGGCGGGCGCGATCTGCAAGAGCGGAGACTGCCGGACGGATCCGCCCGATAAGCCGCTTGCTCCAGCGGTCACCCACGTCTCGCCGATGGCCGGGCCGTCGAGCGGGGGCACGAAGGTGACGGTGACGCTCGACAACACCCTGCTCGATAAGACCAAGGCGCCTCCAAAGGTCGAGTTCGGGACCGTCGCCGCGACGAACGTCACGGTCACAGGCACGACCACGCTCATCGCGACATCGCCGCCCCATAGTCGCGGTGTCGTCGACGTCAGGGTCGACGCGCCGTACGTGGGCGACGACCTCCCCGGCGGATGGACCTCGTCGAACTCGGCCGCCGCTTGGTTCACGTACTGCAACGGTGCCTGCTCACCACCGACCATAACCTCGATCACCCCCTCGTCCGAGCCGTCGACCGGCGGCGAGTTGGTAACGATCACCGGCCAGGGGTTCGCGGGCGGGATCACGATCGTCAGTTTCGGATCGATCCGAGCCAGCGCGTGCTCGATCAGCGACACCCAGATCACCGCCCTCGTCCCGGCGGCGGTCAACAATCAGGCTGGGCAGGTCTCAGTCACCGTGACCGACGCAACTGGAACCAGCCAGGGCTTCCCCTTCACATACACGGTCGATCCTCTGTCCGGCACGCGATTGGACGACAACCGGAATGCTCTGACGCTGGGCGGCATCACCGGGCTGAACTCGGTGCTGCCGTCGTTCCTGACCAGTCTCCTGCCCGGGATCACCGGCCGCGTCATCGCCAACCCGGCGGTTCATGCCCTGTTCTGGGATCGCACGTGGGACGCCGACAACCCGCTGGCGCTGTCGCAGAGCAACATCCAGGCGCAGCTGAACGCTCTTCTCGGGAGTAGCTATCTCGCCGACGCGGCTCAGTACGGCGTGGGCCCCGCCACCAGCACCGGGGGCGATACGCCCAGCATCCTCTGTCCAATACCGTCGCTTCACGGTCTGCTCAGCACGATCACGCTGATTCCGTGGATCACGTGTGAGGCCGGCGGCGGCGCGCTCGCCCTGACCGAGGTACCGGGTAGCGGCGGGATCGGCGGTCTGCCGCTGCCCGACGGCCTGCCGCTGGCCGACGACAACACGGACTACGCGATCTTCCTGCCGCCGCAGGCAGGAATCGGGATCAACGGCAACCGCTCCTGCACGGACTTCGATGCTTTTCATGCTCTGACCGTGGTCTCCCAGCTCCGGTTCGAGTGGGAGACGTTCGTGCCGGCGTTGGTGCCGGTCTACCAAACCGTGCCGTTCATGGTGGAGCCGATTGATTGCGCCGGCGGCACCGCGGTCAGCGCCGTTCAGATTCTCTCTCACGAGCTTGTCGAGTCCGCCACGGATCCGCTCATCGGGCTCGGCTGGATCAAGAACAGCGACTTCTCACTCCACGATCCATTCGGGGTGCTGCACACCGGCGAGGCCAGCGATATCTGTGCAGGCGACAACAGCCAGAACAAGGAGAGCGTCGCCGGAAGCGTTCCGGTCGACACCTACTGGTCGAACAGCCGGTCGGCGTGTGTCCCCGCCGCGATGCCCTCCTGCACATCGGCACACACCGCGCTTCCGATCAGCCACCCGCATCCGGCGGTCCCGGTGCGCGGTGTACGGCCGTTGCACCAGGTCGTGGTCGACGCGCTCGCCCAGCGGAGCGCCTACCGGCTCACCGCGAGCATGCGCGGCGTCTCTATAGGCCGGTTCCAGCCGGCGCTTCTCAGCAATTTCACGATCGTGCAGGAGGGCCGCGGGCGAGCGATGATCAGCGGCCGGGCGAAGGTCGGTCGAGGACCGTGGACGAACTTCGCCATCATTCAGGTCGGGCACCGACGCTGCCTGCGCGGTGCCAAGGGTTGGGTGTGTCGCAGCGGTTTCCCGCTCCTTGACACCCATCCGCTCGTGGCGGCGCTGCTTGGCCAGCGCTTCTCTGCGCCTCCGGTGACGACACTACGCCGCAGCCGCGTCCTCACGCTGGCCGTGCAGGGCGACGTCAGCTATACGAGTGGGCTCGTTCGTAACGCAGCCGGTCTTCCAACGTCCGTGCAGAGCAGCTCCAGCATCGGAAAGAGGACGGTCGCCCGGGAACGCATAAGCTTCTCGTACACGCCCGGTGCAGCGATTCGGCTTCCCGGATAGCGGTCGGAGGTCGACGCGGGCGCGGCGTCGAGCTCATGCTCGCTACTTCGGCGTGCTGACATCGACGAACGGCCTCGCCCCTCCCGCGAAGGGGACGATCGGAATGACGCCAAGAGAGGAGAGGGGCTAGCGCGCTGACGGCGGACGAGTGCTGATGAACGCGAGCGCGCAGTCCGACCCACGCTGCGATCGCTTTGGATGCTCGTGCCCGCTCGCGGCGGACCATCGCAATGGCGACCACGCGGTGGGGCCTCGTTAGCGCACCGCCCGCCCCGCCAATTGCTTGCTACTCGGCCCCCTCTCGGCTAACAGCGCCCTACCGAGTCGTCGCCTAGGACTCGTCCGCGTCACGTCGGTGGGATCCTGAAAGCGGTTGTGCGCGGCGGTCGCGGGGCGGCCGGTACCGCGGCGGAGGAAGGATTCCGCGCGGCGTGGCTTCGGTCCAGGCGCGGCCGGTGTAGGAGCCGGATCCCTTCGGACGATTTCACGGGCATGTATCAGGCTCGGGGTGTAACCGCTCTTAGCGAGCAACCTGCCTGGTCGCAGCCGACACAGGTCAGCGAACAACCACCTACCGGGGATGTGTCGTTATGCCGAAAGCCGCTTCGTCATGATCCCGCGCGGCTACGACAGATTGCCGGGGAGCAAGGGCGCCGACGCGTCTGACTTCCGCCGTGTTAGTCCCGCACCGGGCGACCGGACTGTTCGGTTAACGGTCGCCCTGCGCCACGGCGCGGACGGGTCGGCCGTGCCCGGTCACGGAGCCTCACATTGACTGAGAGTCGTCCGGCTGTTCGGGCCGCTGCCGGCAGGGTGGGCGCTACGACGGTTGCCCTAGGGGGCTTCTCCCTGGATGTCGAGCCAGAGGCCGGGATGTCGATCACGATCGTCCCCGAGCTGAGCAAACAGGCTGCCGAACAGGCTTCGGAACTGTCCCGAGCCATCTCGAGAGACGATAAGGAGCGCAAGCGCAGTCCCGTCGACGATCTCGAGATTGCGAGCGGCCGCGTTGACGCGGCGACCGATCAGGTGGAGCGAGCTGATCAGCTTTGGGTCGAGGTCGCCACCGGCCACGTCGAGATCGGGGCGGTCAACAACGAGATCGACACGCTGTTGGCGTTGTTGCAGAAGCTCGACCGAGAAGGAAGGTTTAGAGAGGAGTTGCGCGTTGCCCGCTCGTTGTCTCGTCTCCTGGCGGTTGCGATGCGCTGGCTCGATTTGCTGCGGACCCTGCACAAGGCGAGTGCAGCCGCTGAGCGGCTCGGCGATCTGCATGCCAAGGCATGGGCGTTGCATGAACTGGGCACCCTGCATCTGGCCGCTCGCGACCTCATCCGGGCAGATCGAGAGCTGAGTGAAGCCAGCGAGCTGAGGCGAGGTCTGGGTGAGGATCGCGCGCCCATGGCGACCGAGCGCAACCTCCAGGTGCTCTGCCGAACACTGCGGCAGGGGATGCGGGAGGGGCGGATCGTCGAGAGAACCCGTCTCGGGCGTTTTCTGCACGTGTCCAACACGCTCCTCGTGATCATGTTTCTGCTCGTGTTCGGCGCTGCTACAACCGCCGTTGCTGCGACCGGCGTGCTCAGCAGCGGCGGCGCCACGGCGGCGGCAGCGCGCGTGAACCAGGTGCTGCCCGCCAGTGGCCCGGCTTCCGGCGGAACGATCGTGACGATCACCGGCACAGGCCTCGGACACGCGCGCTCGGTCCGATTCGGTCACCGCAGCGGTACCCGTCTCAAGGTAGTTAGCGTCACCCAGCTGCAGGTCACGACCCCACCGGGAGCGGGCACCGTTCCCGTGACCGTTGTCACGTACCGAGGCAAGTCGCTGCCGCGCTCCACCGCGCGATTCACGTACACCAAGGAAGCCGTACCGACGATCGTGGCGATCGCTCCTGCCAGCGGTCCCACCACGGGCGGAACGGTCGTCACCATCACCGGCCAAAATCTCGCCAAAACTAGTCAGGTACGGTTTGGAAGCCGAAACGGCACCGACCTGAAGACGATCAGCGCCACTGAGCTCCAAATCGACACGCCTCCTGGGTCCGGCGTCGTGCCGGTCAGAGTGATCAGCCGGGCCGGCAGCTCGCCTCCCACCGGCGCTGCTCGTTTCAGGTACGTCATGCCAGGCGCGGCCCGCGAAATCGACCAGGTGCTGCCGGGCAGCGGCCCGAGCTCGGGAAAAACCGCGGTGACCATCACCGGAACCGGACTGGCGCACGCGACTGCGGTGACGTTCGGCGGACACGACGGAACGAACCTGCGGTCGATCAGCGCAACGCAGCTGAAGGTCGATACTCCGGCTGGGTCCGGCACCGTCGCGGTCACCGTGATCACGCCAGCGGGTGACTCGCTGCCGAGCCCGAGCGCAAAGTTCACCTACACCGCGGCCGGCGCCCCCACCATCACTGCTGTCGCCCCCGCCAGCGGTCCGACGGCCGGCGGAACCGTTGTCACGATCACGGGCACCGGGCTGAGCGGCGCGACCGCCGTCAAGTTCGGCCCGAGCAACGGAACCCATCTCACAAGGCTGGGCGATGACCAGTTGCAGGTCTCCACACCCGCAGGGTCGGGCACGGTTCCGGTGATCGTCGCGACTCCCACCGGAGCCTCGGTGCCCAGCTATACGGCCCGTTTCACGTACCTCGCAGCAGCAGCACCAGCGATCACCCAGATCAAGCCCGACGCCGGACCGGCCGCCGGCGGGACGCTCGTGATAATCCAGGGAACCAATCTCGCCCATGCGACGGCGGTCAGGTTTGGAAGCACAGATGGGACGAGCGTGACGCCCACCAGCGACACCGAACTGCAGGTCCACAGCCCGCCCGGCTCAGGCATCGCGCCCGTGAGCGTAAGCTCTCCCACAGGCACCTCCCCGCCGTCGCCAGAGGCACAGTTCACGTACACGCCAACACTCGCGCCGACGACCACTACGCTGACCTGCGCTCCAGCGCATGTCGACACGGGGCAAAGCACGAGCTGCACCGTGGCCGTCGCGCCCAACGCCTCCGGCAGTGCGCCCGCACCGACCGGGACCGCGTCTCTCGCCACCGATTCCCAGGGATCCTCCGTCACGCCCAGCGGCTGCACGCTCCACACCAGCTCAGACGGATCGGCATCTTGTCAGTTCGCCTATAGCCCAAGCACACCTGGCACGGCGACGCTCACCGCGAGCTACCCAGGCGACGCAAACTACGCCGCCAGCACCGCCACCGCTCACATCACCGCGATAAACCCGCCGCCGCCGCCTCAGCCCACCAGCACGAGCCTCGCATGCTCCTCACCACCGCGCATAGCTGCCAGCGTGTCACCCTGGACGTGCAAAGTAACGGTCGCCGACGTTGGCAGCGCGAACGAGACGCCCCCCACCGCCGCGGTCAGCTTCACGACCAAGGGAGGCGAACTGTCTGCGCCTGCATGCACTCTCTCCCCTGCGAGCAATGACTCCGCCTCCTGCACAATCAGCGCGATCGCTCAACTCATGCCCGCGACAGCAACCACGGCTGCAACTCTCCAGCTATTCCCAATCACCGCCGACTATCCCGGCGACACCACTCACTCCGGGAGCCAGACCCAGTACTCACCGTCGTGAGTCGGCCGAGCGCGCGCTCGACACCGGCCGCCTGGCCGCAGTGCTAACACTCAACCCAGCTTCACGTTCGCTCCGTTGCGGCGTACACCAGGCGAGGACAACGGCGACCGTACCGTCGGAGAGGACACCCCTCGAGGCAGACCGCCAGCGCGCCCCAGCCACGGCAAAGGCGCTCGTGGACGAGCAGTGGTCTCGTCGAGCGAGCCCCCTACGCAAGAAGTCCGAGAGCACGTCAGGGCACGATGCGGCCCACCTGACGGTCACGAATTGCGCGCGGCCGGCATCCCCTTCGCCGGTCTCGGCATCGCGTTCGCAGGGACCGGCATCGGTGGCGATGTTCCCGCTGACCTCCGACATGCACACCCAGGTCGCCCCGCGCAGCGCTCACGGCGCTAGCGCTTTTACGATCTGGACGCTCCGAAGCACGACGAGTCCTTTGGCGACCGAGGGGCGTCCGCGAGGATCGGCGCTCACGATCGCAACGCCACACGAACGCCACCATCCGGTCGTCGACCGCTTCGGTCGACTCCCTTGACGGGTTTTGCCTTCTCTAGTCCGGCGTGGTCGGCGCTGCTCCCGGGCGCCGAGAGCAGCCACACGGGCGTGTGACGATCACGTCGCTGCGGTTGGCCGAGGCGAGTCGTCTCGACCGGGCCTGCGAAAGGGAGCGGGCGTCGGCACACCGGGTTTCGTGGCGGTGTCTCGGGATCATTCAAGCTGAGCTGGGCGGCAGTCAGAGCCAGAGCGCGCTCGGTAGCCTGGATGTATGGCGACGACGCAGGTGGTTCGAAGCGAGCGGTTCCCTGACCTGGCTGACGAGGTTCTGTTCCCGCGGCTCTCGGACGCCAAGCTCGAGTGGCTGGCCAAGCGAGGGACGCGGCGCCGGTTCGAGCCGGGGGAGGTGCTCTATGAGCATGCCGAGCGGGATGCGCCGTTCTATGTGATCGAGCGCGGGCTGGTCGAGTTCATCGATCGAAAGCCCGGCAAGGATGTGTACGTTGCGCAGGCGGATAGCCGAACGTATATCGGCGACATCGCGGCATTTACTGGAGAGCCAACGATTAGCGCGTGCGTGGCGGTGGAGGCCACCGATGTGATCGTGTTCGACCGGGGAGGCTTGCGGGCGATGGTCGCCCGCTGGCCGGAGTTCGGCGAGCAGGTGTTCGCGACGCTGTTGGCCCGGCGGGCGTGGCATGAGGCCGAGGGGCACGGGATCATGCGGTTGATCGCGCCTCGCAACTCTCGGCGGGCGTTTGAGGTGCGGGACCTGCTGGAGCGCAATCTTCTGCCGGTGCGCTGGTACGACGCCGATACCGATAGCGAGAGCGCCGGGATGCTCGAGTGGCTCGATATCCCGCGCTCGGAGACTCCGGTGCTGATCTACGCGACCGAGGTGATGCGCAACCCGTCGGCGGCGCAGGTTGCCCGCTCGCTTCGGTTGCGCGCGGATGTCGACGGGGAGCGTTTCGACCTGGTTGTCCTCGGGGCCGGTCCCGCCGGCCTCGCTGCGTCCGTATACGGTGGCTCGGAGGGTTTGCGGACGCTGGTGGCCGAGGCTTGGGCGCCCGGGGGTCAGGCCGGGACGAGCACGCGTATCGAAAACTATCTCGGCTTCCCGACGGGGATACGTGGGACGGATCTGACACGCGCGGCGACGCTCCAGGCCCGCCGTTTCGGCGCGGTCCTGTCGAGCTTTCACCGGGCGGTCGAACTGGCCGACGGGCCGGACGGGCTCCTGCGAGTGGATCTCGACGATGGCCAGTACGTACTCGCTCGGTCGGTGGTCGTCGCGACGGGCGCCCGGTGGCGGGAGCTGCAGGCTGAGGGTGTCGATCGCTTCCGCGGCGCCGGGGTGTACCACTGGGCGATGGCGGGCGATGCCGAGCGTGCCCGCGATCAGGACGTGATCGTCGTCGGCGGGGGGAACTCCGCCGGACAGGCGGCGGTGCACCTCGCCACGAGGGCCCGCAGCGTGCGCGTCGTGGTGCGTGGCCCGACGCTGAGATCGACTATGTCCAACTACCTCGTCGACCGCCTCAAGCGCTCGCCGCGAATCGAGCTCATGACTGATGCCGAGGTCGTGGCCGTCCACGGTTCGGCCACGGTTGAATCGGTGACGGTTGCCGACCGGCGCGACGGAAGCAGGCGGGAAGTTCCGGCAACGGCCGTGTTCGTCATGATCGGCGCCGATCCCTGCACGGAAGCGATCACGGGGATCGTGCCGGTTGACAGCGCGGGGTACATCCTGTGCGGGCCCGGCGCCGCGAGCTACGACGGACACATGCGTTGGCCCGTGTCGGACCGCGAGCCCCACCTGCTCGAGACGACCAGGCCCGGCGTCTTCGCGGCGGGCGACGTCCGCGCGGGCGCCACCAACCGCGTGGCAGGCGCGGTCGGCGACGGGACGATGGTCGTCCGGTTCGTACACGACGTACTCGCCGCGTGACTCTCAGGGCTGGCGCCCCGCGTCCATGTTCAAGAGGTTTCGATCGCAGCTGAGCACGTACATGTCTGACCTGCGGGTGTCGAGGAGACAGAGTGACCGCTTGGGCCGGGACGCAAAGTTCCCGCGCCGGCGCAAGACTTAGGGATCGCACCGTCCCACGCTCGGACGGCAAGAGGCCTCCTCGGTTGTCAAGCTCGACGCGGGCGAACCCCGCCTGCGGCGCGGCCTCTCCAAGGGAAGTGCCGAGTTGCATGGAAACCAGCGGCGCACAGCCGACCGCGCCGGAGCACGCGTGCTTGCTAGCTCCCCGCTAGCACCGCGTCCCTATGAGGTTGCGTTCGGTCGCCGAAGCGCTCGCTCACCGCCGGTCGTCTGCCCGATCAAAGAGATAGTCGGCCCCGTGTCGACGCCGGTGGAGAACTGATCCTCCTTCGCCGAGACTTGACTCGCCCATCTCGACACTCGACCGGACCCGGGCGCTGGCGATTCCCGGCAGCGGGCGGCTGCCGCTGAGGTCTAGATGCGGAACTCTGCCCGCCGCGCGGAACCGGCGGCGTGGTCGGCGCTCTTGTCGGCGAGCCGCGCATGTCTCGGTCCGGATCGACGAGCTGACGCCACGGGGTGGCCGGGAGGACGCCCGCGGTCGCGACCGACGGCGTCGGATCGAGCTGGATCGCCTTGCGACGCCGCACGCTCGCGCGGGCCGTTTGTCTTCGGGGTGTTACCCAGGGCGCCGACGCGCTTGACGCGGGTCGTCCGACACGGGAGGATCGGCACAGGCGACCGGAAGGAGAATGCTTATGGCCCGGATGATGGCCGATTGCCGCCGCTGGCCCAGCGAGACGAATTGCTCGCTGGTGATCATTGGCGAGGAAGACGAGGTGGTGCAGGCCGCCGCCGAGCACGCCGCCTCGGTGCACGGGCACGAAAACAACGAGGAGATGCGCGCCCAGCTGCGCGACTTCCTTGAGCCGGCGGATCAGTACACGCCCGACCGCGAGGCAGAGGGAGCGCTCCCGGGCTGACGGAGCAAAGACGGGGGCGCGTCAAGGGGCGCGCCCCTGAATGTGTCTTTGTGCCCAGCGCCGTCGTGCTCGTCGGGAGCTGGATGTCTGCGATCCGCCCGTGAGGGTTCGTGAGTCTGAGGCTGCGGCCGTGGAAGCGGATGACTGGGTTGACGATCAAGAGGCCAAGGCCGGCGGCGTCCCTCCGGGTTCCGGTTCGCTGGAGTCGGTGGAGTGGTTCGGTCAGCGGCGGGAGGGTCGGAGCCGGCCCACGGCATAAGACGCGACCCAACGGAGTGGGAACCTTCCGTCGCGGTGCGCGGTGCGCGGTGCGCGGTGCGCACGCGCTGGCGTGACTGAAACGCTCCGAGCCTCGCAAGCCCTGGCGGCTAGGGGGCGGTCGGGGCCGCGAGGTCGGAGCGGAGACATCTGTACCCGTGTGAGCCGCAGTTCGCGTTTCCGTTGGACACCGGCCGAGGGCAACGCGCGAACCGTGCGATACGAGCTGGATGAACGGCGGCATGGTCTCACCCTCCCCGCGGCGTCCGGCCGGGATGGAGGAATCGCACAGATTTACGCTCGAGTCGGCAGCGCCACGGAGGCGTGGGCGGCGGTGGCGGACCGCGCCAGGGATCAGCGCCTACGCGTCCGGGCGACCGCCGCCGCCGACGGGATCACGAGGGGAGTTGGCCTCCGCAGACGATGCCAACGACAGTCGCGGTGCCAGCGTGTCCGGGGTCGCCGGCATAGCCTGGGTCCACTGGACAAGAATCACCCCGGTCGTGTCACCCGAGACCATAGGTCCGTTCTTGGTGATCTGGCTCGACACGGCGACCGGCACCGTGCCGCTGACACTCACCGGCGGGTGCGAGCTGTTGCCGGGGTCCGTCGTCCACCTCTCCCCGCACGTCGTTGTCGCCGTGTCGGCGAGCCCTTGAACCACGCGGCTCGAGTCCTGTGCTCAGCGGGTTCTCTTTCCACCGCTGCGCACGGCGCGCAGAGCCTGCCCTCTACCTGATACGCAGTGCTCCGCAACGCCTGCCGGTTCCCCGCGGCGGGAGCGTCCGTCGCGGGGCCGACTCCTCTGCAACGAAGGCAGCCGAGCCGTGCCCACCGCCGTGTGCTGCTCCTTGACGCCTAATCGGTCACGCAGGCGCGACTACCGCGCTGCGCCGAAAGGGGCAGGCTGATCGAGACTGCCGCTCGGGCGACATTGCGGCAGTCCGCCCAGAGCCTTCGTTCTCGCGGAACAACGACTGCCGCGGATCTGAATCAGCGGACCCAGAGTTGGTCGAGCATTACGCCGATCGTTGGTATGTATTGGTAGTTGCCGACGCGTTATGCGACGAAGTCGGTCTCAGTCTCGGTGACTGCGGGGATCCAGGGTGCGCGGTTGGTTAGGTCGCGGTGGGCCGCGCCGAGAGCCGGTCGGCGGTGGTGGGTTGGTGGGGACTGTTCGCTGTCGGTACGGTGCGGCTCTTGCTGGCGGGGCGGCGCGGCCGCGGCGACCAAGCTATTGACTGCAGGGCGGTGCCCCGCGGCCACCGGCGCGCCATCACCCCGAGTGACGCAGCAACCTGACCCGCGCAGGGGCGCGGGCTCCAGCGACCGCTAATTGGCCGGCGCCCCGGCCAGAGCTACCGCGGCAGATGTACCAGCTGAGTTCCTAACGCCTGTCCCGGCGATCATCGCGCCGGTCCCCACGATCATCGCGCCGGTCCTCACGCCGATCCCCGCGCCGTCGCACCCCATGGACCGCGACCGCGGCCGTTCCAGCCACCGCCGCGGTCCGCGCGACCGGTCGTCCTCCCAGCACTCCACCGCCAGCACGTCGACCTCGACCCAACATCTCAGACTCCTTCCTTGATCGCCGCTTCATTGGCCTCAACCGCGGCCGCGATCGCCTGGATCGGGATCCGGCCGCTGGCCACCAACTGCCCGCCCGACTTGCGGACGGCGGCGCCGAACGGGGCGGCCCAGACGTTCTCCCAGATCAGCACGGCGGCGACGCTCCCAGGCTCCAGTGCCGCCCCGATCGCCTCGACGTCGTCGGCCGCGAGGAGCATCGCGAGTTCGGTTTCGAGCTCGAGCAGTTCCGCGAGGTCGCTGTCGCCGAAGTCATGGGACTCGAAGCCCTCCACGGAGCCGTCGAGATCCTTCTTGAGGATTAGCATGTCGAGGACGCGAATGCCGCCGCGCTTGACCAGCGCGGACAGCTCGGCGGCCATCGCGCCCGAGAAGTCCGCTGTGTCGGCCGGGAATTCGACGACGATGTAGTCAACGGGCCCGAGCTCGTCCACATGAGTGTCGTTCATGGGATTGACCTCCGTCAGTGGTTGCGGACCTCCTCTGTCCGGGGCCCGTACCCCTCTAGGTTTACCGCACGGGAGCGCGGCGGCATCATCTAGATGGGATGACGCCCCGCACAGCGCCGCCGAGCCGGTCCTGTCAGACGAGCCTGATCGCAGTTATCTGATCAGAGCGATCGGGACTCGTCCCGCGCGAGCGTTCGGTCAACCCGGAAGGTCCCTACTCGTTTCACGAACACCGGGCGTCCTCGTCGGCACTAACCGCCGCCCTGGCGCTTCTGCTCCGCTGCTGGCGAGTCGAAAGCAGCAGCCCGGTCAGGCGACCGGCTCGGCGCTCGGCTGCCCCTCGAGAACGATTTTCATGCGCGGGTCCTCTTGGTCATGAGTGTGGTCAGTCGGGGGGCGGCGGCCTCCGTGGCGGGACGGTCCGGCCGGAGCCAGGGGGGTAACCGGCGGCCGCGGCGGCGCGCTGCTGCGCCTCGTATTCGCTCCGGGCGCCGTTGCTTCGACCGAGCATGTAGGCGGCGATCGCCACTCCGACCGCCGCCAAGCCGATCAGGACCCAAACCCACCCAGGCACGCTCGAACCGTTTCCGGTGCCTGAGCTCGGTGCGGCGGTGGTGGTCTGGTTGATGGTTGTGGTGTGGGACGGGTTCGACGCCGTCGACGTGACGGTCTTGGTTTCGGTCGTCGCGGGCTGGGTGACCGTCGTCGTCGCCGTATCCGTGTGAGTGTTCGTTGTCGTCGTCGTCGTGGTCACCGTCGTGGTCGTGTCGGTCGAGGTCGCACCGCTTGCGGACGCCGCGAGCAACCAGCCCAATGCGAAGAGCAGGAGAGCAAGCCCGACAGACCTACGGGCGACGACCATCAGATACGAGACTACGACCGGCGGCAGCCGACTGCAACCACCCATAGATGCGCCGCCCAAGCTCGGTCCCAACGTCCCCCCGTGGACGACGATCAGCCGTGCAGCGCGGCCGTGAGGCCAGGGCGGCGGCCGTCGCGCCGGCAACGACGGCCGGCGTCAGCCCCCGCGGGCGTCCGGGTTGCCGCTCGCTCGGCGACGACGGTGCCAATGTTCGCCAGAGCGCCAATCCTTCGAGAGTCGACGAGCAGCCCACGGTGCTCGCCGGCCTGCTCGCGCCGCGTCGTTGAGGACGTATCCGCCCGGCCCGTGGAGCCTTTAGTGGCGCTGCCGGTTCATCTCGAAGGCGCCGCCGAAAACAGTGGCCACCCAGGGTACGCAGCCGCCGTCGCACAGTTCTGCGTTCACGAACAGGCGGCCACCTCAGCGGCAGGTCCGGGGTGCTCGTCGACTGCTGCTCCGAGGCCGTGGCCGACCGGAAGGGCAGTGACGGCCAGCCGGCCGCGTGGGCGACAGTGCAGAAGCGAGGCCGTGACGGTCGTGCTGGGCACGATGCGTAGGTGATCGCCGACCGGCGCGTGTATGGTCAAACGATGGACGTGCTCGTCATGGGAGCTACGGGCAACGTGGGAAGCGCACTCGTCGAGTTGCTGCGCGCGCGTAATGTTCGCGTGCACGCGATCACCCGCGAAGCGCGGACGTGGCCCGACGGCGTTCAGGGCGTGGTCGGCGACGCGAACGATCCCGCATCGCTCGCTGGCGCCGCCGCTGGCATGGACGGGGCATTCCTGATGAGCGGCTATGCCGCGGAGGCCCAATTGCTGGCAGATCTAGGTGCCGGGCACGCGGCCTTGCTCTCGTCAAGTTCGGTCCCGCTCGCCGACAGCGGCAATGCGATGGCGGCCTACCACCGCGACTCCGAGGAAGCGGTCAAGGCCTCGGACGCGGCGTGGACAATCGTGCGCCCGTGCTCAATGCAGTCGAACGTGACGCGCTGGAAGGATCAGCTCGACGCCGGCGAAGTCATCCGCGCGCCGTTCGGCGACGTCGCCGTCGCCATGACCGACCCTGCGGACGTCGCCGCGGTCCTCGCAACCGCGCTCACCGAGGCCGGGCACGCCGGCAAGACCTATCGCGTCAGCGGACCCGAGGCGCTGACGCCCGCCGATCAGGTCGCCATCGTCGCCGAGGTCCTGGAGCGCAAGCTGCGCTTCGAGGCCGTTCCTGACGACGAGGCCCGAGCCACGCTCCCCACGCAGTTGGGCCAGGCGTACGCCGACGCGCAGTTCGACATCTTCCGCGACCACCCGCAGTACGAGTCGGAGATCCAGCCGACGGTCGAGCAGGTCCTCGGCCGTCCGCCGGGGCGTCTGCGCGGCTGGTTGGAGCGCAACCGCGCGCGTCTCCTCTGAGACGAGCGCGGTGCGCCGATCCGTAGCGGTTCAGAGGGCCGGGAGCACTGCCCCATCCACGAACACCCGGCCAAGAGAGCGCCGGTCGGACTTCTCCTTCCGCTCCTTCGACGTTTGGAGCGGAAGCACCTCAAGCGTGGCCGCCTGGGCGACGAAGCAGCCACGCGCTCTGGCGAGCCACGCGCGACCCGGTTACGCCTACAGCAGCAGCGGGGAGGTCGTGGCCGCTTTGCTGCCCGACCGGCAGCGTTGGACCAAGTCACCGAACCGCTTCTGGCGACGAGCGGGTGCATCGCGAGGCACGGTTGTGTCCCTGTCCCTGAGACGCGACCTTCTAGCAACCACCGGCTCCTCCTCGCGCGAGAAAGCAGGGCTGCCGAGGTGACCCGACATGGCGCCTCACACTCGACGCGGTGGAGATGCACACCTTGCGCGGGTAGCTCCGGCGCGTTGCCGCGCCGGAGCTCCCCGAGAACCGGACGTGCCACTTTCCCGGCATCCGGGTCAAGCGACCCCTGATGGCTGGACTTCCAGTTCGATCACACCGCCGATGGGCCGCTCCTGAAGCTGCTCAACCTGGTGGATGAGTTCGCCCGGGAGGGGCTGGCGATCGAGTGCGGCTGGCGGATCGACGCCGACCACACCGTGACCGTGCGCGACCGTCTCGTCGCCGCGCGCCATGGCGCGCCGGCGTTCATCCGCTGCGACGACCGGGGCCCGAGCTGATCTCGACTTCTCTTTGTCGCCCACGCGGCGGTCTCGGTCCGACCGCCCCAGGGATCGCGGCGGCCGAGGATAGGTCAGCGGGCCCGTAAGGCGCGAAGACGTTGGCGCTCCCGCCATGCTGCGGCCGAGAGAAGGAGTGCCGCTGCCCCAAGACCTGCTGCAATGATCAATTCAGCCGCACCGGAGCCCTGGTCTGGGTCGATCCCGAAACCGACCTCGATCCAGTTGGGACGCCAAAGGACAAGGACGGTCGCGACGGCGCTCAGGACTGCGAGGATCGACTCCAGGTGGAGCAAGATGCGGCTGCGCTGCGGGGTCATGAGAGTACCTCCAGGTGTGTCATGGGATGAGTCACGCCTCTGCCGCCGGCCCGGCCGCGCCGGGTGTAGGAGCGGGAGGCAGTTGCCGGATCTCGAGAAAGCCGAACACCGGGTATGGCTGCCCGTCATCGACCATGATGCCCTGACCGCCTGGGATGTTGTCGATCGGAACGAACGGCAGCATGTGCGATCGGTCGAGGAGGTCGACGTCCCCGACCTGGTATGAGTCGGTCTCGATTCCGCGCGCGAGAGCCTGTTCCGCGTCCGCGATCGATATCGGACTCACACTGAAGATGCTCACGATCTGCTCGAAGGTGATCAGATCGCTTGCTACGCCTAGCTGATCTTTGTTGTAGCTGACCGTTTGGCGCGGGGGCAGTGGCGGCGCCGCGTAGTCGACGCTGTTGAGGACCAGCAGCACGTCGACTCCGCCTTCGGCGCTGACCACCTGTACCCCTACGCCGCTTCGACAGGTGAACTGGAAGCTCACCTGAATCGCCCCGGCTGGCCCCGGCACCGGCCCTTGGCTACCCGGGGGTCGTACCGTGAGACGCAAGAAATGCACCCCGTTGAACGGTTTCGAGGCGATCTTCGGATGCGCCTCGAGCGTCCAGGACGAGGGGATGACGCCATGCAGCTTGTCGATCTCGTTGTTGAGGTGCGCGAGGAGCGGTCCGTCGTCGGAGGCATTGTCGTCGTAGATCGTGCCCGTGTCGGTGGTGTACACCTGCCTGACCAGGTAAGGCCGCGACGTCAGCACGAGGCGGGTCAGATCCTCGCCCGACGCGTCGGTCCGCGTTCCCGCAATCGCCATCATCATCGGCGGATGCATCTCCGCTCGATAGCTCTTTCCGCCGTTCACGTCGATCGAGTGCCCCGCGTCCACGATCCAGCGCCCGAGCGCCGCGATCCGGTCCCCGACGCGCACCGGGCCGGTAGAGCCGAGTTCGCGGAGCGCGCTCGGGACGCACGCGCTGTCGGTCTCGAGGGCCAGGAGCCCTCCGCTCGGAACGGGAATGTCCAATCCAAGTGCGTCGGCGATGGCGTCTGCACCGTCGGTGCCGTCCGGAACCGTGTTGCCTTCTGCCAAGAGACCGGCGTACTCGGAATCCAGGGCGACCATACATTCCCAGTCCATTCCGAACGGATGAGTGAACGGAACGTCGTTGCCCGAGAGCTCCGGTTGCAGCAACCACCCGCTGAAGGCAACCGGAACCTCGTCATAGTCCTCAGACGGATTTGTCACGTTGTTCCACTCATACTCACAAACCGGGTAATCGTCTCCACGCTGTTGCCACACCGCGAGGGAAAGCAACGAGGCAAGCACGGCCGGGGCGCTCCGGTTGGACTTGACGATTTGGGTCGCCCAGTCTCCGGCGGATGGCGGGCCGGCGTTGGTCGCGGTGACCTCCAGGCTCTCCCTCGGGGTACGCCCCTTCGCCGGCCCGCCGTGGCCGACCACCGCAACTCTCGCGCTTCCGTCCTTACCTTGGTCGTCAACAGCTCTGACAACGACGTCGTGCAGCCCGACCGTGTCCGGAAATGGAACCGTTGCATTGAACTTCACCGTCGGAGGTTTCTGCCCTAACACGATTTCCGTGGTCGCCGGCACAGGCGCGCTGCCATCAATGGCGACCGTCACCGAGTCGATGGCGCTCGGCTCAAGGCCCCCCGCTCCGGCGGCGGTCCCCGCAACAAGAAGAGGCTGGGATACCGGCACGAGCGCGTCCTGAGTAGGACGGAAAATAATTACCGTCGTCAACTCGCCCTCCCCCCCGGTCGTGTTAAGCCCGACCCTACCAGGTTGAGGGTCGGCGGCCGTCGTGTTTCTCTGCTCATAGCGACACTCCTTGTGGTTCGTGGCCCGCCCGAGGTGACGGGCGAGTTGATGTGGTCCATACAGCCGGGGAGGACCTACTAAGGTCCCTGCCCGTGACCGCGCAGTCCGCCTCCAGCGCCGTGCCCGCGGTGCCGGTGGCGCGAATCTCCAAGTGGGCGACGGTCGTCCCCGCTGCGACGTCTCGGGATCTCGAAGGTCGTTTCGCCCCACCCGCCCACGTGATCACCGGGCGCGGCCCGTCGGCCGCCGCGAAGATGTGCAGACGCTTGGTCAACACGACCTTTTCCGGGTAAGTTCCGGGCCTCACCTCGACGACGTCGTCCGGGTTGCTCTGAGTCAGCCCTCGCAGGCAACGCCTTGGGCGACGTTCGCGAGGGCGAGTCGAACCGCTTCCTTGCGGAGGAACATCCTCACCTGCTTGCCGCCCTGGGCGCCCGCGCCGGCGACCAGGAACGCGACCGTCACCCGCTCGGGATCCTCGAGCCCGGTCGCGAGATTGATCACGACCTTGCCATTTGCCGACATCTCCTCTCAGTGCGCCGGTCCCCGATCCGCGACCGGACGCTGGTTGAGACGGCGGCTCCGACCGAGCGGCCATCCGCCGCCTTGCGAATAGCGACGCGCCGCGCCTCGCCCCGACGAAGTGCCGGTTGCTGACGATCATGAGCAGCGAAAGCACGAGCGACCTTGCGGTGCGACGCGATTCGACCTGACCGCGCCCCCCGTCCATCCTCAGGTCTTCGCCTCGGTCGTCTGCGCTGCGGCAATGCACACGAACGCCAAGTTGGCGAGTCGCGCTGTCTCGCCCGCAGCCTCTCGCGACGGCGCGTCGTAGAACACGAAGCAGGTTTCCTCCTCGGGGACCAAGATGGAACGCACGTAGCGCACCGGCACCCCGTGGGCACGCTGCAGTTCGGCGGCGACCTGGGCGGACCCCAACAGGTGCGTGAGCCGCTCCACTTCTGTCGCCGAGACGTACAGCTCAACCAGGAACTCCGTCACGACGGCGACGCTACGTGCGTGGCTGCCTCCGCTCAATCACGGAAACCTCACAGGTTTGAGACTCGCCGCTGCCGGAATTAGAGCCGGCCGGCGAGCTGCGAGCGCGAGCGCACCCCCAGCTTCGCGTACGCGCGAGAGAGGTGCACCTCGACGGTATGCACAGCGAGAGACAGCGCCTGCGCGATCTCCTTGTTCGCCCGCCCGCTGGCGGCCAGTTCGGCGACCTCACGCTCGGTCGCCGTCAGCTCTCCGCTTGCCGCCGGGCGGCGCCCTCCGATCCGGCCGAGCTCGGAGCGTCCTCGCCGCGCCCAACCGGACGAGCCAAGATCCTCGAACACAGCGATCGCGCCCTGTAGTGCCTCTCGCGCCGGTCCCCACTTCTTGGATCGCCGCTGCGCCCGGCCCAAGCTTAGTAGCGAGCGCGCGCAGTCGAAGCGCAGACCGAGGCGCCCGTAATCCGCCGCCGCGTCAGCGAGCGCCAGGGCAGCTTGCTTGTCCCATGCGCGCGTGGCGAGGCTCACGACCGCCTCGCACCGGCGAGCCGAAACGAGTCCCCACGGGTGCTGCTGCTGCTCGCTCAGCTCCCGCAGCCGTGCCGTTACAGCCATTGCCTCGTCCTGCTCGCCGAGCTCCACGAGCGACTCCACCAGCTCGGGCGCGACCGGAAACACGCCCGGGTCATCCACCCCTTCCCGGTTCGTATGCTCCCAGACTTCTCGCAGACTCTCCGCCGCCCCTGCCGGATCTTGCTCGAGCAACGCCACCATTCCACGTCCCCGCGCCGCCTCGAGCCAATCCCAGCGACAGCTCGTCTCCTCGGCGCGTATCTGGGCCTTGGCCGCCCACTCCCGCGCCTCGCCGACTAGTCCGCGACCCGCGGCCAGCAGCGCACGGCAACGTTCGTACATGGGGAAGGTCAACTGCGCCGCCTCGGAAGATTGCGCCCACTCGTCGAGGAGCCGCGAAGCCTCATCCCACGCCCCCACCCGCAGCTCCAGCTCACACAGATGCAGACGCATCAGCGCGTACCCCGCCGGCTCACCGTGCTCGTCGGCCAGCGCCAGCAAGCGCGTGATCTCGATCCGCGCCTGGGTCGCCTCGCCCCGCCACACGAGTCTCTGACCGGCGATCCGCTGCGGCGACTGCACAACGTAATAGGCGGCCGGCGACGCTTCGCGAAACCGCCGGCACAACTCGTCGATCGAGCGCCCCCGCATTGCCCTCGGCCAGGCTAGGCCGTACAGCACCCGCCGCTCCACCTCAGGACGTTCGCGGCACGCGCTCCGGAGCGCCTCCAGCCCCCATGCCTCGGCTTCGGCAAGTCGCGAAACGAGTGCCGCCGCCGCGTTGCTCGCCTTAACCGCCAGCACTACTGCCCGCAGCCCGGGATCCTCCTCGGACTGGCCGAGCGCCAGATCGAGCACACGGTCGTAATCCCCGGCGCCGTTTACGTCGTCGCCCTCGGCCAGCAACAGCCATGCTCGGGCACGCGGGGCACCGGCCGGGATCGAGTCGACCTGGGGAGCGAGAAGCTCTGTCATGCGCCGGCGCTCACCCGCCACGTCAAGGTAGCCGCCCAGCTCGAGCAGCCGCGTGCTCCGCTCACCTGCATCAGCCGGCGTCAGGCGCAGCGCGTGCTCAGCCAGCCTCACGGCCTCCGCCCGCGCCCCGCGCGCGGACGCCTCGCCGGCCGCGACAGCCACTCTCGCCGCTAAGTCTTGATCCGGATGCTCTGTCGCGAGGGCGAGGTGAAGCGCACGCAGCCCATAGTCGCTGACCGCAACCGCCAACGCACGGTGAACCTCGCGGCGCTCGCGGGACCGCGAACGCTTCTTCGCCGCCGCAGCGAGCAACGGATGCGACGCGCGCACCCGCCCCCCCTCGATGACCAACAGGCCGGCATCGGCAGCATCCTCCGCCACCTCCGCGCCCACAACAGCGGCCAGTTCATGCAGGCGCACGTCTTCGCTCAGCGCGAGTGCCAGCAGCAACCTGCGGACCCCCGGCGCAAGCCTCCCCACGCGCGTGCCGAGGAGGTCATCGACTCGGTCTGGCACCGGGATGTCCTCACCGACCTGAGGCACCCCCCGCTCGAGCAGCGCCCGCCCCACCTCCAGCACAAACAGCGGATTGCCGAGTGTCGCGTGGACGACACGACGAAGGAGCTGCCGCGACAACACCAGGCCGAGCCGATCCGACAGCAGCTGACGCGACGCGCTGAAACTCAGCGATCCGACCTCCACACGGTCAAGTCCGCGCGGCTCGAGCGACTGCTCGATCACGGACGATGCGCCGGGACGTCGCGCCAGCAGGAAGGCCACCGGCGTCCCCTTCAGCCGGCGAGCTGCGAACGCCAGCGCGTCCGCAGAGGGAGCGTCGATCCACTGGACGTCGTCGACTGCGATCAACATGGGCTCGCGGGCGGCCAGCGCCCGCAGCCCGTTCAGCAGCCCGAGCGCGATCGCTTGCGGCTCCGGAGGCATTCCCGTCGGCTCGGTCCGCAGGAGCGCTATCTCCAACGCCGATCGCTGAGGAGCCGGCACGGCCGACAACTCTGCCGAGTCGACCTCGTCGAACAGATCGATCAGCGCGGCGAACGACAACCGCGCCTCTGCGCCGCTGGGCCGAGCCACGAGCACGCGAAGCCCACCGCGACGCGCGAGCTCAACTCCCGCCTCCCACAATGTGGTCTTCCCAACTCCAGCCTCACCGACCAGCACCAAAGCCCGATCTGATCCACCGAAATGCAGCAGGCCCTCCAACACCCCCAGCTCCGCCTCGCGCCCCACAATCCCGGCAAACGCCGCACCGGCCCCTTCGCTCACAACCTACATTCTCTCAACTCCCCGACCAGCTGCCCCGGATCACGGCGGCGTCGCTTGGCCCGACGTAGCATCGCGAGCACGCGAGACCAAGGCGGATCGGCTCCGTGCTGCTGCCTGAAACGCTTCCTCGCCCGCTGTCGCTTGGGCGCGGGACTCCCCTCCAATGGGTGATGAAGCGCCCGCGGGCGCTCGCCGGAGCTGCATCAGTGCTCGTGGTATCCGTGGTCGGACTGCAACTTCAGTATCTCGATAGCTCGGGCTTTTCCGGAAGCCTCGGCGACTGGCTCGGGCTAGTCCCGTGGTCGGCCGCGGTCGAATTGAGTGGCGTGTCGGTTCTCGACGTGCTCGGTCGCCTGGGGGGCGGTGCTCGTCCGGTATCACCTGCCGGATCGTCACAGGGCACGAACGTCGCGTGAGCGATGCGGCTTGCTGGCCGTGTGGCGCTTCACGCGATTCCGTCTTTCACAACAGACTGCGGCGTACGACCACACAGTGTCGCTTCGCGTAGCCAAACGCGAATCGGAGGAGGTGCTCTCGAATGCAGGATCGTTGAACCCGTGGACGCCACCGGACCGATGGGGCGTCAGGCCGCAGTGGCAGGTCGCGTTGGGAGGTTGTGCGGCGAGCAGGCCCGTTAGCGACGAGGCGACGCTGCATTGCGTGAGGCCGGCTTGAAGCCGGTCTTGTGGCGGGGTCGGTGCAGGCGGCTGCCGCGCGTGTGGCGACTGTTGCTCGTGCGGCCGAGGCAGCGCTGGCGCGATCCGCGACGGCCCACCAACGGAGTGCCGAGGCACCCTTGAGTGGCGCCGATCTCCATGAGCGCGCGGCGACGCTGGCTAGGTCTCGTGGCACGTGGACCTCGTGGATCGTCACGAGAGCGCCGTTGCCCGAGCGCGCGAGGCGGCCGATGCCGCCCGACTAGCAGCGCGAGAAGATCGCCGGACCTTGACAGGGCTGACCCGGGCCTGAGAGGTGCCTGAGGGGGAACCCGTAGCTTCGATCGGTCGCGCCGGCGAGTTCGAGCCGCGATGTCCCTCGCTCGCAAGAACTGGTTGAGGAAAAGACCTGTCAGGTCGAAGCCATCACCTCCTCGGCGGCGGTGAGGAAGGGGTCGACGTCCCGATCGTGGTAGACGCGCTCGGAGGGTTCGATGTGGTCAAGGAACCTTTGGAACACGACCGCGCCACGTAGCACGGCAGCCGGTCGGAGCAGTCGCCACGCCCGGCCCGCATCACTCCCGGGAACAGCGTCCTCCCAGAGCTGTAACCAGTGGCGGCGCAGTCGTCCGGCCTCCTCGGGTGCACGCCGTTCGAGCACCGCCAAGTCGAGCAGTGGATGGCCCCACCCGCTGTCACCCCAGTCGTAGATGATCGGCGGATGAATGTCGATCCGGGCGTTCCCAGGGTGGGGATCGCCGTGGAACAAGCCATCGGCGATGCCACACTCTTCGATTGCCGCGAACCTTTCGTCCCAGCCTTCAAGCAGCCGGTGCAGGCCGGGCGCTGAAGGACGGCGGCGTTCGACGACCTCGGCCGCCCCGCGTCGCAAGGCGGGGCCTCGCCAGTCCGGCACTTCGGGCGCGAGCGCGACCCCTGCGACATCCCGTTGCAAGTTGACGAGGGCGGCGAGAATCTCTTCGTACTCGGCCAGGTTGGCGCCGTAGCCGTCCCTGCCGGACATGTCGGCAAGCAACATGCGATGACCCGCGGACGCGCTCAAGCGAGGTGCGCTGGCGCGCGCCGACCCGGCGTTGAGCGATTCGAGCACAGTTGACTCGTGGGCAAAGAAGGGCGGCACACACTTGAGCCAGCATGCGCCCGCCTGGTCTGTTGGGATCCGCCAGATCGATGACAGGTTCCATGAGCGGACTTGCCGCGGCGAGCCCGTAATGCGTACGTGTGAGGCGGCCCACTCGAGATCCTCCTCCGGCCCGCCAGGGCGCGCCCAAGGCATGCGCAGCGGGTGATCCAACAGCCAGCCGCTCTCGCCGCGGAACGGACGCAGCCTGGTGGCGGTCCTCCGCCACCCCTCCTCGCGGGGCTCGGCCAGATACACGACCTCACCACCCATGTTCCCGCCGGCCGCACCGCGGACGGAAAGGAGACGGAGAATTACGAGTTCGGGGCGGACGGCAAGTACGGGCTCAAGGTCTTGCCACCACGGCGTGCCGACGGTGAACGGCTCGAGCTGCCCGAGGACGTCGCCCGCACGCGACACGATCACGATCGTGACCGATCTCGTCGCTTGGGCCATAGCCCGTTACATGTACCAGCTCGACGAGCTCAACATGTACCCGGTTCACATCGACAGCCCGGGGCGCGCAGCGCACCGGCTCCCGCTTGGGAGGCTTCATCAGCTTCTTGATCGCTCGAGCCACCGCGTGCCTCGAGCGAGGAATCCCTGCGGATCGTCCTGCGTCGCGCTGTCGCGATGATCGATAACGACCAGCGGACCCAACGCTTCTACTCCTGACCAGTTCGAGCCGCGTTCGAGCCAACCACGCCACTGCTGCTCGCACGAAGCAGCAGCAGGTCAGTCGACGAAGGTCATCATCACGACCGAATACAGGTGACACGTACTAAATCATCGGTGGTATGGGCTGCCTGCTTCGTGGAGGAACAATAAGCACAAGCCGATCACAGCAAGGACGGCTAGGATTTCGCCCACCATTCGACCAACCTCCTCGTATCGAAAGCTGCTATCTCCGGTTGATCCCGCGTGGTCCGCGACTTATCGGAGGGCTGATCCGAGCTATAGCCGATGGAGGAGCGCCACACATCCGCCCAGAACCACACGAGACATCGGACCTACTACGGATGCCGGCGCCGATTGAGTTGATGCCACAGGTGTTGTAGCAAAGCGCACAACGCGAGCGTGGTCTCTGAATCTCGATCACCAAGCTCGCCGGTCCACCGGCGGACCGCCAACTCGCCGAACCAGCCGAGGTGTCGTACACCCGCATCGCGAGCGATCAACAGGTGGATGCCAGCGACGCAGGTGGGGGCGAGCGCGACACCCGGATCCGCCCGAATCCCCCAGCGGGCCAAGCCGGGCCCGCACGACGAGCTGGCATCTGCGCTTTGGTTCGCCAGCATCCGCACCTAGTAACACCCGAACCCATCGCGACGACGCCGCTAGTGACCATCCTCGTCTGTAAAGGCTGGCCATCATCGCCCGGGGGAGCCGTCGGCCGAGACTGTCGGGCCTCGGCATCGGGGCGACCGCCCCGTCGCTCGACAGGGCGTAGCGACGGCTACGGCAAAAGAGCTGATTCCATCGATCGCGCAAAACTTACGTGCGCGGTGCGGCGTGCAATAGTCTGCCGGCAATCACGAGATGGAGGGTGGGAATGGCTGAAAGTGTGTATCGCGTGACGGAGTTGATCGGCGTTAGTACCGAATCGTGGGAGGCAGCTGCCCGCAACGCGATCGAGACCGCCGCGACGACCTTGAGGGACCTCCGTATTGCCGAGGCTCACCGCTTCGACGTCACGATCGAGAACGGCACCGTGAAGAGCTACCGTGTCCGCTTGGACGTATCGTTCAAGTACGAGCCGGACGTCACTCGGGCCCGAGCCGATCAAGCTGAGGAATGGGAGCACACACGCCACGAGCTGCAATAGCCCCGGCACTGGCCTGTTAGCCGACGGCAGCATGGCTTGGGAGCCGACCCAGCGAGTCGGGTTGAACGCTCACCTCGGCTGAGGAGAACTGCCAAACGAAGGCTGCCACGTCGCCTCGAGCTTGCCCACGCCCTGACCGGCCGCGCTCATTCGGCAACCGTGTCACAGCGTTGACTGCCTACGCTTCGATCAACAAGCGGCTGTTGTGGTAGACGTTCCGATAGGCTTGGTGGATCCCGAAACAGCCCGGAACGCGTGCCCGCAATCGCCCGCGGGCGACGCGCCCGCAGCGCGAGTAGCGGACGAGTCCTTTCGTGGGTTAGGTGGCGCGGGTCGCGCCACTCCTTTGGCGACCAACCGCAACTTCGCCACCAGGCCGTGTTAGCCGTCTACCCGGTAGCCAGCAAGCGGACGGCGCCGTGGAAGCCGGAGCGTCGAGGGCGCCCGAAATCTGATGTGACCGGACGGCAACGAGCGGCGCGACGGTTGGGAGACAGCTTTTGTTCCCTGCCGCGACAGCAGTAGCGTCGCGACACGACCAGGCGAGGCGCACAGCGCGCCGTGGCCAATCTCAGCCAATGGCCGCGCCTCGCCATGAAGGTCATCCAGCCGCCGTCCTCGTCGCGGCGTCTCGTCGGGCGCACGGTGGTAGCCGCCACTTGCGACGGCGAGGGAGCCGACGACGTTCGTCTTCTGCTCGACGACGGCACAGCCATCCTGCTCGATGCAGAGCTAGACACCGATCCCGAATCAATGGCGCTCGCCGACCAACTCGGCCGCGCGGCCTGGCCGCGCTTGCGCGTACTCATCGGCGGTCGGGAGCTCTGGCCACTCGACCAGCACTGAGCCCGCGACCTGCGGTCCGGATTCGAGAACCCGCGTGACAGCGGTGCGATCATCTGGCCCGCGCCGCCAATCCGCGAGACGGAGCGAACCCGCTGCGGAAGGGCGCTACTTGTTGCCGCCGAACAGCCCGCCCCGCTTCTCCGGAAGTGCAAACCCAGGAGGCGGCGTCGACGGCAGATGAACCGGCGGCTTCGGAGCTGGGGGCTTTTCGGGATTGGTAGAGGCCACGTGCGTAGCTTAGCCTGCCAGGCTGACCGTCCAGAGGACGACCTCGGCCGTCAGAAGCACGCAGCTGATGCTGAACCAGTCTGAAAGATCGCCGATCCTGGTGCGGTTCGACTCCAGCATCGGCTCGATCCAGATGCCCGCGGCCCGGTAGGCCTCGGTGACGTCGTCGATGCCCTCGTGATCGCTCGCCGCCAGCAGGACCTGGCCTCTGAACGCGAACACGAGCTTGTGCGGCAGCAGCACGTAGATGGCGGCCCCCACACAGAGCACGAATGCGATCAACGCCAGCACCGCCCAGACATCGAGGGAGCCGTGGCTGACCTTCGTGCCAAGAAACGATCCCGAAACCGATGCCGCCGCCAGCACGGTTCCCGCGCGGGTCCGCAACGCCGCGACCGCCCGCTCCTGTTCGCGAAGGGCCTCAGCCGTCAGCTGGTAGCTGAATTCCTCGATGGATGCCGCCACGGCCACGTTGTAGCGCTGGCTGTGGACGCGACCACGACAAAGTCTGTGGCAACACCCGTGGCAACATCCATCCTGTCGGTCCCGTCCAATCCGTCCACGGAACCCCGCAATTTGGACGATCCAGACGCCGGCAGAAGCATCTACGGGGGCCGTCCAAGGTTGAGGGCCTTGTGGACTTTATGGTCCGTGGAGGTTCGAGTCCTCTCGGGCGCACTACGAAAGCCCCGCACAGCGGGGCGTACTGACGCTTCGCGGGGGCGAAATGGGACCGAGGAGGATTGGTGGCGGTCTGTGCGGGGGCCGCGCCCGCGCGGGCGGTTACGTTCACGCAGCAGACCTTCCCGTTCTCCGGGCCGAGCCATGACACCGAGGGAGCTTGACGGCACGAACGGAGGCTGGTACGCCTTCGCCCGTGCGCGTCGAGGAGACCTTCAGGGTGAACAGGCCGCCCGAGGTCGTGTTCGACTACGTGACGGACCCGTCGAAACTCGCCGACTGGCAGACGGTCCACACGACGACCGAGCCGCTCACGGAAGGACCGCCGGGGCCCGGCTCACGCTTCCGGGAGCGTCTCAAGCCTCCGCTGAGAGGAGAGTTCGAGCAGGTGACGGAATTCACCGAGTTCGACCGCCCTCGGCGCCTGCACGTGCACGTCGTCGAGGGACCCTTCCCGCTCGACGGGACATGGTCGTTCGAGCCCGAGCCGGACGGCTCCGGAACGAGGGTGCACTTCGAGGCCGACGGGGAACTGGCCGGCGTGATGAGGCTTTTGGAACCCGTAGTACGCCGGTTCGTGGCTCGCCAGTTCCGGGGCTATCACCGGAACCTCCGCCGCAACATCGAGGGCGCCTGACGACCTCTAGTACTCGTCGTGACGGCGAACCCACAACGGCTTCCCGGGTTCCTCGTCGCGTCCCTTCGGCGTCAGATCGAGCAGCTTGTAGTAACCCATTGCCACCTCGGTTCCGCGGGCGGTCGTGACGTAGGTCCGGTACACGCGGCCGTCCGACAGCGCGTAGGCACTCAGCCCGGGCCCCTCCGAAACGTAGCCCCCGGCGTCGGTGCCGCACATGGCCGCGTTCTGCTCGACGGTGGCCGGGATGTCGCCGGACAGGAACGGCTCGAGCTCCTCCCGGGTGTAGAGGAAGCCGAGATCGCGATTGAAGTCGCTGCCGCCGCTCGACACCCATCCGATGGACCAGCCCATCCGCTCCCGGTAGGCGAGGAGCTTCTCGAGCGGCGCGCGGGACGCCAGGAGCAGTGTCGTATCCCGCGCCTCGAGGTGCGGGACTTGAGGCGCCAGCGTGTCGGTGATCGAGGAGCAGACCGGGCAGCCCCCGGTCCAGGACGGCCCGAACATGAAGTGGTAGACGAGCAGCTGCGAGCGGCCGTCGAACAGGTCGGCCAGACCCTTGGTGCCCTGCTCGGTCTCGAACCGGTAGTCCTCCTCCACCGGGACCCAGGGCAGCGCGCGCCGCTGGCGGGCCAGCTCATCGCCGCGGCGTGTGAGCTCCTTCTCCCCCTTGAGCAGCTCGTCTCGCTCCGCCTGCCACTCCTCCTGCGTGCCGATCCTGTGCTCGGACGTCACCGCGTCTCCTCTCGTCAGGGTTCTGGAGCGAAGTCTATATATAGTTAGCGAGATGGCTAACGATCCGTTCAAGGCCCTCGCCCATCCGCTCCGGCGCGAGATCGTGGAACGCCTCAGCGGCGGCGTGGCCACCGTCGGCGAGGTCACCCGGGATTTCAGGGTCTCCAAGCCGACGATCTCGCGTCACCTGAGGATGCTCGAGGAGGCGGGCGTGGTCACGCGGGTGGTCGACGGCCGGACGCACCGTCTGGCTCTGCGTCCGGAGGCGCTGGCCGATGCCGAGCGCTGGATCGAGAATCAGCGCACCCGGTGGGAGCGGCTGTTCGACGTCGTCGGCGAGTACCTCGAGGAGCGGAGGCAGCAACCGTGACCGGCGAGACTGGCCCGTTCGTGCGGATCGAGCGGACGTTCGCCGCCGCGCCCGAGGAGGTATTCGACGCCTGGACCAGTCCGGAGGTCATGCGTCGCTGGTTTCATTGCGGCCCCGACTGGGACACCCCGGAGGCCGAGGTCGATCTGCGGGTGGGCGGGAAGGTCCGGGTCGTGATGCAGAGACCCGACGGCAGGCGAGCCGAGGCCCGCGGGGAGTACGTCACGATCGACCGCCCGCGCCGGCTCGTGATGAACTGGACGTTCGACGACGATCCATCGAACCAGCAGCTGATCGAGCTCTCGTTCTCGGCCTCCGGCGAGTCGACGACCGTCCTGTTGGTCAACAGCGGCATCTCGACCGACCCGCGACGCGATGCGCAGCACGAGGGCTGGGAGCTGTGTCTCGACGAGCTCGCGCGGCTGACGACCCAAGATAGATAGAGACAGCGCACGTGGCGGGCTTGCTGCTCGTGCTGCTGATCTTCGGGCCCCGGCGGCTGCCCCAGACCGGTCGCGCCCTGGGGCGCAGCCTCCGCGAGTTCAAGGAGGGAATCGCCGGCCGGGACACCCCCGCCCGGGACACCCCGCCGGGGACCGAGACGCATTCACACTGGCTTCACAACTAACATGAGCCACCGCGCTCTCGATCGGGAGCGTTTGTTAGGTTTGTACCAAACGCATCCGGTGGGGACCGCCGGGGGGTGCACGTGGGGCACATGAAAGGAGAAGGTATGCGTGGAAGAAACGCGGCTTTGCTGGCCGCGTCGGTCGTATCGGTTGGAGCGGTCGCCAGTACCGCCAGTGCAGCGGGCGGTCCGCCTCCGCCGACGGGAGTTGGCGGAGCCAAGGTTCAGCAGGTGGCCGCCGGGCTGCACACGCCGACCTCGTTCGCGTTCGGCGCCGGCACCCTGTTCGAGGGTGACGGCGGCGTCGAGAGCTCGACCGCCCCGCCCAACGGGGGCGTGTTCGCGATCAAGGGCGGGACGGGGACGCCAATCCCGGGTTCGCCGCAGTTCGTGGCCGGCCTGGCCTGGCACGGTGGGGCGCTGTACGTCAGCGGTGGCAGCCTCACCGGACCGAAGAGCGCCAAGTGGCAGATCCTCAAGTGGAGCGGATGGAATGGCGCGACGTTCACCAAGCGCCACGCGATCTACACCGCCCCGAAGGGATTCCAGGGCTTCAACGGCCTCGCCTTCGGCCCCGACGGCCGGCTCTACGTGGGCGTCGACGTCGGTTTGCTGAACGGGAACGACCACGGCCCGGCCAAGACGCCGTTCGTGTACGACATCCTGTCGATGAGCGCGAGCGGCAAGGGCTTCAAGGTGTTCGCCACCGGGATCCGCCAGCCGTGGCAGCTGGCCTTCGCGCCCGGTTCCTCGTCGCCGTTCGTGTCCGACCTCGGCCAGGACGCACCGAAGAACATCAAACCGCCGGACTTCGTACTCCGGGTCCATCAGGGGGACAACTACGGGTTCCCGAGCTGCAACGGGATCGTGGCCGCCAAGTGCAACGGCTTCGCGAAGCCGTTCCAGCGGTTCGGCCCGCACACGGACATCATGGGGCTCGCCATCATCGGCAAGCGGCTGTACATGACGTCATTCCTGAGCACGACCGGGAAGGGACCCGGCGGCGAGGTGCTCTCGATGCCGCTCAGCGGCGGCCCCGCCAAGCCCGTCGTCAAGGGCTTCGTGGCGCCGACGGTCGGCCTCGGCGTGCACGGTGGCTCGCTCTACGTGGGCGAGCTGACCGGCCAGGTGTTCAAGGTAACGCCGTAGAGCCGCATCAACAGGACATCCCGGCGCCTTACACGGCGCCGGGACGGTTCTGTCGCATTCGAGGCTGACGATCGGCTTCAATTTGCGTATCCATAAACGTGAGTCACGGAGCAGCAGGTGAGCGTCGCCGCACGAGCCGGCGGCAGTACGCGCACGACCGCGTTCGGCCTGCTTGGCGACGAGCGCCTCGCCCGCCTGGCCGCAGCCGGGCACACGCGCGCGTTCGCGGTCGTGTACGAGCGCCATCATCAGGCGCTCTATCGCTACTGCCGCTCGATCCTGCGCCACGACGCCGACGCGCAGGACGCGCTGCAGTCAGCCTTCGCGGCCGCGTTCGCCGCGCTCCGCCGGGGCCAGCGCGACGCCCCGATTCGGCCCTGGCTGTTTCGCATCGCCCACAACGAGGCGGTCTCGGTCCTCCGCCGGAGGCGTCCGACGGCCGATCTGTCCGCGGCCTCGGACTGGTCTACGGCCTCGGTCGAGGATCAGGTTGCCGAGCGGGCCGAGCTCGACACGCTTCTGCGCGACTTGCGCGAGCT
This sequence comes from uncultured Solirubrobacterales bacterium, assembly GCA_963811135.1. Classification (GTDB taxonomy): domain Bacteria; phylum Actinomycetota; class Thermoleophilia; order Solirubrobacterales; family Solirubrobacteraceae; genus Palsa-465. The sequence continues at coordinate 276,517 of CAWEQG010000019.1, read as the reverse complement.
GAACGACCGGCAGCGCTCGGCGCTCGTCATGCGCGAGCTGAGCGGCCTGTCACACGAGGAGATCGCGATCGCGCTCGACACGTCGGTCGGAGCGGCCAAGCAGACGATCTACGAGGCGCGTCGCTCGCTGTTCGAGTTCGCGGAGGGTCGAGGCGTGCCGTGCGATGAGATCCGCCGCATGATCTCGGACGCGGACGGTCGGCTCCTGCGCAGCCGTCGCGTGCGCGCCCATCTGCGCGACTGCTCCGGCTGCACCGCGTTCGCCGTCGCCATCCCCGAGCGCGGCCGGGATCTGCGCGCGCTGGTTCCCGTGCTGCCCACCGTGGTCGCCACGGGGATGCTCGAGCGCGTCGCTGGCGCCGGTGCGGCGCACGGCACCGGCAGCGGTGTCTCGGTCCTTGCCACCGGTGCGGCGGGCAAGGCCGCCGGCAGCGCCCTGGCCGCGAATGCGCTGGCCGGCATTGCCGTCGTGGCGAGCGCGACCGTCGCCGTCACCGTCGGGGTGGACAAGCTCGCGCACGCGAGCCACCAGGCAGGATCTGCCCCAACGCCGGCCGTGCGCTCGCCCGCTCCCGCAGTCCGGACGCCGGGGTCTGCCGTGCTCAGTCCGGCGGCGCACCCGCCGCGTCGCTCGGGATCGCCCCCCGGGTCCCGGGTCGTTCGGTCCGCGCCCGGCGCACGTCGCGCCGCCGCGGCCACGCCCGGCCACCGTACCGTGGCACCCCCGGCCGCGCTGCACTCCGAGCCGGCGCCGTCGACCGCGCCCGGATCCTCGCCCGTGCCCCCTGCCCTGAGCACCCCGGCCCCCGGCGTCTCCACGTCGGCTCCGGCGGCCACCACCCCCGCCACCACCTCGGCCGCACCGGGTCACTCCGGGGCGGCCCCCGGGCACACGACCTCGTCGGCGGCCGGCCCCGGGAAGTCCGCCGCCGCCCCCGGACACTCCACCTCGTCCACCACCGCGCCCGGCCACTCGGGCGCCGCTCCGGGACACTCCAGCGCGTCCACCGGCACGACGCCCGGGAACTCCGCGTCCGCCCCCGGACACGCCAGCACGACCTCGACGGCCCCCGGGCACTCCAGCTCCGCGCCCGGGCATTCCGGCATCGGCGCGGTATCGGGCCAATCGGCAACCGTGCCCGCCGTGGCCCCGGTCACCGCGACGGCCCCCACCGTCGCCACGACACCTCAGGTGCCGCCCGCGACCCCGCCGGGCGCCGCCGTGTCGGCCAGACACGAGCACCTGAGTCGATCCTGACTTTCGGTCCGCTCGCGCGTAGCGGGTTGAAGAGGACACGCCATCGCGGTGAGGCTCCGCCGGCCTTGAGACCGGCCAGGTGGAGCCTCGCGCGATGGTGAACCCGATCGCAGGAGGAGCCATGACCGAAGCACCGGTCGCGACCGGCAGAGCCACGGAAGGTCGGCGGTGAGTTGACGGCCGACGCCGCAGCAGCGCTGCTGGGGACGAGCCCGACCATTCTGACCCTGTGGGAGAAGCGCTTCGGCTATCCGGTACCGGTGTGGTCCGGGGACGGGCAGCGGCTGTATCCCGAGGAGATGATGATCGTGCTGCGGGACGCCCTCAGCCGCGAGCTGTCGATCGCCTCGGCCATAACCGAGGCTCGCCGGGTGCAGCCGGTGCGTCGCTCCATCGGTGCGCGCGGCCGCTTGGTGAGGCCGCTTGAACAGCCAGAGGAGGCGCGATGAGAGTCAAGACCAAGCTTGCGGTGATCGCCGGAACCATGGCGCTGGGGGCCCTCCCGCCCGTGGCCCTCGGCGCGGCCGGCGGTCACCGTAGTAGCACCACCACACAGACGACCGGGACGAAGGCCGAGGCCTACGGCAAGTTCTGCCAGGGCGTGAGCAAGCGGCACGTCGCGGGCACGCCGGGGACGCTCTTCTCCGAGTGCGTGACCGATATGGCGAAAATGGCCAACGGCTCGGCCACAAACCCGGCGAAGGCGTGCGCGAACCTGCCAAGGACGCACGTTGCCGGACAGCGCGGGACGCCATACAGCGTTTGCGTCTCCGGGGCCAAGAAGCTGCTCAAGCAGCAAGCCGGCGGATAGCCGGCGGACTGCGCGTTCGCCGGCGCGCAGTCGCTGATCGGTCGGTGGCGCTGCCGGCGGGTGCGCATCCCCGCTGGTGGCGCCGCCGGCGGATACCTCGCTGACGGAAGAGGATCTCTCGTCACCTCACCCGTCGGCCAGCGAGAACCCACCCTTGACCGCGGCGAGCCGCCGCCCCGGCAGCGGAATGCGGCCGGAGTCCAGACCTACTTGCGACCGTCCACCGCACGCTGGAGCTGCTCCTTGTTCATGCGCGAGCGGCCTTCGATCCCGAGCTTCTTGGCCTCGTTGTAGAGCTGATCGCGCGTTCGTCCCTTCGGCCGGTTGGTTCCGGAGCGCTCGCCGCCGCGCCGGTACGACGACATGTCGTTGGTCGACGTCCGCGAGCGGGTGCGGGACTCGCCCGAGCGAGCGCGCGCCTTGTTCACCGTACGGGCGGCGATCTCCTCGGCGCGACCTTCGCTGGCGCCCTGCTGCTTCTCGCTCTGCTTGATGTGCTCGTACTGACGGGCTCGCTTGGTTCCCTTCTGTACTCCGCGAGGTGGCATCTGAGTCCTCCTTCCGGATCGTTCGTAGGATCCGTCTACCCGGGCGCGGGCGTTTAGCATCGAGGCGATGAGCTCCAAGCACTTGTGGCTCGAGACGATGTGGCCCAGGGTTCGCGCCGAGCTGCCGGCGCCGCCGGCGGCCGTCATCGAGGTGGGCTGCGGGTCCCTCGGCGGCTTCGTGCCGGCACTCGAGAACGACGGCTACCGGGCGATCGGCATCGATCCGCAGGCCCCAGAAGGATCGAGCTACCACCGGATCGAGTTCGAGCGAAGCGACGCGCCGCCGGCCGACGCGGTGATCGCTTGCACCTCGCTGCATCACGTGGCCGATTCCGCCGTTGTCGTCGACCGGATCGCCGACGTGCTCCACCCGGGCGGCGCGGTCGTCGTCGTGGAGTGGGATTGGCAGAGCTTCGACGAGGCGACCGCCCGCTGGGCCTTCGAGCGCATGGACCCGGGCGACGAGCCCAAGGGCTGGCTTCACGGTGCGCGCGAACGCTGGCTCGCCTCGGGCCTGCCGTGGTACGACTATCTCACCGGGTGGGCCGGCGAGCACGGTCTGCACGCCGCGCCCGCGCTCGTCGGCGAGCTCGACCGCCGCTTCGAACGTGTCCGGTGCGATCGCGGGCCCTATTGCTTCTCCGACCTGCCCGGAACGACCGAGGCCGAGGAGTTGCGAGCCATCGAAGCCGGGGAAATCCGAGCGCTCCGGATCGACTACGTGGGCCGCCGGCCCTGAACCCCGCTATCCCGCGAAGCGGTCGCGTATTCGTTCCGTCACCGCCTCGGGCGCGAGGTCGATCGCGCCCTCCCAGTGCAGCCGCTCGAGGAACGTCGAGTCCGAGCGGTAGTGCGCCCTGAGGTTCGAACGACACGCGATGCGGAGGTTGAGCGGGTAGCCCTCGGTTCCCGGCGGCGCTCCATAAACCGCCAGGTTGAAGCTCTCGTGGCCCATCTCGGCGTAGGCGTTCAGCGTGAGGACGAGTCCGTGGGCCAGCTCCGCGATCAGGTCGTCGTCGGCTTCCACCGGTGAGGCGATCCCGCTCACGAACGCACGCACCTCGGCCGGGGCGATCGGCGCGAAGCTGACCAGCCACTCAACCCTTCCGGTGGTGCCGAGGTAGCGCTCGCCCGACCGTCGCTCGACGTCGAGATACGCGGCGAAGCGGGCGGCCGGTACGGCGGCCAGTCCGCGCTGGGCGGTGGTCGGCTCGGGGTCGACGATCCCCTGGAGGTGGGGGTGAAACAGCGAGCTTCCGGACGGGAGCATGTGGTTGGCGTTGATCGACGCCCAGCGCGCCTCCGGCTCGGCGGCCATGACCGCCTTCGCGTGGGCCACGTGTGTCCACACGTTGTCGGCCATCAACCGATCGGTCATCTCGCCCAGCGGCAGGTAGTGGCGCGCCGGCGAGTACACCGACACACAGCTGTGCGATGCGTACGCGTGCAGGTTGGCGAACAGGACGGCCTCGCCGCGGGTGATTCGCCCGAGCGGGTGGACGCCCGGCGGCAGCTTCGGCGTTAGCGACTCGATTCGCTCGGGGCAGAACGGACAGCGCGCCTGGTTCTCGCGGGCGAAGCCTTCGAGGTCGAAGTCGCTCGGGGGCATCAGCCCGCGGTCGGGCAGGATCCGCGAGCTGTGCCCTGTGAGCGGATCGATCCGGACCTCGATCTGGGTCCGGATCGGATCGCCCGTATCAGGCGCGATCATCTCCGCGGTCAGGCAGCGCCGTTCGAGCTCCATTCGACCTGGTGAACGTTAGCCATCGCGCCCTCCTCGCTGGGAAACGTCTCGATCAACGTGGGCCGCTGATCGGGTCGATAGAACTTCGTGCATGGCTCCCGTGCCCGAGACGATCGTCGATGCCGGCGGGCGCGACCTGCGCGTGTCGAATCCCGATCGGGTGATCTTCCCGGCGACCGAGCGCACCGCCCCGGTGACCAAGCTCGACATCGTGGGCTACTACCTCGCGGTCGACGGCGGCATCATGCGCGCGCTCGACCGGCGGCCCACCACGCTCGAGCGCTGGCCCAAGGGGGTGTACCCGGGCATGGTGTTGTCGACCCGCGAGGGCCGCCAGGGCGACGCCTTCTACCAGAAGCGAATTCCCAAGGGAGCGCCGGACTACGTCGAGAAGGCGACGATCGCATTTCCGTCCGGTCGCCACGCCGACGAGATCTGCCCCACCGAGGTCGCCGTGGTCGGGTGGGCGGCGCAGATGGGTGCGATCACGTTTCATCCCTGGCCAGTGCGCCGCGAGGACGTCGATCATCCCGACGAGCTGCGCCTTGATCTCGACCCGCAGCCGGGCACCGACTACGCCGACGCCGCGCGCGTGGCACTCGTCGCCAAGGCGCTCCTCGAGGAGCTCGGCTGCGTCGGCTTCCCCAAGACCTCGGGCGGTCGCGGCATCCACATCTACGTGCGGATCGAGCCGCGCTGGACGTTCACCGACGTGCGTCACGCCGCGATCGCCTTCGGCCGCGAGCTCGAGCGCCGCCTCCCCGATCAGGTGACCACGAGCTGGTGGAAGGAGGAGCGCGGCACGCGGATCTTCGTCGACTACAACCAGAACGCGCGCGACCGCACGATCGCCTCGGCCTACAGCATCCGGCCCAAGCCGGGGGCTCCGGTGTCGGCCCCGCTCAGCTGGGAGGAGCTGCCCGACGTCTCCCCCGAGGACTTCACGGTTGCCACGATGCCCGTCCGCTTCGCCCAGCTCGGCGACCGCCACGCGGCCATCAACGACGAGTCGTACTCGTTGCAGCCGCTGCTCGATCGCTACGAATCCGATCTGGCAAGCGGACTGGGCGACATGCCCTACCCGCCGGACTACCCCAAGATGCCCGGCGAGCCCAAGCGGGTGCAACCCTCCCGAGACCGCGATCGCCCCAGGTGACGCCGTCGAGGTGCTGCCCGGCGGCGTCGAGGTCGCCGAAGCATCGGTACACCTGAGCGAGCGTGCGAGCCCTCGACCTACGGCGCCTGGGGCAGCTTGACCTTCTTGCCGCTCCTCCGGTGGGCGGGGGCGGACGGCGGCGGCACGACCGGGCCGATGTCTCCGTCGGGCGCCTCGTCCAGGTCGACGATGACCGGGGCGTGATCGCTCGGTCCGGTGCCCTTGCGGGCGTGCCGGTCGACCCAGGCTGCCCGCACTCGGCCGGCCACCGGATCGCTGGCAAGGATCAGGTCGATCCGCATGCCCAGGTCCTGGTGGAACATGCCCGCCCGGTAGTCCCAGTAGGTGAACACGCGCTCCCCCGGCCAGCGCTCACGAACCACGTCGTGCAGGCCGAGAGCCTGGAGCTCGGCCAGCGCAGCCCGCTCGGGCGCCGTCACGTGGGTCTGGCCGATGTAGGCCTCGGGATCGAACACGTCCTCGTCGGTCGGCGCGATGTTCATGTCCCCGCACACGATCGTCGCCTCGGGTCCCGCCCCGACCGAGTCGCGCAGCGACGCGAGCCAGGCCAGCTTGTACTGGTAGTGCTCGGATTCCGGCGTGCGCCCGTTCGGCACGTACACCGACACGACCCGGATGCCGGCGCAGGTGGCGGCCACCGCGCGGGCCTCGGGATGCGGAAACCCTGGCGCACCATCCAGCCCGCGCACCACCTCCTCGAGCCCCACCCGCGAGAGGATCGCCACCCCGTTCCAGGCCGCCTCCCCGTGGGCGGCGACCTCGTAGCCGCGCGTTGACAGCTGGTCCCCCAGCAGTTCGGCAAAAGCGGCGTCGGCCAGCTTGGTCTCCTGCAGGCACACCACGTCCGGCCGGCGCTGATCCAGCCAGGGCAGCAGCCGCGGCAGGCGCTGCTTGAGCGAGTTGACGTTCCAGGTGGCGATCCGCATCGGTCGAGCTACGGTAGCGCCGTCAGCGCACGGAACTCGGCGGAGTCGCGCAGGCCGGCGAGGTCCTCGTCCCCCCGGGCCCACTCGGCGGCCGTGGGCCTCAGCTCGATCGCCTTGCGCAGCGCCGCAAACGCGGCCGCCCGGTCGCCGGCAACCGCCTCGACACAGGCCAGGTGGTAGTACAGAGAGCCCGACTCGGGATGGAGCTCGATCCCCTCGGCCAGGATCCGGCGGGCGGCGGCCGGGTCGCTGCGCATCAACGCAGCGGCCTGGAACGCCCATTCCCACGCCGAGGGCTGGAAGGTGGGCGGGCCGCCGAAGCTGAGCACGGTCGTATCCCGCTCGGCCGCCACCGCATGACGGTGCGACCCGGGGTCCGGGACGAACACATATGTCCCCGCCGGCGCGTCGTAGGACTCGCCGTCGATCGTGAACGTGGCCCGTCCGGCCGCCACGAAGTACAGCTCCTGGTGGGCCAGCTTGGGGTCCTCGGTGTGCGGCTCGACCACGTCCTGCCCCGCGTCGCCGGCGGTGTAGGCGTTACAGCCGAAGGCCCGGATCCCGAGGGCCAGCCTGACCGGACGCCAGATCAGGCTGCCCGGTCCGGGGACGGATTCCAGCTCGTCGAGATGAATGATCTTGGGGGGTTCAAGCGTCATGAAAGGAACCGAAGACTAACTTCGCTCGCCGCGATGAATGTTGCCGACGAGCGGGGTCTAAGTGGACAGCGACTCGATCTACAGGAGACACCACCATGTTGAACATCACCGAGCTGGGCGTTCGCGAACTGGACCACCGAAAGGGCGACGGCATCGATGTGAGGCTGCTGTGGAACTCGCGCACCAACCGCGTGTCGATCGCGGTCGAGGACGAGCGCCTGGGCGAGGTGTTCGTGCTCGACGTGCCGGGCGCCGACGCGCGGGAGGCGTTCAACCACCCCTACGCGTACGCGTCCCGCCACAATCCGGGCCGTGCCCTGGCCGCCTGACGGGGACGCGCCGGATCGATGCAGATCGTCGCCCGCCCGTGTGTCAGCGCCGACGGCTACGTGACCACCCCGGACGGTTGGCCTGCCCAGCTCGCCGACCCCGCCTTCGCGCCCGGCGAGAGCCACGGAATCCGCGAGTTCCTGGCGGGCAAGGAGGCGGCGCTGATGGGCCGGACCACGTTCGAGCCCGCGCTCGACGCCGGCCGGTGGCCGTGGCCGAACCTCGACGTGTTCGTGCTCGCCTCGCACCGGCCGGCCGGGACCCCCGACCACGTCGTGACCGACAGCGACCCGGCCCGGCTACTCAAGAGGATGCGTGCGGCCAACCGGGGCGGGGACGTCCACCTGGTCGGCGGCCCGACCACGATCGAGACCTACCGGCGGCTCGGCGCCCTCGACCGGCTCGAGCTGGTCGTGCTGCCGTTGCTGCTGGGTGACGGCATGCGCCTGACGCCGACGCTCAGCACGGACACGGAGCTGCGCTGCGACAGCGTGCGCGCCCTCCCGGGCGGGTCGGTCGAGATCATCTACGCGACTCGCTGAGCTGGCCGCCCGTTAGTCTGGGCGCTCCATTCGACTGCTGCTGAACATCATCTGGCTCGTCTTCGGGGGGATCTGGCTGGCGATCCTGTATGCCTTCGCCGCGCTGATCTGCTTCGTCCTGATCATCACGATCCCGTTCGGCGTGGCCGCCCTGCGGATCGCCGGCTTCGCGCTCTGGCCGTTCGGCCGCACGCTGGTGAGGCGCCCGGGCGCCGGCGTTGCGTCCGGCATCGGGAACATCATCTGGCTGGTGCTGTGCGGCTGGTGGCTGGCGCTCGGCCACCTGGTGACCGGGATTGCCCAGTGCGTGACGATCATCGGGATCCCCCTCGGTCTCGCCAACTTCAAGCTGATCCCGGTGTCGCTGCTGCCCCTGGGCCGGGAGATCATGTCGGTCGAGGAGGCCCGCGCCGCGGGGCTCGGATCGGCCGCCTGGCTTCCGTGACCGGTGCCGACGCCGATACGCCGCTGTCGGAAGAGGACGTCGATCCGGATCCGATCCGCCAGTTCGAACGCTGGTTCGCGGAAGCTGAGCGGGCCGGCGCGTTCCAGCCGGAGGCGGCCGCGGTGGCCACCGCCACCCCGGACGGAGGACCGTCGGTCCGCATGGTGCTGGTCAAGCGGGCCGACGAAACCGGCTTCGTGTTCTACTCCAACTACGAGAGCCGTAAGGGGCGGGAGCTCGCCGCCAACCCGAGAGCAGCGTTGATGTTCCACTGGCCGATCCTGGGCCGGGTGGTGAGGCTCGAAGGCCCGGTGGAGCGCACCAGCCGCGAGGAGTCGGACACCTACGCGCACAGCCGCCCGCGCGGGAGTCAGCTGAGCGCGCTCGCCTCCCCGCAGAGCCAGCCGATCCCGGGTCGCGAGTGGCTCGAGGAGCGCGCAGGTGAGCTGGCCGAGCGATATGCGAGCGGACCGGTGCCGCTCGGCGAGAATTGGGGCGGATACCGGCTGCGGCCCGAGCGGTTCGAGTTCTGGCAGCACCGAACGAGCCGGATGCACGACCGGCTGCTCTACACACCGGCGCCGGGCGGGGGCTGGAGAATCGAACGGCTTGCCCCCTGATCGTGCGATGCCCCGGCAATCGCTGGGCCAATCTGAGCTCGAGGTCTCACGGCTGTCGCTCGGCTCGTGGCGCACCTTCGAGCGCATGCCGCGGGAGGACGGCCTGGCGGTCATGCGCGCCGCTCGCGAGCTCGGCCTGAACTTCCTCGACGATGCCCGCTACGACGACGAGACGGGCACCGCACCGATGCGCACGGGCTACTCGGAGGTCCTGTTCGGCGAGCTGTTCCGAGCGGCCGGATGGGACCGCGAAGACACCGTCGTGGCCAACAAGCTGTGGTGGGAGTTCTGGCCCGAGCAGAGCGCCTCGGCCGAGCTCGACGCCTCGCTGGGACGAATGGGCTTCGACCACGTCGATCTGATCTACGCCAACCCGCCACCGGACGGCCTCGCGGTGCCCGACATGGTCGCCGCGGTGGGCGATCTGATCGCGTCGGGCAAGGCGCGCGCCTGGGGCATCGTCAACTGGCAGGCGGCTCCGTTCCTCGCCGCGGCGCGCGCCGCCGAGGAGCAGGGCGTCCCGGCGCCCTGCGCGGCCCAGCTTCCCTACAGCCTGGTCCGGCGCGACTGGGTCGAGAGCGACGAGATGACCGCGGCGCTCGAGGCCTCGGCTGCCGGCGTGGTCGCGTCGTTCGTGATGGCCGGCGGCGTGCTCACCGGGAAGTACGACGCCGGCGGACGCGGCCGGGCGGACGGGCAGCTAGACGATCCGCGCTACCGAACCGCGCGCGATCTCGGCCGGCGGCTGCGAGAGCTCGCGTCGAGGGCCGGGATCAGTCCGGCCGCGCTCGCGATCGCGTTCGCGTTGGCCAACCCCGCGGTCACCAGCGTGCTGTTCGGCGCGACGTCACCGGCGCAGATCGCGGAGAACGTCTCCGCGCTCGGCATCGACAGCGCGACCTTGCAGCGCGTCCTCGAGCTGTAGGTCCCCACCGTGGAGGTCGACCTGCTCGAGGGCCGCGCCGGCGCCGACCCGGCGCTCGACGTCGCCCTGCCGCACGCCCTCGTGGGGCTGGTCGCCGAGGGCCGCCGCCGGCCGGTCGTGCGCTGCTACCGGCCGGCGGCGACGCTCGCCTTCGGCCGGCGCGACGTCTTCCTGCCCGGGTTCGCGCAAGCGGCGGCCGCGGCGCGCCGGCGGGGGTTCACGCCGGTGATCCGGGGTGCCGGGGGCCGCGCCGCTGCGTATCACGAGGGTTGCCTGATCTTCGACGAGGTCATGCCGGCCGACGGGTCGGGGATCCGCGAGCGCTTCGCCGACGATGCCCATCGGCAGGCCGACGCGCTCCAGCGCCTCGGCGTTGACGCGCGCGTAGGCGAGGTGGCCGGCGAGTACTGCCCCGGCGAGTTCTCCGTCAACGCGCGCGGGCGCGTCAAGCTGATCGGTGCCGCCGAGCGGATCGTCCGCGGCGCCTGGGTGCACTCGTCCGTCGTCGTCGTTGACGGCGCGGCCGAGATCCGGGCCGTGCTCGAGAACGTCTACTCCTCGCTTGGGCTCGACTGGCACCCGGCCACCGTGGGCGACGTGGCTTCCGAAGCGCCCGGCGTGAGCGTCGAGGACGTGCGCCGCGCGCTGCTGGCCGAGTACGGGCGGCGGTACGAGCTCACGCCGGGCGCCGTCGGCGAGCCCGAGCTGGCCCGGGCCCGCCAACTGCTCGACCGCCACCGCGTGGAGCTCTAGTGCGTGTGGTGGACCTCCTGTAGCCCGTACACCGGCGTGTCGATCCCCTCCGCGCGCGCCTTGAGCTGCAGGGCCAGGTACAGCGAGTAGTGACGCGACTGGTGGAGGTTGCCGCCGTGAAACCACAGGCCCTCCTGCTGAGTCGGCTTCCACATGTTTCGCTCCTCCCCCTCCCACGGCCCCGGATCCTTCGCGGTCCCCGACCCGAGGCCCCACACCTTGCCGACCTTGTCGGCCACCTCCGGCGAGATCAGGTCCGCCACGAACCCGTTCATGGACTCGTAGCCGGTCGCGTAGACGACGAGGTCGGCCGGAAGCTCGGTGCCGTCGGCCATCACCACCGCGTCCTCGGTCAGGTGATCGACCTGCCCGGCCTGCAGGTGGACCTCGCCGCCCGCCACCAGCTCCGACGCGCCGACGTCGATGTAATAGCCCGAGGCTCGCCGCAGGTACTTCATGAACAGGCCCGAGTCGTCCTCGCCCCAATCGTGCTGGAACCCGGCCCGCTCCAGACGCTCGTAGAAGTCGGCGTCGCGCTCGCGGATCTGCTCGTAGACGGGGACCTGAAGGCCGGCCATGATGCGGTACGGGACCGACGCGAACGTCATGTCGGCCTTCTCGGTGGTCATCCCCGACGCGACCGCCTGCTCTGAGTAGAGCGCGCCGAGCGCGACCTCCATCAGCGTGTCCGACCTGACGACGTGGGTCGAGGAGCGCTGCACCATCGTCACATCGGCCCCCTGCTCCCACAGCGCCGCGCAGATGTCGTGCGCCGAGTTGTTGGAGCCGATCACCACCGCCCGCCTGCCCCGGTAGGCGTCCGGCCCGGGATGGGCCGAGGAGTGGTGTTGATCGCCCTTGAAGCGCTCGGCGCCGGGGAACCGTGGCGTGTGGGGCCGCCCGGACATGCCGGTGGCCATCACGAGCTGCTTCGGGCGCAGCGTCATTTCCTTGCCCTCGCGCTCGACGACCAGCGTCCACTCGCCGTTGGCCTCGTCGTAGCTCGCGCGCCTGGCGGTGGTCGACCCCCAGTAGTTGAGCTCCATAACGCGCGTATACATCTCGAGCCAGTCCGCGATCTTGTCCTTGGGCGAGAACACGGGCCAGTTCGGCGGGAACTTCACGTACGGCAGGTGGTCGTACCAGACCGGGTCGTGAAGGCACAGCGACTTGTAGCGCCGCCGCCACGAGTCGCCCGGCCGCGCGTTTCGCTCGACGATGATCGTCGGCACTCGGAGCTGTCGCAGCCGGGCGCCGAGGGCGATCCCGCCCTGGCCCCCGCCCACGATCACCACGTAGGGCTGCGTCGTGACGCCCAGCTCCTCGGCCTCGCGCCGGCGGTCCTCGAGCCAGGTGTTGCGCTCCGGCTTCGCCCCGTGCTCCACTCCTTTCGGCCGCCGCGCCCCGAGACTCTCCTCGTGGCCCTTGAGCTCGTCGAGCGCGGTCAGCAGCGTCCAGGCCTGCCCGTCGATCAGCCGTACGTGGCCGCTCCCGCGCCCCACCTCGGTCTCGAATGCCAGCCACGCCTCGCTCACGCCGTCGGCGCTGCTCGGCTCCTCGGTCACCCGCCAGCCGCGCGGCCGCGTCTGCTCGAGCGTGTGCTCGAGCATGTCCTTCACGCCGGCGCGACCCTCCACGGTCCCGATGTTCCACGTGAACGCGACGAGGTCTCGCCAGAAGCTCTCGGGCGCGAACAGCTCGGACGCGGCCGCGGCGTCGCCGCGGGTCAGCGCCTCATCGAAGCGCGCCGTCCACTGGTCGATCTCGGCCGCGACAGGGGTGCGGGTGGTGGTGCTCGACATGGTCTCTCCTCGATGCCGGTGTCGGGAGACCCATTCTCCCCGAGCCGAAGCGACGGGCCCGCTGGGCGCGAGTAATTCGCCGCTCGGCGGCACGCCGGCGCCGAGTGGCGCGTCACTCGCGCTATACGCGAGTGAATCGCCGTTCACCCCGGCGGGAAGGGGCGAGTGGCGAGAAACTCGGGTTGTCCGAGAACGCACAGTCGGGCCCCCGCCCCGATTGAGCCCGACAAGCCCTTCCTCTAACCTTGCTCACATTGGTCCAAAACGGCCCGCGAGGCCCTGGACACATGAAGGGAGGTGATTGGATGCCAAAGCAACGCGGCCGGCTGACCGAGCCGCTCGTGCGCGAGAACGGGACGCTTCGCCCGGCAAGCTGGGACGAGGCGCTCGACGTGGCGGCGGCCGGGCTCGCCCGGGCCCGGGAGACCGACACGACGCGCTCGTTCGGGATGTTCAGCTGCTCGAAGGCCTCGAACGAGGTCAACTTCCTGGCGCAGAAGTTCGTGCGTTCCGTGATGGGGTCGAACAACATCGACTCGTGCAACCGCACTTGACACGCTCCCAGTGTCGTCGGTCTGGCGATAGCGTTCGGTGCGGGCGGCGGGACGTCGTCCTATAGAGAGGTCCAGGAAACGGATCTGCTGATCCTGTGGGGATCGAACGCGCGCGAAACGCATCCGATCTTCTTCCACCACGCGCTCAAGGCGATCCATCGGGGCGCCAAGCTCTACGCCGTCGATCCGCGCCGCTCGAGCTCCGCGCAGTGGGCCGACACCTGGCTCGGGCTGGACGTCGGCACCGACATCGCGCTGGCCAACACGATCGGCCGCGAGATCATCCATGCCGGCCTCACCAACGACGTGTTCATCGAGCACGCCACGACCGGCTTCGACGAATACCGAAAGGCCGTGGAGCCGTGGACGCTCGAGGAGGGCGAGCGGGTGACCGGCGTGCCGGCCGAGACGATCCGGGAGCTGGCCCACGCCTACGCGCGCGCCGACCGGGCGATCCTGTGCTGGACGCTGGGCATCACAGAGCATGTCACGGCCGTCGACAACGTCCTCTCGCTGATCAACCTCGCGCTGCTCACCGGCCACGTGGGGCGTTATGGCTCCGGCCTGAACCCGCTGCGCGGCCAGAACAACGTCCAGGGCGGCGGCGACATGGGGGCGATCCCCAACAAGCTCCCGGGCTTCCAGGACATCGAGAAGAACGATGAGGCCCGTGCACGCTTCGAACAGGCCTGGGGCACGCCGATCATCCCGACGTACGGCTGGCACCTCTCCCAGATGTTCGAGGGGATGGAGCGCGGCGAGCTCAAGACCCTGTACGTGCTCGGCGAGAACCCGGCCCAATCCGAGGCCGACTCCAAGAAGGCGCTGGAGCTGCTCGAGGGGCTCGACTTCCTGCTCGTCCAGGACATCCTGATGACCAAGACGGCCGAGTTGGCCGACGTGGTCCTGCCCGCCACCGCCTCCTGGTGCGAGGTCGAGGACGGCACCGTGACCAACTCAGAGCGGCGGGTGCAGCGAATGCGCAAGGCGCTCGACCCACCCGGACAGGCCCGCGACGACCACTGGATCATCGGCGAGCTCGCCCGGCGCCTGGGCCAGGACTGGGGCCACCCCACGCTCGAGCAGGCCTGGGACGAGCTCCGCTCGCTGAGCCCCATGCACAAGGGCATGAGCTACGACCGGCTCGAGGAGCTCGGCGGGATCCAGTGGCCGTGCCCGAGCGAGGACCATCCCGGCTCGCTGTTCCTGCACGGCCGCCTCTGGGAGGACGGACCTGCGCAAGGACCCAAGGCTCCCCTCTCCGTCACCACCTGGATGCCGCCCGTGGACGAGCTGAGCGACGAGTTCCCGATCCGGCTGACCACCGGACGCCGGCTCGACTCCTACAACACCGGCGTGCAGTCGAACCTGTACAGCTCGCCGCTGCGCCGGGGCGAGACACTCGACCTGCACCCCGAGGACGCCGCCAAGCTCGACGTCGAGCCGGGCGAGGTCGTGCGGATCAGCTCCCGGCGCGGGTCGGTCGACGCGCCCGTGCGCCTCGACATCGGCCTGCGGCCCGGCCTGGCCTTCATGACGTTCCACTTCCCAGACCAGGTCGACGTCAACCTGCTGACGATCGACGCCACCGACCCGAAGTCGGGGACCGCGGAGTTCAAGGCCACCGCCATCCGCGTGGAGAAGCTGAACGGTGGCGCCAAGGAAGCGGCGGGTGTGGCCGGCCGCGAGGCCGGCGAGTAGCGAATCAGCGTGGACCTCCGACTCCTCGACGCCGAAGCATCCACCGACGAGCGCGCCGCGATCGACGCGTTTCTCGGTCCGCCGGTCTCCGCCTGGGCGGGAGCCGATCGGGTCGAGAACGGCCACTCCGCCCACGGCGGTCACGCCGCACGCGCCCAGCGCCATCAGCTCCTCCCCACCCTGCACGCGCTTCATGAAAAGGCCGGCTGGATCAGCCCGGGCGCCCTCAACTACATCGCGCAGCGGCTGACCATCCCGCCGGCCGACGTCTACGGCGTGGCCACCTTCTACGCGCTGTTCAGCGTGGAGCCGCGCCCAGCCCGCGTGCTCCACGTGTGCAACGACCTGACCTGCCGGTGTGCCGGCTCGCAGCAGCTGATCGACACGCTGACCGAGCGGATCGGGCCGCAGGGCACCGACAACGACGGCGCCACCTGGCACGCCGCCCCGTGCCTGGGCCAATGCGACCGGGCACCGGCCGCGCTGCTCTTGCAGTCGGGTGAGGATCCGGTCGAGCGTGAATTGACCGGCGTCGACACCGAGGCGCTGATCGAGATCCTCCACGGCGCCACGCCGGCGCCGCCGCCCTCGACCGAGCCGCCCCAGGCCGGTCAGCCCGGCCTTCGCCTGTTGCGCCGCGTCGGCGTGGCCGATCCCGAGAGCCTCGACGATTACCGCGCCCACGGCGGCTATGACGCGCTTCGGCGGGCGGTCGACATCGGACCCGAGGGCGTGCTGCGCGAGGTGCTCGACTCGAAGCTGATGGGCCGCGGCGGCGCGGCCTTCCCCACCGGGCGCAAATGGGACGCGGTCGCCCGCCAGCCTCGCCGGCCCCATTACCTGGTCTGCAACGCCGACGAATCCGAGCCGGGGACGTTCAAGGACCGCGTGATCATGGAGAGCGATCCGTTCTCACTGATCGAGTCGATGACGATCGCCGCGTACGCCACCGGCTGCGAGTACGGGTACCTCTACCTCCGTGGCGAGTACCCGCTCGCCCAGCGCCGTCTGGAGAATGCGGTGGAGCAGGCGCGAGAGCGAGGCCTCCTGGGCGACGACATCCTCGGCCATGGCTTCAAGTTCGACATCGAGCTACGTAAGGGTGCCGGCGCGTACATCTGCGGCGAGGAGACCGCGATCTTCGGCTCGATCGAGGGCTACCGGGGCGAGCCGCGCAACAAGCCGCCGTTCCCCGTCGACCGTGGCCTGTTCGGGCAGCCGACCGTGGTCAACAACGTGGAGACGCTGGTCAACGTCCTGCCGATCGTGCTCGAGGGTGGTCCGGCCTTCGCCGCGATCGGCACCGAACGCTCCACCGGGCCCAAGCTGTTCTGCGTCTCCGGCGCGGTCGTGCGGCCGGCAACCTACGAGGTGCCGTTCGGCACCACCCTGCGCGAGCTGCTCGAGCTGGCCGGCGGCCTGGCTCCCGGCGCCACCCTGGGCGCGGTCCTCCTGGGCGGCGCGGCCGGAAGCTTCGTCACCGCCGATCACCTCGACCTCAAGCTGACCTTCGAGGGCGCCCGCGAGGTCCACACGACGCTGGGGTCCGGCGTGGTGCTCGTGCTCGACGAGAAGGCCGATATCCCCGAGCTTCTGATGACGATCGCCGGCTTCATGCGGGATGAGAGCTGCGGACAGTGTGTGCCGTGCCGGGTCGGCACCGTGCGTCAGGAGGAGGCGCTCGCCCGGCTCATCTCCGGCCGCACCCGGGGCAGCGTGCAGGACGAGCTGAAGCTGATCGCCGAGATTGGCCAGGCAATGCGCGACGCCTCGATCTGCGGCCTGGGCCAGACCGCGTCCTCGGCGGTCGAGTCCGCGATCGCTCGCCTCGGCGTGTTTTCGAGCAACGGCTAGGGAGGATCCGCCACGTGAACCCGATCGAGCTTCCCATGGCCCCGCCGCAGCCGGCGAGCCGGACGATCACGTTGACCATCGACGAACAGGCCGTCGAGGTGCCCGAGGGCTCGACCATCCTCGACGCCTGCCGCCGGATCGGAATCGACACCCCGACCCTGTGCTACGGCGAGACGCTGATGCCGGCCAACGCGTGCCGCATCTGCGTGGTTGAGCTCGAGGGCGCCCGTACCCTGGTGCCGGCCTGCTCGCGCAAGGTCGAGCCGGACATGGTCGTGCGCACCAACTCCGACCGGGTGCGCCACAGCCGCAAGATGGTGATCGAGTTCCTTGCCTCGAGCGTCGATCTCTCGATCACCCCGCCGGCTCAGGACTACCTGGAGCGCTACCACGGAGCGCCCGGGCGCTACGGGCCGCCCGCCGATCCGGATCCCGATCGCGACAAGCACCGCACCGGCCACCACGAGCGACCCGACGGCCAGACCGCGGCCACCGTGCACGCCCCGCCCAAGATCGACAACGACCTGTACGTGCGCGACTACTCCAAGTGCATCCTCTGTTACAAGTGCGTCGACGCCTGCGGCGAGCAGTATCAGAACACGTTCGCGATCACCGTCGCCGGGCGCGGCTTCGACGCCCGGATCTCGACCGAGTACGCCAACCCGCTGCCGGACTCGGCCTGCGTGTACTGCGGCAACTGCATCGCGGTCTGCCCCACCGGCGCGCTCATGTTCAAGTCAGAGCACGACCTACGTGACGCGGCGCAGTGGGACGAGTCGCGCCAGACCCGCACCGACACGATCTGCCCCTACTGCGGCGTCGGGTGCAACCTCACCCTGCACGTCCAGGACAACCAGATCGTCAAAGTCACCTCGCCGGCCGACCACGACATCACGCGCGGCAACCTGTGCATCAAGGGCCGCTTCGGGTTCTCACACGTGAACCCGAAGCCCTGAGCCCCGGGATCGCGCCCACCTCCCGAGGGCTGTGCTGAATAAGGCCCCATATTGGGGCCCTATTCGCCACACCTTAATTCCTCGGCTCGGGCGGCTTGTAAGACTAGCCTTATCAGCCTAGACTTACGGTCATGGCCGCTCGTGACCCGGGTGAGCTGGCGGCGACGCTCCGCCTGAGCATTGGCCTGCTCCTCCGCCGGCTCCGCCAGATCCCAACTCCAGATGAGCTCACGCTGTCTGAGAGCGCGGCCCTCGCTCGTCTCGACCGCGGCGGACCGGCCACATCGGCTGAGCTGGCCAGAGCCGAGCAGATCAGCCCCCAGTCGATGGGCGCCACGCTGGGCGCGCTGCAGGAACGGGGTTTGATCGACCGCGCTCCGGACCCGGAGGACGGCCGGCGCATGATCCTGTCGGTCACCGCCCCCGGCGTCGCGCTGTTGCGCGACCGCCGCAACCGCCGGACCGAGGAGCTCGAGCGCGCGCTCCGGGCCGGGTTCACGGCGACCGAGCTCGAGCAGCTGGCCGCAGCGGCTCCCCTGCTCGAACGGCTCGCCAACAGCATCTGATGCCGGCCCGGCCGGGCCATGCGAACGACACCGCCTATCGGTGGATCGCGCTGTCGAACACCACGATGGCGGTGTTCATGTCGGCGCTCGACGGCTCGATCGTGATCATCGCGCTGCCGGCGATCTTCCGCGGCATCCACCTCGACCCGCTGGCGCCCGGGAACATCAGCTACCTGCTGTGGATGATCATGGGCTACCGGCTGGTTCAGGCCGTCCTGGTGGTCACCGTCGGCCGGCTCGGCGACATGTACGGCCGGGTGAGGATCTACAACAGCGGCTTCGCGGTGTTCACGGCCGCGTCGGTGCTGCTGTCCTTCGACCCGTTCACCGGCGCCCGCGGAGCGCAGTGGCTGATCGCCTGGCGCGTGGTCCAGGCGCTCGGCGGCTCGATGCTCACGGCCAACTCGGCCGCGATCCTGACCGACGCGTTCCCGGCCGATCGGCGCGGCTTCGCGCTCGGGATCAACCAGGTCGCCGCGATCGCCGGGCAGTTCATCGGGCTGGTCGCGGGCGGCCTGCTCGCCGCCATCGACTGGCGCGCGGTGTTCTGGGTCAACGTGCCCGTTGGGGTCTTCGGGACCGTGTGGGCCTATCTGAAGCTGCGCGAGACGGGCGAGCGCCATCCCGGGCGCGATCGACTGGTGGGGCAACATCACGTTCGCGATCGGCCTGAGCGCGATCCTGATCGGCGTGACCAACGGGATCAAGCCGTATGGAGGTCACGCCATGGGCTGGACGAACCCGGAGGTGATCGGCGCGATCGTGGGCGGCATCGCCTTGCTGGTCGCGTTCGTGCTGATCGAGAAGCGGGTGGCCGAGCCGATGTTTCAACTCGGCCTGTTCAAGATCCGGGCGTTTGCCGCCGGCAGCGCCGCAGGGCTGATTGCCGCCGCCGCGCGGGGCGGCCTGCAGTTCATGCTGATCATCTGGCTTCAGGGGATCTGGCTCCCGCTGCACGGCTACAGCTACTCCGAGACCCCGTTGTGGGCGGGCATCTACCTGCTCCCGCTGACCACGGCGTTCCTGATCTCCGGACCGGTGTGCGGGATCCTGTCCGACCGATTCGGCGCGCGAGGCTTCGCCACCGCGGGCATGCTGGTGTTCGCGGCCAGCTTCATCGGGCTGATGCTGCTGCCCGTCGACTTCCCGTATTGGGCCTTCGCATCGCTGATCACCCTCAACGGAATCGGCGCCGGCGCGCTGTCGTCCCTGCCCCCCGCTCACCAGCACGTCTTGACCGACACCGACTTCTTCCCGCGACTGATCGCCGCCGCGTTCCATCACGGCCTCGTCGTCCCGTGTTCAGCGTCGCCGCCGGCCTGTCGGTGCTCGCCGCCTTCGCCTCGCCTGCTGCGCGGCGGCCGCTACGTCCACGCCGAGCGCCCCCGCCCCCCAGACAGGAACTCCACATGACCGACCGGATCGACCCGCGGCGCACGGCCTTGCTCGTGATGGACTACCAGAACGGGATCCTCGACAGGCCCGGCGCACCTGACGAACTGCTCTCACAGGCCGCCGAGGCGATCGCCTCCCCCCGCCAGGCCGGCGTGATCACGGTCGCGGACCTCGACGGGATGCTCTCCGCGGGTTAGCGGCAGGCCTCGCGAGCCTCAACCCCAGGGTGGAGATCGGCCCGAGTTCCACCCTCGGATCAACCCGGGCGCCCATGTGCAAACGGCTCGCTGAGACGACGATGAACCCATGACAACTACCGATTACCTCATCGACTCAGCCCTCGTCCTCCTCGTCCTCCTCCAGATCAAGGAGCGGCCGCTGACGACCAAGGGCCTCATTCGTCCGCTGGTCATCGTCTCGATCGCCGTCGTCAACTACCTGCACGGCATCCCCACCGCCGGCAACGACCTCGTTCTCATCGGCGCGCTCGGCCTGCTCGGACTCTCGATCGGCATCGCCAGCGCCCAGACCGTCTCCATGCGGCGCGGCCGCGGCGGCGAGGTTCTCGCTCGCGCCGGCTGGCTGTCCGGGTTCTTCTGGGTCCTCGGCATGGGCTCCCGGTTTGCCTTCGCCGTCTGGATCAGCCACGGCGGCGCCACCACCATCGGCCAGTTCAGCGCCCAGCACGCGATCACGAGCGGCGCGGCCTGGACCGCCGCCCTCCTGGCAATGGCGGTGTTCGAGGTGTGCGGTCGCTCCCTCGTCCTGGCCGCCCGCCGTCACCAGATCGAGCGGGCCGTCCCCGCCGTCGAGCTGGCCTGAGCGACAGCCGACGCCGTACCTTCCATACTGATGCTCCTCGCCGGTCTCGACCGCCGCACCGCCGCCGCGATCCGCCTCGCCGGCCTGGTGTTGATCGCGCTGACCATGACGAGCGGCTCCCATCACCCCGGCACGACCGAACGGGGACTCGTGGTGAGCCTGCTGCTCGCCGCGGCGGTGGTGTCCTGGCTGGTCTGGATGGTGCGCCCCGGCAACGACCACGGCGTGACGATCGAGCTCTACGTGATGGCCGTCGCGGGCGGCCTCCTGGTGGAAGCCGCGCCCCAGAGCGCCGCCAGCGCATTCGTGTTCGTGGCCGTGGTCGCGGCCGGCCTGCGCGTGGATCTGGCCCGCGCCGCGCCGGTCGCCCTCGCCGGCACGCTGGCGGTCGCGCTCTCCGATCTGCTCTACAACGGCAAGGCGCTCGGGGTGCTCGCCTACGCCCTCGGCTTTGCGGCGTCACTCCTGGCCGCGTCCAATGCCCGCCAGCGCACGCTCCGGGTCGAGCAGGCCGAGCTGCTGCTGGCCCAGACCCAGCGCTCGCACGAGGAGCAGCTGCGGGCCGCGCGGCTCGAGGAGTCGACGCGGATCGCGCGCGAGATCCACGATGTGCTCGCCCACACCCTGGCCGGCCTGACCATCCAGCTCGAGGCGACCGGCTCCCTCGTGGAACACGGCGCCGACCGTGACGTCGTGCTGGCGCGAGTGCATCGGGCGCACGAGCTCGCGCGCGAGGGGCTCCAGGAGACGCGCCGCGCCGTCGGCGCGCTGCGAGGGGACACGTCGGTGTCCGCCCCGGCGGGGATCGAGGCACTGGTGGCCGACTACCGGGCCACCGGCGATGCCGGGGCCGAGCTCACCATCGACGGCGATCCGGCCCGCCTGACCGGACGCACCGGCGACACGGTCCTGCGCGTCGTGCAGGAGGCACTCACGAACGTGCGCAAGCACGCCCCCGGTGCCGAGGTGTCGGTTGCCGTCCAGGCCGGCCAGGCTCCGGATGACGAGGTGGTGCTGGTCGTCGAGGATCGAACGACCGCCGCTCAACCCGCCGGGCAGCCGGGCGGCGCGCGGGAGCACGGACTGGCCGCGAGCGGCGGCGGCTACGGCCTGCGCGGAATGCGCGAGCGCGCCCAGCTGCTCGGCGGGACGCTGAGCGCGGACACGGTGGACGGCGGGTGGCGCGTGGAGCTTCGTCTGCCGGCGCCGGCCAGAGCGCCCGAGCCAGGGGATCCCCGATGAACGGTCCGGTCCGCGTGATGGTCGTCGACGACCAGGCGCTCGTCCGGGAGGGCCTCATGACCCTGCTCGAAGCCGCGGCCGACATCAAGCCGGTGGCCGCCGCCGCCGACGGCGAGGAGGCGGTGACCCTGTGTGCGCGCCATCGCCCCGACGTCGTGCTGATGGATCTGCGGATGCCGCGGCTCGATGGTGTAGAGGCCACGCGGCGCATCCGCGCCGCCCAGCCCGACACCGAGGTCGTCGTGCTCACGACCCACGCCGACGAGACGTCGATCCTCGACGCCCTCCGGGCAGGAGCCCGCGGCTACCTGACCAAGGACGCGGGCATCGCCGAGATCGCCCGCGCCGTCCATGCCGCCGCCGACCATCAGGCGCTGCTGGACCCGGTCGTCCAGAGCCGCCTGATCGCCGCCGCGAGCGCCGGCGCCCGGCCGGCGCCACCTCCCCCGGTCCTGCCCGACGATCTCACCCCGCGCGAGGCCGAGGTCCTCTCGCTCGTCGCCCGGGGCCTCTCCAACCGGGAGATCGCGACCACCCTCGTGGTCAGCGAAGCCACCGTCAAGACCCACATCAACCACGTGTTCGCCAAGATCGGCGCCCGCGATCGCGCCCAGGCCGTGCACTACGCCTACACGCACGGGCTCGCAGGCTGATTCGCGGGGACCGTATGGGTGCCGTCACGACCGCACGGCGCGCGGACCGGTGGTCGTCCTCGTTGCGGACGAGCCGACGAGGTTCGCCACACCCACCGGCGCGAGCACGAGCAGCGCGACGGCTTCGGAGATGATCGCGATCCACATCACGGTCTCGAGCGTGCCCTCGGAGAACCCGAACAGCGTGCTGGTCTCCGCGATGTACAGCCCGATCAGCGATCCGAGCGCGATTCCCGCCCCGCCCAGCGCGAGCAGTCCAACCGCGATCTCGCCGCGGCGCGCACCAAGCCATCGCTCGAGTGGGAGTAGGAGTCCGACCGCTACCGCGGCCGCCCCGATCGCGTTCAACAGGAACAGCGGGCCGATCGTAGGAATCGAGCGATAGTCGCCCAGGTATTGCTGTAGGTGCACCGCACCCACAGCCAGAATGGCGATCACGCCAACGCGTCGCATTACTTGGAGTGTCATGTGAAGGACCTCCTTGTCGGTCGTTTACGGGTGTCCTCGCTTAAGACCGACGCGCGCGCTCCTAGATCCTTCCCCGGCTTAATGTCGGTTCGACCCGAGGCCGGCCAGGCGCTCCGCGGCCTCGGCGATCACCTCAGGACGCTTGCAGAACGCGAACCGCACGAGTGTCGCCACCGCGTCCTTGTCGTCGTAGAACACGCTCGTCGGGATCGCGACGACGCCACACCGCTCGGGTAGCGAGGCGCAGAACTGGGCCGCGTCGACGCCCACGTCCGCGTTGACGAAGTAGGTCCCCGCGGGGACCAGCGGACGTAGGCCGGCCGCCTCCAAGCCCTCGCACAGCCGGTCGCGCTTGATCCGCAGGTCGTCGCGGATCGCCTCGATTTCCGAGCGCGGCAGGCGCAGTGCCGCCGCCGCGGCGTGCTGCAGAGGCGTTCCGCCGGCAAAGGTCAGGTACTGCTTGACCATCCGCGTGGCCGCCACCAGCTCCGCCGGGCCCGAGCACCAGCCGATCTTCCAGCCGGTGAACGAGAACGACTTGCCCACGCTCGAGATGGTCAGCGTGCGCGAGGCCATCCCAGGAAGCGTCGCGATCGGGATGTGCTCGCCGTCGTAGACCAGGTGCTCGTAGACCTCGTCGGTCACGCAGATCAGGTCGTGCTCGATGCAGGCCGACGCGATCAGCTCGAGCTCGTCGCGCCGCAGCACCCGACCGGTCGGATTGTGCGGTGAGTTCATGAGCAGTAACCGGGCGCGTGGCCCGATCGCGGCGGCCAGCGCCTCCCCATCGACCTCGAAGGCGGGCGGGCGCAGCGTCACCGGCCGCCGGTGGGCGCCGGCAAAGCCGATGCACGCCGCGTAGGAGTCGTAGTACGGCTCGAGCACCACGACCTCGTCGCCGGGATCGCACAGTCCGAGGAGCGCCGCGGCGATCGCCTCGGTGGCCCCGAACGTGACCAGCACGTCCTCGGGCTCGAGGCCGTACCAGCCCAGTTGGTGCTCGAGCACCGCCTCGCGCAGCGCGGGCACACCGGGGAGCGGCGCGTACTGGTTCTCGCCGCCGCGCAGCGCTCCGACCGCCGCCTCGATCACGGCGGCCGGGCCGTCCGTGTCCGGAAAGCCCTGACCCAGGTTGATCGCGCCCGTTCGGAGCGCGAGCGCGGTCATCTCAGTGAAGATTGTGGTGCCAAGCCCGGCCAGGCGAGCCGCGGGACTCATGCCGGATCCGCCGCGGGGTGGGTGGGACGCAAATCACTCTTCACGCTGGATCCGCCGCGGGGTGGGTGGGACGCAAACCACTCTTCACGCCGGGTCCGCCGCCCCCCATATTCCCGGACCGCGGCGATGCTCGTAGATCAGCGACGTCTCAGCATGGGACACCGAAGGATGGGTGGCCAGGTGATCGACGACGAATTCCCGGAGGTCCTGAGCGTCAGCCGCTGCCACCCACACCAGGTAGTCGGTCACGCCGGTCAGGTGGAACACCATCAGCACGCCGGGCAACGCTCGGACCGCGTTTGTGAAGTCGTCGATCTGGTCGCGCGCGTGGACGGCCAGCCGCACCGCGATCAGGGCCTGGAGCGGCCGGCCGAGCGCGGCCAGGTCCACCTCGGCATGAAAACCTCGGATCACGCCGCGCTCGCGCAGCGAGCGCAGGCGCGCCAGGGCGGTCGAGGGCGCGACCCCCACCCGGTCGGCCAGACGCTGGTTGGTGATGCGCGCGTCCTTGGCCAGCAACTCGAGCATGGCCCGATCGACCGCGTCGACGCCGGCCTGTGGATCATTCGGTGCGGAGCGAGGCATGGACGAAGTCAGCGCAGAATATCCGATATGGCGGCAACTTTCCGCATGATCTTCGACAGCTTGTGAATTCACCGCAGGATCATCAGACTAGAGAGATGTCCGCCACCGCCACCGCCTCCACTTCCGCCGCGCCGATTCTCAAGGACTCGATCCTCGACACGATCGGCGACACCCCGCTGGTTCGCCTCTCGCGCATCGGTGCCGGACTGCGCCCGCGCCTGGTCGCCAAGCTCGAGTCGTTCAACCCGGGCGGGTCGATCAAAGACCGCGTCGCGGTCGCGCTGATCGAGGCGGCGGAGCGCGATGGCCGCCTGAAGCCCGGCGGGACGATCGTCGAGCCGACCTCCGGCAACACGGGCACCGGCCTGGCCATCGCGGCGCGCCTCAAGGGCTATCGCGTGATCGCGGTGATGCCCGACAAGATGTCGCGCGAGAAGATCGACCTGCTGCGCGCCTACGGTGCCGACGTCGTGCTGGCACCGACCGATGTTCCTCCGGAGTCGCCTCAGTCCTATTACCGCGTGGCCGACCGGCTCACCGACGAGATCCCGGGGGCCTTCCAGCCCAACCAGTACTTCAACCCGGCCAACCCGCAGGCCCACTACGAGTCGACCGGGCCGGAGATCTGGGAGCAGACCGCGGGACAGATCACCCATCTGGTCGCCGGCGTCGGCACCGGCGGCACGATCACCGGCACCGTCCGCTACCTGCGCGAGCGCAAGCCCGAGCTGGTCGTGATCGGCGCCGACCCCGAGGGATCGATCTACTCGGGCGGCCCGGAGAACGTCCGCCCGTACCTTGTCGAGGGCGTGGGTGAAGACTTCTGGCCGGAGACGTTCGACCGCACGGTGGTCGATCGCTGGGTGACGGTGTCCGACCGGGATGCGTTCCTCACCACGCGCCGGCTGGCTCAGCTCGAGGGCATCCTGGCCGGCGGCTCGGGCGGCCTCGCCCTGCACGCCGCGCTCGCGGTCGCCCCCGAGATCGATGACCCGGACGCCCTCATGGTCGTGATCCTCCCCGACGGCGGCCGCAGCTACCTGTCGAAGATCTACTCCGACGCCTGGATGCGCCAGTACGGCTTCCTCGAGCGCGACACCAAACTGGCCGTCGGTGACGTCCTCGCCCGCAAACGAGAGGCCGGTGAGATCCCGCCGCTCGTGACCGTGCAGACCCACTACCGCGTGCGCGATGCGGTCGCGCTCCTGCACGAGCACCGCGTCTCACAGCTGCCCGTGGTGAGCGCGCACGATCCCGCCACCGTCGTGGGGGCGATCGGCGAGCGGGGGTTGCTCAAGCGCGCCGCCGAGGATCCGCGCATGCTCGAGGCCGAGATCGTCGAGGTGATGGAGCCGCCGTTCCCCGCGGTGTCGATCGACGATCCGGTGCGCGACGCGGTCGAGCTGCTGGTCGGTGACCAGCAGGCGCTGCTGGTCACCCGCGACGGGCGGGCCGAGGGCATCGTCACCCGCACCGACCTGCTGGAAGCGCTCGCCTCGTGACGGAGCGCTCCGCGGCCGGGCGACGGGACGCCTTCGCGACCCGCGCGGTTCACGCCGGTCTCACCCCGGACCCTTCGTTCGGGTCGGTCATTCCCGCCATTCACCAGACCTCGACGTACGCCCAACGCCGGCCCGGCGACTTCGTGGAGGACTACGACTACGCCCGCTCGGCCAATCCGACGCGCGCCGCGCTCGAGACCGCGCTCGGTGAGCTGGAGGATGGTCTCGCGGTGGCCTTCGCATCGGGCCTGGCCGCCGAGCACGCGCTGATCACGTCGGCCTGCGAAGCGGGCTCGCACCTGGTCCTGCCGGCCGACCTCTATGGCGGCACCTACCGCCTCGTGGACAAGGTGCTGACGCGATGGGGGCTCGCCTACGACCTGGTCGACCAGACCGACCTCGCCGCGCTCGAGCGCGCGGTGCGACCCGAGACGCGGCTGATCTGGGTCGAGTCGCCGACAAATCCGTCGCTGAACGTGGTCGACATCGCGGGTGTCATCGCCCGTCGTGGGGACGCCCTCGTCGCGGTCGACAACACGTTCGCCACGCCGGCCAACCAGCGCCCGCTCGAGCTCGGCGCGGACTTCGTCGTGCACTCGACGACCAAGTACCTCGGCGGACACTCCGACGTCGTCGGCGGAGCGGTGATCGCGCGCGATCGCGAGTGGCACGAACGGCTGCGCTACGTCCAGAACGCGGTGGGTGCAGTCCCGGGTCCGTTCGACTGCTTCCTCGTGCACCGGGGCCTGCGCACGCTGCACCTGCGGATGGAGGCGCACGCGCGCAGCGCCGCGGTGGTGGTGGACTTCCTGCGCGCTGCGCCGCGGGTGAGCGACGTGCGCTGGCCGGGCTTCAGCGGCATGGTGAGCTTCCGCCACCCTGATGCCGCCGAGGTCGCGACGCGGACCCGCCTGTTCACGCTGGCGGAGTCACTCGGCGGCGTCGAATCGCTGATCGAGCTGCCGCAGGCCATGACCCACCAGTCGGTCGAGGGCTCGGCCGCGGCCGTGTCGCCCGATCTGATCCGGCTCAGCTGCGGCGTCGAGGATCCGGACGACCTTATCGCCGACCTGCGCCAGGCGCTCTCCGCCGCCTGAGCGTCTCTACGCGACAGTCGCGGCTTCTCGGGCGGGCAACGGCGACTCGGAGACGACGGCGGGGGCCACCGCCCGGCTGACGATCACTGCGGCGAGGTCGTCGCTGCACTCGTCGGCGTCCGACTGGATCCGCTCGACGAGATCCTGAGCGCTCAGGCCCTGCTCCACGAGCGAGCGCAGATGCGCGCGCCCGAGCTGCTCGCCGCCGCGACGCGCTTCGATCAGGCCGTCGGTGAACAGGCACACCCGCTCACCGGGGGCCAGGACGCGCGAGAACTGCGGCCAGGTGTCGCCGAACCCGAACCCGAGCGGCGTCGCGGGCTGCTCGTCGGGGTCGGGCTGGCCGGCGAGGATCGGCGGCTCGTGCCCGGCCTTGGCCCAGGTCAGCTCGCCGGTCGCGTGCTCGTAGCAGCAGATGATGACCGTGGCAAACCCGTCGCCGAGCTCGCCGCTCAGGTACCGGTCCGCACGCGCCAGCACCTCGGGCAACGGATGCCCCTCGCCCATCAGCGTCCGCAGCGTGTAGCGGACGAGCGCCGCATGGATGAGCGACTCACGGCCGTGGCCGGCAACGTCACCGATGATGATGCCGGTCGTCTCGGCCGACACCGTGAACACGTCGAAGAAATCCCCTCCGGCCGCCAGCCCCTGGGCCGGCCGGTAGGCCACCGACACCTCGAGGTCGCCGAGGCTGCCTGGGACCGCGGGCAGAAGCGCGGCCTGCAGGACGCCGAGGTCCGAGAGGAGCCCCGCGCGCTGACCGGCCAGCGATCTGGCGCGTCGGCTCTGCAGGTAGGCGTTCAGCGCCATCGCCGCGGCGATGACAGCGAACGCCAGCAGGGCGAACAGCAGAGCGCTCGGAAGCTCTTTGACCAGCCGGACGAACGGACCGCTGGAGGGCGTCGATCCGGCCGAGCCTTTGAGCGGCTGCGGGGCCGGCCCCGTCGATGTGCCGCGCCCGCCCGGCGATACAGGTCCACCGGTCGTGGACAGCGCGGACTGCCCCGGAGTTGTCCGGCTCCCGGCCGCGGCGCTGCGAGCGGTCCCGGGCGCTCGGCTCGCCGTGGACCGAACGGCCGAGCCGGCGCCAGGCGTCGCACCGTGGACCCGTTGCGACGGCGTTCCCGCCCCGGACGAAGTGGCGGCAGCCGCAGTCGCCGCCGGTTGCGATGCCGCGCCGCTCGGTTCTGCCGCCCGCGAAGGTGACGCCGCTCGCGACGGCGAGCCCGAGTTCGAGCCTCCCGGCGATCCGCCCCCCAGCGGGTTCTTGACCGTCGTGACCGGAGGCAGCGATGGGGTGCTGACCGGGGGCGTCGTGATGCCCGGCGTGCTGACGGGTGGCGTGCTCACCGGTGGCGTCGTTACCTGTGGCGTGGTCAGCGTGATCGTCGCCACCGACGGCACGGTCACCGGTGGCACCGTGACGGCTGGCACCGTGACGGCTGGCACCGAGGCCGAGGGCACGCTGACCGACGGCAGGCTGACCGACGGCACGACGATCGTCGGCCGCCCACTCCCCAGCGCGACGGCGGTAGATGCTCCCAGCGCGGCAACCAGGGCCGCACACGCGACCAGGACGCCCCTAACCGTCCAGCTTTCTACCCCTGCTCCCCGCACTGCCTTCCCACCAATCACGCCGTCGACCTGTACAACGACTGACCACCGGTCCTGTTGTCCAAGCGTAAACCCGCACAACGAGCTTACAGCACGTGCAAAGAAGCTCCGCCGGTTCCGCCGCGCCGGCCGCCGCGGAGAGGTGCCTGGATGATGCTGCAGCACGCCGCGCCGCTGTTCGCCGCGGCGGGTTGACAGCCGATCGGCCCGGAAGGATCCCCGCTGGCCGGGGTCTTGATAGGTGACCCGCACCAACTGACGGGTCCGATGGGAACCTCGAACTGGGAGCGAGATGATGGCCAGTCGGCAGGCAGCGAAGTCCCGCGGAGGCATGCTGGTCGCCGCCGCGATATCGGCGGTCGTGCTCGCGGCGTGCGGAAGCGCCAATAGCAGCTCGAGTTCGAGCGCCGCCACCACCGCCGCGGCAGCGACGACCTCGGCGTCCTCGACCACTTCCGCCGCGCCGGCGGCGGCCGCGATCACGATCAGCACAGCCAAGGGGAAGGACGGCACATATCTGACCGGCTCCGATGGTCGCGCCTTGTACCTCTGGGTGGCCGATTCCGGAGGAAAGAGCGTGTGCTCCGGAGCATGCGCCCATGCTTGGCCCCCGGTGGAGGGAACGCCGAGCGCCGGTCCAGGCGTCACCGCGTCCGACCTCGGCACGACCACGCGCGCCGACGGCAGCAAGCAGGTGACCTACAACGGTCACCCGCTCTACTACTTCATCGCCGACAAGTCGGCGGGTCAGACCATCGGCCAGGGCAACAACGGCTTCGGCGCCAAGTGGTGGCTGGTCGCGCCGTCGGGCAGCGCGATCACGGGCTGACCCGCCATCGTGGTGTCAGACTCGGGCCATGGCCCCGGCTGCCACCCCTGGCCGTCCAGACGAACCGCGAGCGCGTCCGCACCGTTACCTGCCGCTGCTGTATCGCGTCGCGGCGATAAACGCGCTGCTGCTGGTCGCGGCGGTCGGACTGACGATCGTGATCCTGGTCCCCGGCCACGAGTCCTCCTACCGGATCGACGAGGAGGGACTCCTGCTGGTGGCGGCCGTTGTCCTCGTGGTGCTGCTCAACCTGCTCCTGCTGCGACGGGTGGTGGGGCCGATCCAGCGTCTGACCGCGCTTGCGCGCACCGTCGATCTGACCGACCCGATGCCACCGGTGCCGGACGCGGAGCCGAACTCGGAGGCCGGTGAGCTGGCCCGGACGTTGGGCGAGATGCTCATACGTCTCCAGACCGAGCGACGCGAGGCAACCGGACGCGTGCTCGCCGGTCAGGAGGCCGAGCGGTTGCGGATCGCGCAGGAGCTCCACGACCAGGCCGGGCAGGAGCTGACCGCCGTCCTGCTGTTGCTTTCGCGCGTGGAGGCGCGGGCTCCGGTGCAGCTGCGCCCGGCCGTGCTCGAGGTCCAGAGCGCAGTCCGCGCGAGCCTCGAAGATCTACGCCGGATCGCGCTCGAGCTGCGTCCGGAGGCGCTCGACGATCTCGGTCTGGAGAGCGCTCTCGCCGTCCTGTGTGAGCGCCTCGCGCAGCGCGCAGGGGTAGACGTCGCCTGCCGGATAGACCGGCCGCTGCCGCGCCTCTCACCCCAGACCGAGCTCGTCGTCTACCGGGTGGCGCAGGAGGCGTTGACCAACGTTGCCCGGCATTCGGGCAGCGACCGCGCCGAGCTCACATTTGCGCCGCAGGACAGCCAGGTCGTATTGACCGTGCGCGACCACGGAACGGGCCTGGAGAGCGGAGGCTCGTCCGGCAGCGGGATGCGCGGAATGCGCGAGCGCGCCGCGCTCGTCGGCGCGATCCTCGAGATCCACGATGCCACCACCGGCCGGGGCACCGTGGTGCGTATGCACGTTCCGGTTGAAGGTTGAAGGCGGGCCATGATCCCGCTCAAGACTCGGATCCTGCTCGCCGAGGACCATGCCCTCGTCCGGCACGGCCTGCGCATGGTGCTCGATGCGCAGCCTGACATGGAGGTGGTGGCCGAGGTCGGCGACGGCGCGGAAGCCGTCAAGCGCGGGCTCGAGGAGGACGTCGATCTGGCCGTGATCGATATCAGCATGCCGCGGATGACCGGCCTGCAGGCGGCCCGAGAGCTTCACCGCCGCCGGGCGCAGCTGCGAATTCTCATGCTCTCGATGCACGAGAACGAGCGCTATCTGTACGAGGCGCTCAAGGCCGGCGCGTCGGGCTATGTGCTGAAGACCGTCGCCGACCGCGATCTGGTCGAGGCCGTCAGGGCAGCGATGCGCGGCGAGAGGTTCCTCTACCCCGGTGCGATGACGCCGCTGATCGAGGACTTCCTGCACCGCGCGCGCCAGGATCTCCCCCTGCGAGAGGATCCGCTGAGTCCGCGCGAGCAGGAGGTGGTCAAGCTCGTCGCCGAGGGCTACACCAACAAGCAGATCGCAGACGCGCTGGTCATCTCCGAGAAGACCGTCGAGCGCCACCGCGCGAACATCCTCGAGAAGCTCGGGATGCGCGACCGTGTCGAGCTCACGCGCTACGCGATTCGCCACGGTCTGATCGAGCCGTAGCTCTCCGCGCGGAGGCGCAGATACATGCTGGACCTCATGGTGCCCGGCCCTCATCTGGGCGATGCTCGGTGCCGTCACGAAGAACAAGGAGCACCCAGAATGATCTGCGCCCCGCCTACCGCGATGCGAACCAACCTGCGCGATGACCCGATGGCTCGAACGCGCCTGCTCGTGGTCGACGATCACCCGGCGGTCCGCGCCGGCCTGCGCGAGCTTCTCGCCGATGAGGACGATTTCCTGGTGGTCGCGGCGGTCGACAGTGCGGAAGCCGGGATCGAGGTGGCCAGGCGCGAGCCGCTCGACGTGGCCGTCATCGACTATCAGCTGAGAGGGCGCAACGGGCTGTGGCTGAGCCGCAAGCTCAAGCGGCTTCCGGATCCCCCCGCCGTGCTGATCTACTCGGCGTACACCGACGGCGTGCTCGCCGCGGCGTCCGTGGTGGCCGAGGCCGACGCGCTGGTCAGCAAGGGCAGCGTGGGATCGGACCTGTGCCGCGAGATCCGCTGTGCAGCGGTTGGCCAGGGGCACCTCCCCGCCCTGCCGCCCCGGTTGGCGGAAAGCCTGCGGCGGCGACTGGACCACGCAGAGCAGGCACTCTTCGGACTGCTCCTGGCCGGCGTCGCGCCGGCTGAGGTGGCCGCCACCCTCGGTCTCACGCCGGCCGCGATGGAGGCGCGGCTGTGCGAGCTGCTCGGGCGGTTGGAGAGCCTTCCGGCGGTGCCGGGCGCATGACATCGCGGCATCGATATGTGCCGCTGCTGCACCGGGTGGCGTCGATCAATGCCCTGCTGCTGATCGCCGCGGTCACGGTGACGGTCGCGGTACTCGCCCCGGGGAAGATCTCGGTCCTCGCCCTCGACGGCGAGGTGCTGGTCGTGCTCGCCGCCGTCGCGCTGGTCGTGCTCGTCAACCTGTACCTCCTGCGCCGCGTGATCGGACCGCTCCAGGCGCTGATCGCGTTCGCGCGCGGCGTCGATTACTCGACCCTCGACCAGCGCATTCCGGACGCCGAGCCGACCTCGGAGGCGGGTGAACTCGCGCTCACGTTCAACGAGATGCTCGGTCGCCTCCAGGACGAGCGTCGTGAGTCGACCGGACGCGTCTTGCGCGCCCAGGAGGCCGAGCGTCTGCGGATCGCCCAGGAGCTGCACGACCAGGTCGGTCAGGAGCTCACCGCCGTGCTGCTGGGCCTCTCGCGCGTCACATCGCGAGCGCCGGCGTGCGTCGAGCGGGACATCCTGGCCATTCAGGATGCGGTACGCGACTGCCTGGGCGACGTCCGGCGGATCGCCATCCAGCTGCGGCCCGAGGCGCTCGACGATCTCGGCCTCGCCACTGCGCTGGCCGTGCTCGCCGACCGCTTCTCGGAGCAACTCGGCCTGGACGTGTCGGAGGACATCCCGGCCGATCTTCCGGCGTTGGCACCGGAGGTCGAGGTCGTCGTCTACCGCGTGGCACAGGAGGCGCTGACCAACGTCGCTCGGCACTCCGCGAGCAGCCGGGCCGAGCTGATGCTCGACTCCGACGCGGAACGCCTGCATCTGACGATCCGAGACCACGGCCTGGGCCTGCCCCCGGGAAACCTGCCCGGTACCGGAATGCAAGGCATGCGCGAGCGCGCTTCGGTGATCGGGGCGGGCCTGGCGATCGGCAACGCTCGCTCGGGGACGGGCTGCGAGGTTCGTCTCGACGTGCCGCTGGAGGCCCGGCCGTGACGATCTCTATCGGACGAGCGCGAAGTACATGACCGAGGCGCTCAGCGCGGTGACCGGGGCGAGCGCCGAGTTCACCACCCACTGCACCAGTGCCCGGCCGACCGATCCGAGCGAGTCGGACGCGAGGCCCGCCGCGCTGCTGATCACGGCCACGGCCAGGAAGACGATCACGATCACCGCGAACACGTTCCAGCCATTGCCGCGGACCAACTCGCGGCTGCGCCCGAACGCGGCGAACACCCCGGGGCGCTCGAGCACGATCACGGGCGCAACGACCGACCAGATGACCATCAAGATCAGTCCCGGGATGATCAGGAAGATGAAGCCGATCCCGATGCCTATCCCGGCCAGGATCGATGCGCCGACCAGCGGCCAGAACACCGGCTCGACTCCGCGAATCAGGTCGGCGACGGAGTGATCGCGTCGACCGTCTTGGACGTCCTGCACCAGCTTCACGACCATCCCCTCGTACAGGAAGATCAGTGCGATGAACAGGACCGCCAGGGCCCACGCGGCGGCGCTTCCGAGCAGCAGGTACAGGACGAACTGAATGGCGTAGAGGATGATCGCCGTGCCGACGAGCACCACGAACTGATCCCGGTAGATCTCCCAGATCCGCGAGATGATCGAACCGGGGCTGATTGGTTGCACGCTCATGACGGTTTCAGTGAAGCCCAGGAGCCTTCAGCGTTCCGGCGGAAGCCTACCGTGACCATCGGCGAGGACCCATCCTGATGTTCACGGCCACCCTTGGCGGCTGGGTGGCGACGCTCGCCATCATCGGCGCCCTGATCGCGTTCGATCTCTCGCAGGCGCGCCGCCGCCCGCACGTCGTCGGCCTGCGTGAGGCCGCCGGCTGGTCGCTGTTCTACACCGCAGTCGCCGGGCTGTTCGGCCTCGCGTTCGCGTCCATCGCCGGATGGCACCTCGGCGGACAGTACTTCGCGGGTTACATCGTCGAGCGGAGCCTGTCGATCGACAACCTGTTCGTGTTCGTGATCATCATGAGCGCGTTCGCCGTACCCGCCGAGCGCCAGGCATCCGTGCTGACGATCGGAATCGTCGGCGCGCTCGCGCTTCGCGTCGTGTTCATCGCGCTCGGGGCCGCGCTGCTCGGGGCGTTCGCCTTCACGTATGTCGTGTTCGGCCTCGGCCTCACCGTCACCGCGGTGCAGCTGTTTCGCCACCGTGACGAAGACCCGTCGGTGGAGGACAACGTGGTCGTGGCGGCGGCGCGGCGCCATGGGCTGCCGCCCACCGTGCTCGCCCTCGTCGCGATCGCCACCGTCGACGTCGTGTTCGCACTGGATTCGATCCCGGCCGTGTTCGGCGTCACCCAATACGCCTACATCGTGTTCGCGGCCAACGCTTTCGCGCTGCTGGGTCTGCGCGCCCTGTACTTCCTCGTCTCCGGACTCCTGGACCGGCTCGTGTACCTGTCGACGGGGCTGGCGACGATTCTCGCCTTCATCGGCGTGAAGCTCGTCCTGCACTTCGCCCACCTGCAGGATCACCGGATCCCCGAGATATCGACCGGGGTCGCGCTCGCGGTGATCGCGGTCGTGCTCGCGATCACGACAGCCGCGAGCCTGGCCCGCGTCCGGCGCGACCCGCGGCGACGCGCCCACGCGGGAGCGCTGCGCGCGAGCCATGAGCGCGTCGAGTAGGCTCACGAGCCGGTGAGCGCACCGAACGCACAGTGGCGGTTGGCCGCGCGGCCGGTCGGCCTCGCCAAGCCCTCCGACTGGGAGTACGTCGAGGAGCCGGCGCCCGAGCCCGGCGAGGGACAGCTCCGCGTCAAGCTCGAGTACCTGTCGCTCGATCCGGCGATGCGCGGCTGGATGAACGAGGGGCGGTCCTACGTGCCGCCGGTCGGCATCGGCGAGGTGATGCGAGCCGGCGGACTCGGCCGGGTCGTCGAATCCCGCGATCCGGAGTACGCCGTCGATGACCTCGTCTCAGGCATGCTCGGAGTCCAGCGCTACGCGGTGGTTGACGCGCGCGGCGTGCGCCGAGCCGACACGTCGCTGGCGCCGGCGCCGGTGCATCTCAGCGTGCTCGGGCTGACCGGGCTGACCGCGTACTTCGGGCTGCTCGACATCGGCCGTCCCGAGCCCGGCCAGACCGTCGTCGTGTCCGGGGCGGCCGGCGCCGTCGGCAGCGTGGCCGGACAGATCGCTCGGATCAAGGGCTGCCGTGCCATCGGTATCGCCGGTGGCCCCGACAAGTGCGCCTGGCTCCTCGACGAGCTCGGCTTCGACGCCGCGATCGACTACAAGGCCGGCAACCTGCGCGCCGAGCTGCGCCGGCACGCACCGGACGGAGTCGACGTCTACTTCGACAACGTCGGCGGGGACACGCTCGACGAGGTCCTCCGCCGCATCGCCCGCGGCGCTCGCGTCGTCATCTGCGGCGCGATCTCCCAGTACAACGCGGAGCAGGAGCCGCGCGGACCGGCCAACTACATGCAACTGCTGGTCGAGCGGGCGTCGATGACCGGATTCCTCGTGTTCGACTTCGCCGCCCGCTACGACGAGGCGGTCGCCCAGCTCGCGCAGTGGCTGCGGACCGGGCAGCTGCACTCGCGCGAGGATGTCGTCCGCGGGGGCCTCGAGCAGTTCCCCGACGTGTTCCTGCGGCTGTTCCGCGGCGAGAACACCGGCAAGCTCATTCTCGAGCTGACCGACTAGCGCCCGGGTCCGTCGGGGCCCGTCCCCCACGCGGAAACCGCCCGAGCTCGCCCGACGCGCGAAACTGTCCGCGTGAGCACGCTCGAGATGCGCGGGACGCTTGCCGGCCGTCTTCGTGAGATGGGCTGGCTGCCCATATGGTCGGTACCGGCCGCCCTGCGTGCCGTCCGGGCTGTGGTCGTCGTATGCGGACTGTTCGCCCTCACGAGCCAGGTGATCGGCAACCTCCAGATCGCGACCTTCGCCGCCTTCGGCGGCTTTGCCACCCTGGTGCTGGCGTCCTTCGAGGGGACCCGGCGCGACAAGCTGCTCGCTCACGTGGCGCTGGCACTGGCCGGCAGCCTCCTGCTCACGATTGGCACCGCGGTGAGCTTCTCGACCGTGCTCGCGGCGCTCGTCACCGTGCCGGTCACGTTCGCCGTGTTCTTCGCCGGCATCACCGGCCCCAACGCGGCGGCTGGCGTCACCGGCGCGCTGTTGGCCTACATCCTTCCGGCCGCCTCCCGGGGCACGCTGTCGATGGTCCCCGACCGCCTGGCCGGCTGGTGGCTGGCGTCCGTCGCGGGAACCGCGGCGGTGCTTCTCCTGTCGCCCCGTCCACAGGAGAGCGCGCTGCGCCGATCCGCCTCGACGCTGGCCGCCGCTCTCGCCGACCACCTCGACGCGGCGCTGGCCGGCACGGCGACGGCCGAGCAGTTCGCCACCACGTTGGCGCTCAAGCGGGACCTGCTCGCGCGGTTCACGGCAACGCCGTACCGGCCGACCGGTCTCGCCGCGGCCGGCCAGGCGCTGGCCAACTCGGTCGAGCTGCTCGAGTGGTGCACGGCGCTGACCACCGATGCGATCCACGAGCGGGCCGATCTGAGCGATGCCGCACCCAGCGCGCGCCGCCTGCTGTCGACGACCAGCGGAGTCCTGCGCGACGTGTCCTCGCTGCTCGCCGGCGCTCCCACCCGTCCTGACATCGACCTGCTCGAGCGCTGCCAGGCCGAGGCCGCGGCCGGCCTCGATCGGACGCCGGGGCAGCGCGACGGCTCCCGGGAGGCGGCGCAGGCGTCGTTCCATGCCCATGCCATCGCCGTGGCCGTGCTGGCGCTGGCCACCGAGAGCCTGGTGGCGGCGCGGGTCGCCGACCCGGAGTGGCTCGAGGCGCGGCGCCGGCGCTGGTATGCCGGATCGAGCGCCGCCGCGCGAACCGCCAGCCGGGTGACGAGCGTGATCGGCGCCGCGCACACCCATGCCAGCGTCCGCTCGGTCTGGTTCGTCAACAGCGTGCGCGGATCCGTGGCGCTCGGCGCGGCGGTTGCGGTGGCCGACGTGAGCAGCCTGCAGCATGGCTTCTGGGTCGTGCTCGGGACGCTCTCGGTACTTCGCACGAACGCCTCCGCGACCGGCGCCACCGCTCTGCGCGCCCTGGCCGGCACCGCGATCGGCTTCGTCGTCGGTGGCGCCCTCCTGCTGGTCATCGGAAGCACCTCCACCGCGCTGTGGGTGGTCCTGCCGGTCGCCGTGTTCGTGGCGTCCTACGCGCCCGGAACGGCGCCGTTCGTTGTCGGCCAGGCCGCCTTCACGGTGACCGTGGCCGTGCTCTTCAACCTGCTGGCTCCGGTCGGGTGGCAGGTCGGCGTGGTGCGGATCGAGGACGTCGCGATCGGCTGCGCGGTCAGCGTGGCGGTCGGGATCCTGTTCTGGCCTCGCGGCGTGGCCGCGGTCGTCGGCGACGACCTGGCCGACGCCTACCGCTCGGGAGCGACCTACCTCCGGCAGGCCGTGGACCGCGCAGCCGGTCTCAGCGGCGACGAGCCCGGCGCCGGCTTGGCCGCTGCCACCGCGGGCGCGCGGCTCGACGACGCGCTGCGCGGCTTCCTGGCCGAACGCGGCACCAAGCACATCGGCCGCCCGGACCTGTGGCGCCTGGTTGGAGGTTCGCTAAGGCTCCGGCTGACCGCTCACGCGATCGCCGAGCTGCCGGGCGACCCGAGCGCCATCGAAGCGGTGCGGGAACCGCTCGAACGCCGCACGAGCACGCTCGCCAGCTGGTACGAGCAGCTGGCCACGCTGGTCGGACGGCCCAACCACGACGGCCCGCCGCGCGAGCTCCAACCCCCCAGCTTCGAGCCCATGCGCGTCGAGCACGCTCCGTTCTCGTATTACGGGGTCTGGCTGTGCGAGCACCTCAGCCATCTCGGCGAGCACCTGCCCGAGCTGACGCGGCCGGCCGTCGAGGTCGCCCACATCCGGCGGCGACCCTGGTGGCGTTGAGATCAGTGTGAGCGGAGGGCCAGGAGGACCCGGTTGGCCCGGTCGGCAATCGCCAGCCGGCCCAGCCGTTCGGCGACCGGCTTCCGCGCGCCCGCCGGCTTGGGCGCCCTCGTGCTCATGGCGATCCCCGCCAGCACGGCGGCGACGCCCAGGAGCTGCCCGACCGCGGCCGGTTCACCCAGCGCCAGCCAACCCGCAGCGGCGCCGACCACCGGCTCCAGGTTGATGAACGCGCCGGCCAGCTCCGCGGGGACCCGCGCCTGGCCGAAGGCGAACAGCCAGAACGGCAGCGGGGTCCCGGCCAGGGCGAGGGCGGCCATCGCGAACGCGGGGACGGCCGCACCTGGAGCGTGTGGAACGCTCCCGGTCAGAACCGCGAACGGCACGGCGACGACCGCGCCACCGGCGAACTGCACCGCGGTCACCGCGGCCGCATCACGGCCGGCGAGCAGTCGGGGCTGGATCGCGATGGAGCCGGCCGACAGCACCGCCGAGGCGAGCACGAGCAGGTCGCCGTGCGAGCTGGACCCGTCGCCACCGGCCCCGGCCACGAACGCGATCCCGGCCAGCGCCACGCCGTAGCCGGCCCATGTGAGCGGCCGGGTGGCGGTCTGGCCGAAGCCCGCCGTGATCAGCGCCACGAGCACCGGAATGGCCCCGACGATCATCGCGGCGTGGCTCACGCTGGTCCGCTCGATCCCGGCGTTCTGGAGCACGATCACGGCCCCGAACCCGATCGCGCCCGCACCGAGGATGCGCACGCTGAAGGCATCGCGCAGGCCGCGGCGGCCGACCAGGCCGAGCACCGGTGCGGCGACCACAAATCGCATGACGGTGAGCCAGCCCGGGTCGAGCCAACCCAGCGCAAGCTTGGTCAGCGGCACGTTCAGGCCCCACAGCGTTCCCGCGGCGGCGAGGGCAAACAGGGCGGATCGGTTCTGCGACTTCACGTAGATCAGCATCGGCGAATCTGCGTAAATCTCCAGCTTGATTTGACATATGGGCCTTTGGACGATGGAATATTTCGTCAAATGGCCATTTCGCTTGATTTGATTGACGTGCG
Organism: uncultured Solirubrobacterales bacterium; assembly: GCA_963811135.1. GTDB lineage: Bacteria > Actinomycetota > Thermoleophilia > Solirubrobacterales > Solirubrobacteraceae > Palsa-465. The sequence goes on along the minus strand of CAWEQG010000019.1, from coordinate 237,477 downwards.
GCTCCTGGAGGAGCTGCAGACCGACGCCGACCGCTCCAATGTCGAGCTCGCCCGCCTGGTCGGCCTGTCCCCCGCCGCGACCCTGCACCGCGTACGCCGCCTCAAGGCATCCGGCCTCGTGCGCAGCGTGGTGGCCCGGGTCGACGCCGCCACCGCCGGCTTCCCCCTCGTGGTGTATGTGGCGGTCACCCTGCAACGCCACGGCGACACGGCCCACCGGCGCTTCACGGAGGCGATCCGGGCCATGCCCGAGGTGATCCTGGGCGACTGGGTGACCGGCGAGACCGACGCCATGCTGCTCGTGGTCGCGCGCGAGGTCGCCCAGCTTCAGCGCGTCCTGGTGCGGCTCTCGACCCGCGGTGGCGCGGCGCGGGTGACCACCCTGCTCCGCCTCGAGGAGCTCAAGGAGATGTCCCCGCTCCCGCTCGAGGCGGCCGGTTGAGCGTCCCAGAGCCGCCGGCCCCCGCTCCGGATCGCCTTGCGCGCAGCGCCGCCCACCCCGGACCCCGCACCCGACCGCGAGTTTCCTGCCACTCGCGCCCCGACGCGCCGTGAACGCCCGTTCACTCGCCTCTGGAGCGAGTTCCCTGCCACTCGCGCCGGGCGGGGCGGCGAATGGCAGATTGCTCGCGCCCGGACCGCCACCGCCCCGGCACCGCCACCGCCGCGGACCGCCACCGCCCCGGCACCGGCCACCGGCCCGCACCGGCCCGGCCCGGCCCGCCGAGCGGCACATGCGCCATCCTGAGACAGGTGTCGCGCGCATCGGACCTCCTCGCGGTCGTCAGCACCGAGCCGGCCAGCACCTCCGATCTTTACGAGCGGATCGGCTACCCCACCCTCGCCCGTCTCGGGCTGATTCCCTACCACGCCTTCCGGGCGGAGCTCGAGGCCCTGGCGGCGACCGGGGCGATCGAAAGCGCGACCGCGCCGGACGGCTCGACGATCTGGCGACGGAGCCAGGAAGACGCGGCCGACTCCGGAAAACTGACCCCAGGGCGGGCTTATACTCGGCTGACGATGCTCCTCTTCGGCCTCGTGCACGATGGCGAATGGGAACCTCCAGCGCACGGATCGGGTCCGCCCGACGACGAGCCCCCGGAGCACCGGCCGTGGACCTGGCGCCTGCCGTGGAAGCCGCTGGCCTGGCTGGCCGCCTGGTGCTGGCTGATGGCGCTCGTCCCGATCGTCAATACGGACTTCGGGGGCCTGGCCGGGTTCGGGGTGCTGATGCTGGCCTTCGGGCTGGCGTGCTGGCGCCTGGAGCGCTTCTGCGCGCGGCAATACTGGCACGGCCTGCGCGAGTACAAGTACTGAGCGCTTGAGCTCAGATCCGACCCCGGGCGCCGCCAGCCCGCGCCCCACCCCGGGCGCCGCCACCCCGGGCGCCGCCACCCCGCGCCCCGCCAGCCCACGCCCCACCAGCCCGCGCCCCACCCCAGACCACCCACCCTGGTGGCGGAGCGCCGTGATCTACGAGGTCTACATCCGCAGCTTCGCCGACGGCGACGGCGACGGCGTCGGCGACATCGCCGGGCTGCGGTCGCGGCTGTCCCACCTGGCCGATCTCGGCGTCGATGCCTTGTGGATCACCCCCTGGTACCCGTCGCCGATGCGGGACGGCGGCTACGACGTGTCGGACTACCGGGCGATCGACCCGCGGTTCGGGACGCTGGCCGAGGCGCGGGCGCTGATCGCCGAGGCCCACGAACTCGGGCTGCGCGTCCTGCTCGACCTCGTTCCCAACCACGTGTCCGACCAGCACGCCTGGTTTCGCGAGGCGCTGGCGGCGAAACGGGGCTCGACCGGGCGCGCGCGGTTCATCTTCCGTGACGGTCGCGGATCGGCGGGCGCCGAGCCGCCCAACGATTGGACGAGCAACTTCGGCGGCCCCGCCTGGACGCGCGTGACCGAAGCCGACGGCCGCCCCGGCCAGTGGTACCTGCACCTGTTCACGCCCGCCCAGCCCGACCTCGACTGGACCAATCAGGAGGTGCGCGACGAGTTCGCCGCGATCATGCGCTTCTGGTTCGAGATCGGGGTCGACGGCTTCCGGATCGATGTCGCCCACGGGCTGGTCAAGGCCGCCGGACTGCCCGACGCCGGCTCGATCGTCTGGCCGCCGGCGAGCGGCGAGTGGACCGAGCACCCGCACTGGGACCGCGACGAGGTGCACGAGATCTACCGCGACTGGCGCACCCTGGGCGACACCTACGACGAGCCGCGCGTGTTCGTCGCCGAGGCCTGGGTGCACAGCCCCGAGCGGCTGGTCCGTTACGTCCGCGCCGACGAGCTCCACACCGCCTTCAACTTCGACTTCCTGCTCGCACCCTGGGACGCCGAGGAGATGCGCGACTCGATCGTCGCCGCGCTCCGGGCGCACGAGGCGGTCGGCGCTCCGCCAACATGGGTTCTGTCCAATCACGACACGGTCCGCGAGGTCTCGCGCTATGCCCGGCCGCAGAGCGTCCGCCCGCTGCGCCGGCTCGACGATCTGCTCGACCTGCCCGCCGACCTCGAGGTGGGCCGGCGGCGAGCGCGCGCCGCGGCGCTGCTCATGCTCGCGCTGCCGGGCGGCGCGTACGTCTACCAGGGCGAGGAGCTCGGCCTGGCCGAGGTGGAGGACCTGCCCGACGACGTGCTCCAGGATCCAACTTGGGCGCAATCCGGCCACACGGACCGGGGCCGTGACGGCTGCCGCGTCCCGCTGCCGTGGTCGGGCGAGGAGGCGCCGTTCGGCTTCAGCCCGCCGCAGGCCGTCGCTCCGCCCTGGCTCCCCCAGCCGCCCGGCTGGCGCGAGGAGACGGTCCAGGTACAGACCGGGGACGAGGACTCGATGCTCGAGCTCTACCGCCGGGCGCTCCGGCTCCGGCGCAGCCATCCCGCCCTGGGCGACGGGCGGCTCACCTGGCTACCGGCGCCGGCCGGCGCGCTGGCCTTCGCCCGGGAGCCGGGCTTCGCCTGCGTCGTCAATCTGTCGGCCCAGGCCGTCGCGCCGCCGAGCGCCGGCGAGCTGCTGATCTCGAGCCGCGAGCTCGACGCCAAGGGCCGAATCCCCGTCCACGCGGCGGCCTGGTTCGCCACCGCGCCGGGGGCTCAGTAGCCCGGCTGGCTGATGCCTCAGTAGCCCTGCTGGCTGAGGCTGTAGCCCTGGTTGCTCTTGTTCTTCTTCGACGAGTTGCCGCCGCCCTGGGTGGTGCTGCTCCCGGTCGGCTTGGGCGCCGCCACCACGGGCGCGGGCGCCGCTGACGTCGTGACCGGTGGCGAGGAATGCGTTGTGACCGGGGGCGTGCTCGTCGTCACCGGCGCCGACGGCGCGGTCGACTTGGGCTTGGGCTTGGGAGCCGCCTTGTGATGCGCCGTCTTGTGCGTGGTCTTCGTCTTGTCGGCGGCCGTGGTCGCCTGCGTGGTCTGGGTTTGGGTCTGTGGCGTCGCCGCAGCGGGCGTCGAGCTCGACTGGGAGCTGGACGTGCCGCCGCACCCGGCCACCAGCAGGCCGGCCGTCATCGTGCTCAGCAGCGCTTTTCTCATACTCGAGGCTCCCATCGTCGCTTCCAGGCCTTGCTTCCCAGGGTACAAGACCCCCGCGACGCCGCAACGTTGCGGCAGTCAAGCTACCGACCTAACGCGGTCAGGGCACCGGACTTCGCGCTCGCGACGGGGCCGGTCCGGCGACACGGCCGGGTAAGGTATCGACGCGGATGGAGGCATCGGGTACCTCGTCTGTCCCCCAGGACACGGACAGCGTCGCTCCAAGTGGGGACGCCGTGGCCGGCGCCGCCGGCACCGCTGCGCCTACCGCGTTGACCGCCCAGCCGCTTCCGACCGCCCAGGCCGCCCAGGCCGGCGAGGCCGCCAGGTCCGGCGAAGGCGACGCGGGCGGCGAACCGGGCCGGCGTGGCCGAGGCTTCGGCTCGCGTCAGGCGCTGATCCTCACCGTGTGCTGCGTGGCGCAGTTCATGGTGATCCTCGACCTGAGCATCGTCAACGTGGCGCTGCCCTCGATCCAGTCGAGCCTGAACTTCACCTCGGCCGACCTCCAGTGGGTGGTGGACGCCTACGCGATCGCGTTCGCCGGGTTCCTGATGCTGGGCGGCCGCGCCGCCGACCAGCTCGGGCAGCGGCGGGTGTTCGTGGCCGCGCTGATCCTGTTCTCGATCACCTCGCTGGTCGGCGGCGCCGCCGTCAACCGCCAGATGCTGATCGTGGCCCGCGGCGTGCAGGGCTTCAGCTGCGCTTTCATGGCCGCCTCCTCCCTGGCCATCATCACCTCGTCGTTCCCGCCCGGACCGCAGCTGCACCGGGCGATCGGCCTGTGGGCGGCGATGAACGGCCTCGGCGGGGCGGCCGGCACGCTGTTCGGCGGGATCATCACGCAGGAGCTCAGCTGGCGCTGGGTGCTGCTGATCAACCCGCCGATCGGGATCGCCACCGCGATCGTCGCCTACGCCGTGGTCGCCGACCGCCGCCGGGGACAGGCGCGTCGCAGCTTCGATATCCCGGGTGCGGTGACCCTGACCCTCGGTCAGATGGTGCTCGTCTATGGCGTGGTGGAGGCCGGCCTGCGGAGCTGGCACGACGGGCTCGCGCTCGGGCCGATCATCGCGGGCCTGGTTCTGCTCGGCGTGTTCTGCGTGATCGAGACCCGTTCCTCGGACCCGCTGGTGCCGTTCAAGGACCTGACCAAGCCGCTTCAGGTTGCCAACGGGATCGTCGTCCTGTTCAGCGCCGCGCTGTTCCCGATGTGGTATCTGAGCTCGCTCTACCTGCAGCAGGTGCTCGGGCTCTCGCCGCTGCATGCCGGGCTGACGTTCCTCCCCATGGCGCTGACGATCATGTTCGTGGCGCGGAGCGCCGGCAAGCTGGTCAGCCGCTTCGGCGTGCGTGCCGTTCTGGGCAGCGGGCTGCTGATGATGACCGCTGGCATGCTGCTGTTCACGAAGATCGCCGCCGGGGGCAGCGCGATCGTGTACGTGGTCGTTCCGGGCGTCCTGACCGCGGCGGGAATCGGAATGTCGATCGTCCCGTCGACGATCGCCGCCACCCAGGGCGCCAGGCAGGGTCAGCAGGGCCTCGCCTCGGGCTTGGTCAACACCTCACGGCAGGTCGGCGGGGGACTCGGCATCGCGGTCCTGATCACGCTCGCCACGTCGCTCTCGAGTCACCTGATCGGCAGGGGGCACGCAGTTCTCCCGGCGCTCACCGACGGCTTCCGGCTCGGCTACTTCATCGCCGCCGGCCTGTGCGCGGCCGCGGCCGTCATCGCCTTCACGCTCGTCGCCAAGCCCGCCACGGCCGAGGCGCCCGCCACGACAGGCAACGCAGCCGCTGCCCGCCGACGTCCCACGATCCTGGTCGTGGTCCTCGGGGTGATCGCCGGCTTCGTCGCGCTCGCGTTCGCCGTGGGCGGCTCGCACGGGGCGCCGCTCGGGTCCTACACGACCAGTGGGACCTACCGCTATGTCTCCGACCCGAGCCTCCACCCGCCGGTCGTCCGCACCACCACGCCGACGAACACCGCGAAGCTCGCCCCCGGCTACATCCTCACCGCGAACTTCTACGACCTCAATCACCCGCCGATGGTCGGCCAGAGCGGGCCGATGATGCTCGACAACAATCTCCAGCCGGTGTGGTTCAAGCCGGTGCCGATCGACGACGTGGCCGGCAACCTGAGCCTCCAGGTCTACGACGGCAAGCCGGTGCTGACCTGGTGGCAGGGCGAGATCACCACGACCGGCGACACCGAGACCGGTGAGGACGTGATCGTCGACCAGCACTACCGTCCGGTCGCCACGCTCAGAGCGACCGGCGGCTGGGTCCTCACTCTGCACGAGATCCTGATTCGCGGCCACGACGCCTGGGTGACGGCCAACAAGAACATCCCCAAGAACCTGTCGCGCTACGGTGGCGCCTACAACGGCGCGCTGATCGACTCGGCGGTCCAGGAGTACGACCTCCGGACCGGCAAGCTGATTCGCAGCTGGGACGCGCTCGATCACATCCCGCTCAGCGACTCGCGTGCCTCTCTGCCCACCAACGGCTTCCCGTGGGACGCCTACCACGTGAACTCGATCAACCTGCTGGGCGACGGGACGTTCGTCGTGTCGATGCGCAACACGTGGGCGGCCTACAAGGTCAACATCGCCTCCGGAGCGATCGAATGGACGCTCGGTGGCCGCCACTCGAGCTTCAAGCTCGGCAAGGGAGCCGGCTTCCAGTGGCAGCACGACGTCGTCGTTTATCCCTCCACGTCGCAGGTCACGATGTTCGACGACCACTGCTGTCAGATCACCGGCGGCGGCACCTACGTCAACCCCACTTCGTACTCGCGCGGGCTGGTCCTGAAGCTCGACGAGAAGGCCCACACCGCCACGCTGGACGGCGAGTACACCCATGGCGCGAACTTCAACTCGGAGTACATGGGGAGCCTCGAGCCGATGCCCAACGGCAACGAGGTCGTCGGCTGGGGCTCTGCGCCGTTCTTCTCGGAGTACGACTCCTCGGGCAACCTGCTGCTCGACGCGCGGCTCCCCGGCCACGACCTCAGCTACCGCGCCACCGTCCAGCCGTGGGTGGGCACGCCGCTCTATCCGCCGACCGGCGCGGCGCGCCGGACCAGCGGCACGACGACGGTCTACGCCAGCTGGAACGGCGCCACCGAGGTGCGCTCGTGGCGGGTCCTCGCCGGCACGAACGGCGCACAGACGGCGGTGGCCTCGCAGGCCAAGCACGGCTTCGAGACCGCGATCGCGGTGCCAACCAGCTACCACACGTTCCGCGTGGAGGCGCTCGACGCGCACGGCCACGCGCTCGGGACCTCGAACGCGTTCAACCTCAGCGGTTGAGCCGGCGGGACTCGTCGGCCGCCTCGGACGAGCGCACGTACAGCGTCCCACCCGGGCCGGCGACGCGGATCCGCAGCCTCGGCGCCCCGGCCGGCGGAAGCCACGGCGGCGGCTCCAGCACCTGGCTGGCGAAGGCACCGCCACCCTCCACGTCGACGGCCACGCCGGGCGGGACCACCACCGTGACCGTCCCGAACAGGTTGTAGATCTCGAGTCCGACTTCGGGCCCTTCGAGGCGCGCCTGGCGGAGGTCGAGCACGATCGTCCCGAACAGCGCCCGCCACGAGGACCGGACGGGCAGTTCGAACGCGCCGCGCCGGACGAGCCTGGAGAACATCGCCCGGTGACGCACCGCGGGCGCGGCCGGCACCTCGGGAGCGCGCGCCGGAAGGTCCACCGTGAGGGCCGCCAGATCGCGGTCGGTGCGCGCGACCTGGGCGCGCCCGACGCGCTCTGAGAACTCCTCGAGGGTGAGCCGACCGCTGGTCACCGCGTCGCGCAGGAGGACGGTGCTCTGCTCGCGTTCGGCGTCGCTGGCCAGGACCGGCTGATTGTCCGCCATGACCGCCCCAAGGTAGCTGATAGGGCCCGCGGCCCCCAACCGGCGGGCTCCTACACTCCCGGCGTGGGCAAGGAGCACCCCGGCAGCCCGTCGCCCGGCCGGCGGCGGCCGACCTCACGCGACGTCGCCACGGCGGCCGGCGTCTCCCGCGCCACCGTCAGCTACGTGCTCAACGGCTCCGACCAGGAGCACCGGATCACGCCGGCCACCCGCGACCGCGTGCTCGCGGTGGCCCAGCGGCTCGGCTACGAGCCCAACGCGGTGGCGCTCGCGCTGCGGGCGGGCCGGACCGAGATCGTGCTGGTCGAGATGCCCAACTGGCCGCTCGGTCCGCCGGTGGCGGAGGCGATCGACACGATGGTCGAGTCGCTCGAGCAGCTTGGCTACACCCCGCTGGTCCACTTCCAGCGGGCCGACCCCCGGAGCCTGGCGCGAGCCAGCCAGCGAGTCCACCCGGTCGGGGTGATCGCCCCGGGGAGCGAGCTCTCCCCCGAGACGACGCAGCGACTTCAGGCGCTCGGCGCCCGCGGGCTCGTGGCCTTCGCCGAGCGGCCGCTGCCGCACGTGTACACCTACGTGATCGACCAGACCCGGATGGGCCGGCTGGCGCTCGAGCACCTGGAGCGTCGCGGCCATCGCCGCGTGCTTGCGCTGATGCCCGACGACGACGCCCTGCGATCGCTGGTCGAGCAGCGGCTGTCGGGGGCGCGCAGGGCCGCCGCGGAGCACGACGTCTCCATGCGCTCGCTCGAGGTCCCCCTGCGGCGCGACGCGATCGGACGCGTCCTCGCCGGCGAGCTCGGCCGGCCCGACGGCGCCACCGCCGTCTACGCGTTCAACGACGAGCTGGCTCTGATCGCGCTCGAACTGCTGCGCGAGCGGGAGATCGGGGTCCCGGCCCAGATGGCGATCATCGGCTGCGATGACAGTGCCGCAGCCGAGCGCGTACGTCCGCGTCTCACCACGCTGCGGTTCGACGAGCACGGCCGCTGGCGAGAGATCGCCGGCCACCTGCACGCGATGATCTGCGGCCAGGGCCGCGCCCCGAAGACGACGGTTTCGGAGCCGGCCGTCGTCCTCGGCGAGACGACCTGAAGCCGCCGCCTGAGCGCCGCAATACGGCCACGACAAGGCGTAATAACAGGCTGCTTGACACGAGTCAGCGCGGCTGGTAGGACTGCGGCGCGCCGGCCGCCGCAGCCTGGGCCGTGCCCCCGAGAACAACAGGAGGAGAAGGATGTTCGCGCTCCGAAGCCGCCGTCTCGCCGCGGCGACGTTGACCGTTGCCGTGCTGTCTCTGCTCGCCGCATCGGGCTCCTCGTCGGCGGGCACGGGCCAGCCGTGGCAGAACCAGAACCAGCCGCCGCTCGTGCGCGCCAACGAACTGCTGGCGGCGATGAGCACCAATCAGAAGATCGACCTCGTCCTCGGGCAGTTCGCCCCGCTTCAGAGCCTCGGGATCCCCGCCTTGAACGGTGACGACGGCCCTGATGGCGTGCGCAACCCGGGGACGACCGCGATGCCCTCCGGTCAGGATCTGGCGGCGACGTTCAACCAGGGGCTCGCGCGTGCCTACGGCGTGGTCACCGGCTCGGAGGCGCGCGGCGAGGGCTTCAACATGTGGTGGGGACCGGCGGTGGACATCGCCCGTACGCCGTTGGCCGGACGCCAGCCCGAGGCGGAGGGCGAGGATCCGTTCCTGGCCGGCAACACGTCGGCTCAGGTGATCCTCGGCGCCCAGGGCCAGCACGTGATTTCGACGCTCAAGCACTACACGGCCTACAACCAGGACTGGGGCCGGATCGGCTTCAGCGCGATCGGCGCCCCCGCGGTCAACGACCAGGTGTCCGAGCGCGCGCTTCAGGAGATCTACGAGACGCCGTTCCGCATCGCCGCGCAGCAGGGCGGGGTCGACTCGGTGATGTGCTCCTATAACCAGATCAACGGCTCACCGAGCTGCGAGAACCCGACCACGCTGGGCGATCTCAAGCAGGGTGACGGCTTCCAGGGGCTGGTCGTGCCGGACTTCGGCTTCGCGGTCCGCAACCCGGTGGCGGCGGAGAACGCCGGCGTCGATCTCGGCGCGCTCCCGGGCGCGCCGGACGGCCTGACCGCGGCCGACTTCACCTCGGGTCAGATCTCCGCCGCGCGGCTGGACGACGCCGCCCGGCGGATTCTCTACGCGATGTTCGACTCGGGCGTGTTCGACAACCCACTGCCGGCCACGCCATCGACCGAAGTGAGCACGCCGCAGCACCAGCAGGTGGCCACGCAGGTGGCCGAGGGGGGCACCGTGCTGCTCAAGAACGACGACAACGCGCTGCCGCTGTCCCGCCACGTCCACTCGATCGCGCTGATCGGCCCGACCGGGAACGACGCGGTGTTCGTGAGCGGCGGCTCGGCGGGCGTCCCGCTCGCCCCCGGCCAGGCGATCACCCCGGCGCAGGGCATCATTGCTCGCGCCGCCCAGGCCGGCATCCACGTCAACACCGTGCAGGGCTCGGCCGGCGACGTGGCCTCCCCCACGCTCGTGCCGTCCTCGGCCCTCACCCCATCCTCTGGCGCCGGTCCCGGACTGCTCGGGCAGTACTGGAGCAACGGCACCTTCACCGGCACGCCGACCGTGACCGAGGTCGACCCGACCGTCGACCGCACGGCTCCCCCGATCAGCCCGGCGCCGCCGGTCTGGTCGGCCAGGTGGACGGGGACGCTCACACCGGCCGAGACCGGGCTGTACCGGTTCACGCTGGCGGAGGCCGGGATCGCCACGCTGAAGATCGCCGGGCAGACGTTCGGGCCCGCGTATCGCGAGGCCACGCAGTTCATCGTCGGCCCGAGCTACGTGGTCCAGGGCACGGTGCAGCTGACCGCCAACCGGCCGGTCCCGGTGGAAATCGACTACTCGAGCGCGAGCGGCCTGTTCAGCCACGAGATCCACTTCGGCTGGCAGACCCCATCGCAATCCGGGATCCCGGCCGCGGTGACGGCAGCCCGCAACGCCGACGTGGCGGTCGTGTTCGCCAACGACGCGCAGGGCGAGGGCATGGACCGCTATTCGCTGTCGCTGGGCGGCGATCAGAACCAGCTGATCGACGCGGTCGCCCACGCCAACCGTCACACGGTCGTGGTGCTGAACACGGGCGGGGCGGTGCTCATGCCCTGGTTGAACGAGGTCCAGGGCGTGCTCGAGGCCTGGTATCCCGGGCAGCAGTTCGGCCCGGCGATCGCCGCCGTGCTGTTCGGCGACGCCAACCCGGGCGGACGGCTCCCGGTCACCTTCCCGGCCAGCCAGAACCAGGGGCCGGCGGCGGCCAACCCGCCGAGCACCTACCCGGGCGATGCGAACGGCAACGAGAGCTATGCCGAGGGCCTCGACGTCGGCTACCGCTGGTACGACGCCACCGGACAGCGCCCGTTGTTCCCGTTCGGATACGGCCTCTCCTACGAGAGCTTCCGGGTCTCCGACGCGCACGCGTTCTACAACCCGTTCCAGGGCGACGCGTACGTGCTCGCCAGGGTCACCAACACCTCCTGGCGGAGCGGACCCGCGACGGTCGAGCTGTTCCTCGAGTCGCCGGCGGCCGCCCAGGAGCCGCCCAAGCAGCTCAAGGGCTACACGAACGTGACCCTGGGGCCCGGACAGACCCGGTTCGTCGTGTTCCGCCTGACCCCGAGCGACCTGGCCTACTACAACGCCGGCAGCGGCCGGTGGACGGTCGCGCCCGGCCGCTACACGGCGCTCGTCGGCACGTCATCGACCGAGCTCGACCACGCGGCCAGCTTCGACGTCGGCCGGTTCGGCCACCGGCGATGAGGAGGCCAGCACCCGCGCCAGCTCCTCACGCGAGTGGACGCCGAGCTTCAGATAGACGTGCCGGAGGTGGTACTCGATCGTCTTCGGGCTGAGGAACAGTGCGGCGGCGGCCTCGCGCGTCGTTCGGCCCGCGGCGAGCAGGAGCGCGATCTGGAGCTCCTGCGGGGTCAGCTCGTCCAGCGTGCTGGGATCCCGCCGCCGTAACCGCTCGCCGCTGGCCGCCAGTTCGGTGCCGGCCCGCTCGGCCCACGGCACGGCATCGAGATGCTCGAACGTCTCCAGCGCACGGCGTAGCTGCTCGCGGGCCAGGACCCGGTTGCGGGCGCGGCGCAGGCGCTCGCCGTAGGCCAGCTGGGTCCGCGCGGTCTCGAACGCGTCGAGCGTCTGGGCGTGCTGCTCGAGCGCCGCTTCGAACGAGCTGGTCAGATCCCCCTCGTCGGCCACCAGGCCCCGGCAGCGCAGCGCGCGGGCCATCGACCAGGGCTGCCCCTTCGCCTCGGCCGCGGCCGCGAACTGAGCCGCGACCAGGCGGGCATCGTTATCCCGGCCCAGCCGCAGGTAGGCATCCACCAGCTCGGCGGCCGGGAACAGATCCACGTCGGTGATCCCCAGCTCCCGCAGCAACCGGCGCTGATGCTCGAAGTGCTCGGCGGCGCGCGCCGCGTCACCACTACCGAGCTCGAGCTCGCCGAGCGCCGCACTCGCCCACACCTCGAACAGCCGAGAGCCGAGCGCGATGGAGATCTCGAGCGCGCTGGCGGCCAGCTCGCGCGCCTCCTGATCCCGGCCACGACGTGCCTGCAGCCAGGCGAGACCGGCCTGCCCGAAGCCCAGGTCCGTCTGCTGATCGGTCTCCCGGGCCAGAGCGATGCTCTCCCGGTAGGTCGCCTCCGCCACGGGCCAGCGGTCGGTGGTGGCCTGGTCTCGGGCGAGCAGGTTGAGCACCAGCGGCAGGGTTCCCAGGGCGGTCCGCTCGCGCGCGACCTCGAGCGCTCGGTCGAGCAGGGGCCGGCCGGCGCCGGTCTCGCGCAGGAAGATCGGGCCGAGCGTCAACCAGGGGAGCATCTCGAGATCGTCGAGCAGTTCGGGCGTGCTCTCGGCGAGGCCGACGGCCTCGAGGATCGCCTGCGCGCCGGCCGCCGCATCGCCGCCCATGATCCGGCCCATACCGAGCGCCGTCGCGGTCAAGACCCGGGTGCGAACCGATGGCTGTGCGGGCAGGGTGGCGTACGCCCGCTGCGCCGCGGCCAGCATCTCGGCCGGCCTGCCGGCGCCGAAGTACGCGAAGGACGCGTCGGCCAGCATCGCGATCGCCCGTTCTGGATCGGCCCGTCCCGCCGCCTCGATCAGCATCTCGGCCCCGCGCAGCACCGGACCGCGGCGGACCGTGATGTGCCCGGCGAGCTGATCGACGGCGACGCTGGTGGCGCGCTCGACCGTCTGGGTACGAGCCTCGTCCAGGAGCTGGACCGCCCGGTCGGGGAGGCCCGCGTGCCAGGCGCCTTCGGCGGCGTCCAGGAGCAAAGTCGCCCGCCGCTCTTCATCGGCCGTGAGCCGGGCGGCCCGCTCAAACGCGCCTGCCGCGGTGGCATAAGCGCTGCGCGCGCGGCTCCGAGCGCCCGCCTGCTCGAGCGCGGCCGAGGCCGCCTCGTCGATTCCGATGGCGGCGGCCGCGAGGTGCCAGGCACGCCGGTCGATGTCTCTGTCGGGCAGGGCCTCGGCAAGCGCCCGATGGGCCTCGCGTCGCTCCCCAGCGGACGCGTTGGCATAGATCGCCGAGCGCGCGAGCGGGTGGCGGAACTCGATCGACCCGGCCCGCATGGTGACCAGGCCGGCGGTCTCGGCCGTGGCCAGGACCGCCAGGTCGATCCCCAGCCGGGCGGCCGCGCGCTCGAGCATCGACACATCGCCGCTCTCGCTGGTCGCCGCGAGCACCAGGGCGCGGCCGGCCGCCGCATCGAGTTCCTCGACCCGGCGCAGGAAGGCGCGCGCGATTCGCGCCGAAACGACGACGGGCGCGCCCGCGGGAGCGAACTCGAGCTCGTCCGCATCGCCGGCCAGCTCGATCAGAGCCAAGGGGTTGCCGGCGGTGGCGCCGTGCAACCGCTCCGCGGCAGCGGCGGGCAGCCCGTGGAGGAGCGCCGCGGCGTCCTCGGTGCTCAATCCGCCAACCCGACGGGTGGGGACGTCGGCGCCGTCGAGCAGCGACGGATCCCCCTCGCGGACGGCGATCAGCACCGCGATCGGATCGGCCACCAAACGCCGGAAGGCGAACAGCAGCGCCTGGGCGCTCGGATCGTCGAGCCAGTGAGCATCGTCGACGAGCACGGCGACCGGGGTCTCCTCGGCGTACGCCGCCAGCAGGCTGAGCGTCGCCGCACCCACCGCGAAGCGCTCCTGGGCCAGCCCGGGACGCAGCGCCAGGGCAGCCTCGAGCGCCATCGCCTGCGGCCGGGGAATCCGATCGAGCGCGACCAGGGCCGGGCGCAGCAGCTCGAGCAGCGACGCGAACGGGATCTGCGCTTCGGACTCGATCCCCCGCGCTCGCAGGATCCGCATGCCGGCGCCGGTGGCTCGATCGGCGGCATCGTCGAGCAGCACGGTCTTGCCGATGCCCGCCTCGCCCACCAGCGCGAGCGTTGCGCTCGTGCCCGACCGCGCCTGCCCGAGGACGCTGTCTATCTCCTCGCGCTCGCGCTCACGCCCCAGCAGCATCGCGCCGGTCCCCCCTTGCTGCCATGCCGAACCATCCGCCACAGATTAGGTGCCCCCCGGATGCGAGCGACCCGACCCCCGACCTAGCCTCGCCCGAAACCTACTCAGGAGGCACATCGTGAGCACGATCGAACAGCCGGTCGAGGTGGACGGCGACAAGCTCATGCAGTTCGTATTTCGCGCCGTGGACGAGGTCGGAGCGACTTTGAACTCGGCGCTGGTGGTCTGGGGCGACAAGCTCGGCTTGTATCGGGCACTGGCGGGATCCGGAGGTCTCTCGCCGTCGGACCTGGCCGAGCGCACCGGCACGGCCGAGCGCTATGTCCGGGAGTGGCTGAACGCCCAGGCGGCCGGCGGCTTCGTCGAATATGACCCCGACAGCGGTCTCTACAGTCTCCCACCCGAGCAGACGGTGGCGCTGACGGATCCGACCAGTCCGGCCTATCTCCCCGGCTTCTTCCAGATCGCGCTGGGCTCGGTGATCGACTCGCCGAGGATCATGGAGGCGGCGCGCAGCGGCGACGGCATCGGCTGGGGCGACCACGTCCACGACGTGCACGACGGATGCGAGCGTTTCTTCCGTCCGAGCTACAACGCCCACCTGATCACCGAGTGGCTGCCGGCGCTCGACGGCGTGGTCGACAAGCTCGAGCGCGGTGCGCTCGTCGCCGACGTCGGTTGCGGCCATGGCGCGTCGACGATCCTGATGGCGCAGGCGTTCCCGCAGTCCACCTTCGCCGGCTCGGACTACCACGGCGGGTCGATCGAGACCGCTCGCGAGCGCGCCCAGGAAGCCGGCGTCGGCGACCGAGTCGGCTTCGAGGTGCAACCAGCGGCGGCGTACGGCGGAACCGGCTACGACCTGGTGACGGTGTTCGACTGCCTGCACGACATGGGCGATCCGGTCGGCGCCGCGCGCCACGTGCGCTCGACGCTCAAGCCCGACGGGACCTGGATGATCGTCGAGCCCAACGCAGGCGACCGCGTCGAGGACAACCTGAACCCGGTGGGCCGCGCGTTCTACGCGTTCTCGACCCTGCTGTGCACGCCGGCGTCGCTCTCTCAGGAGGTCGGCCTGGCGCTCGGGGCGCAGGCCGGCGAGGCGCGGATCCGCGATGTGGTCGAGGCCGGTGGCTTCACGCGGTTCCGGCGCGTGGCCGAGACGCCGTTCAACCTCGTGTTCGAGGCGCGGCCGTAATCACGGGGGCACTCCCCGCCGGGGCCCGCAACCCTCTCCTCGGTTGCGGGCCCCGCGGGGCCGGCGTGGGACGATGTACCGGAGGGCACGATGACCGTGATCACAAGCGACCGCGCCGGGGTGTCGCCCGTGACCGCCGGCGAGCAGACGCGGGCTCGGTATCCCGACGAGCAGGGATACGTCGAGCGCGACGGCGTGCGGGTCCACTATGAGGTGTACGGCGAGGGCGAGCCGACCGCGTTCCTCCTGCCCACCTGGTCGATCGTCCACTCGCGCTTCTGGAAGTTCCAGATCCCCTACCTGGCGCGGCACTGCCGCGTGGTCACCTTCGACGGGCGCGGCACCGGCCGATCGGACCGCCCGGTCGGGCCCGAGGCCTACAGCATCGACGAGTTCGCCGCCGACGCGGTGGCGGTCATGGACTCCACCGACACCCGGCGCGCCACCCTGGCCGCGGTGTCGTGCGGTGCGCTGTGGGCAACCGTCGTCGCCGCTGATCATCCCGGGCGGGTCGACGGTGTGGTGTACATCGGTCCCGCGGTCGGGCTGACGCCCGGGCATCCCGAACGTGAGGTCCACCCGTTCGACAAGTCGCTCAACACCGACGAGCAGTGGGCCAAGTACAACAGCAACTACTGGCTCCGGGCCTACCCGGACTTCCTCGAGTTCTTCTTCGGCCAGTGCTTCAGCGAGCCGCACTCCACCAAGCCGATCGAGGACTGCATCGCCTGGGCTCTACAGACGACGCCGGAGTCGCTGATCGACGCCACACGTGGGATCGGGATCCGCCGTCGCGAGCCCTTCGCCGATGTGTGCGCCCGTGTCCGCTGCCGAACCCTCACGATCCACGGGGATCGCGACCTGATCCGGCCGATCCGCCAGGGCGTGGCCCTGGCCGAGGCGACGCATGGCGAGCTCGTCACGCTGGAAGGCTCGGGCCACCTACCCGCCGGGCGCGACCCCGTGAAGGTGAACCTGCTGCTGCGCGACTTCATCTGCCCGCCACACCCGCCGGCCCGGTGGACCCGCGCCATGTCGCGACCTCGTCGCGCGCTGTACGTGTCCTCCCCGATCGGGCTGGGGCACGCGCACCGCGACGTAGCCATCGCCGATGAGCTGCGCCGACTGCACCCCGACCTGGGGATCGAGTGGCTAGCGCAGGAGCCGGTGAGGTCCGTGCTCAAGGCGCGCGGCGAGCGGATCCACCCGGCCAGCGCGCAGCTGGCCGGCGAGTCCGCGCACATCCAGTCAGAGGCACACGGGCACGAGCTGAACGTGTTCGAGGCGTTCCGCCGGATGGACGAGATCCTGGTCGCGAACTTCATGGTGTTCCACGACGTGGTCCGGGAGGGCGCCTATGACCTGTGGATCGGCGACGAGGCGTGGGACCTCGACTACTTCCTGCACGAGAACCCAGAGCTGAAGACGGCCGCCTACGCGTGGCTGACCGACTTCGTCGGCTGGCTGCCGATGCCCGAGGGCGGCGAGCGCGAGGCGGCGCTCACCGCCGACTACAACGCCGAGATGCTCGAGCACATCGCGCGTCACCCTCGGGTGCGCGACCGGTCGATCTTCGTAGGCGATCCAGACGACATCGTGCCCGACCGGTTCGGCCCAGGATTGCCGCGGATCCGTGAGTGGACCGAGCGGCATTACGCCTTCAGCGGCCAGATCAGCGGCATCGACGCGTCGGCGCTCTCGGACCGCGGCGCGCTGCGGGCCGAGCTGGGCTACCGCCCCGGCGAGCCGGTGTGCATCGTCACGGTCGGCGGGTCGGGTGTCGGGGCCGACATGCTGCGGCGCGTGATCGCGAGCTTCCCGCTCGCCCGGGACCTCGTTCCCGGCCTGCGGATGATCGTGGTCGCCGGGCCGCGGATCGACCCGCCGACGCTCGGATCCCCGCATGACGGACTGGAGATACGCGGCTACGTCCCCGATCTGCCGCGGCACCTCGCGGCGTGTGACCTGGCCATCGTCCAGGGCGGCCTGACCACGACGATGGAGCTGACCGCGGCCCGGCGCCCGTTTCTCTACTTCCCGCTCGAGCGTCACTTCGAGCAGAACCGGCATGTCCGTCACCGCCTGAAACGCCACCGCGCCGGCCGCAGGATGGCCTTCGCCGAGTCCGCTCCGGATGTGATCGCCGCGGCGATCGCGGCCGAGATCGGATCGGAAGCCGACTACCTCCCCGTCCCGACCGGCGGCGCGGCGCGAGCGGCGAAGCTCATCGCCGAGCTCATCTAGCTGTTCGAGCCGGAAAGCAGAGAGCGGCGGCGCCGGCCGGGCGCCGCCGCTCTCTTCACACCGCGGTGGATTGGTCAGCGCGGCTGGGGCAGGGCCGGCGCTTCGCCCGCGGCAAGGACGACCCCCTAGTCTCCGTCGTTGTCGTTGTCGACCGCCGAGGCGGACGAAGTCACCAGTTCGATCTTCTGCCAGACGGCGCCCGCGCTGGAGACGCTCATCTCCGCCTCGCGGACCACGGCGCCCTGCGTGAGCCCGCTCGAGTCGCACGACATGCCGCCGTGCTCGTCGTCGCCCTGGCCCTGATCGTCGCCCTGGTCGTTGCCGTTGCCGTTGTTGCCGCTGCTGTTGTCGCCACCGTGATCGTGGCCCTGCCAGCCGGACGAACCGGACGTGCCCGATGCGTCGGGCGCGCGGCACTCGATCTCGGTCGCGTCGGTCACCTTGGCGGTCACCGTCGTCGTGTTGTCGTTGAGCAAGATCGTCAGAACACCGTTGCTGAACGACTGCACCGTGCCGGCCGTGTCGCCGGAGGTCGTGCCGGTGCTGCTCGAGCTCGAGCTCGAGCTGCCCGACTGGCTCCAGTCGCTTCCAAAGGTCTTGTGGTGAATGCGGCCATGATGCCGGCGCGCGTGATGGTGGCCGTGAGCCAGCGCCGACGCCGGCGCGACTGCGACCAGCGCACAACTTGCTACGACTAACAGTAGTAGCTTCCTCATCTAGTACCTCCTTGCGCCGTCCCTGCCGGCGCGACGCCTGGTGTGCACTTACCGAGGAGAAGAGCCACGTCGACCGAAAAAGTCACGCGGCCGACGCGAAGTCGTCAGTCGCCCGCGCTGCCGCCGTCTGTGCCGCCGGAGCCGCTCGCGCCGGAACCCGAGCCGCCGTCGCTGGACCCGGAGGCACCGGTGCCCGCCACGGCCGAGCCACTGCCGGTGGCACCCGAGCGATCGCCCGAACCGGAGCCCTGCCCGGAGCCCGAGATCAGATCGGAAAGCGAGCCGTGACCCGCCCGGTCGAACGAGTGTGAATCCGAGGCCATCTGGGCGTCGCCGCCTCGGTCCGATCCGCCGTCCGAACGCGGTCCTGAGCCGGAGTCCCCGCCGGCGCCGGGTCGATCGCCCTGGCTTGGGCCGCCATCCCGCCCCTGGTCATCCGACCCGGAGTTCGCGCGCGACGAAGCAGCCGCTCCACCGCGGCCATCTTCCCCGCCCGAGTCTCCGCCGCCGGCACCACCGCCGTTGCCGTCGTGGCGCCTCCCGGGTCGGCCACCGCCCCGCCCGTCCGACTGGCCCGAAGCCCCGGCGTGACGATCCGGACGCGTGGCGACGCGGAGTGCGCCACCGCCGGCCTGCGCGACAAGAATCCCCGCGCCCGCCGGAGCGCGATCCGACACGAACGCCGCAGAACCCGGCGCCGCCTGCGCGGCGAGCACCACTCCCGGGGCGCGAGCGCCACGCGCCCGCGGCTGGACGGAGGCGGCGGATCGGGCGCCGCCGCCGCGATGAGCCGGCGCCGCGGGCAGGTCGATCGCCGCGCCGGTCAACAGCGTCCCCGACGCGAGTAGCGCACCGAGCTTGATCGCCAGTCCGCCCGACGACGCGGCGCCGGCGCCGGCCGCCAGCTCCGCCGTGCCCCGAACGTCCGGGCTGGCCGCGGCGAGCCATCTTGCCACCGGCCAGGGCGTGACCGCGGTCACCGCGCCGCGCAGAGCGGTCCTGGCTCGGTGGACGAGCTGTCGCACCGCCCCCTCCGACAGGCCCATCGAGCTGGCGATCTCCGCCCGCGGCCGTCCATCCAGCGCGGTGCCGATCATCGCCTGGCGCTGACGGGCCGGGAGCCGCGCCAGCTCCGACAGAGTGCTCATCGCCAGTGCGCGCTGCTGGACGACGTCCTCGACGCTGTTGACGCTCACGGCGGCGCGATCGAGGGGGACGCAGAGCGGTCCCGCCGGGCGGTTGGCAGCGTTGCGCACGATCCGGTAGAGCCAGCCGCGCAGATGCCTGACCTCCGCGCCGGCGCTCAGCGCGGCGAACGCACTGAGGAACGCCTGTTGGACGACATCCTCGCTTCGCCCGTCGGAGCACAGCCCGCGCGCGAACGCCTGGAGCTCGGGGCGGTAGCGCTCGACGATCGCCGCGAACGCCCGCTCGTTTCCGGCGCGCGCGAGGCCCACCAGCCGCTCGTCGGACTGAGACCTGAGCATGACGAGCCGCGGGCTCATGGCTGGGCAGACGCCTGGGTCCGGAGAGATCTTCCCGCGCCGGTCCCGGGCGGCGGATGTGGACGGAAACCGCTCACCACGGACTGGACAATCCTACGCGGATACGCGCACGCCAGCGCCACCCGCTCCCCGGGGAACAAACCCGCGCCGGCGCGCGTCCTTTCAGCTGTTGCTGATCACCAGCCCGATGGATGCCACCGTTCCCCCGTACCGTTCGGCCCGCGTGCTGATCGTGGCGCGCCGGACCGCCGACAGCCCGCAGTTGATCGAGGCGATCGCCCGCCGCGCCCGCCAGGGACCGTGCAACTTCACGCTCCTGGTGCCGGCCTTCCCCCGCGGCCTGCATCCGGTCGGGGACGTGGGCGACCCCGGTCAGCGCGCCGCCGAGCGGCGGATCGCGGCCGCCGTGCCGCTGCTCTCGCGCGCCGCGGGATCCGAGGTGGTGGCGATGATCGGCGCGCACGAACCGCTGACCGCCGTGCGCGACGCGCTTCACCTGATGGGCTTCGACGAGGTGATCGTCTCGATGCTGCCCGCGCGCATGTCGCGCTGGCTGCACATCGAGTTGCCGGGCCGGATCCGGTCGCTCGGCGTGCCCGTCACCGAGGTCATCGGCGCGGACGTGCCGGCCCCGCCGCTCCCGGCCGCCTGACCCCGCGGGGACGCTGTAGCGTTTCTCGCCTGCCCAACCTGCTCGAGCGTCTCGGCATCAGCCTTCCGGTGTTCCAGGCCGGCATGGGCGGAGGGCTCGCCGGCGCCGATCTGGCCGCCGCGGTGTCGGAGTCCGGCGGGCTCGGCACGATCGGCATCCTCCCGGCGCCGTTGCTCGGCCGGGAGCTGGCCCGGGCGCGAGAGCGCACCGCCGCGCCGGTCGCCGTCAACCTGCTGCTTCCGTTCACCCGACCCGAGCACTGGGAGGTGGCGCGCGACGCCGACGCGGTCGTCACCTTCTGGGGCCTGCCCGTGCGCCGTTCCGCACGGATCTGGATCCATCAGTGCGGGTCGGTCGCGGAGGCGCATGCCGCGCATGTGGCGGGCGCCGACGCGGTTATCGCCCAGGGGATGCAAGCCGGCGGCCATGTCAGGGGAACGCTTCCCGCGCTCCGATTGCTCGAGCAGATCCGCGCCGCGCTGCCCGGCTTCCCGGTCCTGCTTGCCGGCGGCGTGGCCGACGCCGGCGACGTCCGGGCGGCGCTGGACGCGGGCGCGGCCGGCGTGGTGGCCGGGACCCGGTTCCTGCTCAGCGAGGAGTCACGCGCGCACCCGGCGTACAAGCGCCGCCTGATCGACGCCGAGCGGACGCTGGTCACCGAGCTGTTCGGCTTCGGCTGGCCTGCCCCGCACCGGGTGATCCCCAACGCCGCCACCGAGCGCTGGCTGCACCGCGATCCGCGCGCGCCGGCGCCGGTCCGAGTGGCGCAGCGCGCGTTCGCGCCGATCGCACCGCGGCTCCCGCTCACCGTCGGTGATCGCCTGGCGCGTGGCGCGCGGCTCGGCGTTCCGCTCTACGGTCCGTCCGCGCCGCTGGCCAGCTGGCCCGAGCGACTGCTCGACACCGCGCCGCTCTACGCCGGCGAGAGCGTCGCGCGCATCCACGACATCCGCCCGGCGGCGGACTTGGTCCGGCTGCTGGCGGGATGACGCGCCGGGGTTACACGCCAGGGGTCATAAGTCGGCACTCGAGGTCGTGCCGACGGTCGAGTGCGCCCTCGGGGACGCATATGGGTCACAACCGCGCTTTCGGCGCCGGCGTAGCGCCGAGTGCGCAGTTGTGACCGCCGGCCTCGGACGCCTCAGGCCACCTCGACCAGCTCGTTCGTCTCGACGGGCTCGACGGCCTCTTCCACGTGGTAGTACTTGCCGCCCCGCATCCACGAGGCCACCGCCGCCACCAGGCAGCACCCGGCCGCAAAGTAGAACACGGTGTGGATCCCGCTCGCGAACGGATGGGACACGAGGGTCGGGAAGAAGCGGTGGCCGGTCAGGTAGGCGGCGGTGGCGTGTGGCAGGTGCGGCAGGACGGGCGCGAGCAGCGTGCCCATCGGGTTGTAGCCGAGGAACGAGGCGAACAGGCTTCCCACGGGCGGTAGGTGCGAGACCTGGGTGGCCGTGGCAACCGGCACGCCGTTCGAGGCCAGGCCGTGGTAGAGGACTCCGGGCAGCGTGGAGGACAGCCCCACGATGACCAGGCTGAAGAAGACGCCGATCGAGAGCACGGAGGCCGCGTTCTGAAAGGTGGCCGCCATGCCGGCGCCGGCGCCGCGCGCGTCGGCCGGCAGGCTGTTCATGATCCCGGTCTGGTTGGGCGCCGCGAACAGCCCCATGGCGGCGCCGATCAGGAAGATGACCAGCCCGAACGCCCAGTAGGGGAAGTTGACGGGCAGCGCGATCAGCAGCAGGAAGCCGATCGCCGACAGGACCATCCCCCCGGTGGCGAACGGCCGGGCCCCGAAGTGGTCGGCCAGGCGTCCGGCGAACGGGCCCACGATCAGGAACCCGAGCGACAGCGGCAGCATGTAGATGCCCGCCCACAGCGGCGTGTCGGCGAAGCTGTAGCCGTGCTCGGGCAGCCAGATGCCCTGCAGCCACAGGATCAGCATGAACATGAGCCCGCCGCGCGACAGCGCGGCCAGGAACGCGGCCACGCTCCCGCCGCTGAAGGCCCGGATCTTGAACAGCTGGATACGGAACATCGGCGCCTCGACACGGCGCTCGATCCACACGAACAACACCAACAGCGCCACGCCGCCGACCAGGGCGCCGATCACGCCGGGCGCCGTCCAGCCCATCGTGTGCCCGCCGTAGGGCAGGATCCCGTAGGTGATCCCGACCAGCACGGCGATCAGGCCCGCAGCGAACGTGATGTTGCCCAGCCAGTCGATCTTGGCCGGCGTGCGCACGCCCCGCTCCTCGAGCTTCAGATAGGCCCAGACCGTCCCGAACAGGCCGAACGGCACCGAGACCAGGAACACCAGCCGCCACGAGACCGGCGCCAGGACGCCCCCCAGCACCAGCCCGATGAACGAGCCCGCGATCGCCGCCACCATGTTGATCCCGAGCGCCAGGCCGCGCTGATCGGGCGGGAAGGCGTCGGTCAGGATGGCGGAGGAGTTGGCCATCAGGAAGGCGGCGCCGACTCCCTGAACGACCCTCATCACGATCATCCACATCGCTCCGGCCGAGCCCTGCAGCCAGGTGACCGAGAGCAGGATCGAGCCGGCGGTGAACACCGCGAAGCCCAGGTTGTACATCCGCACGCGCCCGAACATGTCGCCCACGCGCCCGAGGCTCACCACCAGCACGGCCATCACGACCATGAAACCGAGCAGCATCCACAGCAGGTAGCTCGTGTTGGAGGGCGTGAGCGGGTTCAGGTGGATCCCGCGGAAGATCGCGGGCAACGCGATGATCACGATCGACTGGTTGATCACCGCCATCAAGATCCCCAGGGTCGTGTTCGACAGCGCGATCCACTTGTAGTTGTCCGACTTCATGTCTCGCGCTCCTTCAGTCGGTCGATCAGCTTGTCGAGGATCGCGACCGCGGCGGCCAGCGTCTCGACCTCGCCGTCCTCGAGCGAGGCCATCTCCTCGTGCAGAAGCGCCCGGTACTCGGCGCGCAGGCGCTCGAACACCTCGTGGCCGTCCGGCGTCAGGCTGACCAGCACCGCGCGCCCGTCGGTCGGATCGGGAATCCGCTCGACCCACCCGCGCTCGGCCAGGCGGTTGACCAGCAGCGTGATCGCCGGCTGCGTGACGCGTTCCTCGGCCGCCAACTCGGTGATCCGCCGGGGACCGCCTTGCAACACCCGCAGCACCCCGACCTCGGTGCGGGACACGCACACGCTGGTGCGGGTCAGGAACAGCCGCGACAGCGCGGAGCTTCGCTGAGGCAGCGCCTCGGCGATCTCGTCCAGCTGACTGCTGCGGCGATCCACGCGGGCCCTCTGCATGAGGCGCTTATATTAGCGACTAATGCGCTTGCCTGAGGCGCCCCTCGACTACAAGCGGGTCGAGCACGACCGGCACGCGCCGGTCGGCGGCTACCACATGGGGGTGGCGCTCGTCCTCACCCGCGGCCGTCATTACACGCTCCCCGTGATCGAGTTCTACGGGCAGCGGATCGGCGACTCGACCGCGATCATCGCCGCGCTCGAGCGCCGATATCCGGATCCGAGCCTCTATCCCGCCGATACCGACGAACGCCGGCGCGCCCTCGAGCTCGAGGACTGGTTCGACGAGCAGCTCGGTCCGGCCGTACGCCGGTTCGCCTTCCACGCCCTGCGCAGCGACCGCGAGCGGTTCGATGCGCTGGCCGCCGACCAGTTTCCCGCGCCGCTCAGGCGCTACCGCAAGCTGGCCGGCGCCTTCGCCCGTGCGTACACCGGCACGCGTTTCCAGACGGTCAGCGACAGCCGGGCCGAGGAGGCACGCGCGGCAACCCTGCGCGCGCTCGACCGCCTCGAGTCCGAGCTAGGCGAGAGCGAGTACCTGGTCGGCGAACGCTTCACGGTTGCCGACCTGACCGCGGCGTCGCTGTTCTACCCGCTGGTCATGCCGCCGGAAGGGCCCCTCCAGCTCGAACCGCCGGCGGCCGTCGCCGACGTCCGCGATTCCCTGGCCAGCCGCCGTGGCTACCAGTGGGTCAGCGAGATGTTCGCCCGCCACAGGGCGCGAGGTGCCGCCCGCACACGGGCTTGAAGCGAGGCTGCGCTGCGTGATCCAGTCGAGGTTGAAGAACTCGCGCGGACTCGTGATGAACACGAGCGCTGGTGCGGAATTTCAGGCCCGACGCTCGCCGAGATAGCTCGCGGTGAGCAGCGCGCTGTCCGCGCGCAGCCGCTCGGCGCTGTCGGCCGCCACCAGTTCCCCGTGCGAGAGCACGTATCCCCGGTCGGCGATCTCCAACGCCAGATGCACGTGCTGCTCGACCAGCAGGACCGCCGTTCCGTGGGCCGACGCGAACTCCCGCACCACCGGCAGCAGCCGCTCCACGATGACGGGCGCGAGCCCGAGCGAAAGCTCGTCCAGCAGCAGCACGCGCGGCTGGCGGCAGAACGCGCGGGCAATCGCCAGCATCTGCTGCTCCCCTCCCGATAGCAGCCCCGCCCGGCGGCCGGCCAGATCCCGCAGCGCCGGGAAGTGCGAGAACGCCGTCTCCTGGGCGGCTCGGTCGCGCAGGCCGTCCAGCCGGAGGTGCTCGCTCACGGTCAGCCCATAGAAGATCCCTCGCCCCTGCGGCACGTGGACGATTCCCCGCCGCACGCGGACGGTCGGCGAGACCCCGCCGAGATCGGCGCCGCCGAACCGTATGGCACCCGCCATCGGCTTGACCAGCCCCGAGATCGCCCGCAGCGTGGTGGTCTTGCCGGCGCCGTTGGCGCCGATCAGCGCCACGACCTCGCCCGAGGCGACCGACAGCGTCAGGTCCCGCACGACCGGCGCACGGTCGTAGCCCGCGGTCAGCCCGTCTAGCTCGAGCGCCGCCGGCCCATCCCGCCGCGCGGAATCAACCGCCGCGGTCGCCGTCACGCGACGTTCCGGCCGGTCGGTTTCCACCCGGCCGTCACCCAGGGCTCGCCTCGGTCGAGCGGCCATGACGCCGGCGGACGCGCCGGATCCGGCGCATCCAGCCCGCCGCCCACCGGCGCGGAGCGCTGTCGGTACTGGCGCGGCGAGCACCCGTACGCCCTGCGGAACAGCCGGCTGAAATGCGGCGCGCTGGGCAGGCCCCACCGGCTGGCGATCACCGAGATCGGCTCATCGGCGAAGGCGGGATCGATCAGGTCACGGCGGCAGCGATCCAGGCGCGCCGACCGGATGAACTCGCACACGCTGAGGCCGGCCGCCTCGAACACGCGGTGCAGATAGCGGGTGGAGATGAAGCAGGCCCGGGCCAGCTCCTCGGGGTTCAACCCCGGGTCCCCCAGCCGGGCGTCGATGTGCGCCTGGGCATGGATAAGGAGCTCGGCCGTCGAGCGCGGTCGCGGCGGTCGCGAGGCGTCAAGGTCCACGTACAGCCGGCGCACCAGGTCGATCACGTGCTCGGCCAGACCGGTGTCGTCGCGGGCGATGCTGCCGTCGGCCAGCCCGGTGGCCGCCTCGCAGCAGAACCGCGCCGCCAGCCGGGGCAACCCGGCGTCGCCCGGGAGGCGCAGCGCTGTCAGCCGCGAGACCCTCCCGGCGTGCTTGCCGAGCGCCGCCTTGGGCAGGCGCATCACGAGCAGGTCAAACGGCGCGTCGGCCCGGAAGATGGCCGGATGGGAGGTGTCGTAGCTCGTGATGTCTCCGGGACCCAGGACGCTCGCCCGGTGCTGTTGAGCGCCGTGCAGCCGGCCACGCAGCACGATCTGTACGTGCAGGCACTCGGGATCCCCCACCGATATGTCCTTGGGCGTGCGGCGCATCGTGTTCGGCCCGGCCGCGATCCGGTAGACGCCGAGCGGTCCGAGCCGGTCGGCCCACATCCGTGCCCAGAATCGATCGATCGCGTCGGTGCCGATGTGGAGCGGGTGATAGGCGTCGCAGGAGGACTTGGCCCAGAACTCGACTCGGCTCGATGCCGGCACCGCATTGGTGTCGATCAGCAACGTCATTGCGCCTGACGTCTCCCTGACAGCAACCTGTCTCTCCCTGGCCGGTGGCACCGGCCGAGGGCCACTCTATCGACGGCCCGAGGACGTGTCGAGGCTGCAAACGGAGCGCTAACCGACGCTAGTTGTCGCTCAGCGCACAGCCCCATGCCGGCCGTTGCGCATCCGCGCACTGATCGAAACCCGGCCCGAGCCGGGGCGCCGACCCGGGCCTAGCATCGCAGCACCTTCACAAGTCACAACGGTGCCCATGTTGTGCCGCTCCGGGAACGGGCGCGGCACCGGGGAGGAGAGGACATGGACCGAATCCTTGCGACCCACACCGGAAGCCTGATCCGGCCGCCGGAGCTGCTGGCTTTTCTCGCGGCCAAGGAGCGCGGGCAGGCGATCGACGAGGACGCCTACCAGAGCACGCTGCGCGAAGCGGTCAACGACGTCGTCCGTCGGCAGGTGGAGGTGGGGATCGACGTCCCCGACGACGGCGAGATGGGCAAGGCGAGCTGGATCACCTACCTGTACGAGCGCGTGAGCGGGCTCGAGGTGCGCCCGATCCAACTGGAGGGCGGGACCATGTATCCCCCGAGTCGGGACCGCCAGGCGTTCCCCGGCGCCTACGCCGCGATGGACGCGCTCGAGAACGCGAGCGTCAGCGAGTCGAACGCGGCCGCCTCGAGCGCGCTGCCCGACGAGGAGGCCGCGGCCTCCGGCCAGGGCGTGGCCTGGGTGTGCACGGGCCCGCTCACTTACGACCGCGCCGCGCTCGACCGGGACATCGCGAACTTCAAGGCAGCCCTCGCCGAGCACGAGAACGACATCGTCGACGGCTTCCTGCCGGTGGTGGCGCCGGCCAGCGCGTACTGGCTCCTGAACGAGTACTACGCCAACGAAGAGGAGTTCATGTTCGCCCTCGCCGACGCGCTCGGCGAGGAGTACCGCGCGATCGTCGACGCTGGCTTGCTCGTGCAGGTCGACGACGCGGTGATGATGCACGAGGCGGACACGATGATGTCGCGCGGGCAGTCATGGGAGGACTACCGGCGTTGGGCCGACCTGCGCGTGCGCGCGCTCAACCACGCGCTCGAGGGCCTGCCCGAGGAGCGTGTCCGTTACCACGTGTGCTGGGGCAGCTGGCACGGGCCGCATGCCTTCGACCCGGAGCTGAAGGACGTGGTCGACCTGATCCTGGCCGTGAACGCCGGCACCTATGTCATGGAACAGGCCAACGCCCGGCACGAGCACGAGTGGCGGGTGTGGGAGGAGGTGGCGCTGCCCGAGGGCAAGAAGCTGATCCCGGGAGTGGTGACCCACCACACGAACGTCGTCGAGCATCCCGAGCTGGTCTCGCAGCGGCTCGTCCGCCTGGCCAACGTGGTCGGCAGGGAGAACGTGCTCGCCGGCACCGACTGCGGCTTCGCCCAAGGGGCGTTCATCGAGCGCGTTCACCCCGAGATTCAGTGGGCCAAGCTCGCGGCGCTGGCGGAGGGCGCTCGGTTGGCCTCGCGGGAGCTGTGGGGCGCCAAGGCCGCGGTGTGACCGGTCCACTCGGCGTCAGTCAAGCCATTCACCAGAGGAGGAAGACGTGACCACGCAGGCCCGCAGAGGGTGGCTCGGAGTGGCGACGCTGGTTGCGACCGCGATCGTCGCGACCGGCTGCGGCTCGAGCAGTAGCAGCAGCACCAGCAGCGCGAGCTCGGCGCCGGCGAGCGCCAGCTCGACCAGCACGTCGGCCACCACGCCGGCATCCACATCCGGGGCCGGCGGCGCCGGCTCACAATCGGTGACCAACTACCAGAGCTACGTCGGCGGCAAGGCCGGGGCGGCCAGCTCGTCGCTTCCGCCGGTGACCATCGGCTTCGTCAACCAGCAGGGCGGCTCGCAGTCGATCGGGCCGCTGGCGACCACCGGAGCGCAGATCGCGGTCAAGTACATCAACACCGAGCTCGGAGGCATCGATGGCCATCCGCTCGTGCTCAAGACCTGTTTCATCCGGTCAGCCGAGGAGGAAGGCACCACGTGTGGCCAGCAATTCCTGGCCGACAAGTCCATCTCGGTGATCGACGAGGGCGCGGTGGCGATCGGCGACCAGTCGCTCCAGTCCACGATCGGCTCGGCCAAGCCGGTGATCGTGGGAGTCGGGGTGACCCCGATCGACGGGGCCAAGGCGACCAACGTGGTCCTGTTCGGCGATGCCACCCACGTGCTGGGGCCCTTCGGTACGTACGCCCAGAATGTCCTGCACGCCAAGACGGCGGCCCTCGTATACCCGAACATCGCGGGCATCACCGTTGGGGCGACGGCGATCGCCGACTCGCTCGAGAAGGTCGGGGTCAAGGTCAAGAAGGTCGGCTATGACGAGAGCCAGACCGACCTGATCGGACCGCTGACGAGCGCCGGCGCCACCAGCGCCGACCTCGTGATCCCGTACAGCGACTCCTCAGGCTGCGTGAACCTCGCCAAGGGCCTCAAGCAGCTGGGCATCACCGATACGAAGAAGATCCTGTCCGCCCCGCTCTGCCTCAACGGCCTGGTGGCGGCCGGCCTGGGCGGCGACTTCCCGATCTGGACCTACGCAATCGCCAGCTCCCTGTTCGGCGACCCCACCGACCCCGGGATGCCGGCGTACATGAAGGTCATGGCCAAGTACGGGACGCCCGCGGTGGCCCCCGATCCGTGGGTGATCGTCACCTTCGGCCAGATTCTGACCACCGCCCGGTTCCTGAACGAGCTCGGCTACGGCCACATCACCCCGTCGGCGGTGCTGGACAAGGCCAAGGCGTTCACCGGCCCGGTGGCGCTCGGCGCGCCGGCCCTCCAGTGCGGCAAGTACGCGACCGCGCCGGGCATCTGCAACGACAGGACGCAGTTCTTCCTGTACAAGGGAAAGCACGCGTTCGTCAAGACCGCCGGATGGCTGCAGCCTCCGTCATGAGTGAGCAGAGCTACACCTGATGCGCCCGTAACCGTGACCGAGCCCGGGACCTAGCGTGCAGCAGATCCTGCTGTTCAGCCTCCTCGGGCTCGGCTCGGGCGCATTGATCGCGGGCATCGCGCTCGGCGTGGTGCTGACCTACCGCGGCTCGGGAATCATCAACCTGGCCACCGGCGGCATGGCGATGTTCGCCGGCTATGCGTTCTGGGCGCTGACCACGGATCTGCTGCACCTGTCGACCGTCCCGGCGCTGCTGATCAGCCTGGTGATCGTGCTGGCGGTCGGCGCGGCGGTCGAGCTGGTCGCATTCCGGCCGCTCCGGACCGCGCCGCCGCTGGCGAAGCTCGTCTCCTCGCTCGGGGTGCTGCTCGTCCTGCAGGCGTCGATGCTGCTGGCCTTCGGCACCACCCAGCAGCCCGAGCCAAACGTGCTGCCGCAGAACACGGTGAAGGTGCTCGGCGCCGTGATTCCGGTCGACCGCTTCATCCTGACCGGAATCGTCATCTTGCTGGCCGCGGCGCTCGCGACGCTCTACCGGTTCACGCGATTCGGGCTGGCGACTCGCGCCGCCTCAGAGAACGAGGTGGTGGCGATGCTGGGCGGGCTCTCGCCCAACCGGCTGTCGATGGTCAACACGCTGCTCGCCTCGGTGATCGCCGGCGGGATCGGGATCCTGGCGGCATCGATCACGCAGCTCGACACGGAGACGCTGCCGCTCCAGATCGTCCCGGCGCTGGCCGCGGCGCTGCTCGCCGGGTTCACCTCGTTCGGGATCGCGTGTGCCGCCGGAATCGGCCTCGGGATCATCGGCTCGCTGATCCAGTACGTCACGGCCCTTTCCTGGTTCCCGACCGCCGGCGGCGTTGCCCTGCCGGGCGTGTACGAGCTCGTGGTGTTCGTCCTGATCGTGTTGTTCATGTACCTGCGCGGCGCCAGTCTGCCCACGCGCGGCGAACTCGTCGAGCAGCGCCTCCCCGAAGCCCCGCGCCCCCGCAAGCTGGCCGTGACCGCGCCGGTGGTGGCCGCGGTATGCGCGGTCGCCCTCGTGGTGCTCCCATTCGACTTCCGCGAGGCGCTCGTGAATACGATGATCGGGACGCTGATCGCGCTGTCGCTGGTCGTGATCACCGGATTCGTGGGTCAGATCTCGGTCGTCCAGCTGACGCTCGCGGGCGTGTCGGGGTTCGCGATCTCCCATCTCGCGGTGAACGCGGGAATCGGGTTTCCGATCGCGCCGCTGCTCGGCGCCGGCGCAGCGCTGATCCTCGGCCTGATCACCGCGGCCTCAGCGCTGCGCGTACGGGGCGTGAGCCTGGCCGTGGTCACGCTCGCGGCGGTCGTCGCGATCACCAACTTCGGCTTCGTCAACACGACCTGGGGCGGCGGCCAGACGGGTTCCCCGGTGCCCGAGCCGAGGCTGTTCGGACTTGATTTGGGGCCGCGCGCGGGGTTCCGTGGGCTCGACGGGAACCTCCCGAGCCCGGTGTTCGGGTGGGTTGTGCTGGCGGTGACCGTGGCGCTGTGCGTACTCGTCGGCCTCCTGCGCCGGGGAACGCTCGGCCAGCGCATGCTTGCGGTGCGCTCCAACGAGCGCGCGGCCGCCGCGGCGGCGATCGACTCCCGCGCCGTCAAATTCGTCGCGTTCGGGATCAGCTCGGTGATCGCCGGTCTCGCGGGGGCGCTCTACGCGTACAACTTCAGCTCGGTGAGCGCCGACCGGTTCGACCCGTTCACCGCGCTCAGCCTGATCGCCTTCGCCTACGCGGGCGGGATCACGCTGATCTCCGGCGCCGTGTTCGCCGGCCTGATCTCCACCCAGGCGCTGTTCCCCTACGCGCTCGACAAGTGGTTAGGGATCAACGGAAACTGGTTCCTGCTGTTCGGCGGCGCGATCCTGATCATCACGCTGATCCAGAACCCCGAGGGCGTGGCCGGCGCGTTCTACAAGCGGTTCCACAAGCGCCAACCGGTCCGGAGGGAATCCGGCTCGAGACCGGACGCCGACCAAAGCGCGCCTCGGCCGGATTCCCTCAAGGGAATTCGGCCCGGTCCCGTGGCGGAGCACGGGCATATCAGCGCCGAATTCCCCGGCATCCGTGCCCCGCGCGAAGTCGCAGCCGGCACTCCCGTCCTCGCCGTCAACGGGCTGTCGGTCGCCTTCGGCGGCGTGCACGCGCTCGAGAAGGTCGACCTCGAGGTCCGCGACGGAGAGCTCGTCGGCCTGATCGGCCCCAACGGCGCCGGCAAGACAACGCTGATCGACGCGGTCACCGGCTTCGTCCCGTTCACCGGGCAGGTCAGGCTCGACGGACAGGACATCGGGCGCATGGCGGCCTATGAACGCGCGCGCCTCGGCCTGGCCCGGACGTGGCAGAACACCGACCTGTTCGACGACCTCGAGGTCGGCGAGAACGTGGCCGTGGCCGGGGGCGCGGCCGAGATACTCGATCTCGTCGACCTTGGCTGGGCGGCCCCCGCCATGCCCGACGAGCTCTCCGAGGGAGCCCGCAAGCTGGTCGGCGTCGCTCGCGCGCTCGCCGGGCATCCGCGTCTGCTCTGCCTCGACGAGCCGGCGGCCGGCCTCGATGCGCGCGAGAGCGAGGAGCTCGGTCGTGCCCTGCGCGAGCTGGCCGACCGCGGTCAGTCGACGCTGCTGATCGATCACGACATGGGGCTCGTGCTGAGCATCTGCGATCGCGTGGTCGTGCTCGAGTTCGGACGCGTGATCGCCGACGGCCCGCCCGAGGCCGTCCGCCAGAACCAGCGCGTGATCGCCGCCTATCTCGGAGGGGCCGCCGCCGAGGCCGCCCGCGCGCCAGTTGAGTCGTCCACAGGAGGAAGCCATGAGTCACCGTAACCTGGAAGACCTGCTGCGCAGCGTCGACTCGACGGTCGACATGCTGCGAAACGCACAGGTGGGACCGAACGTTTATCCGGGCGTGCCGGCCGAGTACACGAACTGGCGCGACGAGCAGTGGGCGTGGCAGCACACCTGCGTGCTCTACAACCAGTCCTTCCACATGGCCGAGCTAGCCGTGCAGGGTGCAGATGCGCTGGCGCTGCTCTCCCGCCTCGGCGTGAACACGTTCAACAACTTCGCGGTCGACAAGGCCAAGCAGTTCGTGCCCTGTACCCCCGACGGGTACGTGATCGGCGACGTGATCCTGTTCCACCTGGCCGATCATGAGTTCAACCTGGTCGGGCGCGCCCCCGTCCTGAACTGGGTCACCTATCACGCCCAGACAGGCGGCTACGACGTGGAGGTGGTCCTCGACCAGCGCAGCGCGCTGCGCGGCGATGGCCGGCGCAAGCACTACCGTTTCCAGGTGCAGGGGCCCAATGCCATGGACGTCATCGCCCAGGCGCTGGGCAGCCAGCCGCCTGAGCTGGGGTTCTTCAACCTGACCACGACCTCGATCGGTGGCGTCCAGGTGCGAGCCCTGCGCCACGGCATGGCCGGCCAGCCCGGCTGGGAGCTGTTCGGACCGTGGGATGACTACGACGCCGTGCACGAGGCGCTCGTCGCCGCGGGCGAGGAGTCCGGCATGCGGCTGGTCGGCGGCCGGGCGTACTCGTCCAACGCGCTCGAATCGGGCTGGATCCCCTCCCCGCTTCCCGCGATCTACACCGGCCAGGAGCTCACGCCCTATCGCGAGTGGCTGCCGGCCACCGGGTATGAGGGCTCGGCCTCGATCGGCGGCAGCTTCGTGTCCGACAACGTCGAGGATTACTACTTCACGCCCTGGGATCTCGGCTACGGTCACCTCGTGAAGTTCGACCACGACTTCATCGGCCGCGACTCACTCGAGCGGATGGCCGACGACGAGCATCGCCACAAGGTGACGCTCGCGCTCGACGAACGCGATGTCGCGGACACGATCGCCACGATGTTCGACAAGACCGACCGCGCCAAGTTCATCGACTGGCCCTCGGCCGTGTACTCGATGCATCCTTTCGACCGGGTCCTCGCGGGCGGCGATACGGTCGGCGTGTCGACCTGGTTCGGCTACAGCTCGAACGAGGCCAAGATGCTGACGCTGGCCGTCCTCGACGCGGCGCATGCCAAACCAGGCACCGAGGTGACGCTCGTGTGGGGCGAGGAGGGCGGCGGCACCTCGAAGCCGACCGTCGAGCGTCATGTGCAGCGCGAGATCCGGGCCGTGGTCAGCCCTGTTCCCTACGTCGAGGTCGTGCGCCGGGCCTACGCGCCGGAGAGCTGGCGCTCGGCCGCGGTGTGAACGCCTGGCCCGACGTCCCGCGGATCCCCGCCTCAGCCGGGGCGATGATCCGGGACCCGGACGGGCGGCTGTTGATCCTCAAGCCGACCTACAAGAAGGGCTGGACGATCCCCGGCGGGCAGGTCGACGCGAATGGCGAATCGCCCTGGGACGCCTGCCGCCGCGAGACGCGGGAGGAGTGCGGGCTGGTGGTCGAGCGTGGCCACCTCGCGTGTGTCGACTACCTGCCGCCCAAGCCAGACCGGCCTGGAGGCGTGCGCTTCCTGTTCGACTGCGGCACGTTCGCCCCGGCCGCCTTCCGCGAGGTGACCCTGCAGGCCGAGGAGATCGGGGACTGGCGCCTCGCCGACTTGCAGGAGGCGCTGGAGCTGCTAAGCGGGCCCTTGCGCCGGCGGATCTCGCAGTGCGCCGAGCGCACCGGCTTCGTCTATCTGGAAGACGGTCGTCCCGTTCCGGACGTCGGCTAGTTGGACGAGTCCGCTAGCGGTCCGAGCTCGCCTCGGAGGCACGCTTCCCCCGAGGATTGCCGCGTCATGTCGTCCGTACGTCAAGCGATCCGCTCTGAAGGGCATCGAACATTCGTCCAGCAAGCGTGGTAGCCGACTCAAGTCCGGGGTAGGAGCCTCGCCAGACGAACAGGAGCGCCGGGTGAGAGAGGACGCACTGATGGAGAGGCTGGCGCCACGCCAGGCCAACCCGGCGGAGCTGACCGACGCGCTCGCCGCATCGATGCTCGAGTGCGCATGGTGAGCCCGCCGCGCACGTTGTACGCATCTCGCGGCGCGCAGGCCGTGCGCGCCGAGCCCGTCACGCTGGTCGACCTGCTCGATCGCCTGCTAGCCGGCGGCGTGACCGTCCACGATCACGTCACGCCGACCGTCGCGGACATCGATCCGGTCAACCTGGACGTGGCCTTGGTGGTGGCGGCCAGCGCCACGCTGACCTCGCGATGAGCCTGCTCGTGTACGGCATCGTCGAGGCGGGCGACGTTCAGCCTTCTGGCCGAGGCCTCGATGACCGGCCGCTGCGCGGGCTGACCGAGGGCCGGCTGGCGGCGATCGTCTCCGATCACGACGGCCGGGCGCTCGAGCCCACCGCGGCCGCCCTGACCGCCTACGAGCGCACGATCCGGCGCCTGATGGATCTCGGTGCCATCCTTCCCGCCCATTTCGGCAGCGTGCTGGCCGACGAGAACGCAGTGCGGGCCCTGCTTCGCCGGCGGGTCAAGGACCTGCTGGCCCGGCTGGGACGCGTCCGCGGCGCGGTCGAGATTGGCCTGCGGGTCAGCTGGCGAGACGACCCCGCCACGGCGCTCGACCTCCGCCCGCCCTCCGGCACCTCATACCTGCGCGGCCGCCTCGAGCTCCGCCAGAGCGCGCGCCGCGTAGCCAGCGAGCTCGCGCCGCTCACCTCGCTCGCGCGCGGCAGCCGGCGAGCGCTTGTCCCCCGGCCCGATCTGCCCGTGCTCGACGCCTACCTGGTCGATCGCGGCCGGGTGCGCGAGTTCGTGGCCATGGTCGAGCAGCTCGACGACTGGATGGAGGACGTCGAGCTCGTGCTTACCGGCCCCTGGCCGCCGTACAGCTTCGCCGAGGGAGCGCCGGTTTGAGCGAGTCGGTGCGGGACGTGGACCTGTCTGGCGCCACCGCCGCCACCGGCGCCCATCCCACCGGCCCGGGCGCCCACCCCACACGCCCGGGCGCCCACCCCACCGGCCCAGCGGCGCAGAACCCCGCGGCCCGTGCTTATCTCACGAAATCAGGGCACCCAGCCGCCCCCTCCGGGACATAAGCGCCCGAGAGGCGCTTATGTCCCGGTGGCCGACCGACTGAGGGCCGATTTCGGGAGTTATGCACCCCCGCGGCCCCCGGCCCCGCCCATGCCCCCGCCGAGCCGCCACATGGCCGGCGGACCCACGCGGGCTTACTCGACGCCCGTCAGCCCGCCACCGCGATCCGCTCGACGTCCTCCCCCCGCCCGACCAGCACCTCGGCCACCATCTCGGGCGCGAACAGCCCGTGCTCGATCACTCCGGGCATCGCGGACAGCCACTCGGCCAGCGCGCGCGGATCGTCGAACGCACCGGTGTAGTCGGCGATCACGCCGCCATCGGGACTGTGTGTCACGTTCCGGAGGGCCACCGACCCGAGGCGCGCGATCGTCCCGGCCAGCCCGAACTCGGCCAGCTCGAGCGGGATGGGCGGCGTGAGGCGGTCGACCAGCTTGTTGGCCGAGATGATCACGATGAAGCGGTCGCTCGCCGCGGCGACCGCCTTCTCGCGGGTGTGCGCGCCGCCGCCGCCCTTGACCAGCCAGCCCGCCGGGTCGACCTCGTCGGCGCCGTCGATCGTGATGTCCAGCCGCGACGGCGCCTCCAGCCCCGCGAACGAGAGCACCTGTATCCCGAGCGCCTGAGCCGCCTGGGAGGTGGCGGGCGAGGTGGCCACGCAGCGGATGTCGAGCTTGCGTGCGGCCAGGGGCGGGAGCAGGTAGGCGGCGGTCGAGCCGGTGCCCAACCCGACCGTCATGCCGTCCTCCACCAGCGCGGCGGCCGCCTCAGCCGCTCGCTGCTTCTCCCGCTCGATGTCCTGCGGCGAGACGGTCAACTCGACGGCTTCTCCCGGTGTCCGCCGAACCCGTAGCGCATGGCGGACAGAACCCGGTTGGCGTAGTTGTCGAGTCCGCGCGAGGCGAAGCGCGAGTACAGCGCGGTGGTCAGCACCGGCGCCGGCACGCCCTCGTCGATCGCCGCGATCGACGTCCAGCGTCCCTCACCCGAGTCCGACACCCGGCCCGAGAAGTCCTCCAGCGTTGGCGACTCGAACAGCGCCTGGGCGGTCAGGTCGAGCAGCCACGAGCTGACCACGCTGCCGCGACGCCACACCTCGGTCACCTCGACGGTGTCGATGTCGTACTGGTAGTACTCGGGGTGCTCCATCGGCGCCGTCTCGGCGTCGCCCTCGAGCACCTCCTTGCCGGCCCCGGCGCTGTGCAGGATGTTCAGCCCCTCGGCGTATGCGGCCATGATCCCGTACTCGATCCCGTTGTGGACCATCTTCACGAAGTGCCCGGCGCCGTTCGCACCGCAGTGCAGAAACCCGCTCTCGGACGGAGTCGGCTCCCCGGACCGCCCCGGGGTCCGCGAAGCCGCCCCGACGCCGGGTGCGATCGAAGCGAACAGCGGATACAGCCGCTCGACCACGTCGGTCTCGCCCCCGATCATCAGGCAGAAGCCGCGCTCGAGCCCGTACACGCCGCCGCTCGTACCCACGTCGACGTGGTGGATGCCCTTCTCGCGCAGCTCCGCGGCGTGCCGGATGTCATCGTGGTAGTGGGTGTTGCCGCCGTCGATGATCACATCGCCGGCCTCGAACACCTCGGCCAACGAGCTGATCGTCTTCGACGTGATCTCGCCGGCCGGCACCATCACCCACGCCGCCCGCGGCTTCTGGAGCTTGGCCGCGAACTCCTCCAGCGACGTCGCCCCGGCGATCCCGTCGCTCTCGACCGCGTGCACCGCGTCGGCGCTCACGTCGTAGCCGACGCAATGGTGCCCCTCCCGCGTGAGTCGGCGGACGATGCCGGCCCCCATCCGTCCCAGTCCGACCATTCCCAGCTGCATCGGCTTGTCCGTCGGCATGTGAAATCGCTCTCCTGGAGTCTTGTTTGATCGGATCCCCGCCCGCCCCGCTCAGCGCATCGCGCGGTAGCGGCGGATCAGCGCGTTGGTCGAGCTGTCGTGGTGCAACTCGGGCTCGGTCTCGCTCTTCAGCTCGGGGATGATCCGCACCGCCAGCGCCTTGCCGAGCTCGACCCCCCACTGGTCGAACGAGTCGAGCTCCCACACGACGCCCTGGGTGAACACGATGTGCTCGTAGAGCGCCACCAGGCTGCCCAGCGTCCGTGGGGTGAGCTGCTCGGCCAGGATCACGTTGGTCGGGCGGTTGCCCTCCATCACGCGATGGGGAACGATGTGATCGGCGGTCCCCTCCGCGCGGACCTCCTCCTCGGTCTTGCCGAAGGCGAGCGCCTCGGCCTGGGCGAACACGTTCGACATGAGCAGGTCGTGATGGTCACGCAGCGGGTTGAGCGTCCTCGCGAAGGCGATCAGGTCGACGGGGATCAGCCTCGTGCCCTGGTGGATCAGCTGGTAGAAGCTGTGCTGGCCGTTGGTCCCGGGCTCGCCCCAGTAGATCGCGCCGGTGTCGTAGTCGACGTGACGACCGCTGAGCGTGACGTGCTTGCCGTTGGACTCCATCGTGAGCTGCTGGAGGTAGGCGGGGAAGCGCTTGAGGTACTGCTCGTAGGGCATCACCCCGACGGTCTGGGCACCGAAGAAGTCGGCGTACCACACCCCCAGGAGGCCCATCAGCATCGGCAGGTTCTCCGCGAACGGCGCGCTGCGGAAGTGCTCGTCGACGGCGTGGAAGCCGGCCAGCATCTCGCGGAAGCGCTCGGGCCCGATCGCGAGCATCGTCGAGAGCCCGATCGCCGAGTCCATCGAGTAGCGGCCGCCCACCCATTCCCAGAAGCCGAACATGTTGTCGGTGTCGATCCCGAACTCGGAGACCTTCTCGGCGTTGGTCGACACCGCCACGAAGTGCTTGGCGACCGCCTGCTCGTCGCCCAGGCCGGCCAGGGCCCACTCGCGCGCCGACTGGGCGTTGGTCATGGTCTCGAGCGTGGTGAACGTCTTGGAGGAGACGATGAACAGCGTCTCGGCGGGGTCGAGGTCGCGCGTGGCCTCGACGATGTCGGTCGAGTCGACGTTCGAGACGAAACGGAACGTGCGGTCGCGGTCGCTGTAGTGCCTGAGCGCCTCGTAGGCCATCACCGGGCCGAGATCCGAGCCGCCGATGCCGATGTTGACCACGTTGCGGATCGGACGGCCGGTGTGGCCCTTCCACTCGCCGGAGCGAATCCGCTCGGAGAACGCCGCCATCCGGTCGAGCACCTCGTGCACCTGCTTGACCACGTCGACCCCGTCGACGATCAGCGACGCGCTGCGCGGCATCCGCAGCGCCACGTGCAGCACGGCCCGGTCCTCGGACACGTTGATGTGCTCGCCGGCGAACATCGCCTCGGTCCGGTCGGGCACGCCGGATTGCTCGGCCAGCGCGCCGAGCAGCTGAATCGTCTCGTCGGTGGCGCGGTTCTTCGAGTAATCCAGGTACAGGCCGGCGCCCTCGAGCACCATCCGCTCGCCGCGGGTCGCGTCGTCGGCGAACAGCTCACGCAGGTGCCTACCGCGCACCTCCTCGTGGTGGCGCTCGAGCGCCTTCCAGGCCGGCCGGTCTCGCAACGGACGAACGCTCGGCATTACTCGCGTGCTCACTCAGGGCCTCCGGAGTTCGATGCGGCGGTCTCGCGCCCCGCCGCCGATCGGTGTCTGCCCGCGGATCCTGACAGACGGACCGCGGTCGCGGCCACCAACTCCGTTCAGGCGGCCGACTGCTCGGCCTGACAGTCCGGGCAGAGGCCCCAGAAGGTGACCTCGGCCTCGTCGACCACGAACCCGCCCGCGTCACGGGGAGTCAGACAGGGCGCGCTGCCGATGGCGCAATCGACATCCTGAGCCGTCCCGCATACGCGGCAGACCACGTGATGATGGTTGTCGCCGACGCGCGTCTCGTAGCGGGCCGGGCTGCCGGCGGGCTCGATCCGGCGCAGAAGCCCCGCGGCGGTGAGGGCAGCGAGAGCGTCGTAGACCGCCTGGGTGGAGAGCGCGCCGATCAGCGCCCTGGCCCTACCCGCGATCGCCTCAACGTCGGGGTGGCCGGGCGTCTCGGACACGGCCCGGAACACGGCCAGCCGCGGCGCGGTCACCCGCATCCCGCGCGCCCGCAGCTCGTCCGGCAGCTGTTCGACCTCGATCCCCACGACACGGTGCACTATACCGGCGTAAATCAGACCTAGACCAAGATTTGACCGATTCCAGAAATGGGTAGGATCGGGCAGTCCCCCCAAACGTCCCAAGGAGCCCCGATGCCAGACGACGCTCGCCGCAAGACGCCGATCACCACCACCGACTCCGGCATTCCCGCCCCGAGCGACGAGTTCTCGCTGACGGTTGGGCCGGGCGGACCCACCGTCCTGCACGACCACTACGTGGTGCAGAAGATGCAGCACTTCAACCGCGAGCGCGTCCCCGAGCGCGTCGTGCATGCCAAGGGCTCCGGCGCGCACGGGTTCTTCGAGGTCACCCAGGACGTCAGCCAGTACACCAAGGCCGACCTGTTCCAGCCGGGCCGCCGCACGCCGCTGTTCGCCCGCTTTTCCACCGTGGCCGGCGAGCTAGGTTCGCCCGACACCGTGCGCGACCCCCGCGGATTCGCGCTCAAGTTCTATACGCAGCAGGGCAACTACGACCTGGTCGGCAACAACACGCCGGTGTTCTTCGTCCGCGATGCGTCGAAGTTCCAGGACTTCATCCACTCGCAGAAGCGCCTCCCCGACACCGGCATGCGCTCCAACGACATGCAGTGGGACTTCTGGACGCTCTCACCCGAGTCCGCCCACCAGGTCACGATCCTGATGTCCGATCGCGGCACGCCGCGCACCTACCGCCACATGCACGGTTTCAGCAGCCACACCTTCTCGTGGGTCAACGCCGGCGGCGAGCGGTTCTGGATCAAGTACCACGTGCGGACCGTCCAGGGGATCGAGAACTTCACCGACCAGGAGGCGGCCGAGATGGTCGCGGAGGACCCCGACTACCACCGCCGCGACCTCCGCGAGGCGATCGACCAGGGAGCCCACCCGGAGTGGACCATCGAGGTCCAGGTCATGCCGTTCGAGGATGCCGCCGACTACCGGTTCAACCCGTTCGACCTGACCAAGGTCTGGCCCCAGTCCGACTACCCGCGGATCACGGTCGGCCGGATGGTCCTCGACCGCAACCCGGAGAACTTCTTCGCGGAGGTCGAGCAGTCGAGCTTCAACCCCTCGAACCTGGTTCCCGGCATCGGCCTCAGCCCGGACAAGATGCTGATGGGCCGCATCTTCTCCTACCACGACACCCACCTGCACCGGATCGGCACCAACTACGAGCAGCTCCCGATCAACCGGCCGCAATGCCCCGTCCACTCCTACAACCAGGACGGAGCGATGACCTACCACCACTCGGGCGACCGGCCGGTGTATGCGCCGAACAGCTACGGCGGTCCGCAGGCCGATCCGAGCGTCGGTCGCGAGCTGACCTGGGACGTCCCCGGCGCCGAGATCGGGCGCTATGCCTACGAGAAGCACGCCGAGGACGACGACTTCGCCCAGCCCCGCACGCTGGTGGGCCAGGTGATGAGCGAGACCGATCGCGACCACCTCGTCGCGAACATCGTCGCCCACGCCTCCAACGAGGTCACCGAGGAGATCCAGTGGCGGGTGATCGCCTACTGGTCAAACGTGGACGCCCAGCTGGGTGCGCGCGTGGCCGCCGGCCTCGGCAAGAGCGACGGAGCATCGGCCAACGGCGCCCAGGCGGCGGCGCGGGAGCTCGTGGCCGCCCGCGCCAATCGGGCCTAGATGACCTCTTAGGAGCGCCAGGCGCAGCGGCAGCCCGGGAACTCAGCCGGGCTGCCGGGCGCTCCCCGTGAGCAGCCCGTCGATCAGGTCGCGGACCACGGCGCGGACCTCCTCGCGGGCGTGCACCGGATCGTCGGAACGGGCCAGGTACATCGCGGCCTCTTCGAACGCGCCGAGTAGCACCAGGGCGAGCGGCCGGAGCGGCTGGGGCCGGAGCTGTCCGGCCTCGATGGCGGCCTGCAGCAGCTGCTCCGCCGCCTCGACGCTGTTGCTCTGGGACATCTCCCGGTACTCGGCCCAGCCGATCACGCTCGGTGCGTCGACGAGCATCAGCTGCCGGACCTCTGGTTCGCCGGCGATGTCGAGCCAGGCACCGGCCATCGCGTGCATCGTGTCGGCCGGGGTCCTCGGCTGCGCCGCGGCCACCGCGGCTTCGATGCGCTCGATGATCTCCACGTCCATGGCCTCGATCACGGCCCGGAACAGGGCCGCCTTGTCGGCGTACTGGTGATACATCGCGCCGCGCGTGACGCCGGCCGCCTCGGCGATCTCGGGCGTGCCGACCTCGGCGTATCCCCGCTCGCCCCACAGGCGGCGGGCGGCGGCGATCAGCGCGGCTTGGGTTGCGGCCGATCGTTCGGCTTGAGTGCGTGACATTACATGCAGCCTGTTGGTATCTTACGTGCAGCCTGTACGCAACTGCCGATCTGGAGGTCCGTATGCCCACTGTCACCCTCAGCACCGG
This sequence comes from uncultured Solirubrobacterales bacterium, assembly GCA_963811135.1. Classification (GTDB taxonomy): domain Bacteria; phylum Actinomycetota; class Thermoleophilia; order Solirubrobacterales; family Solirubrobacteraceae; genus Palsa-465. Next base: position 195,853 of record CAWEQG010000019.1, on the reverse strand, counting down.
AACGATCCATTATGAGGAGTCCGGTCCCGTCGGGGGCCGCCCCATCGTGTTCGTCCACGGCTACGCGATGGGAGCCTCGCTGTGGGCTGCGCTGAGTGGGCGGCTGTCTGAATGGAACTTCAGGTGCCTCGTGCCCACCTGGCCGCTCGGAGCGCACACCGAGCCGATGGACGCGAGCGCCGACATGACCATGGAGGGACTGGCGGCGATGGTGGACGAGTTCCTCGGGGCGCTCGAGCTGAACGACGTGGTCCTGGTCGGCAACGACACCGGCGGTGCGATCGCCCAGATCGTGGCCACCACCACGCCGGCGCGCCTCGGCGGACTCGTGTTGACCAGCTGCGACGCCTTCGAGCACTTCCCGCCCGGTGGGAGCTTCAAGACGCTGATCGCCGCGGCGAAGTTCGCGCCGGCCTTCCGGGCGGTGGTGGCGCCGCTGCGATCCCGGAGGGTCCGCGACCAGGGCTACGGGCAGCTGGCCCACGCCGACATCGACGACCTGGTCAAGGAATGGGTCCGGCCGCTGCTCACCAACGGCCGCGTCCGCGAGGACCTGCGCCGCTTCACCGCGTCGCTGCACCGCCAGACGATGGTCGAGGCCGCCGCCCGCCTGCCGCAGTTCACCAAGCCGGCGCTGATCGCCTGGTCGGCCGACGACACGTTCTTCGCGCTCGAGGACGCCCGCCGGCTGGCCGACGCGTTGCCCGACACGCGGCTCGAGTTCATCGAGAACGCGCGCACGTTCTCGATGATCGACCAGCCCGACGCGCTGGCCGAGCTGATCGCCGACTTCGCCTGGGGCGTGGACGGGCGCTCGCGCGGCGCCGGTGAGCTGGGCGTCGATGTCCCGACGGCGCAGCGCGCGGGCGGCTGACATCCGGTGGCGTTCAAAGTCACACGAAGGTTGGTTTGACGCTCTGCGCTCTCAGTAGAGTGCGCACCGATGACCGCCGTGCATGTCATCGAGCGTCGCGACCTCGACGGTCTGTTCGATTCGCTGGCCGCAGCCGGGCACACGATCATCGGACCGACGGTGCGCGATCGGGCGATCGTGTTCGACGAGATCCGCCGGGCCGCCGATCTGCCGATCGGGTGGACCGATGAACAGGACGGTGGCCATTATCGCCTGGTGCGACGCGAGGATCAGGCGCTGTTCGGGTACGCCGTCGGTCCGCACTCGTGGAAGCGCTACCAGCTCCCGCCGCAGGTTCGGCTGTGGCAGGCGCGGGTCGATGGGCAGGGTGGCCTCACCGAGCTCGAACTGACTCCGCGGGATGAGCGGCGGTATGCCTTCATCGGTGCCCGGTCCTGCGACCTGCACGCGGCCGGGATCCTGGAGCGCGTGGTCGGCCAGACGTCGACGCCGCCGTTTATCGTCGCTGTGCAGTGCGGCCAGGCCGGTGGCACGTGCTTCTGCGTGTCGATGCAAACCGGTCCCGTGGCCACGAGCGGGTTCGATCTCGCGCTCACCGAGGTTCTCGACGGCGCGCGCCACCAGTTCGTCGTCGAGATCGGATCCGACGCCGGGGCGCAGATCCTCCGGGACGTCCCGCACCGTGCGGCCATCGACGCGGATCGAAACGACGCTCACGCGATCCACGCCCGAACGGCCACCCAGATGGGGCGTGAGCTCGACACGAGCGGTATCAAGGAGCTGCTCTACCGCAACTACGAGCATCCCCGCTGGGACGAGGTCGCCGAGCGCTGCCTGACCTGCGGGAATTGCACGATGGTCTGCCCGACGTGCTTCTGTACGACGGTCGAGGACGTCACCGACCTCGACGGCGAGAGGGTCGAGCGCCACCAGCGCTGGGACTCGTGCTTCACCGTGGACTACTCGCACATCCATGGCGGCGCGGTGCGCGGCTCGTCACGGTCGCGTTACCGCCAGTGGATGACGCACAAGCTGGCGACCTGGTGGGATCAGTTCGACAGCTCGGGCTGCGTGGGCTGCGGTCGCTGCATCACGTGGTGCCCGGTTGGGATCGACATCACCGAGGAGGCACGAGCGATCCGCGCTACCGACGAGGGCCCCGGTGCGCACGCTTGACGAGCTGATCGCCAACTCCGCGATCTTCGCCGGCATGCAGCCCTCGCACCTCGAGATAATCGCCGGCTGCGCTCAGAACCAGCACGCAGACCCGGACACGCTGTTGCTGCGCGACGGCGAGCCGGCGAACGTCTTCTACCTGATCCGGCGCGGCACCGTGGCGCTCGAGGTGCATGCCGCGGGGCGCGGCTCCCTGCTGATCGAGACGCTCCATCCGGGTGACACCGTCGGCTGGTCCTGGCTGTTCCCGCCCTACCGCTGGCAACTCGACGGTCGAACCAGAGAGCCGTGCGATCTGGTCGCCTTCGACGCCGCATGCCTGCGCCGCAAGTGCGAGGAGGATTATGAGCTCGGCTACAAGCTGATGAGGCGGTTCACCGCCAACCTCTTCGAGCGGCTGCAGGCCACCCGCCTGCAGCTGCTGGACGTGTATGGGCTGGTCGGTGCTTGAGCCAGCGAGTCCGGCGTCGATGGTCCCCGAGGCCTTCGAGGTGGTCTCGAGCCACCGGGACACGCCCGATACCTGGACGCTGTCGCTGAAGTCCCCCAGCGGGCGCGCGGTCCCGTTCCGGCCGGGCCAGTTCATGATGCTCTCGGCCGGTGGCGCCGGGGAGGTCCCGATTTCGATCAGCGGCGACCCGGAGCAACCCGAGCGGCTCAGCCACACCGTGCGATCGGTCGGCCTCGCCACCGCCGCGATCTGCTCTGCCGGGACGGGGCGCGTTCTGGCCGCCCGCGGGCCCTTCGGCGGGTCCTGGCCGATGTCGGAGCTCGAGGGACTGGACGTGGTGATCGCGGCCGGGGGGATCGGACTCGCGCCGCTGCGTCCGGCGATCCTCGCGCTGCTGGCTCACCGGGAGCGGTACGGGCGGCTCGTGCTGCTGTACGGCGGGCGCGCCCCCGACCAGTTGCTCTACCGCGACGAGCTCGATGCCTGGACGGCGCGCGGCATGGAGGTGTACGTCACCGTCGACAGCGCCGGCCCGGAATGGCTCGGGCACATCGGGGTGGTGACCCGGCTCATCGCTCGAGCCCGGCTCGACGGCTCGGCCAGCGCGGCGCTGACGTGCGGTCCGGAGGTGATGATGCGCTTCACGGTGGCGGGTCTGCGCCAGGCGGGGGTCGAGCCGGAGCGGATCTACGTCTCGATGGAGCGCAATATGCAATGCGGCTTCGGACACTGTGGCCACTGCCAGCTCGGCCCGACGCTGGTGTGTCGCGAGGGCCCGGTCTATCGATTCCCCGACGTGGAGCCGTGGATCGGGATCCGGGAGCTTTGAGCGCGCCGCCCGACCCGCGGGTCGCAACCCCCACGCTCGCGGTGTGGAAGTTCGCCTCCTGCGACGGCTGCCAGCTCAGCCTGCTCGACCTCGAGGACGAGCTTCTCGCTCTGGCTGGCCGCATGCGGATCGCGTATTTCCTCGAGGCGTCGAGCGCGATCGTGGAGGGTCCATACGACGTGTCACTGGTCGAGGGCTCGATCACCACCGAGCACGACGCGCAGCGCATCCACGAGGTGCGAGATGCCTCCCGCGCGCTGATCACGATCGGCGCCTGTGCGACCGCCGGTGGCATCCAGGCGCTGCGCAACTTCGCGGACGTGGCCGACTTCACGCAAGCCGTCTACGCCTCACCCGACTACATCTCGACGCTCGCCACCTCGACGCCGATCAGCGCCCACGTCCCGGTCGATTTCGAGCTGCACGGCTGCCCGATCAACAAGCGCCAGCTGCTCGAGGTGATCAGCGCGCACCTGAACCGGCGGCGCCCGCGGATCCGCTCGCACAGCGTGTGCATCGAGTGCAAGCGCCGCGGCACGGTGTGCGTGATGGTCGCGCACGGGACGCCGTGCCTGGGCCCGGTCACGCACGCCGGCTGCGGCGCGCTCTGCCCGGCCTACGATCGCGGCTGCTACGGCTGCTACGGCCCGAAGGAGACGCCGAACACGGCGTCGCTCGATGCGTGGTCGGGGCTCGAGGACCGCGACCTGGTGCGGGTGTACCGCACCTTCAACGCGGCCGCGCCGCCCTTCGAAGAGGCCAGCCGGGCCCATGAGTGAGCGCCGCACGATCCGCACCGACTACCTCACACGCGTGGAGGGCGAAGGGGCGATGTACGTGAGGCTCGAGGGCCGTGAGGTCCGCGAGGTCAAGCTGCGCATCTACGAGCCGCCCCGCTTCTTCGAGGCGTTCCTGCGCGGCCGGGCGTTCACGGAGGTCCCCGACATCACCGCGCGGATCTGCGGAATCTGCCCAGTCGCGTACCAGATGAGCTCGGTGCGGGCGATGGAGGACGCCTGCGGGGTGGTGATCGACGATGGGCCGATCCGCGCCCTGCGGCGTCTGCTCTATTGCGCGGAGTGGCTCGAGAGCCACAGCCTGCACGTGTACATGCTTCATGCCCCGGACTTCCTGGGCTACGCCGGCGCGGTGGAGATGGCACGCGATCACCCGCGCATTGTCGAGCAGGGGCTTCAGATGAAGAAGGCCGGTAATGACCTGATGGCGCTCATCGGCGGCCGGGAGGTGCATCCGATCAACGTGCGCGTCGGGGGCTTCTACCGGGCCCCGCGCCGTGCCGAGCTGCGCGCTCTGATCGACCCGCTGGAGCAGGCCCGGGAGACGGCCTTGAACACGGTCCGCTGGGCGGCCGAGCTGCCATTCCCGGACGTCGAGCTGGAGCCCGAACACGTCGCCCTGAGCGAGCCCGAGCGCTACCCGATCGATCTCGGCAAGATCGCCTTCGGCAGCCGGCTCGAGATCGAGCCGGCGGCGTTCCTCGAGCACGTCTTCGAGGAGCACGTCGAGCATTCGAACGCGCTCCACGCCCGGATGCGCGATGGCGGGACGTATCTCACGGGGCCGCTCGCCCGCTACGCCCTGGCTCACGACAAGCTCAGGCCGCTGTCCCGCCAGGCGGCCGCCGAGGCAGGACTCGACGCGGTATGCCGCAACCCGTTCCGGAGCATCGTGGTGCGCGGCGTCGAGTTGGTCGAGGCGGTCGACGAGGCGCTGGCGCTGATCGATGACTACGAGCCACCCGAGCCTCCCGCCGTGGAGGTGGCGCCGCGCCGTGCCGTTGGCCACGGTGCCACCGAGGCCCCGCGCGGCCTCCTGTACCACCGCTACGAGATCGACGACGACGGGACGATTCTCGACGCACGGATCATCCCGCCGACGTCGCAGAACCAGCTCGCCATCGAGGAGGACCTGCGGGCGGTCGTGGCGCGCCATATGCACGAGAGCGACGAGCTTCTGACACACCACTGCGAGCAGGCGGTCCGCAACCACGATCCCTGCATTTCGTGCGCCACCCACTTCCTCGAGCTCACCGTCGACCGTGGATGAGCCGGCCTTGGTGATCGGTGTCGGGAACGAGCTGCGCGGCGATGACGCGGCCGGGATCGCGGTCGCTCGACGCCTGCGCGAAACGACGGACCTGGACGTCCGAGAGTTCCAGGGGGAACCGACCGGCTTGCTCGATGCATGGCAAGGCCGCGATGCCGTCGTGCTCGTCGACACGATGGTCTCCGGGGCGCAGCCGGGAGCGATCCACCGGATCGACGCCAGCCAGACGCGGCTGCCCTCCGGGCTCGGCGGCTCCACCTCGACGCATGCGGTCGGGCTCGGGGAGACACTCGAGCTGGCCCGCACGATCGGGCGGTTGCCGGGACGGGTGATCGTCTACACGATCGAGGGACGGCGGTTCGAGGCTGGCGCTCCGATGTCGGATGCCGTCCGGTCGGGCATCGACGAGCTGGCCGCGCGTGTGCTCAGCGAGGTCCGGGACGACCGTGGTCTCCGGGGAGGAGCTCGAGATCGAATCGATCTGCGTGCTCGAGTGCACCGTCCTGGCTGACGCCTCCTGAGACCTGTCTAACCCGAGGCGTGGCGGTCGATGAGGCAGCCGCGGTCGAGCTCGTGCACGCCGGGCACCCCCATCAACGCGAGCGCGCGGTCGAGCTCAGAGCGGAGGATCTCGAGGACGTCGCGCACCCCCTGCTCTTGGTTCACGATCAGGCCGTAGATCTGAGGCCGGCCGATCAACACCGCCCGCGCCCCCAGGGCGAGCGCCTTCACCACATCGGTGCCGCGGCGAATCCCGCCGTCGAACAGCACCTCCGCCCGGTCTCCCACCGCCTCGACGATCGCCGGCAGTGCCTCGAGTGAGGCGAGGGCATGATCGAGCTGCCGGCCGCCGTGGTTGGAGACGACGACGCCCTCGCAACCGATCGACACGGCGCGCACCGCGTCGTCGGGGTCCAGTAGCCCCTTGACGTAGACGGCACCCGGCCATTGATCGCGGATCCATTCAAGGTCCGCCCAGGCGAACGTCGCCCGGTCGATCTCGCGGTGCAGGATCGCGATCGAGTCGAACGTGGCCTGCACGCCGGCGTTCGGGAGCAGGTTGCGCATCGAGCCGCGTCCGTGGCGATACTGATCCACCAGCCAGCGCGGGTGGCGCGCCACGTCGAGCGCCTCACGCGGCGTGAGCGTCAACGACCGGTTCATCGCACCCGAGCTGGTGTAGCCGCCGCGCCGCTCGCCCTCGCGGTTGCCGAGCACCGGGACGTCCACGGTCACGAACAGCGTGCGGTAGCCGGACTCCCAGGCGCGCCGCATCAGCGCCGCGGTGTGTTCGCCACCCGGGTAGAGCTGGAAGAAGTGGTCGGCCCGCGTGCCCGCGGCCACCTCCTCGATCGACCACGACGAGGCCGTGCTCAGGACCAGGCGCGTCCCGGCGACTTCGGCCGCCCGCGCGACTGCGAGGTCCGCGCGCCATTGCGAGAGGCCGAGCGCGCCGGTCGGGGCGAGCAGCACCGGCAGGTCGATCTCGACGCCGGCCACCGTCGTGGCCAGCCGGCGCTCGGCGTGCCCCGTCATCATCCGCGCGCGCAGCGACCAGCGCAGGAACGCCTCCTCGTTGCGGCGGACCGTGACGAGATCGTCGGCGCCGCCCTCGACGTACTCCCAGACCAGCCGCGGCACGCGCCTGGCCGCCGCGGCGCGGAAGTCCTGCACGCTGATCAGGCGGTCGAGCGACCGCCACCGGTAGACGAACGGTGCCATGCCCAGAAGACTGCCGCATCTGGGCCGGGAGGGGCGGCTACGGACGAGCGCTGGTCTCAGCAGCCACAGCTGTACCAGTACAGCCGGAACGAGAACCAGGTCTGCCCGTGCTGCGCACGGAACTCCCATCCCCTATGCGAAAGCCGGAACCCGAGCGCCCTTCCGCGCAAGACCTGCGGTCCGCGCCGGCCGGAAATCACACGATGCGCGAGCAGATAGCGGATCACGCTCTTGGCGCGAGCGCAGCTGACCGTGCGTGCCCGGATCGTGCTCACGACCGCGTGGCCGAGCGTGACGCCTCCCGCGCAACCTCGTACCTGCCCCAGCGTCGGGTTCGACGCTCCGCGAAACGCCCATGTCACCACCGCACCGCCTGAGCTGCACCGCCCCTTGCCCGGCAGAAAGGCGCTGTGCGGACTCGGATTGACGTTCGCCCAGCGGCACGTGTATCCGTCGAACCCGTACGGCGGACCGAACCGGCCGTAGACGATCACACCTCGCGCGGTCACCACCCCGGCCGTCACCCGGCCGGGGATTCGCCCATCGGCGGCAGCGACGACCCAGCTTCGGACCAGGGAGCGGGCCGCGGCGCACGGCACGCCACTCGCGCCCACGCGATTCAGGCTCCAGAAGTCCTCCCGGCTGAGATGCACCGCGACCAGCCCGCAGCTGGTCTCGGCGCCGCTCGCCGCGGCGCGCGGCGCAGCGGTGACCGCGACCAGCGCCAGGCTCAGGATCGCCGCACACCCAATCGCGCGAACCCGGCGACGAGGCACTGGTGGCATCTCGCGCATGCTAATCGGCGATATCCGATCGCGCGGCAGTCTGGCCGAAGGTCGATCACGCTGCCGTCGTCGCACGTGCCGTGCCCGGGCGACGGTCGTGCATCGCGTTCCACACCGGGCGCCGGCGGTCGTACTCCGGATCGCCGCGCACACCAGCTCCCTCTCGACCCTCGCAGCTTCATGTGGGCGTCGAATATATATAGATCTATATATATCTATGCCAGGTATCATCGGTTCGATGGCGCGTCAACCGCCCGCCGCCAGAACGCGCGAGCTGGCCGTGGCGCTGCACGACCTCGTCTGGCTGCTGCCGCGGACGCTCGATTCACAGGCCGAGGCCGGCCTCGAGCCGCTCCCGCTCTCTGAGCTCGAAGTCATGAGGTTGCTGGTCCGCCGGCCGGGACTGAGTGTCGGTGAGGTCGCGGGTGAGCTGGGGCTCCGACCGAGCAACGCCAGCGCGGCGGTCCGGGGCCTGCTGGCGAAAGGCCTGCTCGAGCGACGGGCCGACAACAGCGACGCCCGCATCGCTCGACTCGTGCCGACGGCGCAGGCTCAGGCCATCCGCCGCCGGCGAGAGGAGGCGTGGGGCAAGCTGCTGCGCGCCCAGCTCACCCGACTACCAACGGAGGACGTCGCCAGTCTCCTCGCGGCAGTAGAGCCGTTGCAGATGCTGACGGCACAGCTGAGCACGAGCGGTCAGCCCTGATAACCGATCAGGTCCGCGCGCGGTCAGCCGCATGCACGGAGCGCGACACCGCGGCCCGGCGGCCGCGAGAGTATGCGCGAGCGCAGCGCACGAACTCGCGCAGCAGCGGATGGAGCGGCTTGCCGGCCAGCGCGCCGATGTGCGGCTGGAACAGCGTGAGCATGTAGAACCGGTTGGCCGGGAGTTCGATGACCTCCGCGCCCGCGTCATCCGCCGTGGCCTCGACCACCATGCCCGCCTCGACGAGGCGACGCACCTCGTCAGGCCCGGGGCCGTAGCCGCAATAGTGCATCCCGACGAATGGCTCGCCGTTCATCAGACGCGAGAAACGCGTGCCGTCGACCGGCCGGACCACGCGCTCCTCCCCCTGGAGTCGGCAGGCCAGAGGATGGACGACGTTGCTGTCATCCGCCCCGTCCGATTCGGCGTGTGAGGCATCAGCTACGCCGAGCACGTTGCGGAAGAGCTCGACGACCGCGTACTGAAGCCCGCCGCACGTGCCGAGAAACGGCACGTCGTTCTCGCGGGCCCACCGAGCCGCCGCATAGGCCGCACCGTCGTCGGCGTACGGCGAGCCGGGAACGAGCCAGATCCCATCGACGCCGGCGAGATCCTTGACCGCCTTGCTGTCGGTCGCCACCCATGTCACGAGGCCCTCGTTGAGCGTCCCGATCTCGGGCGGGCGGTGGACCGGCACGTCCTGGAGCATGCTCGGCTTGTGGTCGTGGTTGGCGCGCCCCGCCGTGTCCACCAGCTCCTCGGGGTCCTCCTCGAAGACGATCCCAGGGCGTCGGCCACTCGCGACCCTCGCGATAATTCGGTCGGCGTGGCCGCTGGGTGGATCAAGCGCGGAGACGACTCGGCCGAACTGGCCGCCTCGGGCGGACCGCGAACGCCAAACTAGATATAGATGTATAGCTATATGCGATTGGGCCAGGAGACGAGGAGACCGACATGAGCCAGATGACGATCGAGGTCACGACGCCACGGGGGACGCTGCCGGTGTACGTCAGCCGCCCCGACGCCGACAAGGCGGCGCCCGTCGTCCTCATCTACATGGACGCACCCGGCATCCGCCCCGCTCTGCACGGCCACGCCGAGCGCCTCGCGAATGCCGGCTACACCGCGGTGCTGCCCGACCTCTACTACCCGATCGACCCGACCGACCGCCCGAACCCGGAGAAGCTGGCCGCCCGCGATCCGGAGGAGTTCAAGCGGATGCGCGAGATCACCGCGCGGATCCAGGACGACGAGATCCTCGAGGACACCCGGCTCCTGCTCGCGATGCTGCCCGAACGTCCCGCCGGCCCGTGGGGCTGCGTCGGCTTCTGCATGGGCGGCCGGTTCGGCTTCCGTGCCGCCGAGACGTTCGGCTCCGAGCTGGCGGCGGCCTCGCTGCTTCATCCCACCGGCTTGGTCGCCGACACGCCCGACTCGCCCCACCTGCAAGCGGATCGGGTCAAGGCGGGGCTCTACCTGGGCTTCGGCGAGAAGGACGACGTCACGCCGATCTCGAGCATCCCCCCGCTACGCGAGCAGCTCGAGCGCCACGGCGTCGCGCACCGCATCGATGTGCTCCTCGACGCCGAGCATGGCTACACCATGCCGGACCGGCCGGCCTACAACCCCATTGCCGCCGAGCGCGTCTGGGCCGAGACGCTCGAACTGTTTGGCCAGCGGCTTTCTTAGGGTCCGAGACCGCCTTCGTAACCGAGGCCGTAACCGAGCGGGAACGCGGCCTCGACATCCGCGATGGTCGAGCAGCGCCCGACGCGCGAAGCGCTCCGCCTGCGCGTACGGGATGCCGAGGGACTCGAGGGCCTGCCCACCGCGGAGGGCAAGTTTGCGCCTTGCCTATGACCGCCGCCGGGCCGAGAGCGCCCGCGAGGTCCCGAGCGCCGCCGCGCGCACCGCCGGCGCCAACCGCGCCGCCACCGTGCCGCTGGCCACGGCCACCACCGACAGGGCCGCGATCACCTCGCCGGTCCCGTCGGTGACCGGCGCCGCCACCGACATCGCATCGTCGGTCACCTGGCGATCGCTGATCACCACCCCGTCGCGCCGGATCTGGGCCAGGATTCGCTCGAGCCGGGCCGGATCGGTGATCGTGTAGTCGGTGAAGCGTTGAAGCGGGCCGTCGAGTACCTCCCGTTGCACGGCCTCGGGCGCATGGGCCAGCAGGACCAGCCCGATGCCGGAGGCGTGCAAGGGGAAGCGGCCGCCCACGCGGGTCAGAACGCCCACGGCGTGACGGCCCGTGATCCGCTCGATGTACAGGACCTCGTGGCCCTCGCGCACGCCGAGCTGGGCGTTCTCGTGCGTGACCTCGTAGAGATCCTCGAGGAACGGCAGCGCGGCCTCCCGGAGCGGAACCCCGCGCGGCGCCAGCGATGCGATCTCCCACAGGCGCAGGCCGATCCGGTACGTGCCATCGCCGTCGCGCTCGAGCGCCCCCGCCGCGCGGAGCTCGCCCACCAGCCGGTGGGTCGTGGTGAGGGGTAGGCCGGCGCGCCGCGCGATCTCCGAGAGGGTCAGCGCGGGCGAGGCGGGGGTGAACGTCGCGAGTACGCCAAACGCTCGACCGGTCACCGAGCGGTCATCGCCGCGGCTTCGTGGTTGACGCATAGCGGCGGATTTTGCCGCCTTCTTCCGCTCAGCGGAAGATACCATTGCGGTCGCCACCGCTCGCGCCTACGCTCGGTCACTCGGTGGGAGAGGTTCCAGCTTGACGTCGACGCCGTTTCGCGACTGCCTGAACGTGGCGGGCTCGTTCTCGATCGCGGTCGAGCTGGTCACCGCCCGCGGCCTCGTCACCGCGGAGCGCAGCCGCGCCCTCGTCGAGAAGGCCCGCACGCTGGCCGACGACGCTCGCATCGACGTGCTGTCGATCACCGACAACCCGGGCGGCCACGCCATGCTCGCCCCCGACACGCTCGGCACCGACCTCCTGTCACGCGGGCAGGAGGTGATCATCCACCTGGCCTGCAAGGACTGGAACCGCAACGCGCTCGAGAGCCGCGGCTGGAAGCTGGCCTCCGAGGGGTTCGACAACGTCCTGTGCCTGTCGGGCGATTACCCGTTGGCCGGCTACGGCGGGACGGCGGCGCCGGTGTTCGACATCGACTCGGTCGGCCTGCTCAAGCTCTACACCGACATGAACGCCGGGCTCCAGGTCGCGGGCAACGGCACTCGGCTGGAGCAGACCAACTTCTTCCTGGGCTGCGTGGTCACCAACCACAAGCTGCACGAGCGCGAGGTCGTCCCCCAGTACCAGAAGCTGGCCAAGAAGGCGCGGACCGGCGCCCGGTTCGTCATCAACCAGATCGGCTACAACGCGCGCAAGGACGACGAGCTCGTGCGCTACATCGCGCGGGAGAACTTGCCGGTGCGCGCGCTGGCCAACGTGTACCTGCTCTCCCCACCGGCGGCGCGCGCCTTCCACGCCGGGCGGATTCCGGGCGTGGTCGTCACCGACGAGCTGCTCGAGCTGGCCGAGCGCCACGGCGCCGGCGCCGACAAGGGGCGCGCGTTCTTCCTCGACCTGGCCGCCAAGCAGCTCGCCGTGGTGCGCGGCCTTGGTTTCAACGGGGCGTATCTCGGTGGCCACGCCACCGCGGAGACGTTCTTCGAAATTCTCGACCGCGCCGCGGCGTATGCGGACGACGATTGGCGCGAGCTCTCACGCGAGCTGCGCTTCGGCCGGCCCGGCGAGTTCTATCTGTTCGAGCCGGACCCGGAGACCGGGCTGTCCTCGGACGAGCTGAACCGTGCCTACGTGACGTCGAAGCGCAAGCGGCGGACCGATCTGCGCGTCCCCGTCGTCTATCGGTTCAGCCGCCTGGTCCACCAGACCGTGTTCGACCCGGAGGGCCCGCTCCACGACGCGGCGCGCTCGCTGTACGAGAAGATCGACGCGGCCCCGGCCCCGGTCGGCCGCGCCGCTCATGCGCTCGAGCAGGCGGCCAAGGTCCCGATGTTCAAGTGCCGCGACTGCGGCGACTGCTCACTGCCCGACATCGCTTACGTGTGCCCCGAGTCGATCTGCGCCAAGAACCAGCGCAACGGACCGTGCGGCGGCACCCGCGACGGTCTCTGCGAGGTGTATGACTCGGAGTGCATCTGGTCGCAGGCCTACGAGCGGCTGAAGGCCTACGGCGAAGAGGAGGACATGCTCAGCAACCCGGTGGTGGTCAAGGACAACGCGCTGGCCCGCACCAGCGCCTGGGCCAATGATCTGCTCGGCCGCGACCATCACGCCAAAGCCGGTGAATTCAGCGGATAAGCAATAGAGCGAAGGAGAGAAACCCAATGACGGCAAGCAACCTTCAGGAAGCCCTCGACGAATCGGGCAACGTCGTCGAGCGGCTGCGCAACTCGCAGATCGGCGCCTACATCTACCCGGTCGTGCCGTACGAGTTCTCCAACTGGCGCCGCGAGCAGCGCGCCTGGCGGGAGACCGCGGTCCTGTTCGACCAGACCCACCACATGGTGAACTTCTTCTTCAAGGGACCCGACGCGCTGAAGCTGGTCTCCGACGTCGGGATCAACAGCGTGGCGAACTTCCCGGTCAACATGGCCAAGCAGTTCGTCCCCTGCACCCCGGCCGGCCATGTCATCGGCGACGGCATCCTGTTCCACCTGGACGACGAGGAGTTCGTGTGGGTCGGCCGGAACCCGGCGGCGAACTGGCTGAACTACCACGCGGAAACCGGCGGCTACAAGCTCGACTTCGACTACGACGACCGCTCGCCGGGCCGGCCATACGGCAAAGAGGTCACCCGCAACGTGTGGCGCTTCCAGATCCAGGGCCCGAACGCCTGGCAGGTGATCGAGAAGGTCAACGGCGGCCCGGTCGAGCAGCTGAAGTTCTTCCGTCTGGCCGACATGAAGGTCGCCGGGCAGCGCGTGCGCACGCTGCGTCACGGCATGGCGGGCGAGCCGGGCCTCGAGCTGTGGGGGCCGTACGAGAACTACGACGAGGTGCGCGGCACGATCCTCGAGGCCGGGCAGGAGTTCGGGCTGGAGATGTGCGGCGCCCGCGCCTACGCGTCGAACACGCTCGAGTCGGGCTGGATCCCGTCGCCGCTGCCCGCCATCTACACCGGCGAGGAACTGCGCGCGTACCGGGAGTGGCTCCCGGCCAACGGTTACGAATCCGGCGCCTCGCTGTATGGCAGCTATGTGTCCGACAACATCGAGGACTACTACCTGAATCCGTGGGAGCTCGGCTACGGCCAGTTCGTCAAGTTCGACCACGACTTCATCGGGCGCGAGGCGCTCGAGCAGATCGACGCCGATGCCCAGCGCAAGAAGGTCACGCTCGCCTGGGAGGGCGAGGACGTGGCCAAGATCTTCGCTTCCCTGTTCGAGACCGACGAGGATCCCTACCAGTTCTTCGACCTGCCGATCGCCAACTACGGCGCGGCCGGCTATGACTCGGTGCTCGACCCCGACGGCAATTGCGTCGGCTTCTCGATGTTCAGCGGCTACAGCGCCAACGAACGGCGCGCGCTGTCGCTGGCCACCGTCGACCCCTCGGTCGAGATCGGAAGCGAGGTGACGGTCGTGTGGGGCGAGCCGAACGGCGGCACGCGCAAGCTCACGGTCGAGCCGCACCGGCAGCTCGAGGTCCGGGCTCTGGTCAGCCCGGTGCCCTACTCCGAGCCGGCTCGCCTCAGCTACGCGGAGGGCTGGAGGACGTCCGCGGGCCGCTGAGCGTCCCGAGGGCTTCCCGCCGGCGCTCGAACAGCCGGCGCTCGGCCTCGTCGTGCACGAGGGCGAGCGCCCGGCTGTAGGCGTCATACGCCTCCTCGGTGCGGCCAAGGCGCCTCAGCATCTCTGCCCGCGCCGAGTGCAGGTAGCGATAGTCCTCGAGCTCGCGCAGGCGATCGACGATGGCCAGGCCCGCTTCCGGGCCGGATGCCTCGCTGACCGCGACGGCGCGGTTCAGTGCGACCACCGGCGAGTCGGTGATCCGCGCCAGCTCGTCGTAGAGCGCGGCGATCTGCGGCCAGTCGCGTGGCTCGTCCAGGTGCAGGGAGGCGATCGCCGCCTGCACGACGTAGGCGCCGTGCCCGCGGAGCGCCAGCGCGCGATCGAGCACAGCGCGCCCGTCGGCGATCTGCGCCGTATCCCACAGCGAGCGGTCCTGGTCGGCGAGCAGGACCGACTCGCCGTCCCGGAAGCGTGCCCGCCGGCGGGAGTCGTGGAGCAGCATCAGCGCCAGCAACCCGTGAACCTCGGCCTCGTCGGGCATCAGCTCGGCCAGCGCCCGCCCCAGTCGCAGGGCCTCGCTGGCCGGGTCTCGCTTGCCATCCGCTCCGGTCGGACCACTCGTGTAGGCCTGGTTGAAGATCAGGTACACGACCGCCAGCACCGCCGCGAGGCGGTCCGGGAGGAGATGGTCGGGCGGCACCCGGAACGGGATCCCCGCGGCCTTGATCTTGCGCTTGGCCCGTACCAGCCGCTGAGCCATCGTGGCCTCGCCGACCAGGAACGCGCGCGCGATCTCGGGCGTCGAGAGGCCGCCGAGCGTCCGCAGCGTCAGCGCGACCTGTGCGTCGGTGGCCAGCGCCGGATGGCAGCAGGTGAAGATCAGCTCGAGCCGCTCGTCCGGGAACGCCGTGGTCTCGTCCATCGATTCCTCCGTCTCCTCACGCACCTCGAGCATGCGGGTCTTCGCCGCCAGCACGCGCTCGCGGCGGATCCGGTCGATCGCCCGCCGGCGCGCGGTCGTGATCAACCACACGCCGGGGGCGGTCGGGATCCCGTCGCGCGGCCACCGCTCCGCGGCGATCGCGAACGCCTCCTGAGTGACTTCCTCGGCGAGGTCGAAATCGCCGAGGAAGCCGATCAGGGCAGCGAGGACGTAGCCCCACTGCTCGCGGAAGACCGTGTCTAGGATTGCGTCCAATCCTGGGTCGGACGGATTTCGATGGCGCCGCCCAGGAACGCCGCGGGCACCCTGGACGCGATCTCGATCGCCGCGTCGAGATCATCGGCCTCGAGCGTGAAGAACCCGTCGAGCGCCTCCTTGGTCTCGACGTAAGGCCCGTCGGTGGTCAGCGTCTTGCCATCCTGCACGCGCACGGTGGTGGCCGTCTCGGGCGGAGCCAGCCCGATTCCGGGCGTCACGCCAGGCGTCTCGTTGAGCGCCTGGAAGCCCGACTGGAGCGCGGTCCGCTCCTCCTCGGTGAGGCTGCTCCAGTCGCGCGCCTTCGGCCCCAGGTTGATCAACATCATGTACTTCATGGCTTCCTCCTTGTTGGGATGGTCGCCGCTTAAGACGAACGGCCCCGGCGGATATCGACAGCCGCCTCAGAAGTGAGACTGAGTCTCGGAGTCATTCTCGCTTTGTGTGGACAGAGACTCTCATGCAACGTATCCGGCGAGCGCCGCCGGCGCGCGCTGAGCCCCGCCCGAGGGCGTGAGCTCGGCCAGGATCCCGACCGCGCGCCTGAGCTGGTCGGGCGCCAGCGTGAACGGAAGCCGCAGGTGGCGCTCGAACACCCCGGCCGCGGCGAAACGCGGCCCCGGCGTGATGTACAGCTCGTGCCGGGACGCTTCGAGCGACAGGCTCGTGCTGATCGGGTCGGGCAGCTCGGCCCACAGGAACAGCCCGCCGGGCGGCAGCGCATAGCTCCAGCCCGGCAGCCGCTCATCGAGCGCCTCCGCCAGGGCGGCGCGGCGGGTCCTGATCACCTCGCGGCGCTCGGCGAGGATCTCGTCCAGGCGATCGAGCGCGGAGGCGGCCACGATCTGCTCGAACAGCGGGCTGGCCAGATCGCTGGCCGCCCGCACGATGGCCATCCGGTGGATCAGCCCCGGGTCGCCGCGTGCCCAGCCGACCCGGAGCCCGCCCCAGATCGACTTGCTGAGCGACCCGATCGTGATCGTGCGTCCGTTGCCGAAGCTCGCCGCCGGCGCCGGCAGCGCCACATCATCGAGGTCCAGTTCGACGAACGTCTCGTCGATCACGGTCAGCGCCCCGGCCTGCTCCAGCCTGCGCAGCACGTGCCGGCGTACGTCGCCGTCCATGACGAGTCCGGTCGGATTGTGAAAGTCCGGCATCAGGTAGGCCAGCGTCGGGCGCTGCGCGTGCACCACCGCCTCGAGCGCCGCGACGTCCCACCCACCCCGGGTCAGCGGCGCCGGCGCCAGCCGGGCGCCGGCCGCCCTCAGAGCGTCGAGCGCCGCCGGGTAGCTGGGCAACTCGACGAGCACCCGCCGTCCCCGGGGCGACGCCGCGCGGATGGCCAGATCGAGCGCGTGGAGCGCTCCGTTGGTCACAAGGATCTGCTCGGGCCGCGTGGGCAGCCCGCGCTGATCGAACCGGGCGGCGATCGCCCGCCGCAGAGGCGGCAACCCGAGCGGGTCATAGCCGTGGTGATCGAGCCAGCGGGGGAGCTCGTGGGCCGCGGCCGCGAACAGCTCCTCCAGTACGGCCGGTGCGGGCAGCGCGGCGATCCGCATGTCGAGGCCCGGGCCGCCCACGATCGCATCGGGCGCCGACCGGTGGCCGCCGGGCAGTGTCACCCAGCTTCCGGCGCCCTGACGGCTCTCGACATAGCCCTGCTCGCGTAACCGGTCGTACGCGCCGGTCACCGTGGCCCGGCTCACCCCCAGGGCCGCCGCCAGCGTCCGCTCGGCCGGCAAGCGGGTCTCCACCGCGATGCAGCCCTCGAGGACCAGAGACCGCAAGACCGCGGCCAGCCGCTCGCGTCCGGGGCCGCTCTGGCGCCACGGCCCGAGCAATTCGACCAGGCGGTGGGTCGAGATCGGCGTCACGTGCCACTTGTAGCAGATTGGCCTGCGTAGATACAGGCCATTTCTGCCATGCTCCGGGGCATGCGCCCCATGCGCCCCATGCGCCCCATACGCCCCATGCGCCCACCTCGCCTGCGTCGGCTCACGCAGCTCTACGCCGGCCTTCTCCTGTACGGGATCAGCGACGCGATGCTGCTCCTGGCCGGCCTGGGCGTAGATCCCTGGGACGTGCTGCACCAGGGCCTTTCGCGCCGGATCGGGCTGGGCGTCGGCACCTGGGCGGTGATCGTGGGCGTCGTCGTCCTGCTGCTGTGGATCCCGTTACGCCAGCGACCGGGCTTCGGAACGCTCAGCAACGTGATCGTGATCGGCCTGGTCATCGACGCCGTGCTCGTCACGGTCCCCCCCGTGCACGGCCTCGCGGCCCGGGTCGTGGTCATGCTCGCGGCCGTTCTGCTGAACGGGATCGCCACCGGCGCGTACATCGGCGCCGGGCTCGGGCCGGGCCCGCGTGACGGGCTGATGACCGGCCTGGCCGCCCGCGGCCATTCGGTCCGGATCGTGCGCACGTGCATCGAGGTCACGGTGCTGGTCAGCGGTTGGCTGCTCGGCGGCACGGTCGGGCTCGGCACCGTCGTGTATGCGCTCGGGATCGGTCCGATCGCGCATGTGTCGATCCCGCGGCTGGCGATCCGAGTGTCAGCGATCGAACCACCAACCGGCACCGAATCGCAACTCTCGCCGGCCCCTCCCTGTTAGGTCCTGTACTGAACAGATACGAAGGGAGGCAGCATGCGCAGAACGCGCGTCGCCGCGGCAATCGTCTTGGTTGCCTGCGGCCTGCTCGCATTCGCGATCGGATCGGCCGGCCAGCCAACGGCGGCCACGGCGGCATCGTCACCGCCGGCGCCCAGCGCCACGACCGGCTCGTCCTCGAGCGTGGCGCAGTCGAGCGCCACCGTGAGCGGTACGGTCAACCCGAACGGCACCGACACGCAGTACTACTTCCAGTACGGGACCAGCACGTCGTACGGGGCCAAGACGACGTCAACCGACGCCGGCGCCGGGACGTCCGATGAGGCGGTGTCGGCCAATCTGACCGGCCTCAACTCGGGCACCGTCTACCACTACCAGCTGGTGACCGTGAGCAGCGCCGGCACGACTGTCGGCGCGGACCAGACGTTCACCACGACCACGCCGCCGACCGTCACGACGACCGCGGCGTCCAAGGCCACCCGCTCTTCGGCCACGCTGAACGGCACGGTCAACCCGCAGAGCCAGGCAACCACGTATTACTTCCGCTACGGCACCACGACGTCGTACGGACTCCAGACCAGCCCCGCGAGCGCGGGATCGGGCTCGGGCGTGGTCGCCGTCAACGCAAACGTCAGCGGCCTCACCGCCGACACCACCTATCACTACCAGCTGGTGGCCACGAACAACGGCGGCACGAGCTACGGCACCGACCAGACGGTGACCACCACCTCGAGCCAGGCCGTCGTGCTCGGGCACGAGGGCTTCGTCTCCCCCGGCGCGGTGGTCGGCGTGGAGATCGGTTGCTTCCACGGCACCAGCGCGTGCACGGGCCACATCGCGATGACGCACAACGGCGTGACGATCGCGCAGCGTGACTACTCGATCCCGGCCGACAGCGGCGGATTCCAGAACATGACGCTGACTCAGACCGGCAAGAACGATCTGAAGCAGAACAGCACGTTCCACCTCCTCCCGGTCACGGTGAACGTCACCGGCAGCACCGGGCAGAAGCTGTCCTACGTCATCCACCTGGCGCGCTGGGTGTGGAACTGATCCCACAGGTCCCAAAGCGCTGAAGGGGGCAGGGCGCGCCGGTGACTCCCGCCGGCGCGCCCTTTCAGCGCCCGCCGTTCGCGGACACCGAGCCGCCCTCAGTCGAGGTGGAAGATCTCCGGCAGGCGCGTGAATCCGGTGTCGGGCCGGGCACCCTCCGGAAGCTCGAAGAACTCCGCCATCTCGGCCTGCCAGCGCGCGTTCACCGCGGTTTGCGCCATTCCCCGCTGCGCGGCGGCAAGGTCCTCGCACTCCAGGTAGCCGATCAGGAGGCCGTCCTCGCGCAGGAACAGCGAGTAGTTGCGCCACCCGGTCCGGCGCAGCGCGTCGAGCATCTCGGGCCACACGTCACGATGGCGCGCCCGGTACTCCTCGAGCCGGTCGGCCCGGACCCTGAGCTGAAAGCAGACGCGCTCCATCCGTCAGCTACACCCGGTTCACCTCGACGCCCGCCGCCTCGAGCGCGCGGACTCCGGCCGCCGGCGGATCCGACAGGTAGGCGATCTCGACCTCGGAGGCCGGCACGATCACGTTCAGCCCACGCTCGTCGAACTTGTGGGCGTCGGCCACCAGCGCCACCGTCCGGGCCCGGCTGATCATCGTGCGCTTGACCTCCGCCTCCAGGGGATCAGGATCGGTCAGGTAGCCCTCGCGCTCGATCCCCTTGACCGAGAACACGACGCGATCGGCGAAGAAGCTCTCGATCGAGCGCACCGTCTGCGCCCCCACGAACGACCGCGTCAGCTTGCGGAAGCTGCCACCCAGCCCGATCAGGTCGACCTGGGGCGGATCGGCGCCGGCCACGAGCGCCATGACCGGGACCGAGTTGGTAAGCAGCGTCATCTGCAGGCCGGCCTCGAGGATCTCCCGCACCACGTAGTAGGCCGAGCTCGACGAATCGATGAACACGGTCTCGTTCGGCTCGAGCGTGGCGACGACCGCCCTGGCCAGGCGTACCTTCGCCTCGACGTCCTGTTCGAGCCGGCTCTGAAACGAGTCCTCGTGGGCGGCGAGCTCGGGCAGTACCGCACCGCCGTGCGTGCGCCGGGCATGCCCGGCCTCCGCCAGCAGGGCGAGGTCGCGCCGCGCGGTCATCGGCGAGACCTCGAACTGTTCCTCGACCGCGGCCACGCTGACGCTGCCGCGCTCGCGGAGCAACTCGAGGATCAACCGCCGGCGCTCGGCGGGCACCGCGGGCTGCCTGCGGCTTGCCCCGCGTTGGGCCATCAGCGGGGATATGCGGCGGTGACGCCGCCGTCGACGTTGAGGATGTTGCCCGTGCTCTTGCCCGATCGGGTCGGCGAGGCGAAGTGCAGCACGGCCTGCGCGATGTCCTCGGGGAGGATGGTCACGCCGAGGACGGTGCGGTTGCGGTAGTGCTCCTCGAGCTCGTCGGGCGCGATCCCGTACGCGGCGGCCCGCTCTTCGCGCCAGCTCGAGCCCCAGATCCGCGACCCCTGGAGCACCGCGTCGGGGTTGACCGTGTTCACGCGGATCCCGGCCGCTCCCCCCTCCTCGGCCAGGCAGCGCGCCAGGTGCAGCTCGGCGGCCTTCGCGCTCGAGTAGGCGGAGGCGTTCTGGCCGGCCACGAGCGCGTTCTTGGAGGCGACGAACACGACCGAGCCGCCGGTGTCCTGCGCGCGCAGGACCCGAAACGCCTCGCGGGCGACCAGGAAGTAGCCGGTGGCCAGGATCGACTGGTTGCGGTTCCACTCGGCCAGCGTGGTCTCCTCGATCGCGGCGCTCGAGGCGATGCCGGCGTTGGAGACGACGATGTCGAGCCCGCCGAACGCGTCGATCGCCGCGGCGAATCCATCCCGCACATCACCCTCGGAGGTCACATCGCCCGCGACCGCCACGCCGGCGTCGCCCAGGCGCTCGACGGCATCGGCTGCGCCGTCGCCGTCGATGTCGAACGCCACGACGCATGCCCCGGCGCCGGACAGGAGCTCGACGATCGCCCGGCCGATCCCGCCGGCGGCGCCGGTGATCAGCGCCACCTTTCCCTGAAGCTCACCGGGCGGCGGGGCCAGCGAGAGCTTGTAGAGCTCGAGCGGCCAGTACTCGATCGCGAAGCTCTCCCCCTCGTCGAGCGAGACGAAGCGGCTGACCGCGCCGGCGCCGGCCATCACCTCGATCGCCCGGTGGTACAGATCCCGCGACAGCCGCGCCGTCCTCAGGCTGGTGCCGAGGGCGACCAGGCCCAGATTCTCGATCAGCACGACACGTGGGTCTGGGTCGGCCGGCTCGGTGGCGGGCTCGCGGTGGCGCTCGACGTACGCCGCGTACTCGGAGCGGAAGTCGGCCGCGGCCGCCCTCACCCGCTCGGCCAAGTCGCCCAGGGAGTCGCTCGCCGGGTCGTACGGCACCCACAGGGGGATCCGCTTGGTGTTGACCAGATGGTCGGGGCAGGCGGCGCCGATCTGGGTGATCTGCGGCCCGTCGCGCGAGTCGACCAGCTCGAGCACCGGCGCCGAGAGGTCGGCGATCGCGACCTTTGCCCGCTGGCTCGACACCGCCCCCCGCAACGCCGGCAAGAGCTCGCGCAGCGTGCTCGCCCGCTCCCCGGAGTCGAGACCACGCGCCCGCGCTCCGGGACCGCCGAACCGCGCGGTCCCGGCCGTCCGCCGGTTCGCGAACTCAGCCGCCCGGTTGCAGGCCGACACGGTCCGCTCATATGCCTCACGCGCGGTCTCACCCCAGGTGATCAGTCCGTGCTTGGCCAGCACCACCAGTCCGAGGCGCTGGTTGCCCCGGATCGCCACGCCCACCTGCTTGGCCAGCGTGAACCCGGGGCGGATGTAGTCCACCCAAGCCGCCTCCTCGCCGAAGCACTCGGCGATCAGGTCCCTCCCGCCGTCCGCGCAGGCCAGCACGTTGATCGCGTCGGGATGCGTGTGGTGCACGTGCTCGGCCGGCGCGAATGCGTGCATCAACGTCTCGATCGAGGAACGCGGCGCCGCGGGATCGAGCTGGCAGCGGGCGAGGTAGGCCACCATGTCCTCGTCGCTCATCGCATCACGCTCGAACAGAGGCAGGATCTCCTCCAGCCGCAGCGCGGTGAAGTCCGAGGCGCCCATCGTGGCCAGGTCGCTCCCGGACCCCTTGACCCACATGGTCCGCACGTCGCGCCCGACGTGGTCGCGTGACACACCCTTGGCCGAGGTGTTGCCGCCGCCGTAGTTGGCCACTGCACGGTCTGTGCCGAGAAGGTGCGAGGCGAACAGGACCTCCTCGAGCACGTCCTCGTACGGCTGCCGATCGGCCGGCCAGCGATCCTCGACCATCGCCACCATCTGCGTCGCGACGCTCATCGAGTCCCCCGCCCGGTCAGTGCCGCTTCGCCCGAGCGCGCCACCGCCGCCTTCTCCGCGTACGCCGAGGCCCTGAGCTCGGCCACCGGATCGGCCGCGCCACCGGCCGCCACCCGTGCCGCCGCGCATAACGGGCGAACGTCGGTGTTGTAGGCGTCGAGCAGGATCTCGTGCCCGGCCAGAACGTCGCCCGCCGCCTGGGCCCCGGCCAGTGCGTCGCGGTCGATCAGCAGCGCCTTGGCGTAGGCCTCCTGCAGGTTGACCACGCTCAAGACCATCGCCTCGACCTTCGGCTCGATGTTGTGCGACTGGTCGATCGTCAATCGCGGCAGATCGCCCTCGCCGGCGACCAGCTCGCAGAAGATGAGGAACAGCTCGAATGGGTTGACCGAGCCGACGATCAGGTCGTCGTCGGCGTACTTGCGGTTGTTGAAGTGAAAGCCGCCCAGCCGCCCCTCGTGCGCAAGCAGCGACACGATCTGCTCGACGTTGACCCCCTGGGCGTGGTGGCCGAGGTCGACCAGCACGCGCGCGCGATCGCCGAGCCGCTGGCAGAGCAGGATCGCCGACCCCCAGTCGGGGATGTCGGTGGCGTAGAACGCCGGTTCGAACAGCTTGTACTCGATCAACAGCTCCTGGCTCTCCGGAAGCGCGCCGTATACCTCGCCCAGCCCGTCCTCGAGCCGGCGCCGGCGCGCTCGCAGGTCGTCCTGCCCGGCGTAGTTGGTGCCATCGGCCAACCACAGCGATTGCGCGGTTGCCCCCAGCTCGCGCGCTGTCCCGACGCACGCGAGCAGGTGATCGAGGGCCTTGCGGCGAACCCCGGCGTCCGGGTTGGTGAGGGAGCCCAGCCGGTAGTCCGGATCCTGGAACAGATTGGGGTTGATCGCCCCGACGCGCAATCCGAGACGATCGAACTGCGCCCGCAGCGCAGCGAGGTCCTCCACCTCGTCCCACGGAAAATGCAGCGCCACGGCCGGCGCGGTCGCGGTCAGCCGGTGCACCGCGGCGGCGTCTTCGAGCCGCTCGAACACGTCGCGCGGGCGACCGGGCTGCGGGAACGTGGCGAACCGCGTTCCGGAGTCGCCGTAGCCCCATGACGGGGTCTCGACCGCCAACCGGCCGAGCGCTCGCTCGACGGCGCCGGCGTCGATGCCCCGCGCGGCGAGGCGGCCCGTCAGCGATTCGTACTCCTCATTCAGCTCTGTCACATCGTCTCCTTGTCGCACTACGCCACGGCCCGCGCCGGACCTTGCGCCATCAGCCCCGTCACCGACTCAAAGCGCTCGTACGTCTCGACCGCGGGATGTCCTCCCGCCGGCTCGTATCGAGTCACCTCGATCGAGGCGGCTACCAGCTCGCGCATCTGCACCAGCGAGCCGAGCTCTCCGCAGGAGCGCGCCTGAACCAGCACGTTGCCGAGCGCGGTCGCCTCCTCGGGTCCGGCCAGCACCGGCAGCCCGAGCACGTCGGCGGTCAGCTGGCAGAGCAGGGTGTTCCGGATGCCGCCGCCGACCACGTGGAGCACCGCGATCCGGCGACCGGCCACCTTCTGCAGCCGTTCGAGCACCAGCCGGTACTTGCAGGCCAGGGAGACCAGGATCGAGCGAATCAGCTCCCCCGGTCCGGCCGGCGCCACCTGGCCGCTCGCGGCGCAGGCGGCGGCGATCAGGCTTGGCATGTCGCCGCCGCGCAGCAGCGACGGCTGGTCGGGGTCGAACAACGGCACGTCGGGGGGCGCCTCGCACGCCAGCCGGTGTAGCTCGTCGTAGCCGAGCGCGTGGCCGGCCGCGCTCCAGGCTCGGCGGCATTCCTGCACCAGCCACAACCCCATGACGTTGCTGAGCAGCCGGATCGTGTCGTCGAGGCCGCGCTCGTTGGTCAGATTGAAGGCGGCCGCCTGAGCGCCGAGCATCGGCTCGCGCACCTCCAGCCCGAGCAGCGACCACGTCCCGGACGAGAGGACGGCGGCATCCTCGCCGCGCAACGGCGCGCCCACGAACGCCGAGGCGGTGTCGTGCGCTGCCACGGCGTGGACCGGCGGGCCGCCCGGGATCGCGTGGCGCTCGAGCACGGCTCCGATGGGCCGGCCGGGCTCGATCACCTCACCGGTGAACGGCCGCTCGGGCAGGCCGAGTCGCGCGAGAAGATCGAGCGCCCACGAGCGACCGCGCGCCTCGAGCAGTCCGCTCGTGGACGCGATCGTCGCCTCGTTGGCGAGCTCGCCGGTCAGCCACAGGTTGATCAGATCGGAGACGAGCGCGATCCGCTCGGCGGCCTTCGCGGCGCCGCTGTCGCGCTCGGCCATCAACTGATAGACGGTGTTGATCGGCATGAACTGGATGCCCGTGCGCGCGTACAGCTCTTCGCGGGGGACCAGCCCGTGCGCCCGAGCCAGCACCTCGTCGCTGGTGCGTTCGTCGCGGTAATGGAACGGCAGGCCGAGCATGCGGTAAGAGCCGTCCAGCAGCGCGTAGTCCACCCCCCAGGCGTCGATCCCGATGCCGTCGAGACGCTCGGTCGCGGCCGCGCGGGCGAGCCCGTCGAGCGTTTCGGAGAACAGCTGCGGCATGTTCCAGTGCAGGCCGTCGGGGAGCCACAGCGGGCGGTTCGGGAAGCGATGGGAGACCTCGAGCGACACCGAGCTCCCGTCCAGACGCCCGATCATCACCCGGCCGGTCTCGGCGCCCAGGTCAACCGCCGCGAATGCGCGGGCGTCAGGCACGGAGCCTCCGGGCCAGCGCGCGCAGCCGCTGGGCGAACGACGCCGCGTTCGGGATCAGCACGCTGAGGATCAGCAGGCCACCCGACACGACCTGGAAGTCGTTCTCGTTGAACGAGCTGGTAAGCAGCAGCGCGCTGCGCAGACCCGCGTACACGAAAGCGGCGAGCGCCACCCCGAGGATCGTGCCGGTGCCGCCGAAGATCGAGACGCCGCCCAGCAGCACGATCGTGATCACCTGCAGCTCGAAGCCGATCCCGATGTTCTCGCCCGCGGAGGAGAGCTCGAACGCGTAGAGCATTCCGACGGCCGCGCAGATCACACCGGAGAGGACGAACAGACCCGCCTTGACCCGCTTCACGCGGATGCCGGCGTGGAACGCCGCCTCCTGGTTGGCGCCGATGGCGTACAGCGATCGCCCGAGCGGGGTCATGCGGAGCACCACGCCGAAGATCACCGCGAGCACGATGAAGATTGCCACCGACCACGACAGCCACGAGATGCCGAGGAACCCACTCACCCCGAGATTGCTCCACGGAGTCGGGAAGTTCGACACGGTGGTGGGGCCGAGCACCACGTTGGCCAGGCCGCGGTACAGAGTTAGCGTGCCGATCGTCACGGCCAGCGACGGCAGGCCGACGCGCGTGATCAGGATCGCGTTGACCGCTCCGGCGATCGCGCCCACCGCGAGCACGACGAGGAAGATCAGCGCCATCGGCCAGTGGTGCATCCAGAGGTACCCGAGCAACTCGGCGGCCAGCGCCAGGATCGACGCGACCGACAGGTCGATCTCCCCGGTGATGATGATCAGCGTCATCGGCAGGGCCATGATCGCCAGGTCGCCGATGTTGGTGCACAGCGTGAAGACGTTGTAGCTCGACAGGAACTGCGAAGAGATCTGCGTGCCCAGCACGAGCACCGCGACGAGCGCCACGGCCAGCGCCGACTCCCAGCGCACCAGCGACCTCAGCTGGCCGACCCCGCGCAGCGAATCGAGCGGCGCTCCCCCGCCGGGTGCGAGCGACACCTGCGACTGCGCCGGCTCACGCTCCAAGGTGCACCCTTCGCCGCCGCAACGCCGCCGCCAGCCGCAGCTGGATGCCGCGATCGAGCGTGATCGCGACCAGCAGCAGGAATCCGGCGATCGCCTCGGTCCAGATCGACGCCACGCCCAGCACGTTGAGCGCGGAGCTGATCGTCTGTAGCAGCAGCGCCCCCAGCGCCGCGCCGACCACGCTGCCGCTGCCGCCGAAGATCGCCACGCCCCCAACCACCACGGCGGCGATCACCTGGAGCTCCAGGCCGGTGGCGGCGGTCGCGTCGATCGTGTTGTACTGCGTGGCCCACACCACGCCGCCCAGCCCGGCGATCGCGCCGCTCAGCACGAACGCGGTGAACACCCGCTTGGCGATCGGGATGCCGGCCAGCCCGGCCGCCGCGGGATCGGACCCGATCGCGTACAGATCGCGCCCGGAGATGAACGACCGCAGGTAGTACGCGGCGACCGCGACCACCGCCGCGGTGGCGAGCGCCAGGTCCGGGATGCCGAGGATCGTGGCGTGGAAGATGTTGATGAACGACTGCGGCAGCGCGTTGGCCACCACCTGGCCGCTGCCCACGATGATCGTGTCGACCCCGCGGATGATGTACAGCATGGCGAGCGTCACCACCAGGCTCGGCACCCGGCCAATCGCGGTGATCACGCCGGTGGTGATCCCGCAGGCCAGTCCGATGCCGAGCCCGACCAGGAACACGACCGGGATCGGGATGCCGTGGTGCTGCTGGAACATGTTGGCCGAGACGTAGGCGGACAGCCCGACCACCGAGCCGACCGACAGATCGACGTTGCGCGTGAGCACCACGAGCGTCTCGCCGACCGCGACCAGGGCATAGAGGCTCGTCTCGCTGAGGATGAAGCGAATGTTCGACGCGCCCAGGAAGCGCGGCTCGAGCGCGGTCGTGATCAGCACGAACAGCGCCAGCACGCCCACGATCCCGAACGTCCGGGCGCGGAGCACGAGGTCGACCAGCCGGCGCGGGCTGGCCGGGGCCAGCGTGGGCTGGGCCTCGGCGGTGGCGCTCACGCCGGCGCCGCCTGCGCGCCCGGGCTCGAGGCCGCCTGGCCGGTGGCCGCCGCGACGATCTTCTCCTCGGTCGCTTCGCTGTGGTTGAGCTCGGCCGCCAGCCGGCCCTCGTGCATGACGAGGATCCGGTCCGCGAGCGAGAGCACCTCCGGCAGCTCCGAGGAGATCACCAGCACGGCCACGCCCTCGCGCGCGAGCGATTCGATCAGCCGGTGCACCTCGGCCTTGGTGCCGATGTCGATTCCCCGGGTCGGCTCGTCAACGATCAGCAGCGCGGGCCGGCGGCTCAGCCACTTGGCGAGCACCACCTTCTGCTGGTTTCCGCCCGACAGGAACGTCACGGGGCTCGTGATCCGGTTGTACTTCACCTGGAGGCGCTCGGCCCAGTCGGTGGCGAACGAACGCTCGGTCCGCCCCAGCAGAAGGCCGGCGCGGGTCAGCCTGCGCATCGAGGCCAGCGCGATGTTGCGCGCGATCGACTCGTCCATGACCAGGCCCTGCTGGCGCCGGTCCTCGGGAACGAAGCCGACGCCGGCGGCCATCGCGGCCGTTGGCGAGCCGCGCCTCAGTGACCGTCCGCCGATCTGCACCGACCCGGCGTCGTAGCGGTCGATGCCGAACACGGCGCGGGCCACCTCGCTGCGCCCGGCCCCCACCAGGCCCGCCAGCGCCACGATCTCACCGGCATGGACGTCGAACGAGACGTCGACGAAGATGCCTTCGCGAGTGAGCCGCTCGACCGCCAGGACCCGGTCCCCGGGCTGGTGCTTCTCGTACGCGCCGGCCAGCACGTCTCGCCCGACCATCGCGCGCACCAGATCGTCCGGCGTGATCCCCTCGAGCTCACGCGACAGCACGAGCTTCCCGTCGCGCAGGACGGTCACCCGCTGACAGATGTCGAACACCTCGCCCAGGCGATGCGAGATGAACAGCACCGCGGTGCCGTCCGCCTGCAGGGTCCGCACCACCCCGAAGAGCCGCTCGACCTCGATCGGCGACAGGGCCGCGGTCGGCTCGTCCATGATCACCACCTTGGCCTCATGCGAGAGCGCCTTGGCGATCTCGACCAGCTGCTGCTCGGCGATCGAGAGGCCACGGGCGATCCGCTCGGGGTCGAGGCGCACGCCGAGCCGATCGAAGATCTCGGTCACCGTGCGCTCCATCGCCCGATGATCGATCCGCCGCCCGCGACGGAGCGGCTGGCGGCCGATGAACACGTTCTCCGCCACCGACAGGTCCGGAAACAGCGTCGGCTCCTGGTAGATCACGGCGATGCCGCGGTCGCGGGCGTCTGCCGGCCCGGACAGGATGACCTCTTCGCCCCCCACTCGCAGCGTCCCCGCATCGGGCTGATGCACGCCACCGAGGATCTTGACCAGCGTCGACTTGCCGGCGCCGTTCTCCCCCACCAATGCGTGCGCCTCGCCGGTGTGGAGCACGAGCGAGACGTCCTCGAGCGCGTGTACGCCCGCGAATGCCTTGCTGGCGTGCTCCAGCGCGAGGATCTGCGGCGACATGGTCAGCTCACTGCCTGGGAGGCCCGGAGCGCCGGCGGTACGCCGGCGATCCGATCCTCCTGCATGTATCTACTAGAAATTGAACTGGGCGATGTTCGCTTTGGTGAACACGGTCGGCGGTCCCAGGATGATCGTGCTGTCGGGGCCGACGGTGTAGCTCCCGAGCTTGCCGGCCGTGAACGACTGCCCCGACGCGCCGGTGATCTTCTTCGACGCGACGTTCACCGCCGCGTAGGCGGCCAGGTAGCCGAGCTTGGACGGATCCCACAGCTCGAAGCCCTCGATCGTCCCGTCGTCGACGAACTTCTTGAGCGACAGCGGGGTGCCGAGGCCGGTCAGCTTGACCTTGCCGCGGTACTGCGGCGTGTCGAGCACGGCAGCGGCGGCGGCGATGCCCACCGTGGTCGGGGAGATGATGCCCGCCAGGTGCGGATACTTCTGGAGCAGGCCCTGGGTGACCTGGGTCGCCGTGGTCGGGTCGTCGTTGCCGTACACGGTCGAGACCAGGTGCATGTTCGGGTACTTCTTGAGCTCCTGCTTCATGAAGCCGATCCAGGCGTTCTGGTTGGTGGCCGACGCCGCCGCCGACACGATCGCGATGTCGCCCTTGCTCCCGAGCTGCTTGGCCAGCAGGTCGACCTCGCTCGTGCCGATCGCCGCCGTCGAGGCCTGGTTGGTGAACAGCTGACGGCAGGTCGGCGCGTCGGAGTCGTAGGTCACGACGGTCACGCCGCGCGCCATCGCCGACTTGAGCGTCGGACACAGCGCGGTCGGGTCGGTGGCCGAGACGATCAGGACGTTGGCGCCCTTGGCGATCGCCGCCTGGATCGCCGGAAGCTGCGAGGCCGACGTGGCGGCCGAGCCACTGGTCTCGGTGCCGGTCTCCCCGAGCGTCTCCAGCGCTGCCAGTGCACCGCCCGTCTTCACGCTGTCGGCCACCGTGAAGTAGTTGTTGCCGAGGTTCTTCGGGATCACGAACACCTTCAGCCCCGTCTTCAGCGACCCGCCCGAGCTCGCGGCACTGGTCGAGCTCGACGCTGCGGCCGCACTCGACGTGCCGCTCGCGGACGAGGAGCTGCTGGAAGAGCCACCGCATGCGGCGAGGCTCACCACCGTGGCCGCCAGGGTGACCGTCTGGCCCAACGAACGACCGATACGCCGCCCCTGCGAACGGCAACTACCGACCTCTTGCATACGACGACTCCTGTGTTCGTCTTGGCAGGACACCGAGCATCGTCAGCTCCCCCGGTGCGTGCGCGGATGTGTTCGATCCGTGCCAAACCCAGGTCGGCTCGAACCAATACCGTCGCTCCCTCAGAGCAAAACGATCAGAGTCGATCAAATCAGACCACGTTCGCCCATGTCAAGGGGGCCGGCCGAGACGGCCGCCCGTCCAGCCGGCGGCACGGCGGTCCGGGGAAGCCGTGACCGGCGCTCAGCGGCGCCGGGCGCGGAGCTGGCGGTTCTTCATCCGGTTGCCGCAAACTGCCATGCTGCACCAGTTGCCCTGCTGGTTGCGCGAGCGATCGAAGAAGGCCCACCGGCAGTCCGGATTGGCGCACACCTTCAGGCGGGACCAGCTTCCATCCTCCTGGGCGCCGTGGATGGTCAAGAGCAGCTCGAACAGCCCGTCGCCGAGCTGTCCCTCGGCGGCGTTCTCCAGCCCGACCGCGCCGTCATCGGTCACCGTGAGCCGAGCTCGGTGGGCGGCCGCCACGCGGCGCAGCGGGTCCACCTCGTGGCCACCCTCGAGGAGAGCGCGGATGCCCTCGCGTACCTCGCGCGCCAGGGCCAGGTCGGCGTCACCCAGCGTGGCTCCCTTCGCGACCAGACCGGCGTCGGTCAGCCAGGCGCGCGCGGTCTCGACGTCGGCGAGAAGATCCGTCTCGTTCTCGACGTCATAGGTGTTGACGAACCCCTGGACGCGCAGTAGCGGCATCGGCGCTGGGCGGTTCTCGCTTCCGGGATACCAGGACGGCAATTCGCTCACGGAATCGATTCTAGCCGCGTGACCAACAAAAGCACTTGACAGGTCATCATGACCGGCGTAACATCTTTGATGGTCATGAACTACTTGCTCAACAGACAGCCATGCACGCTCCTCGTCGGAGCCGGATGGGACGGGTACGTGGTGGCCACGCGACCGCGGCTCCGTGACCGCTTCGCCGCGCGCTGGCAATCGGGGCGGCTGGATCGCGCTCTCGCCGGCGGCACTCCGCCCGAGGCGAGCCGCGCACTCGCGCTACGCGCCCAACATCTCACCGAGCCCGAGCAGCGTCGCTCGCTCGCCCAGGCGCTTCGGCGCATCGTCCGCGAGGCGCACGAGCGCCGGCCCATCGTTACCGGCCGGGTGATGCCGAGCCGGGTTTCGGTGACCGCCGCTCGCGAGGAGCTGAGCCTCCTCGCCGACGCCCTGGATGAGCCGGGGCCGGTGGCGGCCGGCGGCGTGGCTCAGGCTGCATTGCTGCTCATCGACGGCACCGGGCCGCTCTACAACCCGTGGAGCGCCAAGCGGCTGGGCGCCGGCGCAGCCCGCGCTGTGCGCGAGCTGCGGCCCTGGCCAGCCTAGCTATTGGGTCGGTGGCTGTGCGCGTCGGCCCGGCGGAAGCGCTGGGCTGGTGCGGTCGGAGTTGGTCACGGTATCGGAGGCCAGGTCGCCGACCAGGATCCCGTCGCGGATCTGCGCCATCAGATCGCCTACCGCGGAGGGCGAGTGCGGCAGCAGGATCGTGTTGGTCTTGGCCGCCTCCCCCAGCGCCCGGATCATGTCGGTGTACTGGGTGAGCGCGACCAGCGCCATCGCCTCGCGCATGTCGAGCCCGTGCTGGGCGATGATCTCGAGCGACTCGTGCAGGCCCTCGGCGATCGCCTTGCGCTCGGCGGCCACACCCTCGCCCTGCAGTCGCATGGTCTCCTTCTCGCCCTCGGCCTTCTTGACCGCGAGGGTCTTCTGCGCGTCGCCCTGCGCCGCCGCCGCGATCTGGTTGCGCTGCGAGGCGTTGATGTTGTTCATCGCGTCCTTGACCCGCTGATCGGGCTCGATGTTGGTCACCAGCGCCTTGACGATCTCGTAGCCGTAGTCGGCCATCTGGCGATGCAGAGTGTCCTGGATGTGCATGGCGATCGTGTCCGCGTCCGCGTAGGCTTCGTCGAGGCCCATGCTCGGGATGTGCGAGCGGACCACGTCGAATGCGTAGGACTGGATCTGCACCTCGGGGCTGTCGAGCTTGTAGTAAGCGTCCTGGACCTGCTGCTCGGTCGCCCCCACCCGGTACTGGACCGCGAGCTTGACATGGACGAACACGTTGTCCTTCGTCTTGGTCTCGATCTCCGCGTTGAGCTGCTCGACCTGCAGGCTCATTCGCCCCGCCACCCGCTCCACGAACGGGGTCTTGGTCGACAACCCGGGGCTGGCGACTCGTACGAACTTTCCGAACCGCTCGACGATCGCTCGCTCGTTCTGTTCGACAGTGAAGAAGAAGAATGGCATCGGTGCCCCTTTCCAGGGTTGGGACTCATGCGCTGCCCCCCGGGCGCGATCAAGTTAAGCACCGCGAGGCACGCCGGTCGAGGAGTAACTTGATCTCGGATGAACGAGGTCTCCAACCCGGCCGACCTGGTCGGCTTTGCGCCGGACGACCGGCTGCTCGGCGAAGACCTCGACAAGCTGCCCCAGGCGGTTGGCCGCCCGGAGACGATCCTGCCCAGCCGGGCACGCCGTCGGATCGTGGGAACCGGCGCGACGCTCACCGCGGTCTCGCTCGTGACCGGCGTCCTGCTCGTGCTGCTCGGCGTGGTCGATGCGGTCTCGAGCGGCATCGACGTGGCCGGCGTGCTCGCCGTCCTGGTGGGCGGGCTCCTGATCGCCACCCACTGGGGATGGGTGCACGTCGCCGAGCTCACCGCGAACTCCGTCGAGGGACGCAGCAACGCCGAGGTGGTGGACCGGCGCCGGCAATGGCTGGCTGCGATCGAGCCGTACACGCGCTTCGAGGTCTCGACCGACGTCCTGGACGACGGCTCGATCGCCATCGTCTCAGTCCGCCATCGCCCGGTCCGGGTGGGCGACCGGGGGTTCACGTTCGTGCGAGAGATCGAGCACCGTGAACTGCACGGGCCCGACGAGCCGGCCGCGGCGGTCACCGACCGGGCAGAGACGCTCCGCCGCGAGGCGGCGCTGGCCACCGAACGCGAGCACCAGCGCTACGAAATCGCCGCCGACGCTTACCGGACCGCGCTGATCGGGCGCACTGACGACGAGCAGCGACGCCTTGCCCAGCGCGCCGCCGCCGAGGCGCTGTCGAGCCAGATCAACTCCAACCTCCGGGATCCCCCGCTCGTCGAGTAGACGCGGATGAGCGTGGGCACCGAGACGGTCCCGTTCGGCGGGCGGACGGCGTGGGCGCGCAACCTCGCCGCGCCCGTCCGCAGCTTCCTGAGCACCGAGACCGGCGGGGCATTCGTAATGCTGGGGGCGGCGATCGCCGCCCTGTTGTGGGCGAACACCCCGTGGTGGCACACGTACGAATCGGTGTGGACGACGGACTTCGCGATCCGGGTCGGGAGCCACGGGATCGCCGCCGATCTCCGCACTTGGGTCAACCAGGGCCTGATGACGCTGTTCTTCCTCGTGGTGGGACTCGAGGCCAAGCGCCAGCTGGACCTCGGCGAGCTGCGCGAGCGCCGCCGGCTGGCCATCCCGGTGTTCGCGGCGATCGGGGGCATCGCCGTCCCGATCGTGATCTACCTCGCGTTCAACGCCGGCCGGCCCGGAGGGCACGGCTGGGGCGCGGCGATGTCGACCGACACCGCCTTCGCGCTGGCGGCGGTCGCGCTCGTCACCCCGAGGACGGCGGTCCGCATCCGCGTGTTCCTGCTCACACTGGCCGTCGTCGACGATCTGGCCGCGCTCGTGGTCATCGCCACCGTGTACACGACCCACGTGTCGGTCGGGGCGCTCGCGATCGCCATCGCTCTGTTCGGAGTGCTGGTGGCGCTCCGCTACGTGCCGTTCGGGCGCGCGCCGATCTCGATCGCCATCGCGGTGGCGATCTGGATCGCCATGTTCAAGTCGGGCATCGACCCTGTGATCTCGGGCCTCGCCATCGGGCTGGGGACGAGCGCCTACCCGCCCTCGCGCGAGGACCTCGAGCGAGCCACGGCGCTGACCCGCGAGTTTCGCGAGCAGCCGACGCCCGAGCTCGCCCGCTCGGCCCAGCAGAGCCTCCAGGCGGCCATCTCCCCCAACGAGCGGCTCCAGTACGAGCTGCACCCGTGGACGAGCTATGTGATCGTGCCGCTGTTCGCGCTGGCCAACGCGGGGATTCACCTGACCGGCCACGTCTTGAGCAGTGCGGTGTCCTCTCCGATCACGTGGGGGATCCTGCTCGGCTACGTGCTCGGTAAGCCGGTCGGCGTCTTCACCGGCTCGTGGATCGCGTCGCGGCCCGCCCTGCACGGCCCGCGCTTGCCGGTCTCGGAGCCGGTACTTCTGGCGGCCGGAGCCTGTGCCGGCATCGGCTTCACGGTCTCGCTGCTGGTGTCCAGTCTGGCCTTCAAGGGCATCGCGCTCGACGAGGCACGCCTGGGCGCGCTGGCGTCCGTCGTCATCGCCCCGCTCGTGGCGCGGGCGGTCACGCGCCTGATTCGCCGACTGCCCGAGAACGTCCGGGCGCGCCAGGTCGGCCGCACGGCCGAGGACATCCTCGACCTCGCGGTCGACGTCGACCCCGAGTACGACCACATCCGCGGCCCCGACGACGCGCCGGTCACGCTCGTCGAGTACGGGGACTTCGAGTGCCCGTACTGCGGCCACGCCGAGAACGCGATCCGCGAGCTGCTCACCGAGCACGGCGCGGACGTCCGCTACGTGTGGCGCCATCTGCCGCTCAACGACGTCCACCCCGCCGCCCAGCTCGCCGCCGAGGCCTCCGAAGCCGCCGCCGCCCAGGGCCGGTTTTGGGACATGTACGACACCCTCCTCTCCCACCAGGACCAGCTCAGCCCGCGCGACCTGGCCCGCCACGCGGCCAATCTCGGCCTCGACGTCGAGCGCTTCCGGGAGGAGCTGCGCCGGCGCGAACACGCCGCGCGCGTGAGCGAGGACGTGGCCAGCGCCGACGAGAGCGGCGTGTCCGGCACCCCGACGTTCTTCATCAACGGGCGCCGGCACTACGGGGTATACGACCTCGCGACCCTGACCGAGGCGGTCGGGGCGGCCAAGACCCGGGCGCGGCAGCTCGCCACGACGGCCGAGCCGGTGGCGGAACCCGCCGCCTGATCAACGGTTGAGGGCACAACTACCTGCTATGCTCTCCGGCATGGAACTCGGCCTTGCTACCTTCGCCGACCTCGCCTCGGGCGTCAGCCCGCGGGAGCGAATGCTCCAGCTGCTCGAGGAGGCGGAGCTCGCCGACCAGCTCGGGCTCGACGTGTTCGCCGTGGGCGAGCATCACCGCCCCGACTTCCTCGTGTCCTCACCCGCCGTGGCGCTGGCCGCGATCGCCGCGCGCACCGAGCGCATCCGGCTTTCGAGCGCGGTCACCGTGCTGAGCTCGGATGATCCGGTGCGGGTGTTCCAGGCGTTCGCCGAGCTCGACCTGATCTCCGGCGGGCGGGCGGAGATCATGGCCGGGCGTGGCTCGTTCATCGAGTCTTTCCCGCTGTTCGGCTACGACCTCGACGACTACGACGAGCTGTTCGCCGAGAAGCTCGAGCTGCTGCTCCGGATCCGGGAGTCCGAGCGCGTCACCTGGTCTGGCCAGCACCGCGCGGCGCTGAACGACGCGGTCGTCTGGCCGCGGCCGGTGCAGGATCCGCTGCCCGTGTGGGTGGCGGTTGGCGGTACGCCGCAGTCGGTGATCCGCGCCGGCGCGCTCGGCCTGCCGCTCACGGTCGCGATCATCGGCGGCCAGCCCGAGCGGTTCGTGCCGCTGGTCGACCTCTACCGCGAGGCGTTCGCCGCCGCCGGTCACGATCCGGCCGGCGCCACGGTCGCCATCAACACTCACGCGTTCGTCGCCGAGACCTCGCGGGAGGCCGACTCGGCATTCGCCGCCCCCTACCTGGCGATGATGAACCGCATCGGCCGGGAGCGCGGCTGGCCGCCGTCCGGCCGCCGGGAGTACGACGCGCTCCGCTCGCCGCGCGGTGCTCTGGCCGTCGGCTCACCCGAGGAGGTGGCCGAGAAGCTCCTGTTCGAGCATGAGCTGTTCGGCCATCAGCGCTACATCGCCCAGATGAGCGTGGGCGCGGTCGCCCATGCCGACGTGATGCGCTCGATCGAGCTGTTCGGCACCCGGGTGGCGCCGGTCGTGCGCGCCGAGGTGCAGCGGCGCCAGTCCGCGCCGCAGGCCGCCTGAGCCACACCGCGATCCGACCGCGCTACGCCGCGAGCCGCCCGCGCTACGCCGCGCTCCGTCGCGCGAGCGTTTGGGCCAGCCTGACCAGGGTCACGGTCGGCTCATACACGACGTGTGCGCGCGTGAAGCGAAGCAAGTCCAGGCCGGCGTCGCGGAACACGAGCGCCTTCTCGCGATCCCGCTTGAAGACCCCGGGCCCGCTGTGGTACGTGACCGTGTCGAGCTCCACCACCAGCCGTTGCTCGCGCCACAGGTAGTCCGCCTCGAACCGCCCGAATGGCACGTTGGTCTCCGGCATCGGCAGGCGGGCATCCCGGATCAGCCGGAAGAATGCCTTCTCGGCCCGCGAGCGGCTGATCGCCATCACCGACTCATCGCCCAGGAGCTCCGCCAGCCGGCCGGCGCCGCGCCGACCACGGTGTCGGGCCAGCACGGCCTCGAGATCCCGGGGCGTGAATCGCCGGAGCGCCAACCCCTGATCGAGCACGTCGATCAGCTCATCCCGCGAGCCGACCGCGGCCACCTCGAGCACCACTCGCGCCGGCGAGCTCACCCACAGCCCCTCGTGCCGGCGCAGTTCACGCTTGTCGATCGCCTCGATCCGATGCACTCGCATGCCCTTGCGCGACCGGCAGCCAGGTCCGACAATCGAGACCTCCACCTTCGGCGGCGGGTTCTTGCGCATCCCCCACACGAAGGCCGCGGAACGGTGGCTGACAAGCGTGCCCTTGCCGCATGACAGCAGCGCCCCGAACTCGAGCCCCAGCGGCGGCAACTCGCCCGAGCCGACCGAGTACACCCCATGGAACACGAGGCGCAGCCATCCGGCCCTGACCCGACGCGCCACCGCGTCCTTCCCAAGCCCACACTCACACAGCTGCGCCGTGCTGATCAGGTTCCGCTGACTACCCGCGATGCGCGTGACCGCCTGATCGCGCGAGTAATCCGCCATTCGACTACGCCCCCCGGGCGAGTGGTAGGTCAGCTGCGCTATAGCCGAGCGAACCGCCGTTCACCCCGGCGGGCGGGACGAATGGCAGATCACTCGCGGTAGAACGGGGGTACATGCCGCGAGTGTCCACCCGAAACCCGGCCCCCGACCGGAATGCAACTGAAAAGTTGCAGAAAAGGTGCAGTGTCGTGACCCCGCCACCGCCCGACCGGGCATGATGCACGGCGCATGCGCGTGGCCCTGTTCACCACCTGCCTGATCGACGCGCTGTTCCCGGACGCCGGTAAGGCGACGGTCAAGATCCTCGAGCGGCTCGGCCAGCGGGTCGAGTTTCCGCTCGAGCAGACGTGCTGCGGCCAGATGCACGCCAACAGTGGCTACTTCGAGCCGGCCTTGGTCAGACGGTACGTCGACACGTTCATCCAGTACGACTACATCGTGGTCCCTTCCGGCTCCTGCGCCGGCGCGATTCGCCACCAGCACGCCATGATCGCGCGCGACGCCGGCGACCAGGCGCTCGCACATCGAGCCATTGAGACCGCCGAGAAGACCTACGAGCTCTCCCAGTTCCTGATCGACGTCATGCAGACCGAGGACGTCGGCGCGTATTTCCCCCATCGCGTCACGTACCACCCCACCTGCCACTCGCTCCGCATGCTCCACGTGGGCGACCGCCCGTACCGCCTGCTGAGGAACGTCCGCGGCATAAACCTGATCGACCTGCCCCGCGACGACGAGTGCTGCGGCTTCGGCGGCACGTTCTCGATCAAGAATCCCGATGTCTCGGCGGCCATGCTGGCCGACAAGATGGAGTCGGTGATCGAGTCGGGTGCCGAAATCCTGTGCGCGGGCGACCGCTCGTGCCTCATGCACATCGGTGGCGGCCTGGAGCGGATCCGGGCGGGAATCAAGACCCTCCACCTGGCCGAGATCCTGGCCAGCACCGAGGCCGAAGCGACCCGATGACCGGGCCAGGCGGCGAGCTCATCTGGACCGAGGACCCGCCGTTCGCGCACAACGCGCGCCAGGCGGTCAACGACTCCCAGCTGCGCCGCAACGTCCGCAACGCCACGGCCACGATCAGGCAACGCCGGGCCGGCCTCGTCGCGGAGACGCCCGACTGGCAGGAGCTCCGCCACGCCGGCGCCGCGATCAAGGACGACGTCCTGCACCACCTCGACCGCTACCTCGAGGAGTTCGAGCAGAACGCCACCGCCCGCGGCGCCCACGTCCATTGGGCGGGCGACGCGCAAGAGGCGACCGAGATCACAACGCGCCTCATCAAGCAGACCGGCCACACCGAGGTGATCAAGGTCAAGTCGATGGCCACCCAGGAGATCGGGCTCGTGCGCTCGCTCGCGCAAGCAGGCATCTCCGCCCACGAAACCGACCTGGCCGAGCTGATCATCCAGCTCTCGCACGACCGGCCGAGCCACATCGTGGTGCCGGCCCTTCACCGCAACCGGGCCGAGATCCGCCGCATCTTCCTCGACCACATGCCCGACGCGCCGGCCGACCTGACCGACGACCCGCACGCCCTCGCCGAAGCCGCCCGCCTTCACCTCCGACGGCTGTTCATGCAGACCAAGGTGGCGATCAGCGGCGCCAACTTCGCGATCGCCGAGACCGGCGGCCTGCTCGTGGCCGAGTCCGAGGGCAACGGCCGCATGTGCCTGACGCTCCCCGACACCCTGATCAGCGTGGTCGGGATCGAGAAGCTGATCCCCACGTTCAGAGACCTCGAGGTGTTCCTCCAGCTCCTCCCGCGCTCGTCCACCGGCGAGCGGATGAATCCCTACAACTCGATCTGGACCGGGGTCGCCGAAGGAGACGGGCCCAGGGAAGTCCACATCGTCCTCCTCGACAACGGGCGCACCAACGCGCTCAGAGACCACGTCGGCCGACAGGCGCTCAGGTGCATCCGCTGCGCCGCCTGCCTCAACGTCTGCCCCGTGTACGAGCGCACCGGCGGCCATGCCTACGGCGCGACCTACCCGGGACCGATCGGCGCGATCCTCACCCCGCTTCTGGTCGGCGTCGAGCACGCCCCCCAGCTGCCGTTCGCCTCCAGCCTGTGCGGCGCCTGTTACGAGGTCTGCCCGGTCGAGATCGACATCCCGACGATCCTGGTCAAGCTCCGCCACGACGCGGTCAAGGCCAAGCCCCACAAAGTGCAAGACGCCACGTTCGCGGCAGCGGCGACCGCGATGAGCGGACGCCGGCGCTGGACCGCGGCGCTCAGGTCAGCCAAGCTCATGCGCTTCGTCCGGCACGCCGCGCCCCCACCGCTGTCCAGATGGACCCACACGCGCGACCTCCCCGACCCCCCAGCCGAGCCGTTCCGCGACTGGTGGAGAAAGCGCCAGAAGGGATGACGGCGCGCGACGACATCCTGACCAAGGTCCGCACCGCGATCGCGGGGGCCGAACCGAGCCCGCCGATCCCTCGCGAATACCGAACCGCCACCGACGACGGACTCGACACGTTCCTCGACCGCCTGGCCCACTACGACGCGACCACCCACGTGATCGACCCGACCGAACTCGAGGAAGCCGTGCGCGCCGCGCTCGAGAACCGCAAGCGGATCGTCGTGCCCGACGGGATCCCGGACACATGGCTTACCGGTGTAGACGCTCTCAGGGACGACCCGCTCCTCACCCACGACCAACTCGACGCGGCCGGCGGGGTGCTCACCACCTGCGCGGTGGCCATCGCCCAGACCGGCACGATCGTCCTCGACGCGGGCCCCGGGATGGGCCGCCGCGTCCTCACCCTCCTTCCCGACTATCACCTCTGCGTGGTCAGGCAGGATCAGATCGTCCCCTCGGTGCCCGAAGCCATCGCGAGGCTCGAAACACGCACGACCCGGCCGCTCACGTTCATCTCCGGCCCCTCCGCCACCGTCGACATCGAGATGACGAGAGTGCGCGGCGTGCACGGCCCGCGCAACCTCGAGGTGATCGTCGTCGCGACGCCACCAACCGACGAAGCGACCTAGACTCGCCGCCGTGCGCACCCAGGTTGGCATCATCGGCGCCGGTCCGGCCGGGCTCACCCTGGCCATGCTGTTGCAGCGCGACGGCATCGACTGCGTGGTGCTCGAGGCGCGCGACCGCGTCTACGTCGAGGAGCGCGTGCGCGCCGGCCTGCTCGAGCAGAACACCGTCGACCTCATGCACGAGCTCGGCGTCGGCGAGCGCCTCGACCGGGAAGGCCTCGAGCACAACGGCATCTTCCTGCGCCACCACGGGCGCAACCACTACATCGACATGGCCGGGCTGACCGGCCGCCACATCACGATCTACGGGCAGCAGGAGGTGGTCAAGGACCTCACGGGCGCGCTCCTGGAGAAGGACGTCCCGGTCCACTTCGAGGTGAACAACGTCGCGCTCCACGACCTCGAGTCGGACAACCCCCGCCTCACCTACGACCACGAGGGACAAGACCACGAGCTCATCTGCGACGCGATCGCCGGGTGCGACGGCTTCCACGGCGTGAGCCGCCGGACCATCCAGGACCACATCACCGAGTACGACTACACGTACCCGTTCGGCTGGCTGGGGATCCTGGCGGAGGCAAGACCCGCCACCGACGAGCTCATCTACTCGTGGAACGAGCGGGGGTTCGCGCTCTACACGATGCGCTCGGAGACGATCAGCCGGCTCTATCTCCAGGTCCCGGCCGACGAGGACATCGAGGACTGGCCGGATGACCGGATCTGGGACGAGCTGGGAGAACGGTTGGGCGAGGTCAACGAGGGCAACATCTACGAGAAGGGGATCACCGCGATGCGCTCCTACGTCGCGGAGCCGATGCAGCATGGCCGCCTGTTCCTGGCCGGCGACTCCGCCCACATCGTCCCCCCCACCGGCGCCAAGGGACTGAACCTCGCGGTCAACGACGTGCGGCTGCTCGCCCCCGGCCTGGTCGAGCTGATCAGGAACGGCTCCAGAGAGCGCCTGGACGGCTACACGACGGCTGCCCTGCGCCGGGTGTGGCGAGCCCAGGACTTCTCCAACTACATGACCCAGATGCTGCACGACCTCGGCGGCGACCCGTTCCAGCAGCGGCTTCAGCTGGCCCGACTCGACTACGTCGCGCAGTCGCAGGCGGCCGCCCACACCCTGGCCGAGAACTACGTCGGGCTCCCGGCCGAACCGGACTTCTAGACACGCGATGACAACCGTCGCATACACCCGAGGGCTGCACGAGCTCGGCGACGGCCTGTTCGCCTACCTCCAGCCCGACGGCGGGTGGGGTTGGAGCAACGCCGGCCTGATCACCGCCGAAGGCACCTCGCTCCTGGTCGACACGCTGTTCGACCTGAACCTGACCCGGGACATGCTCGACGCGATGAAAGCCGTGACCGACGACAGCCCGATCGGCCAGGCGTTCAACACCCACGGAAACGGTGACCACTGGTACGGGAACGAGCTGCTCCCCGACAACATCCCGATCGTGGCCAGCGCCGGCGCCGTCGAGGTGATGCGGGCGGCTCCACCCAAGGCCGTTCACATGCTGTTCAACGAGATCGACCTCGGCCCCGAGTTCGACGCCTTCGCCGAGACCAGGATGCGCAGGTTCGACTTCGCCTCGGTCACCGAACGGCTCCCGACCGACACGTTCGAACGACGGCGAGACCTGACCGTCGGCGACCGCACCGTGCAGCTCATCGAGCTCGGGCCGGCGCACACCGTCGGCGACGCGATCGCCTACGTCCCGGACGCCCAGGCCGTGTTCACCGGCGACATCCTGTTCATCGAGGGCACTCCGATGATGTGGGCCGGCCCGATCGCCAACTGGATAAACGCGTGCGAGCGGATCATCGAGCTCGAGGCGCGCACGATCGTCCCCGGCCACGGCCCGGTCACCGACGACTCCGGCGTCCGCGACGTCCAGCGCTACCTCAGCTACATCCGAGAGGAGGCCAGGCAGCGTTTCGACGCCGGCATGGACGACGAGGCGGCCGCCGATGACATCGACATCGCCGACTTCCGCGACTGGGGCGACCCGGAGCGGATCGCCGCCAACGTCGCCAATCTCTACCGGGAGTTCGATCCGGAACTGCCGGCGCTCTCGCCGCCCGAGCTGTTCGTGAAGATGGCTCGCTGGAGCGCGCGCCACTAGGCCGGCATGAGGCTGATAGCGCTCGAGGAGCACTACCGAGCGCCGGTGCTCGAGTCGATCGCGGCGCGGCGCGCGCCTGACCCTCCACCGGACAGCCCGATGGCCAGGCTCCAGGCCAAGCTCGACGATCTCGGTCCGCAGCGGCTGAAGGACATGGATGCCGGCGGCATCGACATCCAGGTCATCTCCCACGGCGCGCCGGGCACCGAGCAGCTCGAGCCCGAGCAGGCGGTCCCGAGAGCCCGGGAGGCCAACGACTACCTGGCCAACGCGATCGGAGAACACCCGAACCGGCTCGCGGCGTTCGCGGCGCTTCCGACCGCAGCGCCGGCCCAGGCCGCCGACGAGCTCGAGCGCACGGTCACCGAGCACGGCTTCAAGGGCGCGCTGATCAACGGACACGTCCGCGGCCGGTTCCTCGACTCCCGCGAGTTCTGGCCGATCTTCGAACGGGCCCAGAAGCTGAACGTTCCGATCTACCTGCACCCGACCGAGCCGCCGGACGCGGTCAGGGACGCGTACTACAGCGACCTGCCGCCCCGGATCGCGCAGGCGCTGGCCACGAGCGGCTGGGGCTGGCACGTGGACACCGGTCTGCATGCCCTGCGCCTGATCGCCGCCGGCGTGCTCGACGAGTACCCGGGCCTCCAGATCATCCTCGGCCACATGGGCGAGGCGCTCCCGTTCTTCCTGGACCGGAGCTCGCGGAACCTGAGAGCGCAGGCGAACCTCGAGAGGGCACTCGAGGAGTACGTCGCCAACAACTTCCATTTCACGACCAGCGGCATGTTCAGCTACCCGCCGCTCGCCTGCCTGCTCAGCGTGGTCGGCGCCGACCGGGTGATGTTCTCGGTCGACTATCCGTACAGTCGGAATGAGGACGGGCGGGATTTCCTGCTCCGCGCGCCCATCAGCCCCATCGATCGTGACAAGCTGGCCTTCCGCAACGCCGAGCGGCTCCTGAATGTCGATGGGTCGCGATGATTCGGGAAATGACACAGCGAGGTGAGTGATGGCAACAGGAGTGGTGCAGGCGAGCAACAGGACGATCGCCCGGGCGGCGGCCAACGCGGCTGATCGGTTCGGCGACAGTCTCGCGGTCCGCTTCAAGCGGGGCGAGAACTGGGCAGACCACACGTTCGCCGAAGTCAGCGAGATCGTGGACGAGATCGCGCTCGGCCTGATCAGCCTCGGCGTCGCGCCCGGTGACCGCGTCAGCCTGCTGGCCAACACCCGGGTGGACTGGACCTTCTCGAGCCTGGCGATCTCCCGGGCCGGCGCGGTGGTGGTGCCGATCTACCCAACGAACGCGCCCGATGAGTGCGAGTGGGTGATCGGCAACTCGGACTCGAAGGTCGTCGTCGCCGAGGACGCCGGCCAGGCGGCCAAGATCGAGGAGGTCCGCGAGCGCCTCGAGCACCTCGAGCACGTGGTGCTGATCGACGCCGACGGCCAGGACGGCCAGCTCACCGTCGACCAGCTTCGCGAGCGCGGCCGGGGCGGCGACCGCGCCGAGCTCGAGCGCCGCTGCGAAGGGGTCTCGCCGGGCGATCCGTACACGATCATCTACACCTCGGGCACCACCGGACGTCCCAAGGGCGTCGTGCTGAGCCACGGCAACTGCGCCTCGGTCGGAGTGATGGTCGAGGAGATCGGCTTCATCAACGACGGCGAGCTGTCCTACCTGTACCTGCCGCTCGCCCACGCCTTCGCGCTGACCGTCCAGCTCGCGTCCTTCGACGTGGGCACCGCGATCGTCTACTTCGGCGGAGACCCGAAGCAGATCGTCCCCGAGCTGATGGAGGTCAAGCCCACCTACGTCCCGTCGGTGCCGCGCATCTTCGAGAAGATCTACGCGCTGGCGCTGGCCATGGCCGAGGACGAGCAGAAGCTGCACGACGCGGTCGACCTCGGGGTCAAGGTCCGCCAGATGCAGCGCCGCGGAGAACGGATCCCGGACGAACTCAAAGCCGGCTTCGATCGCGCCGAGGAGGCGCTCTACGGCAAGGTCCGCGGCCTGTTCGGGGGGCAGATCGACAAGTGCGTCTCGGGCGCCGCCCCGATCGCCAGGGAGATCCTCGAGTTCTTCTATGCCTGCGGGGTGACCGTGCTCGAGGGCTGGGGCATGACCGAGACGACCGCGGTCGGCACGGTCAACCTGCCCGACCACCTCCGCTTCGGCACGGTCGGCCGGGCGATGCCCGGCGTCGAGCTGAAGATCGCCGACGACGGCGAGATCCTGATCAAGGGCCCCAACGTGTTCCGCGAGTACTGGCGCAACCCCGAGGCCACCCAGGAGACGTTCACCGAGGACGGCTGGTTGATGACCGGCGACCTCGGCTCGCTCGACGAGGACGGCTACCTCTCGATCACCGGTCGCAAGAAGGACATCATCATCACCGCCGGCGGCAAGAACCTGGCCCCGGCCAACATCGAGAACGATCTCAAGCAATCGCGCTTCATCAGCCAGGCCGTGATGTACGGCGACCGCCGTCCCTACCCGGTTGCCCTGATCACGCTCGATCCCGAGGAGATCGTCCCCTGGGCGCAGCAGAACGGCCTGCCCGAGGACGTGGCCGAGCTCGCGCAGCGCGACGAGGTACGCGAGATGGTCCAGAAGGAGCTCGACCGGGCCAACGCCAAGTACGCGCAGGTCGAGCAGGTCAAGAAGTTCGCCCTGCTCGACCACGACCTGAC
This sequence comes from uncultured Solirubrobacterales bacterium, assembly GCA_963811135.1. Taxonomy (GTDB): domain Bacteria; phylum Actinomycetota; class Thermoleophilia; order Solirubrobacterales; family Solirubrobacteraceae; genus Palsa-465. The sequence goes on along the minus strand of CAWEQG010000019.1, from coordinate 150,894 downwards.
CCAGGAGTCCGGCGAGCTGACCCCGACGCTGAAGCTCAAGCGGAGCGTGGTCAACGAGCGCTACGCGAGCCTTTTCGACTCGCTCTACAACAACTGAAATCGGTCCTCGGCCCGCCGACCAGACAGCACGCCCCGCGCAAGATCGCCAACATGCCAAGCGATGGCTGAGCAGCTCTGCGACATCGGCGAGGGCATGACCCTGTGCTACGAGCACTTCGGCAGCGAGTCCGACCCGCCCATGCTGCTGATCATGGGGCTCGGGACCCAGATGATCGGGTGGCCGGACGAGTTCTGCCTCCAGCTGTCCGAGCGCGGCTTCCACGTTGTGCGCTTCGACAACCGCGACATCGGGCGCTCCACCCACGTAACGGCTCCCCCGCCGACGCGCGGCCAGATCCTCAGCCGGCGGATCGACCCGGTGCCCTACACGCTCGCCGACATGGCCGGCGACGCCGCCGGACTCATGCACAAGCTCGGGATCGCGCCGGCCCACGTCGTGGGCGCCTCGATGGGCGGGATGATCGCCCAGACGCTGGCCGCCCGGCAGCCGGAGACGGTGCGCTCGCTCGTCTCGATCATGTCCACCACCGGCAACCGCTGGAAGGGGCAGCCGGCCTTTGGCATCTACAGATACCTGCTGCGCCAGGCGCCGGAGGAGCGCGACGCGTTCATCGCGTACACGACCCGGGTATTCGAGGCGATCGGCTCGCGCGGCCTGCCATTCGACCGCGACCGCGTTCGCGACATGATCGCCCGCAGCTACGACCGCGGGCGCGACCCCGCCGGGCCGAGCCGCCAGCTCGCCGCGATCATCGCCTCGGGGGACCGCACCGCCGAGCTGCGCACGATCGGCGCTCCCACGCTCGTCATCCACGGCTCGAAGGACCGCATGGTCGCGCGGTCTGGCGCGACGGCCACCGCGCGGGCCATCCCGGGGGCGCGCCTGATGATCGTCGAGGGCATGGGCCACGACCTGCCCGAGGCCGCCTGGCCGCAGCTCGTGGACGCGATCAGCGCCCACGCCCACGCCGTAGACCAGGCGCGCTCCGGCGCGCCCCTCAGCGCCTCTTGACCCCCGGCAGCGCCGAGCGACCCCGTCTGCGCGACGGGTCGACTCTGATCATCCGCCCGATCGCCGCGAGCGACCGCGAGCTGTTGCTGTCGGGGTTTGAACGCCTCTCGGACCGCAGTCGCTACCTGCGCTTCCAGGCACCGCAGACCTCGCTCAGCGACACGCAGATCGCGTATCTGACCGACGTCGACCACCACGACCACGAGGCATTGCTGGCGCTCGACACGAACCGGCCCGAGGACATCGTGGGGGTGGCGCGGTTCGTCCGGGTGACCGAGGGTGTCGCCGAGTGCGCGGTCACCGTGACCGACGACTGGCAGCGCCGCGGCGTGGCCACCGTGTTGCTCGACCGGTTGGTCGAGCGGGCCCGCGAGGAAGGGATCGACCGGTTCACCGCGCTTGTCCTGGCCGAGAACGCCGAGGCGCTGAGGCTGCTCGAGCGCCTCGGCGACACCGTCCAGCGCCGGGTCGGCTCGCAGGTGGAGCTCGAAATCGCGCTGCCGGCGCCCAGCCAGACCAGCCCCCAGATCAGGCTGGCGCTCGCCGGTGCGGCCCGCGGACTGCTGGTTCCCGCGATCAGCATGTGGCGCCAGGTGGCCGACTTCGCGCACGCGCGGCGCCGGGCCGGCGCGATCGACGAACCGGCGAACGTGATCGTCGCTCACGCCCACGCCGAGGGCGGGGCGGCACCGGCCGTCAACGTCGCCGGCGACCTGGCCGCCGCCCGCGCCGCCCACGTCCACCTGGTCGAGACCTACTGGCCGCTCGTATCGGATCGCGAGGAGATCGACCGACGCTTGTCGGCCGCCGCCGACGACCTACGCGAACGCGGGCTGGAGGTCAGCACGCACCTGATCGGAGGCGACACCGCCGATGCGGTGATCGACGTGGCCGAGCAGAGCGACGCCGCGCTGATCGTGATCGACCCGCGCGCGGCCAGCGCGGTCACGCCATGGCGCGCGTACTCACTCCCGGCTCGGGTCTGCGCACGCGCGCCCTGTGACGTGTTGCTGGCCCGGTGACCCGGGCCGCGGGGAGACTGCGGCCCGTCGTCCGGGCCGCAGTCGAGACTTCTTAGGCGGCCTCGCTGAGGCCTTCTAGCTCGGCCGTCGCGGCCAGGCGCCGGAGGCCCTGCTCCTCGAGCTGGCGAGCCCGCTCGGCCGTGATGCCGAGCTCGCTGCCCGCCTGCCGGAGGGTCCGAGGCTCCTCGCCGGCCAGGCCAAAGCGCAGGCGGATCACGCTCTGCTCGGCCGCCGGGAGGCGCCCCACGGCCTCGTTCACGCGCTGGTCACGCTCGGTCACCGCCACCTCTTCGTGGGGCTCGGGACGCTCGCTGGCCAGAAGGTCGCCCAGCGCCGTCTCGCCATCCTCGCCGACCGGCTGATCCAGGCTCGTCATCGCCCGGCTGAGCTCGCGCAACTCGGTGATCTCCTCGAGCGGCAGCTCCGCCACCGCGGCGATCTCCTCGTCGGTCGGCTCTCGCCCCAGCTTGGTGCTGAGGTCGGACTCGATCTTGCGTACCTTGACCTGCCGCTGCGAGACGTGCACCGGCACCCGGATGGTCCGCCCGTGGTTCTGCAGCCCGCGCTGAATGGCCTGCCTGATCCACAGCGTCCCGTAGGTCGAGAACTTGAACCCGCGCCGCCAGTCGAACTTCTCGACCGCGCGGATCAGCCCCAGCATGCCCTCCTGGACGAGGTCCTCCATGGGCAGGCCGTGACCCTGGTAGCGCCGCGCCTGGGAGACGACCAGTCGCAGGTTGGCGTTGATCATCCGCTCCTTGGCTTCGAGGTCGCCGCGCTCGATCCGCTTGGCCAGCTCGATCTCCTCCGCCGCGGTCAGCAGCGGATGAAGCCGCGCCCGGCGCAGGAACAGCTCGAGTGACTCGACGACCCCGCCGGCACGCTCCTCACCAGCGGTCGCGCGGAGCTCGACCCCGGTGTCCCCCGGGGCTCCGCCATGCGTGCGACGGCGCCGGATCTGGCGCCGGTTGCCGGTCGCGGCGGCCCGCTTGGTGCCGCCGGTCCGGACTCGCCGGGCGGTTTCGTGCTTGCCGGACCGAGCCGTCGCGCTGGTCCGACGATCTACTTCAAAATTGTCCAATTCCATCCTCTTGTCGTCCATAGTTCGATGCGGATCGAATTATAGCATTTGTTCGACGTTTGTCGAACCAATCCGCGGGGCCTGATCTCAGTGCGGGACGCTCAAGTCGACCCGCATCTGAAAAGACTCCACTCGGCCCGATTTGTTTCTCTCTGCGCGCGTGTTCTTCTGGATTCCTTACGCTCGGTCCAGGGCAAATCAACGGCCGGCGCGTCAAACGTGGTGGCGGGCCCATGCGCGGCAGGCGCTCGAACTCCGTCGAGCGCGCAGATAGACGTGAGGCGCAGGTGTTCGCCACTCGGCTTCATGATCGAGATACGTGCCCGTTAGCCGCACATCACAACCAGCCCGTCCACGTATATTCGAGCCTTCTCGCCTGTTGCGCACGGAATCTGGAGCGTTTCCCACCCGGCGGGCCGGGTAGCGCTTGCAGTCGATGAGTGTCGATGCCCTGGCCAAAGAGGCCCGCGAAGCGTTCGAGAGCTACGCCGAGCCCGAGGCGCGGCCGCCGTTTCGCACCTACGCCGCGCTGGCCACGGTGTTCAACACCGGCTTCGGCGGCGCGCTGCTGGCCGCCAAACGCTCGGGACGCCTGCCGGAGCGGATCGAGAACCGGGACGTGGTCCTGATCGGGATCGCCAGCCACAAGCTCTCGCGCCTGGTCTCCAAGGACAAGGTCACCGCCTTCCTGCGCGCGCCGTTCACCGAGTACCAGGGCCGGGGCGGCCCGGCCGAGGTCGAGGAGCGGGCCCGCGGTGAGGGCATTCGCCGCGCGATCGGCGAGCTGCTGATCTGTCCCTACTGCCTGGGACTGTGGACCTCCGGCGCCTTCCATGCCGGGTTGCTGTTCGCGCCGCGGGTCACGCGAGTCATCGCCTCCACGATGACCGCCCTGACGCTGTCGGACTTCCTCCAGATCGCCTACAAGGCGGCGGAGGATCACGGCCTCGGCGGCTCGTAACCGGTTCTAACCGCGGTCTCAGTAGTTCTCCACACCCGCCGCGGAGGACTACCGCTAACGCTTTCGGACAACTACGTCGATACATGGGCATGTTCTCCAACAGCGAGGCGCTGTCGCGGGCCAGCCACGAGCTGCGCACGCCGCTGAACGCGATCCTCGGCTTCGGCCAGCTCCTGGCCCTCGACCAGCTCAACGAGTCCCAGCGCCACAGCGTCGAACAGATCCTCGCCGGCGGGCGCCACCTGCTCGCCCTGATCGAGGATCTCCTCGATCTGTCGCGGGCGGGGGGCGACAGGCTCGAGCTCTCGCCGGACGCGGTCGAGGTCGGCGACGAGATCCGGCAGGCGGTCGCGCTGTGCACGCCGCTCGCGGCCGAGCGAGCGCTGAGGGTGAGCGCCGAGGTTTCCGAGGAGCTCGCCACGCTGGCCGACCGCATCCGGCTCAAGCAGGTCCTGCTGAACCTGATCTCGAACGCGATCAAGTACAACCGCCCCGGCGGCACGGTCGTCGTGCAGGCCCGTTCGGGCGACGAGGACACGATCTGCATCGACGTGATCGACACCGGCCGGGGCATGACGCGGGCCGAACTCGACCGGCTGTTCGTGCCGTTCGAGCGCCTCGGCGCCGCGCGGCGTGGCATCGAGGGCAACGGCCTCGGACTGGCGGTGTCGAAGGCGCTGGCCGAAGCGATGGGCGGCGCGATCGAGGTCGCCTCGACCCCTCTTGTCGGCTCGGTCTTCACGCTGCGGCTCCCCGGCGTCCCGGCGGCCGTGGACCCGGGCACCCCCGCCCTCGCCGGCGTCGCCTGACCGCTCCGGTCGGCCGCGTGGGCGAGCGCGCCCGGCGGGTACGCTCAGGCGGTGAGCTGGAGGCTGGCGACCGCGGCGTTGTTCGTCTGCGCGCTGGCGGCGGGTTGCGGCGCGGACCGGCATGACCACCTGACCGCCGGGCACCCCTTGCCGTCGGCCATCGCCGGGAGCCCGGTCTCGCTCCGCGGCACGTACCGCTGGCTCGTGCCCACGACCGGTGCGCAGGCCTCGGTGGCGGCGGAGAACCGGCTTCCCGGCACGACGGCGTGGCGCCTGCCCGGGCCCGCGCCGGACATCGGCGGCGTCACCCGTGGCGACGTGGCCGGCTACGTGTCACGGGAGGCGGTGCCCGTGAGGGAAACCGAACGGATCTATGTCAGCGCCCCCGGCTCGCGCACGGTGCGGATCCGGATCTTCCGCATGGGTTGGTACGGCGGCCGCGGTGGCCGCGAGGTGCTCGTCTCGGCGCCTCTGCGGGTCCGTGCCCAGCCGCCCTGCCGGCACAGCTTCACGACCGGTCTGACCGAATGCGCCTGGCATCCCACGCTGTCCTTCGTCGTCCCCTCCGCCCTGCCGACCGGCGTCTACATCGCCAAGCTGTCGGCGCGCACCGGCGAGAGCGACTGCCTGTTCGTGGTGCTGGCCGCCCGGCCGCAGCCCCTGTTGGCCCAGCTGCCGACCGCCACCTACGAGGCCTACAACGCGTGGGGTGGCGACAGCCTGTACCCGGGCGGATCCGACCGGGTGGCGATCACGGGCACCAGGCAGGGTGTCGAGGTCTCCTACCAGCGCCCGTACGACAGCAACACCGGCGCGGGGGAGTTCTTCGCCCGCGACGTGGCGATGGTCCGATTCCTCGAACGCTACGGCTACCCGGTCTCCTACACCACGACCGGGTCGGTGGACGAGGATCCCGCCCAGCTCTCGGGCCACCGGGCGCTGATCGACTTCGGCCATTCCGAGTACTGGTCGGAGCGCCAGGCGGCGGCCTGGGCGCGGGCCCGCAACGCGGGCACCAGCCTGCTGTTCCTGGGCTCGGACACGATGGCCTGGCGGATCCGCTACGCGCGCTCCTCACGCGCCGCGAGCGACCCCGGTGCCGCCGACCAGACGATCGTTGCCTACAAGGAGTACGCGGCGCGCGACCCGAACCGCTCGACCCCGACCGGGACGTTCCCATACGGCGCCGCCAATGTCACCGGCTCGGCCTACCTCGGCTGCATCACGCCGCGGCTGAAGCGACCGGGACCGCCCACCTACGACTACTACACGTGGATCCCGCGGCCGAACCTGCAGCCCGCGTGGCTGTTCGGCCACACCGGGATGTCGCGCTCGATTCGCATCGAAGGCATCGTCGGCTACGAGCTCGACGCGCGAACCCCGTTCAGCCCGGCCGGCACCCAGGTGGTGGGCAGCGGCAGCGCGCTGTGCATGCGGCCCGAGCGGGGCGAGCCCAGGCCACCCCGCGGCGAGAACCTCGCTCAGACCACGCTCTACACCGCGCGCTCCGGTGCGCTCGTGTTCAACAGCGGCACGCTCGGCTGGGAGCTGGGCCTCGAGCCGGTTCCGAGCGCCTCGCCCCTCGCACCGAGAGCGACTAACCCGTACCTGGTGGCGATCACGCGCAACCTGCTCGCGCACGTGCTCGCCGCCCGCCCGCCCTCGCGCTGAGCCTTGGCGCCCGGCAACCGCCCGCGGCGCGAGGAGGCAACTCAGTGCCCGGGCAGGTGGAAGATGTCGAGCGTCCCGCTCGTCGCGTGGTCGTTGGCGTTGCCGACCGGCAGGATCACGCGCCCGCCTACCACGATCGGGCTGTTCCAGTGGCCGCTGCCGGCCGGAAGCAACACGAGCCGGCGCCCGGAGGCGGGCAGGTAGACGTCAAGCGCGCCACCGGGGTCGTAGACGTAGAGCAACCCGCCGGCGATCACCGGGCTGGTGCCGCCGCCATCCGACTTCCAGGCGACGCGCAGCCGCGGGTGCGCCGCGCCGCCCGTCAGCACGTAGGCCCAGGTCCCCGCGCTGTCGCCGACGAACACGTAGATGCGGCCCCCGTGCGACCACACCGCCGGCGCGCTGAACACCTCGGTCGAGCCCGGGCTCTGAATCTCGTCGATCTGTCCGCCCAGCCGGCCGCTCGGTCCGCCGGTGGTGCCGTCGAGCCGGTCGAGGTCGAGCAGGTCGAGCACGCCGGCCTTCCCGCCCTGGACGGCCAGGCGCCGGCCGTGGTAGGTCGGCAAGATGGCGGGCGAGGTGCTGCCCAGGTCGGTGTCGCTCGAGTTCAGCTGCGCCTGATTGGTCGGCGTCCAGTTGTGCAGGAGCTGCTTGCCGTCGGGGCTGAGCTCGAGCACGCTGTCGCCCCAGTCGGTCGAGCCGTTGAACGGCGCGTTGCCGGTGGCGACGAGGATCCGGCCGGTTCCGGGCTCGATCGCGGCGGCATTGCGGCCCCAGATCGCCGCATCGCTGGCCGGGCACGACCGGGGCGGATCGATCAGCGTGTGGCGGTCGGAGCACAGCGCGTTCCACACCGCCGTGATCCGGCCCGACGAGCGGTCGATCATCACCACGTGCCCCTGGTAGGGCGGCGCGTCGCCGATGTAGCCGTCGGTGGTGACCACCACGGAGCTCCCGGTGATGTTGAACGGCGACGCGAGCTTCTCGTGCGTCGGGTCGAGCGTGACGCTGACCGGCCAGCCGCCCGAGCGGACCTCGCGGCCGGTGGCGAGGGACAGCTTGTGGACGCGTCCGTCGGGTGAGGCGGCGTAGACGAACCGGCGATCCGGGTCGGCGATCGGCGTTGTGGTCGTGATCTGCGCGCTGCCCTCAAATGCCTTGATGTCGCCCGGGGTGAACTCCCACAGGATCCGGCCGCTCCCGGGATCGAGCGCCAGCGTCCGCCCGTAGGTCGTGGTCATCACCGCGACGTCGTGGGTGCGGCCGCGCACGTCGATGCCGTGCAGCTCGATCGCCGACGCGTCGACCGTTCCGGGCAGCCTCACCCGGCGCACGCGCAGCGCGCCGACGTTGTGCGCGCCGAGCCCGGTGGCGGTCGGGCCGACGCCACTTCGCTGGGCGTCGAAGTTGAAGCGCGGCCAGTCCGCGGCCGGAATCTGGACGCGGGCGAGCGTCGCCGCGCTCGGGACCGCACTCGGGTCAATCGATGCGCTCTGCCCGCACGCGGACAGGGCCAGAGCGAGCACGCCCAGCGCAAGCGGCGCCCGCCTCACGGAACGGTCGGCACCTGTGGCGTAGACGGCGGGGGTCCGAGCAGGCTGTCAGCCGCGCTGCCGGCCGACTGCACGGCCTGAGTGGCGATCGGTCCAACCGGCGCGGGAGCCTGCTGGGTGACCGAGGTGACGACCTGGACGACCTGGTCGACCGGCGTCGGCTGCGGCCCCGGCTGAGGCTGTGGCTGTGGCTGTGGGCTCGGCGGCGCCGACCCGGAGCCGCCCGCCGACCCGGAGCCGCCCGCCGGCGGTGAGGGTCGAGGCGCCCCGCCGCCCTGGGTCGCGATCGGCACCGCGCCACCGACTGGCGCGAGCGCGCCACCGGTCCCGCCCGGGCCTCCGGTGGACAGCTGGACGCTGCCGCCATGTCCCGTGCCCGGCCGCACGCCGGGTGCGTGCGCCGCGCCGCCGGCGATCCCGGGGATCACGGGCAGAGCACCCGCGGCCAGGCGCGTCGCGCCTGCCGCGTGTCCGACGGTCGCTGCGCCAGCACGCGGCGCGGGCGGCCCGGCGAAGATCTGACCGAGCACTCCGAGCTGGCTGAACCCGCCGCTCAGGGCGAGCACGACCAGCGCGGCGAACATGGCGGACGGAACGATCAGGGCCGCGCTCGAGGCGCCGAGCAGCTGCCGCCTCCAGGCCCGCGCAAGCGTCATGGCCCGGATGGTAGCTAGACACCTGACACCGCCGCGGCAGTCGTAACTGCGTCTCAACAACGCGGCCCGCGGGTACGATCCGCCCGGGTCCGCGCAACCCGGAATCTCCCTTTATGCAGCATCTTTCCATAGCCCGCTCGTTGCGCCTAGCGCTCGTCGCCATGACGGTGGCGCTGGCCGTGGTGGCCGCGCTCGGCATCGCGAGCCTCTACAGCGCTCGTCAACGCTACGAGAACAGGCTCACGCAAACCTCGTCCCTGGCCATCGCCGGCGCCAACCTGGCCAGCGCCGGAATCGCCGAGGAGGAGGTCCTGCGCGATGCCCGCGGCCCGAACGCCGCCGCCGCGCGCCGTCAGGTCGCGGCCGCCTACGGCGCCGCCGCCACGACGGCCACCACGCTCGCCCGCGGCGATCCGCCCAGCGAGCGACTCGTGCGCGACCAGATCGCCGCCGAGCGGACAGCCCGCTCGCTGGCTGTCCGCGGGAGCTTCTTGACCGCGGTCAGCGGCCCGCTCGCCAGGGCTCGCAAGCTGGCCACCCAGCTCCAGGCCCGCCAGGCGACCCGCCAGGCGCAGGCCCGGGGGCAGGCACGATCCGACTCCCGCCGCTCCCTGCTCCTGGTCATCGTGGCCGGCGTGCTGGCCCTCGGCGGCGCGCTCGCGCTGGTTACCGTCGTCGTAGGGGCCATGCGCCGCCCGCTCGACGACCTCGTCCAGGCGACCCACAGCCTCGCCGAGGGCAAGCTCGAGCAGCGGGTCGAGCCGTCCGGGCCCCGCGAGCTCCAGGACCTGGCCGGCGCCTTCAACGCGATGGGCGAGGACTTGGCCACCGCCCAGCGCCGCATCGAGCAGGAGCGACGGCGCCTGGCCGTGACCATCGAGAGCCTGGTCGACGCGTTGATCGTCACCGAACCCGGCTCGAGCGTGATCGCCACGGTCAACCCTCGGGCGGCGGAGCTCGTGCCCGAGCTGACCGTCGGCGGCCGGGTCGACGCCGAGGACAGCCCGCTCCCTCGCGAGGAGGCCGCCCTTGCGGGCGAGACGCTGATCGAGCACCGCGGGCGCACGCTGGCCGTGACCGCGGCACGGCTGGGCAGCGCTCAGGCCGGCGTGGTGTGGACCGTCCACGACATGAGCGAGCGGGCCCGGCTCGAGCGCGCCAAGAGCGAGTTCGTGGCCACCGCCTCGCACGAGCTGCGCAGCCCGCTGACCTCGATCAAGGGCTTCGTCGAGCTCCTCGAGCGCTCCTCCGACGGGATGTCCGAGCGCCAGCGCGAGTTCATCGAGATCATCCTCAAGTCCACCGACCGGCTGGTCGAGCTGGTCAATGACCTGCTCGACGTGGCCCGGATCGAGGCCGACCACGTCGAGATCAACCGCCGGGCGATCGATGTCGGTGAGGTCGTGCACGAGGTCGTGGAGCTGATCGCGCCGCGCATCGAGGCAAAGCAGCAGCGACTGACCTCCTACATGTCCCCCACCCTGCCGCCGGCCCTGGCCGACCCCGGCCGCGTCCGCCAGATCGTCGCCAACCTCTTGACCAACGCCCACCTCTACACCCCGGAGGGCGGCCTGATTCACGTCGGCGTGGAGCCCGACCGGGCCTGGGTGCAGATCGTCGTGGAGGACTCCGGCGTCGGCATGACCCGTGAGGAGACCGAGCACATCTTCGAGCGCTTCTACCGGGCCGGCAACCGCAGCGGGTCGAACCCGGGCACCGGCCTGGGCCTCTCGATCGTCAAGTCGCTCGTCGACCTGCACGGGGGGCAGATCACCGTGGACTCGGAGCCCGGCCGCGGCACGATCTTCCGCGTGCGGCTACCTGCCGCGGTGGCCGGCCTCGAGTCGCCGGCCGTGCTCGAGGCGATCCGTGCAACCAGCGTGCTCGTGGTCGACGACGAGCGCGACATCGCCGAGCTGATCGCCAGCCAGCTCGACGCGCTCGACGTCCACGCCACGATCGCCCTCAGCGGTGAGGAGGCGCTCGAGCGCCTGCGCACCGAGCACTACGACGCGGTCACGCTCGACATCCTGATGCCGGGGATGGATGGCTTCGAGGTGCTCCGCCAGATTCGCTCCGACCCCGAGCTGGCCACCACCCCGATCGTGTGCGTGTCGGTGTTCTCAGGGCGCCAGGAGCTGGCTGGCGAGTGGGTGGTCCCCAAGCCGATCGACGCCGACGAGCTGCGCGACGTGCTCGGGGCCGCGGTCAGCGCCGGCCGCTCGCGCGTGCTGGTCGTCGGCCGTGACGCGCTCCAGAACCTGCTCGAGCCCGCGCTCGACGATCTCGGCATCGAGTTTCAGTGGGAGACGACGGGAGCCGCCGCCGCGCGCGTGTGCCGCGAGCGCCGGTTCGAGGTCGCGCTGGTCGACGTGGGGATCCGGAACCCTCGCATGGTCATCGAGGCGCTCGACCTCCGCGGCCGCCGGGTGCGCCGCGCGGTGATCCTCGTCTCGGACGGCGAGACCCCCACCCCGCCGGGCGTCGACAAGCTGGGGATGGAGGTCGTCCCGGCCGACTATGCCGCGTCGGCGGTGCTTGCCGCTCTCAGAGGCGGACGATAGCTTTAGTGGCGGGACGGGTAGCCATTCCCGGGCAGGACGGTACGTGATCGATGCTGCGCGACCTCATACAGTTACTCTGACCCTCCGATGGCAGTCCAGAGCGAGATCGGCCTGATCGACGAGCTCGTGCGACTCCGCGCGGAGCTGCGGCGCCGCGAGCGCGAAGCGGCCGACAAAGAGCTGCAGCTGCAGCGCTACGCGGCCGACCTGCGCGAGACGTTCAAGCAGGAGCGGGCGCGCGCCCAGGAGCTCCGGCGCTCCTACATGGCCACCGTGCGTGCGCTGTCGAACGCCGTGGAGGCCCGCGACGCCTACACCGGCAAGCACGCCGAGCGCGTCGCCGCCTATGGGCTCGAGATCGCGCGCAAGTTCCCCCAGGAACTCGTGCTCACGCCGGAGCTCGAGTTCGGCTTCCTGCTCCACGACGTGGGCAAAGTTGCCGTTCCCGACGCAATCCTCTACAAGCCGAGCTCGCTCGACGACGACGAGCGGGCGCTGATGGCGCGCCACCCGATGATCGGCTCGGAGATCGTGCAGGGCATCGAGTTCCTGGCCGAGGCGGCCGACGTGGTTCGCTCCCACCACGAGCGCTGGGACGGCGAGGGCTACCCGGACCGCCTGGCCGGGGAGGCGATTCCGCTCGCGGCGCGCGTGTTCGCGGTGGCCGACGTGCTCGACGCGCTGACCACCGACCGCCCCTACCGCCCTGCCTGCTCGCTGCGCTACGCGCGCTCGATGATCACCTCCGAGAGCGGACGGCACTTCGATCCGCGCGTGGTTGATGCGTTCGACACGATCGACGACCAGGTGTTCGAGCGGATCGCGGCCGAGATCCGATGACGCGCGGCGTACTGATCGTCGACGACGACCAGTTCATCCGCAAGCTGATCGCCACCACGCTGGAGGACGTCGCCGAGTTCGAGCTCCACGAGGCCTCCGACGGTGTGGAGGCGCTCGAGGTGGCCCAGCGCGAGCGCCCGTCGCTCGTGTTCCTCGACGTCGACATGCCGCGGCTGAACGGAATCGAGGCGTGCCGGCGGCTGCGCGACGATGAGGACACCGGCGACGCGACGATCGTGATGCTGACCGCGGCCCACGGCGACAGCGTCGAGTCCGAAGCCGAGCAGGCCGGCGCCGACCTGTTCCTGACCAAGCCGTTCAGCCCGCTTGACCTGCTGCGCCTGGTCGATCAGTTCGGCGAGCGCCAGGCTCGCTGACCCGCCGCTCATAGACTCCCGGGGGCTATGACGCGCCGCGCATGGACGGCCTTCGCGCTCGCCTCGGTCATCTGGGGCGTCCCCTACTTGTTCATCAAGATCGCGGTCGACCACGGCGTCACCGCGCCGCTTCTTGCCTGGGGCCGGGTCGTGCTCGGTGCGATCGCCCTGCTCGCATTGGCCTGGCGCGCGGGAACGCTGGCGAGCCTGCGCGGTCGCTGGCGATGGGTGCTGGCCTTCGCCGTAGCCGAGATCGTGATCCCGTTCCCGATGCTCGCGATCGGCGAGGAGCGCGTGCCCTCGTCGCTGGCCGCGATCATGGTCGCCACCGTTCCGCTGATCGGGGCGCTGCTGGCGATGCGCTTCGACCACTCCGAGCGCCCGACGCCGGTCCGCGCCCTGGGCCTCGCGATCGGGTTCGCCGGCGTGGTCGCGCTGGTCGGTCTCGACGTGGCCGGCCACAAGGGAGAGCTGCTCGGAATCGGCGCGATCATGCTGACCGCCACCGGCTACGCGATCGGCCCGATGCTGATCAAGCACCGCTTCGCCGGCGTCGATCCGCGCGCCACCATGGGCGCGAGCCTCGCGATCGCGGCGGCGCTGCTCACGCCATGGGCGGCTGTCGACCTGCCCCACCGGACGCCCTCGGCCGGCGCGATCGGCTCCGTGTTCGTGCTCGGGCTGCTCTGCACCGCCGCCGCGTTCGTTGTCTACTCGATCCTGATCGGCGAGGCGGGCACCAGCCGCGCCACCGTGATCACCTACGTCAACCCGGTGGTGGCGGTCACCCTGGGCGTGCTGCTGCTCGGCGAACACCCTGGCGCCGGCGCGGTGGCCGGACTGCTGCTGATCCTCGCCGGCGGCTGGCTGTCCACCGACGGCCGTCTGCCGCCCGGGGTGGCGAGTTTGATCGTCCGGCGCCGCTCCTTGGGTCATAAGCCCGCACTCGACCCCGCGCACGAGTCGAGATCGGCCTCGTGACCCATATGTGGCGCTGAATCCGCATTCACCTCGCCGCCGAAATCGAGTGCCGGGTTATGACCCATCGCTCGAGCCTGTGAACAGGTTGATAACCGCCCGCGCGGGCGGGAAGGTTCACGTCCCGTTGCGGTCTTTCGTCGTGGAGGCCGGCATCCGGCCCGGCCCGAGAGAGGAGGAGAGAAGTGACGCGTGGATCGGCTTCTCGCAGACGGGCCACCTGGCTGGCCTTGACGGCTCTGGTTGCCGCCGCGGCGGTGGCGGTTCCGATCGCCACCAGCGCAGGTGCCTCGCCCAACCAGTACACCCAGACCAACCTCATCTCCGACATCCCCGGAGTGGCTCGGATCACGGATCCGAACCTCGTCAACCCGTGGGGCCAGGCGACCATCGGGGCCAGTCCCCTGTGGGTGGCCGACAACGGCTCGGACAAGTCGACCCTGTACACCGGCGGCGTGAACGGAACCATCCCGGTCGCGTCGTCGCTCGTGGTGAACATCGAGGGCGGCGCGCCGACCGGGACGGTCGGCAATACGACGGGTTCGACGACCGACTTCCTGGTTCACACCGCCACGGCCTCGGCGCCGGCGAACTTCATCTTCGCCTCCGAGAATGGGCTCATCACCGCGTGGAGCCGAGCCGTGTCCGGCACCGACGCCCAGATCGTGGGCAGCGGCGCTCCCCGCGCCGTCTACAAGGGCCTGGCGCTCGCCGCGGTGGGGACGTCGAACTATCTGTACGCGACCGATTTTCGCCACGCGCGAATCGACGTGTTCGACGGGGACTTCAACCTCGTGAAGTTCCCCTCCGGACCGTTTCCCCGGCACGCGTTCACCGACCCCAAGCTTCCGGACGGCTTCGCGCCGTTCGGCATCCAGTTGATCAACGGTGAGCTGTACGTCAGCTACGCCAAGCAGGACGCGCACCGGCACGACGACGTCGCCGGGCCTGGCAACGGGTTCGTCGACATCTTCAGCACCACCGGCGTCCTCCAGACGCGGCTGATCAGCGCCGGCGACCTCAACTCACCATGGGGACTCGTCGTCGCGCCGTCGAGCTTCGGCGGCTTCGCCGGCGACCTGCTCGTCGGCAATTTCGGCGACGGCAAGATCCACGCCTACGACTCGGTGAACGGCACCGAGGCCGGCACGTTGACCAACACCGACGGCAACCCAATCGCGATCAATGGTCTGTGGGGGCTGCGGTTCGGCAACGGCACGTTCGGCGATCCCGGCGCGCTCGTGTTCACCGCGGGCATCGCCGACGAAGGGCACGGGCTGCTCGGCGAGATCACACCTGCGGGCTAGGGGCCATTCCGATCTGGGATCGCGACCGGCGGGCACGGATGCCCGCGGAATGGCCCGCGTCAGCGTCGTAACCCGGGTCTCGATGTCGCCTCGGTGCCCCCTAGAGTGCCGTTCGAGGGGCACCGAGGCGACAGGAGACCCGTCAAGAGATCTTGATCAGGATGATCGTGTTGACCACGAACGCCAGCGCGAACCCGATCGTCCACCGATTCAGGTTGCGCTCGACCAGCGACCCGCCACCGAACGGGCCGGCGCCGGTCCCTACCCCGAACGCGCCCGACAGGCCCGAGTCCTTGCCCGAGTGCATCAGGATCAGGAACACCAGCACCACGCAGATGAAGACTTGGACGACGCCGAGGATCGTGCTCATCGGGGCTCGATGGTAGCGCGGTCGATGCTGCGCATGATCTCGATCGCCTCGGCCCGGAGGCCGCTGTCGAGCTCCGCGTAGTCGTCGTCGGACAGCTTGCCGGTGCGGTGATCGAGCTCGGCGTCGCGCAGCTCGCGGTACTTGGCCTCGCGCGCGGCCTCGAGCTCGGCCAGGCGGCCGTCTGCGGCTTCGTCTCCGGCTCCCGCCGGCCGGCGCAGGGGCGCCGAGATGAACAGCACCAGCCCGGCCAGGACCGCCATCACGATCAGGAACTCGAGCGGGCCCTGCATCTCAGACCGGCTCACGCACGGGCACGGGCGGCGGAGCGGACGGCCGGGCCGGCTCGGGAACCGCCGCGCGCCGGCGGTGAAGCGCGGGCACCGGCCACAGCGCGATCAGGCCGCCGCCGCCGATGATCAGCGCGCCCAGCCAGATCCAGGTCACCAGCGGGTCGACGATCAGCAGGAACTCGGTCGCCCATGGATGGGTGACGAACCGACGGGCGATCTCCGCCACGGCCAGGTCGCGCTCGGTCCACAGCGCGTTCATGGCCTGCTGAGCCTGGGCGGGCGGCAGCTTCGCCGCCTTGGTCATCACCTGCGGCGCGTAGGCGGCGAACACCTTGTCGCCCTGGTCGATCACCGACTGCAGCGGGCTCAGGTCGACGCTGATGACCGTCCAGATGTCCCTGCGCAGCCCCGCGTCGAGCCCGACGTCGCTGTCGGCGTTGCCGGCGAAGAACCGGCCGACGATGCCCGTCGTGGCGTCGGTCGACGGATAGAAGTTGCGGCTGGTCGTGACCGTGGTGACGTGCCGTCCGCCCTTGGACACGTTCAGCACCGCTCCGAAGGCGATCTTCTGGGGCGAGACCGACTCGGTCGGGCGCACGTAGCGGATCGTGTAGCCGTCGACGCTCGCCTTCTGACCCGGCGAGAGCACGACGTCCTGCGAATGCTGGAACGACGAGGACGCCGCCACACCGACGAGCATCACGGCCAGGCCGGCGTGCACGATGTAGCCGCCGTAGCGCCGGCGGTTGCGGCGGATCAGGCTCACCAGGGCCAGCGGAACCGGCTCGTGGGTGACCGCGTGGCGCGCCGCCACTCCGCGGCACAGCTCCTGCGCCACGGTGGCCAGCACGAATCCGGCCAGCGCGAACATGGCCAGCGCGAACGGCCGCGAGCTCGGACCGCCCGGCCAGACGAGCAGGACGATCAGCGTGACCAGGCCGGCCAGTACGGGCAGAGCGAAGCTCCGGCGCAGGTTGGCCACCGTCACCCGCCGCCACGCGATGATCGGCCCGATCCCCGACAGCAGCACGAGGATCAGCGCCAGCGGCACGATGAACGGCCGGAAGGCCGGCGGGCCGACCGACACCTTGGTACCGGTCAGCGCCTGGGAGATCAGCGGGAAGAACGTGATCCAGAAGACGACCAGCACCATCGCGACGAGCACCATGTTCTGCAACAGGAACACCGCCTCGCGCGACCAGAGCGAGTCCAGCCTCGCCTCGGAGCGCAACTGCTCACGGCGCCACAGGATCAGGCCGATCGAGCCGATCACCATCGCCGCGATCAGCAGCACGAACGGCACCCCGAGCGTCGAAGCGCCGAAGGCGTGGATCGAGTCGAGGATGCCCGAGCGGACGAGGAACGTGCCGAGGATCGACAGCGTGCCGGCGGCCAGGACCAGCGACGCGTTCCACACCTTCAGCATGCCGCGCTTCTCCTGGATCATGATCGAGTGGATGAACGCGGTGATGCACAGCCACGGCATCAGCGCCGCGTTCTCGACCGGGTCCCAGGCCCAGTAGCCGCCCCATCCGAGCTCGGTGTAGGACCAGCGCGCACCGAGCAGGATGCCGATCCCGAGGAACAGCCAGGCGGCGAGCGCGAACCGCCGGGTGACCGAGATCCACTCGGCGTTGAGCCGCCCGGTCACCAGCGCCCCGACCGCGAACGCGAACGGGATCGTCAGCAGCGTGTACCCCGAGTACAGCATCGGGGGGTGGATCATCATGCTCGGGTGCAGGAGGAGCGGGTCGAGGCCGGCTCCCTCGCTCGGGGGCTGAGCGCTCGTCGCGAACGGGTTGGCGAAGAACACCGCCAGCGAGGTGAAGAACGCCCCGAATCCGAGGAGCACGGCCGTGGCGTAGGGCGCGATCTCGCGCACCCGCCGGCGGGTCAGGAACAGGATCAGGCTCGACCACACCGACAGCAGGAAGACCCACAACAGCAGCGAGCCCTCCTGCGAGGACCAGGCCGCGGCCAGCTTGTAGAAGGTCGGCGTGGTGGTTGATGAGTGGGCGGCCACCACGTTGTACGAGAAGTCCGAGCGCAGGAACGCGACCTCGAGGATCGCGAAGGCGCCGGTGGCCAGCAGGGCCAGGGCGTAGACGGCCCGGCGGCCGGAGTCCACCCACTCGCGGCGACCGGTCCGCGCGCCGAACAGCGACGCGACGATGCCGTACAGAGCGGCCACGAGGGCCAGGATCAGCAGGGCGCGACCGACGACCGCCATCTCAGACCGTCCCGGGCACGACGACGCCGCCTACAACCGCCATCTCAGACCGCCCCCGCACTATGACGCCGCGGCCGCCTGGTACTTGGACGGGCACTTGGTCGTGAGCGAGTTCTCCTGGCCGACCGCGGTGGACCCGTCCGGCTTGACCGCGACCATCACGGCCCGGCCGGCCGCGAACGGGTCGGGGACGATCCCCGTGTAGCGAACCGGGACCGACACGTCGAGCTTGGGGTCGCGGATCCGGAAGAGCAGCGCGGTGCCCTGGTGGCGGACCGAGCCGACCAGCACCGTGCCGGCCAGTTCGTAGGTCTTGCCCGGGTGGGCGTCCGCCAGATATTGAGAGGCCGTGACCTCCTTGTTGCCGGCGGTGAAGCTCACGTAGACGAGCGCCGTCGCCAGCAGCAGGGCGGCGGTGAGGGCGACGCTGAGCCGGATGACGCGCTTGCGGCTGGGATCCATGCCTGAGCCTGATTCTCCCACACGCTGCCCGGCGAACCTCCCGCGGCTCACGCTGGGAAGGCGTCTGCCGATTAAGTTCGTATTAGCGGGGACGGTCCCCGCATCGAATTAAGAAACCAATCCCATCCACAGGCGTTATCTACTTAGACATGCTGGTCAGATCCAAACGAGGGCAAAGCAGCGTCCGCGGCCGCCGGTCGAGCCGCGCCGGCCATGGCGTCGAGCATCCGAGCGCGGCGTCCCCGGTTGGCGCAGCGCCGCGCGAGCGTCGCCACGGCGGTCCATCCGAGGACCGCGCCCTATATACGTGCGAATGCGGCTACGCCTTCGAGGCAGTTGTCACGACCTCGGTCGGCTGCCCGCACTGCACGCGCACCCAGGCCTGGTAAGTCCGCCTCGGGGCGGGCAGAAACGCGAACCGACCTAGTTCGCACCGCCCCAGGGTGCTTACGCGGCCGGTCCGCGTCGCTGCTCCGGTCCCATACGTGCCCCCGACACCCGCTGTGGTGTGGCCCGATCGATGCTTCCAGAGGCCCCAGGCCGAGTCAAATACGTTCACCAGCGCCTGGTATAACCGTGACTTATGGCAGGGAGGAGTCGCGGCAAGCCGAGCCGATCGCGTTGAACGAGCTCGAGATCAGGCAGCTTCGCTACTTCGTGGCGGTGGCGCAGGAAGGGCAGATGACGCGCGCCGCCAAGCGTCTCGCGCTTGCCCAGCCCGCGCTCTCCCAGGCCATGGCCAGGCTCGAGGCGCAGGTCGGCGTGAAGCTGCTCGAGCGCCATCCACGCGGGGTGGCGGTCACGCGGGCCGGGGAGGCGTTCCTCGAGAAGGCGCAGGCGACGCTGGCGGCGATGGACGACACGCAGGCCGCCGCCCGCTCGTGGGCGCGCCAACAGGAGGGCCGGCTGCACGCGGGGTTCATGAGCCTGACCCCTCCGATGATGGCCGGCGAGTTGTTTCCCCGCTTCATGGCCGCGCATCCGTCGATCACGATCGAGTGGCGGCAGCTCGGCTACCCGACGCTCGTCCCGCGCGACTGGCTCGGCGACTCCGACGCCGGGCTCATCTGGTTCGCTCCCACCGGGCCGGGCCTGGCCAGCCAGCCGATCAGGACCAGCCCGCTGGTGGTGGCCATGACCCTGAGCCACCCCCTGGCCGACCGTGCCGAGCTGAGGGTCGAGGAGGTGCTCGACGAGCCCTTCCCGGGCGTCGTCGACTGGGTCGACCCCGGCTGGCTCGGCTACTGGGGGCTCGACGGCTACCGTGGAGCCTCGGCGCCGCGCACCGACGACGGCGCGGTCACTCCCGAGGAGGTGGCCTCGATCGTCGCCTCCGGCCGCGCCATCACCACCGTTCCCGAGATCGTGGCGGTGCCGTTCGCGCACCTCGGCATCCGGGCGATTCCACTGACCGATGCCGAACCCGCCGTACTGACGCTGGTCTGGCCGGAGGGGAGCGCCACTCCCCTCGTCGAGGACCTGGCCAGCCTGGCCCGCATCCTCTACGCCGAGGACACGGCCGAACAGAACCGCGCCGGGGCGCGCGAGTAATCCCGCCGCCGACCGTTGAATCAAAGACCGCTCCGGCGGGCCCTCGGCGATGACTCAACTGAACCCAACCATGGAAATCGACATCGTCGAGCGCGACGATGTCGTCGTCCTCGTGGTCGAGGGCGAGCTGGACCTGTCCGCGGCGCCCGACTTCACCGACTGGCTGGCTCGGGCCGGGGCCAGCCCGGCGCCGGCCATCGTGGTCGACCTCGACCGGGTCACCTTCATGGACTCCGCCGGCGTCCACGCCCTGCTCCAGTTCTCGGTCTCCGAGCGCAACCGTGATCGGCTGGGCGTCACCCGCGGCTCGCCGCAGGTGCGGCGCCTGCTCGAGGTCACCGGCCTCGCGCGTTACCTGTCGTTCGTGCCCTCGCCCGAGCTCTGAGAGGACTCCCGACCGCCTACAGCGAGTCGAGCGCCTCGTTCAGCGTCCGGCTGGGTCGCATCGCCGCCGCGACCTTGTCCGAATCCGGCCGGTAGTAGCCATCGATCTCGACCTCCGAGCCCTGCACGGCGCTCAGCTCCTCGACGATCTTCTCCTCGTTCTCGGCCAGGCGCTGCGCGAACGCTCCGTAGCGCTCGGCGAGACCGGGATCCTCGTCCTGCTCGGCCAGCTCCTGGGCCCAGTACAGCGCGAGGTAGAAGTGGCTGCCGCGGTTGTCGAGCTCACCCACCTTCCGCTTGGGCGAGCGGTCCTCCTCCAGATGGCGGCCGATCGCCCGGTCCAGCGTCTGCGCGAGCAGCCTGGCCCGGGGCTTCTCGCCCTTGTCGGCCAGCAGCTCGAGCGACGGCCCGAAGGCGAGGAACTCGCCGAGCGAGTCCCAGCGCAGGTGATTCTCGTGGAGGAACTGCTGTACGTGGCGCGGGGCCGAGCCGCCGGCGCCGGTCTCGAACAGACCGCCGCCCGCCATCAGCGGCACGATCGAGAGCATCTTGGCGCTCGTCCCGAGCTCGAGGATCGGGAACAGATCGGTCAGGTAGTCGCGGAGCACGTTCCCGGTGACCGAGATCGTGTCCTCGTTCTTGCGCGCGCGCTCGAGTGTGCGACGCGCGGCCTCGGCGACGTCGAGGATCTCGATCTCCGCCCCGTCTGTGTCGATCTCCTCGAGCGCGGTCCTGACCTTGCGCAGCACCTCGGCGTCGTGCGCGCGGGTTTCGTCCAGCCAGAAGATCGCCGGTGTCTTCATTTCGCGCGCGCGTGAAACAGCCAGTCGGACCCAGTCCTGGATCGGGGCGTCCTTGGTCTGGCACATGCGCCAGATGTCACCAACGGAAACCGCGTGTTCCAGGAGCGTTTGGCCGTCGTCGATACCTACGACCCGCACGTGCCCGGTTTCCGTGACCTCGAACGTCTTGTCATGCGAGCCGTACTCCTCGGCGGCCTGGGCCATCAGCCCGATGTTGGGCGTCGAGCCCATCTTGGCCGGGTCGAACGCGCCGTGCCTCTTGCAGTGTTCGACGGCCTCGGCGTAGAGCGCGGCATACGAATGGTCGGGGATCACGAACTTGGCGTCCTGCTGCTCGCCGTCCGCGTTCCACATCTGCCCGGAGAGTCGGATCGCGGCCGGCATCGAGGCGTCGATGATCACGTCGCTCGGAACGTGGAGGTTCGTGATGCCGCGATCGGAGTCGACCATTGCCAGAGGCGGCCCGTTCTCGTAGGCGCCGTCGATCGCGTGCTCGATCGCCTCGCGCTCGTCATCGGGCAGTGACCCGATCGCCTTCAGCAGCGCGCCCAACCCGTCGTTCGGATTGACCCCGGCCGATCTCAGCCCGTCGCCGTGCTGCGCGAAGAGGTCCTTGAAGTAGGCGCGCACCGCGTGACCGAAGATGATCGGGTCCGACACCCGCATCATCGTCGTCTTGAGCTGAACCGAGAAGAGCACGCCGCGCTCCTTGGCGTCGGCGATCTGCTCGGCCAGAAAGGCATCCAGCGCGGCGCGGCGCATCACTGCCGCGTCGATGATCTCGCCGGCCAGGACCTTGATCTTCTCCTTGAGGACGGTGACGTTGCCGTCGGAATCGGTGTGCTCGATCCGGACCGCACCGTCGCGTTCGATCGTGTGCGAGAGCTCGGTGTCGCGGAAGTCGTCGGTGGTCATCGTCGAGACGTGCGAGCGCGAGTCCGAGGACCAATCGCCCATCGAATGCGGGTGCTGCCGCGCGTACTGCTTGACCGAGGCGGGGGCGCGGCGGTCGGAGTTGCCCTGGCGCAGGACCGGGTTGACCGCGCTGCCCTTGACCTTGTCGTAGCGGCTGCGGATCTCGCGCTGCTCGTCGTCGCCCGGCTCGTCCGGATAGTCGGGGATCCCATAGCCCTTCCCCTGGAGCTCCTCGATCGCTGCCTTGAGCTGCGGCACCGAGGCGCTGATGTTGGGCAGCTTGACGATGTTCGCCTCGGGCTCCTGAGCCAGGTCGCCCAGCTCCGCGAGCGCGTCCGCGACCGACTGGCCGTCGTCGAGCCGGTCGGGGAACTGGGCCAGGATCCGCCCGGCGAGCGAGATGTCGCGCTCCTCGATCTCGATGTCGGCCGCGCCGGTGAACGCGCGGAGGATCGGCAGGAGCGAGTGGGTGGCCAGCGCCGGCGCCTCGTCGGTGAGCGTGTAGACGATCTTCATGGCTCGCGCACCCTACCCATCCACCGGCCCCTACCCACTCGCCAGCTGATCGAGCGCTTGGGCGAGGTCCGCCCAAAGGTCCTCGGCGTCCTCCAGGCCCGCGCTCAGGCGCAGCAGCCCCGGCGGCACCCGGGCCGGCTCCCAGCGTGCACGAGCCTCGAGCGTCGAGGCGACGCCGCCCAGGCTGGTGGCGTTCTCGATCAGCTTCAGGGAGCGCTCCACCTCCGTGGCCGCAGCCGCGTCCGCCACGTCGAAGGACAGCAGCGGCCCGAAGGCGCGGACGTAGCGCGCCGCGACCGGATCTTGGAGCCCGGGATAGCGGACCCGCTCCACGGCGGGATGGGCGGTCAGCCGGCGGGCCAGTTCGAGGGCCGTGGCCGACTGTCGCTCCACCCGCAGCGAGAGCGTCTTCAGCCCCCGGAGCAGGAGCCAGACCGGATCGGGCGCGGCCACGATCCCCGATGCGGTGCGAAATGCCTTGAGGCGCTCGTGATCCTCTGCGCGCGCACACACGACCGCGCCGAGGAGCGCGTCGTGGTGGCCGCCCAGGATCTTGCTCGCGCTGTGCAGCACGAAGTCCGCACCGTGCTCGATGGGCCTGAGCAGCAGCGGGCTGAGCACGGTGTTGTCCACCACGACCAGCGACCCGGCGGCGTGCGCCTGGGCGATCACGACGTCGAGGTCGGGGAAGCTCATCAGCGGGTTGGCGCACGGCTCGAGCCAGACCAGGTCGGCATTGGGCGGCTCGCCGGTCTGATCGAACACCTCCACGTTCAGGCCCCACCGGGTCAGCTCGGTCTGCATGAGCGCGAACGTCCCCCAGTACCCGCCGTCGGCCACCGCCACCGTGGCCCCGGGTTGCAGCAGCGCGAGGATGAGCGCCGTGCTCGCTCCCGAACCGGAGGAGAACAGCAGCGCGTGGCCGCCGTCGAGTTCGCCCAGCAGACGCTCGGCCTCGAGGCCGACCGGATGGGCCGTGCGCTGGTAGTAGACGGGGCCGGGCACCGCGTCCACGTAGGGGTGGATCGTAGCCCGGTCGACCGCCGGCAGCTCACCCCGCGCCAGCCGCGTGTCGGGTCCCGGCCCGGTCCCGCGCCCCGGCTCGGTCCCGCGCCCCGGCTCGGCCTCGCGCCCCGACCCGGTCATGCCGCGAGCCGCGGCAACTCGATCGCCGGGCAGCGGTTCATGACGACCAGCACGCCCGCCTCGAGCGCCCGCTGAGCCGCCGCCTCGTCGATCACCCCGAGCTGCATCCAGACCGCGCGTGCGCCGGCCGCGATCGCCTCGTCCACGTGTGCGCCGGCCTTGTCCGCCCGCCGGAAGATGTCGACCACCTCTACGCGCTCGCTCGCCGGGATCTCGGCGAGGCTCGGGTAGCAGCGCTCGCCCAGCACCCGATCGACGTGCGGGTTGACCGGGATCACCCGGAACCCGCGCTCCTGGAGCAGCCGCGCGATCCGGTGGGAGTCCCGGCTCGGGTCGGGTGAGCAGCCGACGACGGCCCACGTGTGGGTCTCGGTCAGGACCGTGCGGATGGTTTCCGCGGTCGAGTGCTCGGCCACGTCCCCAGTATGCCTGCGTCCACTCAAACCCCGACCGCCCACCATCACTCCACCCGCCCCGCCATCACTCCACTCGACCCCCCGCCGCCGCTCCACCCGACCCCCCGCCGCCGCTCCGTCCCGGGCCACCCGCCGCCTGCCCTGGGTCGTAACCCGGCACTCGGCGCCCGCCGTCAGGTGAACGCCGATTCAGCGCCACCTGTGGGTCGTATGTCCGCTTTCGACACCGCGGCCAGGCCGAGTGCGGAGTTATGACCCGGCCTGCCGAGCGCGCGCCGGCCTGCCGAGCGCGCGCCGATCTCACGCGCGCGGGCCGCGTAGCGTTGTAGGCCCATGACCGCCGTGGCCTCCGTCGTCGAGCGCGCCCCCCGCGGGCGTACCGCGCTGATCAGCGCCGTCGGCGTCACGGTGGCGCTGTGGGCCTCGGCCTTCGTCGCGATCCGCTACGCCGATCGCGAGCTGTCCCCGGGCGCGCTCGCGCTGGGTCGCCTGCTGGTCGGCAGCCTTGCGCTTGGGCTGCTCGTCCTGATCCGCCGCGAGCCCCTCCCCGATCGCCGGCAGCTGGGCGGGATCGTCGTGTGCGGCGTGCTCTGGTTCGGGGTCTACAACGTCGCGCTCAATGCCGCCGAGACCCGGATCGACGCCGGCACGGCCGCCATGCTGGTCAACGTCGGGCCGATCCTGATCGCGATCTTCGCCGGGCTGATCCTGCGCGAGGGCTTCCCGCCGCGACTGTTCGCGGGCTGCCTGGTGTCGTTCGCCGGCGCGGTGGTGATCGGGCTGGCCACCTCCCGCCACGGCCTGCACGAGATCCTCGGCGCCGTGCTCTGCGTCGTGGCGGCGTTCGCCTACGCCGGCGGAGTGGTGGCCCAGAAGCCCGTGCTCCGCCACTCCTCGCCGCTGATGGTCACCTGGCTGGCCTGCACGATCGGCGCGGTCAGCTGCCTGCCCTACGCTGGAACACTCGTCCACGACCTCGCCCACGCGCGCGGGTCGACGATCGGCTGGACGATCTACCTGGGGGTGGCGCCGACCGCAGTCGGGTTCGTCACCTGGGCCTATGCGCTGGCGCAAACCACCGCCGGCAAGATGGGCTCGACAACCTATCTCGTGCCGCCGCTGGCGCTCCTGTTCGGCTGGGTCTTTCTCGGCGAGGTGCCGCCATGGCTGGTCCTTCCGGGCGGGGTCCTGTGCCTGGCCGGCGTCGCGCTCGCTCGCACCGGCGGCCGGCGCTCTCCGGCCATTCAGGCCGCCCCGCCCACCCGGTAGCACGCCCCGATTCCGCCGCAAAGGCGGGAAATCCACATGCCCGATCCGGGGCGAACTACGGATTAAGCAGCGGATGCCCCTGGACGATGACTTGACCAGAGAACCGCTGTCCACGGAGGCGAAGCGATTTGTAATGACCATCCGGTCAGCGGACAACCCAATGACCATGGGAGGTCAATACAAATGAAGCGCAGCAAGAAGCGCGTCATCGCGGCGGTTGCGGTGATCTGCGCCCTCGCCGCCGGTGGCGCGGCGTTCACCAACACCGTCACCGGTACGGGTACGACCAACAACACCGCTGGTTATGCCGCGGTGAACGTCCAGGGTGCGACCCTGGCCGACGCCTCGTACTCCTTCGACACGACGGGTGCCAACATCACCGGCGTGACGCTGACGTTCACCGGCGACCTGACCGGTAACGACATCGAGGCTTCGTTCGGTACGGACGCGCTCACCGACTGCGGCGTGGTCGCCGGCGGCGATGTGTCGGGCGGTAACACGACCAAGTCCTGCACCATCACCTCGGCGACGGGTAGCGCCCTCACGCTGAACGTCCTGGTTCACAACCCGTAAACCACTGGCTAGCGGTTGAAGGAGCGCGGCGGTCCTCGCCGCGCTCCTCTCAGCCAAACGGATACGGACGTCCGAATGAAGAGCCATCGTGAAGCGAATCCGATTTCGTTCAGCACTTCTCAACGGCGTCCTCCTGTTACTGGCGGGGGTGGCGTGGTTCTATCTCGCTCCCGGGCAGGTTGGTGGCTTCACCAACTACGTCGTGACCCACGGCGTCAGCATGGAGCCACGGTTTCACAGCGGCGACCTGGCGCTCGTTCGTCCCGCCGACCACTACCGCGTCGGTGAGATCGTCGCGTATCACAGCTCGATACTGCGCGAGGTCGTCCTGCACCGCATCGTCGGGATCCGTAACGGTCACTACATCTTCAAAGGGGACAACAACAACTTCTTGGATCCAGTCCACCCGACGCGCGCCGAGCTCATCGGCACCCTGTGGGTGCATGTGCCCGGTGGCGGGGTTGTGCTCGCTTGGCTTCACACCCCCGCTGTCGATGCCGTCCTGTGCGCGACGCTCGGTTTGCTGCTGCTCTGGGGCATCGGCGCGAAGCGCCAGTGGCGCAGACGCCGCCAGGGAAGCAGATCTGGACCCCCTCGACAAGGACCCCCTCTCGTGAGCACTCCTCGAGACACTGGCACCGCCCGCTCGGTCAACCTCAGCGCGCTCCTCACCGCGTCGGCCATCGCCGCCGCGGTTTTTCTCGTGCTCGGCGTCCTCGCGTTCATCCGTCCGGCGGCCAAAGCGGAGACGACCTCGTACAGCCAGCAGGCGACCTTCGGCTACAGCGCCCGCGTGCGCCCGGGCCCCGTCTACCCGACCGGCAGGATCAAGACGGCCGATCCCGTCTTCCTCTCGATCGTCCATCACCTCGACGTCCACATCGCCTACAGCTTCACGAGCGCCGCCCGCTCGAACGTCGCCGGCACCGAGGAGGTCCTGCTCAAGCTCGACGGCCCGAGTGGTTGGACCAGGAACCTCGTGCTCGCCCCTCCCACCCGCTTCGTTGGCCACCAGACGAGCACGACCGTGGCTCTCGACCTGCGGCAGCTCCAGTCCCTCATGGCCCAGATCGAAAAGCTGACGAATAATCCCGCGTTCGCTTCCTTTGCCTTCACGGTTCAACCGGTAGTGCACGTAAGCGGCACGCTCACCGGTCAGCCGATCACCACGAGCTACGAACCCGGACTGAGCTTCCAGCTCGAGGCGGGTCAGCTGCAACCCGCGGCCGCAGCAGCGCCGACGACCAGCACGCCGGGCGCCGGCTCAACGAGCTCTCCGGCCAACTACACGCCGAGCCAGACCGGGCACCTCCCGATTCCCGCCACCTCGCCCGCGACCGTCACCGCCCTCGGTGTCAGCGCCGAGGTCTCGCTGCTGCGCTGGATCGCGGTGATCGGGCTCGTGCTCTCGCTCGCGGCCGCAGTCTTCTTCTACCTTCGCAAGCGCGCCGAGCCCTTCCAGGAGACCGCGCACATCCAGTCCCAGTACGGCCACATGATCGTCCCGATCGTGGGCGGCGAGGATCTGGGCTGGCCGCCGGTCGACGTGCCCAACATCAAGGCCCTGGTCAAGCTGGCCGAGAGCGGCCAACGTCTGATCCTGCATAACCGCTCAAACGACGTCGACACGTACATGGTCAACGAGGAGGGGACCGTGTACCGCTACCAGGTGAAGCCGTCTAAGGTCGTCTGGGGCGAGTGGTCGGCGCCGGCTGAGGACCTCGAGGAAGCCGCCTCGGAGATCGCGCGCGTGGCTGCCGAAGCGACGCCGTCCGCTTCGAGTGCGACGTAGCCCGGCGCTTCGAGCGCAGGTGCGAACCCAGCCGTGGCCTGTCGGCGGTGACCCGGTAGAGGACGACTCCGTGCAGCGGGACGAGAGCGGCGAAAGCGCGCCGACCGGCAGTCGGACGATGGATCACTCGGATGCGCCGCTGATGGGCTTCGCCGTCTCTACCCCGTCGATGCCGGCCCGATCTGCTCTGTGGACCGATAGCTCTCAGACACAACCCCGAATGCGGGTTTTTCGTTGCCGTACGGGTCGATTAGGCCCTTCTGGTTAAGGGGTGGGTCGGGCCACGGGTTTCCGCCGTTGTAGCTGGGGTATGCGAGGAAGTCCTGCAGGATTTGAACGATCGCGCCGGATAGCCACGTCTTGCTCGCAAACACGCCGAGGTGGTAGGCGAGCATGTTGGCCTGAAACTGGTAGGTGCCGTATTCCTCAACCGGGCCATTACGGTTACCGTCGAATCCGAACTCGGTCACGAGCAACGCTTTGTTTGGCTGGCAGGCGCGGAAGCTGTCAAGGAAAGCGCTTAGCGCGTCGCGGTCGTCAGTGACGCCGCCGGCCTCGTCGAAAAGCCCGAAGTATTCATTGGCGCCGATAACCTGCAGTGGTCGGTACGCGGGGTCGCAGACCTGGCCCGGTATTCCCATGATCGCCATGCCGACTGGACGGGTCGGGTCGAGGCGGTGAACGAGCGCGACCGCGTTGGCGATGTAGGCCGCCTCGGCGGTGTCGGGTGGCTGCGTGGGCTCGTTGGCGATGCTCCACAGCAGGATCGACGGATGGTTCTGGTTGTCGAGAACATTCTCGCTCAGCACCTCACGAGCGCGGGCGACCCATCCGGGCTGACTGAAGTACGGGCTCGCCACTCCCCAGACCGGAACCTCAGACCAGATGAGTATCCCTTCCCGGTCAGCCAACTCCTCCATCACCGGGCCGACGGGGTAGTGAGCGCGGATTACGGTTGCCCCCAGTTCGCGGACCCAGGCGAGCATCTGCATCGTCTGCGCGGGGCTTAGCGCGGCGCCCGAGTCGATGTTCTGCTCCTGCAGATCCACACCACGCAGATCAAGCGGCCTGCCATTGAGCTCGAGCCGTCCGTGCTCGACGACAATCGACCGGATGCCCGAATAATCCAGGTAGCCGCCCAGCGGCCGCCCGGCGCGGTCGACCAGCTTGATCGTGGCCCTGTACAGCGTGGGGCTATCGGGGGCCCACAGCCGTGGATGGGCGATCACGACACTCGCATGCGCCCTCCAGGTCGCGTGAGGCGCGAGCGTGGCGCTTCCGAAATGGACCGGGACGCCTCCGTAGGAGCCGTACAGACGCACGGTCTGGGGAGTGGCCGTGACGTTGCGCACAGTTGCCTCCTCCTCGACCGTCGCCGCGCAGCCCGCGAGGCAGTGCAACCGCGGCGTGATCGACATCTGCTCGAGATCGGCGCGTGCGACCGCTCGGAGGTAGACCTCGCGTTGCAGGCCACCGAAGTTCCACCAATTGCTGCCCGGCCCAGGGGGCAGGTCGCCGGGACCGGTTTGGTTATCGACGCGAACGGTCAGCCGGTTTACGCCCGGCCGCAGACCCCTTAGGTCAAGCTCCCACGGCAGGTACCCCCCGGCGTGGCTGCCGATCTCGCGCCCGTTGAGCCACACGGTCGCGTGGTAGACAACCGACTCGAACCGGACAATCCAACGGCGCGCCGACGCTGGTACGTAGCGCGAGAACGCGTTCGGCGGCAGCGTGAAATCCCGGCGATACCAGCCGACATAGCCGTAAAAGCTCTGGCTTGAGAGATCCCCGCCGTTGTAGGAGTTCGGCACCGCGACCGGAGTCCATCCGTCGGTTGATGATCCCCCCTGCCATTTCTGCGCGAGCCCAACATCCGTGGGGTCGGCGCGGTAGAGCCAGGTGCCGCCGAGGAGGTAACGGTCGGTCTGCCCGTCCCGGTAGAGCACCTGCTTGGAGGGCGGCTGCGGCAGGTATGTCGGCCCCTGCGCAGCGGCGCTCGGCGCGCAGGCGAGCGCCAGCAGCAGAAGGGTGCAGAGGATCGGCAGGCGAGCACGCAAAGTGATCGCCACTGAAACACGCGAGGACGCGCAGCGTTGCGACCTCACGCGCTCGCGCAACCAGCCGCTCGAGCCATGGCCATATCCACCCGGGGCGCCTCCATGCGTCAGTGCGGCTGCACCGTCGCGGAGCTCGCGAGCGTCTGACCGCTCCCGTCGACCGCCTGGACGGCCACGTACGAGACGCTCGGGAGCTCTATCGCAGTTTCGAACGAGGTGTCGGGTACGGTCGCAACCGTCTGCATCGCCGCCGCCGACCCCCCCGCCAGTACTCGCCAGGAGGCCACGTTTGTCGCTCCGTTCCAGCTCACGAACACTGTTGTCCCTCGGGTTGAGTTGGACGCGACGATGTCGGGCGGAGCCGCCGGTGCGCCGGTCCACGGAAACCGGTACGCGCGATAGCTCGAGGTATCGCCCACGAAGCGTGCGTCGAGAAGTGGCCGCCCATTCTGGCCGTACTCGGTGACATATGGCTGCTGGCCCCAGCCGATCACGTGGTCACCGTTGGGAAGTTGCTGGACGTTCCCTTCGAACTCCGCGAGCAGCGGTGGTGAATGCCGCCACTGCGCGACCAAGCGGGCGGTCCTGTGGCGAATGTCAAGCGCCAGCTCAACGCCGCGTGATGCCTTGTGCACGGACGGCAGCCCCGCGCCGTCATCGAACAGCATGATCAACTTGTCATTAGGGGCGATGCTGCGGCCGTCGTGCTGGAACGCGAAGCTCGTCCCGGGGCCCATTCGAAAGCTCGAGTGTTTACCGCCGAGCGTCCACAGCACCGCGCCAGTTCGGTGGTCCAGCTTGTAGACGGCCCACGTGTTGCGCGAGGAGATCAGGAGATTGCCATCGTCGTCGCGTTGAATCGAGTCGATATGAAAGTAGTCAAATGGATTGTGTGCTCCGTCACTGGGTGCCGGCTGATAGCTGTCCGCGACCGGAACGTGGTCAAGGCTGTCCCACTGGAATAACACCAGGCCGGTGGGAATGTCGATCTCTTGCACCACAGAGTCGAACACAATCACATGCTCAGTTCGATGCCCGGATGGCACATTCCAAATCACCGGGAAGTACGCTGTCATCAGCGCGGTGCCGCTGGGAGTTATCTGAAACTCATGCAGATCGGGCTTTAGTCCGTTTGCGCCGGCCAGCGTCGCGAGTGGACTGTAGGAGCTATCGTAAATGACGTCCTCTCCGAGCCCCACGCCATCGTCAGTGTAACCCTCCCACCACGTCAGCACCGGTCGCCCTTGATACTGCTGCACCTGCAAGTCTGAGGCCGTGTCGCCCCAGGGGACTGGGCTAAACCAAATCAACCTGCCGTCGGGACCTAGGATCTCAGGACCATTCTGCAACGGACCGAACTGCGGGGTCAGGAAGATGTCGTCGTTGCCCGCACCCCGGGCACGGCGCAGCAAGTGCACAGCCGCCGGCACCAAGTCCGCACGGGACTGGAAGCGCCAGACGTCACCGGGTACCCGCGCAACGCTCGATGACATCCGATACGGAAGCGGACCTGCAGGTCTCGCCACCACGAATCGGAACGTGCCGCCGGCAGCCCCGAGTACGTCCAGAGACGTTGTCACAGTCACAGTCTCGCCTGGCGAGAAGGCTGCGGTCGGGACGAAGCTCGCCCCCTGGCCATCGGAGTCAGCTTCCAATACGCCACCGTGCAGGCCGCTGCGCGAGCCGACCACCCGAATGCCTTGTAGCATGGATGGCGCCACCCCCCTAAACGCAATCTGCGTCTGTGGCGCGGCAACTCTGTCACCCGGGATCGGGAAGACGCTCACAACCGGAGCGTTCGCGTGTTGCCGGAGTCCCGATCCTCCCGCGGCCGCATGGCCGAGCAGTACGAGGAAGAAGATGCTTGCCACCAGCGCAGCCCTGAAACCGGAAGTCATCCTGGTCGTGAGCGTACCAACAGCGATTCTGGGACGCGACCGTGGCTTGGATGACACATCCGGAGTGGACGAAGCGGGTGACGCACGAGCGTTTCTTGTCGTACATGGCCGAGGCAAGGGCCCGCGGTGACTAGCGGGTCTGGCGTCCCTGGGTCAGCGTTTGAATATGATCGTTCTCGTGATCGCGCCGAGGGTGTAGCCGTTGTAGGTGGGCGTGACCGTCAGGGACGATGGGATCGTCCCGAACTCCGTCAGCAGGGTCTTGCCGGTGGCGTTGAGCCCGATCACGATGGTGCGCGTCTTGCCGGTTCTGACGATCCACGCGCCCGCGGCGATCGTGACGAGTTTGCGCTTGCCGGACGGCCCGGAGAAGAGCCTGGTGATCGTCTTGCCGTCGGGGCTGAGCTTCTCGAACGTTGTGAGCGTGACGGTGCCTCTGCAGATCTGGGTATCAAGCCCAAGGCACCCGACGTTGACTGTCGCGCGTACACGTTTCGTCGTGGGGCTTTCGGGGATGCTCGCTTTTGGCGGATCGGGTCCGAACATGACCCTGGCGGTTCTGATGGTGGTGGCGCGCCCGCTGGTAGTGGCGCTGATACTTACCTCCGAGGGCATGATCCTGAACTGTTTGCGCAGCATCTGCCCGGTGGAGTTCAGACCTATCGAGACGCCCTGGCCGCGACCGGCCGCCATGCTGACGGTTCCGGTAAGGATCGTCACGACCCGGTAGCGGCCCGAGCGCGGTTTGCTGGACAGCACACCGGTGATCTGCTTGCCGTTGGCTGAGAGCTTCTCGATCGCGGTCGGGTTCGCCTGCCCCCGGCAGCGCTGCCCCGCCACCCCCTGGCAGGCAAACGTGAACCTCAGCGCCGCGCCAAGCGTGCCAACTCGTCCTGGAACGCTCGCCACGGGCGCGACCGTGTAGCGGATGCGGGCGGTGCCCATCTGCCCGTCCTTTGAGGTGGCGGTCACGGTGTACGTGTGCGTGCCGGGACTCGAGGTGCTAAGTGTCCCGTGTCCGCGTGACGCGCCGCCTGAATCGACGCAGGAGGCGATCCCGGGCCCGTAGGCCCCCTCAGAGCAGCTGAACGTCGTCCGCACCGACTGCCCAACCCTGTAGGTCCGCCCAGAGGTCGGAGAGGAGATCGAGGCCGTCGGAACCAGCGCGTAGGTGACGCTCTCCGAGGCCTGGGCGATGGTGCCGTCGTTGCTCGTGGCCGTCGCTGTGATCGTGTTCTGTCCCGTCGTCACCGGCACCGATGCCGTCCAGTTGCTTCCCGAAAGCCTGGCCGCCACGCCGTTGACGGTCACGCTGCTCACTCCGCCGAGGGCGATCGCCGTCCCCGTGACGGTGATCGGGGTCGGGCCGACCACGGCGCCGTTGGCCGGCGAGGAGATCCCGACCGAAAGCCCGGGCAGCGCCGTGACGCGGTAGAGGACCGCGGCGTCCGACGGGACGTTCGCGCTGATGTCGCCCGTCGTCGTCGTGGTCTCATTGGTCCATAGGTTCACGAGCTTGTAGGAGCTGGCCTGCGGTAGACCCACCGCGCTGGCGGTAGTCGAGATCTGAAGCGGATCGGATCCGCGGTTGAACAGAGCCACGGCGCGGTCGCCGTTGGCCAGCGGTTTGACCCACACCTGCCCGGAACCGGACTGTGAGAGCAGCGACCCCTGCACGCCGAGCGAATCTTGGTCGATCGCGATCACCTGAGGGTTCTCGAGCATGCTGATCGTCGCGGACGACAGCGCTCGTGGGTCGCTGCCCAGGATCAAGGGCGCCGCGACCATCGCCCACATCGAGAACTGCGATTGCGCCTGGGTGCTGGTCATCCCGAGTTGCGGCGCGAGATAGTCCGGGTCGTTCCAGTGGCCCCAGGCGATCCCAGACGAGCCCGGAGGGCCCGCCGCGCTCTGAATGGTCGGTGTCGTCTGCAGGGCCGGCTGCGACGCGGAGTCCTGATCGAGGTTCCTCAGGACGTTCGTGAACACAACGTTGTTCGGGAATCCGATGTCCGTGTCCGTCCTCCAGCTCTGCGCGACGGACGGCGCCCACGAGTAGGTGTCCCAGGAAGAGTCCGCAATGGACGGAAGCCCCCCGCCCTCGCCTCCCGGCGACCAGAAGTCGCAGACGTTCAGGATCATCGGACGGCCACTCGAATTGTTGGCCACCGCGCTGGAGAACTCCCGGTATAGCGTCCGAGGGTCGTTCGGCGACTGGAAACTCCACTCCTGGCCAGCCCCACAGAAATCCACCTTCACCGCATCAAAGCCCCACTCGGCGAACTGGTTGACATCTTGCGCGTAATGGC
The DNA here is from genome assembly GCA_963811135.1 of uncultured Solirubrobacterales bacterium. Lineage (GTDB taxonomy): Bacteria > Actinomycetota > Thermoleophilia > Solirubrobacterales > Solirubrobacteraceae > Palsa-465. The sequence continues at coordinate 117,022 of CAWEQG010000019.1, read as the reverse complement.
CGTACGAGCCCACCCCCGAGCCACCGCAGCCGCTGGTGCCGGCATCGGTGTAGATGCCGGCCAGGAAACCATGCTGGTGCAGCCAGGACGTGAACCCGGACAGCCCGACTCCGTTTACCGAATCCGGCCACTGGGCTGAGCTGACGGTCAGGTTTCCCGAGCTGTCCCGCCCGCTGGCCCAACCGAAGTCGAGCCAGAAGATCTTGTAGCCCGCCTGCTGCAATCCGGTTGAGATCAGCGACTCGGCCACCGACTCGAACGCGGCCTCGTTGGAGCCACCCAGCTTCGCGTAATACGGGTTCCAACCCATGTATGGCGTCGCGGTCGCCGCGAGGCCCGCGGCGCTGGAGCTCGCCGGCATGCCCATAGCCAAGACAACCGCCGCCACGCACGCCAACACGACCCCACGTGCACAACGCGTGAAGCCCCATAGCTCACGCCCCAAGATGCCGGCGACCATACACCCGCCCAAAGAGGTGGTCAACGACGAGCGTGTCCGCATTCAGACCACGAGCCGTGACTCGGATGGTCGGATCAGCCCGAAAGCCAGAAAACCTGTTTGATGGCTGGCACGATCTACTCGCTGGAGGGCCCAGATGCGGTTTCGGTCGGCCACCGCGAATACGCCGCTTTGTGGGCGGTCGCGACCGCCGGACGGGGGCAGGCACCGCGGTTTGCTCCGAACATGCGCGGGTAGGTCGATCACCGACGCCAGCATCGATATTGTCCTCGTCAAGCTTCGGTTCGCCGAGCGAGTCAACCTCGAAGTCGAAACCGATACAAGCGTGGCGCCGTTCATCTTGGCCGGACGGTGGTTACGCTGGCGCCCCTCACGATGCTCGCTACCGCCGGCAAACGCATTGCAGGACGGCTTTCCTTCCGCGGCTTCCGTGCGGAGGCTTGCCCCGTTGCCCTCATGAGCGGGAAGCCGGTGAACGATCGAGACGAACAGGCCATATCCCCGGAACACCGAGAGAGCGCGGACGTACCGCCCGCCGCCCCGAACAACGAACCCACGCAGGTACCGGCGCCCGCCCCGGCCAGCCGGCTCCGCAGGCGGCTGATCCGGCTCCTCGCGATCAGCTTGATGATCTGCTCCCCGGCGAGCCTGGCGCTCGCCGACGCCGCCGGCCCAGTCGGAGCCTACGTGCCCCCGCCGCCGCCGGTGGCGAACTGCCACATAGCGGGCGCGCGATGCGGGCCCCTGCAGCGACAGGCGGCATTCAACCGCGCCGCCGCGCGCGCCAAGCTCGCCGCCGGTGCGGTCCTGAACGCAGCCACCCAGGGGATGCGCGAGCTGCTCGGCTTCGGCGACCCCAACAACCCCCTGCGCTGGGACCCCAATCAGGGGCTGTGGGGCGGCTACAGCTCGTACGCCACCTCGACCAAGCGCCCGGCCTGGTGGCAATCGGCCGTCGCCACCTGGACGCTCGTGCGCTACCTGGAGGCGACCGGCTCCGCGGATCCCGCCTACCAGGACGTGCTCGACCACACCTTCGAGCTCAACGTCGTGAAGCCGGGCTCGCGCGCGCCGGTCAATTTCGGCAACGAGTACATGGACGACACCGGCTGGTGGGCGGTGGCGTGGCTCGAGGCAGCCCGCTACGAGCTGAACGTCCGGGGCGACGTCAAGCAAGCCGGTCGCTACCTGGCCGTGGCCGAATGGGACGAGAACTACATTGCCACTGCGCCCCGCTCTTGCGGCGGCATCGTGTGGCAGATCGGCTACCCGTCGGACACGATCTCGAACGCTGAGTTCGCGGCCTTGAGCGCCGAGCTGTACGCCTTCCGGCACGCCCCCGGCCCGTTCCACGACGCCGCCAAGGCGGCCCGCTGGCTGCAGCAGGCCCGCTGGGCGCTCGTCTACATGCGCTCACACGGTCTGACGTTCCTGCGCTCGGGAACCGTGCACGACGGGCTGACCCGCGGCTGCCGTGCGGACGGAGGGCCACTGACGTACACCGAGGGCGAGGTCGCCGATGCGTACATCCAGATGGGCGCTGCGACCCAGAACAAGGGCTACTTCGCCGACGCGCGCAGATTCCTCAACTACACGATGTGGCGGGCCAGCGGCATGTCCCGGGATCACGTGCTGCAGGAGTACTGCGAGTCGCGCAAGAGCATGTGCCATAGCCTGCGCCAGTTCGATGTCTCGTCCTTCAAGGGCATCTTCGTCCAGGCCGCCGCCGACTACGACCTCGCCACCGGCACCGGTACCTATCGCGACTGGCTCCGGGCCCAAGCCGCCGCGATTCTCGCCCACGCGGTCTCGAATGGTGTGTACCAGACCCGCTGCAAGACGCCGCACGGCTGCCAGTTCGGTCTGTACTGGTCGCAGGCAGTGGCCCCGACGAAGGCGCCCGTCCCGATCAGCCTCGCCAGCCAGACGTCCGCCCTGCAGGCGCTTACGGCGGCGATCGCCGGCTAGGCTCGCCGGTAGCGGACGTACACGATCCGCGACCCGAACGTCCGCGTTTCCACGAGCTCCAGACCGATCGGCTGCTCGACCGCCGGGAAGTACCGCGTTCCCGCCCCGAGCACGACTGGACTGATGAACATCCGGTACTCGTCGATCAGGCCCAATCTGGTGAGGCCTGCCGCCAGTCCGGCGCCCCCGACCCCGATGTCCTTGCCCGGCTGCTCCTTGAGACGGGCCACCTCGTCGGCGACGCCGTCCCGGGCCAGACGGGTGTTGCCCTCGACCGACCCGAGCGAGGTCGAGAACACGATCTTCGGTAGCGCCTTCCAGATGCGACCGAACTCGAGCTCGAGCTCGGTCGCCGAGGGCCTCTCGCCCCACGTCTCCCAGACGGCCATCGTCTCGTACAGCCGTCGGCCCAGGAGGTGAACGCCAAGCTCGCGAACCTGCTCGGTGTGGAAGCGGAACAACTCCTCGCCGGGTTCGCTCCAACCGATGTCACCGCCGGGACCCGCGATGAACCCGTCGAGCGAGGTAGTCATCGAAAAGATCACCCGGCGCATGGCGACACCCCAGGTACCTGGTATCGACGACGCCGGGCGCCTGCATTGGCGATCGCGCCCCGAAGCGCGACATTTCCCATGTGGTTCAAGCAATCAACAGTGATGGCCCCCTGAACAATATGGTCGAGACGGTGTGAGATGGAACTGATCCTACGTACGCTGGCCGACCCCGCGACCTACCGCCGGCTCGTCTACCTCCTCTCGGCCCTCGTCCTCGGCCCGGTCTGGTTCACAGCGCTGGTGACCGTGTGGAGCCTGTGCCTCGGGCTTGCCATCACGCCGTTCGTGATCCCGGTCCTGATCGTCCTGGCCTTCATGACCCGCGGGTTCGCCGCGGTGGAGGCAGAGCTGGCCCGTTCCCTGCTCGAGGTCCACGCCGAGGCTCCGGTCGGCGGTCCAGCCCGGCCCGGGTTCTGGGCCTGGCTCCGCGCCCAGTTCGGCAGCGGCTTCTGGCGCGCCCAGGCCTACCTGATGGTGAGGTGGTTCGCCGGGTTCCCGGTCGCACTGATCGTCGTGTCGGTCCTGGCCACCGGGCTGGGCCTGCTGTTCGCGCCGGCGTGGGTGCCATTCGCGCACGGTGGAGCACAGCTCGGGCTATGGCGGCCGCACACGTTCGTCCAGTCGCTCGCGCTGGTGCCGCTCGGGATGCTCATCCTCCCCATCGGCGTGCTGATCGCCAAGCCGCTGGCGGTCCCGTTCGGACCAATCGCTTCCGGACTGCTGAGGTCTACTCCGGAGCCCACGCCCGCCACCGGCCTGCATCCACGCTCGCTAGGGGCAGTGCCTCCGCGGCGGGCACTCGAAACCCACGCCGCGGTCGACGCCGTCCTGGTGTTGGCACTCGTGGTGATCTGGGCGGTGACCTCGCTCGGCTACTTCTGGCCGATTTGGGTCGCGCTGCCGTTGGCCACCGCGCTCGGGATCCATGGCTGGCTGGTGCTGCTCGCCGAGGAGCCCGCGATCGTCCGGCAGTTCCGGGGAAGCCGCACGCTGGCAGTCAGCACCGGCGTCGGCGCGGTCCTCGCGGCCTACTTCACCGCGATCTGGGCGATCACCGGGCATGGCTACTACTGGCCGGTGTGGCCGATCCTCGCCATCGCGGTCGTCCTGGCGACCGAACTAGCCGCGGCGCTGCTCGGCTCGCCGGGCCGCGCGGAGATGGCCGAGCGGATCGAGACGCTCGAGACCACACGGGCCGGGGCGGTCGTGGCCCAGGACACCGAGCTGCGCCGGATCGAGCGCGACTTGCACGATGGCGCGCAGGCGCGGCTGGTCGCACTGGGGATGAGCCTCGGCATGGCGGAGCAGAAGCTGGCCGACGATCCAGAGCGCGCCGGCGAGCTGCTGGCCGAGGCGCGGCTCGGCGCCGAGCACGCGCTGCGGGAGCTGCGCGACCTCGCCCGGGGGATCCATCCCCCCGTGCTCGCCGACCGCGGCCTCGAGGCGGCGCTCAGGTCGCTGGCCAGCTCAACCCCGCTGCGGGTCGAGTTGTCCGTCGATGTGTCGCCGCGGCCGGCGCCGGCGGTGGAGAGCGCCGCCTACTTCGTCGCCGCCGAGGCGCTCGCCAACGCCGCGAAGCATGCGCGGGCAAAGCGGGTCGACATCACGATCGCCCGATTCGGCGACACGATCGAGCTTGAGGTGCGCGACGATGGTCAGGGCGGCGCGGATCCCGAGGGCAACGGACTGCGTGGGCTGCGCCGCCGGGTCGAGGCGCTCGACGGAACGTTGTCGGTGAACAGCCCGCGAGGCGGGCCGACGACAATTCACGCTGAGTTGCCATGCAGGTAGTCATCGCCGAGGATCACGTGCTCCTGCGCGACGGCCTGGCCCGCCTGCTGCGCGACAACGACATCGAAGTGGTGGCGGCAGTCGGCGACGGCGATGCGCTGGTCCGCGAGGTGGTCGCCCGGCGCCCCGATCTCGCGGTCGTGGACATCCGCCTGCCCCCCACCTTCCGCGACGAGGGCTTGCGCGCCGCGCTCGAGGTGCGCCGCCAGGTCCCCGGCACTGCCGTACTCGTGATCTCCCAGTACGTCGAGCCGACCTACGCCGCGGAGCTGCTGGCCGACCGCGGGGGCGGCATCGGCTACCTGCTCAAGGACCGGGTGATGCACGTAGCCGACTTCCTCGAAGCGGTGCGACGCGTCGCCGCCGGTGGCACCGCGCTCGACCCCGACGTCGTCGCCCAGCTTTTTTCGCGGCGGCGGCAGGATGGCCCGATCGAGCGGCTCACCCCGCGCGAGCACGAAGTGCTCGGGCTGATGGCCGAGGGTCGGTCAAACGCCGGGATCGCGGAGGCGCTCGTGCTGACCGTCGGGGCGGTGGAGAAGCACGTCCAGAGCATCCTGTCCAAGCTGGACCTGCCGCAATCGGCCGGCGACCACCGCCGCGTCCTCGCCGTACTCGCCTACCTCCAGGAGTCCGACTGAGCCGGCTCTAATGCCGCACGCGGAAGAACACGATCGCCGCCAGGTAGCTCAGGCCGGCGATCGCACCGAGCCAGTCGTACGGCGCGCCGCTCTCCCCGCGGGCCAGCGCGACCACGAAGGCCACGATGATCGCGATGATCACGACCAGCCCGGCCATCGCCGTGTGGCAGCATCCATTTCGACTTAGTCGCATGCATCGAACATCGCCTCCACGGTGGTCTCGAAGAATCGCGCCAGGGCCAGTGCCAGCGGCAACGATGGCGTGTAGCGCTCCTGCTCGATGGAATTGATCGTCTGGCGCGAGACACCCATGGCCGTCGCCAGCTGTCCCTGCGACAGGCCTCGGTCGTTTCGCATGTCTCGCACCAAGTTCTTCATGTCAAGTCTGCTTGACATGAAGGAAGAGTACGCTGGCGCAGATGCCCTGTCAAGTCTCCTTTACAAGGAGAGCGATCCGGCCCAGCTCAGGCCGTCGCCGCGACCTCCCGGACCTCGCACCGCGCCACCGAGACCGGCATCGTCGCGCCATCCCCACCGCCGAACTGCGCGGCCATCGCCCGCGCACTCTCCTCGCTGTCCCAGACCGTCAGCGACAGCCCGCGGCCGTGCTCATTGCCGGTCAGCCATGTGCCCGACTGGAAGCCCGGAAGCTGCCTGATCGCCGGCACGATCCGCTCGCGGAGCACCTCGAGGCCGGAATCGCGATCGACCCCGGTGACGTCGACTTCGATCAGTACGGCGTACATGTCATCTCCTGGCTCGGGGGCATGCGGTGACCGAACCCTAACCGCGGCCGGTTACCTGCCAGGTAATTGCAGGACGCCCCAGCGCCCGCTACGTTCGACGGGATGGCGGTGGACACTGCCCTTGCCCATCCCGGCGCCGCGCGCGCGCCGATCGGCGAGCTTCTGCGGAGCTGGCGCCGGCGGCGCAGCCTGAGCCAGCTCGAGCTTGCCCTGGAGGCGGATGTCTCCTCACGCCACGTCAGCTTCGTCGAGACAGGGCGGGCGCGCCCGAGCCGGGAGATGGTGCTGCGCCTGGCCGACCACCTCGACATACCGCTCCGCGAACGCAACTCGCTGCTGCTCGCCGCCGGCTACGCGCCGCTGTATGCCGAGCGGTCGCTGTCGGAGCCGGAGATGGCCCCCGTCCACCAGGCGCTCGATCGCTTCCTGCGCGCGCACGAGCCGTATCCGGCGGTCGTCATCGACCGCCACCACAACCTGGTGTCGGCCAACGACGCGCTCGGCGCGCTGACCGAGGGCGTGGCGCCCGAGCTCCTCGAGCCGCCGGCCAACGCGCTGCGGGTGGCGCTTCACCCCGCCGGGATGGCCCCGCGGGTCCTCAACCTCGAGGAGTGGAGCGCGCATCTGCTGCACCGGCTGCGCCGCGAGGCAGCGCTCACGGCCGACCCCGAGTTGAGACGGCTCCACGACGAGCTCGCGGCCTATCCGGGCGTCTGCGTCGAACCGCCGCGGGAGGAGGGCGCAGCCGGCGCGATCGTGGTCCCGCTCCGGCTGCGCAGCGCCGAGCGCGAGCTGGCCTTCTTCAGCACGATCTCGACGTTCGGCAGCGCGGTCGACATCACGCTCGACGAGCTGATGATCGAAGCGTTCTATCCGGCCAACGCCGCCACCGCTGCGTACCTGCTGGAGGGAATCGCAACTCCGTGAACGCGCGGCCGCCGCTGCGTAAGCTGATCAGCCGTGGCCCGGCAGCCAGATCTTTCGAGCACTCCCCCGGCCGACGAGATGCCGGACGAGCTCCATCCGCGGCACATCGCGGTCCGAGTGGCCGAGATCGCCGCCGTAATCGCGCTGGGTGCGATCGCGATCAGCGCGCTCCCCGGGCTGGGCGAGGTCCGCGCCCGGTTGGAGGATGCCGATCCCTTCTGGCTGGCGATGCTCGCGCTCGCCGAGGTCGCCTCGTGCGGCGGATACATGCTGGTGTTCCGCTCGACCTTCTGCCCGCAGATGTCATGGGGCCTGAGCTACGACATCTCGATGGCCGAGCTGGCCGCCAACTCGCTGCTGCCCACCGGCGGCGCCGGCGGCCTGGCCCTCGGGGTCTGGGCGCTACACCAGGCGGGAATGTCGACCGGGCACATCGCCCGGCGCACGGTCGCCTTCTTCCTGGTGACGAGCGCGGCGAACTTCGCCGGGGTTGTCGTGGTCGGCCTCGCGATGTTCGCCGGCATCCTGCCGGGCGATGCGTCCCCGGCGCTGACCCTCGCCCCGGCGATCATCGCCGGTTCGGTCCTCGCCTTCGCCTGGGTCAGCCCCAGGTTGCTGCGCACGTTCGGCGCGCCGCTGGCGCGCTGCGACCGCCGAAGCTGGACCGGGCGCGTCCGGCACGCCCTCCGCGACGGCCTGAAGGCCACGGCGGACGGGGTCGATCTGGCCAAGGGGCTTCTGCAGGCGCGCAGCTTCGGGGTGGTCGCCGGCTCGTTCGCCTACATGGCGTTCGACATCGCGGCCCTCGCGTGCGGCTTCGCGGCGGTGGGCCAGGTGCCGCCGTTCGGTCCGCTCGTGCTGGGCTACCTGATCGGCCAGCTCGGCAACCTGATCCCGCTCCCGGGTGGAATCGGCGGAACCGAGGCCGGCCTGGTGGGCGCCTTCGCGCTTTACCACGTGAACGTTTCCCTGGCCACGGCCGCCGTGCTCGTCTATCGCCTGTTCCAGCTAGCCATCCCGGTCCTCTTGGGTGTGCCGGCGTTCGTGCTGCTGCGCCGGAAGCTCGCGGACGGACAGCGACACGCCGAGGTGTGTGGACCGCTCGCGGTCGAGGTGGTCGAGGTGGTCCATGCGCCGGCGCGGAGCTGACGGATCCCCGTCCACCAGGGCTAACCTCTGGTAAGTGAGCAAGCGCTGGATCCTCGACACCGAGACGAAGGGCACCGGCGCCAACATGGTGCCGCTCGATCGCGTGCTCCGAAAGCCCGGATCGGGCGCCGTCGAGGGGTTCGTCCTGCCGGCACTCAAGCCGCCGGCACCCGCTCCCGCTGAGCCGCGCGCCCCCCGGCAGTTCAAGGTGGTTGACGTCGTGACGCGCGAGGTGCTGGCCGAGGGAGCCGACGTCCGCACCACCATCCAGGTGCTCGAGCAGGTGCGCAGCATCGTCGACGTGACGATCTGGCTGTGGCAGCCGGAGACCGAGCGGTGGCGCATGCTCTCGCTCGAGGACGCGCGCAGGTTGTGGGACTACCGCGGCCGCATCGCCGGCGCGGTCGACGGCTGACCCGGCGCCTGACGCGGCGAGCGGGTCGAGCGTCGGGTTGGGCCGCTTCGCGGCGTCCGTGGGGCCGGATCCCCCGTCCGGACACGGGTCGGCTGATCCCGGGCGATGCGGCAGGCGGCGGACCCAGCCCCCCCAGAGCCTTGTTGACCGACGGTTGACAACCGTCTGTCCGCGCGCTACCTTGGCGCCTTATCAACCACGGGTCAACAAGGAGCGAGATCATGGGCACCTCGCCTCGCTGGCCATCATCACCGCATTCCAGCCCGCCGCCGGGACCGAATCGGTGATCGTGCTCGACCTCGGCGTCCGCCAGCAGGGCCAGGTGCTGCTCAGCGCTCTGTGGGGCGTCGTCGGCGTCGCCGCCCTCGTGGCGGGCTTGCGCCGGAACATCGCGGTGCTGCGGACCGGTGCCCTGGCGCTGCTGATGGCCACCGTCGCGAAGGTGTTCTTCTACGACCTCTCGACCCTGACCTCGATCTATCGCGTGGTCTCATTCCTGGTCCTCGGCGGCCTGTTGCTGGCCGGCGCGTTCGCCTACCAGCGCCTGCGCCCGCCGGCCCTACCCGATCTGCGGTCGGTCCACCGCAGCCAACGGTAGGCGTCGCTCGCTCGTCGCTACTTGCTCATGCCCGACATGCCCTGAGTGCTCGTCTTGCTCGGCATTCCTTGGCTGGTCGTCATCGTCTGAGTGGACCGCGTGCTGGTGGTGTCGGCCATCCCGGGCATGCTGGCCATCGGGTTTGCCGAGCCGGGCAGCACGATCACGTGATGGACCCATTTCCACCACAGGTACGTTTCCAGGTGCGGCGCGCCGGTGACCTCGGCGAGCAGCCGGCCGTCGTCCTGGGTCCAGACGATGTCGAGCAGGTCGTTGGTGAACGTGCAATACATGCGGCCGGCGGCCTGATCGTCCCGGATCTGGCCCGAGGTGAACATGCTGACCGGGTAGTAGCTGGGGTGGCGGAAGCTGTGGTTCCAGCCGATCTCGCCGCTGACGTCGGTCTCGGTGCAGTTCCCGTAGTTCGCCTTGAACGGGGCTTGGGACAACGCGGCGACCCGAGCCTCGTATGCGGCGTAGAGCGCGGTCAGCGACGAGTAGGTGCGGAAGGCCACGCCGTACACGGCGTAATGCGGCCGGGTGCACACGACCATCGTCGAGCTCATCCCCTTGCAGGTGGAGAGCGGCACGTAGCCCTTGGCGGGCGTGTCGCCGCTGTTCACCGCGGCCACCGCGTGGAACAGCGGCGAGTTCCGGTAGCTCACCGCCTTCGCGTGGTGCGCGACGGCCGGGACGGTCTTTGCCGCCCCAGCCGAAGGCGTCTTCGAGGCCGACCCGCCGATCTGGAGCAGCGCCCACACGGCCACCGCAACCGGGATCAGGAACGCGACGCCCAGCGCGACCAGCACCGACCGTCGAATGCCGGCGAGCTCGAGCCTCTGCATCGGTATGTACCGCGGCGGGCCGCCGCCGTTCGGCTCGTGGCCGCGACCGTTCGAGCGTCCGTCCGAGGAGCGTCGAGAGCTCGAGACGGGCGGTTTCACGCTGATGATCCTCCCATGCCGTGACTGCTACCGGACGACTCCCGGGCCCAGGAGTATGTAGGTGGGCTCAGGGCAAGTCAATCTGGATGCGTTCTGCCTCAGCCCTCGCCGTCGACCGGCGCCAGCATCCGCTCGATCGACGGCCCCAGGAGGCGCGTGATCGACGCGGCCGTCCGGGCCGGCGGCTGGCGCGGGGCGGCCACGTGGCTGATGGCGAGACGCACCAGCAGGTCGGCCAGCGCGGCCAGGTCGGCCGCCGGGACGCCGGGCCATTGGGTCCGCATCGCCGCCACGAGCCGCGCGGTGGCCCAGTCGATCACCGGGCGGCTCTGGGTGGTGAGGAGGGGAAGCAACCCGCCGGTGCCGTCGTCGCCGAGCAGCAGGCGCACGAACGGGTCGTCCTCGGCGCTTCGGAGGAACTGCTCGAGCGCGGCGGTGAGTGCGGCGAGCGGGTCATCGGCGTGCCGATCGATGGCCTGCTCGACGGCGTCGAGGAATCGGCTGCCCTCGCGGATGACCAGCGCCTGCGCGAACTCGTCGCGGCTGCCGAACTCGTTGTAGAGCGTCTGGCGGCTGACGCCGGCGGCGGCGGCGATCTCGGCCATCGTCACCTGCGCCCAGGGGCGATCGCCCAGCTGGTCGCGCCCGGCGTCGAGCAGCCGATCGCGCAGCAACTGGCGGACCGCGCCGCGATATGACGTGCTCATCCCGCCGGACCGTAGCGCGCGAGCACGCGGCGACGGGACGAAGGCTGGATGTTCGCCCGCGTCACGTCTCCGCCGTAGTGCGCGAGCAGCCGCCGGTCCATGACCCGGTACCAGAGCGGGGGGATCAGCGCCAGCAGGATCATGCCCGCGTATCCGGTCGGAAGCTGCGGCGCCTCGTCGACGTGGCGGAGAGCCTGGAAGCGCCGGGTCGGGTTCGCGTGGTGGTCCGAGTGGCGCTGGAGGTGGTAGAGCAGCACGTTCGAGGCCACGTTGTTGCTGTTCCAGCTGTGCTCGGGGCGAGTTCGCTCGTAGCGACCGTCGGCCCGCTTCTCCCGTCGCAGCCCGTAGTGCTCGAGATAGTTGACCACCTCGAGCAGGGGAAAGCCGACCACCATCTGGATCAGCAGATAGGGCAGGATCCGGGGACCGAACGCGACGGTAAGCCCGCCGAACAGCGCCACGGTCATCGCCCAGGCATTCAGCACGTTGTTGTGGATGCTCCACGCCGAGCGCTCGTGCCTGACCAGCCACTCCGTCTCGAGCTCCCAGGCCGACACCAGGCTGCCGGTGACCGTCCGCGGCAAGAACGCCCAGAAGCTCTCCCCCATCCGCGCGCTGGCCGGGTCCTCCGGGGTGGCCACACGCACGTGGTGGCCGCGGTTGTGCTCCACGAAGAAGTGGCCGTAGCCGCTCTGGGCCAGCGCGATCTTGCTCAGCCAGCGCTCGAGCCCGTCGCGCTTGTGCCCGAGCTCGTGCGCGGTGTTGATCGCGATCCCGCTCACCATCGCCTCGGTCAGGGCCAGCCCGATCTTGTCGACCACGGTCAGCGCATCGCCGGCCCACAGCGCGCAGGCGAACACCAGCCCGGCGTACTGGAGCGGCAGGAAGGCGTAGGTGCACCACCGGTAGTAGCGGTCCTGCTCGAGCCACTTCAGCACGCTGTCGGGCGGGTTCTCCGCGTCCACGCCGATGAGCAGATCAAGCGGCGGGAACACCCCGAAGATCAGCAGCGGCCCCCAGAACCAGAACACCGGCCAGCCGGTCAGATGCACGAGCCCGTACACGATGAACGGGAGCGTCGGGACCACCACGCCCAGCAGCCACGCGTAGCGCTTGCCGTCCCGCCAGGTCGGTTCCGATACGGCCGTAGCCGTGCTCATGACGCCTCCTCGGTCGCGTTTCGGCGTAGTTTACACAGATCGAGGAAATGTCAAGCAACTAGTCAGATACAGATCCTGAGTCAACCAAGCGTCTACGACACGATCTGTGACCGGGCTTTTTTCAGTTATCCCGTACAGATGGCCACTCTCGCCTTGCCCACCGGTCGAGTCGGTGATAGAACGGGACATCGGCGCGTCAGGCGTCCCATGGAGTCACACACGGGGCGCCGGACTCTCGAATGGGTGGTGAATGTGACCAGCTTTACGACAACCCCGCGGACCGCATCCCTCCGCGTCCTGCCGGCGAGACGAGGGGCCTGGCGGGTCGAAGATGAGGGCGGCACGCGGGCGCACTGCGCCACCCTGGCGGAGGCCGAAGCGCTCGCCGAGCAGTTGCTGCGCGAGCTCGGCGGTGGGCAGATGCTCGTCTACGACGCGTATCTGCGGCTTCGCGCGGTCAAGCGACTCGGCGCGTAGCGCCCGCTACGCGGCGGCCCCGCCCGGCCCGTCCTGGCGGGGGCTCGAAGACGCGTCATGGGCGCGCCTGAGACCCTGGCCGACCCGGCGGCGCCTCGCGGCCGGCGACACTACCGTGGATGCTCGCGCGAAGTCTGCGATCAGCTCGAGCGATCCCGGACAGTCCAGCGCTCCCTCCTGGTGGGCCGCGACGGCGTTCTCGAGCGACGCCGTGGTGACGAACCCGCACTCCGAGCACCGATACAACGGCACAGCGCTCGGATTGCCTCCGGACGGGAAGTTCAAACCGGGTATTTCACGACGGGCGATCGCCCGCGTCGGTGGATTGGCCTGAAGCCAGCAACCGACGAGTGGTCGCGAGTCGGAAATGGGATGGCATTCGAGCGGCAAGCCGGCGGCGCGCAGGTCCGCCGGCGCGCCGTCACACGTGCGGGTGTCGCTCGACCCGGCCGCCCTCGAACTCGTCGGCAACGCGGGCGCCGACATCGAACGCCGGCTCCTCCCCGATCTCCTCGTGGGCCATTGCCTCGGCCTCGAGCAGGTCCTTCTGCTCGGCGGCCACCCGGGCCTCGGCGGCCACGTCGATGCTGCGGCTGAACAGGTAGTAGAGGCCGGCCGCGATCGGGAAGCCGATGAACGGCGAGATGTCGCCGCCGGACAGGTGCTTGGCGATCGGACCTTCGTAGATCGTGGTGCTCATGAACGGGATCATCGCGGCGAACGCGATCCCGTAGGCCACGAGGCCCCGCCACGACCACATGCCGTACATCCCATTCGGGATGAACAGCTCCCGGATCGCGTAGTTGCCCTTGCGCACGTAGAAGAAGTCGATCAGGTTGACCGCCGTCCACGGGATCATGAAGTACAGGATCAGGAACAGATAGTTGTTGAAGTTGGTCAGGAAGTGCGGGGACAGCGACAGCGCCAGTACCGTGCCGGCGACTGTGATGAAGCCGATGCTGATCCACCGCGCGGTGAACGTCGGGCGGATCCGCTTGACCGTGTCCACCGTGGTCAGGGTCGACAGACCACCGCTGTACATGTTCATCGCGGTCACCGCGACCAAGCCGGGGAGGGAGCACAGCATGATGATCGTGCCGAACCCGGAGAAGATCTGGTTGGCCACATCGTGGACCTGGGCGACCGGCGCGGCGGTGGTCGCGGCGGAGATGATGAACGCGCCGACCAGGAACGGGAGGATCCCGCCGATCACCGAGCCCCAGTAGGTCCACCAGAACACGGTCGACGTCTTGGTCTCGGGCGGCAGGTATCGCGAGTACTCGGACACGTACGGAGCCCAGGTCAGTTGGTAGCTCACCACCACCCCGAACTGGACCAGGAACAGTCCGCCGTCCCACTTGCCGAGATCGAACGCGCCGTGTGGCGCCCCCACCGTGAACAGCGCTCCGATTGTGAACACGCCGTAGACCAGGATGAACAGCCAGGTGGCCCAGCGCAGCCCAAGGTGGATCAGCTCATAGCCGAAGATCGTCAGCACGAGCGAGAGGATCACCACCGGCAGATAGGCCAGGAACTTGCTGTGCAGACCAGGGAACAACTGCTGGATGACGTCGCCACCCAGGATCGTGTTGAACACGTTGAAGCCGATGAACAGCGCCACCGCGACGACGACCGGGAGCAACGACCCGTAGTAGCCGAATTGCGCGCGGGACTGGATCATCTGCGGCAGGCCGAGCTTTGGACCCTGGGCGGAGTGGAAGGCCATGAACAGCGTTCCGATCAGGGTGCCCGTGATGATCGCAATCACCGACCAGATCAGGTTCAGTCCGAGCGAGACCCCGATCGCTCCCACCGCCAATGTCGACAGCTGCGCGTTTCCCTGGAACCAGACGGGCCCGAGGTGCCACGGCTTCCCGTGCCGCTCGCTGACCGGCACGTAGTCGATCGAGCGAACCTCGACCTGGCCGGCGCTTTGCACGCTCTGCTCGCTGCGCGCTGACGTCGTCGTCGTCATCCTCCGTCTCCCGAGTTCGGTTCGTGCCCCAAGCCAAGGGCCCCGCGGTTGCCGAGTATGCGGTGTATACAAGCTCGTGGTGGCGATTGCAACATTCACAGGGACAACCTGCGTTGTCCCTGTGGAGCACTCCACGCGGTCGTCTACAGGTCAGCCAGGACGCGCTCGACGTCAGCCCGCGTGAAGCCGATCCGCTCACGGGCCACGGGTTCGGTGGTGGGCGGCGCGTCGATGTCGTGCGGTACGAACCACCGCTCGTCCGAGGGCTTCTCCTTCAGCCTCCGCAACGTCGTCCGGGCGAAGCCGCCGTGCAGCGGCGACAGTTCGCGAATGCGACCGAGCAGCGTCTCGGCCACCGGCTTCAGGTCGGGATCGGAGGTTTCGCCGAGCTCCAGCGCGAGGTGCGCCAGCAGCAACTGCTGGTCCTGGTGATAGAAGCCGAGACGCTCGAGTGCGTCTGGATCGTGAGCGGCCAGGATCTGGGCCAGCGCGAGCCAGTCGTCCAGCGCCTGCAGGTCCGGCGCGCTGAGACGGCCGAACGGCACCTCCCGCGAGGGCCGAAGCTCCTCCCAGGTTCGGCGAAGTGGCGGCGGGTCGACGGGCTCGGCCAGGAGCGCACCCGCGGCGTACCACGCGTCGAGGAGGAACACGGGCACCGGCCGCGCCTCCCTGTTCCACCGGCGGCTGATGGCTTCCAGCGCGAACTCGGTGATGGACTGCACCTCGACGTGCTGCGCCGGCTCGAGCTTCGCGTTCAGGGCATCGCCGAGCGCGACCAGCAGGCGCGCCGACTCGTGGTCATCGAGCTCCCTGAGCAGCTCGGCGAGCCGGTCGCCCAGGGCATCCCAATCGCTGTCGTCGACCAGGAGCGGAAGCGACCGCTCCCCCAGCGCCCCGCCTTCGTGCGAGAGGGCGAGCATCACGCCGTAGATCCCGCATGCCGCGAGGAACCGGCGCCGGGCAGCGGCGTCGGCGCGCAGTTCCCCGATCACGAGATCCCGCCAGCTCGGATGCACCCAGCCGATGCCAAGCGGGGTCACGCGCAGGAAGTGGTCGGTCAGCCGGTCGATCACCTCGCTCGGCGGTCGCCTGAGACCGCCGGCATGGTGGCGGCGAACCGTGGCGACCAGCTCGCGCTCGTCGATCAGACCGGCCGGCGCGTCGAGCAAAGCGACCAGCAACTCCCGGTGCTCGTCCTCGAGGGCCCGGAACGAGGTCCGCATCGCCGCGGTCGGCCTGGCCAGCTCATCCTCGACGATGCCGAGCACGTATGCCTCGTCGCGGACGGCCGCGATGGCCAGGTTGTCGAGCCGTTCAGCGACCAGACGCCGGATCCGCTCCGGCGTGAAGTGCGGGTGCTCCACGATCGAGACGCCCGCGGAGCGGAGCAGCCCTCGGGTCGGCTCGTCGGCCCGGTGGTTCTTGGCATGGCGGAACAGGATCAACGTCTTCTCGGCCAGATCGAGCTCGGTGGCGTCGACGAGAACCTCGCCGGGCGCGGGGAAGTGCTCCGAGCCGCGCTCGCGCTGGACGCGCCGAAGCCCCGCCTTGAGCGGCGCCGGGCGTGAGGTCCAGATCAGCCAGTGCTGGTCGTCCAGCGCTTGAAGCATCCGTCCGAGCTCCCGGGCCCACAGCTCCGCGGCGTCCGGTCGGTACTCCGTGGAACCGAACGCGTCGTCGGCCACGAACACCTGCCGGCGCTCGCGGTCGAACGCCCGCCAGACCTGGTCGGGGCTCGTGCATTCGTGCGCCTCCCAGCCGTCGGTGAGCTGCGCGAGCGCCACCATCCGCGCGATCGCCGTCTTGCCCATCTCGGGCGGCCCGGTGAGCACGACGAACCGGTGCCGGGTCAGCGCCGCGCGCGCCCGCTCGTACGCATGGGTGGGCCAGAACACCCGGGCGAGCTCCTGGGCCATGCCGATGTCGAGCGTGGAGCGCCGCCGAACCTCCGGGTCGATCACCGCCTCGAGGTCCCGCAGCCCCAGCGTCGAGGGCATGGCCGCGCGGACCTCGGCGTGGCGATCGAGGCACTCGCCCAGCTCGCCGGCGCCGATGATCACGAACCGCGGCGTCGCCTCGCCGAACCGCTGGCGGAGCAGGATCTCGGCCTCGCGGCGGTCCAGGTTCGTGAGCACCAGCACCCGGTCGAACCAGAAGCCGAGCTCGGACGGCACCGACGTCACGCCGTCGAGGAGCCGGGTCAGTCGTTCCGCCACCGACCCGCCCGGCCGCACCCAGACGACGGCCACCGCGAGCGGCCCGCGCAGGCGAACCCCCACTCCCGGGAGTTCCACCCGCTCGTCGAGGAGCGCCACCCGGCCGCGGTCCGCTCGCCCCAGCCAGGTGACGTCGGTCAGTCCCGCCTCCTGTGCGAGCACGAGTCCGCACAGACGCTCGAACTGGAGCCAGCCCAATTCGTCGAGCCGGTATGCCCCGTCTGCCACCCCCTCATGGTCGCACGAGCGTCAGCCCGTGTGGAGGATGCTCAGCGGCAACGTGCAGCCGACATTCCACATGCCGCCGTCGACCACCTCGAGCAGCTTGAGATCGCCGGCCAGGCTGCACGTGACGTAGGCGTCCTCGCGGGTCAGGCCGTGCTCATCGACCAGCCAAGCGATGGTGTCCCGGACGGCCGCACGAGCGCCCTCCATCAGGTCGGGTCCGATCCCCATCGAGCCGTGATGTCCTGCCGCGTCGACCAGCGGCGTCAGCGCGCCGGGTGTCTGGAAGCGCGGGGCCGACAGCGCCCGCGCCTCGACCGTGAAGCGAATCCGCGCCCGCATGTCGCATTCGAGCGCAGCCAGGCACACCTCGCCGTCGCCCTGCGCGCCGTGCGGGTCCCCGCAGGAGAACAGCGCTCCCTCGCACCAGATCGGCAGCCACAGCGTGCTCCCGGCGATCAGATGGCGCGTGTCGATGTTGCCCCCGCCCTTGTGGGGCGGGAACGACGGCGCGCTGGCCGGGGCGTCGGGCTGGGTGCCCATCGTGCCCAGGAACGGCGCGAGCGGGACGGTCACCTGCGGGCAGATGCGCGCGCTCCGCCCGTCGCGCAGGTCGAAGGTCTTGACGAACGGCTCCGGGAAGTCGTCCGGCAGGAGCCCGAGCTCGGGCTCGGTGCCGCACCAACCCCAGTCTCCCGGAGTCAGCTCCAACAGATCGACCCGGAGCGTGTCTCCCGGCCGGGCGCCGGCCACGAACACCGGCCCGAGCAGCCGGTAGATCGTGGCGAAGTCGAACGTCGTGTCCTCGTAGCCGTCCCCCTCGTGGATCTGCCCGGCCCCGGCCATCTCCAGGTCGAAGTCGACCACGTCACCCGAGGCGATCTCGAGCGTCGGCTCCAGGTCGCGTTCCCAGCGGTGGTGAAATCGGTCGCGAGCTAGCCGATGCTCCACGTCTCGCTCCATTCCGTGTCCGGCGTCGTCGTCAGCCAGGTGCGGTCGAGCTCGTGCACCGAACGGCACCCGGCCAGCGTCATGGCCAGGCGCAGCTCCTCGACGAGCAGGTTCATGGCCCGCGCCGCCCCCGCCTCGCCGCCGGCGGCCAGGCCGTAGACCAGCGCGCGGCCGGCCAGGCAGGCCCGCGCGCCGAGGGCCAGCGCCTTGACGATGTCGACTCCGCGCCGGATGCCGCCATCCATGTAGACCTCGATCTCGCCGCCGACCGCGTCGACCACGGCCGGCAGGGCCGAGATCGAGGACGGCGCGTGGTCCAGCTGACGCCCACCGTGGTTGGAGACGATCACGCCGCTGACCCCGAGGTGAGCGGCCTGCCGGGCATCTTCGGCCCGGAGCACGCCCTTGAGCACGATCGGACCCTCCCACTGCTCCTGGAGCCATGTGATGTCGCTCCAGCCGAGACCGGGGTCGAACTGGCTGTTGATGACCGCGGTCAGGCTTGGCTGCCGGGCTCCGGATCCGCCCGCGCGAGCGCGTCTCAACGCCTCGGACAGGAAGTGCGGCCGGTGGATGAAGTCGGCCGACCAGCGCGGTCGGATGGCTCCCTGCGCCAGCGTGCGCAGGGTGAGGCGCGGCGGCAGGCCAAACTGGTTGCGCCGGTCACGCTCGCGCGCCCCGGCTCGCTGCACGTCGACGGTGACCGCGAGGGCCAGATAGCCCGCACTCCGGGCCCGGCCGAGGAGCTCTCGCACGTAGCCGCGATCGCGCGACACGTAGAGCTGGAACCACTTCGGTCCGGGGCTCGCCTCGGCGACCTCCTCGACCGTGCGCGAGGCCACCGAGGAAAGCACGTGCAGTCCGCCCGCGCCGTTGACCGCCCGGGCCAGGGCGATCTCGCCCGCGTGATGGACGATTCCGGTCATGCCGGTCGGCGCGCCCATCAGTGGCACCCCCACCGGCTGGCCGAGCACGGTCGTCGAGAGGTCGATGTCGGCGGCGCCGGTCAGCACGCGCGGGACGACGGCGAGCCGGCGCAGATCGGCCTGGTTTCGCTCGGCTGTCTGCTCGTCCCAGGCCGCGCCGTCGACATAGTCGAACACGACGCCCGGCACGCGCCGGCGGCCCAGCGCCCGCAGCTCGGCGATGTTTCCGCACCGCTCGACCCGCCCGGCGTCGCGCAGGCGCCGGCGCAGCGTGGCCGGCGCGTTCGAGATGTCGGCGCGCACCTGGTGCGCGAGCAGGTCGAAGAAGCCGTCCTGCCTCATGGCGTCGCGACGCGCTGCGGGAGGGCCGCGGGGTCGGTGGCGAGCCGGCGCGCGAGCGAGGCGGACACCGAGGCGGTGTCGGCGATCGCGTGCTCGTCGACCAGCGCGCGGACGTCACCACGCGAGTGGTAGTAGGGGTAGTCGGGGCGCCAGATCAGACAGGCCGGCACACCGGCGTCGGTGAACGGCGCGTGGTCGGAGAACGTGCTGCGGACGTTCATGGCGCGGTCGAGCGCCCAGCCGTGAACTCGGCCGGTGTCCACGGCAAGCTCGAGCAGCGCCGCGTCCGCGCACCAGATCTGGCGCTGGGACGGGTAGGCGCTGGCGATCCCGTCGAGGTTGACCATGCCGACGACATCCTCCATCTCGCGCGCGTGCGCGTGTACATAAGCGGTCGCCCCCCAAACACCGATCTCCTCGGCGGCCGAGGCGAGCAGCACGATCCGCCGGGTCGCACCGCCGGTCTCCTGCAACACGCGCGCGGTCTCGAGCAGGCTGGCCAGCCCGCTCCCGTTGTCGTAAACGCAGGGCCCTTCGGCCTGGCTGTCGTAATGCGCCGAGAGGATCACCGCGCCGGGCTCGCCTCCGGAGATGGCGCCCACCACGTTGTGTGCGGTGCCCTCGCGATAGCTGCCGCGATGGCTGAGGCGGAGCTCGACGGGCTTGCCGCAGCTCAGCTCCGAGATCAGCACGCGCCCGGCCGGGTAGGAGATCGTCACGCCGCAGTACGGGGTCGGGCGCCCGGCCCAAGGGGGCTCGAGCGGCGGCGGGTACAGCGCGCCCGTGAAGTTGCCCACGATCCCCTCGGGCGTCTCACAGATGTGCACGAGTCCGGCGATCCCGCGCTCGGCGAGGATCGTCGCCAGGTCGAACGGGAACATGCTGTGCACGACCACGACCTTCCCGGCCAGATCGATCCCGCGGGCATCGATCCGCTCGAAGTCGGCCTCCGCCGCGTCGCCTAGATAGATCGCCTCGCCGGCCGCCTCGCCGACCGCCGTGTACTGCAGAGGATGGCAATCGAAGTCGAGGCCGGGACCGGACGCCACGCACGACGCGGAGCCTCGCTCGTAGGCCAGATACGGGAACGGCTCGAGCCGGACCTCGTCCAGCCCGATCGAGCGCAAGCGCCCGAGCAGGTAGTCGCGGGCGGCGGTCTCGCCGGGCGTCCCGGCGTAACGGTTGCCGATGGCGGCCAGATCGTCGAGCGTCCGGCCGATCTCGGCCGGGTCCAGGCGTACGGGCTCGTGATTCATGCGCGCTCCAGGAGGTTCTGAGAGACGGACGGCAGCAGCGGCGGCGCCGCCGGGTCGACCGCGACGTCGAGCAGCCGGGGACCGTCGGCGGCCAGCGCCCGGGACAACGTGTCGCCCAGTTCCCCGGGCGCGGTGACGCGGTCGGCCGGGCAGCCCAGCGAGGCGGCCAGCGACACGAAGTCGATCCCGGGCAGCTCGAGCCCCGGGATGTCCTCGAGGCCGGCGAAACGGGCGGCCGCGTCGAGGATCGCGTAGCGGGCGTTGTCGACGATCACAAACGTGATGGCCAGCCCGAGCGTGACCGCGCTCCACAGCGCCTGCGGCACGTACAGCGCCGACCCGTCCCCCACCACGCAGACCACTCGGCGCGACGGGTCGGCCAGCTTGATCCCCACCGCGGCCGGCATGGCGAACCCCAGCCCGCCACTGGCCGTGGTGAAGAACGAGCGAGGACGGCGGATGCGGACGTGGCGACGAAAGTCGGCGCGGTTGGAGGGCGATTCCTCGACGACCACGGTGTCCGGATCGATCAGGCGTCCGAGCGTGGCCATCAGGTAGGCCGGCGCGATCGGCTCACTCGGGTCCGGCATCGCCGGCGTGGCCGGCGTGGAAGCGATCGGTCGCGGGGTCCCACCGTCTCGCGCCCGGGCCGGCAGCCGCTCGAGCAGGGCCCGCACCGCGCTGGCCGCGTCGGCCACGAGGCTCATCGCGCTCAGGTCGCGGGCCGCCTCCTCGGGATCGTCGGTCACCTGCACGATCGGCGGGAGCTCGACCGCACCCGGCTCGTAGGGCAGGAACGAGAACACCGGCGCGCCCAGGACCACGACCAGATCGCAGCCGGCCAGTTGTGCCGCGGCGCTGGCGTGGCCCGGGGCCAGGTGCCCCTGGAACTGTGCGTGATCCTCCGGAAACCCCGCGCGCGGCGCCTGCGGCGCGGCCCACACCGGAGCGGCCAGCCGCTCGGCCAGCTCGATCACCTCCGCCCACGCGCCATCTCGGTCCACGCCGGCGCCGGTGACGATCCCGGGCCGCTCGCTCTCCGCCAGGCGCGCGCGGATCGCCTCGATCGCGCCCGGGTCAACGGCGCGAGCCTGTGTGACCGGATGCCGGAACGGCGGCGGCTCGACCTCGGCCGTCCAGTCGTCCGTCGGCACCGAGACGAACACCGGCCCGGTCGGCGGCGTCTGGGCGAGCTGCCAGGCCCGGTCGATGGCCGCGGGCACGTCCTCGGCGCGCCGCGGCTCGCGGCTCGACTTCACGTAGGGCGCCATCAACTCGGTCGCTCGGGCGAACAGGTAGGGCTCGGACTCCAGGTGACGGCGGTCCTGGTTGCCGGCGGTGATCACGATCGGCGCCCGGTTGTGGAACGCGTTGACGACCGCGCCCATCGCGTTGCCCACGCCACACGCGCTGTGCAGGTTGACGAACGACGGCCGCCCGCTCGCCTGGGCGAACCCGTCGGCCATCCCGACCGCCACGGCCTCGTGCAGGCCGAGCACGTAGCGAAAGTCGGACGGGAAGCCGGCCAGGAAGCCGAGCTCGGTCGACCCCGGGTTGCCGAACACCGTGGTGATCCCGCGGGAGCGCAGGAGCTCGAAGGTGGCGGCGCGGACGCTCGACATGCCCGCTAGCCGTCCCGGTCGCCGACCAACCGGCGGTAGGCGTCTGGATCGGTCGCCCCCTCGGTGCACAGCAGCAGCAACCTGGTAGCCGGGCCGAGCCCGAGCTCGACTCGCGCCGCCCCCAGCGACCGCTCGTCGACCAGCGCGAGCATCCCGGCCAGACCGGCCGCCCCGGTCTCGCCGGCCACGATCCCGTCCCGGGCGAGCAGGCGCATCGCCTCGGGCACCCGCTCGTCCGGCACGGCCAGATACACGTCGATCCCCTCGGAAACCAGCGGCCAGGCCACGAGCGACGGCGTGGCGCAGTTGAGGCCGGCCATGATCGAGTCCTGCTCGTGCTCGAGCGTGCTCACCCGCCCGGCCGCCACCGACTCGAGCACGCACGCGGCCGAGGTCGGCTCGACCCCGATCAGCCGAGGCCGTGGCTCGGCCGCGCCCCAGAAGTGACGGATCACCGCGGCCGCGAGCGCGCCCACCCCGACCGGAATCACCACGATGTCGGGCCGCGCGCGTAGCCCTTCCTCGATCTCGGCGAAGATCGTCGTGTACCCCTCGATCACCCAGGCCGGCACCTCGGTGTAGCCCTCCCACGAGGTGTCGGATATGACCAGGCACCTCTCGCCGGCATCCTCGGCCGAGCGCGCCACGGCGTCCTGATAACCGCCATCCACCACGGTCACCGTCGCTCCTTCGCCCGCGATCGCGTCGATCCTGGCCTGCGCCGTGTTGGCGGGAACGTAGATCCGGGCGGCGAAGCCCAGCAGCCGGGCCATCCGCGCCACCGCGTGCCCGTGGTTGCCGTCGGTGGCGGCACTCAGGGTGAACCCAGCACGGCTGAGCGACTCGCTCGCGCGCCTCAGCGCGCCGAACCCGTCGACCTCGTCCGCCGACCGGCCGAGCCGGTCGAGCAGCGCGCGGTAGATCGCCCACGAGGCGCCGAGCACCTTGAACGACGGCAGGCCCAGACGCGAAGACTCGTCCTTGACGAGAACCTCGCGCACACCGAGGCGCGCGGCGGCGGCGGGAGCCGTGCGCAGCGGAGTCGGTTCGTAACCGGGCATGCTCGCGTGGAAGCGCCGCGGCCCCTCCGGGGGCGCCGCGACGCTGAGGCTGCCCGGCTCGCGGGGACGCAGCAGCGCGACCGCTTCCTCGCGAGCATCGACGCTCGGGTGCCCGCTCATGGCGCCGGCGAGGCTCTACGTTCGGCCCGGTCGCGCAGCGCGGCCCGGAGGCGCTCGGGCGACATCGGCAGCTCGCGCAGGCGGACGCCGGTGGCATCCTCGATCGCGCTGGCCAGCGCGGCCGCCGGCGGTCCGATCGGCGGCTCCCCGATGCCGCGGGCCCCGAACGGACCCTTGCCCGGATACAACTCGAGCCCGATCGCCTTGATGTCGGGCAGGTCGAGCGAGGTCGGGATCAGGTAGTCGGCGAACAGCGTCGAGGCGACCACGCCGTCGACGCCGTCGATGGTCTCGCTCAGCGCGTAGCCGACCCCCTGGGCGACGGCGCCCTGGATCTGTCCCTCGACCCGCTGCGGGTCGATCGCCCGGCCCACGTCGTGACAGGCCACGTACCTGAGGATCCGCACCTCGCCGGTCTCCTCGTCGACCTCGACCTCGACGCCGTGCGCGCCGTGGGTGAGGTCGGGATACGTGCGGCCCCGGCCGGTCGCGGGATCGAAACTCCCGGTCTCCGCATCGAACGTGCCGTGGTGGTAGGGGTGAACGCCGCGGTTCTCCGCGTCGCGCGAGAGCTCGGCCATCGTGATCCCGCGTT
Organism: uncultured Solirubrobacterales bacterium; assembly: GCA_963811135.1. Classification (GTDB taxonomy): domain Bacteria; phylum Actinomycetota; class Thermoleophilia; order Solirubrobacterales; family Solirubrobacteraceae; genus Palsa-465. The sequence goes on along the minus strand of CAWEQG010000019.1, from coordinate 93,196 downwards.
CCGGCTGCCCCACCACCGTCACGCGGTTCTCGGCGAACTCCAGCTCGCCCGGCTCGCAGCCGAGCATCTCGGCCGCCACCGGGGCCAGCTTGTCGCGCAGGATCCGCGCGACCTTCAGGGTCGCGTTGCCCGACATGTAGAGCTGGCGGGTGGCGAACGTTCCGCCGGTCAGCGGCGTGAGCGCCGAGTCGCCGATGTGCACGCTGGTCTTCTCGACGGTCACCCCCAGTACCTCGCCGGCGATGTCGGCCAGCGACGCGGCCTGGCCGGCGCCGAGATCGGTCACGCCGGCGCGGACCACCATGGTCCCGTCGGGCTCGAGCCCGATCCAGCACGACGCGCGATCGGCGAAGAACACCGACCGTCCGTAGGGCTGCATGCTGCAGGCAAACCCGCGACCCACTCGCTTGCCGGGCGCGGGCTGCGCGGGCTGGGTCGGCGGGCCGAGCTCCTCGAGCATGCGTCGCAGGCACTCGCGCGTGCCGGGCTCGGTGTCGATCTCCTCGCCGGTCACGCGGCGGTCTCCCCGCGCGACGAAGTTCCGCTCGCGTACGCTGGCGGGGTCGAGCCCGAGCACCTGCGCCACACGGTCCATCTGCGACTCGTAGGCGAACACCACCTGCATGGCGCCGAACCCGCGCATGGCGCTCGTCGGGACGGTGTTGGTGAATGCGGCGACGCTCTCCACCCGTGCGTTGTCCACCCGGTAGGGACCGGTGGCGTTCACCGCGGCGGCGAACAGCACGCGCGAGCTCAGGAGCGGATAGGCACCGGCGTCGCCCACGATGTGGATGTCCTGCGCCACGATCGTGCCGTCGTCAAGCGCCCCCGTGCGGTAGTGCATCACGAACGGGTGGCGCTTCTGGCGGGCCAGCAGCGACTCCTGACGCGTCCACACCATCCTCACCGGCCGGCGCGTCTTCCAGACCAGCGCGGCGAGGTAGGGCTCCACGGTCATGTCCTCCTTGCCGCCGAAACCGCCGCCCATGTAGGCGGCGATCACCCGCACCCGGCTGTGCGGCAGCCCGAGGATCGCGGCGATGCTGCGCGCGTGCTCGATCACCTGGGTGGCGACCCGCAGGGTCAGCACCCCATCCGAGTCGATCCAGCCGATCCCGGCTTCGGGCTCGAGGTAGGCGTGGTCGACCCGCTGGCTGCGGTAGGTCTCCTCAACCACCACGTCGGCCCGCTCCATGGCCGCGTCCACGTCGCCCAGGGCCGAGCGCCAGGTCACATAGCGGTTGCCGCCGCCGTGGACGGCGGGCGCATCCGGCTCGAGCGCCTGCTCGGCGTCGAACACCCCCGGCAGATCCTCGTAGTCGAGCTCGACCAGCGCCGCCGCCGCCTCCGCGGCCTGCGGTGTCTCGGCGGCGACGATCGCAATCGGCTCGCCGTCGTAGCGAACCCGCTCGGCCGCCAGCACCGGCTGGAGCACCGGGTCGATCCCGAGCCCGCTCGCCTCGTCGTGGATCGCGTTGTGAGGGATGTCGGCGGCGGTCAGCACGGCGTGCACGCCGCGGACCGAGCGGGCCGCGCTCACGTCGATGCCGAGGATGCGCGCGGATGGCGTCTGGGCGCGGACCACCACTCCGTGCAGCATTCCGGGAAAGGCCCAGTCGTCGGCGTAGCGCAGCGTGCCCGCCACCTTCTCCACGAAGTCCCGGTGCGGGGCCCGGGCGCTCGCTCGCCGCGTTTCTTGCACCGGCCGTCGAGGCGCACCAATCGTCACCTCGTCAACCGACAACCTCGGCCTCCTGGCTGTCATCGCGATACGCCTCGACCGCGTCGAGGATCTTCGTGTAGCCCGTGCAGCGGCACAGGTTGCCGGCCAGCGCCGCCCGGATCTCCTCGCGGTCGGCCGCGGGATGGCGCTCCAGGTACCAGTGGGCGGTCAGAATCATGCCGGGCGTGCAGAAGCCGCACTGCGAGCCGGCATGCTCGAGGAACGCCTTCTGCAGAGGATGCAGCTCGCCCTCGGGGGCCAGGCCCCGGACCGTGGTGACGGCCGCGCCGTCGGCCTGCACGGCGAACATGAGGCAGGCGTTGACCGGCTCGCCGTCGAGCAGCACCGCGCACGTGCCGCACACGCCCTCGCCGCAGCCGAGCTTGACCTCGGTGGCGCCGCCCTCGGTCCGCAGCACCTCGAGCAGCGATTGGTGGGCGTCGACCCACAGGTCGCGCTCGCGCCCGTTGACGACGAGGCTGATGCGGTGCTCGCTCATGCGCGTGCCTCGCCGGCCGCGGCGATCAGCGCGCGCTTGACGAGGACGCCGACGATCTCGCGCCGGTACTCGGCGCCGGCGTGGCTGCTCGGACCGATCTCGGCCTCCTCGGCCACCGCCCGGGCGATCTCCGACGCCACTCGCTCGTCGACCGGCTCGCCGGTGAAGGCCCGTGCGGACGCCGAGTGGTCGGCCGGGCGGTCGCCGGTGGCGCCCACCACCACGCGCGCGTCGTCCAGGCGAGAGCCCGCGTCGAGCGTCACGAGTGCGGCCACGTTCACGATCGCGAAGTCGCCCGGCCGGCGAGCCAGCTCGAGGAAGCATGAGCCCTGCCGGTCATGCAGCGCGGGGAGCTCGACGCTCGTGATGATCTCGCCGGCATCTAGCGAAGTCGTGAAGTGGGTGACGAACAGCTCCTCGGCCGGGATCGCGCGCTCGCCGTCCGGTCCGCGTACGCGCACGGTGGCGCGATGCGCGAGCGCCACGCAGGGCAGCTCGGCCGTCGGCTCGGCGTGCGCCAGGGAGCCGCCGATCGTGCCGCGGTGGCGCACCCGGACGTTGCCGATGACTCGCGCTGCCTGCGCGAGCATCGGGGCCGCGCCTGCGACCTCGGGTGATTGCTCGAGATCGACGTGGCGGGTCAGCGCCGACAGCACCAGCCTTCCGTTCCGCCGCTCGATTCGCGGCGGCTCGACCGGTCCGATGTCGACCAGCGCGCTGGGTTGCGCGAGCCCGAGCAGCATCATCGGTACCAGGCTCTGCCCGCCGGCGATCACGCGCGCGTCCTCGCCCGCCCCGGCCAGGGCGGCAACCGCCTCGTCCCACGAGGACGCCCGCACGTAATCGAATGCTGCCGCGTACATCGCGCCGCCGTTAGATCACTACACCGCGCCGGCGGTCTCGATCCGGTCCAGCGTGGCTTCCAGCGCGGCGTGGTTGCTCGTCACCACCGGGACGCCGAGCGCCTGCTCGATGTCCTCCCGGGCGTCGAAGGCGCGGAAGTTCGTGCACGAGGCGAACAACAGGTCGATGCCGCCGTCCTTGAAGCACTCGTGCGCGAACCGGGTGATTCGCTCGGGCTCCACGTCGGCGATCGCGAAGTTCTCGGTGATGCCCAGGCCGTGGATTCGAGTCACCTCGATCCCGTCCGCCTCGAGGCTCTCGCGGATCTTCTCGTTGAGGCTCTCAACGTACGGCGTGACGATTCCGACGCGCCCGCTGGTGCGGGCCATGATGGCGCGGCGGACGGCGGCGGCGACGCTGATCGTCTCGGCGCGGGTCTCCCCGGCGATCCGCGCGATCAGCCGTCCTTCGTAGTCGTTGCCGCGCAGCGCGCCCGCGCTAGTGCAACCGAACACGACCACATCGGGGCGTGCGCTGGCCAGGTCGTCGATGGCCGCCGGCAGGTGGTCGTCGAGCATCGCCGACTCGCCCTCGGGCGTCGTCTCGACCAGGTGCATCCGCGCGGTGTGCAGGGTCGCGCCGGCCGGGAGCCGGCGGTAGAAGTCGACCTCGGCAACCGTGTTGGACGACGGGACGATCAGGCCGATGCGCACGCTCATCTCGCCTCCGGAGCCTGCGAGGTCAATGCCTCGGGCACCGCTCCGTCGGGCCCGGCGCCGTTCGTCACCCTCGCCGGGGCGGGGAGAGGCGGCAGCTCGAGCAGATCGAGCGGGTTGTTCTTGATCATCCGCTGCACGCCGTTCTCCGGAACGCCCGACTCGTACACCGACTGGGCGAACACCCGCAGGCACTCGGCCGGCATCGGGTTGTGACGCTGGCCGCCGTCGCTCATCAGGATGCAGCGCTCCGGTCCGAGCGAGTTGATCGCCTCGACCACGCGGGTCAGCGCGGCGTGGTTCCACATCGGCGACACCGTGCAGTAACCGAACTCGGCATACGCGCCCTGGTCGACGAGCAAGCGCAGCGTCTCGAGATCGAGCGCCGGGACCTTGAAGAACGGGTGCGTGATCATGATCTTCTCGACGCCGCGCTCGCGCGCCGCCGGCACGAGGCGGACGATCTCGGGCACCGACAGATGACAGGTGCTGAGGATCGCGCGGTGCTGGGCGACCAGGTCGAGCACGTCTAGGAGCCCATCGATCGGCTTCCCGTCGGCGTCGAACACCTCGATGCCCGTGTCCGTGCTGCGGGCCATCGTCGAAGCCTGCTTGTCGTAGGCGCCGGTCGAGCCGAACGTGCGGGCGTGGTTGGCCGCGTCCACGGTCGGCATCCACACGTGCCGGGCGCCCAGCTGGAGCGCCGCCTCGACCGCTTCGGGGTTGATGCCGCCGACTGCGCGGTTGAGCACGATCCCACCCACCACCTGGATGCCGGGCACCTGCTGCATCGTCATGTAGGCGCGGCTCGTGGTGCGCTCGGAATGGCACTTGAGCGAGAACGCCCGCAGCCCGAGCGACGCGGCGTGGCGCGCCACTCCGACATCGTCGGCGATGCGCGGGAACAGGTCAGGCTCGGAGTGGACGTGGACGTCCACCGCGCCTTGCATGTCGATGAATGGACCGATCGTCATGGTGCGGACGTCACCTCTCTGGTCTGCGATGTATCACTGCGATTGCCGTCGCGCAGCCAGCGCAGCTCGGCCAGCTCCTGGTCGGTGGGCGGCGGCAGCTCGCCGATCGTCTCCGACACGAGCAGCTCGAAGCCCGTGCTCCGGCGCACGTCGTCTTCGCTGACGCCGGGCTGCAGGGCGTCCAGGCGCAGCTGCCCGGTCTCCTCGTCGAACCCGAGCAGCGCGAGATCGGTGACGACCGCCACCGGGCGGCTGCGCAGCAGTCCCGCGGCGCGCCGCGCGTCCGGCCCGTCCAGATAGCCGGGGCTCGTGATGAAGTCGACGCGCTCCACGAACCGGCGCGGCTCGTGGCGGGTCATGATGAAGATCTCGCGGCAGCTCGAGACGATGTCGTTCGCCCCGCCGCTGCCCGGCAGGCGCACCTTGGGATCGTCCGGGTCGCCGATGTAGCTCGTGTTGACGTTGCCGAACCGGTCGAGCTGGCCGGCGCCGATGAAGCCGTAGTCGTAGTGGCCGCGCTGGCCGTACAGGAACAGATCGTTGATCGACGTGAGCATGTACGCGTCGTGCGCGGCGCGCATCTCGTTGGTCGACACCGGCAGCATGCCCGGCAGCATCCGCGGTCCGATCGAGCCTCCCTCGAGCACGATCGTGAGCGACGGCGCGTGCAGCCGCTTGGCCAGCACGCTGGCCTCGAGCGGTGCCCCGACGCCGGCGAACACGACCCGGCCGTCACGGAGCAGGCGGCTCCCCGCCACCGTCATCAGCTCGACGGGGGTGGCGGGCGCCGGGACGCTCATCGCGCCAGCTCCGGGACCGCCGTCAACCCACCAACTCCAACGCGCGGCGCCGCTGCTCGAGCAGCGCCGAGGCGCCGATCAGGTCGAGAAATCCGGCAAAGCTGCCCGGCTCCTCCACGTACTCGCGCAGGTACGCGTGTACTCCGTCCACGCCACCCGTGTTGACCATCTCGGTGTAGGTGTCGAAATGCGTGAAGTCCGCCTCGTAACGGCCGTGGCACTCGTGCGGATAGGCGCCGAACGGCACCTCGACGACCGCATCGACCACGAACCCGGGGATCACCGTCCGGTCGGCGTGCCGGACGATCGTCTCGGAGGGGACCACCTCCTCGGCGGTCACGATCACCGTGCGGGCGCCTCGCGCGTACTCGACGTCCATGTACGCGGGTCCCGCGACCTGGGCGTTGCCCATCGCGTCGACCCTGTGGACGTGGATCAGCGCCACGTCGGGGACGAGCGCCGGCACCGCCACGAGCAGCTCGTCGGTGAACGGACAGCGGATGTGCTCCGCCGGCGTGCGGTCGAGCAGGTCGGAGCCCAGCAGCGAGGCGGTGGGCAGGAACGGCATGCCCATCGAGCCGGCCATCACCCGCATCCCGAACGACAGGTGGCTCCATTCCTCGTAGATCTGCGGATCGCGCTCGACGTACTCGCGGAACACCTTGGGGATCCCCCAGCGCAGCCCGATCCCCACCCAGCTCGCGACCAGCTTCCGGGCGGCGCCGGTGGCCAGGAACAGCTCGGACTCGTAGGACATCAGGTTGCGGCACAGGGTGAGATCGCGCCGTCCGGCCCGCAGCAGCTCGAGCAGCATCGCCCACGGGGTGCGCGAGTAGCAGCACCCGCCGGCCACGACCGTGTCGCCGTCGCGCACGAGCGCCGCCGCCTCGGCCAGCGACACCCGCTTGTCGGCCGCGGTCGTCATGTGGTCGAGACGCGCAGGTCCGCCACGAGCGGCATCACCTCGGCGGCGAAGCGCTCGACCTGCTCCTGTTCGTAGCCGTAGGGGACAAGGCAGATGTGCTGGACGCCGACCGCGGCCTGGCCGGCGATCTGCTCGGCGCACTGCTCCGGCGTGCCGCGAATGGCCGACTCGGCCGTGGACTCGCTCCAGGCCGGCAGGTCGAAGTAGTCCGCGATGTACTGGCGCGCGCGCCGGTCGGCCGCCTCGAACGAATCCCCGATGCACAGCGGCAGCTGCGCCATGTTGTGGAGCTCGTCGGCGTCGCGGCCGGCCGCCTCGGCGTGGCCGCGGATCTTCTGCCAGGCGCGGTCGAAGGCGTCCGGCTCGTAGAAGTAGGTGAGCCAGCCGTCGGACTTCTCGCCCACTCGCTTGAGCACGCGGTCGACATAGCCGCCCACCAGCAGGCGCGGCCGGGGACGCTGGGCCGGCGGGGGCAGCATGATCGCGTTGCGGAAAGGGGTCCCGCGCGCCTCGCCGCTTACGCGCTCGCCGGTCCAGAACGCCTTCAGCAGCTCGAGGTTCTCCTCGAAGATCCGTCCCCGCTGCTTGAACGGGACACCGCAGGCGTCGAACTCGCGCTCATACCAGCCCACCGCCATCCCGAGCGTGAGGCGCCCGTTGCTGATGATGTCGAGCGTCGCCGCGGTCTTGGCCAGGATGGCCGCGCTGCGGATCGGGAGCACGAGGATGCCCGTGCCGAGCTCGACCCTGTCGGTCTCGCGCGCCAGCACGGTCAGCGTGGTCAGTGACTCGAAGAACGGGAACGGCCGGCCGCTGCCCAGGAACATGTGGTCCCACGCCCAGAGCGATTCGAATCCGAGCTCCTCGGCGCGCCTGCCGTAGGCGACGATCGCGTCGATGTCGGGCACCTTGGGTGCCGGCGTGAAGTTCTCGATCGCGAGCCCGAACTTCACCGGGCGCGCAGGCCCTTCTCGAGCACCGAGCGTCCGTGCTCGAGGTGCGCTCGCATGCGCTTCTCGGCCAGGGCGCCGTCGCCGTCCTCGAGCGCCTTGTAGATCGACAGGTGCTCGTCCAGGAACCGCCGCGGGACCTCGGTCATGTAGATGCGCTCCGACAGCTCGAGCTGGAGCCGCGTCCAGTAGCCGCGCAGGACGCTCAGCAGCTCGCTGCCGCTCGCCTCGTAGATCGTGAAGTGGAAGTCGGCATCGAGCCGCCCGGCCTCGCGCGGATCGGCCTCCTCCTCGACCGAGGCCACGAAGTCATCCAGGATCCCGCGCACCAGCCCGAGCACGTCGGGCGTCATCCGCTCGGCGGCCAGTGCCGTCAAGTGCGGCTCGAGCACCAGGCGCACGTCGTACAGCAGCCCGGCCTCGTCCGGCGTGAGGCGGTAGGTCACGAACGTGCCGCGGCTGCGGTACGTGATCACCAGCCCCTCGCCCTCGAGCGTGCGCAGCCCCTCCCGCACCGGTGTGCGGCTGACGCCGGTGCGCTCCATGACCATCGCCTCGGTCAGCCTCGCTCCGGCGGGGAGCGCGCCGGACAGGATGTCCTCGCGCAGAACGCGGCACACGTGCTCGGCCAGCGAGGGCGGCCGCTCCGGGCGCACAACTGCGTTGTCGTCGTGACGCCCCAGGACATACCGCTCCGAGCGCCGGCCGACGCGGCCTTGCGAGGTGGCCATCACACAAGCCTTTCCAGGTCGGCTCCAGCTATCAGGTTCGCCTCCTCCCGCCGTGCGCTGGCGGGTTCGCCTGCTCCCGCCATCCGGCCGGCGGTTCCTCTATTCCCGCCATCCGGCCGGCGGGCTCCTCCACTCCCGCCGTGCGGCCGGCGGGCTCCTCTGCTCCCGCCGCGTGGCGGAGGCGGTGTGCAGAGTATACAAGAGGCAACTTGCCACTTCACCACCGGTCAAAACCTGTCGACCAGTGCGAATCCGACGGTGTCAAAGCTCGTCATCCGCTCGAGCACGCCGCTCGCTTCCTCGAGCGGGATGCGCTCCGTGACCAGCCCGGCCGGATCGAGCCGCCCGTCCGCCACCAGCGAGAGCAGCGCCGGCAGGTGAACGTGCGGATTGCCCACGCTGCCCACGATCGTCAGCTCGGCCTCGATCAGCTCGTCGAGCGGAATCCCCACGATCCCCTGCTCCTCCTTGCTGGTCAGTCCGACCTGGACGAGCCGGCCGCCCTTGCGCAGGCTCATCAGCGCGTCGTGGACGAGCTTGGCCACGCCGAGTCCACCCAGCGCCACGTGGGCTCCGCCCCCGGTCACCTCCTTGACGCCTTCGATCACGTTGGCGTCGCGGGCGTTCACGGTGGCCGCCGCACCCTGCTTTCGGGCGGCGTCGAGCTTGCGTTCGTCGATGTCGACCGCCACGACGCCGGCGCCCAACGCGGTGCCGATCTGCACCGCCGAGAGCCCGATGCCGCCCACGCCGTGCACGGCGAGCCACTCGCCCGCCCGCAGCGAGGCCTGGTGCTGGAGCGCGTGCCAGGCGGTCATGAACCGGCACCCGAGCGCCGCCGCCGCGTCGAACGGCACCGCGTCGGGCAGCGCCACGCAGTTCACATCGGCGTTCAGGACCCGGACGTACTGCGCATATCCGCCGTCGTGGGTCATGCCCAGGAAGTCGAGCGCGTCGCACAGGTTGGTCCGGCCCGAGCGGCAGTACGCGCACTTGCCGCACGCCTCGTGGAACGGCACCGCGACCCGGTCTCCGGCCTTGACCGTCGTCACGTTCTTGCCCACCGCCGTCACCGTGCCGGCGAACTCGTGCCCCATCGTGATCGGCAGCGCCGGCGCCAGCCCGATCCACGTCCAGTCGCCGACCCACGTGTGCCAGTCGGTGCGGCAGATCCCCTCGAACTCCACGTGGACGACCACGTCGCCCGGCCCGGGATCCGGCTCGGCCACGTCCTCGATGGCCAGCGGAGCCGACAGCTCGACCAGGCGAGCCGCCTTCACGTCCCACTCCTCAGCATGCCACCGCGCTTCCTCTCGGCGCCCTCACGCGTCCTCACCCGGGTCCTCCCATCGGCGCCACCCACCCGACTCACCCCGTCTCCTCTCTCACCGGTTGTCGAGTACGCACTGTATACACACGGAGAGGTCGAGAGGAAGTTTCGCGTTGTGCTGACGCGCAGCCGCCCGCCAACGCCCGGGACGTGCAAAACCTGCCATTCGCCGGCTTCCCGGTGGACCATGGCAGGCTGCGCATCCACCAGATGCAGATCCTGCCACGGTCGGGCTGGGGTGCGCCGAGTGGCAGGTTCTGCATGGAGCCGCCGACCCTCTCCGAACGAGCCCCGGAGCGCGCGGATTCGGAGCCGGCGGCCCGCGTAATCCGTCACGGCGCGCGTCACCGCCGGGGCGTGACGAGATATGCGTCTCCGAGGCGCTTAATCCGTCACGATCACGCGGGGCGCTGCGACGTGACGAGTTGTGCGCCGCGCGAGCGATTGCGCGGTCGCCCGGCGTGCTGCCGGGCGACCGCGACGTTCAGGCGCTATCCGACGTTGGCGGGCACGATCCGAGGCTCGAACTCGAACAGGTTCGGGTCGCGCGGGTCGATGGTGGCGCTCACCCAGTGTGTCTGGCGCGCACCGAACGTCTCGACGCGCGTGAAGTTCGCCAGCACGCCGCCGCTCGGCAGGTTGATCGGCTTGTCGATCTTGAAGTAGTGCGAGTCGCCGTGGACCAGGACGACCTGTCCCGAGAAGCTCATCGTCTCGGAGCGCAGGGCGTTGACGTAGTCCGGGAAGGCGTCCCAGTCGTGCGGGTTGGTCAGGTGCTGCTCGTTGTTGAAGTTCGGGTCAGCCTGCCAGTCGATCAGGATGCCCTTCGCCCCGATCCGCTTGGCGTAGGCGTAGCTCTCGTCGAGCCAGTGCAGGTCGGCCGCCTTGCGGGCGATCTCCTCGTTGCGCTCGCGCTGGATCTCGGCGTCGCTGCGGGTGACCACCGCGCCGCTCTCGGCGTCCGTCTCCGGATACGGATAGTTGTCGTTCGATCCCTGGACGTCGAGCCCGATGTAGACCACGGGTCCGTAGACCCAGCGGACGTTCTCGGAGTAGATGGCGTACTGGCCGCCCTCGCTCGACTCCCGGGTCAGCGTGAGGGTCCGCTGGCCGAGGCTGTGGCTGGACGAGTCGAACAGCTGGCGCTCGAAGTTCAGCCGCTCGATCGGATCGTGGTACGGCGCCTGGGCAGCGCCGTATCGGCCCCAGCAGTCGGTCCAGTCGTTGTCGCCCGGCACCCAGATCAGCGGCTGCTCGAGCTTGTTGAAGTTCGCGAGCGAGGTCGTGTAGAGGCTGTCGTTGCACGGCCCGTCGCCACCGGCCTGGAGGTCGCCGTCGAAGATCGAGAAGGAGACGTGGCTGCGGTTGATGTCAGTCAGCAGGTTCGGATACTGCGCGCGGCCGAGCGCCCCGTAGGGCATATCGCCGAACAGGCCGATTGTGTACTGCTCGGGTCCGTGCCGAAACCGGTCCGGGCCACCGCCCAGCCGGTCAAACCCGCGGCCCTTGGCCGACGCGGACACGCCGGCGTGGGCACCGGCGTGGGCGCCGGCGCCGGATGCGATCCCCGCCCACGCGCCGGCGAGGACCGCCGCGAGCGCCAGAGCGGCCGCGATCAGCGCGGCGATGAGGCGCCGATCGTCGATCCTGAGAAACGTCATGGCATAGCTCCCCTGTGTCGTGGTTCCGGCCTTCGTGCCTGGCCGGTTAGCCGGGAACCTTCCGAACGACGGGGGCAGCGGTGTTAGCGGAACACGTCGGCGATGTGAAAAGCTCGTGATGGGGCGCCCCGACCCGAGCACTCCTCCCAAGGTCGCGGAGACGACGAGGGATCAGTCGTTGGCGGCCTCGACCAGCTTGGCGGCGAGCTCGGCCGGGCGCGTGAACATGACCTCGTGGCTCCCGCCCATCTCGACCAGCTTGAACTCACCGAGACGCGACGACATTCCCGGATGCCAACTGCCCGGCGGCAGGGCAAGGTCGTCGGCCACCGCGATGTAGCTGCAGGGAGGACGAGCGCGGTAGAACTCGGTCAGGTCGAGCTTCTGCGCCCAGGGTGCGAACGGCTGGGGCACGAGCCGCTCCCACACCGAGCGCGCGGCCTCGGGCGAGGCGTCCTGGATGAACAAGTCCCGGAACACCTCCCAGCCGCACTCCACCGTGCCATCGGGACTGTCCCGCGCGGCGGCCTCGAACAGCGCGGTCTGGTCGGCCGGGAACTCATCGTTGACGCTGGCGCCGTCGGCCACCACGAACGCGGTGTGGAAGACGAGGCGTCGCAGCCGCTCCGGGATCGCCTGGGACACGCGGCTGACCACCGAGCCGCCGAAGCTGTGGCCCACCAGCACGACGTCGCGCAGATCGCGCCCCTCGACGAAGCCCACCACCGACGCCACGTAGTCGTCGTGGCGGATGCCGGCGCGGCTCGCGCCCGCAAAGTGCCCGGGATAGGTGGGCGTGTACACGACATGGCCGAGCTCGCGCAGACACCAGGCGGTCGGCTCCCACGCCCATCCGCCGTGCCAGGAGCCGTGCAGGAGCACGAAGGTCTCGCCCCGCGACTGATGACGTCCGGTCCCCGACACGGATTGCGTAGTGTATACGCGGTCTGATGGAGCGGCTGGAGCGACCCGAGCAGACGATCCTCCCCGCGCGCGAGGGGATCGCGCTCCCGCTGCGCGCGGGCGAGCGGCTGCGGATCACCAACCTGCACGGTGGTCAGGTGGTCGACACCTGGGCGCTGGCGCGGACCGACCTGCGCGAGTACCTCTCGATGGAGCACACCCGCACGAGCCTGGGCACGTTGGTGCCGGCCACCGGCGATCAGCTGTACAGCTCGGCCCGGCGCCCGCTGTTAAAGCTGGTCGAGGACACCAGCCCGGGCGTGCACGACACGCTGATCGCCGCCTGTGACCGGGAGCGCTACCGCCAGCTCGGCGCCACCGGCCACCACGCAAGCTGCGCCGACAACTTCCGGCGGGCGCTGTCGCTGCGCGGGATCAGGCCCGACCACGTGCCCTCGCCGCTCAACCTGTTCATGCACGTCGCGTGGCGCGAGGACGGCGGCCTCGAGTTCCTGGCCTCGCCGGCGCGCGCCGGTGACCGCGTCACGCTCGAGGCGGCCACCGACGTCACCGTCGTGCTGTCGGCCTGCCCGATGGACCTGAACCCGATCAATGCCGGCGGGCCGCAGGACGTGGGGCTCGAGGTCCTCCCCGCCCGGTAATTCCAGCCCGCCGGCAGGTCATGCTGCCGGGCGCAGCGTCCGTCGGCGCGCGTACTCGACGGCCCGGGCGCCGGCGTCGAACGCGCTGGCAAACGAAACCTCGGCCAGGCAGCCGTCCGCCGCGACCTGATCGCCGCACAGGAACACCCCGTCGCCGCGGTCGATGGCCGGCCGGTCCCGCCACGTCCAGCCGGGCAGGTCGAGCGCGCCGCTTCTCCCATCCATCACCTGTCGCCGGCGCCAGGTGACGCGCTCGCGCCAGTCCTCCAAAGAAGCGTCGAGCAGGCGCTCCAGCCGCACAGCCGCCTCGTCGACGCTCTCGGAGGGACGGATCGGCATCTGGGCCTGGACGAGCTGCTCGCCCGCCGGCGCCAGCGAGGGGTCCTGCGCCGTGTAGCGCTCGAGCCACCCCGCGGTCTCCAGGTCCGAGACGATCCACGGATCGCCGCGGCGCTCGCGCAACCCCAGGTCGAGGCAGACCGTGCGACCGCTGGCCCACCGGAGCGTCTCGTCCCCCAGCAACACGCGGGCATCGCGCAGCTCCAGCGCGACGATCACCGGAGAAACCGGGAGTGCATCGACCCGTTCTCCGCAGACGATCTGCACCCCGAGCTCGCGGGCGCGCCGCTCGAGCGCCTCGACCATGCGCGTCCACCCGCCCACGATGAACCGCGCCGTCGGCCTCGGGTTGAGCAGCAGACGCTGGCTGCGCTGCCACACGAACGCGGCCGACAGCTCGCCCGGGTCGTGGTGGAAGGTGTACACGCCGGCCAGCCCCGACAGGTAACCGGCCGTCCGCGAATCCGCGTGGTCGGTGACCCACGAGCGGAAGTCCTGATCGACCGGCGCCATCCGCGCCCGCAGGCGCAGGCCGGGCGGAATCAGGCTGAGCGGCGGCGCCCGGTGGACGGCGCCCTCGTAGTGAAAGCGAACGCCCGTCAGCAAAGGCCGGGCCAGCGGCGGCATGAGTCCGCGCGTGGTCAGCCACTCCCAGAGCACGCCGCCCGCATAGATCGCGTGCGGCCCGAGATTCGCCTTGTACGGCCCCTCGGTGCTCCGGGCGCGCCCGCCCAGCTCCTCGTGCGCCTCGAACAGCCGCACCTCGGCGCCTGCCTCGGCGCCCGTGATTGCCGCGGTCAGGCCCGCGAGCCCGCCGCCGATGACTGTGATCTCGCTCATGGCCGGGCACCGTACGCCGAATCTGGCCTTGCGTACAGTTCCAGTTCATGGGCCGCCACACAGGGCCAGTTGACGTTCTCGTCCACCTCGACCGCGACCACGAGCAGCCGATGTACGAGCAGCTCGAGCGGACGCTGCGCGCCGCGATCCGCGACGGCCGCCTGGCGCCCGGCGCACGGCTGCCCTCGAGCCGTGCGCTGGCCGCGGAGCTCGGCATCTCCCGCGGCGTGGTGACCTCGGCCTACGGGCAGCTCGCCGCCGAGGGTTACCTCGAGTCGCGGCAGGGCGCGCCCGTACGGATCGCCAGCAACATCCGCATCCAAGCGCCGAGGCCCCCCGCGCCGTCGCTCCAGCCGAGGTACTCCTACGACTTCGCGCCGGGGCTGCCCGATCTGGCCGGCTTCCCGCGCGACCGCTGGCTGCGCTCGCTGCGCGCCGCCTGGCGCGAGAGCGTCCTCGGTGCCCTCGGCTACGGCGATCCGCGGGGCGTCCCCGAGCTGCGCGAGGCGCTCGCCCCCTACCTGTCCCGCGTCCGCGGCGCCGAAGCCGACCCCGAGCACATGATCGTCTGCACCGGGTTTCGCCAGGGCCTGTCGCTCACGTGCCGCTGGCTGCGGGCCAGTGACATCGAGCACGTCGCGCTGGAGGAACCTGGCTGGCACGCCCAGCGGCTGATCGTCGAAGAGGCTGGACTGAGCGTCACGCCGGTCCCGGTCGACGACGAGGGCATCGACGTCGGCGCCCTGGAAGCGAGCGGAGCCGATGCCGTGGTGGTCACCCCCGCCCACCAGTTCCCGACGGGCGCGGTGCTGAGCGCCCGCCGGCGCGCCGCGCTGATCGAGTGGGCCGACCGGGGCGACCGCCTGATCGTCGAGGACGACTACGACGCCGAGCTGTGCCGCGAGCGGGTCGGCGCGCTGCAGGGCATCGCGCCCGACCGCGTGCTCTACATCGGCTCGGCGAGCAAGCGACTGACTCCGGGTATGCGCATGGGCTGGATGCTGCCTCCCTCGTGGCTCTCCTGGGCGCTGATCAGCGCCAAGGCGATCGAGGACGCGGGGTCCGAGATCGCCGGCCAGCTCGCCCTGGCCGACTTCATCGCGCGCGGCGAGCTCGAGCGTCACCTCCGGCGCATGCGGCTGCGCTACCGCCAGCGCGGGGAGATCCTGCGCGCCGCCCTCGCCCGGCACCTCCCCGACTGGCGACCCGGACCGGCCGCCGGAGGACTGCACGCGGTCGTCCGGCTCCCCGACGATACGGATGAGCCGGCGCTGCTGGCCGGCGCCGCCCGCCGCGGCGTGGGCGTCGAGGGCCTGTCGCTGCACAGCTACACCGGCGACTGCCCGCCCGGGCTGGTGCTCGGACACGCCCACCTGTCGGAGCCCGCGATCGAGCGCGGGGTGCAATTGCTGGCCGAGGCGTTCAGCTAAAGCAGCGCACCGATGACCGCGCTCAGCTGCCGGCAGCCGAGCTCGAGTGGCTCGAGCTCGATCCGCTCGCCGAGCGTGTGCATCCCCGAGCCGCGCGTGCATCCGATCGACACGGCGGGGATGCCGAAGGCCGCCGCCGCGTTGGCGTCCGTCGACCCCGATCCGAACTCGGCGGGCAGACCGAGCGATCGCTGCACGTCGAGCACCGTCCGGACCAGAGGATGATCGCGATCGACCCGACCCGCCGGGCGCTGACCGACGATCTCGGACTCCAGCCGCAGCGGTGGCTCGACCGAGAAACGGCCAACGCTCGCATCGAACTCATCGAGCTCGACCTGATCGACCGAGCGGCACTCGACCAGCAGCTCGGCCTCGGCGGCGATCGCGTTGACCGCCCCGCCGCCCGCCATCCGACCCACGTTCGCTCCCGCTCGGGCCAGCGCCGCGCCGATCGGCAGCAGCGCGTGGATCGCGCTCGGCGTGCCGCGATCCGACCACGAATGGCCGCCGGGCCCGAACACCGCCAGCCGCCACCGCGTGCTCCCGACGTGCTCGGTCACCACCTCGTGGAGCCCGTGTCCCTCGACGGCGATGGCCATCGCCGGTTGAAGGGACCCGCAGGCGTGCAGCGCGCCCCGCAGGTTGCCGAGGCCCTCCTCGCCGACCGTGAACGCCACCGCCAACCCGGGCGGGACCGGATCGAGCGACGTCAGCGTCCAGATCACCACCATGACCGCCGCCGCGTTGTCCCCCACGCCGGGTCCGATCACCTCATCGCCGGAGCGGACGACGTCGATCGGGTCCACCCCCGCGAACACCGTATCCACGTGGGCCATCAAGAGCAGTCCCGGCGACCCGGGAGCACCCCCGAACCGCCACACGAGGTTCCCGACCTCGTCGCGCGCCAGCGACCCGCCGGCGCCACCCAGCCGCTCCTCGAGCCACCGGATCCGGGCCTCCTCGCTGCCGGTCGCCCCGGGGATCGCGGTGAATCGAGCCAGCTCGTCCGGATCGATCACGAATCCGACCGGTCCTGGGAGATGACCGCGGTGGCGTCGATCTCGACCAGCCACTCGGGTCTGGCCAGCGCGCTCACCACGATCCCGGTCGAGACCGGGTGAACGCCGCGCAGCCAGCGCCCGACCACCCGGTAGACGGGCTCGCGATAGCGGATGTCGGTCAGATAGATCACGATCTTGCAGATCTCGTCCAGGCGCGCCCCCGCCTCGATCAACAACGTCTCGATGTTGCGCATCGCCTGCTCGGCCTGGGCCACGGGATCGCCGATCCCGACCGACTCGGCGGTATCGAGGTCGGTTCCCACCTGACCGCGCAGGAACACGATGTTCCCGGCCACCACGGCCTGGGCCAGGTCGTTGTCGAGGTCCTGCTCGGGATAGGTGTCGCGCGTGTTGAACGGCCTGATCCGCGTGTGGGTCATTGCCCTCCGATCCGGATGCTGTGAACGACCTCGCCGCCGATGATCACATCGGAGATCACCTCCTGCCCGACGGCCAGGCACAACTCACCAGGATGGTTCACCGACAGGAGCGTGAGATCTCCCCGCTTGCCGAGATCCAGAGATCCGCGATCGTCCGCCAGGCCCAGCGCGTAGGCCGCGTTCAGCGTCCCGCCCACGATCACCTCGCCCGGCGTCATGCGAAACCACGGCGCGGCCATCCCGAGCGTCACCGGCAGCGAGGTGGCGTGGATCGAGGAGCAGTAGTCGGTGGCGACCGCGACCGGCACGCCAACATCGATGAACGTCCGCGCCGACGCGCGGCGGTCGGTCATGTAGATGAGCTCGGCCTGGGGCAGGAGCACGGCGATCGTGTCGGTCGCGCCGACCGCACGGATCTCATCGTCCGGCGTGTAGGTCAGGTGCTCGGCCGAGATCGCACCGCCCGCCACCGCGGTCCCCCACCCCTCTGAGCCGGCCCACGCGTCGGCATGGCACCGGGTTGGGACACCCAGCGCGCGCGAGCGGTCGAACAGCACCCGGGCCTGCGCCGGCGTGAACAGGCCGCGCTCGCAGGTGATGTCGTGGAAGGTACACAGGCGACCGCCCACGACCGCATCCAGCATCCCCAGCACGTCCGACACGTAGGCGTCAGCGTCCATCCCGGCTGGCACGACGTGCGCGCCGAGGAACGTGATCACCAGCTGCATCGGCGTAAGGCCGCGACTGCGGTCCAGCAGCTCGAGCTGGCGCAGTTCCTCGGACAGCATCAGCCCGTAGCCCGACTTCACCTCGAGCGTGGTCACCCCGCCGGCCAGGATCCGGCCATAGGCGCCCCGCAAGCCATCCAGCAAATGCTCCGACGACGCCGCCCGCGTGGCCACCACGCTGGCCCAGATCCCCCCGCCCGCCGCCGCGATCTCGGCCAGCGACGCCCCCGCCAGCCGCTTCGCATACTCGAGGTGTCGCTCGCCGGCGAACAGCGGGTGCGAATGACACTCGATCAACCCCGGCAGCACGGTCATCCCGCTCGCGACGAGGACCGGCACACGAGGATCGCCCCACTCGCGTATGACGTCAGGCGTCGGCCCGACCGCCGTGATCAGCCCGTCCCGGATCGCCACCGCGCCATCGGACACCAGGTCGAGCTCGCCCTGCTCGACCCCCCGCCGCGCCGCGCCGCGATCACGCACACACGCCACGCACGCGGCGCCCACCACGTTCAGGTCGTTCATGAGCCTGCGGCCGCCGCGGTCACCGGCTGCTCGAGACCCGCATACCGGCGCACCAGATCAGCCGGACCGTCGAAGTCGTAGTTGTTGTAGACCGCGAGCAGGTGGGCGAAGGCCGGCGACTGCGCGAACAGCTGGAAGGTGAGCCGGTGGCCGGCGTAGTCGGAGTTGAGCAGATCGCGGGCGAAGGCGAACAGCCGCCGCCGGTCCTCCGCGCCGACCGAACCCACCGCGAGATACTTGTCCAGCCAGGGGCCGGCCTCCGCGTCCGCGAACGTCGCCGCGCTCGGCAACACGCACAGCTGACCGCCGCACAGGTCGCGGGCCAGATGCATCATGGCCGGCAGCTGGGTGCAGGCGAGCACCCGGCCGGTGTAGAGCAGCGCCTGGTTGGGCATCAGCAGGCCACCCGGGCTCACCTCGGCCATCTCGATCGCCGCCGTGAGGTGGGCGTTGATCCCCTCCCGGTAGCAGGCCAGCTCGGCCAGCTTCTCGCGCACCGCCTGGTGCATCTTGATCCCGGTCTGGACCGCGTTGACATACGCCACGCCCACCAGCAGATCGGCGAAGCGCAGGTGTCGCTGCACGAACGGGAACATGCTGTAGCGATGCAGCGTGGCCCGGATGAACGCGGCGGCCGCCGTGTGGCGGTAGAACAGCACGTTCTCCCACGGGATCTCCACATCGTCGAACACGATCATCGTGTCGATCTCGTCGAAACGCGTCGACAGGGGATAGTCCGCGGCCTCGCGCCCGGCGAACGAGGACCGGCAGATGTGCTTGACCCCCGGCGCCGCCATGTCGGCGATGAATCCCACCGCGTAGTCCGACAGCTTGGTGTCGCCCCAGTCGCCGATCGTCGGCTTCACGAACGCCTGGTTCGCGTAGGCGGCGGCCGTCTCGAACTTGGCCCCCCGCACGATGATCCCGCCCGCGGTCTCACCCGCCACGTGCAGCAGCACGTCGGGATCCTGATCCTGCGGGCGCCGTGAGCGGTCGCCCTTGGGATCGGTGTTGGCCGACACATGAAACGGGTCGGCCAGCTCGGCGCGGCGGACGTGGGCTCGGATGTGCTCGGCGAACGCCGGGTCGATCTCGTTCAGGACCTCCTGCCCGTCGTACAACGACCACATCTCCCCCACCGTCTCGTCGCCCACCCGGGTGACGATCCCGCCGAGGTCGTCGAGCACGCGGTCGACCGCCGCGCGCTTGTCGCGCCAGTCCTGTTTGGCCACCGGCCGCTTGGCGCCGACCGGGCACCGCTCGCCGCTCTCGTCGTCGACGTAGGACATGACGTCCCGGGCCGCCGCGCTCATGGGCGAGGTCATAGATCCGCGCCCGCGCGTCGACGATCGGCTTGAAGGCCGGGTGCGTGGGCACGTCCTGCACCCGCTCGCCGTCGATCCACACCACCCGCCCGTCGCGCAGCGACTCGCGGTACTCCTCGCCCGTCCTGATCACGAGAACCAGTTTCCCGTATAGTGGTAATCGTTTCCCGAAATCCACACGGCGCGGGAACCCTACCACCGAAACCCCCGCAGTGCCACGCCCCCGCACCAACCCCGTCCCCGACACGCCCAAGGTGCTCGACAAGGCACTGCGCGTGCTCGCCGCCTTCGGCGAGCACTCCGCGGTTTGGTCGGAAGCGGCGCTGCGCGATCACGTCGGGATCCCCTCCACCACGCTCAATCGGATCCTCCGCAGCCTCGAGCAGGCCGGCTACCTGATGCGCGGAGGCGACGGCCGCTACCGACTCGGAGCCGCCGCGGTCAGGCTCGGCCAGCGGGCCAGCGCGTCGCTCGACCTCCCGGCCGTGCTCGAGCCGCACCTGCGCGAGCTCGCGCGGCGCACCGAGGAACTCGTCATCCTGGCCGTGCCAGACCTTACGAGAAGCCGGGCCACGTACGTTGCGATCGCCGACTGTCCCAAGCGCCTGCGCGTCACCGCCGAGATCGGGACGACGGTGCCGCTGACCGCCGGCGCCACCGCCAAGACGGTCCTCGCCTTCCAGCGGCCGGTGGATATCGATGCCGTTCTGAAACGTCCGGCGCAACGGCTCGCGGCCGGGACGATCACCAACCAGGCCGAAATCCGCCGGCAACTCGCCACCATCGCCCGGCGGGGCTGGGGCCTCAGCTGGGAGGAGACCTATGACGGTGCCTGGGCAGTGGCCGCCCCAGTACTCGATAGCGAAGGCCGCGCGGTCGCAGCATTCGGGGTCGCGACGCCGATAAGTCGCCACAGCCGGCGCGTCGAGGCGGGCAATCGCGCCGCGGTGATCGACGTCGCGCCACGGGCCGCCTCAGCTCTTCGCCTCGGCGAGCGCACCGAGCAGACTTGACAGCAGCCGGTCGCGCGTCTGGGCGACCCCGTCGGGATCCGGATACGCGAAGAATCCCTCGCCCGTCGAGACGCCGAGGCGCCCCGATTCGAGCAGCTCGGTGAGCACCGGCTGGGGCGCGACCGCGTTCGACAAGCTGGGGAACAGCTCGCGCGCCACGGCCAGCGCGGTGGCGACGCCGGCCAGATCGGTGCTCTGCATCGGACCGAGCACCGCCCAGCGCAGGCCCAGGCAGTCGGTCATCACCGCATCGATCTGCTCGGGCGTGGCCACGCCATCCTGCACCAGCTGGAGCGCCTCCCGGATCAGCGCGTACTGGAGCCGGTTGGCCAGGAACCCTTCGATCGGGCGCGCCAACGCGAGCGGCCGTTTGCCGAGCTCGACGAGCAGAGCCATCGACCAGTCGACCACCGAAGGGTCGGTCCGCTCGGCCGGCACCACCTCGACCAGCGGGATCAGGTGGGCGGGGTTGAACCAGTGCAGCCCGAGGAACCGCCCGGGCTCGACCAGCGCCTCGGCGATGCGGCCCAGCGGCAGCGAGGAGGTGTTACTGGCGATCACCGCCCGGGCCGGCGCCGCCGCCTCCACCTCCCGCAGCACGAGAACCTTCAAAGCCAGCGACTCGGGGACCGATTCGATGATTAGCTCGGAGCCCGCGGCGGCCTCACCGATCGAGGTCGTGTAGTTGATCTGGGCCGCCGCCTCGCGCTCGAGCGCCCGCCCCGCGTCCAGCAGCGTCTGCTCGGTCCGCGAGTACAGCGCCACCTGATGCCCGCCGCGCAACAGCACCTTGGCGATGCCCCGTCCCATCACCCCCGCTCCCAGGACGGCGGACTTCACGGCCGGGCCGTTCCGACCGCGCGCAGGCGCGCGGCATCCCACCGGCGGCTCACGTCACCAGGTGTGATCACGACGCCGGAGGCACGGTCCGGCCAGTCGCCGGCGGCCGAGATCACGCAGAGCGGCTCGCCGCCTTGGTCCCACGCCTCGACTTCACCGTCTCGCTCGGCCACGCCGAGTACAGCTCGCCCGTACAGGCTGGCGAGCCGCCCCGCGCGCGTGACCCCGGCACCAACCTCCCCGCCATCCTCCCCCGTGACCGCCACCGCGTCCGCGCCGGCCTGCAGGTAAGCCGTGCAGAGGTCGGTGAACGCGTCCGCGGCCGCTTCCGACTCCTCGCCGCCAAGTGCCCTCTGGAGCGCGTCCGGCGCCGGCACCGCCGCCACCACGGCATGCTGGGCCACCTGGCGCAGGCAGTGAACGAGTTCGGTGCCCTGCGCCACGCCGGCCGCCGAGGCCAGCGAATCGAGCGCCGCGTCCCCTCGCTCGCCGTCCTGGACCGCGCGACGAACCACCTCGCAAGCCACGAACACGAACATGGCATCCGCCCCGGCCAGGGCCGCAGCATCGCCGATCAACCGCTGTCCGACGGTCGGGTCCTGCCACCAGTCCGCGCGCTCCTGGTGGACGAGCGCCGGCAGCGCCTCCCACACGATCGGAGCGAAGGCGAGGCCCTGGCCGGCCAGCGCCGACAGGAACCGATCACGGCCGCTCAAATGCGCACCACCGCGCGGTTCGGCGCACCCGACGGCCACTCGCCGAAGTACTTGAGCACCTGCTCGGGCGGACGTCGCCGCTCCCATTCGGCGGCGAATTCGGCGTACGGCCGTGCGTGGCGCAAGCGACGCTCCCGGTGCGCCCGCCGCAACTCGGCGGTCGCGGCCTCATCGACGATCAGGTTCTCGGGGTGATACGCGACCGCGTACACCTCGCGTGCCGTCCAGTCGCTGATCCGGTCGGCCCGCACGTCGTCGACCACCGCCTGCGGATCGCGCTCCAGCACGTCGCCGTAGCCGCCGCTGCCCTGGGTGCTGGCGGCCAGTACGTCGCCCTCCTGCACCACCCGGATTCCGCGCGTCTGGTGCTCGACGATCACCTCGCCGCCCAGCGCGGTCTCGCCGGTGGCCAGCATGTAGTCGTCGGTGGGTAGGCTGGGCTCCCCGGCCGCCATCAGCTCCAGCAGATCCGATCCGCGCACCCGGATGCCGGGCACGACGGTCATCGAGTAGCCGCCGAACAGCCCGTTGTGGGCCGGGAACTTGGACTCCTTCTGCGAAGAGGTGAAGGCCAGGTGCGGGGTCCGGTAGACCACGTACCCGACCGCCGCGCCGAGGCCGCCGCGGTACTTCCCGAACCCGCAGGTGTCGCGTTGCTGCTTCTGGTAGAGGTGCAGCAGCGGGAACTCGGACTCGATGTCCTCCACGTCGGGAGCCTTGCCCCAGGGTCCGTGGGGGAAGCCCCACACGTCGATGCCGTCGCGATCGCTTCGCGCCGCCAAGCCGTAGGCGTTCAGCGGATAGCCCATGAAGTCGGTCACCCGGACCCCGTGCTGGTTCACCCCGGCCACCATCACCGCCGACGCGCTGGACGAGGTGAATCCGCACACCAGCGACCGCTGCTCGGTCGAGAACATGACCTTGGACAGGGCCACGCCGAGCAGCGGGAAGACCATCGCCCCGACCAGCGGCGAGCAACTGATGGCCGCCTCGGGGTCGGCGTCGAAGAACGTCCCGTGGGGCACGCGGATGTCGATGTGCTCGAGCATCCCCGAAGAGATCGGGAAGTCGTGGAACGGGAACTGGTACAGGTTCACCGCGCAGTGCCCGCGGATCACGTTGGTGAACGCGTTGTACGAGCCCTCGTGCTCGGGTGAGGTGCCCGAGAAATCCAGGGTCAGCCGGTCGCCGGAGACCTTCACCGCCACCGACGCGCGCAGCAGGCCGTCCTCGTGCCCGGTGGTGTCCATGAACACGTTGTGGCGATAGATGCCGTCGGGCCACGACTCGATCCGCTGGCGCACACCGGCCGAGGTCTGCTGGATCATGCGGCGGAACAGCCCGCGGACGAGCGCGTTGCCGCGCTTGGCGGCCAGTGCCTGGAGTCGGACCCGCACGCGGTCGCAGGCCGCCACGCGGGCCTTGACGTCGGTCACCTGCATGCGGGGCGCCCGCGAGATGAAGTTCTCCATCATCAGCAGCAGGTCGTTTCGCAGCCGGTAGTGCTCGCCGATCTTGATCGGGGTCAGCTTCATCCCCTCGTCGTGGCGCGTGTGCGCCTGGGTCACCTCACCCCCCGGCTCACTCCCTCCGGTCTCCGACTGGTGCGCGCCGGACACCACCCACCCGATCAGCTCGGCATCGCCGAACACGGGCATGATCGCGAACTGGTCCGGGTTGTGGATTCCGCCGTACAGCGCCTCGTTGCAGTAATAGATGTCACCCTCGCCGACGCCCACGGACGGATCGACGGCGAACCGCTCGCGAATGAACTTGATCGGCACCTGTCCGGTGACCGAGTGCAGATATGTCCCGAGCACGGCCGAGACGAGATCGCCGTGCGCCGTGTACACCGCCACCAGCGTGTCCCCCGAGTGCAGCATGCTCGAGATCCCCATCTTGGTCATCACCTCCTTGCCCTCCTGGAGCATGAGGTTGAGGTTCTCGGAGTAGATCTCGTAATCGCCGGGCCGCAGCGACGCGGCGTCCTCGAGCTCCTGCTCGGTGGGCGGCTCGAGCTGCATGGCACGGGTGACCATCGCGGCGTCAAACATGGGCCGCCTCCTCGTCTGCCGTCAGCACGATGCCCGCGCGCTCGTCCACCGCGCACGTCCAGCCCGGCGCGACGACCACCGTGGTGTCGTCGGAGTCGATCAGGGCCGGCCCGTCGAACTCGTCCCCCGGGGCGAGGCGCTCCATCTCGTACACCGGCGTCTGCACCCATCCCTCCTCGTCCGAGAACAGCGCTTCGCGGTAGCCGGTCATGGCCGCCGCCACGGTGTCCGAGTCCCGCGCGGCCGTGACCGGGCGCTCGGCGTGCACCGACGGCAAGGAGGCCTTGAGCACGAAGGACTCGATCTCCACCCCGGCCTCCGGGTTCAGCCCCAGGGGGCTGTAGGCCTCGCTGAACTCGCGCTCGAACGCGGCATACAGGGCGCGCATGTCCGCCCGGGAGCCGACGCTGAGCAGCGGCGAAGCGACCCGCTTGACGTTGAGCTGCCCGCCGAACTTCATGTCGAGCTCGAGCGTGTAGCGAACCTGGTCGGGGTCGAAGCCCTCGCCCGTGAAATCTCGCCGCGCCAGCTCGCGCAGCGACGCGACCACCGAGTTGAAGCCGTCGTAGTCCTCCAGCCAGTGTCCGCCCACGGCGGTCAGCAGCGAGAAGCGGCGCGAGCGCTCGTAGACGTGCACGACGTCCATCGTCGAGGACCCATACGCGCAGAAGGCCGAGGAGAACGGGAAGACCACGACCTTGCTCATGCCGGCCGCCTCGGCGTACCCGCAGCAGTGCACCGGACCCGCGCCGCCGGCGGCAAAGATCACGAAGTCGCGCGGGTCGTATCCCTTGAGCACCGTCTCCTTGTAGATCTCGGCGCCCATGCGGGCGTCGATCACCCGCTTGATCAGGAGCGCCGCCTCGGGCACGTCGACCTCGAGTGGATAGGCCACCCGGTCACGGATGGCGCGCTCGGCGCGGCGCCGGTTGAGCTTGAGCTGCCCGCCGTGGAAACGATCCGGACTGAGGTAGCCCAGCACCAGGTCGGCGTCGGTCACCGTGGGCTCGCGCCCGCCCTGGTCATACGCGGCGGGGCCGGGGATCGAGCCCGCGCTTTCCGGTCCGACCTCCAAACGGCCGCCCAGAAGCGCGTCGACCCGCGCGATCGAGCCGCCGCCCGAGCCGATCGAACGGGAATCCAGGATCGTCGCGTCGACCGTCCAGCGGTCGATGGTCGGAGCGAACTTGTAGAACCGGGTCGAGCCCTCGACCACCATCGCGATGTCGAAGCTGGTCCCGCCCATGTCGGTGACCACGACGTTCTTGTAGCCGTACGTCCGCCCCAGAGTCGATGACCCCATCAGCCCCGCCACCGGTCCGCCGTTGTAGGTCTGCACCGCGGCCGACCGGAACACGCTGGCCATCCCGCCGGTGTTGTGCACCATCATCAGCGGATTGCCATAGCCGCCGCGGCGCAGCTCCTGCCCGATCCCGATCAGCTCCTCGTACATGGACTGGTGCAGGTAGGCGTTGAGGATCGTCATCGTCGTGCGCGTGTACTCGAACTTGCGCGGCGAGACCTCGCCGGCCAGGAACACCGGCATGCTCCCGAGATACGTCTCGTTGTACTCGCGCTCGATCAGCTCCCGGATGCGCAGCTCGTGCACCGGGTTCATGAACGACCAGAGCAGCGAGACCACGAAGCCGCGCACGCCGGCATCGACCAGCGCGTCGAGCTGGGCCAGGAAGTGCTCCTCGTCGAGCGGGCGCAGCACCTCCCCGCGATAGTCGACGCGCTCCTTGACCCCGACCGTGAGCTCCTTGGGGATGATCGGCCGCGGCTTGTCGGCCCCGGCGATGTTGCGCTGGGCCTTGAACGGGATGCCGTCCGACCACTGGCTGGCCCGCCCGATCAGGACGGTGTCCTCGAACCCCTCGGTCATGATCAGGCCCAGTCGCGGGCCCTTGCGCTCGATCAGCTTGTTCATGGCCAGCGTCGTCGAGTAGCGCAGGATCTCCGCCCGGGACAGCAGCGCGTCCTTGCTGATGCCCAGGTGGTTGGCCGCATCGTCGATCGCCCGCGACATGCCCTGCGAGAGGTCGAACGGCGTGGTGCGCGCCTTGCACCACACCTCGCGGTCGTCCAGGCGTACGTAGCAGTCGGTGAACGTGCCGCCGATGTCGATTTCGACCGACGAGCTCATGACGCGGGACCCTCCGGCTGATGGCGACGCTTGAGTGAGTCGATGTCCAACTCGATGTCATGCGTGACGGGGTGACCCGGCGGCAGGTACTCGATCTCGATCACCGTCGCACATCCCGGGCAGATGAACTCGAGGATGCGGCACCACTCGGGATCGGGGGCGAATGTGTAGTCACCCTCCACGACCGGGCGGTGCACCTCGCGCGGGTCGCGCTCCCACACCAGGCAGCCGTGCTTGTAGTTGCCGCGGGCGCTGCCCAGTCCGGCGCCACAGTTGACGCACACCCATTGCTCGGTGTCGAGATCGATCTCGAGGTACTCCGTGATCCGTGGTCTCACGGCGCGTGCTCCTTGCTGAGAATCCCGTAGCCCTGGCGCGTGAAGGTGACCGACCACTCACCGGGCACGAAGATCGTCGTATCCGGCGCGCGCAGAAAGGCGGGCCCGCGCACCGGCGGGGCGGCCGGGTCGCCCAGGCCGGCGAGCACGGGAACCGTGACCGGACCGTCGCGCGTGAGGACCTGACGGGAGGGCCCGTGCTCCGACTCCTCGCCGTCGCCGGTGATCATGTCGACCGCGGCCTCCCGTGGCACCGACACGTGCAGCGCGACGCGGACGGCCACCGGGGCACCCCCGTCGCCGGCCACCATAGCCTCGGGGGCGCTCAGCACCCCGGCCAGCGTGAGGCCGTCGCGCCGCTCCGAGCCGCGGACGAGCGACGCGTGGACGCCGTCGAGTTCGTGCACGCCCTCCGCCCGCAGGTCGCGGCGGGCGTTGTCGGCCAGCCGCGCGACGGCGGCGGCGAGCGCCGCCTCGCCCGAGCCCGCCGGAACGACCGCCTGGTAGGCGTGCGCGATCGGCAGCAGCCCGGCACCGAAGGCCGAGAACACCGAGCTGTGCGGGAAGACCACGACCCGGCCGATCCCGAGGCTGTCGGCCGCCTCCACGCACAACAGGCCGCCGCCACCGCCATACGAGAACAGCCACCGGCTGAACGGGTCGCCCGCGCCGAGCTCCGGATGACGCGCCGCCCAGGCCCCCAGGTGCGCGGAGAGCTCTCGACCGATTGCGTCACGAGCGTCGAGCAGGGCGTCCTCGACGCTCGTGCCGCGCTCGAGCGCCAGCCCCTCGGCCACGGCACGGGCCGGCTCCAGGCTCAGCCGGCGCCGGCCGCCCAGGAAGTCACCGGGCTCGAGGTAGCCGAGGAGCAGCCACACGTCGGTCGGCGTCAGCCACTCCCCACCCAGGCCGAAGCAGGCCGGCCCCGGCGAGGCGCCCGCGCTGCGCGGGCCCACGCGGATCTCTCCGCCGGCCTCGAGCGAGATGATCGACCCGCCCCCGATCCCGAACGAGCTCAGCGACACCGACGGGTGCGGGATGACGACCTCACCGACCTCGGTGACCTCGCTGACCGGCACCCGGCCACCGGCCAGGAACGCGACGTCGGTCGTAGTGCCACCGACGTCGAACGTGCACACGTTCTCCGCCCCGACTGCGTGGGCCACGTAGCTCGCGCCGATCACCCCGGCGCTCGGACCCGAGTCATAGGTGTCGATCGCCCGTGTCTTGGCCACTCGGCTGGTCGATCCGTCGGTGTTCACGATCAGCAGCGGCCGGGTCAACCCGCGCTCCCGGGCGCGATCCTCGGCCAGGTAGAGCGCTCGCACGAGGGCCGGGTGCAGGTAGGCGTTGACCACCGCCGCCGCCGTCCGGCCGTGATCGTCGGACGCCAGCGACACCCGCGAGGCGACCATCAGGGGAACCGCCCCCAGGTAGTGGCGCGGGTAGGAGCGGTCGATCAGCTCGCGTGCCCGCAGCTCGTTGGCCGGGTTCAGGTGCGCGCCGGCGAAGCTGACCACGAGCAGACGAACGCCGCGCTCGAGCAACTCCCGCACGGCCGTCTCGAGCTCGGATTCGCTGGGCGGCGTGATCACGGTCCCGCCTGCGTCGACCTCCTCGCTCACGCCGCGCACGAGGTCGAGATCGAGCAGCGCGCCGAGCGCACCCGCCTGCGCGTCGGCCGCGTACAACCCCCGCTCCGCGCCCCGGGTGACGATCAGCCCGAGCGTCGCACCGCGGCGCTCGACGACTGTGTTGGTGGCGATCGTCGAGCTGAAGTGCAGGCGGCTGAGCGCTTCGAGGAACCCGGTCAGGTCGTGGCCCACCGCGGCCGCGCCGGCTTCCAGGCAGGCCTGGAAGCCGATCGTGAGGTCCTGCGGTGTCGTGTCGACCTTGACCTGCGCGGTGCGCTCGCCGTCGGAGACGAAGCCGTCGGTGAACGTGCCGCCCGTGTCGATGCTCATCGTGAACGCGCGCCTCGGGCGCGCCGCGGCCGCCTGTGGATCGGGCCCCGCCGACGGACCCGCCACCGAGCCGGTCGCGTAGGCCGCGGTCGACGTTGCGCCAAGCGGCATGGCTACCGAGCTCCGTCGCGCATCGGAAGCTTCAGCTCGCTGCGCTCGGCCTGCCCGAGCGCTGCCTCATACCCGGCGTCGGCGTAGCGCGCCACCCCCAGCGCGGGATCGCTCCAGAACACCCGGGCGATCTTGCGCTGGGCAAGCTCGCTTCCGTCGGCCACCACCACCATCCCGCTGTGGATGCTCCGGCCGACCCCCACGCCGCCGCCGTTGCCGACCGCGACCCAACTGGCCCCCTGCGCGGCGTTGAGAAGCGCGCCGAGGATCGGCCAGTCGGCGATCGCGTCGCTGCCGTCCAGCATCCCCTCGGTCTCGCGCGAGGGGGAGGCGACCGACGCCGGGTCCATGTGGTCGCGCCCCAGGGCCAGCGGTCCGATCTCGCCCGAGCGGACCAGCTCGTTCAGGCGCAGCCCGACCGCGTCCCGCTGCCCGAGCCCGAGCCAGCAGATGCGCGCAGGCAGGCCCTGCTGGGCGAGGCGACGGCGGGCGAGCGAGATCCAGCCGGACAGGGTGGGCCGGTCGACGACCTCCATCAGCGCGTCCTCGGACTTGCGCAGGTCCTCGGGATCGCCCGACAGCGCGATCCACCGGTATGGGCCGATCCCCTCGGCCAACAGCGGCCGCACGTAGGCCGAGACGAACCCGGGTATCTCCATCGCGGCGATCACGCCCGCATCGCGCGCCTGGCCGCGGAGGTTGTTGCCGTACTCGAACGCCACCGCGCCGCGTGCGCGCAACTCGAGCAGGCCCTCCACGTGGCGGGCGATCGACGCTCTGACCGCGTCGAGATAGCGAGCGTCGCTCGCGGCCGCACGCTCGGCATCGGTGACCGTATAGCCGGACGGGACGTAGCCGTGGAGCAGGTCGTGGGCGGCCGTCTGGTCGGTGACCACGTCGAACCAGACGCCGTCCCGGACCAGCCGCGGGACGATCTCGCACGCGTTGCCGACCAGCCCGATCGCCGCCGGACCGCCGGGATCGTCGAGCGCCGCGAGCGCGTGGCGGTAGTCGTCGGTCAGCAGGTCGATCCAGCCGCCGGCGGCGCGCCGCCGGGCCCGCCGCGGATCGACTTCGATGGCCAGCACCCGCCCTTCGTTCAGCGCCACGCCGAGACCCTGGGCGCCACCCATCCCGCCGAGCCCGGCGGTCAGCACGCGCTTGCCCGCCAGCGTGCCCCCGAAATGCGTGTTCGCCACCGCGCTGAACGTCTCGTAGGTGAAGCCGAGGATTCCCTGCGTGCCGATGTAGAACCAGCCCCCCGCCGTCATCTGGCCGTACATGGTCAGTCCGGCCGCCTCGAGCGCCCAGAAGTCCTCCGGCGTCGACCACGCCGGGACGAGCATCGCGCTCGAGATCAGCACCCGCGGGGCATCCGGGTGGGTGGGAAGCACGGCCACCGGCTTCCCGGATTGGACGATCAGGGTCTCCGAGCGGTCGAGCTCGCGCAGCGCCGCCACGATCGCCTCCAGGCACTCCCGGTTGCGCGCCGCCTTGCCGGTCCCGCCGTACACCACGAGCTCGTCGGGCCGCTCGGCCACGGCCGGGTCGAGGTTGTTGAGCAGGCAGCGAAGGGCCCCCTCCTGCTCCCACCCCCGGCAGCTCAGCGCCAACCCGCGCGGGGTCGCCAACTCGAGGCGGGGACGGGCGGTGGGGATGCTGTCGGTGATAGGCCTCTCCTGTCGGCGGCCGCCCTCGGTCGGGGGGCCTATGTAACGACGGCCACCGTGGTCCGGCGGCCTGTCGCCTCCGCGCTGCCTCCCCAGGCGCGGCGCGATTGTATCCATAGATCCACGGATGCATCAATCCACGCATCCGAAGCCATGGCTAGGATTCCGGACCATGGCTGCGACCACCGACCGCGTGCTCGTCACGAGCCTCGCCGACGAGATCGCCTTCCGCATCCAGGCGGCGATCCTGGACGGGCAGTATCCCCCAGGCACCCACCTCCAGCAGGACGAGCTTTGCGCTCGGTTCGGCGTCAGCCGTACGCCGGTGCGCGAGGCCCTGCGCAAGCTCCAGGCCACGAACCTGGTCGACCTCGTGCCCAACCGCGGCGCCACGGTGAGGATCCCGACTCGCAAGGAGCTGGCCGAGGTGTACGCGCTGCGCGCCGAGCTCGAGGGCTACGGTTGCCAGCTCGCGGCGCCGAACGCGGGACCCGACTTCCTGGAGGAGCTCGACCAGGCGCAGGCCGATATGGAGCGCGCCACGGCCGAGCTCGAGCATGGCGTCCTGGAGCCGAAGGGTGAAGCGGCGTTCAACGCGCGCGTGACCCTGGCCAACGTCCGCTTCCACGCCGCGATCCACCGCCTCGCCGACAACGGGCGCCTGGGGCGCACGATCGAGGAGCTCCAGACCTACTTCCCCAAGGACTACGTGTGGCGAGCGCTCCGCGACTCGCCCGAAGGCCACGTGCTGAGCGTCGACGAGCACGAGGAGATCCGTGACGCCCTGGCCGCCCACGACGGCGCCGGCGCCCGGCGCGCGATGACCGCCCACATCGAGCACGCCGGCCGGCTCCTGATCGACTACCTGGACCGGCACAACTTCTGGGGCTAGTGGCCGCGGGTCGTCCCGGAGGCGACCCCTCAGCCGGTCCTCGCAGGGACGGCGCGGACAACCGCCCCTGCGACCGCGGACGTCACGGTGCGATGGTGTCCATGCCCATCACCTCCTCTCCCGGCCCGGCCCGGCCGGCATGCCGGGCGAAGTACACGAGCTTGATGTGGCGCTCATCGTCGAAGCCGTCTTCCAGCCGGGCCCCGGGATGCTGTCCCGCCAGCACGCACTCGAGCCCGGCTCGGGCCAGCGCGGCGCGCACGCTGTCCGGGGCGTGGTGGCGCTGCACGTGGCGCATCGTCGTTCGCTCCCACAGGCCGTCGCCGCGTTCGTTGAAGATCGCCACCGTGGCGGCGCCGATCTCGCCCCGCCCAAACGTCGCCTCGCTCTCCCCTCGCCACGCCAGCAGCACGCCGTCCCCCTCGCGCACGGTGTCCTCGGCGAACGACGTCCGGTACGTGCGCAGCGAATTGACGTCGAACGCGAACACGCCCGACGGCGAGAGCAACCTCGCCACGCTGCCGAATGCCTCCTCGAGCTCCCGCTGGGAGAGCAGGTAGTTGATCGCGTCGTCGAGGCAGAGCACGAGGTCGAACTCGCCCAGGTTCGGCAGGTCCCGTATGTCGGCGACGAGAAACGAGTCCGCGTGCTGCGGGTACTTGCGCCGCGCCTGCTCGATCATCGCCGGTGAGATGTCGCAGGCGAGCACCGAGTAGCCCCGGGCAAGCAGCGGCCCCGTGCTGTTGCCGGTGCCGCAGGCGAGATCGAGGGCGCGCCGGCCGCGCAGCCCCAGGCGCAGCGCCCGCCGTTCGATCGCCGCAATCCACGGCTCGTAGGCGTAGCCGGCCGTGAAGTGGTCGTAGTAAGGCGCCAGCACGTCGTAGGCCGCAGCGGCCTGATGGGGCTCGGTCGTCGCGCTCATCGCCAATTGACGACCCGTTAACGCTCAGGAACGTTTCACCTTATGGAACTTTCTTTAGCATTGGCACGGGGGCCCATGCCGGCGCATGTCAGAGAACCTCGCCGATCAATGGGATTGGTCGCTGATCCGCTACCGGTGCCGGCTCGAGGCGATTCGGATCCTCCGCCGCCAACACGATGCCGATGAGGTCGTCCAGGAGGCGCTGGCGCGCGCGTGGCGGGGCCGCAGGGCCTGCCGGACGCCCGAGGCGCCCTTGCCATGGTGCCTTCAGATCACCCGCAACGAGGCATTCCGCCTGATCGGATCGCAGCGGGCACGGCCCGGCGAGCCGCTCGAGACGAGCCCCGAGATGGCAGACGACCGGGCGCTCGGGGACCGCGATCGCGTCCTCAGCCGGGTCGACGTCCGCCGCGCGCTACGGAGCCTCTCTCCCACCGAACGCCAGCTGATCGCGCTCCGCTACGACCACGACTACTCCCATCCGCAAATCGCCGCCCAGCTCGACATCCCCGAGGCGACGGTGCGCGTGCGCCTGCACCGCGCCCAGAAACGGCTGAAACCCCTGCTCGAGGAGGGCTAACCAGCGCGGCCGGTCAACTCGAAGCCGCCGCGCGCCGGCTCGTGCGCTTGGCGCGCGAGCGACTCGCCGGCTTGGCGGCGCCGTCGGATCCAGCCCCACCCTCGCGGTCCGGAGAGGATTCGAACAGCATCATGACCGCCACCGCCTGAACTTCCTCGGCATGGTCAGCGGCCGCCAGCCGCTTCTCGGCCGCCGCCTTGATGCGCTCGTAATCCGCCAGGAGCCGGTCGAATTTGGTGGCGAGCTCGTTCCAGCCTCGCCGATCGACCACCAGCGACGTGCGGGACAGGTGGCTGTTCGAACGCTCGAAGCCGCCAGACTGCGCTGCACGGTTCACCTGCCCCGAGACCTTGGTCAGCGTGGCCCGAACGGTGGCTTGCTTGACGATGGTGGGCACGGTTGCCCACGCGTCGCTGGTGATCACCGGGCGCTCCTGCGCGCTGTAGTAGTGCTCGAGGGCGCCCCGCCGGGGCCGGGTCCGCTCGAGCTTGGCCAGCCCGAGCCGAGCCAGCGTTCGCACGTGATAGCTGACCAGGCCGAGCGGAGCGTCGAGCTCGTCGGAGATTTCCCGCGGGCTGGCGACCCGTTCCTCGAGGATGGCGAGGATCGAAACCCTCAGCGGATGCGCGAGTGCCTTGGCCAGCTGTGGATCTGAGATGTACCGGTCAGACTTCAAGAAAGTTCTCCTCGGGAATGGACGATCCGTTAGCCGGACACGATGCCGGACTCTAACTGTTCGCTCCGCCGCTAAGGCGGCCCTAAAGCGGGCGGCATTGTTTCATCATTCAGGCGAGCGATCACGAGCCCGGCCCCGGGGATCAGGCGGTTGCCCCACGCGCGAGCGGCGCGGGTTTCGGCGCCTGCCGACTCGCCACCGGCCCGGGGCGGGTCCCCGATTTGGCCGGGGACCCGCCTGACTCGGAGTGGCCGATCCCGGGGTCTCGGCAACGCAGGACTGGCCCCTCCGCCGGCTTCACAGGCCACCGGGACCCTGCACGCCGCCCGCGGCCCAACTTGCCACACCTTTGTGCGGACCGCCAGCGTGCCGGAACACCTACCTCCGGTCTCGGTATGCCTATTAGTGAAGAGTCTTAAACTGGTGCTTCACGATATCGGATGACTGCCGGCCGGTGCGGATTAATTGGCGGCGCGCGCTCCTGGTCGACGTGCTCTGGCAGCCCGGCCAGTCGCCGTATCGGGCTCGCCGCGCGGTAAGGTCGGCCGATGGACCGCAACGTCCTCGGCGGGCCCCTCGAGGTCTGCGGCTTGGACCCGCTCACCGGCTTCTACCGCGACGGCTGCTGCCGGACCGGCGCCGGCGATCTCGGGAGCCACACGATCTGCGCGGTGGTCACGGCGGAGTTCCTGGAGTACCAGCGGAGCGTCGGCAACGATCTGACCACGCCGATGCCGGAGTACCGGTTCCCGGGCCTGACTCCCGGCGACCGCTGGTGCGTGACGACTCATGCCTGGCTGAACGCGCACGAGGAGGGCGTCGCCGCGTTCGTCGTGCTGGCCGCGACACACGAGCGCGCGCTCGAGCTCGTTCCGCTCGACGTGCTGAGGGAATACGCGGTGGACGTCCCGGCCGACCCGAGCTCGATCGACACCTGAGAGCGATCACCTCAGCGCCGGGCGTAGGTACCGGTGAGCGTTCCCTGATCGAGGATGGGCAGCCCGCTGAGTTGGTCGGCTGAGAAGCCCTGCTTCAGCCCCGACGGCTGGCCGAGCGCGTACACCGTGATCTGGTAGTGGTGAGCCGGGCCGGCCGGCGGACACGGGCCGCGATAGCCGAGCGAGCCGAAGCTGTTGCGGCCGAGGACCGCGCCGGGAGGCTTGGCGCCCGTCGGCAGGCCCAGCGACCGCGTCGCCGGCTCGAGGTGTGCGATCGCCCAATGGATGAAGTTGCCGCCCGGCGCATCAGGGTCGCGCATGACCACGACGAGCTCCTTGGTGGCCGGCGGCAGTCCGGTCGCCCGAATCGGCGGCGACACGTCCTGCCCATCGCACGTGTACACGCGCGGAACGCGCGCCCCCGGGACGAAGCCACTCGTGAGCACGATCGAGGCCTGGGCCGGCGTCGAGCTCGTGCTCGGCTTGCTCGTGCTGCCGCATCCGCCGGCGACGAGCACCGGAAGGACGACCAGGATCGCCGCCATCCTCCGCATGCCCGCATTATCGATGCGCGGGACCGAGCGCGGCGGCACATCGGTGCCGAATACCCACGCGTATCCGCGGCAAATACCGGATGGCGGGAACCGGAGTGTGTCGATGACATGGTGATGAGCGCGACGACCTTGACCTCCTCCCGCTGGCGGGAGCTCGTCGAGCCGAGAGCGGCGCTCCGGTACATCGTCGATGGAATGGACTTGATCGCCGCCTCGGCCAACGGCGAGCCGGTCGCGTTGCTCGACACGATCGTGGCCGCGGCCGCCGCCGAGGAGCGTCACGGCTTGACCATTGGATTCCCGACGGCTCCACGCTGCAGATCGGGATCGGTGCGGTTCCCGACCTGGTGTGCCGCGTCCTGGCCGGTCGGCGCTCGAACCTCCGGGTGTACACCGAGCTTCTCTCCGATGGCCTGGCCGAGCTGATCGAGTCGGGCTCGACGGCGGTGTCCGAGCTCGATCCCGCCATCGCCACGTTCGCGCTCGGCACCGAACGGCTCTACGACTTCATGGACGGCAACCCGGCCATCCAGATCCTCCCGGTGGACGAGGTCAACGCCCCCCGGCACATCGCCGCCCAGCCGCGCATGGTCTCGATCTGCGCCACGACCGAGGTCGATCTCTACGGCCAGTGCGCCTCGGCCACCGTGGGCGGCCGCTGGTATTCGGGGTCGGGCGGCCAGCTCGACTTCATGCGCGGCGTCCATCTCGCCCCCGACGGCCGGGGGTTCATGGTTCTGCGCTCCACGCTCAAGGACGGCCGCTCGCTGTCGGAGCGCGCACGGAACCTCATCGCGGTCGCCGCACCGGAGCACCGCGAACGGCTCCTGTTCCCCGCCCGCCGCGAGCGGCTGCTCTGACCGCGCCGCCGGACCCTACGTCGGCAGCGCGAGTCCGACCAGATACGTCGCGCCGCCGACGATCACCCCGGCCAGCGTCATCTCGAGCCCGGCCGACCACCAGGTCCGCAGCGTCACGAGCGACTTCGCCGCTCCGACCAGGAAGTGGGCGACCAGCGAGATCACGGCGGCGATGACGATCGCCACCGTCCCGGTGGTGAACATGAACGGGATCACCGGCACGATCGCCCCGAGCCCCGTCGAGACGCCCGCGGCGAATGCGGCCTCCTTGGGATCGCCGCGGTCTCCGGCCACGCCGAACTCCTCGGCGGCCAGCGCGCGCAGCATCGCGTCCGGATCGCGGGCCAGCTGCGCCGCCATGGCGTCGGCGGTCGCGTTCCTGGCCGAGCGGTCCGAGGCGGAGGTCGCTGACCGCGTGGGAATGGGCGCGCTCCTCCTTGCGGATGTCGCGGAGCAGCCCGTCGGTGACGGGATCGCCCGTGGAGCGCTTGTACAGATCGCCCACCTCCTCGTCCTCGGCCGCCTCGCGCGCGGCCAGCAGCCGGTCGACCGGCGCCACGCGCGCTTGCCAGCGCAGCCACCAGGACAGGCGCACGCTGTCCGCCGGCGGTACGTCCATCCCCAGCTCGGCCATCCGCGCTCCCAGGCGCCGGCGATGGCTTCCCTCCGCCTCGGCCATGCGCCGGAGGATGTCCGCCTCCCGGTCGGGCATCCGCTGGGCGATCAACTCGTAGACGCGTCCGGCGACGATCTCGCCGTGCCACGCCTCGAGCAGCCGCTCTCGCACGGCCTGGTTGGTCTCTGCGCCGGTAGCGCTCACCGCCCACGAGGGTAGACCAGCGGCGACAGGCGCTCGAGAACCTCAGGGTCGCACCCGCCAAAGATCGGGGCGCCCACCGATTGTCGGGGCAGGCCGCGCGAGTTACCGTCGAACGCCAATTAGACCGGGGGCACCGTAACCCGCAGGGCTCGCCTCGCGTTGCCCGCCGGCGGCGGGTCCGTGCCCGCATGACGAAACGAGGAACGAGATGTGGACGCACGTTGAAGAGCGGCGCGCCAGACTGTCGCTGGCCGGGGGCATAGGCGCCTGCCTGATTGCCCTGTTCGGCTTCGTGGCTGCGCCGGCTCAAGCGGCCTATAAGGCCCAGGTACAGGGCGGGACCCTGCAGATAACCGGCGACGCGGCGAGTGACAAGCTCTCGCTGGGCGCGTCGCCCACGGATCTGAACACCCTCGTGGTCGATGTGGGCGAGGACGGGACGACCGACTTCGCCTTCAACCGCAGCACCTTCTCCGCGATCGACGTGGAGGCCGGCGGCGGCAACGACGAGGTACGGGTCGTTGGCGGGGTCGACATCGGCCCTGTCACGATCAACGGGGGCGCCGGCGACGACACGATCATCGGCGGCTCCGAGGCGGACGTCTTGCTCGGCGGACCCGGCAATGACACCGTCGACGGCGACCGCGGGAACGACACGGTCGACCTCGGCCCCGGCGCGGACCGGTTCCTGTGGGATCCCGGCGAGGGCAGTGACACCGTCGAGGGTGGCGGTGGCAACGACGTGCTCGAGTTTCATGGATCGAACGCGGCCGAGCACATCGACCTGTCGGCCAACGGCTCGCGCGTGCGGCTGTTCCGCGACGTGGGCGCCATCACGATGGACCTGAACGGAATCGAGGCGCTGGATCTGAGCACGGCG
The DNA here is from genome assembly GCA_963811135.1 of uncultured Solirubrobacterales bacterium. GTDB lineage: Bacteria > Actinomycetota > Thermoleophilia > Solirubrobacterales > Solirubrobacteraceae > Palsa-465. Next base: position 55,877 of record CAWEQG010000019.1, on the reverse strand, counting down.
GGCAGCCCGGACACGGTGACGATCGGCGACCTCACGGGCACCGATCTGAAGAAGGCCAACGTCGATCTCAGCGCTGTGCGCGGCACCGGCGCCGGCGATGGGTCGGCCGACACGGTGGTCGTCAACGGCACCGCCGGCGACGACAACGTCGACGCGAGCTCGAGCGGCGGCAACGTGGTCGTGTCCGGCCTGTCCCCGCAGGTGACGGTGAGCGGCAGCGAGCCGACGCTCGACAACGTGGACGTGAACACGCTCGGCGGGGATGACACGATCACCAGTGGCGTCGGCCTCTCCGGTCCGGCGTCGGTCACCGTCGACGGCGGCATCGGCACGGACAGCGCCACCTACTCGGGCACGCCGGCGGACGACACGATCGGGATCGCCCGGCTCGGCGACGACGTGGCCACGTTCGCGCCCGGTGGTACGCCGCTGGTCACGACCGGTGTCGAGAACCTCGACGTGCGCGGCCTGGCCGGGAACGACACGATCACCGGTCAGAACGGCATCGCCGGGCTGACCAGCCTGACGATCGACGGCGGCGCCGGGGATGACAACCTCCGCGGCGGCGACGGCGACGACCTGCTGCTCGGCGGGGGCGGCAACGACACCGTCGCCGGCGGTCGCGGAGCCGACGTGGCCGAACTGGGCGCCGGCAAGGACACGTTCACCTGGGATCCCGGTGACGGCAGCGACACCGTCGAGGGTCAGGGCGGCGGCGACGTGGTCGACTTCAACGGCTCCAACGCGAACGAGAACATCGACGTGTCGGCCAACGGCTCGCGGGTCCGCCTGTTCCGCGACGTCGGGGCTGTGACGATGGACCTGAACGACATCGAGACGCTGAACCTGAGCGCACACGGTGGTACCGACACGATCGCTGTCGGCGATCTGACCGGCACCGGCCTGAACACCGCGTTCGTCGACCTGAGCGGCACCCCCACCGGGGTCGGCGACGGGTCGCCGGACACGGTCATCGAGAACGGCACGGCCGGCGCCGACCGCGTTCAGGTCCTCCGATCCGGACCGCAGGTCCAGACGTCGGGCCTGACCCCGCGGCTGGCCATCTTGGGCAGCGAGCCCGGCCTCGACACCCTGGACGTGAACACCCTGGGTGGGAAGGACACGGTCTCGGTCGGTTCGGATGTGAGCACGCTGATCAATCCGGTCGTCGACCTCGGCGCCGATCAGTAGCTACACCAACGGGGTGCCGCCGCCACGCCGGCGGCGGCACGCCGACCATCAGCCCGCCCGAAGCGCTGCCCAGGCGCGGGCGATCTCCGCGCCGAGCCGGCAGTTGCCCCGGACGATCTCGAGGTTGACCGCCACGCTCGTCCGGTCGGTGTGCTCGTGGATGTATTCGAGCAGGAACGGCGTGATGTCCTTGCCGCGGACGGATCCCGCCTCGGCGGCGCCGAGCGCTTCGGCGAGCAGCCGATCGTGCAGGACCGGATCGAGCTGCGCCGCGACCGGCAGAGGGTTGGCCACCAGCATCCCGCCCGGGAGATCCAGCTCGTCGGCCGCCCGCATCATCTCGGCGATCTCCCCGGGGGCGGTGACCGCGAAGTCGACCGTGTAGCCACTGTCGGTCAGCCAGAAGCCCGGAAACCGGTCGCTGCCGAAGACGAGCACGGTGACGCCCAGCGTCTCCAACCGCTCGAGCGTGGCGCCGATGTCGAGGATCGATTTCACCCCGCCCGAGACGACAGTGATCCGGCAGCGCCCGAGGATCCCGAGGTCGGCCGACTCGTCGAACGTGCTGCCGGCGTTGCGGTGAACGCCACCGATCCCACCGGTGGCGAACACCCGGATACCGGCTTTGGCAGCCAGCAGCGCGGTGGCGGCCACGGTCGTGCCGCCGCTCGCTCCCTGCGCGATCGCCACCGGTAGGTCTCTGGCGCTGAGCTTGAGCGCGCCCTCGCTACCGGCCAGACGTTCGACCTGGTCGCGCTCGAGTCCGACGTGGGCAACGCCGTCGAGGATCGCGATCGTTGCCGGCGTTGCGCCGCCGTCGGCGACGGTCGCCTCGAACTCGAGCGCGGCGGTCACGTTGTCCGGGCGCGGCAGTCCGTGGGTGATGATCGTCGATTCGAGGGCAACGACCGGGTCGCCGTCACGTAGCGCGCGGGCGACCGGGTCCGAGACGACGAACCTTGGCTGGTCGGGCTTCACCTGAGCACCGTACCGAACGTGAGCCCGGCCGAGCCCGAGCGCCCCTGGGCGTGATCATGTCGGCATGGATCCGGGAACCGCCGCGGAGCAGGAGACCAGGCCACGGTCGATCTGCGCGATCGGCGATCTGATCCTCGACGTCGTCGTCCTCCCCGACGGCCCGCTCGTGCCGGACGCCGACACGCCCGCCACGATCCGCTGCTCCGCCGGCGGTCAGGCCGCGAACGTGGCCGCGTGGGCAAGCTCCCTTGGCGCCGCCGCTCGGCTGATCTGCAAGCGCGGCAGCGACGCGTCGAGTGAGCTGGCCGCCGCCGAGATCGCGCGCTACGGAGTCGAGGTGTGCGGGCCCGTGGCGGACGGCCCAGGCGGCGTGGTCGTGTCGGTTGGCGACGCGCTCGGCCGGCGGACGATGGCCTCCGATCGCGGCGTCGCCTCGCTCCTGGACCCCTCCGAGCTCGACCCGTCTTGGCTTCGGTCGTGCGATGTGCTGCACGTCTCCGGCTACTGCCTGCTTCGAGAGCCGATGGCTGGCGCCGCCGTCGACGCCGCCCGGCTGGCCCGTCGCGTCACGGTCGATCTGGCCTCGGCGCACGACATCGAGATCGTCGGCGCCGGGCAGTTCACCGCCCGGCTCCGGGACCTGAGCCCCGATCTCGTCTTCGCCACCGAGCAGGAACGCGCCGCCGTGCCGGAGTTCGACGCCAACTGGGTGATCAAGCTCGGCGCACGCGGGGCCAGGTTCCCCGAGGGCTTCTTCCCCGCTCCGTCGGTGGCCGCGGTGGACACGACCGGCGCCGGCGACGCACTGGCGGCCGGCTACCTCGTCGGCGGCCCCGAGTGTGCGATCGCGGCGGCAGCGCGGTGCGTCACGCGGATCGGCGCGATGCCGGGGTGAAAAGAAATTCCCGCCGTCCCTGGTGCGGATGTAGCGTTCGCAGTGAACCCGAAGAGGAGGGGCCATAGCCGATGTCCAACGAGACCCGTCATGCCCTCAAGGTGATTCATGACTACCTCGCGGGCGAGAACGAGGCGGTGCAGTACTGCTTCGAGTACATGGCCGACCTGGTGTCACAAAGCTCCAGTGGGATCATCGGAGGCATCCAGGCGGGCAGCGTTCCCCCCAACAACGTGGTGCTCGATGACAACGCCACGGTGTTCGAGTTGAACACCATCCCCGGCGGATCGCCTCCCGGTTCACTGTCACTCAATCTTCACAACGGCCAGCTGACCGCGGATTGGATCGTGAACGGCACGACGGTCAGTGTGTCGGGTGACGTCCGGTGCATCGAGACCCTCACGAGCCCGAGCGATCGGTTCCTGTTCGTCGTCGAGGCGCCCGGCTCAGGCTTCTACGTCCTCAGCACCACGAACATCTAGAACGCCAGGGTCGGGCCACGCATAGCGCAGGCCCACCGGCGAGCCCGTCAGCCTGCTGCCCACTCCGCCGGGGGACGGAACCAGCACGCGCTCCACGCACGTGCCCCCGCGTGACTCGTAGAACGCTCGAGCGTCGAGGTTCTGCTCGAGCACCCACAGATATAGCCCGGTGCCGCGGCTCATCACCGCTCGGGCGCTCAGCGTCATCAGTCGGGACCCGATTCCCCGGCGCTTCTCCCCGTGCTCGACGTGCAGGTTGTCGAGCAGCGCCCCCCACCGTGGATCCACCTCGAAGACCGTATGGGCAAATGCGATCACGCGCCCGCCGCCGTTCTCGGCGACGATCGTGTGCGCAGGACGATCGGGGTCACCCAGCCGCTCGGTCCACACGCCGAGGCGATCCGCTTCGACGTCGCCATCGAGGAAGCCGTCGGAGTAAGCGCCGCGATAGTGCCGACGCCAGCTGTCGGCGTGAAGCGCCGCCACCGCGTGGGCATCTGAGACATCGGCCAGCCGGAAGCGCAGATCATCGAGCGGGGGCACGCGGGTCCTCCCTCACGTCGCGGCGGCCGTCAGTGGCGGGCCCGCATCTCGGCCAGACGATCGGGGTCGAAGTCGTCTGAACGCACCCATCGCAGCAGCGCCTGCTCGGTCTCGATCACGCGATCGGCGGCCGCCGGGAGCTCCGCGGCGATCTCCGGCGGGATCTTCAGCACCCCGTGCTGGTCAGCGTGCAACAGGTCACCCGGAGCGACCACGAGTCCGCCGATCTCCACCGGCTCGCCGATGGTTTCCACCCGGACGTACGCGTGCGACACCGACGGACCGGCCGCGAAGAAGTGAAAGCCCATCGCGCGGGCCTCGTCGAGGTCGCGCACCGAGCCGTCGGTCACGCAGCCCAGGCAGCCGAGGGCGCCGAAGATCGTCGCGTGAACTTCTCCCCAGAGCGAGCCGTGCGCGGGCGGATCGTCGAGGTCCTTGACGACCACGATGCGCGGCGCCGGGACGGTGCGCACGTATGAGTAGAGCGCGTTGTTGCCGGCGCCGGCCCAGTCCGCAGGCGGCGCTCCGCGGGCGACGATCGTCGCCGTGGCGGCGTACCCGACCATGCGGCCGAGTTCGGGGAACATGCAACGGATCCGGCTGTCGGCAAAGCCGACGTCCCGCGGCTGGATGTCGAACGTCTCGATCGCGTTCGCCAGGGTCGGGGAGTCGTAGCGGGCCAGCGACTGGAGCAGATCGTCGTCCATGCCTACAGCCTATGCTGGATCGCCGTTGCATGATGAGCGCCCCCGGGGGTGGATCCGTTCCATCCACCCCTTCGACGACGGCGCGCCGGCCCGGCTCGGGACGATGAGACGGCTCGGCGGTTCCTGAGGCGCTCTCCACCCGGGGGTGGACTGCCGGGTTCAACCCCGGGGCCGATGACGAGGCTACGGCCGCCTCGTAGGCTGCCGATGATCCGACATGCACGCCGTCAGAAACGTCATCGTCGCCGTGTGGGCCATCTTCTGGATCTACTGGCTCATCTCCGCGATGGGAGCCAAGAGAAGCTCGGTGAGGTCTCGGCGAGTCAGGCCGGTCGGCCTGCTCATCATCGTGGTCGGCGGCGTCGTCATCCGGCTGCTGAATGGCGCCACCGGCCTCGCCGTCGACAGTTCGGGGCTAGAGGCGGTTGGCATGATCATCTTCCTGTCGGGACTTGCCCTCGCCGTCTGGGCAAGAATTCACCTCGGTCGCAATTGGGGGATGCCGATGACCGAGCGAGCCGAGCCGGAGCTCGTCACGTCGGGGCCCTACCGGTACGTCCGTCACCCGATCTACTCCGGCATCCTGGTCGCCATGGCCGGTACCGCCCTGGCGACCAACCTGTATTTCCTGCTCGCCTTCGGACTCGCGCTCGCCTACTTCGCCTACAGCGCGACAGTCGAGGAGCGGCTGCTCAGCGAGTCGTTCCCGGATGCCTACCCGACCTACCGGGCGCACACGAAGATGCTGATCCCGTACGTGCTGTGACCGTGTGGACCCGAGCCGTCGTCGCCCGGACCATCTCCGCGGCCCTCAGCCGATGACCTTGCCCGGGTTGAAGATGCCGTGCGGATCGAGCGCCTGCTTGATCGCGCGCATCATCCCCACCCCGGCCGCGCCATGCTCGGCGGCGAGAAACCGCGTCTTGCCGTAGCCGACGCCGTGCTCCCCCGTGCAGGTGCCGCCATGGGCCAGGGCGCGCTCCACCAGGCGGCCGTGGAAGGCCTCGGCGCGGGCGACGTCGTCGGGGTCGTTCGGGTCGACCAGCACCGAGACGTGGAAGTTCCCGTCGCCCACGTGTCCCACGATCGGCGCGATCAAACCATGCTCGGCGATGTCGGTCTGTGCCGCGATCACGCAGTCGGCCAGGGCCGAGATCGGGACGCACACGTCGGTGGTCACGCCGGCACGACCGGGATACAGCGCGCGTGTCGCGTCGTAGGCACGATGACGGGCGTGCCAGAGCCGGCGACGCTCCCGTTCATCCGAGGCCCACGCGAAGCCACTGCCCCCGTACTCGGCCGCGATGCTCGCAGTCTCCTCGGCCTGCGCGGCGACATCGGCCTCCGACATGCCGTGGAACTCCAGGAACAGTGTCGGCGCGACTTCGAACGACGTCTGGTCGTGGCGGTTGATGGCGTCGATCTGAAGCTCGTCGGCCAGCTCGATCCGCGCCACCGGGATCGCGTACTGAGAGACGCCCACGGCGCACTGGACGGCGGCAGCGACGCTCGGAAAGGTGCACGCGGCCGCGGCCATCGCCGGCGGTATGGCATGCAGGCGCAGCGTTGCCTCGCAGATCAGCCCCAGCGTGCCTTCCGAGCCGATCATCAGGTGCGTCAGGTCATAGCCGGCCGAGGACTTTCGGGCGCGCGAGCGGGTGCGCACCACCTCACCCAGACCGTTCACGATCGTCAGGGCAAGTACGTTCTCGCGCATAGTCCCGTAGCGCACGGTTTGCGTTCCGGAGGCGCCGGTGGCTGCCATCCCGCCGATCGTGGCGTCCGCCCCCGGATCGACCGCGAAGAACACACCCTCCGGACGCAGCCGAGCGTCCAGCGCTCGCCGCGTCGCGCCGGCCTGCACCACAACGTCGAGGTCGTCCAGCGAAGGCCGTCCGATCGCGGCCATCTCGCGCATGTCGACGCTGATCCCGCCGGCCAGCGCCGCGACATGTCCCTCGAGCGAGGTTCCGGCCCCGAACGGCACGAGCGGAAGGCGATGCTCGAGCGCGATCCGCACGATTCCCGCCGCTTCGTCGATGTCGCGGGGCCACACCACGACGTCCGGCTGGGCCTCGGGGTGAAACGACTCGTCGTGACCATGCTGGGCCAGCACGTCGGCGCCTGTGCCGACGCGGTCGGCGCCGAGGAGGTCGCCAAGCGCTCTGACGCCCGCTTCGACCGCCGCGCCCGAAGGGCGGTCCACCCTGGGCACTTCCGCCACGCTCATGGCCGAAGCCCCTCGTGATCCCGCAAGAGATGCAACGAGCGGATCTGCTCGCGCGTCTTGCCGATCAAGTCCCCCTCACAGAACAGGACCGTGTCCGAGTGCCACCTGATCGCCTCGCTCACCGAGCCGTCGCTCCAGCGTGCCACGGCTCGGCGGCCGCCGAGGGCGCCGAAGGGCAGGCCCTCGAAGCGCACGACCTCCTCGACCGTGGGACTGGACTCAGACGAGCACACGGGCTCACGATACCCGCGGCGGAGGCGGGCGCGCATCGATTCCGATGAGTTCACGTGCGTGCGTAAGTCTTTGCCTGAAACCGCGCGAGCAAGAGGAGGCGAAACATGGCCAAGCTGGTGGTTACGGAATTCGTTTCGATCGACGGCGTATTCGAGGACCCGGGCGGAGCCGAGGAGTACGAGCACGGCGGCTGGACGTTCGAGTACGACCGCGGCGAGGAAGGCGACAAGTTCAAGATGGACGAGCTGATGGAGGCGGACGTTCAACTGCTCGGCCGCCGGACCTACGAAGGGTTCGCGGCGGCTTGGCCTTCCCGCGATGGCCCGTTCGCCGACAAGATCAACCAGGGCCGGAAGTACGTGGTCTCGAACACGCTCACCGACCCCACCTGGCAGAACACCGCGGTGATCTCCGGGGATCCCGTCGAGGGCGTCTCGCAGCTCAAGCGAGAGACCGAGGGGACGATGGTCGTAGCGGGCAGCGGCACGCTCGTGGGCACTCTGCTGGCGGCCGACCTGGTCGACGAGCTTCGCCTGATGGTGTTCCCCACGATCCTCGGGCGTGGCCGGCGCCTGTTCCCCGACGGCATCGACCGGCTGAAGTTCAGGCTCGCCGAGAGCAGGACCGTCGGACCTGACGGTGTCCAGGTCCAGGTCTACACGCGCGCGGACTAGTCAGCCTTCGCTCGTCACCCGGCGATCGCGCGTACGCGGATCCTCGGGCGGGAGTTGTTGACGTAGCCCTTCGGGTTCCAGAGCCCGGCCTCGTCATCGGGCTGGGTTGCCGCCGAGGAGTCCCAGGCGCGTACGACCAGCTCATGCTCCCCGGGCACGAGGTCGAGCGTGATGCGCCAGTGCCGCCACGCCCACCGGCCGAGATCCTCCAATAGATCGGCTTGCCGCCAGGTCGCGCCGCCGTCGGTGGACACGTCGACCCGGCCGACGTACCGATCCCCGCCGGCAAACGCGTAGCCGCGCACCTCCACCGGGCCGGCGGTGACGGTCTCCCCGTTGCGCGGGGAGAGGACATCCGAGTTGAGCGCCACCAGGCCGAGTGGCATCCCGACCCCGGGGCCGGGAGTTTCGTCCGGCGCCAGGAGCCGGTACGCGACGTGCTGGAAGAAACCGGGCCACGGGTCCGAGCGGAGCTCGATGCGTTCGAGCCACTTCACGCTGCGCGCACCGATATAGCCAGGCACCACGACTCGGAGCGGAGCGCCATGCACCGGCGCGAGCGGCTCGTGGTTCATCTCCCAGGCGAGCAGCACCTCCGGGCGCAAAGCCTTGTCGAGCGGGATCGATCCGCCGAAGCGCTGCACCGGCCTGGCCTCGGAGCTCTCATCCGCACCTTCGAACCCGACATCCGTGGCATCCGTGAGCGGTCCGGCGAGCGCGAGCACGTCGGCCAGCGCGACGCCGGTCCAGGTTGCCGTGCCCGTGGCTCCCGGGCCCCACGGCGCCTCACCGGGGATGTCGCGAGTCTCGATCAGCCCACCGCGTCGGTTGCCCGCGCACTGGAGCGTCGCGGTCACCGTCCGCTCGCGGAACGCTTCGCGCAAGGTCGTGAGCGACAGGCTCAGCTCGCGCTGCACCATCCCGTCCACCCGGAGACTCCACCCGTCTCGATCGATCTCCGGCACCGGACCGTGACCACGGACGTAGAACGCGTCCGTCTCGGTCACTGGATCGTTCAGCGCCCCCAGGTCCGTCTCCGCGTTGAACGGCTCCTCCTGGTGAACGACAAGATCGTCGCGCTTGCCATAGCGTCCCATCGGGCCCAGCTTAGGGCGAATGGCAGCGGGCGGATCGATCGGTACCGGCGGGCGCTATGCCTCGCCGTCGCCAACCACCAGATGCGTGACCGGCACGTCGAGCTCGCGCCGCAGCCGGCCAAGCTCACCGTTCTCCTGCCAGGTTTCGCGGTCGCGCGGATGCGTCACCACGATCACCTCGTCCGCACCGAAGTCGCGAAGCTCGTCCTCGATCGCCGTCGTCGGGTCCGGATCGCCCACTTCGCCATGGGCTTCGATCCCCTGCTCGCGAGCCCATGCCAGCGACCGGTTCAGCCGGGCGCGCGCCTGCGCCGCCTCCCGGTCGATGTCGCTCATGGCCAGGTGAACGCGGGTACTCAGCACGGGCGCGAGCACGTCGACCTCGACCCGCTGCCGTTCGTCTCCGAGGATCCGCTGCCGCAGCTCCGCACCATCCAGCGTCTCGTTGGCGACCACCAGCACGTGCCGTGCGCCGGGACGAGCGCCATGCGGATGCGACTCGCCCGCCGCCTCACGGAGCACCGCCCTGGCATCCGGGCCGGCCACGTGGATGTAGGCGATTGCGGCCACCAGGCCCGCGATCACGAGCACTGCCACACCGACCAGTGGGCTGATCGACCACCCGATCAGCACGGACACGCCGATGACGAGGGCCGCGATCACCGTGACCCGGAACGCGTCTGACTCGGATCTGATCGGAGCGCGCATCGTGACGCCCAACGTACTCTGACCCACGAGCCGCGCCATGCGGGGAAACCACGGGCGTGAACCGTGGCTTTCCCCGGGTCCGGGCCGAGCATCGCCCTCGCCGTCGTCCCATACAATCGGCCCGAGGAGTCGGCCAGTTAGTCGTGATGAGCGAGGAAGCAGGGTCGCGGTCCCAGTGACGCGTGTGGCGATCATCGGCGGTGGCATCGGTGGCCTGACGGCGGCCCGCGCGCTCTGCCGACGCGGCATCGAGGTCCACATCTACGAGGCGGCGCCGGAGTTGCGCGAGATCGGGGCCGGTGTTGCGCTCCACCCGAACGCGATGAAGGTACTGCGCTCGCTCGGCCTCGAGGACGATGTGCGCGCCGTCGCGGGACGCTCGGAGTGGGCGCTCACGCGCAACGGGAAGACCGGCCGAGTGATCTCGAGGACGAGCCGCGAGCAACAGGGCGTCCTGTTCGGCAGTCCCGGCGCGACAGTTCACCGCGCCGACCTTCTGGACGTGCTGGCCGGTTCGGTCCCGAGCCAGATCGTCACGCTGGGAGCACGTTGCGTCGGGGTCGAGCCGGACGGCGGCGTCGCGGTCGCACGATTCCAGGACGGCCGTGAGGTCGAGGCGGACGTGATCGTCGGCGCCGACGGGATTCACTCGGCCGTGCGAGCGTCGCTGTTCGGCCCGGACGCTCCGCGCTTCACGGGCAAGATCTGCTACCGGAGCGTGGTCCCCGTCGGCGCGGTGGCGGGCGGGCCGCCCCCGAACGACAACGCCCAGTGGTTGGGACCTCACGGCACGATCGTCCTGTACCCGGTGCGCCACGACGAGCTGATCAATGTCGTGTGCCACTACGACGACGAGGCCTACCGGCACGAGTCTTGGGTGTCCGAGTGTGAGCGCGGCGAGGTGCTCGAGCGCTATCGCGGCTGGCACGACGCGTTGCTCCGGATCTTCTCCGCGGGAGACGTCTGGTACAAGTGGGCCCTGTACGACCGGGACCCGATCCCGCGATGGACGCGAGGACGCGTCACGGTGCTCGGCGATGCCGCCCACCCGATGCTGCCCTACCTGGGTCAGGGAGCCTGTCAGGCGATCGAGGACGGATGCGTGCTGGCGGCGGCGCTCGCGGCCGCGCCCGATGATCCGGTCGCGGGCCTCGCCCAGTACGAGCGCGCGCGCCGTGCCCGAGCGAGCCAGGTCGTCCTCGCCTCGCGCGAGCGCGGCGTCAGCAACCATCTGGCGTCTCCCCTGTCGGCGCTGAGGCGAGACGCCTCGATCGCGTTGCGGCGGCGCTTCGGCCGTGACCCGGATGGTCGTGGCACCGCGTGGATACCTGAGTACGACGCAAGCTCACCCAACGTGCTGACGGCCTGATCCGGCCGGGTCAGGACGATCGATCCGACACGGGCTGTGTCGGCCGGCGTCGCGACCGCGCCCGGCGGCTGGGATAGGCTGGCCCGATGCAGATCGAGGACGTGCGCCGCGTGGCGATCGCCGGCGGCGGGACGATGGGCCAGCAGATCGCCTTTCAGTGCGCAGGCCACGGGTACGACGTGGTGATCCATGACATCGATCCCGGAGCCCTCGAGGCGGCGCAGACGCGCATCCGGGCGTACGCGGAGGAGCTGGAGCGCGGGGGGCTGATCACGTCCGAGCAGAAGGCCTCGGCCCAGGCACGGATCACGCTGAGCTCAGATCTGCGGGCAGCCGCCGCCGAAGCCGACCTGGTGAGCGAGGCCGTGCCGGAGGACCCCGATCTCAAAGGCCGCGTGCTCGCCGAGTGGGATGCTGCCTGCCCGCCGCGGACGATCTTCATGACGAACACCTCGATGCTGCTCCCCTCGCAATTCGCGGAGGCGTCAGGACGAGCCGACCGGCTGCTCGCGCTTCACTTTCATCTGCCGGTCTGGGTCAACAACCTCGCCGATGTGATGCCGCACGCCGGAACCGCGCCGGAGGTGACGAAGCTCGTGCTCGCCTTCGCCCGCCGCATCGGCCAGGTTCCGATCGAGCTGCACCGGGAGAGCAACGGCTACGTGTTCAACGCGATGTACAGCGCGCTCAACCGCGCGGCGATCACGCTCGCTCAACAGGGCGTGGCATCGATCGAGGACATCGATCGCGCCTGGATGCACGTCATCAAGACGCCGGTCGGACCGCTCGGCGCGCTTGACGCGGTGGGCCTCGACACCACCTGGGCAATCACCGACTACTGGGCCCGCCGGCTCGGCGACGAACAGCTTCGCGCCAACGCCGACTTCCTCAAGGCGTACGTCGACCGCGGCGATCTCGGCGTCAAGAGCGGCCGCGGCTTCTATACCTATCCGGACCCGGCCTACGCCCGGCCTGGGTTCATCGAGTCACCCGACGCCTGACTGGCGTTACCGCCGAGCGTTCGTCCGGCCGGGGCGGCGCGAGCGAGTGGTAACTACGTACCTGTCTCGGTGATGCCGTCGGATGTGCCCCGGGCCGTCGCCGTGGCAACGTGAACCCAAATATGACGCGTGACGCGCCTGAGGTCGATTTCGGCGGAGCTCGTCGGCGCACGGCACGATTGACAATCCGCCGGCCGGGAGGTGAGCGGACATGAGCTTGAACCTTGCCACGATGCTTCGTGAATCGGCGGTGGCTTTCCCGAACAAGCCGGTTGCGCTGTACGACGGCGGTCGGCTCAGCTACGCGGAGCTCGACGCGCTTTCGGACCGGTTTGCCGCCGGTCTGCGCGCGTCAGGGCTGGACCGCGGCGACAAGGTCGGGCTCCAGCTGCCCAACATTCCCCAGTTCCTCATCGCCTACTTCGGCCTGCTCAAGGCCGGGTGTGTCGCGGTGCCGCTGAACGTGCTTCTCAAGGCGCCCGAGGTTGCCTACTGCCTCGGGGATTCCCAGGCTCGCGCGCTTCTCACCTGGGCGGGCGTGGCGGATGAGGCCGGCGAGGGGGCCGATCAGGCCGCCGTTCCCGCGGTCTACGTCGCAGCGACGCCCGGCGTCCCCGAGTCATCGGTCGGCCACCGGTTCGAGGAGCTGCTGGCGACCGAGCCCGAGACGCCGCCGATGGCCCAGACCGACCCGGGCGACACGGCGGTGATCGTCTACACGTCCGGCACGACGGGAACCCCGAAGGGCGCGGAGCTGACGCACTTTCAGCTGTTCATGAATGCCGATACGCCGGGTCGGGTGTTCGGTATCCGGGACGATGACGTCGTCATGGTGGCGCTGCCGCTGTTTCACGTCTTCGGACTGAGCAGTCAGCTGAACGTCTGCGTTCGCTTCGGCGCGACCATGTCGCTGGTGCCGCGGTTCGACGCCACCAAGGCACTGGAGGTGATACAGCGGGATGGGATCACCATCTTCGAGGGGGTCCCGACGATGTACGTCGCGGTGCTGCGCCACCCGAAGCTCGAGGACTACGACGTGTCGACACTCCGCATCGGGATCTCCGGCGGCGCTCCTCTGCCCGCGGAGGTCCTGGATGCCTTCGAGGAGACGTTCGGCATCGTGATCCTCGAGGGTTACGGCCTGACCGAGACCGCGTCCACAACGACGTTCAACGTGAGCGCCGAGGAACGCAAGATCTACAGCGTGGGAAAGCCGATCTGGGGCGTCGAGGTTGAGATCTGGGACGAGCGCAATCGGCCGCTGCCGCGCGGCCCCGAGCACGTCGGGGAGCTGGTGATCCGGGGTGTCAACACCATGCGCGGATACTTCGGAAAGCCGAAGGAGACCGCCGAGGCGTTCACCGGCGGCTGGTTCCACTCGGGTGATCTCGGATACCGCGACGTGGACGGGTTCTATTTCATCGTCGATCGCAAGAAGGACCTGATCATCCGCGGCGGCTACAACGTATATCCGCGCGAGGTCGAGGAGGTGCTCTACACCCACCCGGCGGTGGCCAACGCGGCCGTGATCGGCGTTCCGGACGAGCGACTGGGTGAGGAGGTCAAGGCGTTCGTGGAACTCAAGACGGGCGCCACCGCAACCGAGGCGGAGATCATCGCGTACGTGAAGGCGCGGCTCGCGGCTTACAAGTATCCGCGGATGGTTGAGTTCCGAAGCGATCTGCCGATCGGACCCACCGGGAAGGTCCTGAAGAAGGAGCTCAAGGCGTCAGCAGGTCAAGCACTCGCTTCTGTTTGACCGTCACGGGCATGGTCGCCGTCTAGCGATGCTCCCGGGGCATCCCGCCCGTCAGGCCATCGCGAGCAGCGTGGTTGGGTCGGACATGACCCGCTCGATCGCATGGATCGCACCGCCTTGGGCGGCCGCGGTGAATCCGAGCGTCGAGGTGGCGAGGTGCAGGTGCTCACCGCTGCGCGCGAGGGTTCCAGCCTCGAGCGCCTCCCGCGCCGCTGGGAGAATCCAGTCGGCGATCGGGGCGAAGTAGCCGCCGAGGATGATCACCTGTGGGTCGAAGAGGTTGGCCAGGTTGGCGGCGCCGATGCCGATCCATCGCCCCAGCTCGGCCAGCACCTCGAGCGTCCGCCGATCCTCCGCCCGGGCACGCTTGACGATGGGCTCGATCTTGCGCTCCGGCGGCGCGTCGCCCCGGGGACGGTGCCGGGCCGACTGCAGCAACGCATTGAGACCGATGCACGCCTCCCAGCAGCCGCGCCGGCCGCATCCGCACCGTGGGCCGCCCGGCATGACGTTCATGTGACCCACCTCGCCGCCGTAACCGCGCGTCCCCAGCAGTGGCTGTCCGCCGACGATGATCCCGCCACCGATCCCGACCTCGCCCGTGATGTAGACCAGGTTCGGCGTCCCCGCCCACTCTCCCGACCGATATTCGGCGATCGCGGCGAGGTTCGCGTCGTTGCCGACGTGCACCGGGGTCGAGCCGAGGCCGAGCCCCCGTCGTAACGGCTCGGCCACCGCCACGTCTCGCCAGCGTAGGTTGGGCGCCTCGGCGACAACCCCGGCTGCCACATCGACCAGCCCGGGCACCGCTACGGTGACGCCGGCGAGCACCGGCGTGTGGGGGTCGCGGCGAGCGGCGAGACGCCGGCGCGCGCGGCGAATGAGCTCGACCAGCGCCGCGATACTGGCTTCCGGGCCAACGCTCGCGTCGAACGGGCGCCGCTCGCGCAGGACCTCACGGCCGGCGATGTCCACGACCAGCACCGAGAGGTAGTCGACGTTCACCTCGGTACCGATGGCCAGCACCGTGTCGCCCAGCGCGAGCCGAGTGCTCGGGCGGCCGGCACGCCCGCCACCGGCCCGGCCCGTCTCGCGCACCACGCCCAGCTCGATCAGCTCCGCGACCAGCCGCGACACCGTGGCCCTGGTCAGCCCGGCCCGGGCCGCTATCCCGGCCCGGGAGTCAGGGCCGACCGCCGAGAGGTGTCGGAGCACCAGCTCGAGGTTGTTGCGGCGGATATCTCCCTGACCCGCGCGCGGCGGGATGGCCGACGCTCTTGACACCGGGAATATGTTTTGCATCGAAGCAAAACATACCTCCCTATCCCGATGTCTTCGACCACATTTCGCAGGCTGGACTGTCAACGAGGCTCGGTGGCGCGACCCACCGGCCGGGACGGACAGCGAACCATCGGCGCCCTCGTTCTCGATGCGGCCCCGTTCGCGAGAGCATCCATGCTGTCCGCGATTCAGGCCGCCGCTCGCGATGCGGACTACCTGGTCAGCATCGCCGACGTTCCAGCCGCCGACAATCGATCCGTGCTCGTGGCGGCGGCGGGCCTGCGGGATCTCGAGGCGGAGGGGCTTCTTCTCCTCGGCCCCCAGCGTGACGCGATGGCGGCGGTGATCGAGCTCGCCGGCGAGATTCCCGTCGTGGCCATCGCCACCGGCCCACACGACGAGGTGTCGACCGTGACGGTCGACCACTATGGCGGGGCCGTGGCGGCAACTCGTCATCTGCTCGGGCTGGGCAATCGCACGGTGTTCCATGTTGCGGGACCACTCGGTCAACGCGACGCGACGCTTCGCGTTGCCGGATGGCGAGACGCGCTGCTCGCGGCAGGCGCCGAGGTCCCTCCCCCGCTGATCGGCGACCGGAGTCCAGCCTCCGGATACCAGCTGGGATGCCGCCTGGGCGTCCGCCCCGACGTCACCGCGATCTTCGTGGCGGGCGATCAGATGGCGCTGGGCGTCCTGCTTGCGCTGCACGAGCTCGAGCGGCGCGTCCCGGAAGAGGTGGGTGTCGTCGGGTTCGACTGCCTCCCACAGGGCGAGTTCTTCACGCCCCCGCTCACGACTGTACGGCAGAACTTCACGGAGCTCGGGCGGCGCAGCTTCACGCTGTTGCGCGACGAGATCGAGCTCGGACGGGTCGCCGCGGTCCATCACACGATCCCGACCGAGCTGATCCTTCGGGCGAGCACGCTGACGGCCACCCGGGGAGCCGCGTCGAGCGTCGTGCCGGTGTAGCTCCGCCGGTGCAGCTCGTCAGTTTCTTTAGCACTGCGTTACGTTTCTGTTAGCGATCGGCGGGTACTCCGGGGATGCAATGTTGTCCTCGCGTACCGGGCCCCGATCCGCTCGCCCCAACAACGGTCCGGTGCGCGCCTCGCAGTTGCCTCTCCGCGGGGCCCAGCCCGGCAGATGATGCTGGCTGGCGTAGGTGCCGCCGCCGCACCCGCGCTGCTCCAGGGAGCACTTGTCGCGCTACCCAGGGGCGATGCGCTCGCGTCCTTGCGGCGCCTGCGCTCGCCGGCCTGGGCGGCGGCGCTCCCCGGCTGCATCGTGGTGGGCACGTTCGGGCCGCTTGGCGCGCATTTCTTTGCGCTGGGGCTGATCCTGCTCGGGGCGCTCGCGACGCCGCCACTGGCAGCGGTGGCCGTGCTCGGGGTCGTGCGCGGCCCGCGCACGGCGCTCGTTGCGTTGGCAGTGGTCGCCGGCTTGCTGGCCGCGTTCGCCGACGGCATGAGCGGCCAGCTTTCCGCCGCCATGCTCACGGCGCTCGGTGCCCTTGCCATCGGCGCGGCGCTGGCGCGCCTCATTCCCTCGTGCTGGGTCCTCATCGGCTTTGCCTGCATGGGCGCGGTCGACGTCGCGCTGATCGCCGCGGGAGTCGGGCAGTCCGCCGCCACCGTCATCGCCCACGCTGCTCGACACGTCCCGGGTCCCACGCTCGACAACGCACACGTTGGCCGGGTGGTGCTCGACTATCCGGACCTGGTGCTGGCCGCCGTTCTCGGGGGGTTCGTCGCCGGCCAGCGAGGGCAACTCTGGGCCGCCTCGCTCGTGACCGTGCTGGCGGCCGCATCACTCGTCCTCGCCCCCCAGCACACGGTATGGCCGGCCACGGTTCCCGTTGCCATGACGCTGATCGCGTTGCGTACGCTCGGGCTTCCCCGCGTCATCGACGTCGCGCCACTGGTGGCCGACGCGACGAGCGCCTGATCGGCGCCACGCGTCCTCACCCGGGCGCCGGCCGGGGTCCCAGGAGATCCCAACGGTTGCCGGCCACGTCGAGGAACACGACGACGCGGCCGTACGGCTCCTGGCGAGGCTCGCCGATGAACTGGACATCCGCCTCGCGCATGCGCTCGTATGTTCTCTCGAAGTCATCGACACGGAGGAACAGCCCGACGCGCCCCGCGAACTGATCGCCGATCGCGCGCTCCTCGCGCTCGCCATCCGCCCTCGCCAGCAACAACGCGGTCACCGCCCCGGGCGGCCGCACCACCACCCAACGCTTCGGACGCCCGGCGCGGCTGGTCAGAGCGGGCGAGTCCTCCACGAGCTCGAACCCGAGGATGTCAACGAAGAACCTGATCGCGACGTCGTAGTCGTCCACGATCAGAGCGATCTGCTCCATGTACACGCCCTTCAGACAACCACCACGTCCGGACGCCTCAGCCGCCGGGGTCCGGTCAACCGGCCCGTGGTCGGGCAACGCCGCCACCGTCCCGGCGAATATCTGACTACATGTTCATGCGATAATTCCCGCATGACTCATGGAGCCGACCCCGCGCTTGCGTTCGTCTCATCGGACACCGCGCGTTCGGTCGCGGAGACCATGCAGGCACTCGCCACGCCGAGCCGGGTCCGCATCCTCAGCCGGCTCGGCGCCGGCCCGTGCTCGGTGGGTGAGCTGGCCCGCGCCGTCGAGATGGAGCAGTCCGCGGTCTCCCAGCAGTTGCGTGTCCTGCGGCACCTGGGCCTGGTGGTCGGCGAGCGGACGGGGCGGCAGGTGATCTACGCCCTCCACGACGAGCACGTCCGGGCGCTGCTCACCGAGGCCATCTCCCACACCGAGCACCTCCGCCTCGGCCTCGCCGCCAGTCCGACCCAGGAGCTCATGCGGGCATGAGCAGCAACGGACCGGCACTGCTGCTCGCCGCCGCCGGCGTCGGCTTCGGCCACGCGATCCTGCCCGACCACTGGGTACCTCTGGCGGTGCTCGGCCGCACCCGTCGCTATCCGCTCTCGCGAGTCGCTCGCCTATCCGGGGCGGCCGGCGTGGCCCACGTGCTCGTCTCGATCGTGCTCGGCGCGGTGATCGTCGCCATCGGGCTGCAGTTCCGCTCGGCGATCCAGAGCGCTCAGGACACGATCATCGGCTGCGTCCTGATCGCCACCGGCCTGGGGTTCCTGGCGCTCGAGCTGACCGGGCACGGTCACGGCCACGACCACGACCACGCGCACGCGCACGACCACGACCGTGACCACGCGCACGACCACGACCATCGCCACACGCATGGACACGGTCTCGACCACGATCCCGGCCGCGCGCGCGGGCTCCGCGGCCTGGCGGCGGTCATGGTGCCGTTCGGAGCGGCTGCCTCGCCGGATCTGACCATCCTGCCGGTGTTTCTGGCCGCCACCGCAGCGGGCGTCGCCACCGCCGTCGGGTCGCTGTTGATCTTCGCCGCGGTCACGATCGGCACGATCGTCGGCCTGACGCTCGCCGCCGCACGCGGCGGCTACGAGATCCACGGCGAGTGGCTCGAGCGCTGGGGTAACGCGCTGACCGCACTGGTCCTGCTGGTGATCGGCGCGCTCGTGCTCGCCGGCATTCTCTAGCCGAGGCTCAGACGCCGGCGAGGGCGGTGATCTCGCCGGCCGCCACGGCGTCACCGAGTCGCTGGTGATCGAGCTCGTTCTGATCCGCATACGAGGCGGAGAAGCGAGCGATCGCGCGGTCGAACGCCGGTCCTGCGCCCAGGTACGCGGCGATCGCGAGCCGGTCGCCGGACCGGGCATGCGCGCGCGCCATGGACCAGCCGCACGCGCGCGAGTAGGCGTGCAGCCCGGCGTAGCTCATGAGCGACAGGTCGATCGACGCCTTCCAGTCCCACAGCTGGCGGATGTAGAAATCATGCTCTTTGCCGTCGAGGCCGACGCTCCGCTGCCACCCGAGGAACACGTCGATCGCCGCCTGCGACAGCCGCTGACCGCGGACGACGCGCTCGCCGTGGTTCTCGAACTCACTCGCGCCGAGGTACGGCTCGAGGACCGACGCCTGAGCCTCCTTCATCTGAAGCACGAGAGGATCCTGACCGTTGCGGCCGGCGAACAGGAGAATCCAGGCGCGCGTGCCAACGCTCCCGACGCCGACGACCTTGCGAGCCATGTCGACGAAGCGGTAGGTCTCGAACAGATAGCGACGGTCCTGGTCCAGGCTGGCGGCGTACTGCTCGATCGCCGCGCTCACGATGTCGATGTCGCGACGAGCATCGCGCGGGTCGACCAGCTCCTTCAGCGGAACGAGGAGCGGCGCGACGCTGCGAAACCGCAGTTCGCCGTCGACGCGCTCGGTCAGCTTCTCCACCGCCCGGAAGCTCGTCTTGCGCCGCGCCTTGGCGAACGGCGTCGTGAACAGGATCCGACCCTGCTTGCCCAGCCGACCGCCGAAACGGTCGACCAGTTCGCTGGCGCCCAGCCGGTCGTACCACACGTCCAAGTGGCTCTGGTTCGCGAAGTCGCGCATCGCCTCGCGGTACTCGCAAACGCAGTGGGTCACGAGCTTGCGGCGACGATCGGCCGGCAGGCCGATGTCGCGGCCGGCGATCTCCACGCTGGCCGCCATGCGCTTGACGTCCCATTCCCACGGACCGGGCAGCGTCTCATCGAAGTCGTTGGGGCCGAACAGAAGCTTGCGGTCCTGAGCGGCGAACCCGCCGAAGTTCGAGATGTGAGCATCGCCGCAGGCCTGGACGGTGATCCCGGAGTCGGGCGTCGCGGCGAGATCGGCGGCCATCACGGCGGCCGCGCCCCGATAGAACGTGAACGGCGAGACGAGCATTCGCCCGTAGCGGATCGGGACCAGCTCCGGCAGCCGGGTCACCGCCTGGGCTCGGAGCAGCGCGACCGGATCGGGACGGTCCGCCGACGGCGTCCACTCACCATGAGCGGACCGCGACACCAACTCACGGGCGGCACGCCCCCGCTCGGCCGACTCGCCTCCGACCAGTTGGGCGGTTGTGCTCACGATCTCGCTCGAGACCCCATTGAAGCGCACAACACTGCGTCCGCCCGATGCGACCAGCATCACCCTGATCGGGTGAACTCCCGCTCGCGCCCGGACGCTCGGCGCCGCCGTCCTCGTGAAGCACGATGTCCGGATCGAGCACCGCCACGAGCGCCTCGAAGTCGCCCTCTCGGCTGGCGGCGGCGAATGCTTCGAGGACTCTCCACTGCAGAGCGAGGTCCGCATCGGGCGTCGGCGCCCGACCTCGTATGCGGCGGCGGGCGCGACTGGCCAGCTGCCGCGCTGCCGCGGGGGAGCGTCCCGTGATCGCGGCGATCTCGTCGAATGGCACCGCGAACAAGCGGGACTTCGCGCTTGGCCTTCCGCGCCCTGAGCATGTTCAGCGACACGCGCCCGACGACCGTGGTGAGCCATCCCCCCAGGTTCTCGATGCCGTTGGTGTCGCTGCGGCCGATCCGCAGCCATGCTTCCTGGAGCGCATCGTCAGCCTCGCTGAGCGATCCGAGCATCCGGTAGGCGACGGCCCGCAGCTGCGGTCGGTGCTCCTGGAAGCGCTCGGCCAACGCTCTCTCATCGTCCATCGGTCACATTCTCTCCTCGGCGAGTGTCATGAGCATTGACACGGCAAATGCCGCCGGTGTGACAAACCAAGGAGATCACCCATGCTCACTCGCTCCCAAGCGACCCTCGCCGGCCGCTGGCAGCTCGACCCGCAGCGCTCGAGAATCAAGTTCCGCGTCAGGCACTTTTGGGGCCTGATCACCGTCAAAGGCCAGTTCGACGACTATGACGGGAGCCTCGACCTGAGCGCCGATCCGGCGATCGAGCTGACGATCGAAGCAGCAAGCGTGCAAACCGGCAACCGCAAGCGCGATGAGCACCTGCGCTCAGCCGATTTCTTCGACGCCGAGCACCAGCCGCAGGTGCGGTTCGTATCCGAGTCGGTCATCCCGCGCGACGGGACCCTCACGGTGCGCGGGCGCTTGTCCGCGCGCGGTCGCTCGATCTCGCTCGTACTCGACGCGCGGGTCCGCGCGGTCGGGGAGGAGGTCGAGATCGAGGCGGCGACCAGGGCCCCGCACCGTGAGCTCGGGATGACCTGGAACCCGCTCGGGATGATCCGGCCACGCAGCGAACTGCTCGTCACCGGCTACCTGGTGCCCGCTCTGTAGCGCATCAGCCGAGCGCACATCGACCCAAGAGGAGCCAAATTGTCAACCGCCCTGCAAACGAGCAACAAGACGGTGGTCGGACGCTTCAACGAGATCTTCATCTTCCGCTTCGGGGGCTGGCGAATCGCTGAGACCTGGGGCGTCGTCGACGTCTTCTCGCAGATGAAGCAGCTCGGCCTGGTTGCGGCCTAGCGAACCCGGCTACTTGGCGTCGATGAGGATCCTCGCGAAGAAGTCGCTCAACGCGGCGTATCCGTCAAGCGGCAGAACATGCGCCACGTACTGGTCCGGCCGGACGATCACGATGCACCCCGTCTCGCGGTTCACGCCGCGCCGCTCGAAGATGTCATCGCCGTTGGGGTCGGGACAGAACATCTTCTCGTAGTCGATCAGCCCGAACCTGCCCTTTCTCGGGAGTAGGGCAGATGGCATCTTGTCGACGGCCAGTTCGTGGTGACCCTGCTGGAAGATCGCGCGCACGTCGATCACCGAATCGGGTTCGGCACCCGCCGGCGTGAACCGTCTGGTCGGGGACGCGTCTGACTCCAGGAACTGGCAGAGCCTCCGCAGGCGGGAGCCTTCGAGGGTCGGGTCCTCGCCGTCGGCGAAGATGTAGATGCGCCAGGCACCGTCTGCCCGGTGCACGTGCCCCAGGTGGACGGGTTTGGCGTCGGAGAGCCGAATCACCGGCGCGGAGTGGAAGCGCGCCCCGACCGAAAAGCCCCCGGCGAGCGGCTGGAACCTCGTCTCGGCGGTGACCATCGAGGGGCTGTACCTGGTCGCGACGCCGGCCGTGAAGCGGCCTTGCGCGATGAAGTACTGCTGGAACTCCTCAGGGTCGAGGTTCTCCGGCCGACCAGGACCAGACTTAGCCGCGCGGGCGCTGAACAACCTGGAGAACTCGCGGTCGAAATCGATCAGCTGTTGCGCGATCGCCTGACGTTCCGCGGAGTAGGTATGCAGGAGCTCGGGCTCGGCGATCCCCCTCAGAACCGACGCCAGCTTCCACCCGAGGTTCCACGCGTCCGCCATGGAAACATTCATGCCCTGCCCGGCCTTGGCGCTGTGCGTGTGGCACGCGTCGCCCGCGATGAACACCCGCGGCAGGCGAGTGGCCGTCTCGTCCGCGGGAACGTCGTCGAACTTGTCGCAGAGGCGCTGTCCGATCTCGTATACCGACCACCACCCCACGTCCCTGACGTCGATGCTGTACGGATGCAGGATCCGGTTGGCAACCGTGGCCAGCTTCTCGGGGGTAACGCTCCGGCTCTCCAGCATCTCCTCGTCGCTCACCGCGTTCAACTCGATGTAGAACCGAACCAGATAGCCACCCTCGCGCGGGATGATCAGGATGTTGCCCTGGTTTGCCGAGTTGATCGCGCACTTGACCCGCACATCCGGAAAGTCAGTGACCGCCAGCAAATCCATCACTCCCCATGACTCGTCGCTCGCGTCACCGGTCAGCTCGCGGCCGATCGCGCTCCGGATCCGGCTGCGTGCGCCATCGCAGCCGACGACATACTTCGCGCGGATCGTGGAGGTCTCTCCGGTCTCCTGGAGGTTGCTCATATGCCGCAGGGTCACCGTCACCGGGTACTCCGCTGAGGCGCTGGTGTCGATGGCGAGATCAGCGGCGTGCAGACCGTAGAGCGGTGTCAACCTGCTCGGCGACCGCTCCATGTGGTCGCGAAGGTAGGCGAGCATCCGCGCCTGGTTCACGATCACGTGGGGGAACTCCGACAGATCCTCTTCGGTGTCCCTGATGCGCCCCATCCGCTTGATCTTCGTGGGGTCCTCCGGGTCCGGACGCCAGAAGCAGACCTCGTTCACCCAATATCCCTCCCCCACCAACCGGTCAGCCAGACCGAACGCCTCGAACATCTCGACGGTCCGGCAAGCGACACCGTCGGCTTGGCCGACCTGGAGCGGACCGTCCTTACGGTCGATGACGACGGTCCTGACGTCAGGGAAGTTCGCCAACTGCGCAGCCAGGACCAGCCCGGCTGGACCACACCCGATGATCAGGACGTCGACCTCCTCCGGGAGGCCCCCCGGTCGCTCCGCCACCGACCAATGGGGATCGCGGAGGAGCGGATCGCCCGGCTGGTAACCGTTGAGATAGAACTGCATCCTCGTGCCTTCCTCGACCAGGAGACTAGACCCGGCCCGCGTCGCGTGTCGGCGATAATCGATCCGATGTTCCACCACGTGCTGGCCATCCTTCCGGCGTTCCTTCTCGCCTGCCTGGTGCTTGCCGCGCTACCGGGACCGGCGACCGCGCTGTTCATCCACCGCACCGTGCGTGACGGCCGCGGCGCGGGCCTGTGCGCGGTGGCCGGCAACGAGATCGGGCTGTTCCTGTGGCTGCTTGCCGGTGGCGCGGGGCTGTCGGCCCTGCTCACCGCCAACCGCGTCCTGTTCGACGCGATGCACCTCGTCGGAGCGGCCGTGCTCCTCATGCTCGGCTGGGGCGCCTGGCGCGGCGCTCGACGTGGCGACGGCGAGGTTACGTTCGCCTCGTCCTTCGCGCCCCGCCTGCGCGGCGGGCGGGGTACCGGATCCGCCTTCCGCGCCTCGCTTCTCTCGATCGCGGCGAACCCCAAGGCGGCGGTGTTCGCCGTCTCCTTTCTCCCCCAGTTCCTGCCTCGCCACGGCGCGCTGCTGCCAACCGTGTTCGTCCTGATCACCGATCCAGGTGACACTCGACACGTTCTACTGCTGCGGCATCGTGCTCCTCGCGGATCGTGCTCGCCGTTTTCTCGAGCGCGGGAGGATCCGTCAGCGGCTCGAGCGCGGCCTCGGACTCGTGCTCATCGGGCTTGGTTGCGAGTTCGCGCTCGAAACCACGACCCGGTAGCCGCGGCGCGCCTGCGCGGAGCTAACGGTAAGGTCGCCCGGCCCTGGGACGCCTGCTCCCGCTGTAGCTGGCAGGATGCGGCCGGATGCATCGCTTCAACGTGCTGACCGGAGAGCTCCCGGTCCATCAGGACAAGTCGGGATACACGTGGGACGGACGTCGTGGAGTCGCGAGTGAGCGCGGCCTGCGGTGCTTCGGCGCCAGCGTGTACGAGCTCCCCGAGGGCCAGTGGACGTTCCCGTACCACTACCACCATGGTGTCGAGGAGTGGATGTACGTGGTGGCCGGCGCGCCTACGCTGCGGGATCCCGACGGCGAGCGGGTGCTGACGCCCGGGGATCTGATCTGCTTCCCGAGCGGCCCTGAGGGAGCGCACGCGGTGCGTGGAGCCGGCCGCGTCGTGATCTTCTCGGGGGTGGCCATGGCCGAGGCGGCGTCGGTATCGGTGTACCCCGACTCCGACAAGGTCGGCGTCCGGCCGCCCGGCGGCGGCCCCGACCGGCTCGACTTCCGCCGCGGCGACGCCGTCGACTATTGGGATGGCGAATGAGCGCGTCGCCGCGGCCGGTGATCAACGCGACGACGGTCTCGGTCTCCGCTGAACCGGGTAATCCGCCCGGGTTTTCTACTCGCTTCCGACAGCTCGGGCCGCTCCTCGGCGGCGTAATGCTCGGCGCGACGGTGTACGAGTTCGATCCCGGTGAGCGCTCCAGCCCCTACCACTACGAAATCGGCAACGAGGAGTGCCTGCTGGTACTCGCCGGCACGCCCACGCTGCGCCACCCCGCCGGGCGCGACGTGCTGGAAGCAGGGGACATGGTGATGTTTCCCGAAGGCGAACC
This sequence comes from uncultured Solirubrobacterales bacterium, assembly GCA_963811135.1. Classification (GTDB taxonomy): domain Bacteria; phylum Actinomycetota; class Thermoleophilia; order Solirubrobacterales; family Solirubrobacteraceae; genus Palsa-465. Next base: position 30,879 of record CAWEQG010000019.1, on the reverse strand, counting down.
TGGTGCCCACCAGCTGATCAACGAGTCCACGGCGGTCACCCGGGTTCTGATCCTCTCGACGCTGCGGGAGCCGCGCGCGTGGGCGTATCCGGACAGCGGCAAGCTGTCGACCCTCGGCCACGTGTTCCGTATCGCCGAGGCGGTGGATTACTGGGACGGCGAGTCCGCCGGGTGACGCAATCCCCACGGCGGGCTCGCCACCCCAGATGAGCGATTCCGCGGCACCTCGTCTCGGGACCGGCGCGAGTTCGCGCAACGCCGGCTTATCGTCGGCTCTCGCGCTCGTCGGTTCTGGTCGAGGCGCGGCGTGAGCACGCGTTCTGGATCACCTCGCGCCGGACGCCGGGTCGGTAGGAGGCCAACAGGTGCATCAGGACTGGGACGCGCGGGTAGCGCCGCGTGGCTCGCAGTCGGCCCGGCCGCCGCCGGCGCGTGGCTCAACCAGTACCTCGGACAGCCAACGCGCCCGCTCGCCGTCCAACGAATCGCCCAATCAACCATCTGGTGGCCGTCGGGACCGGCGCGAACGGTCGAGTCCCGGCGTACACTCGCCGCATCCAGGTGAACCAGGGGAGGACCCATGCCCGATGTCGAGGTCGGTGATGCGCGCGCTGCCAGGAACGGGATCTCGCGTCGGCGGTTCATCGGGTATCTGATCGCGGCGCCGACTTTGGTCGCCGCGGCCGAGTTGCGGGCTGCCCCGCCGGCAAATGCATCGGTTACTACCGTCCAGCCGGTCGACTTCTACGACCTGACCGACCTCCTGACCGACGCGGCGAATCTCACCGCGAGCCTGGTCACCGTGACTATCAATCCCGATGGCACCGCGTCGTTCGCGCTCCCGCGCGCTGAGGTCGGTCAGGGGATTACGACCGCCGTGGCGATGGTGATCGCCGACGAGCTCGAACTCCCCCTCGACAAGGTCAACATCACGCTCTCGGATGCGCGGCCGGAGCTCGAGTTCAACCAGCTGACCGGCGGCTCGAACACGATGCACGTTCTCTACGACCAGGTCCGGATCGCGGCTGCGATCGCGCGCGGTCAGCTGGCGCGCACGGCGGCCCAGCAGCTCGAGATGCCGCTGCCCAAGCTGGTCCTCAAGGATGGCGTGGTCACGGCGCCGGACGGACGATCGCTCTCGTACGGCTCGTTGACGCACGCGGCAGCGGCCTCGCGCACGCGCGCGGTAATCGCGCGGCTGAAGCCGGCCTCCCAGCAGACACTGGTCGGCACCCCACAGCCGCGGATCGACGCGGTCGAGATCGTGACCGGGACAAAGCAGTTCGCCATGGACCTCGACGTGCCCGGCGCCCTCCCGACCATGATCTGCCGTCCCCCGACGATCAACGGGAGTGCCCTGGCCGTCCTGAACGAGGCTCAGGTCCGGGCGATGGACGGCGTCACCGACGTTGCGATCATCCCGCACACGCAGTACGTCCCCGGCGGGGTCGCGGTGCGCGCGACCACGTTTGGGCAGTGCATCGACGCGGTCCGTGCTCTCCAAGTCCAGTGGGCACCCGGGGCGGCCGCCGGCAAGTCGGATGCCGACGTGCTCCAGGACCTGATCGTCGCCGAGCTGCCGATGACGCCCACATTGGGACAGACGCTCGACCAGCGTTTCACGTTCTACTTCCGTCCCGGCGACCCGCTGGAGACGAACTGCGCGGTGGCCGACGTCCGCCCGGGCAGCGCCGAGGTCTGGTCGGCGATGAAGTCGCCGATCTACTTCCAGGAGACGGTCGCCCAGATCTTGGGACTCCCTGTGTCGTCCGTACAGGCACACGTGACCCAGGGCGGCGGATCGTTCGGCCGGCACCTGTTCGCCGACGCGGCGTTCGAGGCGGCGGCGATCTCAAAGGCGATCGGTAAGCCGGTCAAGCTGATGTGGCACCGGACGGACAACTTCCGCCAGGGACGGGTGCACCCGATGTGCACCTCGCGGGTGCGGATCGGCTACCTGGGGAACGACGTGCTCACGTTCGACCAGCGCCATACGAGTGTGGCGACGGACTTCACACACGGGTTGGGCGAGATCCTGAGCGCGACATTGGGCGACCTGCCAGAAGGCGACTTTCTCGGCTATTCGCAGAGCGTGTTCACGCTCACCGCCAACGTGCCTTACAACTTCGGTGCCGTCACGCAGCTCCTGAACGAGGTCTACCACCCGCCGGGCAGCATGTTCAACACCTCGAGCGTGCGCAACATCTACAGCCCGGAGGTCACGGTCGCCAAGGAGCTCATGGTCGACCATCTCGCGAACGCGATGGGGCAGGACCCGTATCAGTTGCGCCGCTCGTTCGTGCGTGACCCGCGCATGCTCGCGGTGCTGGACGCGGCGGCCCGGGCAGCCAACTGGGGCAAGCGCATGGCGCCGCTCACCGCCCAGGGAATCGGCATCCACCGCGAGTACAAGGGCTACGCCGCATGCGTGGCCGAGATCGACTGCAGGCCGCAGACCGTCAACCGCAAGGTCGAGAACGGGTACACCGGGCCGCGGGTCACGAAGGTGACCTACGCCGTCGACGTCGGCTTGCCCATCAACCCGCTCGGGCTGGAGGCCCAGATGATCGGCGGGATCATGGACGGGATCGCGCAGGCACTGACGTACAGCCTTCACCTTCAGAACGGCTACTTCCTCGAAGGCAGCTGGGACAACGCCTATTACACGCGGGAGTGGAACTGCCCTCCGAACAACCCGCCCGCGGACGGCATCCAGGTGATCATCATGCCGGCCAATCAGACCGAGCCGGGCGGAGCCGGCGAGTTCGGCGTGGCTGCGTCCATGGCGGCGGTCGCGAACGCGTACGCGCGCGCGACCGGGACGATGCCGACCAGCTTCCCGATCAATCACGACCAGCCGCTCGGCTTCACACCGCTGCCGACGGTGCCACCGATACCCCAGTCGCCCACCGACGGGTTGCAGGAGGCGTTCTGATGTCCACCTACACGTTCATCGTCAACGGCCAGCAAGTGAGCGTCGACTGCGCGGGCGAGCTTCGCCTCCTATGGGTGCTGCGCGATCTACTCGGCATCCACGGACCGAAATACGGCTGCGGCCTGGACGTCTGCAAAGCCTGCACCTGTCACATCAACGGCAAGGCTTTCAACCCCTGCTCCGTCCCGGTCGGTGACATCCAGCCGACGGACCAGATCACGACGATCGAGGGCCTGCCGGCGACCGCTGGCCAGCCGCTCCATCCGATGCAGCAGGCGTGGCTGAAGTACGACGTCGCGCAGTGTGGTTACTGCCAGCCGGGCCAGATCATGGCCGCGGTCGCGCTCGTCAATCAGCTCAGAGCCGAGGGGCGGCAGATCACCGACGCCGACATCGACTCGCTGCGCAACATCTGCCGCTGTGGCACGTACCCACGTATCCGTGAGGCGATTGCCGACGCGGCGGCCAATATGGGCTGAAGTACGAGCTCGCCCCTGGTATCCGGGTGAACGCGATCGCACCCGGTATCGTCGAGACCGAAGCCGTAATGGCCGCACTCGGCGAACAGGAGTAGCGACCCTCGCCGCCCTCCGGGGAGGCCGACGCTCAGTCGTTGCGCGTGCTGCGCAGCAGCGCTGCCTTCTGTTCTTGGAACTCGTCCTCGGTGAGAATCCCGGAGTCGCGGAGCTTTCCAAGGCGTTCGAGCTGCCCGATGACCACGTCCATCGTCTCCAGATCCGCCTCGCGGCCGCCTGTCGCGGCAGGGACCGAGCGACCAACCTGCGTCGACTGACTCGCCGTCCTCGGCGGAGTCGGTGGAGACTGGTAGAACGGAGCCGGAGCCGATCCGGCGCCCCCGTTCGAGATCTTGTTGACCTGCGCCACGAACTCCGCGGCGTGCCGGTGCAGCTGGAACGCGGCGGGCGGCAGCGGTGCGGCGATCGCAACCCCCGGTCCGTCGATCCTCAGCACCACCTTGCGTGTATCCCGGAGTCGGTGCTTCTCGCCCGACTTCTCGATACGCGCGGTAGCCCCGATGACCGAGCCCGACTTCCCTTGATAGTCGATCCGCCCGTCGGCGTACAGCTTGATGCTGCGCATCGACGGAGCGATTACGGCAACCGGTCTCTCCTTAGAGGCCATCGGCAGTTAGATCCTTTCGTCCCAGCTCAGCCACATGCCCACCGTACAGCGAGTGCGGCTCGAGCTGCCGAGGCGCCTGCTGCGCCGACTATGGCGGCAGGGTGATGAACAGCCCGCTCACCTCGCCCGCCCGGTTGAAGCTGATGCGCGCCCGCATGGGCCCGCGCTCGAAGACGAGCGGGACCTCGCAGACCAGGAACGGCCCTTTGCGGGCGATGGATGGCCGGCCCGAGGCGGTGAGCCGGCCTGTGTTGGCGATGATCTGTTCCCAGGTGGTGGCGAGCTCGCTCAGGGGCAGCTTGGCGCGCATCGTTCCGTCCCAGTCAGCGCTGGCCGCCGTCCAGTCGTGCGCTGCGCGAGCTGCTCGACGATCTCAACCGCCCGCTGCCCCAGCCGCGCCTCCTCGGGACCACCCGCGTCTGGAGCGCGGCCGAAGCGCTGCTGCGCTGCCTGCCGGCTGATCGCCAGGAGCTCTCCGATCTCCTGCCAGGTGTGACCGGCGTTTCGAGCGTCGGACACGAACGTCTGGATCGTCTCCTCGACGGCGTCGTCGAGCGTGACCGCGGCGGTGAGACCTGTGAGCTGCGAGTCCTCGTTTCGGAGCGTCGCCAGCACGGTTTCGATGTTCCGCTCGAGTACGACCGCCAGGCGGTTGCGCGCATCGGCATCGGGCCCATCCGGTTCAGCCAATCTTGTCAACCCTCCGACCGCGTAGCTCGGGGCCGCACACGACTCGATCTCGCCCGTTGCGCTTGGCTTCGTAGAGCCGCTGGTCAGCGAGCGTGATGACGGCTTCGAGGTCGGTCGGGTCGTCCGTCGTGGCCATGCCGACGCTCGTGGTCACGTTCAGGCCGTCCGTGACGCTCGACCAGACCTCGGTGTTGACGGCTCGGCGGATGCGCTCGCAGCACGCTGTCGCCGCGTTCGTGTCGGTGCGGGGCATCAGGATGATGAACTCCTCGCCGCCGCTGCGGATGATGCTGTCGGATTCCCGCAGGTGATCGCAGAGCAGCCCGGCGATGCGGATCAAGACCTGATCACCGACGGCGTGTCCGAAGCGGTCGTTGATCGTCTTGAAGTGATCGACGTCGAGTACTGCCAGGCTGATCGGACCGGCCATCCGGTCATGGGTGAGCTGCTCGAGCTGGTGCGCCAGGTAGCGGCGATTGTGCAGGCCGGTCAGCGGGTCCCGCTCGGCCTGCTCGCGCAACTGTGCGTGCAGCGTTTCGAGCTCGTCTGCGCGGCGCGCCAACTCGCTGTGGGCCTCGGCGAGCTCACGGTTCTTGACCGTCAGCAAATCGCTGTGGCGGCGCGCCTCGCGCGCCTCGAGCGTTGCCCGCTCCAGGCTCAGCTGTATCTGGGAGAGCTCACGGAACGCTTGCCGTTCAAGCTCGCACGCCCGTTGCAGCGCGTCGTACGCTTGCTCGGTTCGCCCGGCGTCGCGCAGCGCGGTGGCCAGCGTGGTGAGGATCAGGCTGCGCATCTGGGGCACGCGATCACCCAGCCAGGCGAGCGCGCCCTCGCCCGACTCGCGAGCGTCATCGAGCCGGCCAAGCGCCATGCGGGCCTGCACCTGCGCCCGGACGGTCATCGCGAGCACGTACGGGTTCGGATCGCCGCCCTTGAGCAGACGAGCGATCGCTGCCTCGGCATCCTGCAGCGCCGCCTCGGGACGGGCAGCGACCAGTCGGATGTCGGCGCGGGTCGAGTGCAGAACACCCAGCGCGAAGTTGTTTTGGCCGGGCACCCTCTCTGCCACGGCGAGCGCGCGGTCGATCTCGCACTCGGCACCCTGTAGGTCGCCCGTCTCCTGGAGGTAGCACGCGAGATCGTTGCGCGAGATCGCCTCCTCCCACGCATCGCCAGCGTCGATCGAGAGCCGCAGCAGTTCTTCGAGCCGGTTCCCCCAGTCCGGGACTCCCACGTTGCCGAACACGAGACAGGCAGCCCTCCGGGCGAAGATCCGCAGGTCCCGATCGGCCGACTCGTCGGCAACCCTGACGGCCAGCTCAGCATCGCGCAGAGCGTCCGCATACGAGCCGGAGAAGAAGCTCACCTGCGCCTTCAGCGCGGCCACCTCGCAGCGCGCCGCCGGGTCGTGCGCCCGTCCCAAGTAGTGCTGCGCCTCGACCGCGAGCTCGAGCGCCCCCTGCAGATCACCGCGATGCAAACCGACAGCGCCCTGGAGAGCGCGCGCTCGGGCGCACAGGCCCGCATCATCAAGCGACCGCCCCGACTCGTAGCCGCGGACCGCCGCATCCAGCGCCCCCGACGGATCCTCGTAGTAGGCGCGCCAGGCTCGGGCGAGGGCGCGACGCACCGCGTCCGCCTGGCCGCCGTCCGCGGAGTCCGTTGGAACCATTGCCGTAGCCATACCTGAGAGAGTGCCCGCGCCCGCGTGTCTATCGGCACGCGCCCCGCCAGCCTTTACGCGCCCTCCGCTCCTTAGCCTGATCGCCTAGCGATTGCGTATCTTTGGCCGATACGCTCGGAGGCGGCATGTCGGTGTCCGTCGCTTTCGGGCTGGTGCTAGCGCTGCTGACCGCGTTCGGTTCGGTGGCTGGCTTCCTGTACAAGTTCAGAGGGGCGCGGAGCGTGGCCGAGGTGCAGTTGCGCAGACCCATCCGCAGCACGATCCTGCTCTTCCGCTCGCCGGTGTATCTGCTGGGGATCGCGATCGGTATGAGCTCGTGGCTGGTACACGTCGGCGCGCTCGCCTTGGCGCCGATCTCGCTCGCGCAGGCGACCGTGGCCGGGGGCCTGGTGCTCCTTACGGTGGCGGCCGACCGGCTGTTCGGCATCGAGGTAACGCGCCGGGAATGGGTTGGCGTGACGCTGACGGCGGCCGGGCTGGCTGCGCTGGCCGCCACCCTTGACGGCGATGCCCGCAGCGCCCACTCCCACTACGCGGTCGGCACGCTCGCCGCGTTCCTGTTTGCGACCGCTGGCGCAGGGTTGCTCGTGACGGTGCTGTTCTCCCGCCGGGCGAGCGCTCTCGCGGTGGCGGCCGGCCTCGAGTGGGCGGCCGCGGACACCTCGATCAAGGCCCTCAGCGGGCACCTCGGCGCGCTTGGCGCGGGCGTTCTCGTGCAGCCGCTGGCGCTGGTCATCTTCCTCGCCTCGATGGTGGGGCTGCTGATCTCGGCCCGCAGCCTGCAGCTCGGCGAGGCCGTACCGATGATCGCGCTGACGAGCGCCGCCGCGAACCTCACGACGATCGCCGCCGGACCGGTTGTCTTCAGTGAGCTACTGCCCGCCGGGCAGGTGGCGCTGGTCGTGAGGCTATTGGCGTTCGGCCTGGTAGTGGTCGCTGCCGCGCTCACGCCTCCGCCGATGCGCCAGCCCGTTGAGACATAGAGGCTGCGATCGGGGCAGCGCGGCAAGCGGGACCGCGTGGCGCCAGATCCGCGAGGAAGCCGGCTAGACGCTTCCGATGCTCACGAGCACGTGGTCGACAAGCCTGACCACGAAGTCGGCCTCGATCGTGCACTCAGCCGCGAACGCACTGAGGTACCGGTAGTAGATCGGGCCCCAGAGCAGGAAGAACGCAAGCTTCGTGTCGACGTCATCGCGGATCTCGCGACGTTCGATCCCGCGGCGCAGCACCACCTCGACGGCGGCATGTCGGCGCTGCATGAGCTCGCGCAAAGCTTGCCGAGCGCCGGGAGACACCGTCGCCTGATGGGCCAGGCTCGGGTACAGCTTGCCGGCCTCGCGCTCGATCAGCTGGAGCTGCTCGCCGAGCATCTCAATCAGGTCCTCACGCACATTTCCGCAGTCGGGAATCGGGATTTCGCGAATGACGCTGCGCAGCACCTGCAGCAGGAGCGCGTCCAGATTGGGCCAGCGCCGGTAGATCGTGGCCCGGCCCACGCCAGCGCGGCGGGCGATCGCCTCGATCGTCAGCGCGGCCAGGCCGCGTTCTTCGAGCAGTGCGCGGGTCGCGCTCGCGATCGCGTCATCGAGGTCGGGGTTTCGCGCCCGGCCGACGGAGGCCGGAGCCCGCATGTCGCCATTGCCGGGACTCGACTCCACGGCGCGAACCATAACGCCGAGTTACTCGTGAAACCGTGCGGCGGTACTGCGAATCGGGCGATACAAGGCGTATCGTATCGTAAGCTCCGATGACGCCTGCTCGGACTGTGCTGATCGTCGATGACCACCCCGAGTTTCGCGCCATCGCGCGGATGATCGTCGAGGGCGCTGGGCTCGAGGTCGTTGCCGAGGTGCCCGACGGCGAGGCCGCGCTCGCCGCCGCCGCCGACACCGAACCGGACCTGGTGCTGCTCGACGTGCGCCTTCCGGGGCTCGACGGCATCGCGATCGCCGAACTGCTGGCCGTGCGCCGCTCGCCACCCGCCGTCGTGCTGATGTCGAGCGCGGATGCCGCGAGCTACGGCAAGCGACTCGCGGCCGCGCCCGTACGCGGCTTCATCTCCAAGGAGCGTCTGTCGATCCGCGCGCTCGAGGAGCTGCTGGAGCCGGAGCCAAGCGCCGGGCTGGGTTACTAGGCCGCATGCAGACGGGCGAGGGCCGCCGCCGCGGACGGTGGCACATGGGGCGGCAGTCTCCCGAGAAGCTCGCGCCAGCTCTAGAAGGCAATCGGCTCGCAACATCGCCGAACCTGATCTCATCCTTCATCCTCTTGTGCCGCCGCAATCTGGTGCGCTCGCGACGCAATAGCGCCTGCGACTACTCTCGGCCGCCCAGCGCACCCGTATAGCTCGGCGCTTGCCCGACCACGCGCCGCCGGCCGATCGGCTTATGCGCGACTGGGGTCAAGCGGCGAGTGCGGTGCTGAGGCTGAGCTCTTTCCAGGCCTCCAGGTCACGGCGGCGGGCGGTGTGGGCCTCGCCGATCATCTGGACCGCGTCGGCTCCGAGTGCCAGGTGGAGCGGCGGGTGCTCCGTTGCGAGTGCGCTGATGATCGCTTCGGCCGCTTTGCGTGGATCGCCTGGCTGGGTGCCGTCCATTGCGTCGACGCCGGCGCGCGTCGGCCCGACGGTCTCGGCGTAGGCGGGGATCTCCCGCGAGCGGTGCATCCGGGTGCCGCCGAACTCCGTGCGGAAGGCGCCCGGCTCGACGATCATCACGTCGATTCCCATCGCGCCGACCTCGGCCGCGAGCGATTCTGAGAGTCCCTCGAGCGCGAACTTGGCGGCGCAGTAGGCGCCGAACCCGGGGGCGGTCCACTGGCCTCCCATCGAGCTGATCTGGACGATCGCGCCCGAGCCCTGCGCGCGCATGTGCGGGAGCACCGCCTGGGTGAGTTCGACGGCGCCGAAGAACATCGTGTCCATGACGGCGCGCAGGTCGGCGATGTCGATTTCCTCGACGGCGCCGACGGTGCCGTAGCCGGCGTTGTTGACCAGGATGTCGATCCGTCCGAAGCGCTCGATCGCGGCCGCGACGGCCGCTGTGGAATCGCCCTGGCGGGTGACGTCGAGCGCGTGGACGAGCACGTGGTCGGGTGCGCTTGCGAGGAGAGCGTCGAGCGTCTCGGGGCGACGCGCGGTGGCGACGACGGTGTCCCCGCGGTCGAGAGCGGCCTGCGCGATGTGCCCGCCGAAGCCGGAGTTGCTGCCGGTGATCAGCCAAACAGGGTGAGGAGTCATGGCCTCAGCCTAGGCCCGGCTCGCCGGCTTGAAAAACACCGATCACCTATGGGGTCACAGGCTGAGCCTGTGGCAGACTGGTGTCGTGGAGATCCGTCAGCTGCGGTATTTCGTCGCGATCGCCGAGGAAGGCAGCTTCACGGCCGCGGCCCGTCAGATCCACGTCGCGCAGCAGTCCCTGTCGGAGCAGATCCGAACGCTGGAGCTTCAGCTTGGCGCCCAGTTGTTCGAGCGTACGCCGCGAGGGGTCGAGCTGACAGGCCCCGGGAAGGTGTTGCTGCGCGAGGCCCGCGGCGTGCTGGCGCGCGCCGACCGCGCCGTCGCGGCGGTCAAGCTCGCCGCCAGCGGGCAGGACGGCGAGCTGCGGATCGGTTTCCTCTCCTCGGTTGCCAACTACATGATCCCGCCGATCGTCCGGGCATTCCGCGAGCGCTTCCCGAACGTCACCGTGCGCACCGGCGAGCTCCCGATCGCGGGACTCGTCGCCGGCGTGCGCGACGGCACGCTCGACGCCGGCCTGAGCCGACCGCCGCTCGTCGATGACGTCGACATCGAAGAGATCCTGCGCGAGCCTGTCGCCGCGGTGCTGCCGGACGGCCATCCACTCGCCGGCCGTGCACTGCTGACTCTGGAGGACCTCGCCGAGGAGCCGTGGGTGCTGACGGACCGCAGCTCGTGGCTGCCCTGGCACAAGAAGTACGACACCGACTTCGCCAGGGCCGGCTACAGGCCACGGGTCGTCGAGCGCGGAACAAGCCCGCAGAACCTGCTCGCGCTCGTCGCGGCCGGCGTCGGGGTGACCCGGCTCCCGATGTCCTCGCGCAGTCTCCGCGACGGCGGCGTCACCTTTGTCCCGCTCCAGGACGATGACGCGTCGGTCGTGCTCGTCACACGACCGGACGCGTCCAACCCCGCGCTGGCCAGCCTCCGCGAAGTGCTGGACGAGATCCGCCGCGTAGGCCTGCCCGTCGACTGACTCCCTGCCCCGTCGGCCAGGCCGTTCACGAGCACGACCGCAGTCAACTCGGCACCGTCCCCCACATGACCTGCCGCGGTATGACTCCAAGTGTCCGAAGACAGCAGCGGCTGTGGGCGGCGCCGGGCCGCAAGTCGTGGCCGCTCAGCATCAGGCGGAGCAGCCTGGGTCGGCGGCGGCGGCTTGCTGCTCCTGGGCGATACTTCGTTTATGGCTGAAAGAGAGCCGGCGAGCAGTCGTCCATATATGCCGGGCTACGGCATTCGGCCCGCGAATGAGGGCTCTGGTCTCTTGCCGTGGAGTTGGGCGGAGCGGCAACTCCGAGCGTCGCACCACTTCTGGGTCGTCACGCTCTGGCCCGACGGGCGACCGCACGCGATGCCGGTGTGGGGCGCATGGGACGACGAGGCGCTCTTTTGGTTCACCAGCGCCGTCCAGTCACGCAAGGCGCGCAACATCGCCAACGACCCCCGCTGCACGGTGGCCACCGAAGACGAGCAGCACCCGGTCGTGGTAAATGGTGAGGGCGAGATCCGCACGGTGGCTGCTGAGCTCGCGCATGTGATTGAACTCTTCAACGCGAAGTACGGGACCGACTACGCCATGGACTTCGTCGATCCGTCGAGCCTCGATACGGCTCACGGAACGGCCACGATCCAGTTCGTCAGCCCGATCGTCGCCGATGGCAACACCGTCTACTGGCTAAGCCAGACGGCCGATAGCGTCGAAAGCGGCGCCGGCGGCGCTCCGGCGCCCCCGTTCGGGCTCGCCGGCATCGACACCGCTGCACCCAGCGTGACAGCCGAGGACTTCGAGGGCTCGAGCACGACCGATACCCAGCCGACGTTCTTCGCCTTCAGCGACGGAAACGATGGCTACTCGTTCGGTATGGACTACACGCTGACGCAGAACGGACAGACGGTCGCCACGTCCGGGCCGCTGACCTCGAGTAGCAGTTGGCAGGTCCCGAGCAATCTGACGGATGGGACCTATAGCGTGACCGCCGTCACGGTCGACGCGTTCGGGGATCTCGGCACCGCCGTCTCGCCGCCGGTGACCTTCACGGTCGTTCCGGCGACGACCACGCCGACGTCGACGCCTACGCCTACGCCTACGTCCACCCCAACACCCACACCCGCTCCGGCTCCCAAGCCGACGCAGCCGACGGCCAAGCAGGTCACGACTGCGCTCGCGCAGATCCTGAATGCGGTCACCGGCAAGAACGCAACCACGGTCGCGATCCTGAAGAAGGGCGGCTTCAGCTTCGGCTTCAAGGCCCCCAGCGCCGGCACGGTCGCGATCAAGTGGTATGCGACGGTGAACGGCAGGAAGACGCTGATCGGCTCGGTCACCGAGAAGGTCGGCATGAGCGGCGCGGTTGCCGTCAAGGTAAAGCTCGACGCCGCCGGCAGGAAGCTGCTCAAGGGCACCACGAAGTCGCTCACGGTCAGCCAGTCCGGCAGCTTCACGCCCAAGGGCGGGAAGCAGAGTAAGACCAGCAAGATCATCAGGCTGAAGCACTAGCCTGCAGGCGCACTCGAATGAACGCTGGGGGCGGGCCGACGGCCCGCCCCCAGTCGCTTAAGCCTCAGGCTGGGTCAGTCGCGACCGACAAGCAGACCTCGTCCAGCGCCACGCCCGGAGGGATAGGTGGACACTTCCGGCGTTTCAGCACCCTGACCGGGACACCGGTCAAGTCGCAGTCAGCGTCCGCCGGCTGTTGGACGAGTGGTACCGGCGGCGACTACCGGCTCGTCCCGCGCTGAGATCCGGCAGCGGTTCACAGCCTCTTGGCAGTGCGGGCACACCACCCGTTCCACTCGTCGAGGAGCGTGGCGTGCTCGCGTTGGATGTCCTCAAGCATCAGGGCTACAGCAGTCGCAAGCCCGCGCGCGAGCTGCTCGGCCGACTGCGCAACGGAGCCCAGGGCCGCGCCGGCGAGCTCGAGATGGTCGCTCGGCGCCACATTGTCATTGGTCTCGTCGACGCGCTGGAGCCGATCGTGGCCGCGATCCGCGAGCTGACCGCGCAGATCCGCCAGGCGGTCGAGGATCACCCCGACGGACGGACCTTCCGCTCACTGTTCATCGCACCAGACTCGGTGCGAAGCTGATGTGATGCGGCTCTGGCGATGCGAATATGAGCCACGCGGTCCGGATCGTGGTTTGGATGGCCTGGGGGCGGCGGCCGTCCTGTACCTGGGGTCAACCCACGGGTTGAGAGCTGAGATCAACCCGCGGTTCAACCCTCGGGCCGACGACAGGCGGGCGCTACGAGCAGATCATGGCGCCTATGAGAACTACCGATTACCTCATCAACGCAGTGTTTGTCCTGATCGTGTTCCGTCAGGCCCGCGAGCGAGAGCTTGACCGCCGCAGTGTGATCATCCCGCTGGCGATCATCGCTTACGTCGCGCAGCTGTACGTGCACTCGATCCCCACCGCTGGCAACGATCTCGTGCTGATCGCCGCGCTCGGGACCGTCGGCCTCACGCTCGGTGTTGCGAGCGGTTTCGCGACCCACGTTCGTGCTGGTGAGAATGGTCTCGCCGTCGCTCGCGTGGGTTGGATCGCCGGCGGGCTGTTGATCGCCGGGATCGGGTCGCGGATGGTGTTCGCGTTCGCGCTTTCGCACGGCGCGCGCCACGCGATCGCGAGCTTCAGCTACGCCCACCAGATCGGCGCCGCCGCGTGGCCCGTGGCGCTGGTGTTGATGGCGCTGCTCGAAGTCAGCACCCGGATCGCGATCGTCCAGCTCCGCGGCCGCCACGCGATGCAGTCCCCGGCCGCCACCGTCGCCGCCGCGGCATGAGCCCCGACGCTCCTAGATCGCTGCCCTCGGCCCGTCCCGCGCGGGCCGAACGGCGTTCTATCGTCCGCACTGCAGTGACTGAATCACAGCTAGCTTCAGCGCCGGACAGCGAGCGGGTAGCGGAGGCTCGGGCGCGTGCTCAGGAGCGCCTGCATCGCCAGCGAGGGACGCTGCGACCGCTGGGCTGGGCGGTGATTCTCGTGGTGGTGCTCGCCAGCGCCAACAGCCATCCGGTCCCGGGGCTGCAGGGCAAGGCGCTGGCGGTGACGCTCGCGCTGTGCGTGTTCGTCGCGATGCTCCTGATCGCGATCCGCGACGGCTTCCCCGAGCTCAGCCTCAAGCTCCAGGGTGCCGTGATCGCGGTGATGGGCGCCGCCGGCGTCGCGATCGCCGGGCTCCAGATCAAGGGCGCGACCGAGGTCGCGGCCGGCGTCGCGGTGTTCATGGCAATCACCCGGCTGCCGCTCAACGCGGGAGTCGCGATCGGTGGCGCGGTGACCGTAGCGCTCGGTGCCGTTACGGCGATCGCCGGAAGCTCCTCCTCGGCCGTCGTGGCCGGGATGCTGGTGACGGTGCTGCTCGGCGTCGTGGCGCAGTTCCTCAAGCAATCCCGGGAGAGCCAGAACCAGACCGAACTCCTGCTCGCCCAGCTCGAGGACGCGCGTGATGAGCAGGCCCGCGCGGCGGCGATCGCCGAGCGCGGTCGGATCGCCAGCGAGCTGCACGACGTGCTCGCGCACTCGCTCTCAGGCGCCGCGATCCAGCTCCAGGCGGCCCGGAAGCTCGCCGACCGCGAGCACGCTCAGCCACGTCTCAGCGACGCGATCGACCGTGCCAGCGAGCTCGTCAAGTCCGGGCTCGCCAACGCGCGCCAAGCCGTCGGAGCCCTCCGCGGCGACGCGCTACCAACGGTCGCTCAGCTCCCCGCCTTGATCGACAGCTACAAAACCGACATGAACCTCGACGTGACGCTGCGGATCGAAGGCGACGCGCGGGCATTGCCAGCCGATCCGAGCCTCGCGCTGTACCGCGGCGCACAGGAAGCGCTGACAAACGTCGCGCGGTACGCACCAAGCGCGTGCACTACGGTCACCGTGCGCTACGAACACGATCGCACAACGCTGTCGGTCGACAACGGCGACTCGGCCATCCCACCCCACCGGGGAATGGGAGGCGGCCACGGACTAGAGGGCCTGCGTGAGCGAATTGAGCGAGCCGGCGGCACGATGTCGGCCGGCCCGACGACCGAGGGCTGGCGGGTCGAGATCGAGGTTCCCGGATGACCATTCGCGTCCTGATCGCAGACGACCAGCCGGTCGTTCGCGACGGACTCGCGATGCTGCTCGGCCTGATCGATGACGTCGAGATCGTCGCGACCGCCGCTGACGGACTCGAGGCAGTCGAGCGCGCCCGCTCCGAACTCCCCGACATCGTGCTGATGGACCTACGCATGCCGCGCCTCGAGGGCGCCGAGGCGACCCGGCAAATCCTCGCCTCGCTCCCCGACACACACGTGCTAGTGCTGACCACCTACGCCGACGACGAGTTCCTCTTCCCAGCGCTCCAAGCCGGCGCCCGCGGGTACCTCACCAAGGACGCGACCGCCGAGGAAATCGAGCACGCGATCAGAGCGCTCATTGCCGGCCACACCCACCTCGACCCCGCCGTCCAGCAGCGACTCGTGACCGCCGTCCTCGACCAGACCCCGCCGACGCCCGCTGCCGACCCGGCGCCAGCGTCACGGCCCGAGCTCCCTGACGAACTCACCCCACGCGAGGTCGAAGTGCTCAAGCTGATCGCCGCCGGCCTCTCGAACAGCCAGATCGCAGACCAGCTGGTCCTCAGCAACGCAACCGTCAAGACCCACATCAACCGGATCTTCTACAAAACCGGCGCCCGCGACCGCGCCCAAGCCGTCCGCTACGCCTACCAACACGGCCTGACGTAGCGCCACCGCCCTCCTCGCGAGTCCTAGCGCGCCGGCGCGCGCTTACGCATCGCCCCGGCATTCCGCCAACAATGGCCCGCCCCGGTCGTCTTGAGCAGCTCCAACAGTCCGGACCGAGCGATTGGCGACACCTGCTTTGCCCGCCCGACGAGCTTCTCGTCAACCCCAGAAGGCGCCCTGCGTTGCGCGGGCTGCAAGGCAGACCTCGTCCGACAGCTGAGGCGCGCTTTTACGACCGAGCAGGGGTCCGGGGCCGCGTCAGCCGAGCCGGCGCCGCGCCCCCCGTGCCGCGCTTAAGAGGTCTCCGCGCGGAGAGGCGGGAAGTACCGCCGGAGAGGCAAAGCGGGTCAGCTCATCCGCGCGGCTCGAGGCGCATCTTCCGCATCCGCGGGAGAGATCGGGACGCCATGGTCGGCCCGGCCCCCTCCTCGCCTGAACGGTGACGTACGGGGTCTTGGGAACGCGGCCGGCCGCGCGGATGACGGCTCGATCGAGGTTCGCCGATCTCCGGTTCACGCGAAGGCTGTCCCCTAAGCGTGCGCCCGTTCGTCGTTAGGCGACAATCCACTCGCCTCCAGGAGGTTTCAGATGAAGTACGCGATGTTGATCCACGTAAAGCCCGGCCAGTTCGAGGCGATGGCCGAGGACGAGCAAAGGGCCGTGTCCGCCGAGTACTTTGCGCTGGCTGATGACCCACGCGCCCAGAGCGGCGCGCACCTCCAGGGAATCGAGACCGCCACCACGGTCCGCGTGCAGGACGGCCAGACGCTGACGACCGACGGCCCCTACGCCGACACCAAGGAGGTGTTCGCGGGCTACTACGTGTTCGAGGCGGACAACCTCGACGAGGCGATCGAGCTGGCGGCGCGGATCCCGGCAGCCCGCTTGGGCGGCGCGATCGAGGTCCGGCCCGTGGTGGAGGAGTAGCGCTGCTGGAAGACGTCTTCCGCGACGAGTGGGGGCGTGTACTTGCCTCGCTGGTCGGCTTCCTCGGCGATTTCGACTTCGCCGAGGAGGCCGCCCAGGAGGCGTTCGCGGTCGCCGCAGAGCGGTGGCCCCGCGACGGGGTTCCGGCGAATCCCGGCGCTTGGCTGACGATCACCGCGCGCAACCGCGCGATCGACCGGATCCGACGCGACCGGACGCTCGCCGAAAAGACCCGGCAGCTGGAAGTGCCAGAAGCGACGATGGACGAACTTGACGACACGGTGATCGAGGACGAGCGGCTCGAGCTGATCTTCACCTGCTGCCATCCCGCGCTCGCTCTCGAGGCGCAGGTTGCGCTCACGCTGCGGGCGCTCGGTGGGCTGACGACGGCGGAGATAGCGCACGCGTTTTTGGTCTCAGAGGAGACGATGAAGCGGCGCCTATCGCGTGCCAAGACGAAGATCAAGGCGACCGGGATTCCGTTCGCCGTCCCGGCCGAGCATCTGCTGCCAGACCGTCTCGACGCGGTCCTGGCGGTGGTGTATCTGATCTACAACGAGGGCTATAGCGGACGCGTGAACCTGGCGAGCGAGGCGATTCGACTTGGCCGCCTGCTGGCGACGCTTATGCCTGACGAGCCGGAGGTGCACGGACTGCTGGCGCTTATGCAGATCCATCACGCGCGGCGCAAGGCGCGGTTCTCCGGCGAAGAGTTGGTGTTGCTCGAGGACCAGGATCGGTCGCTCTGGGACGCCGAGGAGATTGCGGTCGGTCGGGAGGCGCTCGATCGCGCAATTGCGCTGCGAGGCCGCGGGACTTACGTGCTGCAGGCGGCGATCGCCTCTCTCCAGGCGGATGAGCGGATCGACTGGAAGGAGGTGGCGGCGCTGTATGGCCAGCTCGTCCAGATAACACGCTCGCCAGTGGTCGAGCTGAACCGCGCGGTTGCAGTCGCCCAGGCCGGGTCAACCGAGCAGGCGCTCGAGATCGTCGAGCAGCTCATGCTCGATGACTATCAGTATCTGCACTCGACACGCGCCGAGCTGCTGCGCCGGCTCGGCCGCACCGATGAGGCGCGCGAAGCGTTCGAGCGCGCACTCGCCCTCGCACGCTCGCCGCGCGAGCGGCGCTTCCTCAAGCGGCGAATCACCGAGCTGTAGACCGCTCCGGGCGACAGCGTCGTGGCTGTCCCCTGGGCGCCCGCCCGTTCGTCGTCAGTACGTAGCGATCACACGACCCGGGAGGACAGCGAGATGACGCAGCCACGCACCCACATCACGCGCGAGCTCGACAGCCGCACTGGCGACGGGATCGAGGTCCGGCTGCTGTGGAGTCAGACCGTCGGCCGCGTGACGGTGGCGGTCACCGACACGAAGACCGGTGAGGCGTTCGAGCTTCCGGTAGGCGAGGGCGAGCGTGCGCTCGACGTGTTCCATCACCCCTACGCGTACGCGGCGCGGCCAAAGCATCGGCCTGTCCCGATCGCGGCATCCCATTCGTCGTAGAGACGAATGCAACACACCCACAACCAACTTTCTGCCCCTGGAGGTCCGATGACATCCACATCCGCAAATATCAATCGCTGGCGTGCGTTCGCGCTGCTGGCGGTGTCGTTCTTCATGACGATCATCGATCTGACGATCGTCAACGTCTCGCTGCCCACCATCGGTCGCGACCTGCACTTCAGCGCGACCAGCCTGCAGTGGGTGGTGACCGCGTACGCGCTCACGTTCGGCGGCTTCATGCTGCTCGGCGGTCGTGCGGCGGACCTGCTCGGCCGCCGCCGGATCCTGATGGTCGGGCTTTCGTTGTTTACGGCGGCGTCGCTGGGAGCCGCGTTGTCGAACGGCGAAACCTCGCTGATCGCGGCCAGGGCCGTTCAGGGGCTGGGCGCGGCGATGATGCTCCCGGCCGCCCTGTCGATCGTGATGAACATGTTCGCCGAGGGCGCCGAGCGCAACAAGGCGCTCGGGATCTGGGGCGGGCTCGGGGCCGGCGGGGCGACCGTTGGTGTGATCGCCGGCGGCCTTCTCACCCGCTACGCCGGGTGGCAGTACATCTTCTATCTGAACGTCCCGATCGGGGCCGCCGCACTGGTCCTCGCACCCAGGATCGTGCCCGACAGCCGGCTTGCCACCACGCGCCGGCGGTTTGATGCGCTCGGTGCGATTGCGGGCACGGGCGGGCTGGTGCTGCTGGTCGACGCGATCGCCCAGGCACCGCAGTACGGCTGGGGCGCCACGCGGACGGTCGCGCTGCTGGCGGCATCGGCGGCGCTGCTCGTGGCGTTCGTGGTGATCGAGGCGCGGGCGGAGGAGCCCGTGCTGCCGCTGTCGATCTTCCGGCTGCGCACCCTCGCCGGCGCCAACGTGGCGGGGCTGCTGTTGGGCGGCAGCTTCTTCGCGTTCATCTTCGTCGGGACCCTCTACATGCAGCAGGTGCTGCACTACAGCGCCCTGCAGACCGGTCTCGCATGGCTGGCTGCGTCGCTGACCTCGGTCGCCCTCGCTGGCATCTCACAGGCGTTGGTCACCCGTGGCGGCGCCAAGGTCGTGATGGCGATCGGGATGACGCTGATCGGCGCGGGCGTGCTGTGGGCGACCCAGGTGCCCGTCCACGGGCACTTCCTCGCGAACCTCGCCGGCCCGTTCGTCGTCGCCGGCGCCGGGACCGCGTTCGCCTTCATCCCGATCTCGATCGCCGCGCTCGCCGGCGTCTCGGAGCACCACGCCGGGCTCGCGTCCGGGCTCCTGAACACCAGCCAGCAGCTCGGCGGAGCGATCGGGATCGCGATCGCCTCAAGCCTTGCGGCGAGCCACACCCAGACGCTGGTGCATGCCGGCAACTCCGCACCCGCGGCCCTCACCGGCGGCTTCCAGCAGGCGCTCTGGGTGCTCGGCGTGATCGCGCTGCTCGCCGTCCCGACGATCTTCGCGCTGGTCCGCCGCGACGAGTTGTCCGACGCAGTTGCCAAGACCACGATCCGCGAGCCGCAGCCCGCGCTCGCCGGCGCGAACTGACCCAACCAAACCACCACATACCTCACGTACGGCCGGCGCCAGTGATCTCAGCGTTTCCGATCCACCGACCGATAGCCGTGCGGGAATCAGCGGGCCGTCACGCGACGGCCCGCAGCCTCGTATCCCGCGCGAAGCGGGGCCGGCCCAGCTGGTTGCCGGATGCGCGTCCTGACGCCAAAGCGGAGTCTGCCTGAAAGTCGCGCGAACCGGAGATCTCGCTTCCCGAGATCTCCGCGGAGACGCGCTTCACGGCGTCAGACATATGTGGTTATCCCTTCTCGCCCCGCCCTTCGGTCGGCGGGGTCACTTCGCTTTGTCTTCGGATCCGAACCGCTACAGAGCAGCCATTCGCGCCTCGAGATAGCGTCGCTCCGGAATGCTCGTGGTGAGGCGAGCGGCGCGCTCGTACGCCGCGCGGGCGCCGACCTCGTCGCCGGCCATCTCGAGGAGATGGGCGCGCACGGCCGCCAGACGGTGGTGGTCGCGCAGCGGCTCGTCGAGCGTCTCCAGCAACTCCAGTCCCGCGCGCGGACCGTGGACCATCGCGACCGCGACGGCTCGGTTGAGCGTGACCATCGGCCCCGGCGAGACGCGCTCGAGGACCTCGTAGACGGCAAGGATCTGCCGCCAGTCGGTCTCCCGCGCGCTTGGCGCCTCGTCGTGGATCGCGGCGATCGCGGCCTGAAGCTGGTAGGGGCCTCCCGGCTTGCTCGCCAGCGACTCCTCGACCAGCGCGACGCCCTCGGCGATTTTGGCGCGGTCCCACAGCGAGCGGTCCTGCTCGGCCAGCGGGACGAGGCTTCCGTCCGCGCGGGCGCGCGCCGGACGGCGGGCGTCGGTCAGGAGCATCAGCGCAAGCAGCCCCGCCACCTCGCCGTCGTCCGGGAGCCGGCGGTGGACCTCGCGCGTCAGGCGGATCGCCTCGGCGCTCAGCTCGACGCGGGCCACGTGCGCGCCGGAGCTCGCCATGTAGCCCTCGTTGAAGATGAGGTAGAGGACGTGGAGGACGACGGGCAGCGCCTCGGGCGCGGGAGGCGCGAACCGAGCGCCCGCGGCGCGGATCGTCGCCTTCGCCCGGCTGATGCGCTGCGCCATCGTGCTCTCCGGAACCAGGAACGCACTCGCGATCTCTGCGGTGGTCAGGCCGCCGACGGCGCGCAGCGTCAGCGCGACCTGTGAGGCGGGCGTCAGCGATTCGTGGCAGCACATGAAGAGGAGCTCCAGCGTGTCGTCCTCGTCGGCCGCCTCGCCCGGCGGCGGCTCGCGCGCCAGGCCCTCCTCGCGGCGGCGCCGTGCACTCTCGCTGCGCAGCTCGTCGATCAGACGCCGGTGCGCGGCGGTGAGGAGCCAGCCGCGCGGATTGGCCGGCACGCTGTCGCGCGGCCATTGCAGCGCCGCGTCGAGGATCGCCTCCTGCACGGCGTCCTCGCACGCGTCGAACCTTCCGTAGCGGCGGACGAGCGTCCCGAGGACGCGCGGCGCCAGCCCGCGCAGCTGCTCCTCGATGCTCACATCTCCTCTCCGCCGGGGGTCATCACCGGCCGCACCTCGATTCCCATCCAGCGCGCGTCAGGCCACATCGCCGCGACCTCGAGCGCGCGGTCCAGCGAGTCGCAGTCGATCATGCAGTAGCCGGCCAGATGCTCCTTGGCCTCGAGGTAGGGCCCGTCGGTCACGGCCGGGACGCCGCCGCGCACGCGCACGACCTTCGACTGCGAGACGTCGGCTAGGCCTTCGCCTCCGACCCATTCGCCCGAGGCCGTCAGCTCGTCGATCAGGCGCCCGACCTCGGCCCCGATCTGGTCCATCGGCTCCGGTGGGTCGTCCATGAAGTTGGGGTTGTGGTGGATCAGCAGCATGTACTTCACGACGTCGCTCCTTTCGGGGGTTCGAGGTGAGATCGGAGCCGATTTCTCTTTCTCGACATGTCGAGCGCTGAGGTCTGGCTCCGACTCCGGTCTGAAAGTTCAAATGCCGAAGGAAAGGACCGACATGACCGCCGACCGTTCCCGCTGGATCGCTCTCTACGTCCTCTGCATGGGGATGCTGATGATCGTCCTCGACGTCACCGTCGTGAACGTCGCTCTTCCGTCCATCCAGAACGACCTCGGGTTCTCCACCTCCAGCCTCGCGTGGGTCGTGAACGGGTACCTGATCTCGTTCGGCGGGCTGCTGCTCCTCGCCGGGCGCCTGGGTGACCTGCTTGGTCGCCGGACCATCTTCCTGGCCGGGCTCGCGCTGTTCACCGGCGCCTCGGCGCTGTGCGGCCTGGCGCAGAGCGAGGTGTGGCTGGTCGCGGCGCGGTTCGTGCAGGGCATCGGCGGCGCGATGACCTCGGCCGTCATCCTCGGCATGATCGTGACGATATTCCCGGAGCCCCGGGAGCAGGCGAAGGCGATCGGCGTCTACGCGTTCGTCGCCTCGGCGGGCGGCTCTGTCGGCCTGCTTGCCGGCGGCCTGCTCACCCAGGCCATCGACTGGCACTGGATCTTCTTCATCAACATCCCGATCGGCATCGCGACGGCGATATTCGGCCGCCGGCTGCTGACCGCCGACGAGGGCATCGGCCTGAGCAAGGGCGCCGACCTGCCGGGCGCCGCGCTCATCACGGGCGCGCTGATGGTCGGCGTCTACACGATCGTCAAGCCCGCGGCCGAGGACGGCTGGGGCGCGTCGACGACGCTCATCCTCGGCGCCGTCTCGATCGCCCTGCTGGCCGCATTCGTTGCCCGCGAGGCGAAGGCCGCCACGCCGCTGATGCCGCTACGGATCTTCCGCTCGCGCAACGTGACCGGCGCGAACCTCATTCAGGTGCTGACCGTGGCCGGGATGTTCGGGATGTTCTTCCTCGGCTCGCTCTACCTGCAGCGGGTGCTCGGCTACGACGCGCTGCAGATCGGCCTGGCGTTCCTGCCGGTGACGATCGTGATGGGCACGCTGTCGCTGCGCTACTCGGAGAAGCTGATCCAGCGGTTCGGCGCCCGCACGATGCAGTTCCCGGGGCTGGGCCTGATGGTCGCCGGCATGGTGCTGTTCGCCCAGACGCCGGTCGACGGCTCCTACGTGCGCGACGTTCTGCCGGCGCTGCTGCTGACCGGCACCGGCGTGGGCCTCTGCTTCCCCGCCCTGATGGGGCTGGCGATGTCGGGCGCGACGCCGAGCGACGCCGGCCTGGCCTCGGGCCTGGTCAACACCGCCGCGCAGGTCGGCGGGGCGCTGGGCCTGGCGGTCCTGGCGACGGTGTCCACCTCGCGCAGCAACCACCTGGCGCACGCCGGCACGGCGCAAGCGCAGGCGCTGACCAGCGGGTACCACCTGGCGTTCCTGATCGCCGCCGGCCTCGTCGCCGCCGCGATCGTGGTCGCCGCGGTGGTCGTGCAGTCCGAGAAGCGCGCGGCCGCGGCGACGGCGCGGGCCGGCGAGCTGGCCTACGAGGGCTGCTGAATCAGGCGCTCGAGAGCGGAGAGGTCGAGCGGGCTTGTGTGCCGCTCGCCCGCCGCGAAGAGCGTCGGCGTCGTCGCCACCCCTGCCTCACCCCCCGGAAGTCGTCTCGGACGCGGTCACGCACCGCGTCCGAGCGTCTGTCGGCCTCGAAGCGCTCGACGTCCAGACCCAGGCGCTCGGCGCGTGTCCACAGGTGCGGGCCCTCAAGCCGGCCCTGGTCGGCGAACAGCGCGTCGTGCATCTCCCAGAACGCGTCCTGACGCGCCGCCGCCTCGGCCGGCGACCGCCCGGCCGAGCGAAAGCCGGGCGCCGCCGTTGCCGCGACATCGACCAGGTCGGCTGTCGCCTGAGGTACCGCGATCTCAGGGAAGCAGGTGTGAGCGAGGTACTCCGTCAGCTCCCGCAATTCGCCAGAAGCGAGAGTCAAACGCACGTTGGGCTGCTCGCGGGGTAGCTGGACGAACGACCCGACGGCATACGCGTATCAGTGGTACCGCAACGGCACACTGCTGGCGGGGTTCACCAGCTCGACTACGGTGCGATCTCGGGATGTTTGAGGTCGCAATAATCACCGTCGTTACGGGATGATCGGGAGTCGCACCAGCAGACACCAAAAATTTCAGCGCCTCGAGCGACGATGCGAAGAAGCTATACGTCGCCATGACACGCCCGCAGTCAACGTTGCACCTTCTTCTCTCGTGCGATGACCCCTCGCCGCATTTCCGCCTCTAATCGAACCGCGGCAAGGGCTCATCCATCGGACATCCGACTCTTTCGAGGCGCATGGGTCGAGTGCCACTCATCACGAACGGGTCCGGTCACGCCGGTATGCGGCGTGCGCTAATCCGCGCAACCCCGATGACCATAACCGCCGTGAGAGCCCACGCGACGAAGCTCAAGCCCCTCTCAAGAAGTAGCAGGCTGCCGGCGCCGACCACCGTGCCAAGCCCGACCGAGGCCAGCGAGAGTGGGCCCCGAGCTGTCGGGCACACATGCACAAAAGAACGCCACCGAGTACGCCAGGGACCAGTAGCACGTTGGCTGAGTTGCTCATCCAGCGATGGAAAATGGACACAACGAGCATGGCGCCCATAAACCCTGCGAAGCCCCTGAATTGGTCGCTGATCGAATCCCCTACCACAAAGCTGACCCGCCACCACCGACGATGATCCCACCTAACACTAACGAGGGATCCCAGCCAGCGGACGATGCCAACCATCGATAGGACGATCATGAACCCGAACATTGCCCACATCGGGACCGCGTAGATCCACGCAGCTTCTGTGTAGTGGCCGGATGTCGTCATCGACACGCTTTGTCCGATAGACGACAAGCTGGCCCAAGCCATCAACCACGAGAATGCGACAAGGCCGATGGTCGCATTGACCCTGTTGCCGACTTTACCGACGCGGCGGAGTGCGGACATCTGCAGGTCCGATACGTCGCGCGCTATCGCCGGCGCGGCCTCGCGTGCAATGCCCCATGCCCACAGTAGTCCAGAGATCGGGCCCCGCTCGGCGAACCGCACCCGAAGGTCGGCCTGGAACTCGCGATACATGTCCTGAGCTTGGTCCTCCGGAAGGCCATGAAGTGAACGCGCCACCAACCGCTCAGACCACCGGAGAAGCCAGCCTCGAGCTTCGCTCGTTGCGATATCGCGGGCTACGGCCAACATCATGGCTGCGAAAACGGCAACCACTACGCCGAGGATCGTGAGGACGATGGTCATGCCGTACGGAGCCTCCGGCTGGGTCGCGCAGCTTGAGGCGCCTTGGTGGTGGCGGCCTCGATTCGATCGGCTGCGGACGCAGCACCAACCGCAGTCAATCTGTACAAGCGACGCGGAGGGCGACCAACAACGCGCGGATCTACATCTTCGTCCTCCCGAGATAGCCAGCCCTCGGCATGGAGTCGATGAAGCGCTGGATATAGAAGACCGCTGCGCAGTCCTAGGGTGTCTGCGATCTCGAGTCCGTACCACGCGCGTTCTGGATTCGTAAGCAGGAGCGCCAGAATATGGCCAATGTCTGTTTCGTCATTCGTAAGGGCACGTTCGCCCAGCCTCGCCGGGCTATCTTACATAGCCCTATGTAAGATAGCAACCCCGCAGTACACGACGTCTTTCGAGTGTGCGAGCGCGCCGACGCCTTCATCTCGGGCCGGGATCGCTTGCCAAAAAGCTCACCGTCGGTGATCGCACGTGAAGACAGACGTCGCGAGTGACGGCCTCCTCGTGCACCACTCGCCCGCGGATCGCGCTCAGGGCAGCGCGAGATCGGCCGTGCGGTGCGCGCGTCGGTCATCCCATTTCGGCCCCCCTAACCGGCGCCGAGCGAGCGATCTATGCTTCGGCGCAGTGACGATCTTCGGGAGTGAGTGGGAGGAGCTCGCGCTCGACGACCTGCGCCGGTTCCTGGATCAGGCCGGGGAAGACCGCCGCTGGGAGGCGAAGGGGCCGGACACCTCCGCCGGCGAGACCGGCGCCAGGTCTGTGCCTTCGCCAACTCCCGCGGCGGCGGGTATCTGCTGCTCGGCGTCGGCCGCGGGGAGGGCGGCTGGACGTTCGAAGGCCAGCGCTTCGCCGGCCGCGCGCCCGAGCCAGCCGTATGGATCGACTCGGTCGTGACGGACGGCGGCCGGCTCCAGCCGGTGCCGCACTTCGAGACGCGCGCCTTCCCAGTCGGTCCCGACCGTCACATAACGGTGACCAGTGTCGAGCCGATCCTTCGCCGTGCGTGCTGGACGGTATGGTGTTCGTCCGCGCCGGCAGGACCGTGCAGGTCCGCGATCTCGCTCGGCTGCGGGACCTGTTCGCGGGCGGCCAGCGCGTCCTCGACGCGGCACGCGACGACGCCGGTCAAGTCGCACACGATGTCTACGAGTGGGGGTTCGTGCAGCGGCGCAACAAGCCATCCTACCTCCAGGGCGCGGTCGGGATCGCCACCACGACGCGCGCCGGCGACATCGGCGGGCGCGTGTTCGATGCGAGCTTCCACAGTCGCCTCGGGAGGTACTTGGACGCTGGCGCGATCCTGCGCCGAGGTGGCCACGCCGTGGACGAGAGTCCTCACTGGACCGAGACCGCTTTCACACTTGCCGGCCCGCTCACCCACGGGATCGACAAGGATGCGTTCGTCGCCGCCCGCTGCGACGTCCGCGGCATGGTCGGTGTCTATTTCCGCGAGGAGGTCGACGACGGGACGATCGACGAGCTGCGGGTGGTGGGTGCTGGGCGCCTGGCAGCTGGCGCTGGCGACGCAGGCGTTCCTCGGTGGCGCCGAGGACTACTTCGCGTCGGTCGTCATCAACGGCCGCGCGCTCAAACAGGCCGTCCGCCAGCCCGAGCGCATCCACATCGGGCGCGGACCCCTTCCAGTGCCTGCCGCTCCCGATGAGTATTTCCTCGATCACTTCCAGCACGACGCAGTCGAGAACATCGCGTCTGTGCGCCGGGACGTATTGCGGGCGGCCGGACTTCCCGCATACGAGGACGTCCTGCCGCCGGACGAGGATGGCATCTGGCACCTCCGCGCCGACCCCCACGGCGACCAACGCGAATGGGCGCCATGGCCCGTGCGGAACCAGCTCAGCGCGGGTCGCGAGCATGGTCGCCGCCGCTGACTTGGCCGCGCGCTCGCCCGTGCATGATACTGGGCGTCCGTGCGCCGGCGCTCACGCACTCGGCATCGCGTTCTGATCACAGCGCTCTTCGCGCTGGAGGCGCGCGCCGACGTGCAGCAGGCGCAGACGCTGGAACAGCGCGGCGGCTTCGGCGGCGCGCTGCGCGTACTTACAGAGCGAGGTCCTCAGCAGTCGTGATGCGGCGAACCGGGAAGCGCTCCGCGACGCCGTCACTTGCCTCGCTGCTGCGGATGTCTACGCCCGGCGGGATCAGCGCTCGAGGAGGAGGCGGTCCTCGCCGCCCTCGTCAAGCGGCTCGACCCTGTCCGCGACGTCTACATCCGCGCGTACTCCGTGGCGCGGCTCGAGGAGGTACGGGCCCGCGACTCGGGCGCTTCCGGATCGCGCGCGACCGCCGTGTAGGACAGAATCGCTGCGATCGCTGCGATCGCCGCGTCACGCACCGAGCCGCGGCGCTCCACCGCGCACCAGCTCGATCTGCTCCCGGCGTCCCAGCGCGCGCGGCGCGAGCGTCGGTAGCTCCAGCCGCTCGACCACCGGCGGCTGGTCGAAACGCTCGGCGGTCACCCGCGCCACGTGTCCGGTAGTGGGGGCGCGGTCGCCCGCGACGAGGTGGAACGTCCCGTTCGGCCCGGCGCTGCACAGCTCGAACAGCGCGTCGGCGACATAGTCGATCGGCACCACGTCGAGCGGCGCCCGCCGGTTGAGCGGGAGCGCGCGGTAGGCGCCGGTCGAGGCGGCGCGGATCCGCCCGTAGAGGACGTTGAAGGCGGTGGTCCAGCCGCTCGCCTGCTCGCCGACGATGATGCTGGGGCGCGCGATCTGCACCGGCAGGCGACTGGACGCCTCCCGTACGATGCCCTCGGACTCCCACTTGGAGCGCTCGTAAGGGTTGGGAACCCCTGTCCCATGTCGTAGTCCTGCTCGGAGAACTCGCCGCGGTGGGTGCCGGCGACATAAGCGGTGGAGACGTAGGTGAAGCGCTCCAGGCCGCCGCGCTGGTGGGTGCGGTCGGCGAACGCGAGCATGTGCTGGGTGCCGCGGGACGTTGATTCCGCGCGACTCGAAGAGCCCGAGCTCGAACGACACCGAGGCCGCAGTGCAGCACCCGGTTGACCTCTCGGCCAGCTCGTCCAGGCGTCGGGGATCTAGGCCGAGGTCGGGGCGTTCGATGTCCCCCGCCACCGCAGCCACACGTCCGGGATGGGCATCGGGATCGCCGAACGCGGTGGCCAGCGCCGCGCGCAGGCGCTGATAGGCGTCGGCGTCGTTCGGCGCGCGAATCAGCGCGAAGATGTGCCGCTGGCTGCGCTGCAAAAAGCGCGCCATCACCTCCATACCCACAAAGCCCGTCACGCCAGTGATCAGGATCGGCTGATACTCCGACGGCGGACTAGCCAGTCGCGCGATCGCTCCCTGACGATCCCACAGCCGCACGGTGTGATCGTCGCTGGCGCTCGCGAGTGTCCGCCCGTCCGGCGCGAACGCCACCGCACTCACCCTGCCTGGTGTGGCCCTCGAGCGTGCGCAGCTGTCGGCGACGCCGGAGCCCACCTCCAACCTGTAAAGCTCTGGCGGCGCATCAAAACAGCGCGATTTGCAGGCAACTTCACATAATCGTTATTATCGAGCGTTGATTATGGAATCGGGTCGATCCGCTCACGCCAGCCTCGGCCGTCGAGCCAACCTCTTCCGCCGATTCGTCCACTTGAACGACTTGAGCGAGCGACTGGACGCCGACGAGCGGCAGTACGAGCTCAGCCGGATGGAGCACCACCGAGGCGCTTCATCACCCCAAGTTTTCGCGAGCAGACCGCGACCACGTTCGGCCGAGGACGAGCCGGCCAGCTAACGCGTGTCTCGGACGCCACCGCTCGCAGTTAGCGTTAGCTCTCTGGAGAGGAGGTCGCGGGCAATCAAGGTGGCGGCAGCTGGGGCGCCTTTGACGAAGCCGAAGAAGGGGCCGTAGTCCCTGGTGGCGGAGAAGCCCGTGATGTAGAGACCCGGGAGGCTCGTGGCGAAGTACGCGCCGAGAACGGGGAAGCCGTCGACGATGTCGATCCGCTCGAGCAGTCCGGCCAGGTAGGGGACGCGTGCGAGGTCGGCGCGGTAGCCGGTGGCGAAGATGATCCTGTCGACGGTCAGGCGCTCGGAGTTCGATAGCTGGACACGCAGCGGCTCGTCGCCGCCGCCAGCGGTGACGTGGACCACCTCGGTTCCAGGCCAGCGGTGAACGTCTTCCCAGTCGAGCCGCGGTGCCAGCCAATCCTCGAGCGTGAGGCGGCCGGCCTCCCAGAACCGTGCTGCGATCGCCTTCTGCTGCGCTTTGGGGAGGTTGCGCCAGTACCCGGGCACTGTGATCGTGTTCTTGACGTGCTCGTCGACGAAGCTCCAGCTCACGCGCTCAAAACTCGGGACGTCGTGGCGGTGGACGATGTCGATGCGCTCAGCTTCGTGCTCGTGGATCAGTGCCGCCCATTCGTACGCACTCTGCCTGCCGCCGACGATGAGGACGCGTGCTCCGGCAAGCTCGTCGAATTGCACCGTGTCACACGTGTGGGCAGCCCGCCCGTCCGGGATCGACGCCGACCAGGCGGGAAGGCTCGTGTAATGGCGAATCCCGGGAGCACACACGACGGCCTCGGCAAAGATGGTCTCGCCGCTGGCCAGCGTCGCTTCGAACCGGCCGTCGGACTTGACGAGCCCGGCGACGAGATCCTGTCGGACGCCGATCTGCTTGACGTGCTGGAACCACTCGGCGTACTCGAGGAACAGCCCGATCGGGATCGGGTCCGCATCTGCGGGCATGATCTGGCGCTCATCGAGGTACGCCTCGAAAGTGTGGACGCCGCTGGCGTCGAGATGCCAGTCGGCCCTGGAGCGAAGGAACATGCCGTCGGGCATCTGCTCTCGCCAGAACGCCATCGGCTGGCCCACGATGACCGAGTCGATACCGAGTTCACCGGCGTGGGCAGCGGTCGACAGCGCGTATGGCCCGGCCCCGATGACGAGCAGTTGCGTCGCGACGGGCAAAACCTACCGGCTCACGATCGTGAGCCCTGGCTGGCTGAGCACGCCTGGAACCTACGCTGAAGCATCGCCACGAGAGTACAAGCACGTGCAGCTCGCACGCCAGATGCGCGACGAGCTCGACGACGACGGCCGCCGGCGCCACACCTGCAAGACATAGCCGACGAGCTCGACGTCAGCCGCGGCACGATCTACCGGGCGCTCAAGAGCCCGCTCCCCAGCCCCGATAGAAGGGGGTCGCACGGCCAACATCAGACGCCTCCTTCTCGGCAAAGCGATGGTGCCGAAGCGCCGATCGGGCTCGATTCCGAGGAGCGCTTCGTCGCCAACGCGATAGCGCGGTGTTGCTGGACCCATCCCGGGGTGGTGATCGCGTTCACAATGATCGCGGGCGGCACAGCCGGCACGCGGCACACGCTGACGAACGCCTACCGGCGCGGGATCCGGATCGGGATCGTAACGCCCGACAGCCGCGATCGTTCAGCACACCCCGCCGCCGGCGTAAGCGACACGTCGCCGGGGGCCACGATCGAGACGCGGCGTTGTGACCAAATTTTGCGAACTCCCACGTCACTGTGATCGTCGATGGGGACGGTGACGTTGCATTTTCGCGCAGATGATCGCGCTGCCCCGCGACGTGTCGCGTTCTTGCTGGGCGCCCGGCGACGTCAAGGATCCCCCTTGGGACGCGTCGATGTCCGTGACGTGAGGTTCAATCACGCTGTGCAGCTCGACCATTCGATCACTGAGGAGTCCCGGTGCCGCTGACCCAGACACAGCTCGCGACCGCTGTCGCTGACCGCGCGGAGCTGAGCAAGACCGACGCGAAGCGAGCGCTCGCCGCGCTCGAGGAGGTCGTGCTCGAACAGCTCGGCAACGCCGAGAAGGTACGGATCGGGGGGATGGTGCAGCTGGCCGTCCGCGTTAAGCCTGCGCAGAAGAAGCGCACGGGTCGCAACCCCGCGACCGGCGAGGAGATCACGATCGCCGCCAAGCCAGCGAGCGTTGACCTGCGAGCACGGCCGCTCGCTAAAGCGAAGACGTCGCTGCCATCGGTGCAGAAGGCACGCCGGCGCCTCGCCGCGTAACCGGTTTTTCGGTCAGGCGGGATATCCATTTAGGTCAGGTTGGGGGTTCGCCGCCGCCAAGGCCGATCTGCGACAGGAAGGGCGGTTCCCCGGCCGCGGTGCGTGAGGTGCTGCGGCGAGGGGCGCTCGCGGGCGCCGGGTCGCGCGACCAAGGTCCGGTACCTGACCGGCCATGTCGGCATAGTCGCGGGTCATAGGTCGGCCACGACGTCCTTGGCGGCGCGCAGGTTGCAGGATTTCAAGACTTGCCGGCTGACGACGAGCCGGGCTACGAGTTCCTACGCCTACGAGGTGATCGGC